>JAKBMB010000014.1 GCA_021831785.1 Deltaproteobacteria bacterium | reverse complement strand
ACCAAGCGATTGCGGTCAGTGACGCTTACGCCCCCGAGCACGTCGAGGTGATGACCGCGAGGAACCAATACTATCTCGACCGGCTGAAAAATTACGGGAGTCTTTTCTTGGGCGAAGAGAGCACCGTCGCATACGGGGACAAAGGCGTCGGCACCAACCACACCCTGCCGACCGGAAGGGCGGCTCGATACAGCGGCGGGCTATGGGTGGGCAAGTTCATCAAGACCGTGACCTATCAGCGGTTGACCGCCGAGGCGAGCCGCCGCATAGCCCCGACGATCGGGCGCCTGTGCCAGGTCGAAGGGATGCTGGCGCATAAGATTACCGCCGACGTGCGGCACAACCGCTATGCCTCACGCGGCAAGCTGCGCGCGTAAGCCGGCTGACATGCTCGCGGCCCCTTTTGAAAACGCCTGTTCGGGGAACTAACGAATTTTGTTCGGCGGTGCTCAGATTTGGTGCCGGCGGCACGCAAAGGATTGAAGTTATGCGCAAGGCGTTCAAGCGCTCGGTCTCGAAGCAGCGGAGTTGAGCACTGTTCGGGCCTCTGGGAGGTCAAGGCCCAACGTTAGAAGCTCGGATGATTCAAAAAGTGTGAAGGAGATCGCGCGATGATTTTCTTTTGGGCGCAAACACCGGACGGCTGGGGCATTCCGGGAATTCATGGTCCGCTCGCCGCGGACGAGCTTGATGGTTACGTGCAGAGCGGGGTTTACCTCATTCGGGGCAACGGTGCAAACCTGCTCATCGACACCGGCAACTGGACCCTTCCTGAACATGACAACGGAATGGGCGATTTTCTTGTGAGTCTGCTAGACCGAGAAAAGAATCCCCTCAAGTACATCTTCATCACGCACTTTCATTACGATCACGTCGGCAACGCCGCCACACTTAAGCGGCGATACGGCGCAAAAGTCGTGTGTCATCCCCTGGACCGACCGATCATCGAAGACCCGCTGTTCGTGACCCGGCGTGAGAACATCACGCGCTTCGGCCTGACACCCGAGGCTATGCTCGAGGATTTCAACCTGGAACCGGGGGAAAGCTTCGGCCTCGCCGCTCCCGACATCGTCAACAAATACTGGAACCGCCCGGTCGAAGTGGATCAGACAGTTAACGACGGAGACATTCTGGAGGTCGGCGGACTGAAACTGGAAGTCATACATTTGCCCGGCCACTGCCCCGGGCATGTCGGCCTATGGAACCCCGCAACAAGAACTCTTTACTCGGCCGACCTGATGCACTATCCGACTCCGCTCGGTCCGTATCCGATTGGGGACGCCAAGGCCCATGCGCGTTCCATCCAGCGCTGCCTGGCGCTGGAACCCGAGCTGTTGCTGGAGGGCCACGGTCTCTCGGCGTATTCGCAGGCAAGTTCCAGGCGGCGACTACTGCATATGCAAATGCAGCAGCGAACGACTCAAGAGCGGATTGTTCACTGCCTGCGGCGCGTCGCCGGGCAGCCCCTGAGGATAGACGAGCTTGTAGCCGAGGTGATGGCGATCAAAACGGACCTCGATTATCCGGTATCGACCGGAATCGGTGAGCGACGATGCTATGCCGAAGCTTGCGTTCAGACGCATCTGCTCTGGCTGATTGAGCAGGGCGAGGCTCAGCGCGTCAAGGAACACGGCAAAGTCGGCTTTGTGGCGAGGACGTGAGGGACGCGGCGCGCGGCGAGCGCAATCGGGCTTATCGACGGAGGAGATGCGATGGCCAAGCGGCTGGATCCCAGATGGTTCCCGAACTTCACGGATAAGGCTGTGATTGACAAGCACATGGGGGAACTCGATGTGCATGGGGTCTCGCGGCGCGAATTTCTAGCGCTGGCGTCCTACGGCGCGATCGCGTCCGTCACCGCGGCGGCCCTCGGGATGCCCGCTGTGGCGGCCGCCGACGCAGGCGGCCGGATTGCGCACCTGGTAATGACGCAACGCCTGGAATACTGCGTCAACGCTGACGCGGGCGCTCAGCAGGCGGCTAAAGCGCTCGACATGCGCCTCACCTCGCTCGACGGGCAGCTCAATTCCGAGCGCCAGCTCAACCAGTTCGAGGAAGAGCTTGCGGCAGGAGTGAAGGGAGTGATGCTGCACGCCCCGGGCGGCGGGTCGATTAGACGAATTGCCCAGTTGGCCAACAAGAACAAGGTTTATCTGGACAATACCTGGGGTACGCTTCCTTGGTTCACTCCGTTTGACGCGGGCGATTATTACACGATGTATGCGGTGCCGGAGGAATTTTCGGCGGAGCGCGGAGTGACTGAAGAAGTATGCAAGGCCGTGATGGCGAAATATGGGGGCGGCAGCATTGTCGGAGTGACCGGCGTTCCGGGCAATAGCACGGACTTGATCCGGAGCAGAGGGCGTGACGATGCGCTCAAACGATATCCCAAAGTCAAGCTTGTGGGAGAGCTGCCGGGCAACTGGAACCGCGAGGATTCGCAAAAGGCCATGGACGCGCTGATCGCGCGCTATCCGAAGATCGTCGGCGTCATCGCCCAAAATGACGACGTTGCCGATGGTTGCATGGCCGCTTTGCGGGCCGCCGGCATGGGTCCGGGCAAAGACGTGTTTCTATGTGGAGCCGACGGCACGACGCGCGGCGCCGAAGCAATCAAGGACGGCGCTCTGCTCGCCACCAGTGCTAACGTGCCGGCGTACATGGGCGGCCTGCTCGCGACGCGGCTGTACGATGTGATCCACGGTTGGCGGCCGCGTGCTTCGGAGCGCATGATGAATTGGCGTTCGGTGACCATGACCAGGGTCAACGTCGATGCCTACCTTCGACGCTACGTGAAGAACGGCGGCGTGGAGCCTTTCGACTACCGAAAGATGTCCAAGGTCGTCCATCCGAAGGACTGGGATCCTCAGGCCGAGTTGTTTCCTATGGACATCGATCTTGAATGGGGAGGAATTCCGAAACCCCAGGGCTGGACCTACCCGGCGCCGTATTTGCGGGCGCGCGAGAGCGGCGAGGCCAAGGCGGTCCGCGAGGAATACGCCGCGCATTACAAAATTAAGTTCTTTGGGCCGTCGCCGATGAAAAAAGGCTGAGCACTTTTACTCTTACGGCCATGGTCCGTGCCTGTTGCGCGCGCGGTCTAGATGGGCGGCGCAGCGGCGGATGCGGCCGGGCTTGGGGGAAGGCAGCCCGGTGGCGACAGAGGTCATCCTAAAGGTCGAGGGGCTGTGCAAAAGCTTCGCCGGCATTCCCGTGCTGCGCGACGTGAGCCTCGACGTAAAGCGCAACAGCGTCGTTGGTATCGTAGGCGAAAACGGCGCGGGCAAATCGACCCTTTTCAACGTCATTTCCGGCATCGTGCCGCCCGACCGAGGCCGCATCCGGTTCAGGGATAAGGAAATTCGCCTCTCCGATTATCGGCAAGCAAATCTGCTCGGCATTTCCCGCGTCTTTCAGGAACAGGCGTTGATCCCAAATGTGGCCGTGTACGCGAACCTGCTGTTGTCGCACGAGAATTATTTCGTCCGCTTTGGCCAGGTGCTTGATAAGCATCGCATGATCGAAGTTGCGCAGCGCGTGGTCGACGGGTTCGGCCTTGAGATCGACGTGCGAGAAAGGACCGGCAACTACGACTTTTCGGTTCGGCAATCGATCGAGATCGCCCGCGCTTGTCTGGTCCCCCGCGAAGTCCTCGGCATCGAAACTCCGGTGGTCTTGCTCGACGAGCCGACCGCTGCCCTTTCGAGGTCGGCGGAGGAGGCGCTGTTTCGCTTAATCCGCAAGATCAAGCTGCATGGGTCGGTGGTGTTCGTTTCTCATCGGTTGGGCGAGGTTCTGAGCATCTCTGACGTCATCTACGTACTGAGAGACGGTCGGGTCGTGGCTAGCGTTGACCCGGCCCGAACCGACGAGCGGATGCTGCACCGGCTGATGGTGGGGCGTGAACGGGATGCAGATTATTATCACGAGGATCGGCAGGCCGACGTAGCGAATCAGCCCGTGGTCTTTGCGGTCAGCGATTTTTCGCTGACCAACGCGTACGAGGCAGTAAGCCTTGAGGTGCGCAAGGGGGAGATCTTCGGCGTCGGGGGACTGCTGGACTCCGGTAAATCGCAGCTCGGGAGGGGAATGGCCGGCCTACAGCCCCCAGACCGCGGTGTCGTCAGATTCGGCGGCAGCGAGATAAGGCGTCCCACCCTTCGAAGCCTGATGGCGAAAGGGCTCGCCTATGTTCCAGCCGAACGGCTCGCGCAAGGGCTGATCGTCTCGTTTCCGATCGCTTGGAACGTGTCGCTCGCCGGCGGCCAAGACATGTTCTCGACCTACTGCGGTTATTGGAAGCGAAGCGCGGAAGAACAGGCAAGCCAACACTACATGGAGGAGCTTAACATCAGAGCCCCAGGCGGGCCATACACGCGCTGCACGGCGCTGTCGGGCGGTAATCAGCAGAAAGTCGTGCTCGCGAAGTGGTTGTGCCGGTCGCCACGGGTAATGATTCTCGATAACCCGACGCGGGGCATCGACGCCGGCGCCAAGGAGGAGGTCTATCGGGTCATCAGACGCCTGACGGCCGATGGAGTGGCGATTGTTCTCATCACTGACGAACTTCTGGAATTGATTGGCATGGCGAACCGGATTGCGGTCATGCGCGGCGGACGGATCAGCGCGGTCATCGAAGCTCCTCCAGGACGCAAGCCGACCGAAAGCCAGTTGGTTGCGCTAATGGTCGGCAGTTGACCGCGGCGGCGGGCCTATACCAAAGATTGGGAGGTGTCAGGAATGTCCGAGGACGGCGTAGCGACGGCTGAGTGGCGGCGCAGAGTTGACCTGGGGCTCGCGATGAGCGAAGGCCTGCCCATCGTGGTCGTGGCTTCGCTCTGCGCCTTCTTCGCCCTTGCCAGTGACTCCTTTTTCACGCTGCGCAATCTTACCGCCCTGTCCAGTCAAGCCAGCACGCTACTGATGGTCTGCACCGGGGCGACATTCGTTATCCTGATGGGCAGCATAGATCTGTCGGTTGGCGCGATCGTGCTGCTGGTGGGCTCGGTGGTGGTAGAGCTGATGAACGCGCTTGGCTTGGGCATCGCGGCGCTTGCCGTGGGCACCGTCCTGGGCATGTTGCTCGGGCTGATTAACGGAATAATCTTCGCATGGGGAGCGATTCCGTCGTTCGTGGTCACGCTGGGGAGCCTGTCCGTCTTCAGCGGGCTTGCGCAGGAGCTTTTGCAGGGGCGCGCGATAGAATACCGCTCCGTAGCTTTTGACAATCTGGCGATCGGCCAGTTCATTCCCCACTTGCCGAATATCGCGGTGGTGGCGATCGCGATGTGGGCCGTTATGGTGTTTGTGTGCTTCAATACTAGGTTCGGCCGCTACATGTACGTGATCGGCGGCGGCGAGGCGGTCGCCAGAACCTCCGGCGTGCCGGTCAGCCGCTACAAGGTGTACGCATTCATGCTATCTGGAGCTATGGCCGGATTGGCAGGCACCTTGGCGGTGGCGAGGGTGGGCGCCGCCGGACCGACGCTGGGCTCGGAGCTTTTGCTCAACAGCTTGGCGGCCATTGTTGTGGGCGGAACTTCGCTTTCGGGTGGCGAGGGCGGGATGCATCGGACGCTGCTTGGCGTGCTCATCATCACGCTTTTGGACAACGGCCTGAACCTGATGGGTGTGGGCGAGTACGTGCAAATGGTGGTCAAGGGGGCGGTAGTGATCAGCGCGGTGCTGGTCAGTCAAGATCGCACCAAACTTAGCATCGTGAAGTAAACGGCGAGGCTGGACAATGCTCGACAGCCAAGATTCTCCTCTGACTGCTGAAGAGCGCTAAAGCTCGAAGTCGGCAGCTTCCAGAAGACGCGCGACGCGATAGAGAAAGCGGTTGCCGAGCACGCCATCGACCACTCGATGGTCATACGAGCAGGTAAGGTGCATCACGGTCCGGATCGCGATCGCATCTTCGCCGTCGCGCTCGATTACGGCCGGCTGCTTGCGCAACTCGCCCATGCGCAGGATGCCGACCTGGGGCTGGTTGATTATGGCGAAGCCGAACAGATTGCCCTCGCGGCCCGGGTTGGAGATGGTAAAGCTGCCATCGGCCAAATCGTCGGCCGTAAGACGCTTCTCAACGGTCTTGCGGCGCATCGCCTCGATCTCGCGGGCGATTCCCAAAAGCGATTTCTGGTCGGCCGACCTGATAACCGGGACGATCAGGCCTTCCTCGCTGTCGACCGCCACGCCGAGGTTTATTTCGCGGCGAATCACGAGCGAGTCCCCGACCACCGAGGCGTTCATGCGCGGGAACTCCTTAAGCGCCCGTATCGCCGCTGTTGCCACCATCGGCAGAAACGTCAACGAAAATCCCTCGCGGGCCTGAAATACCTCTTTGTGCGCATCGCGAAAGCGCGCCAGACGGGTCAAGTCCACGAGCGCAACGATGCCGACATGCGGAGCGTGGGTCTTCGAGTACACCATGTGTTCGGCGATAATCTTGCGTCGGCGCGAGAACGGCTCGATGATGTCGGCTTCGCGCGGCTGATACACCGGCGCGGTGTAAAGCATCGGGGCGCCCGGCGTAGGGGTTGGACGGCGCGATAGGGGCGAGATAACCGCTGATGCGACCTCGGGCACGCGGTCAGCGGCAGAAGGCTGTTTTGGCCGGCTTCGGGGCGCAGCGCCTTGGCGCGACTCGAGATAATTCAGCAGATCCCGTTTGGTCACACGCCCGCCGATTCCGGTCCCCACGATCTGCGCTAAGTCAATATTGTGCTCAGCGGCCATCTTCATGACGACCGGCGAGAGCCGGCGGTGTTCTTGACCTACAGCACTCGGCTCAACTGCCGGCGCAGATATTGCCGGTCGGCCGGTCGGCGCTTCTGGCTCGGCCCGTTGCGCGGGAGACGCGCCGACCGCTGATTCAAATTCATCAGTCGGGCCCGCTGTGACCGCAACCGCCGCTGGCGCCTTCGTGCTCGCCGCTTGTTCCGCGACAGTTGGCGCACTACCCGCGGTTTCTTCCAAGACCGCCAGGCGGGCGCCGACCGGTACGGTCTCGCCTTCGCGCGCCAAGATCTGCGCGACCACGGCCGAGGCGGGCGAGGGGATCTCGGTGTCGACCTTGTCGGTGGAGATTTCAAGCAGAGGTTGACCCTCTTCGACGCGCTCGCCCTCTTGGACCAGCCATTTAGCGACCGTCCCTTCGATTACGCTCTCCCCCATCTGGGGCATTACGACATCAACCGCCATAGTCGACCCTTCAGTACGCCGCCAAGCGCCGAATCGCCGCGAGAATCTTGTTGGTGTCGGGCAGCACGAACTCTTCAAGCGGTGGGCTGAACGGGTTGTGCGTATCGGCCATCGCCAGTCGAACGACCGGGCCGTCGAGGTACTCAAAGGCATGCTCGGCGATGATCGCTGATACCTCGCCGCCGATCCCTCCGGTAAGGCGGTCCTCGTGCACCACCAGAATTTTGCCGGTGTTCTTGGCGGTGGCGACAATCGCTTCGCGGTCCAGCGGCAGGAGCGTGCGCAGGTCGAGCACCTCTACGGAAAGGCCGTCTTCCTTGTCCGCGATCCGCGCGGCGTCGAGCGAGTAGTGCAGCGTGCCGCCGTAAGTTATGACCGAGATGTCGCGGCCTTCGCGTTTGACTTCCGCGACGCCGATAGGCGTCAGGAAGTCGCCTTCGGGGAGGTCTTCCTTGATGCTGCGGTAGAGGCGCTTGTGCTCGAAGTAGATAACCGGGTCGTCGTCCCGAATCGCGCTCTTAAGCAGGCCCTTGGCGTCATAGGCGGTCGCCGGGGCGACGACCTTGAGCCCCGGAACCCGGGTAAACCAGGCTTCCGGATTCTGCGAATGAAACAGCGCGCCGTGCACGCCGGCGCCGCAGGGCGCGCGCACTACTAGCGGACAGGCGACCTGGCCGCCGTGGCGATAGCGCATCGTGGCCGCCATGTTGACGATCTGGTCAAAGGCGCAGGAGATGAAGTCGGCGAACTGCATCTCCAGTACCGGTCGCATCCCGAGCGCGGCGGCGCCGACTCCCGCGCCGACGATAAGCGACTCGGCGATCGGCGTGTCGATCACGCGGTCAGGACCGAACGCTTCGAGCAATCCCTCGGTGACCTTGAACGCGCCGCCAAGGTCGGCTACGTCCTCGCCCATCACGAAGACGTTCTCGTCGCGGCGCATTTCCTCGAAGAGCGCTTGATTAATCGCCCTGACGTAAGTTACTTCCACCCTTCTCCACAAAGCCGCGGCGGCATCTGGCGCGCTATCCCTTCGGGGCGCGAACGATCGGCGTCGCGTAAAGGTCGCTCAAGGCTTCTTGCGGCGGCGGATAAGGACTTTGCTCCGCGAAATCGACCGCTTGCTGCACGACCGCCTGAACCTGCTGCTCGGTCTGCTCGCGCACGGCCGGCAGATCGTGGCCTTTTTTCTGCAAGAAAAGCTCGTAGGTCTCGATTGGGTCGCGGCTCTCCCACGCGACCAGTTCTTCCTTGCTGCGGTAGAGCGCCGGGTCATGCTCGCTATGCCCGTGATAGCGATAGGTCTTGCACTCGATCAAAGCCGGGCCGTCGCCCGCGCGAATTCGGCTGATAACGCTGCGGCTTAGCTGCAAAACCGCGAGCAGGTCATTGCCCGGGCACACGTGGCCGCGAAAACCATAGGCCTGCGCGCGGTCGGCTACGTTTTCGATCGCCATCTGCTTTTCGATCGGCGTCGAATAGGCGTAGCGGTTATTTTCGCATACGAACAGCACCGGCAATTTGCGCACGCCGGCGAAGTTCATCGCTTCATGCACGTCGCCGCGCGAGGAGCTTCCTTCGCCGAAAAAGGCGACCGCGACATGGCGCTCTTTTTTCAACTGAAACTTGAGCGCCGCTCCGACCGCAACGGGCAGGGACGAGCCCAACATCGAGGTCGACCCGAAGACCCCGCGGCCGACGTCGCCGGCGTGAAGAAACGAGTCCTTGCCGCGGGAAAAACCGCTCTGCTTGCCCATCAACTGCGCCATCAGCCGCCCCGCATCCACGCCGCGCAGCAGGAAGACGCCGAGGTCGCGATGGAGCGGCAAGAGGACATCGCCTGGCTCCAGCGGCGCGCATACGCCGGTCATGATCGCCTCTTGGCCGGCGCCGGAGTAAACGCCGCCCAGAATCTTGTTCTGTCGATGCAGGCGCGAGACCCTTTCTTCGAATGCCCGC
The DNA here is from genome assembly GCA_021831785.1 of Deltaproteobacteria bacterium. Lineage (GTDB taxonomy): Bacteria > Desulfobacterota > Binatia > Binatales > Binataceae > JAJYYI01. Next base: position 12,426 of record JAKBMB010000014.1, on the reverse strand, counting down.
ACAAGCTTCATCTGATAGTAGAGTTGCAGGTCGGATTCTATTCCGGCGTGCGCATCGACGCCCGAGAGCGCCTCGGATTTTCTGACCGCCTTCATGACCAGCGTCCCGCTAAGAAATTTTACCGCGCCGCGAGCAGGCCGGCTAGACGCCGTACTCGTTCAATACCTGAGTGGCACTTTTGGATTTGCGCGTGTTACGGCGCGTGGGTCAGCGGCAGCTTGCCGCGGCTCCTTGCCCGCCGTCAGCTCGCGGCGTTCTCGTAATCCAGCCGCCGTTTGTGCGCCGCGAGCAGGTCGCCTCTGGTCACGATTCCCACCAGTTTCTTGACAGCGGTTGCGGAGATGACGGGAAGCCGACCAACCTCGTAGCTCACCATGAGATTTGCGGCCTCCCTAAGCATGGCGCTTTCGCTGATGACAATCGGCGGTCTCTTGATCAGAACTCGTATATTGTCACCGTGAGAGAGGGAATTAGCATTAATCAGGTCGCGCCGCGTCACCACGCCTAAAAGTTCTCCGCGGGCTCCAATCACGGGAAAGCCTTGATGGCTTGTGCCTTGCTCGCCGGAAGCGATCCATTGTCGAAGATTCCCGATGGGCATGTCTGCCTTAAGTGTCACCACGTTGGCGCTCATGCATTCTCTGACAGACACGCGATCCAGGAAGTCGGCTCCGAAGCCGCTCACCGAGCGTAATCCGCGGCGGGCAATCTTCTCGGTCATTAACGACTCTCCCATGAGGTAACAAGACGACGCGTAGGCAGCGATGCAGCCGGCGAGCAGAGGAAGCAGCGCCGACAATTGCCCGGTGGTCTCGAGCGCAAACACTAACGACGCCAAAACCGCGCGTGAGGCTCCCGCAAAAATAGCGGCCATGCCAATTAATGCGCTCATGCCCGGGTCAATCGAACCCAGCGCAAAGGTGTGGCCGAATAAATGACCGAGTAAGTAGCCGGCGCCTCCGCCGATGATGAACAGCGGCGCAAGCGTACCTCCGGACGTGCCGCTGCCAAGCGCGATTGACCAGGACAGCAACTTCAGCGCGGTGATTAATGCGACTTCCTTGGGCATCAGGGTTCCGTTAACCAGGCTTAAGATTACGCTGTACCCTACACCCATCGTCATGGGAGCAAAGTAGCCGATAACGCCTACCGGAACTGCGCCGATCGCCGGCCACCACATCCAATGGATTGGTAGACTGCCGAAACAGTCCTCAATCCGGTAAACGAGCCGTGTGACCCAAGTGGACAAGACCCCGATCGCCGCGCCCAGAGCGGCGTAAAAGAGCACCGCCGGACCGGTCACGAAAGCGGTTATCGGCACCATCGCGAAAATCGGACGCCATCCCAAGATCGCCTGCCGTATGATTGCCGCACTGGTTGCGCCCACGCCAACCGGAATAAGCGAGCGCGGATGGTACTCGAACAAAAGAAGCTCGATCGCCAGTAAAGTCGCCGAAACCGGGCTGCCGAAGACCGCCGTCATCCCCGCGGCGGCTCCGGCGGCAAGCAGCGTGGCCCTTTCCGCGGCGGTAACCGTTACCAATTGCCCCAGCGCCGAGCCTAATGCCCCACCGGTGGCGATTATCGGACCCTCCGCGCCAAACGGTCCCCCGGTGCCAATCGAGATCGCCGCCGACAGCGGCTTTAGCCACATGACGCGGGGAGCTATCTTGGCCTCCTTGACGAACACCGCCTCCATCGCTTCCGGGATCCCGTGACCGCGGACCTCGGCGGCGCCAAAGCGCGCGATCAGGCCGACGATCAACGCCCCCATGACGGGAATTACAACCACCGCCTTGCCGAGGACCACCGTGGACGGGTTTGCGAAGCTCGCGGAGAAATGTAGGTAAAAACAGAGATTAGTGAAAAACCCGATAAGTAATAGCAACAGCCTGGCAGCAATCGAGGCTGCGCCTGCCAGACCGACCGCCAATGCGCCGACAAACAGCACCCTCGCGGTTATCACCGTAAGATGTGGTGATACCCCAGTGGCGCTGAGCGCGGGCCCTAGCGACGGCGAGACCGGGATGCCTTCGGTTGTCGAACTCTCCAGAAGTCCGTCTGCGCGGCCATCACGTGATTTTTCTTGGCGATCCATGCCGGAAGCTCAAAATGTCGTTTCCCAGGCCTACCAGAAGTGTGCATTGATTGAGCAGCGCAAACAACCATACCAGCCACGCTTCATTGAAGGTCGTGACCATTTTCCGCGAATAGCTTATGCATCCGAGCGTTTGCGTTGAACGCTGGCACCGAAGTTTGCGGAGTTACTGCCTCAATAACGTCTGGTGCTGTCGGTCAAGTAGTGGAAAAGCAGTAAGCATCCGGACGCGGCGTCGAGGAGTTGAAATGTGAGTTGCTATGCCGCCTGCGCTGGCGAGTTATTATTGGCCAAGTCGTGCCAGCCGACGAGGCAGCGCAGCGTGAGCTGGCCGCTGCGCAGCAGGCCGAGAGGCAGCAACAAAAGCGCCTCCTCATAGGAGAGCGAGACCTGGGTCCCGGTCTGTCGACGAAGCTCCTTGTCGATCCGCCTCAACGCATTGGGGGTAGGCAGCGCCTTCCACCGCTTGGCAGCTCTCGGCGAGTTTTTCGCAGTGACGCGCCAGGGCCTTGCCGAGCAGGCTCCACAGCTATGGAGAAACTCACGCGATCTCGGGTATTCGCTGATGTGCAAGCCGCCCATGATGGTTATCAGCCCGTGCGCTGGCAACCGCAGCGCCAGGTCGCGACCTCGCGGATACTGGTCCGACTGAACTCCCGCGATTCCAATGAGCAGCTCTACCCCTCATCATTGGCTATGTCCTTGATGGCCTGTATCGTCTCGGGCGCTATTGCACCGTCGCAGATCTCGTCCCAGATGACGGTCTCCGAGCAGCCGTCGCGCTGGCTTGCGTAACGTCGATTGAAAGAGTCGTTGAGCGCGGGCAGAACGATCAGCGTATTGTTCGGCTGCACTACCCAGCGGTAATGCTGCACGTAACCGCCGTCATGGTAGGGTGAGGGCTCTCTAAAATAAGCCCCAACCGGGCGGCAGGGCAGAGGTCTGAAAGTGTCCGAGTCCGTCGTGTTCGGGCTGGCAGGAATGTGTTTACGCGCGAACGAGAACACTTCCCAGTGACGGTTGCGCCCTAATACTTAGCCCTGAAGCGAAAATAAATCTTAGTGGGGCGGGCCGCGGTGCCCGCCCGTGCCCAGCGCGGGCAGGGCCGCCCGCGCCACCGAGGCCCGCGTCCCGGGCAACGTCCAGCGCACCAAAAACCCGCAAGCCGGTCCGCTGCCCTTGGCGTATGCCGCAGGCATAGGACGCGGACTTCCGAGTCTTCATCGATGAAGTTATATTCGCTTCGGAATTAAGTAGCCGATCTCGATGGCGGCCGTAATCGTACTCTTGACAAGAGCTAAAGCTTCCATTTCCGCTTCTCTCTGTTCAGGCGGCTACGGCTGAATCACCTCAAATTGGGCATGTGTATTCCAGGTATATTCCCGACTAAGCCGAACAGTTGTAAGAGCCAGACGACCACAACTATGAAGACCACGACGTTAAGCAGGCTTTTGATACTGGCGGCCATCGGAATATAGGTGTTGACGAGCCACATTAACAGCCCGATTATCACCAAGACAACGACGATGTTAACTAAAGGCATGTGAACACTCCTTGATAGTGCGCTCGACCCCTCTTGAGTGTGGACTGGTCCGCGGTTGGCGTCAAGGCAATTATACGACTAACGGGAACACTATGTTCTCCGGGGACCACCTATAAACCGGAGGCGGCGAGATTCCGCTTTTGTCGAGCGCGCAAAGCTTGTAGACGATGAGGGAAACATTCGCAGGATCCTGATGGCCGCGAGGGCAGACGAGCGAATTAGTTGATGGCACTTGCTCGGGGCTGCGCAGTGCTGCAAGCTCAGGCGAACAGTGCGATAGCCGCTGCTCACGGTATACGTTTCATGGCGACTGTCCGTTTCTTGGAACGCTTGGATCTCATCCATCGTGAAGGAGATCGCCGCACGGATTCAGGGGATCAATCTGATATATCGCGGCGCGATGTGGAAGACCCGCGGCGGTCGCGGGCCACGGATACTGACTTGACGAAGAGCGAGCGCACGAGCCACGTGACCGCGCGCTCGGACGGCGTATCGTGGCCGAGCTTTTTCACGATCGCGCGCATTTGCTTGCCGGATCCTCCCGACCGAATCAGGATGATTGGCACGTGACCATCCTGCTCTTCCGCGCTGCCGTGCATCGAGTAGTGCGGCACCGCGCAGAAGTAGTAACGATCCGCAATTGGCACCGTCATCCCGGTCTTGGCGAGCAGCAGAATATCGCCCGCGCGATTTCCGTAGGGCCCCGCGCTCAGCCATCGCATCCGCTCATCGAGATCGATTAGATCGGGCCGCGAATGCTCCATCAGGTACTGATAAATCGGCACCAGCTTCCCTCTGTGGTAAATCTTATACTCGTGGGCGCTATCGCCGTTGGCTACCGGCTGGCGCGTGAAGATTAGGTCGATGGTTCCCTTGAGCGCGGGCATCCCAGCGCCGGTCCGGTTTGCCGCGTCGAGCGCGTGCGCAACCGGCACCACGTCCTTATCGAAGCGCGGAGGCTGCGCCCAGGCGCACTTGTGGCCGCGCCGGGAGCAGGTCGAGCGATCGGCGAGGTAGATATAGGCCATGAAACCCTGGTAGGCGATCACGGCCTGGAAGTCGTCGTCGTCAGTGGTGACATCGACCGTGGGCTTGCGCACGCGGATTCCGAGCTGGCGCAGCAGCTCGAACGGCGTGCCCGCGCCGGTCCCGATTGAGTGAACGCGGTCGTCCATTACGGGTATATGGCCGTGGTCCGCGATGAACATCACGTAGGTTCCGTCGAGCACGTTTTTTTTGCGGTAGAAATCGAGCACCTTGCCCACCAATGGGTCGGTGACCCGTTCCAGATAGGCAACCTGGGACGGGAGGGGATCCTTGGTTCCGTGCGTGTAGATATCGATTCCGGGGAAATAGACGACCTGCAGATTCGCGATCCCATGCTGGTTGAGCGCGTCGATCAACTTGGGTACCGAGTCGCTGTCGAGATCGGCACTGAGCGATTTTTCCGCCGAGTCGCCCTCCGCCTCGCCCGCGATTAGCCGCGCCAACATCCCCACCAGCGAGCTTGGCGCGACCGTCGTATAAAGATTGGCGCCCTTGTACACCGAGAGCAGCGAAACGTTCGAGCGTCCGCCGATCTGCTGATAGAGGGTCGGAACCGCGAGCGCGCGTCCGACCAGATCATCGTCAACGACTTTGGTAATATCAGTCGTGTCCTCGACCGACACCGGCACCGGCGCGTAGAATTCCATCGTCTCGCGCACGAACCATTCGTCGCCGGTGACGCCGTTCCAGGCGGGCGCTTGTCCGGTGAAAATCGCGGACCAATCAGCGATGGTGCTCGAGGGCAACACGCTCAGCGCATGGGGTGCCGAGTAGCCGTGCGCAAAGAGTCCATTGCCTTCGTCTTTACCAAGCAGGCCCGCCATGTTGGGCGCCTTGCCCGAGCGAATCGCTTCCATCAACTGGTCATAGCCTGCGCCGTCGAGAGCAAAAATGATGACGCGCGGAGCGGCAAGCGGCATCGATGCGGTAGGCTTGAGCTTCTGCTCTCCACCGCTAGTTAACGTCCGCTCGACGAGGCCGCACGCCGCGGCCCCCGCGAGCATCGCCGCAGCGAGCACGATCGCCTTTAGCGATCCATTGCCGGCGCACGCGCGGCGGAGCGAAGCACGCTCAGGTAGGTTGCGGAAGACCAAGCCTTCTCCATGCATGCCGCGCCAGCGGCGGCTCGGGACCGACCCGCGTACCGCCTTCCACTGTTCTTCCGTCAGCTTCAATACGCTCCCACCTCCTCCATCGCCTTCCGCACTCCATCGCTCAAACGAGCTCAAAACCTTCAGCGAAACTATTTATGAGCCTGCTTCTAGTTGTGAGAAGATGAAGAAGACACTCGAAGATGATTAGTTACGCCTCGTACGCCGGACGTATTTTTCGCGATAGCCTCCGCACGTGTGGCTATATTTGAACTCGATACCTGACCGTCCAACGTCACGACGCCGGCAGTGGTGGTCACATGAATCGCGCCGGATCTGATGCCCTTGCTATTAGCGAGAGCTGCTTTCACTCTAGTAGTAATTAGCGTATCCTTCGAGGCCGTGACTGTTCCGGCATAAGCGTTTTTCGCGGCTCCTTCGGTGTCTTCGAGCGCCTGATGCATCGAAGTGCCGGCTGAAACGGGAGGGCTGGTACTCGTGTTCTGAGCGACAGCCGGCTTCGCCAGCCCCATTCCCAACAATGCCACCGATATCGTCGCTATAACCTTCTTTTGCATATTCATAGCCCTTTTCCTCATCAAACCCAGCGTCTCAAAAGTATGGGTTGCCGACCGTCGCGCCCTTAAGCGCTTCGGTATGTTGCTTATGAACAAACTGCCTCGTTCGCGCTCTGCCCGATGACCGGACCGGAACTTTAATGTCTGGAAAACCCCTCAACCGTGAGCTGGCCGGCTATGCTGGCTGCTTAATCCTCGGGTTTCAGGGGAGAGACCGGACATTGCCCTTTACGAAGTTCTTTTTTATTCTTTAGCCTTGTCAACCAGATGTTCTACCATCTTCTTCAGCTTAACGGCGGCCTGATCCGTCCGTCCCCGCTTCTTAAGTCGCTGACTACCCGTCATGACACCAACCGCTTCCTTTACGCGACCCTTGATCTTGTCGGCTGTTCCACTCATCGCATGGTCCTCCTGTTAATGATTGAGAGCGAATGCTCGTCGCAAAAGCGGCCCTCGGAGATCACCGTAAACATATTCCGTGCCACGACCCATCGCCCATCACGATAAAGATGACCAGGACGATGAGCACGAAGCTCACCAAGCTCCTTCATTTCGGCTCGTAATAGCCGCTGCCGTAGCAGTAAAATCTTCCTCCAGCGAACAGCAAAATCAACAAAAGAATCAGAAGCGACATAGACCGCATCGGTCCATTTATTCAGCGAGTCCAGCTCTTGGTCTCAACTGCTTATTGAGGACGTTGAGCCGTGACCTTATCAACGCCGCGGGTTGGTCAAGTCACGCCGAGTAATCATCGTCCAAGGACAATCGCCGCGATGCTTCGGGGAGAAATAGGAGGCCACACTCCGGTCTTTCCACCCCTTGCTTGTTGAGCTTGACTTTGGCCAAGCGGAGCGCGGTCAAAGGCGCTGGAAGGACCGCCGTTAGGGGTGAATCAATTCGGAATCGACTATTCTGTGGGCCCCGACTGTACACGCTAAATTTTATACGGGACGTGACGCAAAAACCACCGCAAGGTTTGTTCATTCGTCACGTAGAGAACCGAGACTACCAGCTCGAAAAGTCATCGAGTATGCAATGCGTGCGGCAGAGATCTTGCTTGTGGGTGCGTCGCGAGAAGACCGTGCGAGGATTCCGCAGGTCCGTGCGCGCTATGATTCGGTGCAGGGACGCTGGCGCAGCGCGGGCGCGAATCGAAGACGCCGATGGGCGCCGTCGCGAGTGGGGCGGCCAGATCATCCCGCGTCAGATCCACGACTTTCGCCAACAGCGCCGGTCGGCTTTTTCGACGGGACGCACGGTCCGCTTATAGTTTGGAGAGACAGGACCGACGCGGGCAGAAGCCACGGCCGCCGCCGGCGAATTGCCTTTGGCGTGGGCTTATAATAGTAAAGCATCCCGCTATATTAGAGGCACACGTTCGCGGCTTTAAGGGGTGGAGCGATGGGCCACGAATTTCAGCGGCGCGCTAAGCGACTGGCCAAAGGAAACTTCTACGATGATTTCAACGTCGGTCAGGTATTTGAACATCACTGGGGCCGGACGATCAACGAGGGCGACAACAGCCTTTTCAGCGCCGCCACGATGAGTTACAACCCGCTCTACTTTAACGCCGAATACGCGCGCGCTCACGGCCATCCCCAGATTGTCGTCAATCCGATGTTGGTCTTTTTGACGGTCTTCGGTCTTTCCGTGGAAGACTTGAGCGAGGCCGGAGGACTGTTTCTAGGGGTTGAAAGCCTTAACTTCCACCGGCCGGTCTACCCCTCCGACACGCTTTACGCGCGCAGCACCGTGCTTGACAAGCGGGAATCGGCCAGCCGCCCGGACAGCGGAATTGTCACCTGGCACACCGAGGGCTTCGACCAGCGCGCGCAGCTCGTGATTGATTTTCGGCGCGCTAATTTAATCCCCAGGCGGAGGGCCGCGTAGATGAGCTACATGACCGAGGAGCGAAAGTTGATCCAGCGCACCGCGCGGGACTTCGCGATGAACGAGGTGCTGCCGGCTGCCAACGAGCTCGACCCGGTACAGGGCGATATTCCGATGGAGTTGCGCCGGAAAATGGCCGAGATGGGCTACTTCGGAATTCTCATCCCGCAAGAGTACGGCGGTCTGGGCCTCGGGGCTTTCGAGTACGCGCTGGTCACCGAAGAGCTGGCGCGCGCATGGATGAGCGTGGCGAGTATAATCGCGCGCGGCAACGGCATCTGGGGTCAGCTCAGCGCGGAGCAAAAACGCCGCTATTATCCGCCGATGGCGCGCGGCGAGCTGCTGGGCGCCTTCTCGCTCTCGGAGCCCGAGGCCGGCTCCGACTTGGCGGCGCTCTCATGCCGCGCGGCGCGCGACGGCGACCATTGGGTGATCAACGGGAGCAAGACCTGGGTCACGTTCGCCGACGGGGCCGATTTCATTCAGCTTTTTGCGCGCACGCAGCCTGCGCCGGACGACCGGCAGCGTTACCTGGGCATCAGCCAGTTCCTCATCTTTAAAGCGCGCGGCAGCCTGCCGCAGGGCGTGAACGGCTCGCCGGTCCGCAAGATCGGGTATTTCGGCTGGAAGACCTGGGAGCTGCATTTCGACGACTGCCGCGTGCCGGCCTCCGCGCTGGTCGGGGAAGAAGGGCGCGGGTTCTACGCCATGATGAGCGGGCTTGAGCTCGCGCGCGTGCATACTGCGGCGCGCGCGATCGGCCTGGCGCGCGGGGCCCTCGAGGACGCGATAGCGTACGCGCGCAGCCGCGTCCAGTTCAAACGGCCGATAGCCGAGTTCCAGGCGATCCGTTTCCAACTCGCCGAGATGGCCGCCGAGATCGAAGCCGCCCGCCATCTGATGTACTTCGTCGCCACTGAGCTTGACGGCAAGCGCCGCTGCGACAAGGAGGCCTCGATGGTCAAGTGGTTCGCCTCCGAGATGGCCGAGCGCGTGACCAGCGCCGCGCTGCAGATTCACGGCGGCTATGGCTATACCAAGGATTTCGCCGTTGAGCGCTACTGGCGCGACGCGCGGTTGACCAAAATCTTCGAGGGCACCTCGCAAATCCAACTGCGCATCATTTCCGACCGGCTGCTGGGAGACCACTAATGAACGCTCGAAGCGCAACGCTCACCGGCGCGCACAATTACTTCGAGGACTTTGCCGCGGGCGACGTTTACGAGCACGCCCGGGGCAAGACAGTGACCGAGTTCGACAACGTGATAATCACCAACCTGGTGATGAACACCGCGCAAGTCCATTTTAACGAACATCTTGCCGGCTCGATGCCCTATCAAAGGCGCATCGTGTTCGGCGGCGTGACCGCGGCGCTGGTTATCGGACTGGCGATGCAGGACACCGGCGAAAACGCGTTGGTGGAATTGGGGCTCGACAAGATGCGCTTTAGCGCGCCGGTTTTCCACGGCGATACGCTATACGCCTTCAGCGAAGTGCTGGACAAGGGCCGAGCGCCGGCCGGCCTGCGTGCCGTGGCTGAGGCCGGCGAAGTTCGCTTCCGGCACTGGGGTGTAAATCAGAACGGTCAGGTGGTCTTCGAAGCGGAGCGACGCGTACTTATAAAACGGCGCGCGGCCGCGGCCGGGGTGCCAGGCTAAGCGCCGGCGGCGTGGCGCCTTGAGTTGGCGGGAGCGCCCTGCGCGCCCTTGGCTTCGTTCGGGCCTGCGGCTTAAGGTTGCGTCTCGAAATGACAAAACGGCGCTCGCTGCGCTTTTTTGCCGCCCGGTAGACCTCGATCATTCGGGCGCTCCGTCACGCGGGCAGGCGTCCGCCGCAGACCGCCTGAATGTCGAGCGGCAGGGCACAAAGCGCTTCACCCGAGGTTTACACGCTGGGTACGCTTGGCTTATAAACGAAGGCAATGGAATCCGTAGCCAGAGAAAACCCGGCTGAACCGAGCGTCGCGCAAACGCGGGATATAGGCCGGATTTCGCGTGCCGCCGCGTGCGGGGCGCGGCTTGAGGAGGCCGAGTTGGTCGCGCTTCTGGAATGTCCTGAGGGCGAGCTTGACGCGCTGCTGAGCGCCGCCGGCGAGTTCCGCGATCGTGCGAAGGGACGCGACGTGACGTACTCGCCGAAGGTCTTTTTGCCGATCACCAATTTATGCCGCGACCGCTGTAGTTACTGTACGTTTCGCAAAGGCCCCGGCGACCCCGGAGCCTGGACGATGACGCCCGCGGAGGTCGCCGACTGGTCGCGCCGCGGCCGCGAGTTAGGCTGTCTTGAGGCGTTGATGTGCCTAGGCGACAAGCCCGAGCGCGCGTTCAAGCAGTATCGGCAGACGCTAGGCTCGCTGGGCGTAAAGAGTACGACGGAGTACGTGGCTCGCGCCTGCGAGCTTGCGCTGGATGAGGGGCTTTTGCCGCATACCAACGCCGGCGTGATGACGGCCGAAGAGCTCGCCTTGCTGCGGCCGTTGAACGTCAGCATGGGTCTGATGCTGGAGAGCGTCTCGGCCCGCTTGCGCGGGCGCGGCCAGGTTCATCAGTACGCTCCCGACAAGGAGCCGCGGGTGCGGCTTAGGATGATCGAGGACGCGGGTCGGCTCAATATTCCGTTTACCACCGGAATCCTGCTCGGCATCGGAGAGACCGCGCTTGAGCGCGCGCAAAGCCTGCTCGCGATTCGCCAGGCGCATGAGCGCTACGGCCATATTCAGGAAGTGATCATCCAGAATTTTCGCGCCAAGCCGGACACGCCGATGGCGGGGGCGCGGGAGCCCGGCTCGCTCGAGATGGCGTGTACGATCGCCGCGGCGCGCCTGGTCTTGGGTGGGGAGATGAACCTCCAGGCGCCGCCGAATCTTTCGCCCGCCGATATCGAGCTCTTCCTGCGCGCCGGGATCAACGACTTCGGCGGCATCTCGCCGCTAACCCGGGATTACGTGAACCCGGAGGCGCCGTGGCCGCACGTCGCGCGGCTGGCCGAGCGCTGCGCCAGGGCCGGTTTCCGGCTCAAGCCCCGGCTTGCCGTTTATCCCGAGTACGTTAGCGAGCGCTGGCTCAACCCGTCGCTGATGCCGGTCGTAGAGCGTCTTGAGCGGCAGTTAGCCCAAGATGGAGCGGGCGGCCAGCAGCACGGGACGCCTTGAGCAGAGGATAGGGCGCTTTGAGCTGAAGCTAGCAAGGAGGTGCAAGGTGAATCTTGCGCATCTCAGGGACTACGTCGACGAAATCGAAGCCACGCCGCTTGAGGTGCTGATGCGCGCCGCGTCGGTAGCGGTGAGGGCGGCGCTGGAGAAGAGCCTCGGGGATGGCGAGCTTAGCCGCGAGCAGGGACTTGTGCTCTACGCGGCCGAGGGCGCCGACCTGAGAGCACTGATAAAATGCGCGGACCTGGCGCGGTCGCGGGCGTGCGGCGATGACGTGACGTACGTGGTCAACCGCAATATCAACTTCACCAACATTTGCTTTGTGGGATGCCAGTTTTGCGGCTTTAAGCGCCAGCGCTGGGAGGATGACGCCTACGACCATCCGTTGGAGACCATGCTTGAAAAGGCCGCCGACGGGGTCGCGCGCGGCGCGACCGAGCTGTGCATCCAGGGCGGCATCAATCCGGCGATGCCGGCCTTTTACTATCGCGACCTGTTGGTCGGCATCAAGGCGCGCTTCCCCGAGTTGCACCTGCATGCCTTCTCGCCGATGGAGATCATGTACGGCGCCCGCCGCGCGCGGATGAACTACGCCGAGTATATCGCGGTGCTCAAGCAGGCCGGCGTGGGCTCGTTCCCCGGCACCGCGGCCGAGATTCTCGACGACCAGGTGCGCGAGATCCTGAGCCATAAAAAGGTCAGCGTGGCCGACTGGGTCGAGATCATCACTACCGCCCATTCGCTCGGCATACCGACGACCGCCACCGTGATGTACGGCCACCTCGAACAGCCCCATCACGTGGTCAACCATCTCGACCTTATCCGCGCCATCCAAAAGCGTACGGGCGGCTTCACCGAGTTCGTACCCTTGCGCTTCGTTCCCTACCAGACGGCGCTGTACCGGCGCGGGCTGGTCTCGCTCATCGCGCGCGGGCTGTACGACTTTCGCATGTACGCGTTGTGCCGGCTTTACCTCGGGGAGCGCATACGGAATTTGCAGACCTCGTGGGTCAAGCTGGGCGTCGAGC
>JAKBMB010000008.1 GCA_021831785.1 Deltaproteobacteria bacterium | reverse complement strand
CTTCGCTGCGCTCAGAGCCTGTGAATTTTTAGCCCTGAAACGAAAATCAATCTTAGTGGGGCGGGCCGCCGTGCCCGCCATGATGCGCGGGCGCCACGCCCGCGTGGCCAATGACCACCCACCGGCCGGGCTGGCACCGCGGCCACAGGGCGGGCACGGCGGCCCGCCCCACTACTCAAAAATTCACAAACGCTCAGCATGACAAAAGAAAGAGGGTGCTCAGGATGACCAAGGGAGGCGCTAGGGATGACCAACGAGGCGCGGCGCGCCGGAATGACCAAGAGAGCGCGCAGAATGACGGCCGCGCAAGCGGCGTGAGGATGTGCGCAAATTGTGCAAGCTATTTGCGGGACAGCATACTAGCGTGCGCTCGCATAGCGCAGGGATTCCCGCGTCATTGGCGTTCATCGCCGACCGCTGGTTCGTAAAGGACCGCACTGCGCCAGGCATGCGCGTCGAGCGATGCGCGGAGCAAAAGAGATGAGTTTTCAAAATCGTTGATATCGGTGCGGTTTGCCCTCTTGCTCGTTTTAGCGTCCACGCCCGCAAGCTGGATGCTCGATTGACCAATCGCGTAAAAGCGGTATTTTAAATGCATCTGTATGAGTCAGTTGTCGAACCGCCCAGGTGAGGAGGACAAAATGCCGTCAACCCCCGTCGAAGGTTCGTTAAGCAGCGCGCTGACCAGCGAGCATCGCAGACTGGATGAGTTGTGGAACGAGACCCGAAGAACTGTTGAGAACGATGCATCAGCCGAGCGCATCACGCGGCTGGAAGCTTTTGGGAAAGAGCTGCGCCGGCACATTCTAGACGAGGAGGAGATATTGTTCCCTCGGTTCGAAGAGCGCACGGGGACAAGAGCTGGCGGACCGACCGCAGTGATGCGGATGGAGCATCGCCAGATGGAGGCCCTGATTCAGGAGCTTATAACGACGCTCGGTAAGGGCAGCGGCCCAGTTCAGGTTGCCGAGCAGACGAAGGTGTTTTCCTCTCTTATGGACGGTCATGACAAAAAGGAAGAGGGCATGCTCTATCCAATGATGGACCGGGCGTTCGGCGAGGTGGAGGGCCCGGCGCTGCTCGCAAAGACGAGCCTGGGCCGCTGCGAGGCGTAAACCTTCGCAGGTTGGTCGCGACCTTGCTTCCTGTGCTTGGGAGGTCATGATGGCAAGCTTATTCGACGGAGCGAAGATGCTCGGTTCCGTGTCGCCGCTGCAGGCGCTTCGCGGGATGCTTGATATGTCGCTACGATGGTGGCGTGAGTCGCTGCTGGTCGGCGCCGTTCGAGCGTTGCTGCTGGCTGCGGCTATCTTCGGGCTTTTGAATGTCGTAACCAATCCCGTCAAAGGCCTTGTGATCGCCGGCATTGGTCTTCTCGGGTTCTACATCCTTCGCAGAGAATAACTGTCCGCGGTTTGGTGCTCCGGCTCGGTTGAGGCCTGGACGCGGGGCGAGTAATTTGCTCAAGCGCTCGCGGCGCTTGACGAGATCGGCCAGGGTGTAGCGATCGAGTGTGGCAAAAAGGCGTCGTACGCCTCTTCGAGCACGTCCGCCATGCCGCATAGGTTCGTGATAACGCAGCGATCTCGCTCGGTGTCAAAGCCGTCGGCCGGTTTAAACGGCCCCTCAGTGTAGCGGAGAACCTTGCCGATATTGATCTGGATCGGATCGCGTGCGAGCTCGATGCCGCCGTCCTTGCCGCGATAGCTCTTGATGGATCCGCCGCGAGCCAGGTTATGCACCACGTTGGCGAGGTGGTTGCGCGAGATACCGTAGCGCTCGGCGATTTCCGAGCTGTTGGCGATGCGGCCGCGCCGAATGACGAGATACATCAGGACCCGCAGGGGGTAATCGGTGCAGTAAGTAAGGTGCGCGACGGCTAGATTTCAAAGACTTGGATCAGCGACAATACCTCTCTCTTTTCCGCCTCGTTGAAAACCCTCTCCATAAGCGGATAGACGACCGCATCCTCTTTGCGGCAGTGGTTACGAAAAAAGGCCATCGGCTCAACCGGCTGGTCGAACGCCTGCAGGATGGTAGCGCAGTCTCTCGTCGAGCGAAGTTTCTTGAGTTGGTTCATCACCTGCCCGATCGCGCGGTGCTCCGACCGCATTGCGGCCGTCGGGCCATCGCTATCCATTCCCGTTTGCGCTTCGAGCAGCGGAAACAGCACGGCTTCCTCGATGTCGATGTAGCGCCTGAGCCCCAATGACAATTCGCCCAAGCAGCGGTGGACGTTGTCGATCTGACAGAACCCAACCTCAAGCTCGAACTCACGCCATAGCTCATGCAGGCGCTGATGATCGGCGCCCATGACGCCTGCAACTGTCGCTTGTGCGTCCTGCGCAGGCTTGCCCAATTTTACCCGCCATACCAGCGGACCGCGCTCAAGCGGCCACCAATAAAAATGGAGGCCGCAGCGATTCTGCAATTCGAAGAAAAGCTGCCCCGGTTGCCGGCAGGCCACAATCTCAATGGAGTCGCCCCCTTCGAGGTGTTCAAAGGTCTCCAGCGCACGCGCGCGTTCGCGCTCGGAGAGTTCGCCCAAATCAAGAACTCGACGTTGGCGGATCGTCTCCGCTACCTCGTCTGTGCCGCGTGATGTTTTCATTCGAGACATTGCTCTTGACCACCGTTTCTGAAGATGTATATTGAATACAGCTTAATGAAGCGTTCCGTCAAGCATCAAGCTGGACTAGGCGCGGAGCTCCGAAAAGGAAATATTGCGATGAGTAGTCTGACCGAGGCGATCCAAAAGCACCATCGATCTTTGGGCAAGACCCTGGAGGCGCATGCGCGAGGGGTCGGCGGCGGCGAGCCGCAGACCGAGCGCAATTTATTCGTGGCGTTTTTGAAGGGCGATCTCTTGCCGCACGCGCGCGGGGAGGAGCGTCACCTCTACGGCGCTGTCGATGCGCTTGTCCGAGAGCACGGCAAGGCGACGGCGACGATGATGATCGACCACGAATTCATCAACGATTACGTCGCGAAGATTGAGCTTGCGACGAATCGGCTCGAGAGCGCGGATGGCAGCGAGCGAGCGCAGATGCTGCGCGAGTTGCGGGAACTGTCGCTGCGCCTGGACGCGATCGTGGAGCTTCATCTGGCCAAGGAAGAACGCGTCTATCTGCCGCTAATTGAACGGTATCTCGACCAGGCGCATCAGCAGCAAATCCTGGAAGCGATTCACGAATCCTACGAGGAGGAAAAGAAGATGCCGAAGGAGCGGCCACTGGACGTTCGTAACGTCGTGCCACGGGAGCGTCATACACTCATCTTCGACACCTTTACCGCGCTTAAGCCGGGCGAGGCGTTCGTCTTGATCAACGATCACGATCCGCGGCCTCTCTATTACCAGTTTCAGGCGGAGCATAGCGGTCAGTTCTCTTGGGATTACCTGGAACAGGGACCGGAGGTCTGGCGCGTGCGGATCGGGCGGCGCGCCTAAACGTCGTCACGGCGGTACGGCGCCGCCCGATGCCGGAGGTCCGCGGGCGGAGGATAAGCATGGCGAGCGAACAGGACATCCTGCAAGCTTTGCGTGGGGTCAACGACCCAGAGGTCGGCGTCAACATCGTCGATCTCGGGCTCATCTACAGCGTCGAGATTCACGGCGACGCCGCGCGCATCGTGATGACGATGACGACGCCGGCTTGCCCCATGCATTCCTATCTGACCGAGGAGGTGCGCGAGGCGATTCTGAGCCGGTACGAGGAAGTTGAGAGCGTGAACGTCGAACTGGTCTGGGACCCGCCGTGGTCGCCCCAGATGATTTCCGAAACCGGGAAACGTCAGCTCGGCTGGCAATAGGCTCAAGCATTCGAAGACGGCCAAGAGCGGTTTATCGGCGTCGGCCATCGCATCCGCCGCAAGGTTTCCTCGCGAGCCGAGATGGTGGCGGCGGGGCTTGACGAATATCGGAGCGTCGCCGGCGCGGTAAGGAAGCATTATTTATGCCTTGGGTTATAACGAGGCTTTGCATTGACTGCCTGGACACGGGATGCGTACGCGTCTGCCCGGTCGATTGTATTTATGAACCGCTCGAACCCGGCAAAGATGGGCTGCCGAATCAGCTCTACATCAACCCGGACGAATGCATCGACTGCGGCGCCTGCGAGCCTGAGTGCCCGTGGCAGGCGATTTGCGAGGAGCCGGCCGTTCCTGAGTTGCTCAAGAGCGATATCGCGTTGAACGCCAAGACCGTCGAAGCGCCCGACCGGTTTCGAGTCAAGCTGTACGAGGAAAAGCCTCGCCCGACCCTGGAACAGGTCGCGGAAAATAAGCGCAAATGGGGACTCGACTCAAGCTCGTGACCGGTCGCCAAAAGAGCGCAATGGAACGCGCGGCGCGAAGCAGAGGAGGTAGGCGAGATGGCGGAATACACTCACGAATGGTTGTGTCGGCAGATCGTCGACAATGCCGGGGATGCGGTGATTTTCGGCGATGCCGAGGGCAAGGTGCGTCTGTGGAACGCCGGCGCCGAGAGCATCTTCGGCTTTCGCGCCGAGGAGGTCGTGGGCAAGTCAATGGATTTGATCATTCCCGAAAATCTCAGGGAACGGCACTGGGAGGGATACGACCAAACGATGCAAACCGGGCGCACCCAGTATAGCCGAAGCCTGCTGGCGGTCCCGGCGCTCCGCAAAGACGGCGCGCGCATCTCTATCGAGTTCACGATTGTTCTGATCCGCGACGCGGAGGGCAAACTTCTGGGACCGGCAGCGATCCTGCGCGACGTCACGGCGCGCTGGAATCAGGACAAGGAACTGCGCAAGCGTCTGGCGGCGCTTGAAGCGGAAGTGGCCAAGCTTGCCCGCGCTGCGAAAGCGACTTCGTAAACCAAGGAGGCAAGGATCATGAAAGCCGTACGCGCCCCGATTAACTGGGTGGAGGTTGTCGACTACGCGAAACGCTATAATGTGCAGCCGCCCAAGACGCAGTACGAACTGCCGGGCGTTACCCTAGAAGATCACAACGGCGTGCCGGTCGCGGTGCCGCCGGCCTGGCACGCGGTGGTAACCGCAAAAGTGGCCTTCACGCCCGCAACCCTCCGGTCCGCGCAGCGTCGTCTTGCGCGGGCGCTTGCAGAGGTCGAAAGCATTTTTCCGCTGCAGCCTAACGGCCTGCTTACGCAAATCGCATACGGGCTCTCATATTTCGAGCATTACCTGCCGCGCGATGTCGTTGGTCAGCACATGCCCAAGGCGATTGAGGACGGGCAACCAGCCCGATGGGCGATCATCGACGCGATTCGCTTCCCTAAGGATCCCGAGAACATCATCCTCGAGCAGAATGACGTCTGCTTTCACTTCAAGAGTGACTATCAGGACAATATCTCGGCGGTGATTCGCGCGCTGTTCTATCCGGGCGAGAAGTTCCTCAACGGGATTCCGGTCGAATCGGTTAACGTCGCCGACCTCTTTCGCGTGACTTCGATCCGGCGGGGTTTTCTCGGGAAGAACTTGCCCAAGATTATGGCGACCCGTCACCGGATTCCCGGCGCTGACAGAATCCCGGATGGTGCGATGCTGTTCATGGGCTTTACCTCAAGCCACGTCCACGGGCTTGCGCAAGGCAATCTGCCGAGTTTCGAAACGCTTGCGGGTTGCACCGACGCGACCCCGTCGAGTTACTTCGCCGGCGGCACGGCGATGCATCTGTCGCACATCCTGGTTGACCTAGAACGCTGGTATCGCCTCGACCCCGGAGAGCGGCTGCATCGGATGTTCAACCCGCGGCGTAGGGAAGGACCGGAAGTTCTCTCGCCCTCTCAGGCTCCTGATACGGTCACCTTCAAAGACGAGCTTGAACAGGACGCGCGGAGTTATAATGTCGTAGGCCATAATGCGCAAATGCGACACCTGATCCGCTTGGAGAAGGACACGACAACGGCTTACGGGGAAAGGCTGGCGCGTGGCACCGTGATCTTTTTGCGGCAGGACTTCGACACCATCGAGAACCCGTTCGAGTATTGGTCGGATCGCCCCGTATCATCGGTGCCTCGCCCCGGGGTGCATTTTGTTGGAATGGCGCCATCAGCTCAGCTCTTTGAGCGAGTGCGGCGCGAGATGGACTCGGTCGAGCTCCAGCAGAGGTACGGCCTCACGGACGAAAACGTCGGTTTCACCAAGTTCCTAGTGACAACCCATCGTCAGAACTTCTTGCTGCCCCCGCGCGCACATCGATCATTCCCGCTGGCCGAGCTTTGAGAACACCGTGCACCGCGGAGACTATACGAGGGATCACGGAAACGAAAAAACACACAAAGCTAGACGATCCCGCCGCCAGGTCGGCGACACCGGCAACTGTGCCCGGAAAGTCGCCGCGCGCGATGAACAGACCGCGGGCAATCGCTGCGCATGACCGGATCCTGGACCACTATGCACTGCTGCGATGGGCGGATGATGACGGTCGGTGGCTGGGGGAAGACGAACCGCCAGTTTGAGAGGCGAATATGAGCGAACAAGGCCGGAAGCAAGCGCTGCGCCCACGCGCAGGCGAGATGGTGTCGTTCAACGTTATGGAGGAGGCCGCTCGCCTTAGAGCGAAGCCGGAATGGTTGTCGAGAGATCGTCTGGCAGCGAGTCTGGTAAAGGACGATGCGCTGAACATTCTGCTGGTAGTACTCAAGAAAAGCGTCCGGCTGACTGAACATCGGACGAAAGGACCGGTCGCGGTTTACGTTCTGTTCGGTTCGGTTCGTTTTTTCGCCGGAAGCGAAGAGGTGGAGCTTTCGTCCGGGAGCATGGCCGCGCTCGACCGCAACATCGCGCATACGCTTGAAGCCCTCGAAGAAAGCACCGTTCTGATAACTACCGCGATTGGTTGAGTCATGGTTTACGCGATCGCGCGTCGCCGCATCGATTGTCCGGATATCGTGGAGCGCGGACCAAACCCCAGCGAGCGCCCGACCAGCGCGCGAGTGCAGGCATGAGTAGCGGCATGAACGCGGCCAACGAAACCAGCGCGGCAGATTCTCGCGCATCCGGAGCTGGCCGTCCGCCGGCGCGGTTGGCACTGAAGTACGAGCGTCTGCCGCTTATCGCGCTCTCGATGTTCGCGCTGCTGGCGGCGCTCTGGGGCGGTCTTTTGCGCCTGGGATGGAACGCGCCCGCGATGGAGCCCGGGCTTTATATGGCGCATGGTCCGCTCATGATAGGCGGTTTTCTCGGTACGCTGATAAGCCTCGAACGCGCGGTAGCTTTGGGAGAGAGTTGGAGCTACGCCGCGCCGATATTGAGCGGCATGGGAGCGCTTGCGCTGATACTCGGTGTCCCTGATCCGGTTGGACCGCTTCTCATCACCTTGGGCAGCCTTGGTCTGGTCGCGAATTTCGCCGCGATCCTGCGTCGCCAGGCGGCTCTGTTCACGGTCACGATGGCGCTTGGCGCGATTGCGTGGTTTGCCGGTAATATCCTGTGGCTCGCGCACACTCCCGTCATGGGGATGTTCTTTTGGTGGGCCGCGTTCCTAGTGCTCACGATCGTCGGCGAACGGCTGGAGCTAAGCCGGCTTACCGGGCTCAGTGAGCGAAGCCGGCCGCTCTTTCTGCTCGGCCTAGGCGTGTTCCTGGCGGGTCTTGCGGTTACGCTGCACGCTCCGGCTTACGGGCTTCGGCTTGCCGGTCTGGGGATGTTTGCGATGGCGCTCTGGCTTTCGCGCTATGACCTCGCCCGTCGAACCGCAAGGCAACCGGGGCTCACGCGCTTCATCGCGGTCAATCTGCTCGCCGGTTATTTTTGGCTCGGTGCCGGCGGACTTGCGTGGTTTTGGTTCGGTAATGATTTGACGACCTTCCATTACGACGTGATGCTCCACGGCGTGTTTCTGGGCTTCGTTTTCTCGATGATCTTCGCTCATGCGCCGATAATTTTTCCGGCCGTGCTGCAGAGGCCGTTGTCTTACCGGCGCGCCTTTTACGTTCATTCGGTGCTCCTGCATTTGTCGCTTGTGTTGCGCGTCGGCGCCGACCTCTGCGGCTGGTATACGGGTTATCAGTGGGGCGGGCTCCTCAACGTGATCGCATTGCTGGTCTTTGTCGGCAACACCGCGCACGCGGTTGCATCGGGAATGACGCGCGCACGCGAAATCGCGCCGCTGCGAGCGGCTTTGCACAAAGCCGGCGAATAGGTTCGCGACGCGGCGTAATAGGATGCCTCTTGCGAACGACCGAATCGGAATTGCCGAGCGCGACTGGCTCATTTGCGGCCTTCTATGGATAGGCATCGTAACGCTGGCGCTTGGCCCTTTCGGCTTCGCGGCGCGAGTGGGGCGCGGCCTTTTTGTGCTGATGCTCCTCGTACATATGAGCGAAGCGCTGTACGCCGTGATTCGCGCCCGGCGCCTGGGGCTGGATTCGCGAGTCTGGTTTCTGCGGACGATTGTTCTGGGGGCGCTTGCGCTCCTGAAGCTCAACGCCCATATCAGAGAGGCGCGCTATTCGAGGTCGACGAGGTGAGTTATCAGTGGTTCATCGTGGCGCGGGCACTGCACGTGCTGGCGATAGTGGTCTGGATCGGCGGCATCGCAGCGATCACGACCGTGATGTTTCCGGCGATGCGCCGGCTTGAGTCAAACGAGCAGAAAGTGTGGCTGTTCCAGCAGATTGAAAGCCGCTTTCGTCCGCAGGCCCGGATGGCATGGCTAATCGTCGGCCTGAGCGGTCTTTACATGGTCGGCTCGCTCAACGCATGGGCGCGGTTTACCGAGGTTCGCTACTGGTGGATCGACGCGATGGTAGCCTTATGGGTCATCTTCGGCTTATTGCTGTTCGTCATCGAGCCGTTGGTCGTGGGGCCTCGTCTGGAACGCAGGCTCAAAGCGGAGACGGCCGGAGCGCTGGCCAGAATCCAAGCCATGCACTGGATTCTTCTCGTGCTGAGCCTATTGGTCATCGCCGCCGCGGTGGCGGGTACCCACGGATGGTTCTGAGCGGGCGAGCTATGCGCGACGCTCCAAAACGATTCTCAGCAAGCGCTCCACTTCCACGGGTAGGTGGGAAGGAAGGGAGCCCCGGCGACGAATCTCGCCGGTCGCGGCTTTGCAAGTTCATGGCGGCTCGGCACGCGGGGCTGGATGAGTTGCCGGCGGATACCGCAGGGCGCGGCAGCGAAGCGCGCACTAGCGCGCACAGGCTATGATTCTTCCTTGTTGGAGCAATACTCGGAGGCGTTGAAGTGATCGGCGAGAAGCCTCGCGTCGTTATCGTCGGTGGTGGCTTTGGCGGAACCCATGCTGCGCACGCGCTGCGCCGGGCGCCGGTCGATGTGACAGTGATCGACCGCACCAATCATTGCGTCTTTTATCCGTTGCTTTACCAGGTCGCGACGTGCGGCCTTTCCGCCGACGAAATCTCCACGCCTATCCGCTTCCTGCTGCGCCGGCAGCGTAACGCCGAAGTCCTGATGGCCGAGGTCACCGGATTCGACCCGCAAAGGCGGACGGTTGCGATGGGCGCCCGAGAACTTTCGTACGACTACCTGATCGTCGCCGCCGGGACGCAGTACAACTATTTCGGCCATGATGACTGGCCGCGCTTCGCGCCGAGCCTCAAGAGCGTTGCCGACGCGGCACACATCCGCCGTAAAATCCTGCGCGTCTTCGAGCAAGCCGAGTTGGAGACCGACACAGAGCTGGTACAGGCGCTGCTCACCTTCGCGCTGGCCGGCGCCGGCCCGACCGGCGTCGAGCTGGCCGGCGCGTTGGCCGAATTGGCGCGCTTCACACTGCGACGAGAGTTTCGACACATCGATACGAACAACACTCGCATCATTTTGTTGGAAGCTGGCCCGCGCATCCTGCCCGCCTTTCCGGAGCGTCTGGCCGAGAAGGCGCGCATCGAGCTGGAGCGCAAGGGTGTGCACGTGAGAACCCGCGCCGCCGTGACCGCGATTGACGGGGAAGGCGTAACGATCAACGGGCAGACGCAGATCCGCAGCCGGAACGTTATCTGGACCGCGGGCATCAGGGGAAACCCATTGGGCGCAGCGCTAGCTGCGCAAACCGATCGCTTGGGCCGCGTCAAAGTGCTGCCGGATTTGTCGATTCCCGGTCACCCGGAGGTCTTCGTTATCGGCGACCTTATGGTGCTGCAGCAGGATGGCCAGCCGTTCTCGCCAGGCCTTGCCCCGGTTGCGATGCAACAGGGAGCTTACGTTGGCAGGCTTATTGCGCAACGTTTGGCCGGCGAAGAAGAGCGGGAGTCATTTCACTATCGCGACAAGGGAGCGCTTGCGACCGTCGGACGTGCCTTCGCGATCGCCGATTTTGGCAGGCTTAAGGTCGCCGGTTTCTTGGCCTGGATGCTATGGTGGGGCGTCCACGTGTTCTATCTGGCCAGCCTCTGGAACCGGTTCCAGGTGCTCGCGACCTGGTTCTGGGCTTACATGACTTATCAACGCTCGGTGCGCATACTTACACCGGAGCCGCTGGACTTGAGCGAGCACGGCTTGACGCCCCCAGCCGGTCAATCGCGGTTGCCGGCCGATGCAGACGGCGCGCGCAAGCCGGTGCCTGAGCGAAGCACGGCGTCGGAGATGAACCAAAAACGCAACATGTCCTGAATAAATCGAATCGCCGTTCAATCAGCGCTGCTGAAGCAGCCCGCACAATCATCAGCGAAGGGAGCGCTCTTACAATAACTGCCGCGATTCAGCCGTTGCGGGGCGATCCGAAGCACGGTGCCGCCTGTGATCCGACGAGGGTGTTGCGATGATCACTATCAAACGAGCCTACGATGCTCCGGAGCGTGCCGATGGCGTTCGAATATTGGTGGACCGTCTATGGCCTCGCGGCCTCAAGAAACAGGAGGCGCAGGTCGAGAAATGGATGTGGGAGCTCGGTCCCAGCAATGAGCTGAGGCAATTCTTCGGCCATGACCCCGCGCGATGGCAGGAATTTCGCCAACGTTACCTGGCCGAACTGAAACGCCCCGAGGCGCTAGCGTTGCTCGCCGAGCTGGTTGAAGTAGCACGCAACGGAACGCTGACGCTCATCTATAGCGCGAAGGACCGAGAGCACAACCAAGCTGTCGTGCTGAAGGAGCTGCTCGACGCGAAGCTGCAAAAGCCGTGACGACACGCTTGTGCCGGATGTACTAAAGATGACATCAGTTAGGCGAGACGAGGTTTCGGGCTGCGGACCAACATGGCAGCCTGGGCGTGCAAGCCTAACGGAAATGTGGCTTGAATCATCGGTAGCTGCCTTCGGGCTGGCGCAGATAGAGACGCGCCGACAAGGTACCGTTGGTTCACGATCCTGGAGGGAAAGAGATGCTGCATACGCGGGTGTGCGATCTACTGAACGTTAGCCACCCCATAGTTTTGGGCGGCATGGCGTCCGGCACCTCAGTGCCTTTGGTGGCGGCGGTGTCCGGCGCCGGGGGGCTCGGAACACTCGGGGTGACCGGCTTCAGTCCCTCTCAGGTACGAGAGCAGGTTGCAGCCATCCGCGCGCTTACGAGTAAGCCGTTTGGAGTGAACTTTCTGCTCTTTGAGACCCAGGAGGCAAGTTTCGCCGCCGCGCTGGAAGCGCGCCCGCCGGTAATGTCCTTGGCCTGGGCGCGACCCGAGCAGAATCTGCGGCCGTACATACAGCGCGTACACGACGCGGGCCTGCTCGCCATGTACATGGCGAGCGAGGTGCCCGAGGCGATTCGCGCTGCCGAGGCGGGAGCGGATGTAATCGTCGCGCAGGGGACCGAGGGAGGAGGCCACGTCGGCTGGATTGCCTCATTGCCCCTGGTGCCGATGGTCGTGCGCGCCGTCGCTCCACTGCCGGTGCTGGCGGCGGGTGGCATTGCCGATGGCCGAGGCATGGTTGCGGCCCTCGCGCTGGGGGCCGAAGGCGTCCTTCTCGGCACACGGTTCCTGGCCACCGATGAGTCGCCCTTGCATGCGAACCTCAAGCAGGCCATCGTGCGCAGCAACGGTCATGACACCGTGCTGACCGAGATCCCCGACATCGCCGCGGGCCGAGTCTGGCCGGGCGCGATGGCGCGGACGCTGCGCAACCGCTTCGTTGAACAATGGGCCGGAAGAGAGTGGACCCTGCGGCGGCACGCGCATGCGGCACGCGAGGCAATGCAAACCGCTCGGGCTAACGGCGATGCGGAGCATGCGGCGATTCTGATTGGGCAGGATGCCGGCCTGATCGACTCCATCCTGCCGGCCAGTGAGATCGTTCAGCGGATAGTGACAGAAGCGGCGCGGATTATCGCCGATCTGCAGCCGCTCCTGCGCTGATGATTCGCAGCGCGCCGCGCTTGGTTAGCCGGTAATATGTTCGCCGGTCGTCCTGAGGATATACGGTGTTGCGGGCGCATCGACGCCACGCCGGCGATAAGTTTAGCAGACTCGGGCTTTGCCACAAGGGAATCCGCGCGGACGGTTCGGATTCGGCGCTGGCAGCGGCGAAGTTGAACCCCCGACGCATTCAGACGACGCTCAATTATGATGACGCTGCAAAAATGCTCTCTGTTTTAAGCGGCGAGGAGACTTCTATTTCGGCGCCTCGAGGGTGGAACGCTCGGAGGCTGCTTTAGCTTTCGGTCGACACCGAGCACGGCGAGGCTATGTCGGAGGCCGCATGTTCTGTCCGTGGAGGCGATGTTAGATGAGAGAACTAATGGATCCTCTCGAAGGACAGCTCACGCACGCCGACGACCGGGTTAGGCTCAGTGCGTGGCTACCGCCCCAGTTCGGCGGCACGCCGCGTGTACGCCTAGGGCGCAAGTGGTACAGCGTTCTTTGGCTTATTCCGATCGGTTTTCTCTTCTTGACCGTCGGAGTTCCGTTGGTACAGGAGCTTCGGCGGCTTCCTGCCGTCCAACATTTCATCGCAAGATATCCGGGTCAGGACTCGATACCCGTTCAGTATTTCGGTTTTCCGGCATGGCTGCGCTGGCAGCATTTCCTCAATCTGTTTCTGTTGCTCTTTATCATCCGCGCAGGCCTGCAGATTCTCGCCGACCACCCTCGTCTCTATTGGAATCCTCACTGCACGCCCGGTACCGAATGGTTTCGCTTTCAGCATGACGTCCCTCGGGACCGCATTTGGACGGCGAAGGATGATTCGGTCACGCTGCCAGGATGGCTGGGTCTTCCTGGGATACGCCATTCGATTGGGTTGGCGCGCTGGTGGCATTTTTCGTGTGATCTCTTGTGGGTGCTCAACGGTCTGGTTTTTTACCTGATGCTCTTCTCGACCCATCAATGGCAACGGATTGTGCCGCGTACGTGGGCGGTGTTTCCCAACGCGCTCTCCAGCGCCGTACAATATTTGTCGCTGCGCTTTCCGGCCGAAGAGGGCTGGGTCCGCTACAACAGTCTGCAGCTACTCGCCTACTTTGCGACCGTGTTCATCGCGGCCCCGCTGGCAGTGGTCACCGGCTTGATGCAGGCGCCGGCGGTGTCCAACAAGCTTGGATGGTTTGGAAGAGTCCTGCATCGCCAGGCGGCGCGGTCGATCCACTTTCTCGTTCTCTGCTGGTTTCTCTTTTTCATCTTGATCCACGTGACCATGGTGTTCGTGACCGGACTGCTGGCGAACCTTGATCACATGTTCGCCGGAGTGAACGGCAACAGTCCGACGGGTCTCGGGATTTTCCTCGCCGCGCTGACGCTGGTTATCGTGGCCTGGGCGCTGGCGACGCCCCTCACGATCAATCACGCACGCGCGGTGCAGAAAACCGGCGAGTTCATGATTGGCTGGCTCAAGGCAATCGCAGAATGGTGGGATCCGAACAACCAATATTCCGAGGCCGACATATCGCCCCATTTATGGCCCAACGGCACGATGCCGAACTCTGCGGAGTATGATGCCCTGGCCCGAGCCGGATTTGGCGACTATAGACTGCGCGTTGGCGGGCTAGTGGAAAACCCTGTTGTCGTCAGCCAAGCCGAGCTCAAAGCGATGCCCAAGCAGGAGCAGATAACCTGTCACTTCTGTATCCAGGGATGGTCAGGGATCGCGAAATGGGGCGGTGTGCCGATGCGTCACATCCTAAAGATCGTCCGCCCCAAGGCGGCGGCGCGCTACGCCGTGTTCTATTCGTTCGCCGAGGGTGCGGAAGGAGGGCGCTATTATGACGTTCACACAATTGACAACATGCGCCATCACCTGACTATCCTCGCCTACGAGATGAGTGGAAAGCCTCTGAGCGTATTGCATGGCGCGCCGTTGCGGCTGCGCTGTGAAAACGAACTAGGCTTCAAACAGGTCAAGTGGATCGCCGCAATAGAGTTCGTTGACGACTTCGCTCGCATCGGCGCGGGTCAAGGCGGTTACAACGAAGACCATGAGTTTTACGGCTACCGGATGCCAATTTAACCCACTGTGCTACGCCCTCGCGCTTGCGTCTTGGCGACGGCCGGCGCTCGTGAAAGGTTGGCGAGAGGCGCTCGCGGCATTTCGCGCGCGAGGCAATGTCTTAGGCGACCCTTAGACCTTTAAAGAAATCAAGCTCGTGCCCCGGCATGGAGATGAAAGCAAGAGAATCCAACATATCACCTAGTAGCGTATCGCCTGAAAAGGCTTCGGCCGTTGCGCCCGACCATACCGCGCACGCCGCGGTGATCGCGTCTGAAACTGTCCGTCTGCCAATTCACTTTTTCGTCTTCTCGATTTTCTGCTTCGCGTGCGGGTCAATTGCGCTTCCCTGGCAGGCGCCAGGCGCAATCCGTTTCTTTTATCAGCCTGGCGCCCTGAGCGTCGTGCATATGCTCACGCTCGGTTTTATTAGCTCGGCGATCATGGGCGTCATGTACCGGTACGTACCGGCGCTCACGCGGCGGCCCGTCGCTTATCCGCGTCTGGCAAGGCTCCAGTTCGCAGCCTACGTGATAGGTGTTGCCGGCATGATTTCGCATTTTGCCATCAATCAATGGGTCGGGCTCTGGTGGTCCGCTGCGCTGGTTTTCGCAAGCATAATTCTTTTCGCGGTCAACCTGGTTCCGCTGCTTTGGGCCGGCTTTGGCCGCGGCGTTGCGGAGACCGGCATGCTCGCCGCGATTTGTTTCCTGCTCTTGACGGCCGCGCTGGGTCTTCTGATGGGGATCGAGGAGGCGCGCGGCTTTTTTTGGAGCGATATCGTCAGGAGCCTTGGAGCACATGTCGTGTTTGCCGCGGTCGGGTGGGTAACCTTGACGATCTGCGCGGCTTCCTACCGCTTTGTCCCCGCCTTCATCCTGCCGAGCGAGCCGCTGCCCCGAATCGCCCTTTGGCAGATCGTGGCGCTAATCCTCACCACGCTCGGCCTTGGAGCTTCGCTATTGTTCGGTCTAATGGGGACAATGTGGTGGAGTCTCGCCGCGGCGGGAGCGTTGTTGGCTTACGCGGCTATTATGGCGACGCTGCTGCGCAGTCGCCGCTTACCTATCGGCTGGGGCCTGGGACACGCGCTGGCCGGCATGCTCTGGCTCATCGTGGCGATCGCGCTCGCTCAAATCGTGGCATGGTCGGGAGCCTGGAGCGCCGTGGGGGCGCCGCTGGCGGGCGCGCTGGCGACCGCCGCGCTGCTCGGCTGGGCCGGCAATTTCATCATCGGCATGTCCTACCAGCTATTTCCCGGTTTTGTCGCCAAGGTCAGGTCCACGCTGCAATTTCCCGTGGCCGCCATCGCCGAGCTTTCCGTCCAAAGGCCACGCCCGTTTGTGCTCCTGGCCTTCAACGCCGGCGCGCTGGCGATCGCCGCGGCCTTCGTGGGGAGGCTGCCGGTACTTGGCGCCGTCGGCGGATGGCTCGTGCTCGGCGCGATCGCTCCCTACGCGGCGATCACCTTTTGGACCTTAAGCTACGCGTACCGGCGCTCGGCCCCGCCTGCCCCCAGCAACGGCCTTCGCATCATTTCCGGCTGAACCCGGCCGTCCACCGCCGTGTGAGAAGTTTTCAGAGTCGGCGAGCTAGCCTCAACCCCGAGATTAGCTCGCTCAGCCTGGCGACAATCCGATTTCGTTAGCCCAAGAGCGCTGCTATCGTAGTGTTAACTCGCGATCGCGAAAGTCATCCCGCCTCGGAAGGGCTTTCGCATAAATCGCTAGGCAAAGCAGATCGCGCGGTTCAGGATTGCGCGCAAGAGGGCCGAGGGGGCGAAAGTGGCGCCGACGCTGTTCGACATACCGACGCTAGTGGCCGTTGCAGGCGGAGTCGCCGCGGCATGCGCAATGGTCGTCGTCGCCGTCCTGGTGCGATGGAGCCTGCGAAAAAAGCGCGCCGCCTCGGCCAGTGACGCAGCCGGCTTACCGTTACAGCAAGACGAGGCAACCACGACCGAGCCCGCGGTTTTGCCAGCGTCCGCACAGGCCGTAGCACTTGAGCGCACACAGGCTGGCGAACGACCGCCCGGCAAGCTTCAGCCGCAGCCGAGGAACGCGCCGGTCCAGCCGGAAGAAGCGCGCGGCGAATCAGGTCAACACCCGCCAAGTGCGGCTCCGGCCCAGCGCGAAATTTCGGAGTTGCCGACCCAAAGCAAACCGCCCAACCTCGAAGCGCTGGCGGATTCAGGAGAGCGTCGCGCGCCGGCCGTCGAAACAGCCGCGCTAGGTCCTAACGGCCTTGCCCAGACGCCCGTGCAGCGTTCAGCAGCCGGATCGGCCCCTGCGGGTGAGGGTAAAGCGCAGACGGCCGAATTGGCCAAGGCGCCTGAAACGGCGAAGGCTCAAGCGCTGGCCGAGCCCGTAACGGGCCGGGGGCAGAAGACCGAGACGCTTGGAGCGCCGTCGCGGGTTCCGTTCGCGCTTAAACGCACGCGAGAAAGGTTCCTTGCGCGATTACGTGCGGTCTTTGCCGGAGGAAAGCAGATTGAGGAAATTTGCGGAGGCCTGGAGGAAGCGCTTATCGAGGCCGATGTCGGTGTCGAGACCAGTCTTAAGCTGATCGACGCCGTACGCCCCCAGCTTAAGCGCAGTGCCAGCGCTGAGAATGTCCGCCAGGCGCTCAAGGACGAGATCACGCGACTGCTCAAGGCCACCCCATCACCTCCAGCGAGCCCGGCGCAGCCGCCGCTGGTCGTGATGCTGGTGGGCGTCAACGGAGTGGGCAAAACCACGACGGTGGCCAAGCTAGCTGCCTATTTCAAGGCCGAACGCGGCAGCGTCATAGTCGGCGCCGCCGACACGTTCCGCGCGGCCGCGGTCGAGCAGCTCGAGGTCTGGTGTCAGCGCGTAGGCGTGGATTTGATCAGGCATCGGTCCGGCGGCGACCCGGCAGCCGTGGCCTTCGACACGGTGAAGGCGGCGGTTGCGCGTCGCGCGGCGGTGGCTCTGATCGACACCGCCGGGCGGCTGCAGACTAAGTCCAATTTGATGGAGGAGCTAAAAAAAATCGCGCGTGTTGTCGCGCGCGAGGTCCCCGGCGCGCCGCATGAAGTCTGGCTGGTGCTCGACGCAACCACCGGACAGAACGCGCTCAGCCAGGCAAAGCTTTTCTCTGAGGCCGTCCCGCTAACCGGCGTGGTGCTGGCCAAGTTGGACAGTAGCGCCAAGGGCGGCGTCGTGCTAGGGATTGCCGATCGCCTTGGGCTTGCAGTACGCTTCGTCGGCGTGGGTGAAGGATTGCAAGATTTGCGCGCCTTCGATGGGCAAGAATTCGTTCAAGGAATGTTTGAGACTGAACCAACGGACGAAGAAATAGCAATTAGCGCGTATTCGGCTTGATTTCGTAGACGGGAAAATAAGGTAAAATCAGGATCGGTTTTGCGATGACGATCGATATCGACAACCTTGAACAACTGGATCAACGTATCGAACTCCTGCTCGGCCGCCTGGATCGGTTACAGCGGGAAAAGGAACAGTTGGCCGAGCAATTGCGCGAGGCCAATACTCAAATAAAACAGCTCGAGACGGAGTTACATCAGTGGGAGAATGCACAGAGCGAAATTAAAAGTCGGATTGATAAGTTGCTTTCGCGTTTCGACCATTTGGACCTAAGCTGAAGCTGAAATGAGGCACGTCGCCGTTCAGATTATGGGCCAGACTCTTACCGTCGCCAGCGATGCCGACGAGGCATGGGTCAAAGCGCTCGCCGAGCGCGTGGACCAGAGAATACAAGAGATGCTAGCCAATGGTCGCACGGTGGTCTCGATAAGTGCCGCAATCGCGGTGGCGTTGAACCTTGCCGATGAACTGGAAAAGCTCAAACAGGAACACCAAAGATTGGTGAGTCGGATCGAGGTTCTGAATCGTAAGATTGCTGGCTTGGTGGGGGCCTCCGAGTGAAACGACGGCGCAGGCCTTGAAGAGCCTGGAATGAGCGACGCACCCCCAGTTCGGCAAGGGCGAGAGTGGCGAGGCACAGGCGAACTGAGTATCAGGCCAGTGGCTGACAGCTAATCGTTACCCACGCACTTACGGAGCGTTAGGACAACACACCGAACAAAGGCCGCGCTCGGTTGGGCAGAATGCCCCGTTCGCCGCCTTGTGGTGCTTAATGCCGGTCTTACGGTGATAATCGACAGCCTTACTCGACTGCTTAGCGTCTGAAGCAAAAGCGCCTGTCCCCGCCATAGCTGGGCCTATGGCGGACGAAAAGCAACTGCTAAGGAAAATCCTCAGGGAGACGCGCGCGTGCTTGCCGGCAAGCCGCGCGCGCGTGCTGTCGGACTGTGTTCAACAGCGCCTGCTGGCACTCGATTGCTTCACGAGTGCGCCCGCGGTGGTGCTGTATTCCGCAAAAGACGGCGAGGTATCTACCGAAGGGATATTCGCTGTCGCGCTCGCCGAAGCCAAGACAGTTTATTTTCCTCGCGTTGATCCTTTGCTCAAGACACTGTGCCTGGTCCCGGTGGCGGATCCGCTAATGCTCAAGCCGGGTGCCTTTGACCTCCTCGAGCCGCAAGGCCGCGAGCAGGCTGACTTAAGCGAGCTAAATCACGGATTAGTCTGCGTCCCCGGCGTGGCCTTTGCCCAAGGAGGCATAAGGCTAGGCCGTGGCGGCGGACACTACGACCGTCTTCTGGCCGAGCTAGGGTCAGCAGCGACGACCGTCGGGCTAGCCTATTCGTTTCAGTTCCTGGACCATCTGCCCGAAGGTCCGGGCGATCAGAGAGTAAACCTGATCGTCACAGAATTTTCGGTTCATCGCGGCAGGCCGGTGAATTTGCCGTGCGGATGAGCTGAAGCATACGGAGGAGGTGCGTCTACGTGCAATGGTTGCTTGCACTTTTGTCGGGTCTTTTCGCCGGGGGTGCGGCCGTTTGGGTTGGACTCTGGATACGAAACCGTAAAAATCAGGTCACGCTGGAACGTGCACGCCTGAGAGCTGAAACACTGCTGAAGGAGGCTGAAACCCGAAGCGAACTTACTATAAAAGAAGCCGAGGTAAAGGCAAAAGAAGTCCTCGCCGAAGCTCGCGGCGAGGCGGAACGTGAAATCCGCGAACTCAAGCGCGAGTTCGCCAGCCTCGAGCACAAGCTCCAAGAACGCGAAACGACGCTCGAGAAGCGGGTCGAGGTGTTCGAACGGCGTGAATCTGAAATCGGGCGGCGCGAGCAAAACCTGCGCGAGCGCGAGGCCATGTTGGAGGAAAAGGAGCGGGAGCGGCAAAAGTTAATCGACGAGGCTCAGCGTAAGCTGGAATCCGTCGCCGGCCTTACCGCCCACGAAGCCAAGCGTCTTCTGCTCGACGAGATGATCGACCAAGCGCGTCACGACGCCGCCAAGCACATCCGCTTGATCGAAGAAGAGGCGCGCGAGGAAGCCGACCGGCGCGCCAAACGCGTCGTGGCGATCGCTATCGAGCGCCTGGCGGGCGACTTTGTCGCGGAGCGCACGGTCTCCGCCCTCACTTTGCCCTCGGACGATATGAAAGGGCGGATCATCGGGCGTGAAGGGCGCAATATCCGCGCGATCGAAGCCGCAACCGGCGTCGATATCATCGTTGACGATACGCCGGAGACCGTGGTCATCTCCTGTCATAACCCGATTCGCCGGGAGATTGCGCGTGTGGCGCTCGAACGCCTGATCTCCGACGGCCGCATCCATCCGGGGCGGATCGAAGAAGTCGTGCGCAAGGCCGAACAGGAAGTGGAGGCGGCAGTGCGGGAGGCGGGTCAGCGCGCGCTCATCGAGCTCGGCGTCCACGGCGTGCATCTGGAGCTGGTCAAGCTCTTGGGCATGCTTAAGTACCGATACAGTTACGGCCAGAACGCCCTTGCGCACTCGATCGAGACCGCGTTCATTTGTGGCGCGATGGCGGCCGAGCTGGGGCTTAATGAACGGCAGGCCCGGCGCGCCGGCTTGCTGCACGACATCGGCAAGGCCCTGACGCACGAGGTCGAGGGCTCCCACGCGCTGATCGGCGCCGAAATGGCCCGCAAGTTCGGAGAATCTGCTAAGATTGTCAACGCGATCGCCGCTCATCACGAGGAGGTCAAAGCCGAGACGATTTTGGCGCCCTTGGTTGATGCCGCCGACGCTCTGTCCGCGGCCAGACCCGGCGCGCGGCGCGAGACGATAGAGAGCTATGTAAAGCGTGTCGAGGAGCTCGAGCAAATCGCTAAGTCGTTTGCGGGCGTGGAAAAATGCTTCGCGATGCAAGCCGGGCGAGAGTTGCGAATCATGGTGGAGCCGGGCAAGGTGTCCGACGACGAAAGCGCTCTGCTCGCGCGCGAGGTGGCGCGCAGAATCGAGAACGAGATGACCTACCCGGGGCAGGTGAGGGTCACGGTGATTCGCGAGACGCGAGCGAGCGAGATTGCGCGCTAGAAGCCGCGCGGGACGAACAGGCGGCTCGCGGCCTTAGCCCGCGCCGCGAGACCGCTCCAACAACGACGCGCTCGGCTCGGGCGCGCCGACAGGAAAGCCTTATGCACACGGTGACGGACGCGCTAAAAGAGACCGTGGCGCTTGAGCGCCAGACGATGGCGCTCTACGCGCGGTTTTCGGAGCGCTTTGCGAGCGACCGCAAAATCAGCGAATTCTGGTTTGAAATGGCGCGCGACGAAGCGCGCCATGTCGGCGCCCTGGAGCTGGTCGAGACGGTGCTGCAATTGCGCGGCGTGTGTGAGCGCATAGACTCGACCGTCTTCGACCAGTCCACCGTGACGCGCTCGCGGACGCTGCTGGAAAGTGCGGCCAGAGAGAGCGAGGGCGCGCTTTCCATTCAACGCGCGCTGCAAATGGCGGTTGACATCGAGGAATCCGAACTCGAGGACGTGGTGGGCAGCCTTCTCAGGTCGGTTCAGCAAGGCGGGGAATATGAACGCTTCCAACGCCTCCTGGTCCATGACCTGGGCAATCTAAGCTACATGATCGAGTGCTACTGCGACGACCCAGACCTGCTGCAGCGCTGCGACGCGCTGGTCAACCGCCACGCCGAGGCGCTGAGCGCCTTCGAGCGCTGAGCTCGCATCCTCGCGCGTCGCGCGCGTCGGAGTCGCGCGCGTCGGAATGGAACCTCTCTTCCGAGGCCGGCGAAATGACCACCCTTAGTGCAAGGAAAAACGTTGCCTTGATCGCCGACGGCTTGAGCTTGGCGTGTCAACGCCGCAGTTAAAAATCTCGCTATTCGATTGACAAGCTCGGTCACGCCGGCCTAGATTCGACCTTGAGCGCAATGATAACGTTTACATTATGCGGCCACGAGAGGGGGGAGCGGTGCGCAAATATCTAAAACGAGCGGCCGCGGTCCGAGGCAAGGGCGAGGCGCGCGTCGAGGACACGGTGCGGCGGATTCTGGCCGACATCGCCGCGCACCGCGACCAAGCGGTGCGGCGTTACGCGGGGGAGTTCGACCAATGGGAGAGGGGGGAGTTTCGGGTCTCGCCGGAGGAGATTCGCCGGGCGCAGGCGCGGGTGCCCGAGACGTTCAAAGAGGA
>JAKBMB010000023.1 GCA_021831785.1 Deltaproteobacteria bacterium | reverse complement strand
CAAGCTCCTCGTGATTCTCAACGCCATGCTCCGCAGCAAAATGTCTTGGCAAACACCTGCGCTCGCTTCCTCCACTGCTGCTCTTTCTCCCCTATTGGGTGCGGTTTCTGAACACGGTTGCTGCTAGGCTTGGCGCCCTGGAACCTGAAGACGCTGCTCGATCAGCATGGCCTTAAGCGCTCCGGTATGCCCCACGGGGTAGGCGTCGGGCCGCTGCAAGCCCTTGAAGCGCTGCTCCAGCTTCGACCAGCTTTCGAGAAAGACTTGCCGGGCGTCGGTCAGCGAGGGGCGCGGCGGTACGCGGCGCCCCTCGCGCATCTGGGTCGCAAGCAGGGGCTCGACCCGTACCGGCGCGGGCCTGAAACTCTGGGCCACGCTATGCACGCTCTCTTCGCTCAAGCCTAGCATGTCGCCTAAAAACCGGCCGACGCTATCCAAGGCGCGGAACACTTGCTTACTGCCCGGCAGTGTAGCCTTTTCCGTCGAACATTTAAGGCGCGGTTTGCCCTGGTACTCGACCAATTTATAGACCGCGTCTAGAGCGGGCAGATCGTTGCTCGTCACCATCGCGCTGCCCACCCCGAACCCGTCGATCGGCGCGCCGGCGCGCAAAAGAGCATCTATCTTGTGCTCGTCGAGGTTGCCGCTGGCAAAGATGGCCACCGCATGCAGGCCCCGCTCATCCAGTATGCGGCGCGATTTGCGGCTTAAGTCCAAGAGATCGCCGCTGTCGAGGCGAACCGCCTGCACCCGGATGCCCTCGCGCTCAAGCTCGCGCGCCACTGCGGCCGCGTTTTCAACCCCGCGCAGCGTGTCGTAGGTATCGACGAGCAACGTGGTCAGATGGGGAAAGGTTCGAGCAAAGTTCGCGTATCCTTCGCGCTCGCTTTCGTGCACCATGATAAAGCTGTGCGCCATCGTGCCGAACAGGGGAATGTTGTAGCGCTTGCCGGCGAGCACGCTGGCTGAGCCGTCGAAGCCGGCCAAGTAGCTCGAGCGAGCGGCGATCAAGCCCGCGTCCGCGCCCTGACTGCGGCGCAGTCCGAAGTCGACCAAACGTCTGCCGCGCGCGGCGCCATAGCAGCGCGCGGCCTTGCTCGCGATCAGCGTGGCCATTCCGATTTGGTTGAGCGCCAGGGTCTCCAGCAACTGGGCTTCGATAAGCGGCGCGCGTACTTCGAGGACGGGCTCCTCAGTGAAAACAATCGTCCCTTCGCGAACCGCTCGAACCTCGCCCGTAAAGCGCAAGCTACCCAGAAAATGCAGGAACTCCGGCTTGAAGAGCTTGAGCGAGTCGAAGTAGTCCAGGGCCGCGCCATCAAAATGAAACTCCTCCAGCGCCTCCAAGAATCGCTCGGTTCCTGCCGCCACCAAAAAGCCGCGCGAAGCGGGCATGCGCCGCACCCACATGCTGAAGCAAGCCGTATCGTTAAAACCATGCTCGAAAAAGCCCGCAGCCATCGTCAGATGGTAAAGGTCGAGTAGCAGCGGTACTTCGCCGGGGTCAAGTCGCAGATCTATCGCCATTGCCTACGTCTTCGGTGTTATACGCCTACGCCGCCCTTGCTTCGTCTTGGAATCATCGTGTTCGAGTTCCTGCCGGAAACTTCTGCCGACGCGCCGCTTCAGCTCGGCGGCTCGGGCGGTCCGGGCGGCTTGGGCGCGAGAGGCGACGGCTCAATTTCGTGGACCACTCTGGTTTCGGCCTGGCCGCGGTTTCTTAGGGCCTCGGCCATCGCGCGCAGCCGTTGGGCGACCAGATAGTTGACCGAGCCCGCCTCGTTGATCGACCCGGCGCGCATGCCGGTGAGCAATTCGATGCCTTGATCGGCATGAGCGACGTGGTAGATGTGGAATTCACCGCGCTCGACCGCCTTTACGACTTCCTCGTCGAGCGCGAGATTCTTTACGTTTGCCTCGGGAATCAGCACGCCCTGCGCGCCCGTGAGCCCTACAGTTTTGCACACGCGATACATGCCTTCGATTTTCTCATTGATCCCGCCGACAGCCTGAACATAGCCGAATTGGTCTACCGAGCCGGTCACAGCGAGGCTCTGGCGAATCGGCACTCCGCTCAGCGCCGAAAGCAGCGCATACAACTCGGTCGAACTGGCGCTGTCACCCTCGACCCCGGAGTACGATTGCTCGAAGCATATGCTGGCGCTGACGGCGAGCGGGTACTCTTGGCCGAAGCGCGAACGCAAAAAGCCGGCGAGAATCATCATTCCCTTATCGTGAATCGACCCCGAAAGCCGAGCTTCTCGCTCGATGTTGATCACGCCGGCCTGACCGAGCGCCACCGTCGCGGTCACGCGCGAGGGCCTGCCGAAGCTATAGCCGCCCACCTCTAACACCGCCAGACCGTTGACCTGACCAACGCGTAAACCGTCGAGCTCGACGACTAGGGTGCGCGCCGCGATTAGGCGGCGAATCTCTTCTTCGATGTAGTTGAGTCTGAGAACCCGTTCCCTAAGCGCGCGCTCTACGTGCTCCGCGCTCACCCGGGCACTTCCGTCTTGCTGTGCGAAGTAAACCGCTTCGCGCGCCAGGTCGTCAATCGGCTCCAGGACCACGAGCAGCCGGCCCTGCTCGCCGGCAAGCCTCATCCCAAATTGCACGACGCGCTCCAGAGCCGAGCCGTCGAACGGCTTGAGCTCCTCGCGCTCGACCAGCGCGGCAACGCGCGCCGCATAATGGCGGGCGGCATCAGCCGTTGCCTCGCTGACCGGCCGAATTTCCGCCCTAATCTTGAACAGACGCGTGAAGTCCGGGTCATAAAAAGCGAGCATATCGAAAACCCGGGCGCTCCCGAGCAACACTACTTTGGTGCGAATCTCGAGCGGGTCCGGTTTGAGGCCGCTCGCGCCGAGGAATGGGAAGGGCTCGAAGGTTTCCGGCGTGACGAGGCCGGTCTTGAGGCTGCGCTTGAGAGTTTGCCAAACTCCGGGCTCGATTACCGCCTCCTCCACGTCGATCGCCAGAAAGCCCCGGTGGGCCCGCAAGTACGAACCCGAGACGATGCGTGCGAAGCTGGCCTCGACGCGGCCCAGCGGATCGAGCCAGCGTTCAATCATGCCGAACAGGTTGCGATAGGTGGGCGCGGGCTCGTAGACCACCGGCGCGCCCGACAGCGATGAATTGTCGACAACGACGTTGACTTCGTATTCCGCAAATCCGGACCGTTCCCGGCCCGGCCCATGCCACGCCACGCCTTCGCCTTGGGGCTCGCCCTCGGGGCCATGCTCGCGGAACCTGTCCAGGTGGGCAAGCATGTGCTCGGCAACTTGCTCGATGTAAGCGGCAACGGCCGGATTGTCAAAGCGGCTCCGTATCAGCTCAATTGCGGGCGTAATCAAGCGGCTTGCGAAAGCGCGCTCGACCCCCTGGATATCCTTGAACAGGTCGTGCATCATCTCTTGCTGCTTGCGCATCAGGCCTGCCAGCTCTTGCTGCAGCTCGTCCTGCGCTTGGGCCAAACGTGACCGCGCCTCATCGGACAGTGCGCTCATCTTGAGCGTCAAGTCTTCGGGCGACTGCGGCGGTTTGCCGTCGAACAGCGGCAGAAAGATGATCTGACCGCCGGGCGCGCTGTTGATCGCAAAGCCCAGCTCGCGCGCCTTGGCCTCCAATTTCGCGAACAACTCCTGCATCCGCCGGTTGTATTTATCTCTCAGGGTGACCCGTTCTTGCTCGAAGTCTTCTTGCCGGAAGGCCTTCGGTAGCTGTGCGCGCACGTAATTAACCAACTCGGCCACTTGCTCTTGCAGCTCCCGGCCTTGGCCCGCCTTGAGATAGATCGCGACCGGCGTCCGTGGGTTGGGAAAATTGTTGACGTAGACCCAGTCCCCCGGCGTCGGCATCGCTGCCGCTCGCGCGCGCAAATGCCGCATCACAAGCTCGCGCTCCGCCTTGGTGCGCAAACCACAGACGTAGAGGTTGTAACCCGGAGCGTCGATTCCAATCGCCAGTTTGATCGCCTCAACCGCGCGTTGCTGGCCGAAAAGCTCGGCATCATCGCCCGCTTGCGCCATTCGCTCCAATTCAGGCGCGTCAATCGGCGACCGCGCAACGAGCTCCCGTGCGGTAAGCTCGGGACCCAACTCGGCTGGTTGAAGTTCGCGATGCCGTTCGTCTTGCTGAACCAACGATCTCTCCCCCGTCAAGGCCGCCTATCTTGCCGTTCCGGAGACCCTAACACGCCCGCGCCTTGCTTGCCCCCTGCCACTGCTTCGGCCTGGGTCGAAGCCGCGTACCGCGGCCGCGTCGCAAGCGCTAAACCAGAGCGCGCCGGTCACGCGTCTTCGCGCCCCGCCTTGGCCTTTTTCGGCAGTACGACCGTGAGCACTCCTTGCCACCAGCGCGCCTTCACGTTCGCCATGTCGACCTGCTCGCTGAAGGTAAACACCCGTTCCAGGCGCGTGCGAAACCCAGCCCTCAGGGCAATCATCAGGCGGTTGGCGCCAACCACCACCTCGACGCCCCGCGGATCGGCGTCCCCGGTCGCTATTCGCGCTTCGTATCGGTCGTCGTACTCCAGGACCCTGCCCTCTGCAACGCCGGCGGCATGCGCTTGATGGCGCCAGCGATTTAGCAGCATGTCGTCGAACATGTCATCAAACATGCGTTCGAAGCTCCCACGCTCTAGCATCCAGCACCTGGTCACACAAAAACGAGCCTCCCGCTGCATTCTAGTGTGCCCAAGGCTGAGCGGTCGAGAGGGGTTGTACTCGTTCAGCACATAGCTCACAGTTTTGGGGTTCAGGCGCTTATGGCGCGCGGATCGCCCCGGAACAGGCAGCCCCAATGGCGCGATTTCCGCCGATTCGACGCGCCGGCGCCTTGCTTGCTCACCGCGGCGGGGTTGCATATGGTGCATACCGAGGCATGGCCGTTCTTGCCCAGAACATTGCGCCTGCGCGCCATAGCGGGCCTCGGTGCCCGGCATACCCGGGATTCTGCCTCAACGACGGCTGTCAGGCGGCATACGCGGCCCGCGTTTCATTGGCGGACGATTTGCGGGGTTGAGTCCGTGCGACGCTGCCCTGTCATCGCCCTGTGCATCATCTGGGCGTTCATCTCGCTACCGGCTTTCGGTTTTGAAGCTCGCCACGCGGTGGTCGTCGCTGAAGCGGAATTGGCCGCCCGCGCCGGAGCTTCAGTGCTCGAGCGCGGAGGCAACGCGATTGATGCCGCGGCGGCTACGGCGCTGGCCGCGGGTGTGGTCAACCCGGTGTCATGCGGGATCGGTGGCGGCGGCTTCATGCTCATCTACATCGCCGCGGCCGGAAAGGTTTACGCGCTGGACTATCGCGAGCGCGCCCCGGGTGCGGTGACGCAAAGCCTGTTCGTGCGCGATGGCCGTCCGGACGAGGGCCTGTTGCGCCAGGGGCCGCTTTCGATTGCCGTACCGGGCGAGCTCGCCGGGCTGGCGCAGGCTCTGCGCCGTTTCGGCCGGATGCGATTCGCCGACGCCGCCAAGCCCGCGATAGAGCTTGCGCGCAGCGGCTTTCCCTGCGACCGTCATCTTGCCAAGCAGATCGCGCGCCATCGCGCAGCGCTGGCCGCCGAGCCGGGTCTGCGGGAGCTTTTTCTCCATCCCGACGGCTCGCCGCGCCAGGCCGGCGAACGGATAGTAGAGCCGGCGCTGGCGCGCACCCTGGAACGCTTGGGCAACGACCCGGCAGAAGAGTTTTACCACGGGGACGTGGCGCGCGAACTGGTCGCGGAGTTGAAGCGGCGCGGCGCTAAGCTCAGCTTTGACGACCTCGCGCGCTACACGGCGGTTTGGCGCGCGCCGCTGCATCACGTCTATGCAAAAAGGTACGAAGTATTCTCGATGCCCCCGCCTTCAGCGGGCGGCGGTCTCTTGCTGGAAATGCTGGGGATACTCGACGGCATAGATTTAACCCGCTATTCGCCGTATTCAGCGCCCTATCTAGAGCTCCTGGCGCGGGTCATGCACCAGGCTTTCGGCGACCGCGCGATGTACGGTGATCCGGACTTCGTCACGGTGCCGCTCGATTTTCTGCTCTCCGCCAAGCATATCGGGCGATTGCGCCAAAACGCGCTGGCGCATGGACCAGCGTTGCCGGCGCCGCCCCATGCCGACCATGGGACCTCAGACTTGTGCGTGGTTGACGCGGAAGGCAACGTAGTTTCACTCACCACCACGATCAATACCAGTTTCGGCGCCAAGCTGATGGCCGCGAAGCTCGGGATTATTCTCAATGACGAGATGGACGACTTCGCCCTGGCCCACGGGGTCACCAACGTGTTCGGCCTTTTGGGATACCGGCGCGACCTAATCGCGCCAGGCAAGCGTCCGCTGTCAAGCATGGCGCCAACGATCGTCATGGACGAGGGCCACCGCCCGCTCCTGGCCATTGGCGCCTCCGGCGGCCCGACCATTGCAACTTCGATTCTCCAGGTGACCCTCGACATCCTTAACTTCGGCCTTGACCCTCAGCCGGCGGTAATCGTACCCCGGGTTTACGCGCAGGAAGTGCCCGATCAGGTCGTGCTTGAGGATACGATACCTCCGGCCGTGGTTAGCTTCTTCATCGAGCAAGGCTACCAGACGCGCCGGTTCACGATGCTCGGCGACGTGTCGGCGGTGTTGATAAAAGACGGCAGGCTTTACGCGGGTGCCGACCCGCGCAAGTACGGCGGAGCCGCTGGCTACTGAGGCCCATGTCGGCTACGCGCTAATCACGCCCACTCGCTCGAGCAGGAAAAATCGCCTGGTCAGCAAGCTCTATCGAACCAAAGGCCGATTCCAGCCCGCGGTTTCAACTCCAGTGCGCGAGGGATTTCGAAAAGCCGCCTCGCGGTCGTATCTGAAACTCAGCCTCGTTTCCGTTCGACTTCCCCTTCGGCGAGCCTGCGAGAGAGATGTAGGCGGTTATGATCCAATGACGCCCTGGCGAGCCGCTGACGACTACGACAACTATATGCTTGCCGCCCCGCACTTCAGGGTGCCATCGCGAGAACAGCCGCGCTGCCGGAAAGCGGGCGCTACGAGGAACCTGGTCGGGGTCGGCAACCGTCTCGGCAATCCGCTCCCGATGCTCAGGCAGCAGGTCCGGATGGCGTTCCGCGATATGTCGTTCCCTCTCCTCGGTCCATTCAACTTCGCCCTTAAGGTACGGACACGGGAAACGGGTCATAACGAAGACGCCTCGCGTTGACCGCTGATATCCGCGACTCGCGCCGGGTCATGCCGCATGGAGCAGTCTCGCCTCCCCAACGACCGTCCCCGGCAACGATGCCCGCAACTGGTGAGGTTCTCGCAGGCTCTCGTGCGCGGAAAGAACGCCTGCGAGACATGGAAGCAAAGCCCGTTGTAATCCGTATCGAGCAGCCATGCAGGCACGTCGTCGCCGCGCCGATGCTGGGTCTCCATCGTTACCGGATCGAACACGTCGAATCCCAGCAGCTCGACCTCGTACATCACAGGCTGGAAGCCTGTGCCACGGTTACTCTTCGCCTTGCGCACGGCGACCTCGGCCAGGCCGTATACGCCTGAAGATATGGCTTGAGCGCATGTTCTTGAGCAGGTCGCCCATCATCAGGTCAGGAGTCGCCTGCACGTAGGTGGCGGGTACGCCGACCGCCGCCTCCGCATTGTCAATCAAGTTGCGGGCATTCGATTGAATCGCGAATCCGATTGCATAGAGATGCGCGTAACCCTTGGTGTGCGCCTCGCGCGCGGCCTCGTAAACCAGCTTCTCGCTGACCGCGCTGTTCTCTTGCCCGAACACAATCGCGACATTCTTGCGATTGCCGTTGCCGTTGGCGAGCTGCGCCTCAGCCCCCTTTTTATTTCCCTCTCCCTCCGGGAGAGGGCCAGGGTGAGGGTTCTACCCGCTATTCGCAACGACCGCTTCAGCGGACAGCGCTAGGGTTTTCGCGGGAGGGCGGATGTTC
The DNA here is from genome assembly GCA_021831785.1 of Deltaproteobacteria bacterium. GTDB lineage: Bacteria > Desulfobacterota > Binatia > Binatales > Binataceae > JAJYYI01. Next base: position 14,988 of record JAKBMB010000023.1, on the reverse strand, counting down.
TTGTGATTCACCGCCTTGCCCCCGCCGACGCCGTCAAACGTGCTTTTCCTGACGTAGATGCTCTTGACCGGCGCGTTTGGATCCGGCGAATCAAACCGGTAGGTTCCCTTGGTTTCCTTGCCCTTTCCCAGAGTGGCGGTGATTGGCTTAAACCCTGACCTCCGAACCCGGCGCTATGACACTGAGGCGTTAGTCGCATAAAATCTAGCGAAATTGCGGCTGAAACGGTACCGGAATATGGTTAGGACGAAGACGAGCCTCTCCCGCACAGCGTTCGGCATACCTGTGGGGCAGCGACGGCGAGTTAAGAATCGGGCCGTTCCGCAGTACCTTTTGTCGCTTCCCCGCGCAACGCGCATCACGTGATGCTCGTCGGAACCCAACTATGCGAATGCTGGACAGCGGACGAACGCCTCTGGAACACGGTCAAAAAAGAGCTGCCCTGGGTCCATTGGATGGGCCGGCATGCCGCCCAAGCGAAGACGTGAAGTTCCGCTTAGGGCTGGCCCCTGAGGCGGGCCTGATCGCGCTGGCGGCAACGGTTTTTCTATTCCATCTCGGCACCTATGGACTCTGGCCCGATGAGGCGCGCTATGCCGAGATAGCGCGCGAAATGCTTGCCGGCGGCGGCCTCGTCGTGCCGCATCTCAACTACGTCGCGTACGTGGAGAAGCCGCCGCTGCTCTACTGGGTGACAGCGCTGTCCTTTCGCTGCTTCGGCATCAACGAATTCGCCGCGCGCTTGCCGTCGGCGGTGTTCGCGATGCTCGGCGTTCTCGCGGTTTACGTTGTCGGGCGTCGCGTATTCGACCGCCGCCGCGCGCTTCTGGCCGGCGCGATCCTAACCACCAGCCCGCTTTACGCCATGATGGCTCAGGTGCTGACCACCGACATGATGCTGACCGCGTTGGTCACGATCGCTCTGTTCGCTCTGTTTCTGAGCGGCCGAAAGGACGGCATTTGGAGTTGGCTTGCATACGGCGCGATCGGTTTGGGGGTGCTAACCAAGGGACTGGTTGCACTCGCTCTGCCGCTGCTCAGCGTGTCGGTTTTCTTATGGTGGGAAGGCGAGCTTCGTGAGGGCGGGAAGAGGCTCCGGCCGGTGATTGGGCTCGTATTTGCGGCGCTGTTGAGCGCCTGGTGGTTTGCCCTGGTCGCGGTGCGCGAGCCGGGCTTTTTTAGATTCTACTTTTTCGGCGAGCATCTGCGCCGCTTTCTTGACCCGACCTACAGCCACGGCGGGCCTTTTTACTATTACCTGCCCGTGTTGGCAGCCGGCATGTTGCCGTGGTCGCTGGTCGCGGCTGTGCTATTCTCTACAAGACCAAGGCGTTCCCCAAATTCCGCCTGGACCTTCTGCGCGGTCGCCGCGTACGTGATCCTGGCGTTTTTTACCGCTGCTCAGGGCAAGCTCGCGCCCTATATCTTGCCGGCTCTTCCGCCGCTGGCGCTGATTGCCGCCGACCTTATCGTGTCATGCCTAAGCCGGCGCGAGCCGGCAAGCGCGGCGCAGGCCGCGGCTCGAAGTATGTCGCTCGTTGGCCTGGCGCTGATGGTAGCCGGAGTCGCAGCGATCGCGTTGGCGTTAACGGCGGCCGAATTCGCCAATCCGTATCTGATTTTGGTTCGCCCGTCCTTAACCTGGTTGGGCTTAATCCTGTTCTTCGGCGGAGCCGTTAGCGCAGGCGCCTTGGCGCGCGGGCGAGCAGCCGCCGGCCTAGCCGCGCTGGTCGTTTCCGTCGCCCTCGCGCTTATGGCCGCGAGCTACGGCAGGATCGAAACCGAACCGATGCGCTCTTTCGCGGCCTTCAGCCGCGAGGTTGCGGCTCGGGCCGGCGATGCGCAGATCGTCTGCTATGGGCGCTACGTACATGCGGTGCCGTTTTACACCCACAGGCGCGTCGTCCTAATCGGGCCCCTGAGCGAGCTTAGGTTTGGCGCCGAGCGGGCGCCGGACGCCTCATCGTACTTTTTCAGTTCTGACGCCGCGCTTTTGAAACTGTGGCGCCAGCCGCGCCCGGTGGTAGTGGTGATCGACCAATCCGAGTTGAGGCGGCTCAAGCCGGCGCTTGGCGCCTTCCGCATTGTCGCCCGAGCGCGCGACAAGCTGGCAGTGATGCGCGCCGATGACGCGCGGTCGAAGAATCCGGCATGAGCGCTCAGTCTTCAATACCTCAATACTTCGCGCCGAAAGCTTCCCGCTTAAAAGCCGCCGGCGATGGGCCACAGAGAAGACGAATGCTTAAGGTGCTTCAACTGCTAAGCGCCAACCGGCGCATGCTCAAGACCGTGCTGGCGGCGGGTATCTCCTGGTCCCTGGCCGACGAGCTTATCGGCTCTCCCCATCCCTATTTAGCGCCGATGGCAGCGGTCGTGGTTCGCAGGTTACCGTGGCGAAAACGGTCTGGCACAGCGTCGGGCGAATCGCCGGCGTCATTATCGGCGTGCTGCTGGCGCTCGCCTTAACCCGCCTGGTTGCGGTAGCGCTATCCTGGTCGCCAACCTCGGACCGACCAGCCACGGATACGCCTGGGAAGCAGCCTCACATCGGGCGCCCGGCGCGGCGAAAAGCATCTCTCTAGCTTGGACGTGAAAGCTTGCGCCGAGATAATAAGGTTTGTATAGTCGATGCGAAAACCTGACCATCGGGACAGGCGAGGGAGTGGGTAGATGGATGCGATGAAGACGCTTTTTCTAAACCCGCCGTCATACCCGGACTTTGACGGCGGCGCGGGTTCCAGATACCAAGCCACACGCGAAGTATGGTCATTTTGGTATCCGACATGGCTCTCCTACCCGGCGGGGATGATTCCCGGAGCGCGCTTGCTCGACGCGCCGCCGCACGGCTACGACTTGGCCAAGACAATTGACGAGGCGAAGAATTACGACTTCGTGGTGCTTCATACTTCGACTCCGTCGTTCCGCGTCGACGTGCGCACCGCCGAGGCGATAAAAGAGGCGCATCCCGGCGTTCTCATCGCATTTGCCGGCGGCCATCCCACGGCCCTGCCGGAAGACTCGCTCAAAGCCTCCGAAGCTATCGACATAGTCGCGCGCAAGGAGTTCGACTTCTCCACCGCCGAGATCGCGCGGGGCGTCGACCTAAGCCGCATCGCCGGCATCAGTTATCGCAAGGACGGCGTGATCAAACATAATCCCGAGCGCCCGCCGCTGACCAGCGCGGAGTTGGACTCGCTGCCGTTCGTTACCGAGGTGTACGAGCGGGACTTGGACTACCTGCGTTACAACAGTCCGTACTGCCAGTATCCGTACGTCTCGCTGTACACCGGCCGCGGATGCCCGGCGCGGTGCACCTTCTGCCTGTGGCCGCAAGTGACCCAGGGTCACACGTATCGCGTGCGCAGTCCGCAGAACGTTTACGAAGAGCTCAAGGATGTCAAGGCAAAGTTTTCCAAGGTCAAGGAGGTGTTCTTCGACGACGATACCTTTACGGCCGATCCGATGCGGGCGCGGGAGATCGCGCGATTGATCAAGCCGCTCGGCATCACCTGGTCGACTAATTCGCGCGCCAACGTTGATTACGAGACGCTTAAAACCCTGAAGGACAGCGGGCTGCGGCTGTTCGTGGTCGGCTACGAGAGCGGCAACGCGGAGATTCTGAAAAATATCAAGAAAGGCGTGCGCCTGGATCGCGCCCGCCGCTTTACCCAGGACTGTCACCGGCTCGGCATCCTGATCCACGGCACCTTCATTCTGGGCTTGCCCGGCGAAACCAAAGAGACGATTGAAGAATCGATCAGCTTCGCCAAGGAGATGGATTGCGAGACGATTCAGGTCTCGCTCGCTTCCCCCTATCCCGGCACTGAACTGTTCGAATATATGACGGCTAACGGTTATCTCGCCTTTAATCCTCTGCTTGACGAGCAGGGCTATCAACGCTGCGCGGTCAGTTATCCTCATCTGAGCGGCGACGAGATTTACCGGGCCGTCGAACGCTTTTACAGAAATTTCTACTTTCGGCCGCGTTATGTTTTCAAGGCGCTGCGCAAGATGCTCACCTCCGCCGAGGAGTGCAAGCGCCTGCTCAAGGAGGCTCGCCAGTTCTTGTCGACCATGAGGCAGCGCCGAATCCAGGCAGCGCAAGCGGCAAGTTGAGCCTGCGCGGCGTGCTCGCGACGCGGCTTATGGCGTCCTTCGTTGGCCGTCGCATTTTCGGAGATTTAGGCACCACAACTCGATATCCTGGTTGAGCCGAGGTATTGCCGCCGGACGATGGGCGCGCTCTCCTACCTGGCGTTGGCCGGGGTAATTTGCTCGTTCGCGTATTACGCCGCGGCAGCGATGGCAGCGCTGCGCTTCGCCCGCCTGGCGGCCCGTCCGCCTCTGCCCGTGCCGGACCCCGCCCCGCGGGTAGCGCTGCTGAAACCGCTTCACGGGGCGAGCAAAAACCTCGCGCGAAACCTTGAAAGCTTTGTCGCGCTCGACTATCCCGCCAAGGAACTTGTTTTCGGCCTGGCAAGCGAGACCGAGCCCGCCGCTCAAATCGTCTTGGCCCTCAAGTCTCGGGCGCGCGAGGTTCCGATCAAAGTATCCTTCGGCGAGATACCCAACGCCGCCAACCACAAAGTCGCGAAATTGATGAAGATGGTTCGCCTCGCACCGAAGGCGGAGGTCTTCGTCTTGAGTGATGCGGACGTCCGCGTGCAGCCGGACCATCTCAGGCGCGTGATTGGAGAGCTCGCGGCGGGCGAAAAAACGGGCGTCGTGACCTGCTTGTATCGCGCTTTGGCTGGGCACCGACTGGCGGCAAGACTTGACGCCCTTTTCGTCAACACCGATTTTGCTCCGATGGCGATGCTTTCCGGCGCCTTCGAGAGAATGACGCACGCCTTCGGCGCCACCATCGCTGTCAAACGGGCCGTACTCGGCGTGCTCGACGACTTCGGCGCGCTGAAGGACGTCCTGGCCGACGACTTCTTCGTCGGCAAAATAGCCGCCGATAAAGGCTACGAGGTAAAGCTTTCGAGCTCGCTTGTAACCGTATGGTCGGAGGAACAGACTCTACGCGACTTTTGGCGGCATCAGTTGCGATGGGCGCGGACGTACCGCACCGTCCGTCCGCTGAGCCTGGCCACGATCGTTATTCACGGGCCTTTCTGGGCGCTCATGCTGCTTGTCTCGACCGGCGCCGTTCAATCTAGTCTAATCCTGGCCGCGGCCTTGGTCGCCACGCGCGCCGCTTTCGCCGCGCTGATGCTGGGCAAAGTGCTCAAGCTGCCGTGGAGCTTCTCCGATCTTTGCCTGGTCCTTGTGAAGGACCTTGTTATGAGCGCGATCTGGTTTGTAAGTCTGCTCGGCAACCAGGTGACTTGGGGCGGGCGCAAGTTCCACCTGGCCGCGCACGGCAAGATGGTCGAGATAAAATCTTAGAGTCGCGCGCGCGTCAGACGCGTTTGCAGCCGGCTCGCTGAGCCGCGCTCTAGGACTAGCCCGGCGCGATGCCCGGGCGATTATTGCCGCTCGCGCCGCGCCCGGCAGGCCCCTGCTCGCCCAAGCGCGTTCCCCGATGAAACAGGTAGATCATCACCGGCTGCAGCAGACGGGTCAGCGCGGCGATCGCGAGCGCTCCCCCGATTACGACGATCGCCAGCGGCTTTTGCGGCTGCGCGCCGATCTTTTGCGACAGCGCCGCCGGCAGCAAACCCAGCGCATCGACCAGCGCCGTCATCACCACCGCCCGAAACCTCCGGTCGGACCCCATAATTATGGATTCGACGAACGGATGCCCTTCCTCCCATAACTGGCGGATGTAGAAGCTGAGCAAAATGCCGTCGGTTACGGCGATTCCGAAGATCGAGACGAAGCCTACCGCCGCCGACACGCTGAACGGAAAGCCGGTAATGATCAGCGCCAGGATGCCGCCCAGGCAAGCCACGGGAATCTGGGCGATAATGATCAAGGTGTCGAGCAGCGACAGCGTCGCGCTGTAAAGCACGCCGACAATCAGCAGCACAGACAGCGGAACGATGATCATGAGGCGGCGCTTGGCGGCCTGCCACTCGCCGTACTCGCCGCTCCAATCCAGATGAACCTCGGGCGGCAGCTTGAGCTCTTTGGCGACGCCGCGCTTGGCGGCCTCGACCGCGCTTTGCAGGTCGCGGCCGCGTACGGCAAAGCTCACCGGTATGTAGCGGCGCATCGATTCGCGGTAGATCAACGCGCTCCCCTCGCCGCTGGCAATGTGGGCCACTTGTGCCAGCGGCACAAACCCTCCGCCGGGCAGGGCGATTCGGATTTGACGAAGCGCCTCGGAGTTGTCGCGGTACTGCGGCAGGAAGCGCACGACCAGATCGAAACTGCGGTCGCCCTGGAGCACCTGCGTCACCGCTTGCCCGCCCACCGCGGCGCGGATTACGGCCGCTACGTCGCCAACGTTGAGCCCGTAGCGCGAGCAGGCGGCGCGGTCCGGTTTGATCACGAACTGCGGCTTGCCGAGCGAGCGGTTGACGATGACGTCCGCGATGCCGTTGACCTTCTGCAGCACCTCCCGGACCCGATTTGCGATTGCCTCATCGGTCCGCAAATTCGGCCCGAAAACCTTGACCGAATTCGCCCCTCTGATTCCCGACACCACGTCTTCAACGCGATCCTCTACAAACTGCGTGTAGTCGAAGTTGAGAGCCGGGAACTGGCGTCTGAGCGCGTCGTCGATCTGATTCACCAGCTCCTCCTTGTCGAGACCCGGCCGCCATTGCGCGCGCGGCTTGAGCTCCATCAACAGGTCCGCGCTCTCAAAGCCAACCGGGTCGGTGCCGTCGTCGGGCCGGCCGAACTGCGAGACAACGGTCCCCGACTCGGGAAAGGCGCGCAGCAAAAGCCGCATTTTTTCCACCATCTGCGCGCCGTGCTGCAACGAAATGCTCACGGGAAGGGTCGCGTGCACCAAAATGTTGCCTTCCTCCAAATGCGGCAAAAACTCCCCCCCAAGCCGCGGAAACTGCGCCAAGCCCAGCGCGATGACAAGCCCCATCAAGCCCAGCGACAGCTTGGGCCATGACAGCACCAATACAAACAACCGATGATAAGCGCGCTGCAGGGCTTCCCACGCCGGGTTGCGCCATCCGCCCGCGCCTGGGCGAAGCACGAACGAACTCAAGGCGGGGGACAGCGTCACTGCCAGCAAAACGCCGGCGGCAAGCGAATAAGCATAGACGTGCGACATCGGCGAGAAAATCGCGCCGGCCACGCCGCGCATCGTGAACAACGGTAAAAAAGCAATCACGAAGATCAGCGTGGAGAAAAACATCGGCCCGCCCACTTCTTCCCCGGCCCTCAGGATCACCGCCATTTTGTTCCCGCTCGCCTCCGCATCCGAGCGCAAATGGCGATGGATATTTTCGACTACAATCACGGTCGAGTCGATGATGATGCCGAAGTCAATCGCGCCCAGCGAGATCAGGTTTGCCGGAGTGCCCGTCAACCACATCCACGTTATGGCGCCGAGCAAGGCAAGCGGGATGTTAATCGCCGCCACCACGGAAGCGACCGGGGCCGCGAGAAAAAACAGCAGCACGAGAAACACCAGCACCATCCCCATCGATAAGTTCTCGGTCACCGTGCGCACCGTCAAATTGACCAACGCGGCGCGGTCGTAGTACGGCGCGATCCGATAGCCGGCGGGGAGCATTCCGGAAGAGTTAAGCTGCGCCACCTTGGCTTCCACTCCGCGCAAGGTTTGCATCGTGTTGCCGTACTTGCGCATCACCACGATCCCCTCGACCACGTCGCTGCGGCCGTTGATCCCCACCACGCCCAGGCGCGGGGCATGGCCGAGGTCGACGGTCGCGACTTTTCCGACGATGATCGGCACCGCCCGAGTGGCGGATAAGACAACGTCGCGAATGTCCTCGAGCCCGCGGAAAAAGCCGATGCCTCGAACGTCGAACGTCTGCTCGCCGACCGTAAGGTAATTGCCGCCGACGTTGGTGTTCGAGTTCCGCAGGGCGCCGATTAGCGCGGAGAGCGGGACGTTGTAGTAATCTAGGCGCTGCGGATCGACATCCACGTGATATTGCTTAGTCAACCCGCCAAACCCGACCACGCCGATCACCCCGGGAATCGTCTTGAGCTGCTTCTCCAGAATCCAGTCCTGGACTTCGCGCTCCCGCAGCAAGTTGTGGTCGTCGCTTTCCACGATATAACGGTAGATTTCGCCCACCGGATTCTCCGGCGAGATCATGGGCGTGAGATTCAACGGCAGATTGACGAAGGTCAGCCGGTTAACAACCTCGGTTCTGTCCCAGTAATAGTCACTGGTCCAGGAAAAGTAACACTTCACGTCGGAGAGACCGAACATCGTCGTGGACGTGAGCTGCTCCAGACCGCGCATCCCCGCTACCCCCAGCTCTAGCGGGACCGTGACCAGTTTCTCTACCTCCTGAGCGCTCAAGCCCGCCGGCAGCGTCAGGACCTCGACCATCGGCTGCACCGGGTCCGGGTAAGCCTCGATGTCAAGGTCGTGAAAAACGTAGAGTCCCCCCACCAGTAAGCCGACCGCGAGGAAGAGGATGACGATTCGCTCGCGCAGCGATAGCCTCATCAATGCCGTGAGCATCGAGAGCTCTCTCTATCCCCGGTACGCCACTGACGGAAGCGGACGAGGCGATTTTCGACTCAAGCGTTCCGCGTCGATACCAACGCCTTTTGTCCGACGCCACATCCGGTCAACGAAATCTACCGACTCCCGCACGATGGAAGCACCGTGACCCGGCCGCAACCACCGGCTGCGTGCCAAGGCTCATGTTCTCGCCTCGAATCCGGCAACCGCTCAAGTTCCCGCCCGGACCCGGGGTCTCACCCGATTTTCACGGGCGCGGCTCGGCGTCCGTTGTCGCTGCGCGGACGCCGTCGCCCCGCTGAATCTGCATACCGTTAGTTAAGCATGCCTAGCGCCTGTTGCCCAAAACGCCGGCGCGAACCACCTCGCAACGGCTGCGGCTTACTGAGGAGCGCAGAATATAGTGACAGGCACAGTCTCAGCTTGATCGCGGGACAGGCGTCCCGCCTGTCATCTCAGGCTGGAAGCCTGTGCCACACCTCCATCCTGACCTTCCGTTACCTATGTATCCCGCCCAAACACTTGCCCATCTCTCAAGTCCAAACACCCTAAAAGGGGAGCCTGTTTTTTTCCTTCCTTTCCGCCGCGCTGTGCCCGCTACCTCCTTCCCCCGCCACGCCGGGGAAGGTCGGGAAGGAGACGCCATCCGCAATGTCCCGCACGGTCTCAACGCTTTGCGATCCTCAATAGGCGTCGCGTGGCGCGACCGACCTGCGCGCCGCGCAGCGTTTTCGTCAGACGCGCTGCGCGTGTATGGAGTGCTCGCAGTGCTCCGCACGAAAAGCTGCTTATCCCGCGGCACACTCGAAAAAGGATTGTACTGCGAACCTGCGGGCCAAGCGGGCAAAACCGGCAAGGCGTGGAAGGCACCACCGGCGCGCGACCATGTCGAGGCAGCCGGCTGGACAGAGAGCGGTGGCAGCGAAGCTCTAAAGCGGCCGGCGCGCTGCGCCAACGGACGCGCCCGCGATGCGCTCAACGCAAAATGCTTGGGGCTTGGACCGGCTTCGGCAGCGAGGCAAGGAGCTATGGCCAGTAGCGGCCGGCTTCAAGCCTCTCGCGCTTGCGTTAAGATAGCTCCAAACGCCGGCAGGAGTCGCCGGTTTACTTGCCGCCGTTCCTCGGCACTCAGCGCAAAATCCCCATCCGCCTGAGTTCCTCTTTCAACTGGGCCCTTGACAGCGGCTTGAAGAGTACCGCACAGGCTCCCAGCTCGTAACTCAAGGCGACATCGCGATCGTACATCGAGCTGGTGACGACAAAAATCGGCATCTCGGAAGGAAACCCGTGGGAACGCAACCCCGAAAGCACGCGAAAGCCACCCTCGTTTGGCAAGTATAAGTCCACCAGGATCAGGTCCGGACGGTCGGTATCGGTAAATTTTTCGATAATCCCAAGCGCCTCCTCGGCGTTCTCGGCGACCAGGATCTGCGTATCGTCCCCCAGCACTTGGCGCAAAACCGTGAGCGCGATAAACACGTGCTCGGGATCATCCTCCACTAGAAGGATCCGCGAACAGATCGGATCGACGTCCTTTTGCGGTATCTCCATCTGCTCCTCCTGCCACGCTTCGCCTGAGCGCGAGCTGCCGATCCATCCGCGGTCGGACAGGGACAACGGAACTACACGCGCACCCAAGCGTCCATCCTAGGGATATCAATTATCGTGCCTGAGGGATTTCCGCTCAAACTCTAATGGAAAAATTGCAGCACGGCTAGCCGAAAGACTCGGAAAGCCCCTGGCAGCCATATTTAGCGTCCCTAGGTGCGGTCCCCCTCGACCACCATCGGCTCAAAGCTTGCCCAGAAGAAAAGCGAAATGTACCAGTGTGGTCAAAATAAGACAGCCGCCCCGGTCGCCTACGGGACAGGCGCGCAGGCCGAGCTTAACTGCAAGCCCGGTCCGCCTCCGTGCAAGCGACCGCCTCTAAGCGGGGCGTCTCGGGCTAAAAGGGAGCTTGCCTAGAGTTGGGCATGCCGGTCCTGCAAAAACCTCGGCTGAGGCGATTGCCGCGGCCGAACCCAACTCTGCATCCTCTTAGCGCCGCAACCTGCTCTCTATGATAAGAGAGCGAGCAAAAAAAGGGGTAATCGAACCGTGGGGGGCCGTGGCGGACAGTCCCTTCCCAACCTTCCTCGGTGCAGCGGGGGAAGGAGTTAAGAGACGCAGCGTAGCGGCGAAGGAGGTAGCAGGCACAGCGCGGCCGGGGGAAGGAAAAAAACGGTGCATACGGGTGCAACAACTCGGGCGCTGTAGGGCGAAGCTAAGAGCGCGCCTGTCACGATATTTTGCAGTCCCCAGTAGAACGGCGCGCCGCGCGAGCACTCGACATCGATCAACATGTGACCTCTGCCGCTCAAGCGCAAGAGCGCAAAGCCGGCGGCCGCACCGCTGCTCGGGACGGCGCGCGCCGGCTGACCGGTTGGGCGCTGAAATCGGGCGCTCGCACTGCTAAAGTCAGTGGGAGTCCGCGGAGCGACAAAAATTCAACGGCGCGCGGTAAGGCTCGGGAGGGCTCCTCTATGCGGCTTGGTCTTAACATCGGCTATTCGGGTCCGCGCATCTCGATCGACATGGGCTTAGTCCATGAGGTCGAGCGCCTCGGTTTCCATTCGGTGTGGTGCGCCGAAGCATACGGCTCCGACGCCGTCACGCCGGCGGCCTGGATCGCCGCGCAGACCACTACCATCAAGGTCGGCACGGCGATTATGCAGATGCCGGCGCGCACGCCGGCGATGGCGGCGATGACCGCGACGACGCTGGATCAGCTCTCCGGCGGCCGTTTCCTCATGGGGATCGGCGCCTCCGGGCCGCAGGTGGTCGAGGGTTGGCACGGCGTGGCTTACGGCAATCCGATAGCGCGGGTTCGCGAATATGTCGAAATCCTGCGCCAGGTCTGGGCGCGGGAGCGGCCGCTTGAGCATCAGGGGCGCCATTATCAGATTCCCTACCGCGGCCCCGGCGCCACCGGACTCGCAAAGCCGCTCAAGAGCACCATCCACGGCCGCCCCATCCCGATCTACGTGGCGGCGATCGGGCCCCAGAGCGTCGAGCAGGCCGCCGAAATCGCCGACGGGCTGCTGCCGGCTTTCTATTCGCCTTTCCACGGCGTCTATCGAGACCCTGTTGCGCGCGGATTGCAAAAGGCCGGCGCCGACAAGGCCACGCGCTTTGATATCGCCGCCTCCGCAATCGTGGTCCAGGGCGACGACGTACAGGCCTGCCTTGCGCTGGTCAAGCCGGCGCTCGCGCTATACGTCGGCGGGATGGGCGCGCGCGGCAAGAACTTCTACAATGAACTTGCGTGCCGGTACGGCTTTGAGGAGCAGGCCAAAAAGATCCAGGATCTCTACCTCGGCGGCAAGAAAACCGAGGCGATCGCCGCCGTGCTCGACGCGCTCGCCGACGCGGTCTCGCTGGTGGGACCCAAAGAGCGCATCGCGGAACGCGCCAGCGCCTGGAAGGAATCGGGCGTGACCACCCTGCTCTGCGCGCTCAAGCAGCCCGAGGCGGCGCGCACTCTGGCCGGCGCCCTGCTCTAGCCCGCGCGAGCGCCCCCCAGCAATTCCTACGAGGACCCACCTGACCTGCCAAACGCCAACGACATCTGCGCCGCGCGCGCGGCCCTCTGCGCGCAGCGCAGCGGCGCGCCGCCAAGCCGCTCACCGCCTACTACCGAACCGCACTACAAATGGGGCCGCGCTCTTCTCGGCTACTTGCCAAGGCCTGCTCCACTCAAAGGCATGCCGTAATATGGGATGCTCAAGTGACCGGCTCGCCGGGAAAGCGCACATGGAAACGTTCAACCAGTCCTGGAACGCTTTCGAGCTTCATCTCGAGACCGTAGCGGGCGCACAGCTCCGCGAATACTTGCGGCTCGACCCCGGTGACACCGCGAGCATCGACCAGCTCGCTAAAGAATCGCTCGAAGCCGGCGGGCGAGATGATCTCCAGGATGAATGCCGGTTCATCGCCGGCGTTCCAGAAGGTATGCCACTGGTTACGAGGCTTGAAAACCAGATCGCCAGGATTGGCATACACCACTTCGTCGCCCAGAAGCGCGCCCAGGCGACCTCGCAAAACGTAGCTGTATTCGTCCTCGCGCGCATGCCGATGGAGCGGGGCAGCCAGAGCGCGCGGCGACATCGGATGCTCGACCAGCGAAAAGCGCGCGCCTGTCTCCTCGCTGTCGATCATGAATCGGACTCCGATGCTGCCTAAAAATCCCAACTTACCGTCGCGCGGACCCAGAACCTTCGCCGCCATAGCGGTGCACCCCCTTTTATTGGACAGTGCTGTCCTCTTAAATATAGGGAGCGCGGCGAAGCTAAGTCAATATTCAACAGACGCCTATGACCGGCCAAAAACGTCCCTACCGAATGAAGCGGCGGGCCGAGCTGGAGCAGGCGACGCGCCGGCGCGTCATAGAAAGCCTGGTCGAGCTGCACGGAACGGTCGGCCCCGCGCGCACCTCGATCAGCTTGATCGCCCGGCGCGCCGGCGTGCGACGCTCGACCGTTTACCGGCACTTCCCCGACGAGAGGGCGTTGCTAACCGCGTGCAGCTCGCACTGGCTGGCAGCTCACCCACTCCCGAACGTCAAGCCTTGGGCTGCGATTGCCGACCCTTCGATGCGGCTGCGGGCCGCTCTGAATGAACTGTACGCCTACTATTCTCAGAACGAGCGCATGTTGACCAATCTCTTGCGCGACGAGGTTACTATGCCCATCCTGCGGCGGTTGCTGGGCGGATATCGTAGCTACCTAGCCCACGCCCGGGACACGCTGGTGCGCGCCGTAGACGGAACCGGCGCAGCGCGCCGGCACGTTCGTGCCGCAATCGGCCACGCGCTCGCCTTCCATACCTGGCGATCGTTAGTGCGCGAGCAGGGAGTCGATGAGACACAAGCCGTGGACCTGATGTGCCGCCTGATCGCAGCGGCGTCCGGTAAACTGCCCCAGGAGCCCCTTGCGCGCCCGCCCCACCGCGCAAACGAGCAGCGCGCGCTGCCGCTGCGCCCTGCATAAACGGCTTCAATGAGGCTGCCCTTATATGAGGCAAAGCCGGAGCCGTCACTCCGATGAACCTCTCGGGCCCATAGCACAATTAAAGTGTTACTTTTAATTGAGTCGAACAGCCAAGGCACTTCTGCGGCGCAATGCACCGGGCTCTCGCCGCGGCTTACTGCGCAGATGGGTAAGGCGGCGGCCGCCGGTGTGGATGTTGGCGGCGAAAGAACCTGACCAATCGCCGCTCAGCGCGGCAAGTGCTTGGGAAATAGTCATTAAGACGGGCCTTGGCCGGCTCACCGTTGCCGGCGGCCTTGAGGAATTCATAACCGAACAGGTGACGGCTAATAGCTTTGAGCCGCTGCCGATCCGCCTGCATCACGCTCTTCGGACCTCCTCGCTGCCGCCACCCTTTCGACCGGCTCCTGGTCGGTTAGGCTTTAAGCGAAGACTTAACGCTGCTCACAGCCGACACCAAGCTTCGCGAGTCCCGCGTCCGCGTGGTCTGGTAGGCTACTGCGCGGCCGGCACCTAAGCTGCCCGTCCTGTTCTATCCGATCCCTATTAAGGACCGCAGAATACCGTGACAGGCAGACTTTCAGCTTGGCCTCCTACCGTGGGACAGGCTCTTAGCCTGTCATCTGGGGCTAAAAGCCCGAGCCACTGTCATCTGAGGCTCGCAGCCTGAGCTACGTCCATCCTCACCTTCCCCGGCAACGCGGCGAAGGCCCGATTTCTAGTTCCTTCCCTCGCCGCGCGGGAGAAGGTTAGGATGGGGGCCCTACTCGCGCAGCGAGCACCAGGCCACCCCACGACTGCGCGCCGAATCAATATTTTACAATCCTCAATAGTATGCTGTCCCGCAAAGAAGTTGCTTAACTTCGGGAGCCTTAGCCGGGGTGGTGCCGGCCGCGGTACAGAGCCCGCCCGGCGGCCAGCGAAGGAATGGCCGCGATGCTTTTCTTGTCATCCTGAGCGCCCCCTCCTCTGTCATTCCTCGCTTCGCCCGTCATTCCGAGCGAAGCGAGGAATGTCAACGGACAACGGCTCAGGGTAAACTCCGCGAAACATCAACGAGAAGCGATTTGCCCGAAAGCCGACGGCACAAGGGCATAGAATCGCTGCGCTCAGAGCCGGAGACTCATTTAAGTAGGGCGGGCCGCCGTGCCCGCCATGATGCGCGGGCGCCACGCCCGCGCGGCCAATGACCCACCCGCCGACCGGGCTGGCACCGCGACAGGGCGGGCACGGCGGCCCGCCCCACTACTCAAAAATTCACCAACGCTCAGCGACTGTGTTGGCAGTCAAGGTGGTGAAGGGGGTTCCAGGGGGAGGCGTCGCGGGCGATGGCGTTGAGGATGACGAGGAGTTTGCGCATGCAGGCGACCAGCGCGAGTTTTT
>JAKBMB010000004.1 GCA_021831785.1 Deltaproteobacteria bacterium | reverse complement strand
CCGGCCGCCGGCACGCCCGCGCTCTCCAGCATAAGCGCGGTCTGCTGCGCTCCTTCATCCGCCACAGCCCTCTTCCCTTGCGCTTATGCTAGGACATTACTTTTACAGGTATCAATAGCGACAGATCTAGCTTCAATTCGGGAACTTGATGGACTAGTGCAGGGGGAGCTTGGACCGTATAAGACGGTGCAGGTTGGTCTAGTGTCGCGAGATCCGAATCGCGAATCGATTTTGGCTGCGTTCGTGCCACTTAAACAGGCCCGGTTAGCACAATTGCTGGAAGATGTCTCAGTGGACAGTATCGGGGCATTGGTCCCGGTTCATGCGCTAGGTGCTGAGGACCCTCGGACAATAGCAGGGCATTATTTGGCCGATCAGCTGGTTCAGGAATACGGAGGCGAAAAGGTTTCTGTTGGCTCGCTCGATCATGAAGGCGCGTATCGGGCTCTTGTCGACCTTCACGTAAGGTTTGCGTTAAATGCCGGTTACAATTTCGAGATTGCCCTGACGGGAGCGAAAATGCATGCCGTAGCTGCGGGCATGTTCGCATCGACCGCACAGCCGGCGGCCGTATATTACAGCGCGCCGCAGAGTTTCGTGACTGACAAATTTACTCGAGGGACCGGAGTGACGAGAATTGTGCATCTTCGGCGAGCCGAAGTACCGCCTAGACCGGTATGACTGTGTGAAACAGTGGTTCCTAATTCTGAGGACGAAGTGTTTCCAGCGGAGCACGACCCCTTTCTGTGGATCCAGAGCATGTGAAGAGGCTCTGTATCTCCCCGATTTCAGGCGAGTCAGCGCGGATTCGCAATCTAGCGATAGCTTGGCCGCGGATTACTCGTTCGCCGACTTTCTTGAGTAAAACTACACCTGCGGGGTCGGGAAATTGTGATGCACCTTGATCCCGCTGCTGTAATTTGACAAGGACATTGCGCAGTCCGTCAAGGTCTATCTTCAGAAAGCCATCGTTGTTGCTGCAGATCTGGATTTGAGGAGAGCCCAGCGTCTGGGCAACGCGTTCGTCGAATGCCTCCGGTCTTGCGCCTTGAGCCGCGAGATTCCGATCGAATATGTCGCGGAGAAGCTTTCCTGAGGGAGGCTGAGCGTCCGGCATTTCTGCAATCGTCTGGGCCATCAACCAGCATGCGGAGATATGTTCCAACAGAGTCCCCTCGCAGTGCTCGCGAAAGACGAGATCCAACGCAACAAGAGATTCACCACGCCCGATGAAAGGCTGGTATGGAAACGATGCGTCCGTGAGAAAGCAGGTAGCGCGGATTCCGATGATCGCGGCGACGCGTTGGAAGCGCGCGGCGTTTGAGCGTGCGACTTCCCAGGTGGTTCCAAAATTGCCGAAGTTCGCCACACGGACGTCGAGACCTATGGTTTTCAGGTTCAAAGCGAGTTTCTTGGATAACAAGCTGGCTATGACGAGAGCTGGTTCTGCTTGAGCGCCGGTCCGTTGTCTATATTGAAATAAGAGCGCATCAGCCGGTGCGAACACATCATCAGCGAGAAAGTGGGCGTATGCGCATTCGTCCAGAATTCTCAACACCTCGTTTTGTACAAGATGCACGCGGTATCCGGGGATAGTCGACAGCACGTCGACCCCACCAGCTGGGCGACCAGGCACGCCGAGCGCCGGGACCTTAAAGCCCAAGCTGCACAAAAACAAAGGACAGATGAGGGTCGATAGAGAGCTGGGTCCACCAGTAGAGGCAAGGTCTGTATACGGCCCGTCTAGTTCGAGGAGACTTCCAGAATCTGCAAGTGCTTTTGCGAGGCGAGCAACTTCACGATCAGAGAGGTTTGGGGCTAGCCGGACTATCTCGGCCATGGTCTCGTCGTCCGGATGTTCCGCCAGCTGCGTCATGAGTGTGCGGTTCAATCTCATCAGGAAGACCTCGGTCTATGGTCTAATACGCCCGGAGAGGTTCCGCACGCCGGCCGCGAAGGTACAAAAGCGTATTGCCTGAGGAGGGATCGGAATCGGAGCGCATCGGGCGTTTTTTGTTGCCTCGATCTCCGCTGGTCACGGCGGGCCCTTGGAGTCGCTGGATACTCATAGACGCTCGCTTCTCCTCGCAGCTATCGTCGTACTTTCGGCGGGTGAATATTAGGCTGAACGCGGTCTCGGACAGCAAGTGTGGAGAGACGGGATTGAGAGCCGCCCCGATAACGAGTCCTCCCGGATGGCGTGTTGCCGCCGCCTCTCAGATTCGAAGTGCATAATCAGATGCCCTCCTGGTTTCGAGCTTCGATGCTCGGAATGTCTGCGACGCGTGCAACGAGTGTCCGGGGGCCTGGAGCCAGCTGGCCGTCTTGGCGGTTACGCAGGGCGACCAGACGGACGCGATCGCCGACGGTCAAGCTCCCGGCCACTGAGTGGACCGAGAGGTTCAGGGGCGCTATCTGCGCGCGACGTGCTGGCTCCGTCCCTCTTTGGACGTCGACGGAGATTGCGACGGCGGCTCCACCGTGAATCCCTTGGAGCGGTTCGGCCAATTCGCCCTCGATTGCCGCACCATCCAGCTGTCGTGACCACGATGGCGACGCAGCCGGCCAGAACGCCGGACAGATGAGCTTGAAGGGACACCACCTGCAGGCCAGCGATGTTGCCGTGGCGAAGTCGTCTGCGGGCCGGCGCCCGATAACCTTGGCGTTGTACTCCTCTAGCAGCGATACCGCCTCGGCGGCTTCGCGCTCGCACTCCGCAGGATCGAGCGCGATCGCAACGCCGGTGCCACCAAGGGGGAGGAGAACGCCCCGTTCAGGCCACCAGCCGAGGTTCGCCTTGACCAAGTATCCGTAAATACGGAGCTGCCGCACGTACGCAGACTTCACTCCGTCGGTCTGCGCCGCCGCATCGTGCTCGACGAGCGCACCGCTCTTGTAATCAATCACCTCGCCAAAACGGATCACGTCCGGGCGCCCGAGCAGCCGGCCGCCAAACGCGCTGAATTCCTGTTCGCGAATTGGGCCGATCGGCCCGGCGCCGAACTCCATCTTCGCGACCGGGGGCCCGGTCGGCGGCGGGCCGGCGGTGAGTTCTTGAGCTCGAAGGAGCACGCTTGCGCGTGCGACGTAGTAGCCGCGCCATGTTGTCGGCGAGCCGAAGCGGTGATCGAGTACGTGGGTGGCAGTGCGTTGCTGCAGGGCGGCGACCGCATGGCTCCACAGACGTTCGACTGCGTCCTCGAGAGATTCCTGCCCGAGATCGATCTGGCCGATCTTCTCGAGCACCTCGTGGTACGCGGCTCCGAGCCACGCCTTCGGATTTCCGAGGACGAAGTTGGAGCTGCCGCTCGCCTTTGATAGCCCCGCCCGCAGAAAGCACAAACGCATGGTCTCCGCTAGCGTCGGGCTGATCGCGCGAATCTCCGGCAGCTCCAGAACCTGCACTGCTAGAACGGCCTCCGGAGCACTTCGAAGACGGACTTCATTGTGACCTGGCAACCGGCCGCGACTGCCTGCGCGTAAGCGGCCGCGAGCTGCGGACCGGCCAAATTGGGATCCGCGTTCCATAGAGGATGGATTACGATCTCGACCTGGTTTCCACGCCGTCCGGCCTGAAGGCCACCGAACGTGACCGGCTGCCAACCAGGCATCGCGGTGAAGTATGGGCCTGCGGCCCTGGCGTCGAGGCCCTGCCAGTACGAGACGGAGAAATCAATCGGCGCCGCTGGATCGAGCGCCAAGCGCGCCAGATCGAGGCCGAGCCGCCAATCGAGGATGTTGTGATACGCGAGGTTGCTGAAGTCGCGGAGGCAGTCCGGGCAGGAGGTCCTGCACAGCGCGGCGTGCAACGGGCTCCCTTGCGGATCCTGTTGAGCGACGAGCGGACCAAAAAACGTGTTGCTGGTCTGACCCACAACGAAGCGCAGTAGGCTCTCGGCCTCCGCGGGCGTGCCGAAGTACGAGCTGTACCCCGCGCCATTCTCCAGGCTATCCGAGATGAAGATCTGGCCGATGACCTGGCCGTTCGGATCCTGCATCACCCGAAGGCCAACTTTCAGCTCGCGTTCATGGATGTCCAGTCGAACGGCAGCGGCTCGACGGAGTAGGAAGCCGAGCGAGTAGAGTGCAGCCCGGCCCTCAACGCGGAGCGGAACGGCGTTGACGCCGACTGGCCAGGTCTGGATTCCGAGGACAAGAACGTCGGTGGGCTTTACGGAGGCGAGCGCGCGCCGGTCCGGGGCACCTCCCAGAGCAAGAGGTGGATTGTTCACGCCGAGCTTCGCGAGCGCGTCGCGCGTCACCCAGGTTTCGCCCTGTGCAAGCTTCTCGAAGTTGAAGAGCTGGCCCTCGTTGTCGTTGATGACGTAAACGGTGTCCTGGCCACTCCAGATCTCGAAGTTCGCGACTGGAGTCATCCCAATCGGCATCACCCCCACCTTCGGGCGTGACGCCCGAGCGGTCCACTCGAAGACCCCGTCGAAGTCGCGACTCGCCCCGAACCACGTGCGGAAGCCCTGCGGTTGCGAAAGCACCACCTGCTCGTACTCCGGAGGTGCTGCCCCGCAGACCGAACATGACTGAGCGGGGTTCTGAGACCCGTCGACCGCTTGGCAACGCCTGCAGAGCCCGATCGGCAGTGGCGGACCGAGCGGATTTGGTTGCTCCGCAACCGAGTTTCCCTGCGGCTGATAATCCACCACGCCGATGGCCGTGTGGATGACGCCGTCCTTCACCGTCTCAGATGAGGGAGCAAACTGGCTGATTGCGATGTCCAGTTCTCGATCGACGACCCCATCAGGCGGCCATTCGTAGGCCCCTCCGGGCCTCTCGTGGAAGAGATAACGAACGCGGGTGGGGAATCCGAACATCGGCAGCACCCCGACGTTCGCAAGGCGCTCACTCAACGACCTCTGTGGCAAACGCGGATCGACTGAGGCTGCGGTCACTCGTGGCACTAGCTGTGTTTGGACGTAGGCTATCAGAGCCGCCCTCTGCGCTTGCATTTGCGGCGTCGTGAAGGCCAACAGCACATCGCATGTATGTGCGATGGCGGCTTGACTGTTGTGGATCCAGCTGTCGACCAACTGCGCGACCGTCAAGCCTGGCGGTGTGCCTGGCGGCGGCTGAGCAGGGGGATTATCCCAGTCAGCAGCATCTCCGAACTCGCCGTGTACGCTGTCGCCGCCCTGCGCCGCGAACAAACCGAGCGTCGCGAACGCTTGCCGAAGGACCTCCTTCGCGAGTACGCGCTGGAGAATGGCCTCCCGCCGCATGTCGACGTACGGCTGTGGTGGAGGGTCCGAGGTGATCCGATCCGGTCGCTGAAAATAGTAGTCATCGTGGCTCCGGCCGCGGCACAGCGTCAGCGCAACCGACAGACCGGTGCCTCTCCGTCCGGCACGACCAACCCGCTGCTGGTAGTTGAAGCGCATCGGTGGCATGTTCGCCATCATGACGGCGAGCAGAGAGCCGATATCTACACCGGCCTCCATCGTCGTCGTCACGCTGAGGAGGTCGATCGTGTCGGTGACCTGGTTCTCGTCGGGCGGAGGAAGGCAGATGTCCTGAAAGAGTCGCTGGCGCTTGCGGCCGTCGTTCTTGTTCGTTTGTCCGGTGAGCTCCTCGCAGTTGAGCCGAAATAGTGGGCCTGCTTGCGTGGCCAAGTAGCTGTAGTAGTCGCGCGTGACTTGGGCAGCTGCGAGTGGCTGTGGCGGGCCAAGGGGAATGTGACAATCCGTGCACACGCCTCCCGCCGCGTGCAAGTGGACCCGGCGGCACTGACCGCATTCGAAGTAGACAGTTCCGGGCCGCGCAAGACACAGGGTCTGGGCGACAAGGACGTGCTGCGTGAGCACGCCCGCGCTGTTGAGGTAGTTCAGTACGTCCGCAGTGAACGTTGCCACCGTGAAGCCGTGCAGCTGCGCGACCGCCGCCAAGTACTGAGCCACGTAGGCAGGAGGATTCGGTTGGCTGGCGGTTCCATGCGTCGAGAGTCGGTGCCGTGCACCGAGCAACCGAATCGCACCGTCCGCGGCTTCCTGGATAACTGCGGTCGGGGCCGGCTTGGCGATACGGTCGGTAGTTGCGTACGCGAGTCGCAGGGACTCGAGGCTGCGGCGGCCTGACGCGAAGACGACGTCCATTACTTCGAGCAACGACTGATCCTGAATTCTGCGGAGGTGATCGCGCTCCTGCTGGCTGAGTTGGGCCGGCAGTTTCGGGTGTGGGACGGTTCCGGCCGCGCCCCAGGTGTAGAGAGCTTGCCAGCCCCCCTCCTTTGTTCGCGGAGCTGTCCAGAGGACATCCTGCGTGAACCCGCCGGGGTTCACCCCGTTGACGAGCAGCTGCGCTGATGCGTCGGCCGAGAGCTGGCCGATGTGGAACGGTCCCTGAGCGGCCCGAGCCAAAATCTGTTGTGCCGAGGCTTGACAGGTGAGGCCTGGGTGCGAGGGGGATGGGAGTTGCGCTGTCGTTGGGTTGGCTGCCATCGAAAGCGATGCTGCCTCGGCTGGGTGTGTTCCGCTAAATGCGGCGGCGAGCGCCTGTTGCTGTGGCGGCACGGGCTGACCGCCTAGCTGAGACGCGAACGCCTGCGCGCCCGTTCCCTGGACGGCGATCGCGCCCGTGATCGCTTGGCGGAGCGCATCCCGGTAGTGCGAGAAGCGCATGCCCGCCGACAGCTTCGCGGCGTCTTGCCGACTATCAGAGAACACTACGAGCTTTCGTGACTGCCCGGCGTTTGCGGGCGCAATGTTCCGAAGAAGGGCGTCCGAAAGCACCTGCGCGATCTTCTGGAAGCCGGTACGGAGAGTGCGAACGGGTGACCCGATCTGGCGGCGAGACCAGTCAGCGTCACATCGAGGGCAGCGCGCTGGATACGCCTGGCGCGCGCTGTCGCCCGCGGGCGGAGTCGGCGAGTGCATCGCCGGTACGTAGTAAAGGTATCCCGTGCCTCCGAGGGCGACCTTGCCGTCCGCCGGTGTAAAGCGAGCGGCCCGCCACGCTCTGGCGATTCCATCTTGGGTCCACTGCGGGGACGCTGGAGTTAGCCCAGGTTGTGCGGGCCAATACACCGCATATCGGAGGTAGTCCCGATCCATCGAGGCCATGTCTGGGGACGCCTCGAGATCCGGGTGGTCGGGGCTGAGATACCATTCATTGGGATTCAACCCGGTGTCTCGCCGGTAGCCGCCGAAAAAGATGTCGCCGCAGGCCTCGCAGTAGAGCAACTCGAGGACGCGCGAGCCGCAAGCGCAGGTGAGCGTCGGAAGATAGTGAAGTGCGCCGGCGGGTGGAGCGCTGGTGCGAGGTGGGACCTGCGTACACGCCGGGTTGGTGCATGCCCAGAGGCCCTGCAGGTTGCGATAGATGATGTGCGCGCGGACAGGCAGTGGGGCGGTGCCGCTCGCCCCGCGGGCCGCAGACAAGCCGGCGAGGAGACCTTCCACCGCTTCAACGCCGCCCGCAAGCGGAAGGCTGGGGTACATCGCCGATGCGATCTGCTCGGGGAATCTCGGTTCCAGCTGAGGAGCCGTTGGCGGGCCCGCTGCACATGCCAAGCGTAGTGCGTCGGCAGCCATCACGTGCGCGAGGGCGGAGTCGAGCGTCAACTCCGGACTCGCTCCGGCCGGCGCCGCAGGTGCGCCGGTCGCATTTTGGAATGCAGCCGCAGTGGCGGCAGTCAGCGAGGGCGACGCGCGCAGATCATTGCGTAGCTGGCGCAGCGCGGCCACGTTTGCGCGCACAGGTCCGAACGCACCAGGGTTGAGCGGCTGCGTGGCTGCATCGATGATCCGAAACCGATTTCGACTGCGCCCGAAGAACGACTCGAGGTACTGGAGGCCCGCCGCGCCACTCGCCACTGATGCGCTCGAAGCGATGATTCGCAGCTGATTTGAGTCTGGCGCTAGACCGACGCGGTCGAGGAGCACGCGGATGAGATACGCGACTTCGGTGCCAGGAGTTCCGCGATACGTGTGCAGCTCGTCGACGACGAAATAAAAGATGTGCGACGGATCTTGCTGCAGCCATTGCCTAGTCCGGTCGAAAATCGGCGCCTCGATGCTTCGCATCAGCATGATGTTCAGCATCGAGTAGTTCGTGATCAAAACGTCGGGAGGGTTGTCTTGCATGTCCCAGCGCGACCACATCTCACCGCCGTCCATGGTCGCGAAGAACCGTGCCGCAGGAGTTCCTGCAACGAGCTGGGAATCTCGATACACATCAGCGAGTTCGGCGCGCAGCCTGCTGGTCGCCACAGACGTGCGGCCCCCAGACACCGGTGTTCGACCTGTGTAGCGTCCGAAGTAGATCCGATTCGCTGCACGGTGCGCTTGCAGCCAAGTTCGGACGCCCGCGCCATCAAGGCCGTCACGCAGACGCGCGAGCTGGTCTTCGACGAGTGCGTTAAGTGGGTAGAGGATGAGCGCCCTAATCGCGGCCGTCCGGTTCTCATGCGCCCGCTGCGGAATCCGGGGAGCCCAGCGCCGCCGGCTTCCTTGCATGGACCAGTGATTCCACCAGTCCCACTGTGCTGGTCGAGGACCAGGTGCCGGCCAGTTCGCCGACTCTCGAGTGAGCTCCGCAGCGATCGGGAGCAGAAAGCACTCGGTTTTTCCGGACCCAGTTCCTGTGGTCACCACGACATCGTGGCCGTGGACAACCGATTCCTCGAACACGGCGCGCTGGTGGGTGTACAGCTCGCGCGGCTGCCCGTTGGGAAGCGTTTGGGGAAAGAGTCCGTGGGAAACGAACGCAGCCAGGTCCGAGACAATGGTCTGGGGCCATACTGGCCCGAGGAGAGTGTGCGCGGCTTGCGAGAAGGTTTGGCCGGAGAGTTGGTATGCCGGAACGGGCTCGATGAGCGGGCGCCGATAAAGCCTGCCGTCTGCGTCCAGGAGCGCACGCCGCTCGGCGACGAGGTCCGGATGTCTGAGATCAAACGGACTGTCGAGATAGCGAAAATAGGTGTCACGGAGATCTTCAAAGATGGCGAGCGGGTTACTCATCGGAGCTCCTGGCGGAGGAGTGCCGCAGCAATCCGGGCGATGTCCTCCGGAATCTCGGCGTACTGAAGACAGCCGCCTCGTGGGCCGCCGCCATCGTACGAAGGAATCAATCCCGAGCACATGATCAGGGCCCGCTCTATCAAGAAAGGCGGGCGGCAGCTTGCCGGCATCGAGAGCGTTCGCTTGGCAGCGTCGTACCGGAGTACCTGGCGCCGACGTCGGCGAAGAACAAGATACTTGCCTACCTGTCCAGGAATTCGCGCCACAGCGCCCCTGTAGCAGAACAGCACCTGGCGCTGGTGCCGCAGGGAGAACCGGAAGAGACCCGCCGGGGTAGCGCGAGCGTCGTCGGCCGTTGCAGAGCGCCAAACAAGAGCCTCGGGGGAGAACCGCTCGATCCTCCAGTCTGAGCCGAAAGGCAGTTCGGTCTGGTAGCGCACCCTTGGGTCATCCACCGGCGGAAGGCTCGCAAGAAGCGCTGCTGGCGCGTCATCCTGCACGAAGAAGCCGACGTCCTCGGCAGTTGCGGCTAGCGTATCGCGGGTTTCAGCGGTGATCAGGATCTGGTCGGGATAGGACGTGAACGCGAGCACTCGGAGTTCCGCCCTATGGCCAGCCGCTGCTGAACGGAGACGATCCATGAGCGAGAGCGATCTCGCTCCGGCCACAATGCCGAGCCAGCCGCGCTGGTGCCGTGTGATCGCCAGGGCTGGGGGCGTGACTCGCCACTCCGCTCCATCGCCCGCACCTGCAAAGAACTCGGCGTGCCCAACTCGTTGAAGGTTGAACCGCAGCGTCTGATAAAGAGGCAGGGCAAACTGATCAGGCGCGTCATCGCCTTCTCCATCGACCTCCGCGTCCGCCCCAAGGTGAAGCTCCTCGACGGCGGCGCGGAACTGAGCCCAGGAACCGGAGCGCCGCGCGGACATCCAGAGCAGAAGGGTGTTCGCGCTCATCGCCAACCTCTCCGGAGTGCCTTTGCGTAGCGCTTATAGATTTGCCATAGGTTTGCGGTCTCGATCCGCGATGGCTCGGTCTGCAGCCCCTTCCTGCCAGCATCGAGGATAGCCGCGCACCACGCGCGAGATCTCAAGGCCAGAGCACGGCGCAGAGAGGCGCACCCGCCGCCGTGCGTACTGGATTCCTGGTCGCCACGGTTGACAGCCGCCGGTGGTCCGATCAGGAGCACGCGCGCCGTGCGCTTGTCGCAATGAAGGGCGTCAGCCGGAAGCGCCCAGATGGGTTCGAACCAGGGGAACCCGATGCAGAGTCCCGCGCGGACGTCATCGCGAGGGGTGCAGACCTCAATTTCGCCTGGTCGCGCTCCGATCAAGATTGGATTCGAAGCCGCAATCACTGTCGGCCGGCTGTCGGATCGTGCGACCCGCGGCGGGCGAACGAGCACACCACAAATCGCGGGTCGCGATTGCGCGCCACTGGCCCTTGGTTCGCCAAGTGACCAAGCGTAGGCATCCCACGGCTCCCAGCTCTCGGCTCCACTTCGAATCGTGTATGTACGCGAGCTGCTTGTGCACCAAAGGCTGTGCTCACCGGCAGAGTCCCAACCCGGAGCAAGGTACCCCCCTTCCGGGGATCGCGTCGCCTCCTGCCCGTCGATGGTGACACCCCCGAGCATGCTTGCATCGCCCAGAAGCTCGATGGTGGGCGGGAAACCGCTAAGCCATGTCTGGCGATCAATGCGGATGCCGCCGATCAGCGCGATCTCCGCTTCTGGTAGCGGTCTGAGCGCATCGAGGATGTCGCCGCTTGGACTTGGCGCGACCGGCTTCTGAGGGCGGACGCCGCGCAGCCCAACCCAGCCAGCCGGTATCCCGCTTTCGGAGTTCAGCTCGGTCGGCTCTGGGCTTTCGGTGAGCGCGATCGCCGCGCGAACGTCTGGGAGACGCTCAGCGACGCAGAGAACGACATGCTCCTCACCAAGCACCAGGTGCGGTGTACTGACGAAGCCGTTCAGCTCGTCATGGCGAGCCAACACGAAAATGCCTCGACCGCTGAGGGACAGCCTGGCGGGGGCGCCGCCGGGAAGTGTACCAGCCCACTCGACCCCCTCTCTGAGCAGGCGCCCGATGTCGGGCAGCATCACGTCCTGGTACCACTCATCCTGCAGCGCCTGAAGCTCGGGAGGAGAGCCTGAGCCCTCCACGGCGAACTCGGCGGGCATCCCGACAGCGCGGCGTGGCAGAAGCGAGACGCGGCAGAAGCCCGCCTTCTCGAACACAAGACGCAGTTCGATCGGCATCGCCCGATCGCGCACCTCTCGCTCCGGCTTCGGCGCAGCGAGCGCACGCTGCGTCGCAGGCGTGTGCGCCGTCGGACGGTATCGTCGCGGAATTCTTTGTGCGAGTGGAGGTGTAGCAAGCCCTGCCGAGAGTGGAGCGACTTGTGACGGCGTGTCCGTGACGCCGGAGTCGGCAGTTCCGAGAGGCGCTCTCAAACCTTCCACAGTCTCGGCCCGCGCATTCGGCGCCACCCGTGCAGCTAGGGTTGGATGCGCTTCTACCGCCCCGTCTCGAGCTGGTGTGGCCCCTCGGACGGCTGGCGCCTCGAGCGGTACTTCTCGCTGGACCGCAGCCTGTGTCTCCTGCTCAACTCGCCGAGGTGCCTGCCGCGCCGGGCGCCGCGCTTCTTGCTCCACCGCCGCGCGAGCTTCTTCTTCAGCGGGGGGTCGTGCCTCTTCGGCCTGCGCCTTCTGCTCTGCCGCGGCACGAGCGTCCTCCTCGGCGCGGCGGCGCGCCTCTTCGGCATGACGCTGCGCATCCCGCTCCGCCGCAGCGTGAGCTTTTTCCTCTGTGAGGCGTTGTGCCTCTTTGGCCTTGCGGCGCTGCACCTCTCGCTCCTCAGCGCGTGCGTCTCCTTCGGATCGCCGACGCGCTTCCTCGACCCGGCGCTGGGCTTGTCGCTCAGCTGCGGCGCGGGCTTGGTTATCGGTGCGTCGCCGCGTGCGCACCACGACCGCCACGATCGCGGTTGCGAACGCGAGACCAATTCCGGCGATGATGAGAAGCATCTCCACGAGCGGTGAGGTTCTCCTCTTTTCGGCCCCCTTACGCCCGGGCATCGGCCCTCGCAGCGCGGGCCTCCCCCGATGCCACGGAGGGCACTGGCAAATGTCCGCGGGCACCTCCGGGGAGGCCGATCCGCGGGCAGTCTGCGTTCAGCGGACAGCAGAGGCACCGGGGAGCGCGCGGCAGGCATGTGCGTTGCCCATGAACGACGAGGTTTACATGTAGCGCGCGGCGACGATGCGCAGGCACAGCGGCCTGAATCGTGTCGTGCACTGTGCGGCGCCTGTAGACGGCCCGCCGTGGGAGAACACCGGTCCGCTTTAAGATGCGAAAAGTGTTGCTATCGATCGGAAGTACGTCGCGCCCGAGGCTGTAGAGAAGAACGCACCGAGCGGCCTTCCATGATAACCCTGGCAGGCGGATCAGGAAGCGTTCCGCTTCTCGATCGTCAAGGTCTCGGAGGAAATCGAGTGACAGGCGGCCGGCTTGGCGCTTGACACTGCGTAGCAGTCGCTTGATGGTTGTTGCCTTTTGTTCATGTAAACCGCCGAGGCGCAATGTTCGCGCAACGCGGCGAGTGGAGGCCGCGTGGAGGTTTTCCCAAGTGGGGAATGCGCGGCGGAGCTCGGACCAAACCTCCTTAGCGCGTTCGACGCCCGTCTGAAAACTGAGAATGATGTATACGGCCTCGTCGAGCGGATCTGTCTTGTTGCCTAGGACAGATTCAGGCGTTTGGTAAGTCGCTTGCAGGACGTGGTCGATTCGAGCGAGACGCCGTGCGGCGCTGCGCGGAAGCCTGGGGGTGGCCGTCATTCTTCAAAACCCTGGGGGGGCGATGTTGAGGGCGATGCCGAGCACCCGCTCGATGAGCAAGGGCGGCACGGAGTTTCCGATCATCTCGTAGGCACTTCGGCGAGAAACCAATGATGGCGGGAAACTGATCCGATCGGGGATTCCCTGAAGCCGAGCGTACTCCCGGACAGAGAGGGAGCGCGGTTCATCATAATGGTAGACGCAGTCATACTTCGTCGAGAGTGCGGTCGAGGGAGCATCTGGGTGCAGCCGTCGATAGGCAGAACCAAAGCGTCGAGACAGACCGTTGAGGTGTTCCTTCGGGATGAAACGAGCGCAACCTCCGGGTGGTATGTGAGCTAGGCGATCGAGGGTTTCCTGCTTGACAGCCGGTGTACGTACGTTCTGCAGAGTGGTGGGAGCGTGGCTTCGGATCCATCTTTGAAATGCATTCTGGGGCGCCGAGGCGTATGGTGTCTCGTTCTCCGACCGACCTGGCCCTAAGGCCGGAAGGTCGGAGAGAGCTTGGCGGGCCGAAATCAATGTCGGGTTTTCGGGATCCCGCAGGGCGGCGAAGTATGGCTTGAGGTGTTCAGGAACCGGATGGCCATGACGTACGGCCGCAAATAAGGCCGCCAGGTTGGGTCCCGGCTCGGGCAGCAGATGCTTTGGCGAGCGTGAGTGGCGTGCGCCGAAGATCAGGACTCGCCTGCGTGCTTGGGGAGTTCCGTAGAGCGCAGCATCGTATACCGCATATTCGATAGTGTATCTAAGGTGTTTGCCCGGTCTTTCAAGGCGCGCCACTAGGTCGCGGAGCGTCTTACCCTTACGGTAAGTCAGGAGGTCAGGGACGTTTTCAATCAGGAAAAAGCGCGGTTTGAGGATGCAGAGGTAATCGGGAATGGCGGCAAGTACGCGGTTATGCCCGTTCCTGCCGTCGTGGTGGCCGTTCCTGATTTGACTAAATCCTTTGCATGGAGGGCCGGCTATGACCAGGTCGATCTGACCAAGTCGGCGACGATCTGCTGCGACCAAACGGGAGCCGCCGCTGCTGAGGAGATTGCATTTGACGGCGACGTCGTCGGAGAAATTGTGGTTGTATACGGCGACGGCCTCCTCCCACGAGTCGTAGGCTCTCCCCACGAAATATCCGAGAGCGCGAATCGCGACCCCGATTCCGCCTAAACCGCAACATAGCTCAATGGCAACTCCGCTGGTGCCCTCAGTGGCAAAGCTAGTCGTCACGTCCTCACTCCGAACCAACTGCGTGTTATGCGCCCATAGCTTGAGTCACTAGGCGCGGAGCTTTGAAAGCAGGTGGTGCGCATTTCGTTGGCCCCTATTGATCGCGCTCAATTGTCATAACGCCGTGGGCATCCATCGCTCCGCAGGAGCAATGGACTCTAACGGGGAAGTGTTTCGTTGTGAACGCGAAGGCGGTTGGCTCAAAGTCGATCTCCAGATGGTGGCCAGCCGCTTGGTGCGCCGACGGCACGTGAACGTCTATTCGCACAGCGAGTACTGCACCAGCGGTCCCGCACCGGGGGCATCGCATCTTCGTAGAGACGGTACCGGCGATGTGACCATCTGGATGGAACAGAAGACCGTTCACTTCGAGGTCTTCCAGATCCGTTGGTGAGCCGCACGTCGCACAACGCATAGTGTTGGTTCTCTAGCGTCTAGCCCCGCTTTTTGTACCGTCGTACGTTTTCGGCTTTCCAGGCGAGAAGCGGGTGTTGGGCGATGCGCTCGGCCAGGGCTTCGTCCGCCGTGATTAGGGTTGGCCTGATCTCAGCGTGATCGAGGAGGCGATCGAGGAACTCCCGTTCGGCGGGTGTGAACGATATCAGCGGTTGCAATCGTTCAGCGCAGTCCGAAACCAGTTTGCTGGCCCAGGGCTTGGGATCGCCCAGCTGGCTCGCGACCTGAGTGCGCAGCGTGGGGATGAGTTCGTTCTTGAGCTCGTTGGGTTCATAACTAACGTCGCCGATGGTAATGGTGCGCCAGTCCTTCCGATTCATCGCGCCGTAAGCGACGAACGCGATACGGAGACGAGCTTGGTTCAGATCGTCTCTACGGAGTAATTCACGGGTGTCGAACAGGTCTCGGCTGGCTCGGCGCGAGAACAGCGCCGCCAGCTTGCCTGCGGCCAGTTCATGGATGTTGAGCACGGGTATGTGCGTGGTCTGTGTGGAACCCAAGGCGCGCGAGTCGGAAGGTTCGGGCGGCCATAGGGGAACTCGAAACATGAAGTTGATATCGACCTCAAGGTTGCCTTCGCCGCCAAGCGGACTACGATATTGCAGACGCCATTTTCCACCGGCATGTTCGTCGGGTGACGGAACACGCTGAACTCGAAAGTCCTCTCTCGCGAAGACTGCTCTTGCCGCCCTCTCTACCTGTTCCCGCTCGGCCATCATCGTGGCGCGGTCCTGAGCTCCGATGTAATTGAGGTCGGCATCGACCGAAAGGCGTGGCACGTCAAAAAGGAAAAGGTTGAGAGCGGTTCCGCCCTTGAGCGTGAAGCGGCCCTTCAGAAACGGGTGCTGGAAGAATGCTTCCAGCAAGGAGAGAAGCCGGAGCGATTTTTCGAGAATCTCGGGGCGAAAGTCAGTGTCCGCGGCTTCGGCGCGCAGTCTTTCCTGGGAGATATTCATCGGACTTCCTCCCAAGAGCGCTCGACGACATCAGTGGGCAGGATCAGGTTCCACTGCGAGGAGAGCTGAACGGGGCGCTTGTCGCCGCGCGCGGCGTAGTGCGGACTTCGCGGGCGGTGTTCCCGCAACCGTCGAAGGTGGGATTCTTCAACCATGAGCGCCTGCTTATGCTGCTCAAGGAAAAACCCGACTTTGGCGATAGTTGTCGCGTTTGCGAGAAGCAGCGAATACTCGACGATCTGGTCGAGGTCGAAGAACTCTACGGATTCGAGCGAGCGCCAGACTTCTTCCCATCCACCGCATAGGTCAGGCCTGTCCAGAGTGTCGACCAAGGTGCGCTCAAGGGAGGTGACGCGTAGTGAGAGGCCGCTACGCTCACGGTCGAGCACGCCGAATAGTGTCTTACCGTGCTCGCGGAGGCGGCGAGGAAACTTAACGGGTTGGAAGCGATTGCCTCGATAGACGACTACGCGGGCGCTCGAATTGGTGAGGTAGTAGAAGTTCTGGAAGGTCGAGTATGCCCGTCCGTGGAACTCGAGCGCAGTGTGGTAAGCGAGGACGGCATCCTGGGCCATCCTGGAAGCGAGCAAATAGGAATCGATCAACGGCGTGCCGGTTTTGCTTCCTGGCGGAACGGTTGTGTAGAGCCCTCGGCGGACGCGCGCGATGTGCTTTTTTTTCAGGTGATAGGCGAGAAGGGCCTTTTCAGTCCACTTGCTTCGGGCCTTCTGACGGGCAAGATACTCCGTCAATTCTTTTGCGGTGAAGACCGGATGCGTTCTTAAGAAGTCCGGGAGCATGGAGTTGAAGATATTCGCAACTAGGGCTAAAAATATTAGCCCTTTCAGCCAATATATTCAAGTCAGTGAGGGCAAGGCACTCTCTTTTGGCAGCTGTTGGATTGGTCTCTCCTTGAGATCAGCTGCGCTTACGGCTAATTACGTTAATCGTATCAGCAATTATAATCAAGTGGAACTTGCTGCCCGTTCACTTTCACCACTCGGTGAAAAGGCCTCTCTCGGTGAAACCGGCAGCCCTTCTGGGCTCCCCCGAATTTCCTTCGGTGTCACGATTCCACTCGTGCGCGAGGCCGACGCGCAACTCTACCGCTTGGAGCAGTGCGCCCTTTCACCTGGTGCTCATAGCGCGCCCGCTCGCGCTCAGCACGTTCCTTCCGGTGCGTCTTCCGGTAAACGCGACTCGCCATCTTGTTGGCGCAGCGGTGACTGCAATATTTCTGATTTTTCCGCTCAGCCAAAAATACCCTCAAACACTCGGGCTCCTCGCACCGCTGGATTCTGAGAGCGGCCTCAACGTCCTCATAGAGATCGTCCAGCGCCACGCGTAGGACGGCGTCTTCGAGATTCGCATCCCGATAGCTCAAAGCTCTTCCGCCCTCTGAGCCTAACTTTCCGGCGTCGAGGATGACGCTACCGCCCGAGTAATCCGCGCGGAAAGACTTCCGGTCCGCAACTGCCCCAAGCAGCTCAGCCACTCGATCAATCATGGCTTGCAGCCGAGCAGGTTTCTTCTCCAGGTCGCTCACTTCCGCGTTGAGCGGTTCGTCAGGTTCGAGGTCGAGCCACTGTCGTAACTCGTAAATCAGGTTCGGAAGGTCGCCGGGGCGCCCCTTAGCCAATGAGGCGGCGTTGACGCAAGAGAGCTCGACGAGCCACGGCAGGACCCGCTCTTTCTTCATGGGCTCTAGACGTTCACCGGCTGGAGCGTCACTTGGCGCCTTCTGCTTTGGTGACATGCTCATTTGTAGGCGACTATATCAAATGGTCTTTCTGGTCGCGAATGCTCTTAGAGGATGAATCATATCTGGCCATACAATTATTCTTTTTCGATATTGCCAAATGACTCGGGTGCCGTAACATGAGGATCGCGAACGGAGACAAACATGAAACCCATGCGAGTAATTCTTGTCGCCATTGTTCTGGCAGCGCCAACGCTGGCGCGGGCTCAATATTGGGGTCGAGAAAGCGGTTACACAATCATCAAGCCCGGGGAGCCGCCAACCTTCGTGAACCCAAATTTCAACGCCGGGTATACCGCGATTACGCCGGGTGAGCCGCCTACCTTCATCAACCGCAGCTTCAACGGCGGCTACACGCTCATCCCCCCCGGCGAGCCGCCAGCGTTCATCAATCCCACGATCCCCTCGGCTCCGCGCATGCCGATATTTGGCGAAGACCGCGGTGATAACTGAGCGTTTCGCCCGGAGAGAACCTGGGTGCAGCAACGTGAGGAGCTTATGACTGAGCCAACGATCATTTGTCCGAACTGCAAGGCGGAGATTCGGCTGACGGACTCACTTGCGGCGCCTCTGGTTGAGGCGACTCGAAAAG
This sequence comes from Deltaproteobacteria bacterium, assembly GCA_021831785.1. Lineage (GTDB taxonomy): Bacteria > Desulfobacterota > Binatia > Binatales > Binataceae > JAJYYI01. The sequence goes on along the minus strand of JAKBMB010000004.1, from coordinate 68,893 downwards.
AGTACGAGAGGCGCCTCGGGCAAAAGGATACTGAAATCGCGGAGCGCGAGTCTGCGCTGCGTGAGCGGGAAGCGGAGCTTCTCAAGGCCCAGGAATCGATCGAGGACCGGGTAGCAGAGAGGCTGAAAGCGGAGCGCGATAAGATCGCGGCCGATGAAGCGCGCAAAGCGAAGCAGGCGCTCGCGATCGATCTGGAGCAAAAAAGCAAGGAGATCGCGGACCTTCAGGATTGTCTGAAGCAGCGCGATGAGAGGCTCAAGGAAGCGCAGAAGGCACAGACTGATCTTTTGCGCAAACAACGCGAATTAGACGACGCCAAGCGCGAGCTCGACCTGAATGTCGAGAAGCGGGTACAGGGGGAATTGTCCGCTATCCGCGAGAAGGCTCGAAAAGAGGCCGAAGAGGAGTCGCGGCTCAAGGTTGCGGAGAGAGACCACACAATCGCCTCGATGCAGAAGCAGATCGAAGAACTGAAGCGGAAGGCCGAACAGGGCTCTCAACAACTGCAAGGCGAAGTCCAGGAGCTTGAACTCGAAGTAATCCTGAGTGCGCGGTTCCCTAGCGATACGATCGAGCCTGTGCCGAAGGGCGACCACGGCGGGGACGTCCGCCACTTGGTTGTTGGGCCGCTCGGCCAGTTGTGCGGCACGATTCTTTGGGAATCGAAGCGGACGAAGAATTGGAGCGATAGCTGGCTCGCAAAACTTCGCGACGATCAACGCGCTGCCAAGGCCGAAATCGCCATCATTGTCAGTCAGGCTCTGCCTAAGGAAATCGATACCTTCGACCTCAAAGAAGGCATCTGGGTCGCGCATCCTCGCGTCGCCATTCCGGTTGCAATCAGCCTTCGGCAATCTCTGATTGAGCTCGCGATGGCCCGCCAAGCGTTGAACGGCCAGCAAAGCAAAATGGAAATCGTGTACCAATATCTGACCGGTCCACGGTTCCGACAGCGCGTGCAAGCCATCGTGGAGGTCTTTTCCTCGATGCAGGACGATCTCGCTAGAGAGAAGAAGGCCATCACGAAGCAGTGGGCGAAGCGCGAGGAGCAGATCGAGCGCGTGATCCAGGCCACGGTCGGCATGTATGACGATCTGCAAGGAATCGCGGGCAAGACGCTGCAAGAAATCGAAGGACTCGAAGTATCAGTCCTTGAGGGCCCCGCGGACGAAGACACTTTGAGAGTCCCTCTGGAAGAAGAGCCATGAACAGCGTGAAGGTTTTTCGTTGGATTCCTGACGATCTGCTGGTGCGGTTAAATATTTTGCTGCACAAGGAACAGCGGTACGACACAGAGGGCGACTGGTTGTGGGCGGGCAGCACCTTGGAGGTCCGAATAAGTCGTGAGGTAGGCGACGACGATCCACGTTACGGCCTGCTCATGTTTGTTCACGAACTCGTCGAAGCCCTGCTCTGCCAGAGCATGGGCGTGACCGCTGCCCAAGTCGACGCCTTCGACATGCTCCATCAGCGGGACGGCGAACCCGGCGAGATTCCAAGCGCTCCTTACCACCAGCAGCACATGGCCGCTCAAGCGGCAGAGCGGGCGCTGGCTAACGAACTGCGCGTCGATTGGGAGAAGTATCTGGGAAAATAGGCCTGGCGCGGTCGGACATTGCGATCGCGCTCTGAAGGTCAATTCGAAATCGGAAATCGAATTCTCAAACCAGGAGACAGACAATGAGAGACGGTTTGTATAGAGTCCAATTTCACACTCAACTTGGCACCGGAGCTGGCGTGGTTTTGCTCGAAGCAGGTAAGCTTCGAGGCGGCGATTCTCGCAACTTTTACGTTGGTACCTACGCCCAAAGCGGAAACCGCGTCACCGCTCAGGTAACCACCGACAAGCACAGCGACGTCCCCAGTCTGGCTTCCGTTTTCGGAGCCGATCCTGCGCATATCAGTCTTGCAGGAACAGCCAATGGCGATTTCGTAGAAATGACAGGCACGGCCGCTGAGGCACCCGGTATCAGCTTCCGAGCAACACTGACAAAGATCGCTGATTGAGCGAACCCCGCAGTTAAAGGGCGACATGACACCAAGAGGAGAATATCAAGCCGCGTGTGAAGCGGCGCGCCGCGCGAGAGCTTCTGTCGAACGGCTGCTTCAATCCGCTAGTCCCGCACTTCTTAAAGAAGTGGATGGCTGGAGACAAGGAGATGTTTCCTTAGTCGGGCCGGCCAACACGTGGCGAGCCTGGGGCGCGCACAAATTCTTGGACTCACGCACCGATCCTGTGAAACGCGAGATCGGTGAGGCGATTTCAGTTTGGTACCGCGCGATGCAATTCGCTGAAATCAAGTGGGGCGGTTTCCGTTTCGCCGAACCGAGTGCGACCGATTTGCCCGATCCTGACTCCTTGACGCGGTGACAAGGTGCCAACAAAAACGGGAACCTTGCTGTTCTTCAAGTGGGCTAAAGCGCCGCTGGCGTCGCTTCTCTCAAGTCGCTCAAGTCGAGCCGGTGATAGAGTCAGTTGATCTTACCGCCACCCTTCTGAAATTCAGTAACATCGACCGCGATGTCGCGAGTGTAGTCTCCCGGCCGGCCTGCCTGGTATTCGAGGGCCGCGCCGCCATTTCCTGGACCGCCGTTCGGCAAAGGGGGCAACGCGGGCCCGATCGGTGATGCGCCGTTTGGTCCGCGGTTGTTGTACCCCGGTTGTTGCCCGTGGAAGGGATTTAGAACTGTGGTAGCTGCGCTTGCGGTGTCGCCGCTTCGTGGCCGGTGCCGCGCGAGACCATCTCGTAGCACGGTGCCCTCGTCACGGTTGTCACTCCCGCTGCTCTTTGCGAGGCTGGTTACGCCATTGGAAACTTTCTTGAGGCCGGCCGTGATTGGATTCACGATCTTGGTGATGGTCTGGGCGGTGTATGCGGCCTCGAACGCATGCGCTAGCGCCAAGCCGACAGTGCCGCCAACCAAGTCAGCGGCCATGCTGGGTACGGCTACTGTAACCGTGGCGAACACGGCAGCCAACGCGGCGTAGATGAGCAGATCGCTCGTCGCGAGAGTTCCAGAGCACACTGTGGTCATGATTTTGGAGGGCGGCACGTAGTAGCTCGATATCAAGGGCACGGCGGTGGTGACCGGCTTGCAGGCCGCCGCGAGTGCCGCCTCCCACTGCGCGACCATCTGCATTGCGATTGCGAGGACGGCGTAAAAGAAGAGCAGCTTCACGCCGACGCGGATGACATTGGTGAAGTAGCCCTCTGACGCGCTCGCGGTGAAGCGGTTGCCGCCAAAGCCGAGCAGGATCACCCCAAGTCCCGTCGTCAAATAGGCCTTCACCAACGTGAGGAGCAATTCGACCGCTACGATCAAGAACGCCGCTACAACGGCAAGCGCGCAAAAGGCTTCGACGAGCGCAAGTTCAAGGCTGGATATGACGCCGCTTGTGGTAAGACTGCTGATCAGGGTGTTCGCCATATTGAGCCCGGCCTGTATGACACTTTGTGGGCTCAGCGCCGGAAGTCCACTAATCGCGCTACCGATGCGAGAGAAGCTTTGGATGACCAGGTACATCCAGTTGAAGCCGTTAACGATCATCAGGTAGACGAAGCCGCCGCTCAGCACGTGCTTGAGCATACGGCCCAAAAAATACGAGGGGTCGAGCTGGCCCTCCGCGGTGTATTGGAGCCAAGTAGCAATGATGTCGATTAGGAACAGCGCGAAAAAGAGCTTGAGCGCGTAGGGCTGGATAACGGCACTGTAATGAACACCGGCCGTGTAGAATTGCGTCGTTATGTTATCAAGATTGAAACTACTCATTGGCGCATTTCTCCCTTGAGCCGCCTACTGCGGAGGTGGTTTGGTGCTCGGTTTAAGCATTTGGGAGGCACCCGGTATCTGCGGCGGGGCCGACATGATCGCTCGCTCTTGCTCCTGAACGACGTGCCGATGGTAGATCGTCAACGCGCCGTAGAGCAGCGCACAGCCGCCCACAATTGCAAGGGCGAGCACTATGAGGTTTTGGTCTTTGAGACTCTTCATCCGAAATTCTCTTGACTGTTATTGCGGTGGTGGTTGAGCGCTCGATTGGAGCATCTGCACACCACCTGGCACCTGTGGCGCGGCACCGGCGATCGCCTCTGCCGCAAGTTGGCTCTCGGTCTGGTCGTTGAGCCGGCTTGCCGCCGCTGTGTTCTGCGAATTCATCATTGCCATGACGAGTTGCCGCAGCAACTGGATTTGCTGGACTTGGGCGAGCGCGATCTCATTGCCGACCTGGATCGCTTGTAGCCTCCCGACCGCGGTCTGGTTCTTCATTTCCAGACTCTGGAGGGTGACCTGTTCGGCTTGGAAGTTGCCGGCCTGCATCTGCGCGCTCTGGAGCGCCCCGTTTAATGTGTTGAGCGTCGTGTCCGTGCTCGCGATCGGGCTTTGGATTCCGGGCGTGTTGGCGGCGTTGTAACCCGGATAGAGCTGCTGGAACTGTTGGCCGAGGTTTTGGAAAGTGTAAGAGAGTCCCTCTTGCTCGGAAATCAAGCCGCCGAGATTCGCAAGGAGGGCTTGATTTGATTGCCAGACACCGGCGCCGCCGCCGGTCGTGTTCTGGACCATGTACTGGAGCTGCTGAGCGAGATCGGTGACGCTCGCGGTCTCCTGCTGAAGCTGTGCGAGCTGCCGCGCGAACATGTTGGGGTCGAAGACGATCTGGGTTCCGCCGCCAAACTGTGAGCGCGCGAATGATGGCGTCAGGAAGAGCGCCAAAGCGAGCGCCGTGCCAACTGTGAAGTAGCGCTTTTGCTTCATCTGAAGGTCCTCCCGTTTTTCATGCCGCCGTTTCAGCCTGGACCGCGTGGCCATTCGAGTGCAGGTTAGCGGCGGCGATGCTCCGCACGGCCACGGAGTCGGCCGCGATATGTTGGTCGAGATAATCAGCCCATTCGCCAAAACCACGCCACCGAAGCCATTCGACCGGCCAGCGCGGTCCGCATTCCGCGATGATGCGGCGGACCGCGAGCACGTCGTCTTTAGAACCTGCGCCAGTAAAGGCCAGCGCCACCGGTCCAAGCCCGAATTGGAAGAGCCGTCGCCCAAGAGGCGAGACGTAGTAGTAATCGCGCTTCGGCGCGGCTTCGGCGATAAGATCGATTTGCCGGTCGGAGAGTCCGAACCTGCGGTAGAGATCGCGGGTCTGCGGATTTCGCGCCTCCGGGTTCGGCAAAAAGACCTTGGTCGGACACGACTCGAGGACGACGTCGCGATGAGGTGAATTAGCGATTTCGCTGAGACTCTGGGTCGCGAGTACGACTGCAGCGTTCTTTTTTCGCAGCGTGCGGAGCCACTCTTCGAGTTTGGCCCCGAAGGTCTCATTGGCGAGGACGACCCATGCCTCGTCGATAACGATGAGCGTGGGTTGGCCGTCGAGGCGTTGCTCGATCCGATGAAAGAGGTAAGTCAGGACCGGAATCACGACCTCGCGGCCCATGGCCATCAGGGTTTCGAGTTCGAAGGTGACGAAATCGCTGCCGAGCAGAACGTCGCGGTCGGCATCCAGAAGACTGCCGAGAGGCCCGGCTAGTGAGTATGGATTTAAGCCATCGCGTACTGACGGATCTTGGACCTGGGTGATGAGGTTGGTGATGGTGCGCTGTTCAACCGGAGCCTCGGCGAGCAAGGTGAGGCCGCGATAGAGCGCTTTCGTCTGAGGCGGCGCGAGCTTCACGTTTCTGATCGCGATCCAGCTCTCGAGAAGCGTCTGAAGCTTCATGCGGTCGGTGGGATCATCGATGCGGGCGAGGGGTTGAAGCGGCACGTCCTCTTCGGCGAGATCGAGGTGCTGACCGCCTAACGCCTTTGTCAGGACAAACGCCGAGTAGCCTTTGTCCATAAAGAAGATCTGCATTCGCGGAACGGCTCGGGCGTTCGCGGCGATAAAACCGAGCGCGACGCTCTTGCCGGCACCAGTCGGGCCGATTAGCAGCGTGTGTCCTGTGTCAGTGACGTGGAGGTTGAAGCGCCATGGCGTGCCGCCAGTCGTCGCGCCATAGCAGAGCGCAGGCGTGTCGCTAGGATAATAGGGGCAAGGATTCACCGCGAGCCCTGGCCAGACGCTGGTGAGCGGCATGATGTCGGCGACATTCCGGGTGCTGACGAGTGGCTTTCGCACGTCGTACCAGCCGTGGATTGGAATCGAGCCGAGCCACGCCTCGGTGGCGTTGTAAGACTCGATGCGCGGGTCGAAGCCCATGTTCTGACAGGTTTTGAAGATCAGGCGTGCCGCTTCGCGTGCATCTGCGCGAGTGTCAGCGGTGATGACTATCTTCGCGGTCACATAGCAGAAACGGACTTCGCCGCCCTCTGCTTCGGCGATCGCATCGTCCGCGTCGTCGGCCATCTTAAGAGCGTGTTGATTGTCGAAAGCGGCGCCTGCTCCGGTCCCAATGCTCTCGCTGATGATGGCGCGCAATCCTTTGCGCTTCTGAAACCAGTTCCGCCGCACTACGCCGAGCTGACCGACCGATGCGCGGAGCCCCTGGGGCAGCGCGCGAATCGAGTAACGAAATGAGAGCGGAAGCTCGTGCAGGAAAGCCGCCAATTCTGCATGCGAGAAGAGCGGCAGCCCGGCCAGCGAAATGACACGGATATGCTTCCCGCCGATGCGCGGCTCGGTGCCGGTGACGAAATCCTGATTCCCGAGCACGATGTCGAGAGGGATTGCGTTGCGTGGTGCCTTAACCTCGGACACGAATCCGTCGATGCAGGTCGTGATGTGCGACAGCAACTCCGACATGTCGAGCGGCCTGAGCTTCAGTGCGGGGCTCATCGCGTCGGCAAAGTCCTGGAGCTGCTGTTTGTACCACTCTCGCTCGCGTTCTCGATCGTCGTTGGAACCGGAAACGAAAATCCCGCCAAGTCTCGCCTGCGCGTCGGTCAACTTGCGGCATGCGATGCTGAGCACCATCGCGCTCTCGAAGTGCCGGCCTTCCTGGGCGTAAATGAGGTCGCCTTCGTGACTGATGAGCGCGCTTACGGGATCAGGAAACGCACGTTTCGGACGCAGCGCGCTCGGATGGCGGATGTAGTCGATCTGCCATGCGAAGCTCTCGTCCAGTCCGATCAGCGCCCGATTTGCAAGGGCGCGATGGGCGTCGAGTTCCTCGACGCTGGCGGAATTGAGATCAGGGCCTACACAGGCGAACGCCGAAAGGCGCGCGCCGTCCTTCATCATGATGGTTTGGTCGTCTTCGGCGTAGGCATAGTTCAGAAGGTCGGGCAGACCGCGCCTCAGATCCGGCTTGCGCCTCAGCTCGCGAAACTCCTTGAACAGCATCGTTTATCTCCTGCGATCATCCCCGCATCTCGCGCGGTGTTGGGACGGTCGGGCGGATTCGTTCAGGCGGTGGCGCCCACACACAAGCGCGGGCGGGATAGCGTTCCTGGTAGCGGTAGTGGCGGATGTAGAGCCGGCTGAATTGGGGATCCACCTTCGCCGCCTGCACGAGCGCCCAGTGGCCTCCGGTCGCTAGAAAGGCCCCAAGTCCGGCCGTGTACCATTGGCCGCCGCCCAAAATGAGAGCCGCAGATGCGATCCAATTCGCGATCGCAAGCGGGCGCTCGGCGCCAGCTAGAAGGATCGGCCGTACCAGAGACTGGTGGATGATATTGAGCCGCCGCGTGCTTTCGTTCATTGAGCATTCCTTAAGTGGGCTAGAAGAGCGCGGCGCCGAGCGGGAACAGCGTAGTCATGAGTTGAGTTGCGCCAAGCGCTGCCGCACCGCCGAAAGCAACGGCCGACATTTTGCGGACGCCGGTGCCGTGCTCGCTGACGGACCACGTGATGCCGGTGCCGATAATCGCCGCGGTCACGATCGCGTGGGCGACCGTCCCCTGCAGATCATTTTGCAAGGTGGTCAGCGGCATGTCCCACGGCAACACACCGCCGGCGGTCGCCGCGAACGCGCGGGCGGGCAAAGCTACTGTAAGGAAGCCGAAGGCGTAGCTAAGCCGCGCCGCCCATTTGGTGGTCGAAGTTCTGATCTTTCTCAGACAAGTCATCTCAGCAACCTCCTCGTTGGGTGGGAATCCATTTTGTCTCCTAACGCAGAGTCAGAACGGCAAGGCGGGCACTTGCCCGCTCCAAACCCAGTTCGAGCAAGCACCTCGCCGATCAGGACGGCAAACGCGAGCAGCGACATCATCTCGACCGGGTACCACTCCTCGCTTCGCGGAAGTACGAGGGCGACCGCGGCCGTGAATGCGATGAGCGGACCGGCAAGCATCATAATTATGGATGTATCCATGGCTCATGCCTCCGTTGGAACAAGACTGAATCCTTCACTGGGGGAATATCCCTCGATGCGGATTAGCTCCGTCACCCGCCTGCTGGCGGGCGCGCGCGCAATGAAAGCGCTCAATTTGATCGTCTCGGCGATTAACTCCGGCTGGGGCGGCACGCCAGCCTCCTGTACGAGGCTCGAAAGGCGTGTGAGCGCGGACCGCGCGCTATTGGCGTGAATCGTCGTAACGCCGCCGGGATGTCCAGTGAGCCATGCCTTGAGCAGCGCTAGAGCTTCTCCGCCGCGCACCTCGCCGATGACGATGCGATCCGGGCGGAGCCGCATGGTTGCGCGCACGAGGCGCCCCAGATCGGCGGCTTCTGCGGTATGGAGCTGCACGACGTTCTGCGCGCGGCACTGGATTTCGAGAGTGTCCTCGATGATCACGTAACGCTCATTGGGATCTGAGCGCGCGACCATCTCATTGATCGGCGCGCCGGCGAGCGTCGTCTTGCCGGAACCGGTACCGCCGCCAATCAAGATGTTCTCGCGTCGATCGATAGCGTTGCGGAAAGTGTGCGCATGCCGGTCAGTGATAATTCGATCGCGGACATAATCATCGAGCGTATAAAGGACCTGCGCGGGTTTGCGCATGGCGAAGCAGGGCCGGCGCACAACCGGCGGCATCATTCCCTCGAAGCGGATACGCTCGATTGGAAGCTCGCCTTCGACGATGGGATGATCGGCATCAGCCACGTTCCCGAGCGTTGCAGCCACTGTGCCTATCAAACTCTCGCGCTGACTCTCGGGAATGGAGAAGCCGGCGGAATAGAGCCCCCTGCCGTGCGCCTCGTACCAGGCTCGTCCGTCTTCGTTCACGATGATGTCCGTAATCTTGGGATCGGCGATGACAGCCAGCAGTTGCGGCCCTAACTGGCGCCGCAGCAGTTCATCGCGTCGTCGTTCCTGAAGTTGTTGCGCGGGAATCATGCGTGGGCTCCGTTCGTCGCCGATGGAGATTCGGATTGTTCGGAACGCAATCGGCGGAGAAGCTCTTCGACTTGTTTTTGCCAGTCCTTATGTCCCTCGTCTCCGAGCTGGCGAAGCGCAAGTTGGTCAACCATGACGATTAGTGTGCTGATTTGATCCAGCGCGTTGCGAAGCGCGCCGTTTGCCGTACGTCGCACTGCATCGATGAGCCGCTGTTCGGTCTCCGGCGTGAGGGGATTGTCTGGCGCGTCTGGGAAGGCGGGCGCGACTCGCTCTTTCAGGTATCGCGAAACTGACACACGCCGGCGCGCAGCTTCGCGTTTGATCTGCGCCAGTTCTTCTTCTCTAACGTAGATGGCAACTCTTGGTCTCATCGTTCGTTCTTCCAATTCATTCGAGCGGTGCAGGGCCGGACCTTTGAGGGTCCGTGGCGAATTTCAGGAACCGCACTTTGCGTTCGGCTGCGTCGAGGCTCGCGGGCGCTGGGGGATTTGCAGCTTCGTTCCGCTGGGCCTCCGGATGTGCATTTGCGCGCACGTCGTCGACCGAAGTTGCCGCATCGGTTGCTTCCTGGCCGCTCGTGGCAGGCGCCCTGGTAATCGTCCGGTCGCTCTTCGCAGGCGGCTCTATCGCTGAGAGTCACTTGAAATACGACTGCTCGTGGTAGACGAGCATCGGCGCCCGTATCGGATGTTGGCCGCGCGCGAATATCAGCACCTCGTCTGTGCTCATTCGCCGCGCCTCGTCGGGCGTCATCAGCGGGCGGCCGACCTCAGGCTCTGAGAGGCTGATACCGCCGCCTGACTGCGTGGAATGTTCGTGGCGCACGGTGGTCTGGCCGACCAGCCGGGAGATTTCCTCGGCGCTCCGGCTTGAGTTAGGCGTAAAGCGAATCGTGGTGTCGCAGTTATCGATGATCGACTGGTTGGGCCCGTAAAGCTCATGGATATGGTTCAGACTCTGCACCGCCAGACAGGCGCGCAGGCCGAAGCCCGCGATATGGCTCATCGAGTCGGCGAACTCTTCGAACCGGCCGAAGAGACCGAACTCATCGAGCATCAGCAGCAATGGGCGGCGGTGCGCCGAGACTGGCCGCCCGCTATCGTAGGCGAGCTTCTCGGTGAACCGGTACACGATTTGATTAAGCATCATCCGCATCAGGGGCCGCAGCCGCCTGCGATGAAGGTTGGGCACCGTCAGATAGAGCGAGGCCGGGCGCTGATGGTTGACGAGATCGTCGATTCTGAACTCCGAGTACTCGGTGGCGGCCGTTATCAGTGGGTCCCGGAAGAGCGGTAGCCGCGCGACAATTTCAGATATTACCCCGCTGCGATCCTTCTCGGCCTTGTTGAGCACTTCGCGCATGCTCTCGGCCACCACCTGATGGGTGCGGGTAGGTTCCCCGCGCGAGGTTTGCCAGCCCATCACGCCTTCAGGATCATGTTCAGCCGTCATGATCCGGTTCATGGTCTCGTCGATGGTGGAGGCGGGATCGCTCAGAAGCCCGATAAGGCCGCGCAACGTCTTGTTGGGCTCGGCGTAGAGAATATGGAGGATGGCGCCGGTCAGAAGCGCCTTGCCGGCGGCCACCCAGTGATCATCGTCTCCAAAACCTTTGCCGGCGGGGTTGAGCAGAATCTCGACCAGATTCTGCACGTCAGCGACTTCGAACGGAGTGCGAAGCCGCACTTCTTCCAGAGGATTGTATTTGACGCCGGGACCACGGAGATGGCCGGGGTCGAAGTTGAGACAGAGTTGGCCCATCTGTTTGCGCGCGCCGGCGGTCACCTGCCAGAGCTCGCCCTTGAAGTCATGCACGAGCGCCGAATGGGGCCAAGTCAGGAGCGTCGGCACGATCGTGTTGACGCCCTTGCCCGCCCGCGTCGGTGCCTCCAGCAATACGTGGCCCGGCCCGCAGTCGCGCAGGTAATGCAGCCTGCCGTGAACGCGCCATGAGCCGAAGTAGATCCCTTCGCGGCGTTTGAGAGGCTTGAGCAAACCCGCGCGCACGAACCCGCGCCGTAGCCAGTGCGGCAGGTATCTGCGCGGCGCCAGGAATTCGCTCGTTTGCACCTCGCGGCGATTGGCCCAGCGCGCTGAACCGTGCAGGTCTGGGATTTCGTCCCGGAGCCACCAGCGTGCGATGTGGATCGCGGCGACCGCGAGTCCTCCGGCGAGGAGAAGCGGCAGACCCGCCTCGCTGACGCATCTCCCCCACACGGGCGCAAAGTTGCGGGCGGCGTGCCAGCGAGTCCACCAAGTGATCCATTCCCATGGCGCGTAAAGCCGCCCGATGAGCGCTGGCCCGAGCAGCGGCGAGTAGCCGAACAGAGCAGCGGCTCGCTGCGTAACGATCCAGTTGACCGCGAGCGTAACGGTAAGAAAGCTCGCGACGCTGATCAGTTTCACTTGAGTGAGTTGCGCCTGCGTGCGTGGATTCGTTACGCGGTATGGCCGATGTTCCGCCATGACTCCTACCTCTCGAACTCGCGTTCGTTGGCGCGAGCGCGCTGGCGCTCGTGCGCGCGGGTCTTCATAATGTCGCGCTCGCGCTGTCGGCGGCGAAGCTCGGCTTCATGCGCAGGCGATAGCTCCCAAGTCCGCTCGTCGATGCGGCGCGCAAGCCCGAGCTTTTCAAGGTAGCGAAGCCGATCCATTTCTTGTGCCGCTCGGACGCGCGCGCCCTCGTTGCGTGGTTCGATGTGATCGTAGTTTACGATGCGGTCGAACCCGGCCCGGCGGTGAAGCGCACGGTCGATTTCCGTCCACTGTTCGCGTTCGATGGCGCGTTCGCGCGCGAGTAGGGCCTCGCGTTCGGAGCGCGGCCCAAGCTCGCGCTCGATGAGCCGTTCGCTAAGCTCGCGTATTCCACGTTTGAGGTACTCGCGGTCGATTTCCAGAGGGCGGCCATCTTCGCGAACGCCGCGGACAAGAAGATGGACGTGCGTGTCTTCGGTGTTGTGGTGATCGACGGCGACCCACTCGAGGCGTGTGTCGAGGTTGCGTTCCATTTCGGCTATCAGGTTGCGGACGTGATCGCGGAGATTGATGCGTTCGGCATCTTCGGGCGACACGATGAACGACCACATCAATTGGTCGCTCTGCTCCCAATCGCGGACAGTCGCAACAGGATCGAGACCGTCGCGCACGGCGTCGAATCCGAGGCCTCTTTCGTTCGCGCGTTGGGCGTTCTCGCGCGCGAGATAGCGGGCGTGCGCGGTCCATCCACCGTTGTGGCGATTGCGCCTGAACGAAGCCTTGACCACCGAGCGGCGCCCATACAGGCGCGTCGCGTTTGATGATGGCCGGCGCAGAGCATGGCTTCCCGCGGCGATCTTCGGCTGTCGGCGGATGGTTGCGGCTGCGCTGACGCGGCGAAGCATTCGCGCCCACCAGGGAACCAGCCGCTTCGGCCCGCGCCGCTGTCCCGGCTTGAGCTTCCCGAGCCGAAGACCAGCTTCCAGGTCAGCGTTGAGGTACTTTGGCCGGCGCACTGCCGTCCTCCTTCAACAGGTTGGTGAGCACTGCCGAAAGCCGATCCGGATTCTCCGGAGCGCTACCGCCGAGAGCCGCGATCATCCGCCTCATCTGGGCACTCGACAGAAGCAGCGAATGGAGTTCGCGGGCGCTCGTCCACGATCGCCACGCCCGCTTCGCAGTGGCGCGCTCGTCGAGCTTTTTCCGCCCGACGTATGCAACTTGGGAGCGCTCTCCAGCCGTGAGCGTCGCGGCTTCGCGCGCGGCGCTGACCAATACTCCGAGCAGGAAATCGGGCGGCTCCTTGTCGAGCCCGGCGAGCGCTATGAGGCCGCCGAGATTGGCGAGGTGATGGACCCGGATGCCCTGTTCGCGGGTGTGTTCACTCATGACTTTCACCACGTGACGATTGGCTGGAGACCTCCGCGTATCGCGGCAAGCGGCACGGGGCCGAAGTATCGCGAATCCCAGCTTCGCAGGTCGTTGAAGCCGAACAGCCACACCTCGCCCGAGCTCACACCGCGTGGCCCGAAAGGCACGGGCGCGAGCGGTCTGCCCGCGCTATCGTGCGCCGCAACCTGGCTGTATCTGAAGTTCACACCATTGACGGCGACGCCTTCCGGCTCGACCTTGACGGCATCACCGGGCAACGCGCCGATGAGCTTCGCCACCGGCTCGGCTCCAGCCGGGCAGTCGCCTGGGCGGAGGTACCCACGTGTAAGTCCCTCCCGTGCGATCGTCTCGGGCAGGCACGCGGCGACGAGGGCGCCACGTCTTGTGGGAGCGCCGGCAACCAGACGGTAGACGCCCGCCGGCGTGGAACTATCCGTTAGCGTAATTCGGAGATTGAAGAGGCTCCCCAGAGCGACGGAAACCGCCAGAGCGATCAGCGTTAAAAGAGCCGGGTAAGCCATGCGCCGAAGGCTGCGTACACAGGTCCAGGACGGGTTTCTGCGCGGTACGCGCGGTGCGGAACTGGTTGCGTTGGCCGTCTGCGCGGTGCGGGTCACCATGACCCGGTGTGACCCGCTCTGACCTCCAGAAAAGGCGGGCAACGGTCGCAGGAAATCCCGGGCGGCGGGTCGCAGTGACCCGTTACCTTTATCTTGCCCTGCGACCGATACCCGCCCCTGCCCAGTAATGACCGCCATTTGCCTCTCTCCTTCCGCGCCCGTCCGTGGAGAATTTACACTGCTGTGCCGTTAGTCACCGGCGTGCCCGCAGCCCCATTCGATTTGTTGGACCGCCCGTTCACCACACCGCTCCCCGTTGATCCGTCAAGTTCCGAACGCACCTGGCGAGAGAAGCGTGCAAGTGATTCCGTGATCGTTGCGGTCAGGTCGAACCCCGCCGCCTCAGCCCGTTTGCGTAGCTCCTCCAACTCGGTCTTAAGCGAGGCGGGCACCCGCAGCGCGATCGTCTCACTCTTCTCTTCCTTCCGCTTCAACAAACCCATTTCCGTCGTCCTCCTGAATTCGTTTACGTTTTGTAAACGTGCACTCGCTTCTCGGTCGCTCGTTCAACCCTTGTATGGGCTCAGAAACACAAGGTCCTCCGTCACCATCACGTTGAACTGGTAGCCCGGTCGAATCTCGAGCGTCGGCGGTCGATTCATCCCGCGACCCATCATTTGCTGGCCCAGCGCACCCATCTGTGCGGATGCGGCCGAACCTGCCATCTCGCCGGACATAGCCCACTGATTCGGTTGGTAATAACCATACGCACCGTACAGTCCGCCGCCGCCAAACGCGGCCATCTGGCCGACCATCTGTCCGGCGCTGATCAGACTCATCACCGCTGCGGGGCCAAATGTCGCAAGATAGTGGTTGTTAACCTGATCGCTGAAACCCGTGTAGCCGCCTTGGTCCGCGCCCGGCATCTGCGGCAAGTCCATGCTCGACGTGTTTGGAAAGATAAGCCGACGCCACGCGATCTGAACGCGCTCTTGACCGTAGGTCGACGCGTTCTGATATGCGCCAATGAGGCGGCTGCCCTGCGGGATGAGCAAGGACTTGCCGGTAGCGCTGTCGAATACGTTTTCGCTGACCTGCGCGAGCACAGGTCCAGGCAGGTCGGAGTTGATGCCGCTTACGAGAACGGCGGGAATCACGCTGCCCGCCATCACGGTGTACCGCGATGCCGGCGGATGAAGAGTAACGGTTGGATCACTCGAAATGTTTGGACTGAGCTGTGAGCTGCCGTCGGCGGTTTGTGCCCTCGCGATCTCAAGCGTGCCGCCGCTGTGGAAAGCCGAAACCATCTCCGGAGCTTCGAGTGCGCGCATGTACTTGTCTTCTGCCCATTGCGCGTAGCGGCTCGGGGCTTTCGGCGAGTGCTGAACCCTAACCTGCGGCTCAAAAGGTGGCGCGATCGGTACCGTAACGGCTGGTGAAGGCCCAGCACGCATCGCACGTGCTTTGAGTTCTTCCATCTCGGCTTTGTCGCGTGCCGCCTGCCCTGCTGCATCGCTTACTGGTTGGCCTTCGCTCTTCTGGTTGGTAACGCCTGCGGAACGAATGCCCTGCACAGCGAACACCGCCGCAAGAACCAGCACGCTTGCGGCAACCATCAGAGCTTGGCGATTGAGGCGCGCGCCGCCCTGGCGCTCCTGCTCGTCTTCGAGGTCGTGCTCTTCGCCGACCACCGACAACTTCGCTTGCTCGTCGGCCATCGTCTTCACCTCGGCGAACCCGCGTAAGCGATCGTGACGCGGTCCTGTTCACGTCCGACACCCGAGACCATCACGGCCTGTTGGAACAGCCGATCGACAACGTAGTAGTTGCCCTCGACGCGGTAGTTAACCATCTGGGTGCCGCCGTTAGCCGCGATCAGCAGCGCCGGCGCTTCGCTGGTCTTCATTCCGGGCGGCATCTGGATGTAAACGTGGCTGCCGTCGTCGAAGGCGCGGATCGGCCTGAACGGCACGTTCGGTCCGTTGATGGTGTAAGAAAAGTTGAGCTGGCCTGGGTTGACTGAAACCTTGACTACGCCGCCGTCGCCGTCGTCGCCTGGAGGATCTACGGTCGTCTGCTCTTTTGCTTTCGCGGCTGCGGCATCCGCATCCTTCACCGCCGCAAGCACCTCGTTCGGGTAATAGAACTCGACCTCCTGCATGGCGCGCCCGCGCGAGCGCAACAGCAGGTGATAGATATGTTTTGTCGTGTAGATGGTGAGATTAGTTGCGATACCGGGTAGCTGGGGTTTGACTGCGAGATGCGCGACTGGATTGCGCGGGTCGCCCGATGACGCGGGCGTTGCCATCCAGCGCTCGCTGTCGCCCATCGCCACGTCGGTGATGGTCTCCCCTGGCTGAAGCTGAATATCGGTCGTGCGGAGGGGCGCGCAATCGACGACGGGTTCCGGTCCCTCGTTGTACGGATAAAGGACCTCGCCCGCTGTCTTGTAAGTTGGCCATTCTCCGCTCTGCTCGTGTTGCCCAATCGCGGCGCGCACCTCTGACGGCTGCTCCGCGAGAATCTGTGCGGCCGTAAGCGGTGCTGGCGTTTCCGTCTTCGGCGGAGCAAGCACCGCGAGGTTAAGCGGCGGCGGCGCGGGAGCCTGCTTCGCCGCGCATCCGCTCACGATCAGCGCGAGCGCGCCGGCAAGTGCGATTTGCTTCATCGCCGTTTTCTCCGTTGGCTTCATTTGCTGTCCTGGGTCTGGTCGGGTGTCCATGTGATGTTGGTCACGTAAAACCCCAGCGGATTGCTCACGATGCCATCGCTGGAGTTCGGCGGTTGGATTTCGGTCTGGAGCGCGGCTTCCCACTGGGTCGCCGGTCCATCGGGAACTCCGTTGAGATCGCGGCTCTCCTCGGTCCAATGAACCTCGTAGCTCTGGGGCGAAACTTGGAGGATCGAATTGATCCGGACCGCGATGGTCTGCTTCTTGGCGATCTCGAACGGGTTATGGGCGAAGTTGTCGGAATGGTAGTAGTCGTCGAGGAAGCGATCCGCCGCGCCGCGCGCATGCGCGTGCAGCGATGCAAGCCGTGCCTGCTCAACTGCGGGATCGCTTGAGACTGAGCGCGTGTCGCGAATGAACGCCTCGATTTCCCAGCGCTCCATCCGCGCGGCAACGACGGGCATCGAGGCGGGCGTCAGCGGCTTCGGAATCGTGATCGCCTGTCCGAATCGATCGGTTACGACGACATACGGGACATAGCGGCTGCGCAGCGCGAGCCAGACGATGCCGACTGCGAGCACGAGACTAATCAGGAGCGAGCAACCGGCTGCGATCTGCCAGTTGCGTTTGCCGAGGACCAGATCGGCGTAGCGCTCATCCCATTCTCGCCATCCCTGCACGTATGGATTCGCGGCCATCCGATGCCTCCCACGCTGCCATTCGCTGCCAACGATCGAGCATCCGTCGTGAAATTCGTGCTCGCTGGCTTGTGGGTTGAGCAGATTGTGTGCCACTTGCCCTCGGTGCACCGGGGGCTTAGCGTTCGGTAGTTGTGCTGCGACAAAATGATTTGGGGAGGTGGGTGAGGATGTCGGGAAGAAAATGTCGCGATGAGGGAAAGGTCGCGCGGCGGAAGTCAGGGAACAAGCGGGGTTCGAGTTCGCTGCAGGGTCTTCGGCATGAAGAGATTGTGGAGTGGCTCAGGTCGATGCCCGAGCCGGTTCCATCTCCCAGTTTTCGGAACTGGGTCAAAGCGCGGGCTGCGGCGCTCCGCTCTTCGTCAGACCCGGAAGCTTTTGCAGCGGAGTTGAGAGATGAGCTTCTGCGAAATGACTTTATGAGGGACCTTCTGAAGGACGCCTTAGCGAGGTGGATAATCCTATCATCGGGTGATCCGGGGTCTGATCAACGGCTGGAGCGTCTGAAGCGCGACGGGCTACTCGATCCCGAGGCATTTGACGCCTTTCTCAGTTACGTCACGGCGCGCGCGGAGCGAGCAGAAGAGCTATTCATGGCCTCCTTGAGCGAGAAGAAGATCCGGTAACGGAAGGGCGAAGCGCAGAGGGATTTCGAAGGGCCTGATCCTGGCAGTGCCTAAGACATCGTTTGCAGCCATGCGTGGCGACGGCAGGATTTTTCGGCGGGGGCGTATCTGGTGGGTCGCGTACTCGCGCAACGGTCGCGAGCATCGCGAGAGCAGCCGCAGCACGGATGAAGACGTTGCGGCGCGCCTGCTACGAAAGCGCCTCTCCATGCCGACGGCCGATTCGCTGACGATTCGCGAACTGGCGAAGCGACCAGAAATTCTCAAAGAGCTTCCAGAACAGGACGCCAAGGATCTTTACGCGGATTGTATGGTGACCATGAGAAGACTTCGAGCGCGCCTGTTCTCGAAGCCTTCCGGCAAAGGCGTTTGACCAGCAGCGCGAAAGGACCGTGCCGCGACCTGCTGATTTTCAATCAGCAGGTCGTAGCGGTCGCGAGGTCAACGAGTTTAGTTCGTATACGGACACGGTACGGACACAGAACGAAAATGGCCGAGCCAATCGGATCGGCCATCATTAAAACTGCTTGAGTTTATTGGATTTTCTGGAGCCACCCGTCGGATTCGAACCGACGACCTGCTGATTACGAATCAGCTGCTCTACCAACTGAGCTAGGGTGGCTCGCCGCGAACGATAATCTCACATCGGCAAGCGTCAATCGCCGTCTCCAATCTGAGCTTCAGGCCAATCGCGCCTTAGCCGCGGTCAGGACGCAACACGGGCTCGACCAAGCGCAATCGCGACCATACCGGCATCTCGCCGTTCAGCGCTATGCTCGGTGCCGGCCGCGCCGCCGCTTGCGCTGCCACGGGGCGTCATGGCCAAAGCCCGATGCTAGCGCAGGTGCAAAGAGTTGGAAAGTAAGCGTCCGCGGTCCGAGCAGTGCTCGCGGCTTTGGGGCTTAGCGCGCGATGGTGCACGGGTGTGCGCGCCATCGACGACAGCGGCGGCGCAGTTTCAACAACCGCCGCCCGCGGCGGTGAAGCGTCGGCCGGCCGATGCGAATCGCGGGAGGCAAGCCGCGGCGAGCGCTCACTCGCGCGTTGGAGGCCAGCTCGGCCTTCAGAGAGCCTTCGCTGATTGGCCCAACGGCCTCACGTCCGCGCCTGGCTACGTCGTGTATCGTATAATGCAGAGATGCGGGCTGCCCCGGGGTATCGAGGGAGTCCGCCAGCTGGGGTTTATTTAAGGAGGCGACGCGATGGAAGCCACCGAACGCAACTTTGACCTGGAAGCGGCGCGCCGCTTCCATGACTTGACCAAGCATTCGTACACCAGCGTGCGCGCCGGTGACCATAACCTGGACTGGGACAACGAGCCCTTCAAGTTCAAGCTCTACCCGCAAGCATCCGCCCTCGCTCTGCCGCGCGAGCTCGGCCTTTCGCAGATGCGGACGCTAGCGGCACTCGCCCGCGCCGATGCGCCCGGCGTCCCGCCGGCTACGCTCGACCTGGGACGGCTTGCGCGGATTCTTTTTTGCGCGGCAGGGCTCACGCGCACCAAGCGCGCCGGCGGCCGGGACTATCACTTTCGCGCCGCGCCCTCGGCCGGGGCGCTCTATCCGATCGAAGTCTACCTTTGTGCAGCCGCCGTCGACAGTCTCGCCCAGGGGCTTTACCACTTCTGCCCCGCCGACCTCAAGCTGCGAACCCTGCGCGAGGGAGACTGGCGCGCGGTAGTCTCGCGCCTCTGCGCGGGAACGGTCTCGATCACGAGAGCGGGCGCAGTGTTGCTCCTGAGCGCGATCTTCTGGCGCAGCGCGTGGAAATATCGCGCGCGCGCCTATCGGTACTGCTTCTGGGATGCGGGCACGATGCTGGCGAATCTCGCCGCGGCCGCAGCCGCCGAAGGTATCGAGGCCAGGGTCGTCACTGCCTTCGTCGATCGCGAGATAGAGCACCTGCTCGGTATTGACGGCGAGCGCGAAGGGGTGGTCTGCTTGGTCCTTCTGAATAGCTCCATTGACACGCAACTACCGGCGCGAATTCCTGCCGAGCGCGCTCCCCAGACCCTCGCGGCGCTGAGCCTCGAAAGCCTGCCGCTGTCAGCGCAGGAGCGGACCTACGACGAGCTGATCAGGCTTCATCGCGCATCCAAACTTGCCTCCGCCGCTGAGGTTGAACAGCTTTGTTCGGCGCGTCTTGAGGCTTCGTCAGAGCGATACGCGGATTCTGTCGAGCCGGCTCCTTCGGCCTCATCCGCGCCGGGCGATTTGTCCGATGCCGAGAGTGAGACGAATGCGCCGGCGACCCCGGCCGGCGCGCCGGCGACGCTGCGGCTCGAACCCGGGGACGTCAGTGAAGCCTTGGGGCTGGGCGAGACTATTTTGCGCCGCGGCTCAACTCGTCTCTTCGCGCGAAAGCCGATCAGCGCGAGCGCGCTGGCGCACGTGCTTTGCGCGGCAAGCCGCCGCCCGCGAATCGATTTCCCAGCGCTCAGCGATACGTACTTAATCGTCAACGCGGTCGAGGGAGTTGAACCGGGGGCGTATTTCTATCGGCGCGAGCCGGCAAGTCTGGAGCTGCTGAAGGCCGGGGAGCTTCGCGCCCAGGCGGGTTATCTTTGCCTTGAGCAGCCGCTGGGCGCCGATTGCAGCGTGCTCTTGTGTTTCATGACCGACCTGGAGCGGGTTTTACGAACGCTCGGCAACCGCGGCTACCGCGGCGCGCATCTTGAGGCCGGCATTCGCGGCGGCAACGCCTACCTTGCCGCCTACGCTCTGAACCTGGGCGCTACCGGCCTTACCTTTTACGATGACGATACCACCGAGTTCTTCGCTCCGCACGGCAGGGAAAAGAGGCCGCTCTTGATGGCCGCGGTCGGCGTACCGGCCCGCGCCGCTCCCGGTTAGTCAGGTCGGGTTAGGCGGCCTAAGCGGGGCTGGCCTGGGTCGGCCTACAGAACTGGGGATCAAGTGTGGCGACGAGGGCGAGCCGATTGGCGACTTCCGCAAGGCGTGGAAGTCAGCTTGCAAAGCAGCAGGCGTTTCTGGAATCATTGTTCACGACCTGCGGCGAACCGCGGTGCGCAACATGGTCCGCGCCGGCATCCCGGAGCGAGTCGCCATGGAACTGAGCGGACACAAAACGCGGCGCGTCTTCTACCGCCGCAATACAGCGAGCACTCAAGCTCTTGCAGTGGCGACGGGGGCGTTGCAAAGGACCCTTGGGAACCAGTCGTCAGCTCGAGAAATTGTATCGCTCGACGATCGCGACGGCTAAAAGAGTTCGACCGCGTCGGTCCACAATCTCATGCAGGGCACGGATGAATCACAACCCAGGGTGCGCCCCCTTTTACGGGGAGAGATCGGACGGACCAAACACAGTGATGCCAGCTACCCGATCTAAATCTCCATCCGCACTCGCCAAATTCTGAACACCGAAGAATCGCATTGATGACACGATCATAGAGTCGTTGGTGAGAAGACCGGCAGTTTGGCGTTCGCCGTACGCGGTCCTTAAAATCTGCTCGTCCAACGGAATGAACAACAAGTTCAGCGCTAAAACACGTTCCGTGTTTCGCCAGTAGTCGACCAGTCTCTTAACGATCTCGGGTTTGCCGCGAAGCTCGCGAGCGTTTTCTGAAGAAATTACTTCCTTGGACTTCGCTTCCGCCAACATGAATCTGTGCGTCGCTTCGTTAGCAGTCTCAAAGAGGCAAACCCCGATGACCTCCTCGCGCGAGCAACGTAGTAATAGCTCCTTGCATTCGACCGATTGCCCAGCCAGGCCGTAGATTAAGACGTTAGCATCAATGAAGACATCGCTCCCCATGGGAATCTCTCTGATCGAGCGTGTCGGCACGTCAATACTGATCTTCGATATCAGCCTCAGTAATCCGCTTCCATTCTGACGAACTCAGTTGCGTAGGCTGAGCCGCGTTTACCGCGGCGCATGACTTCGCGATTCTCTCTATGCGGCCGGTCTCAGGAAATGCCTTTCGTTTGAGGTCGGAAAGTCTTGAAGAAGGAGGCTGCGGATGGATGCCTCCCGAGAACGACTCGAACAACAATGAGGCGTCGAACAAGAATCCCTCTTTGCTCGCGAGGCCGATTTGCGAGCCGGGATTCGCCAGATTTCCACCGTTGGCGAGTGGATGAGGCGGCATGGCGTGAGGAAGTTGAGAGCCGCCGCCGAGTGTTTGGCCACCAAGCATATTAGTCCACCGTCAACTGCAGGGTTCGAAGCAGCTCACCTTGGTCTGCTCGTAACGTCCCTGCCATTTCCGAGAAGGGAGCGCTGGGCTCGAAGGTCCGCACGATTTTCAGAAACAAGGCTCCCTCGTACATCGCGGAAGAATCCACGACCCATGAGAAGTCGTCGGCGTACACGGAAAAACCGCGCGCCTTGACTGTTGGACTAGAAATCTTCGGAGATTTCAAACTGAGAAAATCCGCCGAGACCTCGCGCAGAGTCCGGCGCTCCGGCTTCACATGCATCAGGAGACTTATTAGGTACCGTCGGTAGGTTACACCGGTGCTGGATCGCACGGCCTGTAAGCCGGCCGTCGCGATTTGAGAGACAAATTCCTCTTGAGACCAATCAGGATTCGTCACCAAGAACGTGGCGGCACCGATGCCGACGCTGAACGTAAGCCGAGAATTTTGGAGACTAAAGACAATTGCGACTTCCCCCACATTTGCAGGATTCTGTTTGGCCGAGATGTTCGCGAGAGTGATGTTCCAAGGCCTAAAGGCCTCGAAGACCGCGGACATAACGGCAGGGCCTCGAGTCGAGAACTCGAAATTTGGGCTGTCGTAGACCGCTTGGAACTCCAAGAACGCCAACAGCGGCTGCGCTTTTTCCGGTCGATGCATCGGCCCTTCATTATCCGAAACTTCGGGGCGGCATCATAGCTTTCAGACGAAGGGCCATCCAATTCGGCTCATGTTCCCCTATCCTTCTTGACAAAGGCGGACGGGATGCGGGCGGGACGGCGATCCCATGACGTTACGGCGCAAAGAAGCGCTTGGTTCCGGTGGTGGAGCTGAGCAGGATCGAACTGCCGACCTCCTGAATGCCATTCAGGCGCTCTCCCAAACTGAGCTACAGCCCCACTTACGCCAGACAATCTAGCTAATCCTAGGCGGCGCGCTCTGTCAAATCCCCGCCAGCGGCGTGAGGCGGCTTCGCCGGCCTAGGCTCGCGCCCGCTCCAAAAGCTCGCGCGCCGCCCGGGTGATGCGGTCGGTGCGCCGGCTTCCGCCGATCATCCGCGCCAACTCTTCCACCCGCTCGGCCGGGCCGAGCTCGGTTACGCTGCTCGCGGTGGTTCCCCGCTGCTCGCGCTTTTCGACCACGAAATGCTTGTCGGCGAACGCCGCTATCTGCGGCAAGTGTGTCACGCATAGGATCTGATGGAAGCGGGCGAGCGTCTTAAGCTTAAGCCCGACGACGTGCGCGATCGCGCCGCCGATGCCGGCGTCGACCTCGTCGAAGACCAGCGTTGCGATCGACCGGCGGCGCGCCTCCAGGCACTTAAGCGCCAGCATCACGCGCGACAACTCGCCGCCCGAAGCGACCTTCGCCAGCGTCATCGGCGGCTGCCCCAGATTAAAGGCGATATAGAACTCAAAGCCGTCGATACCGTTGGGGCCGAAGGCCAATCCGTCAAGGCTTAAACCCGAGGCTTGCGCCGCGGGCGCCTCGAAGCGCGGCTCGAAGACCGGATTGCGGATGCCCAGCGTTTTAAGCTCGGCCTCGGCTTTGTGCTTGAGCCGCGCGGCGAGGCTCGCGCGCCTTTCGCTGAGCGCGCGCGCGGCTTGAGCCAATTGCGCCAAGGTTGCAGCGAGCTCGCGCGCGGCCTCGGCCTGCTCTTGCTCGGTCGTTTCAAGCCGCCCGATTTCCGCCTGTGCGCGCTCCATGGTCTCGATTGCGCTCTCGATGCTGCCGCCGTACTTGCGCTTGATGCGATTAAGCTGCTCCAGGCGCTGCTCGATCTCCTCCAGCCGCGCCGGATCGGCCTCGACGCGGTCGGCATAGCCGCGCAGCCATCGCGCCGCCTCCTCCAGCGCCGCGCCTGCCGAATCGAGCAGCTTCAGCGGCTCGTTTATCGCCGGGTCGAGCGTCGCCGCTTCAGCCAGCCGGCTGCGCGCGATTCCCACGGCGTCGATCGCCGCGTTCTCGCCGCCGTAGAGCGCGGCTTCGGCCTCGTGCGCGGCGAGCGCCAGGCGCGTGGCGTTGGCCAGCACGCGTCGTTGCCGCAAAAGCTCGTCGGCCTCGCCCGCGGCGAGGCCGGCGCCGGCCAGCTCGGCGAGCTGAAAGCGCGCGAGATCCAGCCGCTGCTCGCGCTCGCGCGCTTGGCGCTCCAGTTCCTCGACGCGCGATTTAAGCTCAAGCGCGCGACGGTAAATGCGGCGGTACTCTTCCAGCGCTCCGTCCAGGTCTCCGTATTGGTCGAGAATCGCGAGATGGCTTTGCGCGCGCAAAAGCTCCTGCTGCTCGTGCTGGCCGAAGATTTGCACCAGATTTGCGCCCAGGCCGGACAAGCTCTGCAGCGTCGTAAGCTCGCCGTTGACGGTGGCGCGCGAGCGCCCGCCCTCGGCGATAGTCCGCCTGACCAGCACCTGAGTGTTTCGGCCGAGGTCGAGGGCTTCGGTAAGCTCCGGCGCAAGCGCGGTTCCCTCCAGCTCGAACAGGCCTTCGACCACCGCCTCCTTCTCGTCGCTGCGGACCATCTCCGCCGCGGCCCGCGCGCCGGCGATCAGCCCGAGCGCGTTCATCACGATGGTCTTGCCGGCGCCGGTCTCGCCCGAGATGATGTTGAGGCCCGGGCTGAACTCGAAGGTCGCCTCGTCGATCACCGCCAGCCGGCGGATGCGCAGCACGGCAAGCATCGCGCGGCCGCGTCCTTATCCCCAGCGCAGCTTGTCGCGCCAGATTTCGAAGTAGGAATGGCTCGACGAAACCAGCGCCACGCACGCCTTGCCCTTGCGCACGCGCACCAAATCGCCGGGCTTAAGCGTGGCGACCTCGCGGCCGTCGAGCGTCAGCGACGCTTCGTGGTCCGGGCTTCTGATGATGACCTCGACCGCGAAACGGTCCGGTATCACCACCGGGCGGTTGCTCAGCGTGTGGGGACAGATCGGCGCCAGCACGACGACGCCGAGCGTGGGAAACACGATCGGCCCGCCGGCGCTCAGCGCGTAGCCCGTGGAGCCGGTGGGCGTGGCCACAATCAGCCCGTCCGCGCGGTAGCAACAGAACGGCAGCCGGTCAGCGAAGACCTCGAGGTCGAGGATGCGCCCCAGTATGCGCTTGTTGATCACCACGTCGTTCACCGCCGGCAGCCACTCCGCGCGCCCGGCTTCAACGTCCCGCCCGCTGCGCTCGACCACGGCCTCGAGCGTGATCCGCCGGTCGACGGTGAAATCGCCGGCGAGGATTCGCGCAACCGAGTCCTGCGCCTCAGCGATCCGGGCGTGGGTTAAAAAGCCCAAGCCGCCCAGGTTAATCCCGAGAATGGGAGTTTCGCGCGCGCCGACCAGGCGGGCGATGCTCAGCAGGGTGCCGTCGCCTCCTAAAACGACGACGAGGTCGGCCTGCCGTGCCAGGTCCCGCGCCGCAAAAGGGCGCGCGCCGAGCGCGCCCGCGACCTCCGGCTCGGCCAAAACTTCAAGGCCACGGCCACGGATGAAGGCGCTGAGTCTGCGCCCGACTTCCAACGCCTCGTCAACTCCCCGTTTCATCACCAGACCGATCGATCGTATCGGATGAGCTTCCATCGCCTTATGCGAGCATTCCCAGGCCCCAGCCTGCGTCGCTTGACACCCGCGCGCGAGCTTGCGCGCCGGGCCAACGGCTTGTTGCTAAACGAATATCCCGCGCCACTCAGCCTGACGCAAGCACTTGCCGCCCCTCGCCGGTTTTCAATATTGTGGCGCGTATGAGAGCAATGATGCGCGCTAGCGCGCCGGCCGCGCGGGTCTCGAGCGGCGAGCGTCTTCGACCATGACGGGTGGCGCCAAACGCGCGAAACGACCGCTTCTGGGCGCCCATATGCCGATCGCCGGAGGGTTGGCGAACGCATTCGTGCGCGGCCGAGAAGTGAATTGCGAGTGCATTCAAATTTTTACCAAATCCTCGCGCCAGTGGGCCGCAAAGCCGCTGGCCGAGGCGGAGGTCGCCGAGTTCAAGCAGAAGCAGGAAGAAACCGGAATCAAGATAGCGATCGCGCACGGCTCCTACCTGGTCAATCTCGGCGCTCCCGACGACGTTTTGCGGCGCAAGTCGCTCGCGGCGTTCGTCGACGAACTGGAGCGATGCGAGAAGCTCGGGCTCCCGTTTTTGGTCGCCCATCCCGGAGCCCACGTTGGCTCCGGCGAGAGCATGGGAATCAAGGCCATCGCCGACTCGATCAGTCAGGCGCACAAGGCATGTCCGGGGTTTAAGGTCAAAATCGCGCTCGAGAACACCGCCGGCCAAGGCACCGTGCTCGGCTACAGCTTCGAGCAGTTGGGCCGGATCTTCGACGCTGCGCACGAAAGCGACCGGCTGCGGCTGTGCTTCGACACCGAACACGCGTTTGCCGCCGGCTACAACCTCGCCGGCGCGGAAGGCTACGAGCAGACGTTTGCCGAGCTCGACCGGCGCGTGGGGCTAAAGCGCCTGGTCGCCTTTCACCTCAACGACTCACCCAAGCCGCTCAACTCGAGGGTCGACCGCCACGAGCATATCGGCAAAGGGGAGCTCGGTCTAGGCGCCTTCGCGCGGCTGCTCAATGACCGCCGATTCGGGGGGCTTCCGATGTGCCTGGAGACGCCCAAGGGTCCCGATCTCAAAGAGGACGTCGAAAATCTCGCCACGCTGCGCCGCTTGTTCAAAGACCCGTAGGCGCAAGCAACCATGGTTCGACCACAGCGATGCGAGCGTCCTGCTCAGTCCCGCGCCGGACGCGCAAGTGTGAAGCGTTAAACCGAGATGACAAAGCGAATATTGACCGGCGACCGGCCCACCGGCCCGCTCCACCTGGGGCATTATGTGGGCTCGCTCAAGAACCGCGTGCGGCTGCAAGAAGAATACGACACCTACGTTTTGATCGCCGATCTTCAGGCGCTCACCGACAACTTCGAGCATCCCGAGATGCTCGCGCACAATGTGCGCGAAGTCGCGCTCGACTACCTCGCCGTCGGGCTTTCGCCCGAGCGCGTCAAAATCGTCGTCCAATCGATGGTGCCCGAGCTGGCCGAGCTAACGGTCTACTTTATGAACTTGGTAACGGTGGCGACGCTGGAGCGAAATCCTACGGTCAAAGAGGAGATTAAACAGCGTCATTTCGGCAAGCGCGTCCCGGTCGGCTTTTGGGCCTATCCCATCTCGCAGGCCGCCGATATCGCGATCTTCAAGGCCCATCTCGTGCCGGTCGGCGAAGATCAGTTGCCGATGATCGAGCAGACGCGCGAGATCGTGCGCCGCTTCAACACCCTCTATGCCGACGTGCTGGTCGAGCCCGCAGCGCTGATCGGCGAAGTGGCGCGGCTGCCCGGGACCGACGGCTCGCCCAAGATGTCGAAGTCGCTCGACAACTGCATCTACCTCGGCGACCCGCCCGAGGTTTTGCGCAAGCGCGTGATGTCGATGTTCACCGATCCGACGCGGATTCATGCCACCGACCCCGGCCACGTCGAAGGCAACCCGGTCTTCACCTATCACGATGTCTTCAACCCGGACGCGGCCGAGGTCGAGGAGCTAAAGCAGCGTTACCGCGCGGGCAAGGTCGGCGACGTGGAAGTAAAGCAGCGGCTTTACCAGGCGCTCGAGCGCTTTCTGGCGCCGATTAGGGAGCGACGTAGCGCTTACGCCGCCAATCCGAAGCATCTGCGCGAGATAATCATGGAGGGAACGCGGCGAGGCCGCGCAGCGGCGCAAGCGACGATGGAAGAAGTGCGCGCGGCGATGAAGCTTGACTACGACCTGCGATCCTGAAGCAGGCCGCGGCGCGCACTCGGCGACCTTCTCTTGCGCGGCGTCCTCGCCATGAGGCGGGAGTGCTAGACGGCCCGGACCTTGCTCAAAGGCAGAAAGGTTGCGAACGCCGCCAGCCCCATCACCATCGCAAACGCAATCGTCCACTGGTAGCTTCCCGTGCGGTCGATCAGCAACCCGGCCAGCGGCGGCCCTATGGCCACGCCGATCGCGCCGCTGGTGTAGAGCGCGCCGAGTAAGCCACCGAGTCCTTCGATGCCGAAAAGCTGCGCCGCGACGGCCGGCGAGAGCGTGACGAAGCCTCCGTAGCTGCCGCCCATGACCAGCGCGAACGCCACCAGCCATGGATAGCTGCGCGCGAAAAGCCAGATAGCGTAGCTGAGCGCAAATATCAGCACGGTCGTCTGGTAGAGACGCACGACCCCGAAGCGGCCGCTCAAAGCGGCCAAACCGAAACGGCCGACCACGCTTGCGGCCCCGATGAGGCCGACCAGCGTCGCCGCGGCTACCGCGTCGACGCCGCGATGGCGCGCGAAAGCCGCCAGGTAGGTAAACGAAATGAACTGGGCGATTTGGAACAGCAGCCCGCCCACGTAGAGCATCCTGAAAGCCGGCGCGCGGATCGCTCGGGCGATGTTCAGCGCCGGCCGTCCCGCAGGCACGTCCGGGCTTTCCGAGATCGCCGCGCAGCCGAGCGTGACCAGACAGCTCACGATGCCTAGAATTACGAAGGTCTCGCGCCATCCATAACGTTCCGTCAGCGCCGCGGCGAGCGGGGCCAACACCAGCGTGCCGCAGCCGATTCCCGCAACCGCGAAGCCCAGCGCCGTGTCGCGCCGGCGCTTAAACCACACCCCGACCAGCACCAACGCCGGCACATAGGTGCACGCGACGGCGACTCCCATGCCCGCACCGAAGGTCAAGTAGGCGAGCCACAGGCGCCTGACCTGCGCGGTAAGAATAAGGGCCAACCCCAGCGACAGTGCAGCCCCGATCAGCACCGGACGCGCGCCCAGCCGGTCGCTCAGGCGGCCGGTGAACGGTCCGAGCAAGAGGCCCAAGCACATGATTACCGAGAACAGGCCGGAGACCGCCCCGTGACTGCCGCCAAAGTCTTCCATCATCGGCTTAAGGAAAGCCCCAAAGCTATACAAGATGCCGAAGGTCGTGAACAGGAAGACGAACGCCACACCAGCCATCAGCCACGCCTTGGCCGGGTCCCGTTGGACCTGCTCCCGCGCCGCCGGGGCCGGCGGCTGCGGGTGGTCCTCCGGACGCGCAGTTTCAGAGTTGGTCATGATCGCACTTTACTTCGACCGCCCGCGGGCGGCGATGCGCATCCGCCGACGAGCGCACTCGGTGAGGCGCCGAAAAACCCGGGATAACGCAAGCGCAAGCCTATTTAAGCCTCGGCTGACTTGCCCTGCGGCATGCGAGCAAGCGCATCGTACTCGATTTTCCGCTTCGTTTTCCGCAGCCGATTTGAGCGCACGCCCGAAAAGTCTTCAAATTACCGCGCCGGCCGCTAGCGAATAAAGACCGCTAATGAATAAACATGTCGAGGTTCTTACACCCGGGCTGCGGGGCGGGAACGTCGCTCCCCCATTGACGGCATACTCCGCCTTTCTCCACGCCGTCGAGCTGACGCACTATTTCGCGGTAGTTCGAGTCGAAGTCGACGTTGCACCCATAGCGAAAGCTCATAAACCAGTGGCAGCTTTGCTCGCCGTAGTTCTGGACGGCGCAAATATTGAGTTCGTCTCTGAGGGTGCAAAGGTACGTATGCCAAAATCGGGGGTCGCCCTTGCCGAAGCAATCCCGCGCCTGCCGCAGCATATTGAGAAATTCGACCCGGTAGAAAAAGCCCGCGAGCCTGCCCGCGTGTGAACCCAGATCGCCGATCTTGTCTTCGAGCCGATCCCATATCGGCGTGCGCAAGGGAAACCACGGCTTGTCCCAGGCGCTTTTAGCGGGCTGTTCGAAATTCAAGCGGGAGGCCGCGCCAGGTTCCTTCCAGTTGCCCGGCGGCGCCTGGCCGGCGACGTAAAAGACCTGCCAAGCCATCGCATCGCACAAATATCCGGCTTCCGAAATCAGCGCGGTCTTCTCCCCAAATTGCGGATACACAAGGCTCAAAAAGGCCACGATTACCGCGCCGCCGGCGCCGAAAAACGCGGCCGCGATAACGCCGATCGCTTCCGTACGGTTTTTAAACCACATCGCGACTTGCGCGTCCCGTCGCCTGCGCTGTCGGGTTACGGCCGCGCCGCTGCGGCGCACCCATCTGCCGGGACCGACTTCGCGCACGCCACGCCGCCCGCGGGACGCGATTCATTTGCATCGGACGCAAGCTTCGATTCCTAAGCTTCGAGAACTCCTCCGATCATCGAAGTGCAGCCTTGCCGGCGCCATCTTTTAGTAAGCTTTGGCGAAGAAGGCGCGCTCGCAGGCCGTCTGGCCGCACACGATGCAGCCGCGGGGCGCGACATCCTGGGCAAGCGGGATGGCGCGGCATGTCGCCCGGGTCTGCTCGCGGATCTTAGTCTCGCATGCCGCGCTGCCGCACCAGTATACGTAAGCGAGACCGCCGCCGCCTTCGCCCTCCATCTGTTGGCAAAAACTTTCGAAATCGGCGGGCTCGGTGGTTCGCGCGTCCATCGCACTCTTGGCCGCGCGGTAAAAGCCGGTTTGCATTTCGCCGAGTATCGCGCCGACGCTTTCGGGCAGCCGGTTCAGCGCGCTTTTGAGCTTGCTCGTAGGCCCTGCGCGGTCGCGCCTTGCCAACGTCGCTTCGCCCGCGGCCACGTCGCGTGGGCCGATCTCGATTCTAAGCGGCACGCCGCGCATCTCCCATTCGTTGAACTTGAAACCGGGGGTGACGCCCTCGCGGCCGTCGAGACGAGAACGCACGCCCGCCTGGGTCAGCGCCGCGAAAGCGCCGCGAGACGCGGCGATAACGTCGTCGCGCTCAGCGGGCTTGCGCCAGATCGGCACGATTACGGCCTGCACCGGCGCCACGGCGGGCGGCAGCCGCAGGCCCTGGTCGTCGCCGTGGACCATGATGAGCGCGCCGAGCAGCCGGGTCGAGACCCCCCAACTCGTCTGCCACACGTACTGTAACTGGTTTTTTTCGTCAAGGTAGCGGATCTCGAACGCGCGAGCGAAGTTCTGCCCCAGAAAATGCGAGGTCCCGCATTGGAGCGCCCGCCCGTCGGCCATCAGGCCCTCGATCGCGTAGGTTTCCACCGCGCCGGCAAATCGCTCGGCGGCGCTCTTGCGTCCGACGATAAGCGGGATGGCCAGAAACTCCTCGCAAAACGCGCGGTATACCTCGAGTATCGCCAGCGTCTCGCCTTCGGCCTCTTCGCGCGTGGCGTGCGCGGTGTGACCTTCCTGCCACAAAAACTCGGTGGTGCGCAAGAACATCCTGGTCCGCATCTCCCAGCGTACAACGTTGCACCATTGGTTCACCATCAGCGGCAGGTCGCGGTACGACTTGATCCATTGGGCGAACATGTAGTTGACTATCGTCTCCGAGGTCGGACGCACGATCAGCGGCTCCTCCAGTTCTTTGCCGCCGCCGTGCGTCACCACCGCAAGCTCGGGCGAAAAGCCCTCGACGTGGCTGGCTTCTTTGCGGATGAAGCTTTGCGGGATAAACAGCGGAAAGTAGGCGTTCCTCGCCCCGGTGCGTTTGATCCGGCGGTCCAGTTCCGCGCAGATGTTCTCCCAGATCGCGAACCCTTCGGGGCGAAATACGATACAGCCGCGGACCGGAGAGTAATCGGCCAGCTCGGCGCGCAGGATCACTTCGTTGTACCAGGCGGAAAAATCCTGGCTTCGGGGCGTCACTTTTTTGTCGTCAGGTTTATTCGTCGCCGTGCCCATCACTCATTGAGCGTTGCGAAGCGCGGCGGCGCGGCCAATCTTTTTTGGAACGCTCCGCGCGCGCCGCGGCGAAACGATTGTAACCTAACCCTGAAGCGAAAATAAATCTTGGTGGGGCGGGCCGCCGTGCCCGCCCGTGCCCCGCGCGGGTAGGGCTGCCCGCCCACCGAGACCCGCGGACCGGACAACGTCCAACGCACCAAAAACCCCAAGCCGATGCTCTGCCTTTCGGCTGTGGCACAAGCATAGGGGGAGGACTTCCGAGTCTTCATCAAGGAAGTTATTTTCGCTTCACGGCTAAGCGCGCGAATCTCGGTAGGACGTGTGCTTGTTCAGTCTGTAAGTGAAGCTTTTGGGGCTCGGGCGCTTATGGGGCGCGGAGGCGAGAGCGGCGCAGCGGCAGCGGCAACTCTTACTCGGCACCGCGCGCATGGTCCAGGGCGGCTGCAGCACTAACCGGCGCCGACCTCCGGCCGAGCCCCGAGGCGTTCGTTCAAACGTTGCCCGCGCGTCGAATCAGGAAGCGGCGCGGGCGGCCCGCTGCTCGGCGAGCCTGAGTTTGCGATGGCACAGGTATATTAGAATCGGCTGTAGAATTCGCGTGATAAGCGCAATCGCGACTGCGCCGCCGATCACGACTATGGCCAGGGGGCGCTGGGTCTGCGCGCCGATTCTGGTCGATAGGGCCGCCGGCAAAAGCCCCAGGCCGTCGACCAGCGCCGTCATCATCACGGCGCGGAAACGCCGGTCGGAGCCGAGGATAATCGATTCTCGGAACGGATGGCCGCGGTCCCAGAGCTCGCGAATATAGAAGGTGAGCAAGATGCCGTCCATGACCGCGATGCCGAAGATGGAGATAAAGCCGACCGCGGCCGAGACGCTAAACGGCGTGTTGGTCAAAATGAGCGCGAGTATGCCGCCCAGGCACGCGACCGGAATTTGCGCCATGATAATGAACGTGTCGATCAGCGACGTCGTGGCGCTGTACAGTACGCCCATGATCAGGAGCAGCGTTATCGGCACGACGATCGTCAAGCGGCGATTGGCTTCCTTGAGCTCGGCATACTCGCCGGCCCACTCCAGGTGTAGCCCGCGCGGCAGCTTGACCGCCGCGCCGACTCTTTCTTTTGCCTCCTCGACCGCGCTCTGAAAGTCGCGGTGGCGCACGGCGAAGCGCAGGGGCACGTAGCGCTCGAAGTTCTCGCGGTATACGAAAGCGGCGCCCCCGGCGACGCGGATGTCCGCTACTTGGCCCAGTGGCACCACGCCCCCGGCGGGCAGCGGCACGCGAATCTGCTTGATTGCTTCGAGGTTGGTTCGATACTGCGGCTTCCAGCGCACGACCAGATTGAAGCTGCGATCGCCCCGCAGCACCTGAGTCACGGCTTGCCCGCCGATTGCCGCCTGAACCATCGCGTTAACGTCGCCCACGTTGAGTCCGTAGCGCGCGCACGCGGCGCGGTCCGGCGTGATAACCAGGTTCGGCTGACCCAGCGAGCGGTATACCGCGAGGTCGGCGATGCCGGGGACGCTGCTCATGATCTCGGTCACCTGGTTGGCGATCCTTTCGTCGACGGCGAGGTCGGGGCTGAAAACCTTGACCGAGTTGGAGCCCTTGACCCCGGACATAGCTTCGTTGACGTTGTCTTCGATGTTCTGCGAGTAACCGAAGCTTACGCCGGGAAAGTTCTGGTTGAGCTTGGCGTTGACCCGACTGACCAGCTCGGCCTTGGTCAGCCCGTCAGGCCATTGGTCAGCAGGCTTGAGGTCGACCGAAAACTCGCCGTTGAAAAAACCCGTGGTCTCCGTGCCGTCGTCAGGACGGCCGAGCTGGGAGACGACCGTGGTGACCTCCGGGAACGACATGAAGGTTCGCCGGATGCGGTTGGCGAGCCGAATTCCGTGTTCGAGCGAGATGCTGATCGGCATCGTCGCCCGCGCCCAGATGTTGCCCTCCTCGAGGTTGGGCAAGAACTGACCGCCCAAGCTGGAAAATCGGCTCAGTACGGCGACGATGAACACCGTGATCACCAGCAAAGAAAGCCTCGGCCGGTTCAGCGCGCGCACGAACAGGCCGTGGTAAAAGCGCGCCAGCCCTTCCCATAACGGATTGCGCAAGTAGCGAATCTCGCCGCCGAACAGGTAAGAGGCGAGCACGGGCGTGACGGTGACCGCGAGCAATATCGCCGTACCCAGCGCGTAAGCGTAGGTGTGGGACATCGGCGAAAAGATCACGCCTTCCACCCCGCGCATCGTGAACAGCGGCATGAACGCGATAACGAAGATTAGCGTCGAGAACACCATCGGCCCGCCTACCTCTTGCGCGGCGGCGAGGACGCGGTGGCCGTGGTCCTCGCCCGGCTGCGCCGGCGCCGTAAGAGAGCGGTATATGTTCTCCATCACGATCACGGTCGAGTCGATGATGATGCCGAAGTCGATCGCGCCGAGCGAAATTAGGTTGGCCGGGGTGCCGCCCAGATGCATCAGGATGAACGCGCCGCAAAGCGCGAGCGGGATGTTGATGGCGGCGATTAGCGCCGCGCGCACGTTGGCCAAAAAGAACATGAGGACCAAAAAGACCAGCACCATGCCCAGCGTTAGGTTCTCGATCACGGTGCGCAGGGTCGTATATACCAACGAGGTTCGGTCATAGTACGGGAGGGCCTTGCAGCCCTTGGTCAGGAGGCCCGAAGCGTTAATCTGCGCGACTTTTTGCTCGACGCCGCGCAACGTCTTTAGCGTGTTGCCGTACTTGCGCATCAAAACGATGCCTTCGACAACCTCGTCGCGCTCGTTCATGCCGACCGCGCCCAGCCGGGGCGCATAGCCGATGCTCACGTCGGCGAGGTTGCCGACGGTAATCGGCGTCGCCTTGGCGGCTGAGAGCACGACGTTGCGGATGTCCGGCAGTTCCTCGATGAAGCCGATGCCGCGGACGTCGAAGGCCTGCTCGCCAACGGTGACGTAGCTGCCCCCTACGTTGATGTTGGAGTTTTGCAGCGCGCTGATAACCGTGGGCAGCGCCACACCGTAATAGGCCAGTTTCTGCGGATCGACCTCCACGTGGTACTCTTTGGTCAGACCGCCGAAGCCCGCGACATCGATCACGCCGGGCACGGTCTTGAGTTGTTTTTCGAGCACCCAATCCTCGAGCTCTTTCTCCTCAACCAAGTCGTGGTCGGGACACCGCACGGTGTAGCGATAAATCTCGCCGATCGGGTTCTCGGGGGAAATGCCGGGCGAGATGCCCTGGGGCAGGGTGATGAAGCTTAAGCGGTTGATAATCTCGGTGCGGTCCCAGTAATAGTCGCTGTCCCAGCTAAAGTAGCAGCGGATGTCAGAGAGGCCGAACAGGGAGATCGAGCTCATGCGCACCAGGTTGCGGGCGCCGGCCAAGCCGTACTCGACGGGTATGGTGACCAGCCGCTCGGATTCTTCGGCGCTCAGGCCGGCGGGTAGGGTGAGCACCTCGACCAGCGGCTGCACCGGGTCGGGATAAGCTTCGATGTCGAGCTTGGAGAACGAAAACAGTCCGCCCAAAAGCAAAGCCACCGCAAAGCCGATGACGATGATGCGCTCGCGCAGCGCCAGCGCCATCAAGACCTGAATCATGGCCGCCCGTCTATGAAGTTTCGCCGTGGGCGAGATGCCACAGGGCGTTCACCTGGACCGACTCGTCGCTCACCACTTCCTGGCCGGCTTTAAGCCCCGAGACGACGCGCGCGTAGCCCTTCTCGTTCCATGAGCTGATCCCCACCTTGCGCCGTTCGAAGCGGCCCGCGGCAACCTCGACGAAGGCGTAGTAGGCGTCGGTCTCGAACACCAGCGCCTTTTGCGGCACCACCAAAGCGTAGCCGGGCTGGGTAACGATCCTGACCCGCGCGAGCATCTGCGGTTTAAGCTTAACTCCCGGGTTTCGCACCTGGCACCTGAGCTCGAGCGTGTGGGTGTCGGGATTGATGCCCGGGCTGATGCGCGCGATCACGCCGGTGAAGGTGTCGTTGGGGTAAGCGGTGGTCACTGCCTGAAGCTGTTGGCCCACATGCACTCGCGCCAGGTCGTCTTCGTAGATATGAGCGGTGATCCAGATAGGGTCGAGCGTGCCGACGCCGAAGAGCGAGTCACCGGGATTGACCTGGGAGCCGCGGTTTACCTTGCTTTCGACGATGCTTCCGCTAATCGGGGCGCGCACCACGGTGACCGTGTTCGGCGCGCGGACCGCGTCGATGTCCGCGGGCTCGAGGCCCAAAAGCTCGAGCTTGCGCCGCGCCGCCGCGACCATCTGCGCCGCCAACTCGGCGTTTGCCCCCAGGCCCGGGCGCGAGGACGCCTTTTGGGTTTCCAGCGCTTCCAGATATTCGGCTTCAGCGGTCATGAAGTCGGGACTGTAGAGCAGTATGATCGGCTGCCCTTTGCGCACATAGTCCCATCGCGCGATCTTCACCTGCTCGATGCGGCCTGCCACGCGAGACGAGATTGTCGCCACCTGGCGCTCGTCGAAGCTTATCTCGCCGTTGGCCTCCAGCACGCGCGACAACTCGATTTGCCTAACCTGGGCCAGCGTCATGCCTGGCACCTGGCTAAGCTTAAGCTCCATCAGGTCGCCCGCGCCCGGCTGGCGTATCAAAGTCGGAACGAAGCCAGCGGAAGATTCCTCCTGGCGGCTGGCCGACGTGCTCTGACATGCTGCGCACAAGAGCGCCAATGCCAGAACGCCGAGCAAGGTTCTGTCGAACGTTTGCGGCTTCATTGCGCCAACGCCTCCCCAACCGCCTGCTCCAGCGCGACTTCGCCGGCCAGGAACTGGTTGGCGGCCTGGACGTAGGAAACCTTGGCGTTGTTGCTCTGCTGGACCGCGTTGGTCAGGGTCAGGAAATCGATTTTCCCGGACTGGTAGGCAATCAAGCTGACCTTAAGCCCTTGCTGCGCCAACGGCGTTAAGGAATCGCGGTAGAGCAGGGCGGTGCGATAGGCGAGCTGAGTCTGCCGATATAGCTGCGCAACCATCGCAACCGTTTGCGTTCGAACCGAGTTCAAATCTTCCCGCGCCGCAGTCAGGTCGTATCCCGCGCGCTTGACGTCTTCCTTCTGCCTGATCCAAAAGAACACCGGCAGATTGATGCCGACAAAAAGGTTGTGTGTGCCGAGGAAGGTCGGCGCCGGGGCCGCGCTGGGAAGAATCCAGCGATCGTAGCCGTAACCGAGCAAGTAATCGGGCGCGTACTCAAGCCTGGCCAGCGACAGCGCCCTCTCGGAGTTGCGTTCGGCCAGGGCGGCCTCGAGCAATTCCTGACGCTTATAGGTCGCGCGCGTAGCCAAATCTTCCTCACGCGCGGCAAGCGGCTTGAGCTCAAGCCGCTGCTGCAGTGGGAGCGGAGCGTCGGGCTGCCGGTTGAGCACCTGATTGAGCGTTGTACGGTCGTTCGCCTCGGCCACCTTGAGCATGTCCGCCTGCTGCTGCGCCACCGCCAGGTTAAATTCCGCGGCGATAAAATCCGCCTGCGCGGCCTGGCTCGCCGAGTATGCTACCTTTACCACCTGTAAGACTTCCTGCAGAGCGGTCAGGTTTTCGTCGTTAAGCTTGCGCAACGCGTGGTCCAGCACAGTTTGATCATACGCGACCTCCGCCTGCGCCCGAACGTCGCGCGCAGCGGCCTGATAGGCGAGGCGAGCGACGTTGGCGCTCCCGCGCGCGATCTCGCCTTGCAGACGCGCCTTGCCCGGGAATTGGAACGTCTCGGTAAAGTAGAAGCCCTGCCAGCTATTACCCCACAGCGGGTTTTTCGGGCTATCGCCGTTGGTGAACAAAAACTGCGGGTCGGCGGGCACGTAGTTCTGCTCAATCGAATGGCGCGCGGAAAGCCAGCGCGCTCGCGCCGCCCGCACCTGCGGGTTGGCCTCAAGCGCTAACTCCACGACCTGTTCCACGGTTAAGGCCTCGTCCGCGCGCCCCTCGATTGGCGCCATTAAAGCAACTCCCACAATCAGCGCCAGCGCCATGATTTCATTGAGCTTTGAGCGTCGTGCGTTCACCACACTAATGATACCTCGCTCGGTGTGCCGAACGTCCTCTGGGTTGTAAACCGGGAGTGCCCAGCCGGGCGGCCACGCGGCAGTACGATAGTGAAAATCGTTCTCAATTTCAATAATGCTGCGCCCCGCCGGGTGATGAGGCGAGCGGCGGAAAAATAAGGATGACCGGCATGCGCAAGCTGCGACGCATTACATCGGCAGGCGCATTGCCGACAGTATCGAACCTCAGATAAATAAAGATGATTCCGCATGCGCAAGCACCTGGCGCCGAAGCGGCGATTTATCGTGAACCCGCATACTTTCTCTCTGAGCTGTTCCGGCTTTACTCGCATGCTTGGCTTTAGGGGCGATGCAGCCCGCTCTTGGCGCGCGCGCCTCCATCGTTGCGAACGTCAGACAAGGCTATGGCCAGAGGCTTGAGCGCGCGGCGCGGCCGAGAGTCTCGTGCGCCGTCAAAAGTGGGCATCGTCGGATTGCTGCGAATGAATTCGGCGCCAAACCTACCGGCCCCGCTGAAGGAGCGCCTGCCCACCGCCAGGTCAGTCAGCGCTTAGACGGGGATCCACGCGCCCGACACTCAAGCCGCGGCTTCGTCAGTCGCGAGGCTTTCCCCAGCAGGCGGCGAACGCGGCGTCAGAATAAACCGGCGGCGAAGGGGCGGAACGATGCTTCGAGCCTGAAGCACCAGCCGCGCCGAGGCCGGAACATGCCGCGATGCTCCGCGGCCCCCTGGATACAGATAGGCGAAACGCTTGACCCGGTTTAGCGCCCTAGGCGCCGGCGATTGCTCGTCGGCGCGTGACCGATAGCTGATAGTAGCCGACCGGAGTTCAAGCGCCGTTGCTTTGAGCAGCATCAGCCCAGGGACTTCAGCCGGGGCTTGGAATCGCGCCCCCGGGATAGCCAGCACCGCGACAACCGGCAGCCAAAACCACACGGCCCAAACTCGCGTCGCGCGCATGCGGAGAACGCTCTGCGTAAAACGGCTACGCCTCATGGCCTTACTGATCATCACTTCTGCGAGCGCCGGCGACTGTCCGCTCCCTAAAATACTTTTTTACTCGCGATGCGCCAAGCCCTCTGGCCGCGTCATGCGGAGTCATAAGGCCGCGATTATGGAAGGCCCCGGCCTTGGGGTTTACGGCATTCGCATCTCTTCACCCGGGGGTGTCATCGGTTGTGGCGCGCGAGCGCATGCCTCAAGACGCGCGAGCGTCCCTCCTGGCGCTTGACGGCGCGGCGCTACGCGGCGGAGGCCAGGGCGGTGCTGCGGAACTCAAGCCCGCTTTTGCCCGAGTCGACTATCACGCGCGAGTTGTCGCGCACCTGGCTCGCCAAAAGCTTGCGCGCCAGGGGTGTCTCCAGCTCGCGCTGGATGACGCGGCGCAGCGGGCGCGCGCCGAACAGCGGGTCGTAGCCGTGCTCAGCCAGGTAGTCGCGCGCCGCGTCGGTGAGCTCGAGCTCGATCTTGCGCTCGGCAAGCCGCGCACCAAGTCGGGTAAGCTGAATGTCGACGATGCGGCGCAATTGCTCGGGAGTCAGCGGCCGGAACACCACGATCTCGTCGATGCGATTTAGAAACTCGGGGCGAAAGGCGCGCTGCAGCGCGGCAAGACACTGCGCCTTCATCCGTTCGTAATCCTTGCCCTTGAAGGACAGAATCAGCTCGCTTGCGATGTTCGAGGTCATGATCACGATCGTGTTTTTGAAGTCCACCACGCGGCCCTGGCCGTCGGTTAGCCGCCCGTCATCGAGCAACTGGAGCAAGGTGTTGAAGACGTCGGGGTGGGCCTTTTCGATCTCGTCGAACAGGATCACCGCGTAGGGCCGCCGGCGCACCGCTTCCGTTAGCTGGCCGCCTTCCTCGTACCCGACGTAGCCCGGAGGCGCGCCGATCAGCCGCGCCACGGCGTGCTTTTCCATGTACTCCGACATGTCGACGCGCACCATCGCGGCTTCGTCGTCGAACAGCGTCTGCGCCAGCGCCCGGGCAAGCTCGGTCTTGCCCACGCCGGTGGGGCCCAAAAAGATGAACGAACCGATCGGGCGGTTGGGATCCTTGAGCCCGGCGCGCGCCCGCACCACGGCGTCGGCGACCGCGCTGACCGCTTTGTCCTGGCCGACCACGCGCCGATGAAGCTGCTCGTCGAGATGACTAAGCTTTTGCGCTTCGCCTTCGAGTAGGCGCTGGACCGGAATTCCGGTCCAGCGGGCGACGATCTGAGCGATGTCCTCCTCATCGACTTCCTCTTTGATAAGGCGCGCGCCGGTTGCTTTCTTGAGGCGCTCCTCTTCGGCCGCCAACTGCTTTTCCAGACCCGCGAGCTGGCCGTATTGCAGTTCGGCGAGCTTATTTAAATCATAATCGCGCTGCGCCCGCTCGATTTCGAGCTTGACCTGCTCGATGTCGGCCTTGACCTTGGCGATATGCTCGATCCCGCGCTTCTCGTTCTCCCATTGCGCAGCGAGACGGTCGCGAAGCTCGCGATCCTCTGCGAGCTGCTTTTCCAGGCGCTTGAGCCGCTCTCGTGAGACCTCGTCGGTTTCGCGCTTGAGCGCCTCGCGCTCGATCTCGGCCTGCATGATCCGGCGATTGACCTCGTCCAACTCGGCCGGCATCGACTCCTTCTCGGTGCGCAGCTTGGCCGCTGCTTCGTCGACAAGGTCGATCGCCTTGTCGGGCAAAAAGCGGTCGCTGATGTAGCGCTTAGAGAGCGTAGCCGCCGCGACCAACGCCGAGTCCTTGATCCTCACTCCGTGATGAACTTCGTAGCGCTCCTTGAGCCCGCGCAGGATGGAGACCGTGTCCTCGACGCTCGGCTCGCCGACCAGCACCGGCTGAAAGCGCCGCTCCAGCGCCGCGTCCTTCTCTATATGCTTGCGATACTCGTCCAACGTGGTTGCGCCGATACAGTGCAGTTCGCCGCGCGCCAGGGCCGGCTTGAGCAGGTTGGAGGCGTCCATCGCGCCCTCGGCCGCGCCCGCGCCGACCACCGTATGGAGCTCGTCGATAAACAGGATCACCTCGCCGGCCGAGTCCTGAATTTCCTTGAGCACCGCCTTAAGCCGTTCTTCGAAATCGCCGCGGAACTTGGCGCCGGCCACCAATGCGCCCATGTCAAGCGCCACCACGCGCTTGCCCTTGAGCCCCTCGGGAACGTCGCCGCTGACGATGCGGCGGGCCAAGCCTTCGACGATCGCCGTCTTGCCCACGCCGGGCTCGCCGATCAGGACCGGATTATTCTTGGTGCGCCGCGATAAGACCTGGATCACGCGGCGAATTTCCTCATCGCGCCCGATTACCGGGTCTACCTTGCCGGCGGCAGCCAGCTTGGTGAGGTTGCGCCCGTAGCGCTCGAGCGCCTGGTAGGTCGCCTCGGGATTGGGCGAGGTGACCCGCTGATGACCGCGCACGCTGCGCAGGGCGTCAAGCAGCTTGTCCTGCGTCAACCCTGCCTCTCGCATCGCGCGCGAAGCCGCGCCCGGCTCGGCAAAAATCGCGAGCATCAGATGCTCGAGCGAGACGTACTCATCCTTAAGCTTACCCGCCTCTTGCTCGCCGCGCTCGAAGACCCGCGACAGACGCTGCGTAACATAGACTTGCGCCGCGTCGGCGCCGCTGCCGGTGACCTGCGGCACTCGCGCAATCTCGGCCGCTATCTTTTGCGCAATCACCTCGGGCGAAACACCGGCGGCTTGCAGCAGGGCCGGGCCCAAGCCCTCTTTGTCTTCCAGAATGGCAGCCAGCAAATGCTCGACGTCGACGCTCTGATGATGGTTCTTGGCGGCTAGCGATTGCGCGCGCCCCAACGCTTGCTGCGATTTTTCGGTAAAACGATTTAAATCCATCCGTTATGCTCCGTCTGCGGCTTCATTACAGAGAGCCTCCGCGGCGCCCGCGCCCGTTTACGGTGCCCGACAGGTGCCTGTCTGATGCGCCGTGAGAGCCGAAAGAACCGGGCGTTAGCCCTTGCCCAGAACGCCCGGGTCTTTGTTCTGACGATAATCTTAAGCTCGCGACCTTGAATTTAGCCATCGTTAGGTCTTAGGCAATCGACGGCTGCCCCCTCTGAAGCCCCGTTGGGGGTACGAATTATGTCAACCCACGCCAGCCGCGCATCACCCCGGCCTTCCCTAATTGCGATGGATTTGCTAAAAGGGCTTTAACCTAGTTGGGGGAGCGCCTATGCAAGTCAAAATAACCGTCAACGGGCAGCCGCGCGAAGACGCAGTGGAACCGCGGATGCTGCTGGTGCACTATCTGCGCGATGTAGCCGGGCTGACCGGCACCCACGTC
Source organism: Deltaproteobacteria bacterium (assembly GCA_021831785.1). Lineage (GTDB taxonomy): Bacteria > Desulfobacterota > Binatia > Binatales > Binataceae > JAJYYI01. Next base: position 27,112 of record JAKBMB010000004.1, on the reverse strand, counting down.
GGCTGCGAAACGACGCTCTGCGGTGCCTGCACGATTTTGATGAACGGGCAAGCGGTTAAATCTTGCACGATGTTGGCGGTGCAGGCCGACGGCGCCAAGCTGACCACTATCGAGGGCCTGGCTAAGAACGGCCAACTGCATCCCTTGCAGGAGGGTTTCTGGGAGAAGCACGGCTTGCAGTGCGGTTTTTGCACGCCGGGCATGATTATGGCCGCGGTCGACCTGCTGAGCCGCAATAAAAATCCGAGCGACGAGGAAATCCGGCACGCTCTGGAAGGGAATTTGTGCCGCTGCACCGGCTACCAGCATATCGTCGAGGCGGTCCAGTACGCGGCGCACAAGATGCGCTAGCTGGGGTTGCCGGCTGAGGGAGTTTTCGCCGGTTGGAGGGGTTGTTCGGCGATGCAGTGGCCGCGCGCGTGGCGGCGTCGGGTTTTAAAGCCATAGACTTTTAAGGAGGGAGAGAGCGATGGCGGCACTTCCCAAATTTATCGGCCAGCCCATCAGACGCCGCGAGGATCCGCGGCTGATCACGGGCGAGGGCACGTATGTTGACGACGTGAAGCTTGCGGGGATGCTGCACGCGGCGCTGATGCGCAGTCCGTATGCCCACGCCAAGATAAGCTCGGTTGACCTCTCGGCGGCCCGCAAGCATCCCGGTGTGATATGCGCGCTAAGCGGCGAGGACCTCGCCGGTCGCCTGCCTTCGCTGCCGTGCGTGGCGCCTGCGCAAAATGTGCCCGAGCATCCCGCGCTGGCGCGCGGCAAGGTCCGTTACGTCGGCGATGCGGTTGCGATCGTAGTCGCCACGGACCCGTACACGGCGCGCGACGCGATCGACCTGATTACCGCCGACTTCGACCCGCTCCCCGCCGTGGTTGACGCAGAAAAGGCGCTGCAACCCGGGGCCCCGTTGATTCACGAGAATTTCGGCACAAATCTGGCGGCTAAAGCGGAGATGACGCCGCCCGGGTTTGACAAGGCGATGAGCGAGGCCGATAAGACGCTCAAGTTTCGCCTGGTTAACCAGCGCCTGACGCCGACCATGATGGAGCCGCGCGGCGTGGTCGCGCACTGGGAGCACGGCTACAAGCAGCTTACGCTGTGGTCATCGACGCAAATTCCCCATCTTCTGCGCTCGCAGCTCGCCGACATGCTCAAGCTGGGGGAGAACAAAATCCGCGTGATCGCGCCCGAAGTCGGCGGCGGTTTCGGCGCCAAGCTCAACGTCTACGCCGAAGAGGCGCTGCTCGGCTATCTAGCGATGGAGCTGGACCGGCCGATTAAATGGATCGAGACCCGCCGCGAGAACATGGCCGCGACCACCCATGGCCGCGGTCACGTGACCTACGTTGAAGTTGGGTTCAAGAACGACGGCGCGATTACTGCAATTAAGGCCAAGTTCTTCTGCGACATGGGCGCCTATCTGCAGCTACTAACCCCGGCGATCCCGTCATTCACCGCTCTGATGGTTCCCGGCTGTTACCGCGTTGGGGCGCTCGCCTTCGAGCAGAATTTGATTTTCACCAATAAGATGGCTACCGACGCTTATCGCGGCGCCGGCCGGCCTGAGGCGTGCTACCTAATTGAACGTACGATGGACATGGTCGCCGCCGAATTGGGGATGGATCCGGTGCAGGTGCGGCGCAAAAACTTCATTCCCAAGGATGCCTTTCCCTTTACCACCGCGGCCGGGCTGCAATACGACTCCGGCGATTACGAGGGCGCGCTGAACAAAGCCTTGGCAATGGTGGGGTATGACAAGCTGCGCACCGAGCAAGCCGCGGCGCGCCAGCAGGGGCGATACTTGGGTATCGGCGTTTCGACTTATGTCGAAATCTGCGGCATCGGACCATCCGCGCTGCTGCCGCCCAAGCTTAAGGGCGGCGGCTGGGAAAGCGCTACCGTGCGCGTCGAGCCCGACAGCAAGGTTACGGTGCTGACCGGGGTCTCGCCGCATGGCCAGGGCCAGGAGACCTCGTTTGCTCAGATCGCCGCCGACGCGCTCGGCATCGACATCGACGACATCAACGTGCTGCACGGCGACACCGCGATCGTCCAGTACGGCATCGGCACCTTCGGCAGCCGCGCCACTGCGCTGGGCGGCACCGCGCTGGTGATGGCCTTGGGCAAGGTCCAGGAGAAGATGAAAACCATCGCCTCGCGGCTGATGGAAGTTCCCCCGCAGCAGTTGATCTTCACCAACCGCACCATCGCCCTGGCTTCGGACCCCAGTAAATCGATTCCCCTGCAAAAGGTGGTAGAGGCGGCGTACGGCTACAAGCAGCCAATACCAGGGGTCGAACCCGGCCTGGATGCGAGTGCGTTTTTCGAGCCGAGCGGATGCACTTTCCCGTTCGGCACCCATATCGCCGTGGTCGAGGTCGATCCGCAAACCGGCGCCGTCAAGTTTCTGCGCTACGTGGCGGTTGACGACTGCGGCAAGATCATCAACCCGCTCTTGGTTGACGGCCAGCTCCAGGGCGGAATTGCTCAGGGCCTCGGCCAGGCGCTATACGAAGAGACCGTTTATGATGAGAACGGGCAACTGGTGACCGCCTCGCTGATGGATTACGCGATCCCCAAGGCGCAGATGGTCCCGGCGATTGAGATGGCCAACACCGTCACGCCAACCAACCTCAACCCGCTCGGCGTCAAGGGTGTCGGCGAAGCGGGAACTATTGGCTCTACGCCGTGTGTTGCCAACGCCGTTATGGACGCCTTAAAGCCGTTCGGTATCAGGCATATCGACATGCCGCTTAAACCCGAGAAGATTTGGCGCGCCATTCAAGAAGCCAAGCAGGCAAAGAAGGGTTAAGACCAATGTTTCCAGCGACTTTCGAATACCATCGCGCGCACAGCGTTAAGGACGCCCTGGCGCTGCTCAAGCGCTTCGGGCAGGACGCTAAGCTGCTTTCCGGCGGGCACAGCCTGCTGCCGATGATGAAGCTCAGGCTGGCGCAGCCGGCGCATCTTATCGACATCGGTGCGGTCGGCGAACTCGCCCAAATCGCCGAGGAGGGCGGCAAGGTAGTGATCGGCGCGGGCGTCACTCATCAACAGATTGCTGACTCGGCGCTGGTGAGAGGCAAGCTTCAGGCACTGGCCGAAGCGGCCGCGCAGATCGGCGATGTCCAGGTGCGAAACCGCGGCACGCTGGGCGGAAGCCTCGCCCACGCCGATCCCGCAGCCGACTACCCGGCGGCGGTGCTGGCCTTGGAGGGCGAGGTCAAGCTCGAGGGCGCGCAGGGAACGCGCACGGTCAAGGCCCAGGACTTTTTCGTTGATCTGCTCACCACCGCAATGAACCCGGACGAGATTTTGCGGCAGGTCTCCTTCAGCCCAATTGCGGTGGGCACCGGATGCGCTTACCTGAAGCGCCCGCAGCCTGCCTCGGGGTTTGCGCTGGTGGGGGTCGCGGCGTTGGTGAGCTTGGGACGCGACGGTAGCTGCGAGAAGGTGCGCGTTGGCGTGACCGGGCTTGGTTCTAAGGCGTTTCGCGCGGCCGGCGTCGAGTCGGCCCTGGCAGGCAAGAAGCCGGAGGCCAACGCGATAGCCGCAGCGGCGGCTCACGCCGCGGATGGGATCGATTGCCTGTCCGACATCCACGCTTCGGCCGACTTCCGCGCCGAGTTGGCGCGCGTGTACACGCGCCGGGCGATCGAGAAGGCGCTTGAGCGGTGCGCGCGCTGAAGCAGCGCACCGAGCGGCGGCCGCGGGGGCGATGAAGGTCAGCGGCGAGCAGGTTCTCTCGGGCAGCCGCGAGCAAGTTTGGGAACTGCTCAATGATCCCGATCGCCTCTCGCGCCTGGTGCCTGGGGTGCAGAAGCTTGAGATTTTGGGCCCGGACGAGTTCGCCGGAACGGTGAGCGTGGGCGTGGCCGCGGTCAAGGGCGTATACAGCGGCAAGATAAAAATAGAGGACAAACGTCCCCCCGAATTCTACAAAGTCTTGGTCGACGGAAAGGGGGCCCAAGGGTTCATGCGCGGCTCGGGGACTATCGAGTTGCAAGCCAAGGGGCCCAATGTAACGCTGGTCAAATACGCTGGTGACGTCCAGGTTGGCGGTGCGGTGATGCAGGTGGGGCAGCGCATGCTCGAGAGCGTGGCGAAAATGACCTTCGGTCAGTTCTTCGCCGCGGCTGATGCCGAGCTCAAGGCCAGCGCCAAGGGCGTTGTAGCGCGCCAGGGTATACTCATCAACTTCTGGCGCTATCTAGTCCGACTCGTGCGTGGGTTCTTCGCTCGCAGCTAGCCGCTTCAAGCGTTGAGGTTGAAAGCCTACCGGCGCCGGCTTGCCTGTCATTAGAAGCCCGGACATAGCCCGGGTCAAATCCATAGGCTCCGCACATGTGGCGCCATTCTTCGCCTCGACCACAACCATCGGCAACCCCCCGTGTCGCTTGTTATTCTTAGGGGTACCCGAGTTATTCTTAGGGCTATCTCAAGACACCGGTAGCCGTTGTTGCACAAGGCATTGCCGAAACAGAATGCGCCGCGGCCTTATCTCGCAGGCGTGGCAAAAGTCTAGCCATTGCTGAGGACCGGCCAATTTTGGCTGCTCCTCTCTGTTCGGACCTGATGGCTGCGGCCATTGAACATGTATCCATATCCGAATCACTTTGAGATAACGTTTGGATCATACCCATGTGATTCAGCGCATTTTCGAGCAAAAGGCGCTTCAGGCGAATATGGTGTGTGTTGGCTTGGTCCGAGGGCTGCTTCGCGCCGCGGGGTGACAGGGGGTGTCTTTACGTGGCTGGGAGGCGGCCGCTAAGCGTGGCCTGTTTGCGTGCTGGTACCGGCTATCAGGTGGCCTCCAAAGGGCGGGCAGCGCCTTCGCGGGTCACGTTCGGCTTGGAGCGTGGGGCGAGCAGCTTGCTGCCCGCCGGCTTAGGCGACGTGGCTACCGCATCATTGCGCGCAACTACCGCGCCGGCGGGGCGGAGGTCGACCTGATCGCCCTGGACGGCGACACCCTGGTGTTCATCGAGGTAAAAACCCGCCGCAGGCGTGCGTGCGGCGAAGCTGCGGAGGCGGTAAACCCGCACAAGTGCGCACAGATCAAGCGCGCGGCGGCTTTTTTTGTCCAGCGCCAACGAGCGGGTGAACGCAATGTCCGCTTCGACGTGGTCACATTGAGCGGCTTGGGGCGGCGTGCGCGGCTTGAGATAATTAAAGACGCGTTCTGAATCGCCGGACGGTATGGATGCTTGACATAAAGCTGATTCGCGAAAGACCTGACTGGACAAAGCAGGAGTTGACCAAGGTCGGCTTCAGCGGTGACGCGGTTGACCGGCTAATCGAGTGTGACGCGCAGCGCCGCCGCCTTCAGCACCAGCTCGACGAGCTGCGCGCACAGCGAGCGCGCCAATCGCGCGAGCTTGCCCAGCTCAGTGAGCAACAACGCGAGAGCGCGCGGGGCGACATGCGCGCTCTGGGCGCGCATGTCGCGCAGGGCGAACGAGAACTGGCGGAACTCGAGCGCCAGGCCGAAGCGATGCTGCTCGAGATGCCGAACCTCCCTCGTCCGCACGTTCCGGTCGGTGCCGGCGAGGGCGAGAATAAGATCGTGCGCGCTGAACTTGAGCCGCGCGCGTTTGACTTCGAGCCGCTGGCCCATTGGGAGCTTGGGCAACACCTGGGAATTATCGATTTTGATCGCGGCGTCAAGCTCGCCGGCACTCGCTTTTACGTTATGATGGGCGCGGCCGCGCGGATGGAACGGGCGCTGGTGGCCTGGATGCTGGACGTTAAGGTTAGAGAGCAGGCTTACCTAGAAGTGTGGCCGCCGTTGATGGTGAACAGCGCGATGGTCCTCGGCAGCGGACATCTGCCGAAGTTTCGCGATACCATGTATCGCGACGCGGAGGAGGATTTTTGGTTCATCCCAACCGCCGAGGTTCCACTGACCAACCTCTACGCGGGAGAGATTCTCGAGGCCGGCCGGCTGCCGATTTATCTCACCGCATATACCCCCTGTTTCAGGCGCGAAAAAATGTCGGCCGGGCGCGACGTGCGCGGAATCAAGCGCGGCCACCAGTTCGACAAGGTCGAGATGGTCAAGCTCGTGACTCCCGAGACTTCCGACCGCGAGCTGGAAACGCTGGTGGAAAATGCCTGCGAGATTTGCCGGCGCCTGGAAATTCCTTTCCGCGTGGTTCAGATGTGCACCGGCGATCTCGGCTTCACCGCTGCCGCCAAATACGACGTGGAGATGTGGGCGCCCGGATGCGGCGAGTGGCTGGAGGTTAGCTCGTGCTCGAATTGCGCCGACTTCCAAGCGCGCCGGGCGCGGATTCGCTTCAGGCGCGCGCCGGGCGATAAGCCCGAACTTGTGCACACTCTGAACGGCTCGGGCTTGGGCTTGCCGCGCACGCTGATCGCAGTGCTGGAAAATTATCAAAATGAGGATGCGAGCGTGACCGTGCCGAAAGTGCTGCGGCCTTACATGGACGGGCTCGAAGTCATCCGTCCGCAAGCTCGCCGGGAAATTTAGCTTCGTTTAATCGGGAGTTCTCGCTTGCTTAACATTGCGGCAAAGTCGGGCGACTACAATATCAAGTGCGACAGCCATTGTGCGCGCGAAGAAGACTCAACGCCGTGATCTCGTTTAATCTTGAGCCGAACTTGGCCCTGTGGCTGTGCGAATTGGCGTGCAGCGGCGCCGGCGGGGCTGTTTGGCCGTTCAGGCGGGGGCACCTGCCGTCGGCGCACGAGGCTGCCCATGGCGTCTAAGCCGGCCAAGGAAGAGCTAATTTTGCCCAACGTAGGCAGGTTTCAGGCTGCTTCCTTGCCGGCGCAAGAAGAGACCACGCGAAGCTGGAAGCGTCTCAAGATCGGCGTGCCGTTGGGCCAGTTCTTCTTCAATGGCTTTACCGTAACCTCGGCATTTATTATCCTGTCTTTGGTGCTGGCGATCTCTGCGGTACTGGCGGTCGAGGCCGTGCCGGCGCTGGTACGCTTCAAAGCGGGCTTTCTGGTCGGTACGGACTGGGACCCGGTCAACGAGCAATTCGGAGCCCTGCCCTTTATTTACGGGACCGCCGTCTCTTCCTTTTTGGCGCTGATTATCGCGGCGCCCTTTGGCATCGGCGTGGCGCTTTGCTTGAGCGAGATGACGCCGTTTTGGTTGAGCGACATCCTCGGCTTCTTGGTTGAGCTTTTGGCCGCGATCCCGAGTGTGGTTTATGGGCTGTGGGGCATTTTTGTGCTGGGTCCTTTTTTGCGCGACGCGGTTGAGCCCGTGCTGGTACGTTACTTGGGTTTCCTGCCGCTGTTTCAGGGTCCGCGGGTGGGCGTCAGCATGCTGAGCGCCGGGGCGATTTTGGCGGTGATGGTGGTGCCGTACATATCCGCCGTATGCCGGGACGTGTTTTCCGCGGTGCCCGCGGGCCTGCGGGAAGCCGCCTTCGCACTGGGCGCGACGCGCTGGGAGGTGGTGCGGCTGGCCGTACTTCCCTACAGCATCTCCGGAATCGTCGGCGCAATCATCCTCGGACTGGGCCGGGCCTTGGGCGAGACAATCGCGGTGGCGATGGTAATCGGCAACCGGCCGGTGATTTCAGCGTCGTTGTTCATGCCGTCGACGACGCTGGCCAGCGCGATTGCCAACGAATTTACCGAGGCGACATCGGACATCTACGTTTCCGCGCTGATCGAACTCGGATTGGTGCTTATCCTGATGTCGTTGCTAATCAACGTGACTGCGCGGCTGATGATTTACAAATTGATCACCGAGCGCTTTTCCCGGTGAATACGCTCGGGCCTTACGCTGACACGTATCGCGCCTGGCGCAAGCTCAAGAGCGCGGCCATGATGGGCGCCACGGTGATCGCGACTCTGCTCACGCTGGTTCCGCTGTTCTTGGTGCTGAGTTATCTGGTGAGGCAGGGCGTTTCCGGAATCAATTGGGTCTTCTTCACCCGCTTGCCGCGCCCGGTCGGTGAGGTGGGCGGCGGGATGGGCAACGCCGTGGTCGGCACGCTTGAGCTGGTGGGACTGGCGAGCGTGCTCGCAGTTGCGGTAGGCATCGGCACCGGGCTTTACCTAAGCGAGCCCGGGCGCAATAGCGCCGCTGCAAACGCGGTAAGATTTGCCGCCGACGTGTTGATGGGCGTACCGTCGATTGTCGTCGGCATCTTCGCCTATGCGGTTGTGGTGCGCCCGATGGGCGGCTTCTCCGCCTTGGCCGGCGCGTTCGCGCTGGCCACGATGATGACGCCGCTGGTCGCGCGCACTGCCGAGGAGGCGCTAAAACTGGTCCCCGCCGAGCTGCGCGAATCCGCTCTGGCGCTCGGCATCCCGCGCTGGCGAACTTCGCTATCGGTGGTGGCGCGCACCGCGGCGCGGGGGATCGCCACCGGGGTGCTGCTGGCCCTGGCGCGCATTGCCGGAGAGACGGCGCCCCTGCTGTTCACGGCCTTCGGTAATCAATACTGGTCAACCTCTTTAAAGCAGCCGATCGCGGCGCTCACTGTCCAGGTCTATACTTACGCTATCTCTCCGTTCGAGGACTGGCATCGTCAGGCCTGGGCCGGAGCCCTCGTGCTGACCGCGATGGTGCTGTTAGCAGAGGCTCTGGTCAGACTGCTGTCGGGCCGCGGGCTTCGGGTGCCGAGATAGGCCGCCGATGGCGAAGATGCGTCTGATGCGCCTGTCGGCTTACTTCGGCCGCACGCGGGCGCTTAAGGAGATTAACCTCGATATACCGGAGTCTAACGTCACCGCGGTCATCGGGCCGTCCGGATGCGGAAAATCGACCCTGGTGCGGTGCTTGAACCGCATGCACGAAGCGGTCAAAGACGCGCGGGTTGAAGGGGAAGTGCTGCTTGACGGCGAGAATATCTACGCGCCCGGGGTAGACCCGGCGCAGATTCGCCGGCGCGTAGGGATGGTCTTCCAGAAGCCGGCTCCGTTTCCCACCATGTCGATTGAAGACAACGTCGCCGCTGGGCTCAAGCTCAACGGCCTGGGGCGCAGCCGCGCCGAACGCGCCGAAATAGTTGAGCGCAGTCTGCGCCGCGCTGCTCTATGGGACGAGGTTAAGGACGAATTGGGCAAGCCGGGCACCAGTTTGTCGGGCGGGCAGCAGCAGCGCTTGTGTATCGCGCGGGCGCTGGCGGTCGAACCGGAGGTGCTGTTGATGGACGAGCCGTGTTCGGCGCTTGACCCCATCTCCACGGCTCACATCGAAGAGTTGGTGCTTGAGCTCAAGTCGCAATATACAATCGTTATCGTAACGCATAATATGCAACAAGCCGCGCGCGTCTCCGATTTTACCGCTTTTTTGCTCGGCGGGATCCTGATCGAGTTCAGTGACACGAAACAAATTTTCACCAACCCCGAGCAACAGGAGACCGAAGACTATATCACCGGCCGCTTCGGCTAAGGCTTGAGCCCGCCGAAGCGCGGGAGCGAAAGTGGAAACTTCACAACTACAGCATACCAACCGCCAATACGAGGAAGAGCTGCGCGACTTGCGCAACAATTTGCTCAAGATGGGCGGCACGGTCGAGCGCCAGATCGCTGACGCGGTGCAGGCCACGGTCAACCGCGACTCCGCGATGGCGCAGCGCGTAATCGCGGACGATGCCGAGGTCAACCGCATGGATATCGAGGTCGAGGAGCTGTGCATCAAGCTGCTCGCCCTGCGCCAACCTGCCGCGCGCGACCTGCGCTTTATCACCACCGGGCTCAAGATTAACGTGGACCTCGAGCGCATCGGCGACCTCGCCGTAAACATCGCCGAACGCGCCCTGGAGTTGAATCAGGAGCCGATGGTCAAGCCGTTCCTTGACATTCCGCGGATGGCCACACTTGCGCGGTCAATGGTCAAGGACAGCCTGGACGCGTTTACGCGGGAGGACTGCGCGCTAGCCGAGGACGTGATTCGACGCGACGACCAGGTCGATCAACTCAACTATCAAATCTTTCGTGAACTGCTCAGTTATATGGCCGAGGACGCGCGCACGATAGGGCGCGGTACGCGTATTTTGTTCGTGTCGCGCTATCTTGAGCGGATCGCCGACCATGCAACCGCGATCGCCGAGATGGTCATCTTCATGGTCAAGGGCAAGACCATCCGCCATATGGACAAGGCTCAACGATGAACCTCGCGGCGCAAGTCTCGGAGCCGGCTCGCGGGCGCAAGGTTCTGGTGGTCGAGGACGACCCCGATCTGCGCGAGCTTTTGCGCTACAACCTCACCCAGGAGGGCTTGGCGGTCGAGGAGGCGCAGGACGGCGCCGAAGCGATGGAGCGGATACGCCGGCGCACGCCCGACCTTCTGTTGCTCGATCTGATGCTGCCTGGAATGACCGGCCTTGAGCTGTGTCGCGCGCTGCGCGCCGAACCGGCGACCGCTGCGCTGCCGATTCTGATGGTGACGGCCAAGGGTGCCGAGGTCGATCGCGTGCTGGGCCTCGAGATGGGGGCCGACGACTACGTGGTCAAGCCCTTCAGCCCGCGCGAGCTGGTTGCCCGAATCAAGGCGCTCTTGCGCCGCGCGCACCGGGTCGAGGCCGAAGGCTTGGAGGTCTATGAGCGCGGCCGTCTACGGATTAATTTCGCGACCTACGAGGTTTTCGTCGAGGACCAGCGGCGCGAGCTGAGCCTGCGCGAGTTCGAATTACTGCGCTTTTTCGTACGGCATCCGATGCACGTCTATAGCCGCGAACAGCTTCTCGATCTGGTCTGGGGACGCGACACCTTCGTGGAACCGCGTACGGTCGACGTCCACGTGCGCAGGCTGCGCCAACAAATCGAACGCAATGATTCCGAGCCGGAGCTGATCCTCACGGTGCGAAGCGTAGGCTATCGCTTTAACCCCGAAGCGCTTGACTAAGCTGTTCGACCGGCGCGTTGCCCTTTCGGCGCTTCTCACCCTGGCGCCCGCGGTGGCGTTGCTTGCGATGCTTGCCGCCGAAGCCAAGGTTGCGGGCTGGCTAGTCGTCGCGGTGCTGGTTGGCGGGGTGGCGGTCGGGCTGTTCGCGGCCAGGCTCGGCGGCCAGGTGACCGCGCGCCGAGCACAAAGCTTTGCGCTCGGCGCGCAGGAGCTCAGGTCGCGCCGGCGTCCCACCAGCCTTTTGCTCGACGAGCATGGCCCGCTTGGCGACGCGGAGCGCGAGGTGATCTCGGCGGCGCAGTCGCTGCTCGCCGAACTCGCGGCGCTCGCCGAGCAGCGTGATGAATTCGAGGCCATCTTGCGCGGCATGACCGAGGCCGTGGTGGTGACTACCGCCGGTGGTGAGGTGATGCTGCTCAACGCGGCCGCACGCTGCTTGTTCGAGCTTAGTCCGCAGGCTGACTACCGCGGGCGCAACCTGGTTGAGTTGTGTCGCGACCCGGCGGTGCAGAAGTTTATTGCCGGGGCCACGGACCATGCCGGCTCGGAGGTAATTACCGCCGAATTTGCCGTCTACATTTCCGGGGCGCGCCATTTGCGCGCCAGTGCCGCTCCGCTGGCGCGTAAAGATCGCGGCAAGCCGTGGTGCGTGCTGGTGTTTCACGACCTGACGCAACTCAAAGCCTACGAAAGCGTGCGCACAGAATTCATCGCTAACTTGACGCATGAAATCCGCACCCCGCTCAGCGCGCTGCGCGGCTATGCGGAGACGCTGCTTAAGGGAGTGGACGACCCGGCGACCCAGCGCCGCTTCCTGACCATCATCGAGCGTCAATCCGACCGCTTGGCCCGACTGATCGACGATTTAGTAGAGCTTTCCGACCTGGAGCGGGGGTTCGCTCCGCTTAGAATTCAGCAACTCAGGCCGGAACGCCTGGCTGAAGAAGCGATAGAGTTAGTGCGCGACCGCGCTCAACGGCGCGGCGTCGAGCTTAAAATACGATGCCAAGAAGGGCTGCCGGCCGTGCTGGGCGACCGCGACCGAATGCATCAGGTGATCATCAACCTGCTCGATAACGCGCTCAAGTACACGCCGCGCGGGGGCGAAGTGGCGGCTGAAGCGCGCGCTGCCGCAAGGTCGGGTCGGCCCGGCGTCGAGCTTATCGTGCGGGACACCGGCGAAGGAATTTCTCCCGAACATCTACCGCGGCTCACCGAGCGCTTTTACCGGGTGGACCGCGCGCGCTCGCGCGAGATGGGCGGAACCGGCCTCGGGCTCGCGATCGTCAAGCACATCGTCCAATTGCATCAGGGACAGCTTACGATCACGAGCCAGGTGCGTGAGGGCACGACCGTCACCGTATGGCTTCCGGCTAATCCCGATGGCCCGCCGAGGCCTGAGGCGTGACGCGGTGAGCTGGAGCCCGAGTACTTCGCGCGCCGCAGTGCGCTTGCGGAACTTCGGACGCCGCCGCCCGAGCACCTCGATTACGCCGGTCCGGCCGTGAGCGGTCAGGCGACGCCGGTTGAGGCGACAGCGCCTTGAGGGCAACGAAAGAGACGACCGATGGGGGTATCTGAGCGCAACAAGGCTGCAGAGGTCAGGTCGATGTTCGCGCGGCTCGTGCCGCGCTACGACCTCATGAACCGGCTGATGACGCTCGGGCTAGACCAGCGTTGGCGCGAGGCCACGGTCGCGCTCGCCGGGCCCGCAGGCGGCCTTGCGCTGGACGTGGCCACCGGTACCGGCGATCTGGCGCTTAGGCTGGCGCGACGCGGATGGCGGCAGGTCGTCGCGCTCGATTTTTGCCCCCAGATGCTGGCCGCCGCGGCGGGCAAGATCGCCGCGCAGGGCGAGTCGGGCAGGGTTGCTCTGATCGCCGGCGATGCGTTGAACTTGCCGTTTGCGGCGGACACCTTCGATTGCGTGGTCAACGCCTTTTTGCTGCGCAACGTGGTCGATCTCGCCGCGGCGCTCGGCGAATTCCGCCGCGTTTTGCGCCCCGGCGGCCGCCTGGTGTGTCTTGACCTGACCCATCCGCCGGCGGCGATGAAGCTGCCGCTGGCCTTCTATCGCGATACGATCGTCCCGTTTCTAGGCGCTGCGGTCAGCGGCGACTTCGACGCTTACCGCTATTTGGGCAATTCCCTTAAGCCTTATCCTGACGCCCAGCGTTTGAGTGCTCTGATAAGCCGGGCAGGCTTTGCGCAAGTGGATTATCGCCTTTACGGGCTCGGCGCGGTGGCGATTCATCGCGGCTGCAAAAAGTAACCCGCCGCCGGCAATCATCCGCGCCTAGCGCGGCTTGCCGCGGCCATTTTCATTTGCCGGCGCCGGCCGTCAACAGGGCGCACAGACGGCGGGCGATTAGAGAGCCCGCCACCTGATGGCCCAGGGCGTTCCAGTGGCCGTACCCCGGCATCACGGCGGGGTAGCCATGAAGATAGGCCCGGTTGGCGTCCGCATAATGCTGAAGCGGGGGCCCGAGGTCAAAGACTTCGAATCCGTTGCGCTGCCCAATCTCCACGACTTTTTGATTTATACTGAACAGGTTGTCGATCTGCCATCGCCGCTGATACGCCGCGCGCGCCGCCGGGTCCGGGTAGACCTCCTCGGATGTGCTGAGCACCACGACCATGAACAGCGCGTGATGGCGCAAAGCGGCTCGGTGCGCGGCGGCGAGAATCGCGCCAATCGTCCGCCAAGTCTCCTCCCACGTACGTTTGTCGCCCGCTTCGACGGTCGTAAGCGTAAAGGAGTCTAAGCTCGAAGAAAACGGCAACCTGCCCGAACCAGGCGGCGAGGCCCGGCTCAGACGAGAGCCGATCCGTCCGCCGTGGAACACGTCGCGCGCGTAGTCAATTAGTTGAAGCACGCGCAAATGGTTGCTGAGCGCGACGTAAAACCGATAGAGCCGGCGCCGGCGCGCGCGGTAGAGGGCGGAGCGGCGAAACGAGTTGTCGAGCACGAGATCGCCGCCGCGCAAATAAAAGTAAGGACGCGGGCGCCCGCCGTTGAGTTGCGGCGAACTATCGGTGACGTCGTTGCCGGGATAAAAAGCCAGCAATACGACGTCTGGAGAATACTCCCAGACGCGCTTTTGCAGCATAATTAATTCTTGCGCCGGACCGTAAGCGCTGACGCCGAAATTGACCGCTTCGACCCGGCGCTGGGCCGATACCGGACAGCGCTGCAACTCGGCCTGCATCACCCACCAAAAGGTTCGCTTAAGCGCCAGCGCCTGCGCCTCGGTGAAAGAGTCGCCCAGCACCGCGATCCGCAGCGTCCCCGGTGGCTTGTCCTGCGCATGCTCGACGTCGCGCAGACCTGCATGATTCGTTTCGAATCTGACTCTGCCGCCTTCGTTCCAGCGCTCCCCGTTAAGGTTAGGGCGCAATGTCCATCCCAGATCGCGGTCCGAGCGGTAAAGAAAGCCCAGGTAGCTGAAACCCGCGATCCGCAGCAACGCTTCGGCGATTACCATCGCGGCCAGCACCCCGCACAGAGCGAGACTCAAACTGAAAAAAAAGCGCTGCACGAGTTTGAGCGCTGACCCGTTCGGCGCGACGTCGCGCATGTGGTTTCGATCGGCTGTCACGCGAGGACAGTCTGCTACGCCGGTTCGCACGCGCCATAAGCGGTCTGGCACGCTTCCGGCCGGTCACGGCAGGGTGCAGCACCGACCAAAACATTCCCCGCCTTTGACTAGCTTACGGGAATTTCCCGCATGCGCGTAACACCCACCCTAAGATAAAGCTCTTCTCATAACGCTTTTTAGGGTTGCCCTTATATTGATTTGGCGTTATCCGGAATCGAGCATGATCCGGCCGCCGATCGTGATTCGCACGAGCCGATCCGCCCACGGGGTGGGTGTCGCCGTTGCGCGCATGGAATGCCTTCGGCGAAACCCTTAAGTTTCTGGTATACGTGTTGTTCGATTAATTCCGCTCGCGTTCTCAAACACGCGGTGGACGGCTATTCGGGACAGGCTGTCGGACGATTAGCACCCGGCGAAGCGGGGGGGGCGAATAAATCACCCCTCGTACTGATAGGCTTTAAGCGAGCGTGGAACGGCGTCAAAATAGCGTGTAATTTCTTCACGATAGCGTGTCGCCGTATCGGAGGCTTCTCGGCCAAGAGGCAACGGATGGTTGCCGGTGGCGAAGACGCCGAACTTAGCATTTTACGGCGCGAAGGGGTGAAACCACACGTATGGCTACAGAGCGACGCAAGGAGATAAAACGGCGGCGCAAACGGCGCGAAGAGAGGCTTCGCGCAAAACGGAGCGAAATGCGGCAGCAGAAGAAGAAAAAACGCGCTTAGAATCGGGTGCTACACACGGCTTCACCCTAACTCGACAGCCGAGAAGATGCCTCGACCGCACCTAGTGAAGCGACGGTGGCGCAATTTTTTGGCGATCAAGCTGTTTAGGCACAGGTCCGCGAGGTATGGAGCCTGGGATCGAGACGCGCGCGATGCTCTAACTGAGCCGCCCCGTGAAGACGGCTGGCCGTGGACAGACGGCAGTACGGCGGCCGGTCAGCGCGCGCAAAACCATGCCTGCACGCAACCCAAGCTCGACGCTGCTCCGTGGGCGCCCCAGGGCGCCGTCGTGTAATGCTCCCCTCCTGACCCACAGCCCTCAAACCTCTATCCAAATTCTTCTCCCGCAGTCCGTTCATGATGCTGGTGAGAAATGCGGGCTAGAGGCCCATCCGCCTCGCGGAGCGGCGGCCGCTTATCTTTTTTCCGCGGCCGAGCCGCGTCGGTTAATAGATTCCGAGTGGGCTTCCCATGAAGCCGCCGCCCATCAAAGGCCCGCCCATCAAGGGCATTCCCATGCCCGGGTCCATCATTGGTCCGCCCATGCCGAAGCCCATGCCGCCGAACGGTCCGCCGAACGGCCCGCCAAAACCACCCATCGGACCACCCATCATGCCGGGGCCGCATCCCCACAGACCGCTCATCACGGCCATCAGACCCGCCGCAATCGCCAGCTTTCCAAGGATTCTCACGCGCGTTCCTCCGTTATGCGGACGGCACATCGCTGGGGGCGACCGGAGTTAATGGCGCGCTAGCCATTCAAGGCAGCCCCGCGACCAGTTTGCCGCCGCGATTGTAAAGCGCGACGCCGGACCGGGCGGCTTGCATCCCGACTGCGAGGCGAAGCTCGCCCAGAGGGCCGTAAAAGCTCAAAAGCGGCTCCCCGTCGGGCGCAATCCGCAATTCGCTCCGGTCTTGGCCATTCTTGTCGTAGAGGGCAAGCGCCGCCGAGTCTTTGGAGGTAATGCCCATTATTGCGCGGGTCTTGCCGCCACGGTCGTACAGTACCAACGCCGGCGCGCCGTCGCGGTCAAGGTGGAGCTCGCCGCGGTTGAGCCCGTTGCCGTCGTACAGGGCGAGGACTGGAGCACCCTCGGTGGTCACGGCGATCGTCAAGCGCGGCTTTCCTTGCTGGTCGTACAGGGTGAGTCCCGAGCCGTGGCTTTCGACGCCGAGCACAGCCCGGCGCCGCCCGTCGGTGTGATAGAAGACCAACCCAGAGCGGCCCTCCTCGGTTCCAAGCGCGGCTAGCGGCTTGCCCTGCCGATCCACCATGATGAAGCTTTGGGCGATTACACGCCGCGGATAGGTCTGCGCCGCTAATGCGGATGCGGCCGGCCACGCGTGCTGCGCCACCAAGCCGCCGGCAAAGCTACCGGCCAGGGCCAGCGTTGCATACAGAACGGACGTCCAAAACTTGCTCGTGCTCATTCGAATATGTTCACTAACCGTTGCGTTGGTTGTTCGCGCCGCCCCGGCGCCGAGGCCCGTCATCCAGCCCGGCGCCTAGTAGTGATCATAGCAGGCTCCCGCGCAAGACACAGGCTAGCGGAGCTTGGCCGGTGCCATTCCAGTTAGAGCCGCTCTTGCGCGGCTGCTCGTCCTCCGTGACCTCGCAGTCTTTGGCGCGCGAGCCGACGGAGGTTGTCCAGCACCTCAAGGCAATGCTTAATCAGGGGTCAATAGAAGAGAGCAAGGCGTGGCGGAAGGCCGTTTAGGAAGGGCTTGGAGGATATTCACCCACTCTTAACACAATAAAGCTGTTCGAGCAGGTACTACAGGCGTAGGTCAAAAGAATGCCGAAGTCTTGCGTCTCGAGGGTTAAGGATGCCGGACGCTAATGTCCTGAATCGCAAATGGGTTGCTCAACTTTGGGGACCTTAGCCGTGGTCATCGCGGCCACAGCGAAGAGCCTGTCCGGAGGCCGGCGAATAAATCGGCATGACGGCGGCGCAAGCGGCGTGGGGATGTGCGCAAGCTATTCAGGCTACTTGCGGGACGCCATACTTGCATGGTGAGTTATAAGCCCGTTGAATACTTCGGGCTCCTTGTGGCTAGCCCTCAGCCTTGTGTGTTGGGCGCAGCATGGGCAGAGCTATGTCCGTTCCTCTCCCCGTCGGAGACTCCCCACAAAATTCCCCATAGTTGGCGGACCAGGGCAAGTTCGTGCCTGGTAGAAATCGCGCTAAGTGCCGGATGTGGCGATGCTTTTAGCGTGGCTCCCCGGGCCGGACTCGAACCAGCGACTTGACGGTTAACAGCCGTCCGCTCTACCAACTGAGCTACCGGGGAGTGTCCGAATCGTAAACCTTTGCTAACTGCTTGAGTCGGTAAAATCAAGTCTGCCGCCCGGAATGCGTGATTTCAGGCTGTGCACCCGTGCTTTTCTCAGGGGCGGAGTTAGTAGCGTGTGGCGATGACGTGTCGGCGAACGAGCGCAACCGACGATGTCCGCGCGTTAACTACGTCTACGTCTTCTCTGCTGTTGCTTATGCGCCAATTTTTAGAAGCTCGGCTGGGCATTTCGCGGGGCCGTTGGCGAAGGTTCGCATCGATGAGTCGAACCGGAGGGTTGCAACGGCTCAGGTTACGCATCATGATTGCGTCTGAGCTACACTTGGCGGTTGCGCCCGAGCGCTGGCAAGAAGGTGACAAGCGCCGTTATTAAGTGGGCATTTTTTGACCCGCCACCGGCGGCAGTTGGCTTGACTGCGATTCCTATAGGGGCCTATAGTTGCCTTAAGTAGTCGTCTATTTTTCGGCTGGCGAAGTCCGCGCCAAGCTGTAGCGGATTTGTCTATCTCAATGAAAACACCGACCGGCATGACGTTGCGCGAGCGGGTCTATTTGCCCGAAATTTTCAAAGGCATGCTGGTCACGAATTATCATTTTTTGCGCAACCTGACCCTGCACTTCGCGCATCTGGTGGGCCTTGCCAAAGAGCGTTCCGCGGCGGCCACCGTACAATACCCGGACCAGCGTAAGACTTACTCGGAGAACTTCCGCGGCAGCCATCGCTTAACCCTGCGGCCCAACGGCGACGTCAGATGCACCGCGTGCTTTATGTGCGCGACGGCCTGCCCTGCCCAGTGTATTTATATCGAGGCCGGCGAGCATCCCGATCCGCAGGTCGAGAAGTACCCGCTTCGCTATGAGATCGACACGCTCAGATGCATCTATTGCGGTCTTTGCGTCGAGGCGTGTCCGTGCGATGCTATTCGGATGGACACGCACGTTCATCCGCGCATCTGGGGTTTCGATCGCAAGGACTTCATTGAGACCAAAGAAGTTCTGACGCATCGGTCGGTAGTGCTCGAAGAACAAGGGCGCGACGGCAACATGAACGAGATGCTCGCATGGTACAAGGAGCAGGAACGACGGCCCTACGACCGGCTGCGGCCGGAGCTCAAAACCTACACCGAACGGGAGCGCCGGCGGCAAGAGCTTGAACAAGCAGACCATGCGGAACGGACCGCGGCGGACATGCTTGTGAACGCTCGACCGTCGGACGGCTGAGGCTTCGCCGCAAGGCCGGCGCCAGACGGGGATTTCGACACCGGCATCAGGCGAAGCAAAGCAGGAACCTTGCGGATCAGCCGAGGCGTAGGGACCGGCTAGTTCTTATTACAGTTGATCGCAGTATCGAGCACGAGGTGGCCGACCATGACCCAACTTGAGAGCGCACGCGAAGGAATTGTTACGGCACAAATGGTCGAGGTAGCCGAGGACGAGGGGCTTAGCGCACAGCAGGTGCGAGAGCGGGTTGCGACGGGCGAAGTGGTTATCCCGCGCAACGCGCACCATGAGTTTCGCGCGATCGGAATCGGGAAGGGGCTGAGGACCAAGGTCAACGCGAACATCGGGGCCTCCAATTTCCATCAGCTACTCGAAGAGGAAATCGAAAAGCTTTACACCGCGGTTAGGTTCGGCGCGGATTCGGTGATGGACCTTTCCACCGGCACCGACCTCGACCGCATCCGGGAGGAACTCATATCACGATGTCCGATAATGCTCGGCACGGTGCCCATCTACCAAGTTGCGGCCGAAGGGTCGGTGCTCAAGATGGAGCCCGAGCAGCTGTTCGACGTGATCGAGCGGCAGGCGCGCCAGGGCGTTGATTACATGACCCTCCACTGCGGGGTGACGCGCGAGACCGTGCGCCGGCTGCGCCAGTGCGAGCGGATCGAGGGTATCGTCTCGCGCGGCGGCGCGCTGCTGGCGGCCTGGATCGAGCGCACCGGCAACGAGAACCCGCTGTATGAGCAGTTCGATCGGATATGCGAAATTTTGCGCCGCCACGACGTGACGGTCTCGCTGGGCGACGGGCTGAGGCCCGGGGCCACCGGCGATGCCACCGACCGCGGTCAGATCGCAGAGCTGCTGGTTCTGGGCGAGTTGGCCCAGCGCGCGCGCGAGCTTGGCGTGCAAGCCATGATCGAAGGGCCCGGCCATGTGCCGCTGGACCAGATCGAAGCCAACGTCCGACTCGAAAAGCGGCTGTGCGGCGGAGCGCCGTTCTACGTGCTCGGGCCGCTCACTTGCGACGTCGCGCCCGGTTACGATCACATCACCGGGGCCATCGGAGGCGCCATCTCCTCCGCCGCGGGCACCGACTTTCTTTGCTATATCACGCCGGCGGAACATCTTCGGCTTCCCGACGTGGACGATGTGCGCGAGGGCTTGATTGCGACGCGCATCGCCGCTCACTCCGGCGACCTGGTCAAGGGCGTGCGCGCGGCCAAGCTGTGGAACGACCAGATGTCGCGCTATCGCAAGGCGCTCAATTGGCAGGGCATGTACGCCCTGGCGATGGACCCGGACAAGGCGCGCCGCTACAAGGAAGAAAGCGAAGGGGCGGGGTCGAACGTGTGCAGCATGTGCGGGGCCCTTTGCTCCATCAACCTGGACAACGCGTCGATAAAATTCGCCCTTAAGCGGGAAGCCGAGCAGGCCGCGGCCCATGTCGGTTAGCAACGAGGTGCGAATCGGCGAGCCGGCGCCCGCGTTGTCGATCGAGCTGCAAGACCAGGACGGCTGCAAAACGCGCCTGGAGCAGGCGCGCGGGCGCAACGTGGTGCTGTACTTTTACCCGCGAGACGACACGCCGGGATGTACTCTGGAGAGCAAAGAGTTCGCCGCTCTCGAGGGGCAGTTTCGCGCCTTCGACTGCGAATTGTTCGGCGTCAGCCCGGATTCGGTCGCTTCGCACCGCCAGTTCGCATCCAAGCACCGGCTGACCTTCCGGCTGTTATCCGATCCTCAAGGCGAACTGGCTCAGGCCTTCGCGGTATGGAGCGGCGGTCGCGTGGCGCGGGCGACTTTCGTGCTCGACCGCGAGCTTCGTGTGCGGCGCGCGTTGCGCGAAGTCAACCCGCGCGGGCACGCCCAGCAGGTGCTCGATTTCGTCCGCTCGATGATCGAGTCACATCGCATGCTCGGCGGATAAGCCGGGCAAGGCGACGGCGCGCGGGAGGTTGAAGTAATCCGGTTTTCGAGTCAAAGCTGAGGAATAAGGCAAATGGCTAAAACCGTTAAAGGCATCCTTGACGAAGCTCGCGCCCAGGTTAAGGAAATCACCGTAGAGCAAGCGCGAGAGATGCTACAGGATCCGCAGGCCGTGGTGGTCGACGTGCGCGAGAGCGAGGAGTGGCGCCAAGGCCATCTGGCGCAAGCTGTCAGCATCCCGCGCGGATTCCTCGAACTGCGCGTCGAGGAAAAAATTCCCGACCGCCGCCGCCCGGTTATTGTGCATTGCGCGATGGGCCTGCGCTCGCTGCTCGCCGGGCGCGCGCTGCGCGAGATGGGCTATGAGAACGTCTACAACATGGCTGGCGGATTTAATGCCTGGAAGAACAATGGCCTTCCCTGGGTCGCCGACCGCCAGTTCACGGAAGACGAACTAGCGCGCTATTCGCGCCATTTCCTGATACCCGAGGTGGGCGAAAAGGGCCAAGCCAAGCTGCTTGACGCGAAGGTCCTTCTGATCGGCGCCGGCGCGCTCGGGTCTCCCGCGGGTTTGTACCTGGCCGCCGCGGGCGTGGGCACGATCGGTTTGGTTGACTTCGACGTGGTAGACCTGTCCAATCTGCAGCGCCAGATCATTCACGCTACGGATCGGATAGGGATGCTGAAAACCGAGTCGGCGCAAAAGGCGATTAATGCGATCAACCCGGGGGTCAATGTCGCGCGTCATGATACGCGCTTGACCTCCGAGAACATCATGGGGATAATCGCGGGCTATGACGTGGTCATCAACTGCAGCGACAACTTCCCCACGCGCTACCTGGTGAACGACGCCTGCGTATTCGCGAAAAAGCCTCTGGCTGACGGCGCTATTTTTCAGTTCGAAGGCAATGCCACGGTGTTTGATCCTGCCCGCGGCGGGCCGTGCTATCGCTGCCTTTATCCCGAGCCGCCGCCGGCTGGGATGGCGCCGTCTTGCGCCGAAGCGGGCGTGTTGGGGGTCCTGCCGGGCCTTATCGGCTCGATCGAGGCGCTCGAGGCGATCAAGCTTATCCTAGGCGTGGGCAAACCGCTCATCGGCTCGATGGTCTACTTCAACACGCTTGCTGACCGCGACTTCGTGCGCGTGCTGCGCCTAAGGCGGGACCCGAAATGCCCGGTGTGCGGCGACCACCCGACCCAGACCGAGTTGATCGATTACGAGGCCTTTTGCGCGAGCGTGAGCTTTGGCGCCAACGGCACCGCGGAGGGTTCGGCCGCCGGCGTGTCATCGACCGAGTGATGGTCCTCAAGTCTTGAGCTTATAGACGGACGGCCGCGCTACTGCGCGCGCGCCCGGCCGCACTCGGCGACGCAGACCTTTGGCGAGGAGGCGCGGCCGACGACTGCCAGGCGCGACGAACAAGCATGGCTCTAGGACCCTTCTACGTGGCGCAGCAGTTGCGCAAGGCGAATCGCGATCGCGGCGTGCTTATTTTCACTCGACACGGCGAGACCGCGTGGAACCGCGAAGGCCGGGTGATGGGGCGCCAGCCGGTTGAGCTCGACGAGCGCGGCGTCGCCCAGGTGAAGGCGGCCGTGCCGCTCGCCAGACAGCTTAAGCCCGACCTTATCTTGACCAGTCCTCTGCGGCGCGCTCGTCAGACCGCCGAAATAATCGCCGCCGGTCTCGGCGACATCGAGATCATTGACGAGCCGCAACTCGAAGAGGTGCGCTACGGCAAATGGGAAGGAATGGTCTACCAGGAGCTCATTCGCGATGAGGACTACGTTCGCTATCGGCAGGACCCGCTGGCGCGTCCCACGCCGGGCGGCGAGACCATCGGCGACGTGCAGGCGCGGGGTTGTCAGGCGGTGAACCGCGCGCTGGAGCAGTATCCGGGGCGCCGCCTGCTGTTCGTATCTCACGGCGATATCATTCGCACGGTGCTATGCCGCTTTATGAAGCTCGGTCTCGAATATTTCCACCGCATCCGGGTTGACAACGTGAGCTTCTCCGCGGTCGAGGCGAGCGGGGATTTCGCCGAAATCAAGTTTCTCAACTTGCTCGCCGCTGACAACGTAGGGCGGGCATTCGTCTCGCCGTTTTCTACGTAGCGGCCGCCCGGGGAGCAAGGGGGAGCCCCAGAGGGAAAGCCGCGCTTGTCGCTCTGCTGATTCCACGACGTATTGGCGCGACGGGGTCCGGCCTCCGCCACCCTATCGGGCCGGTCGCCGCGCTGTGCAGGACTTGCAGGGATCGTGCAACAGATTGTGCGCTGCGCGCCCCGGCGCATAATACGCGGCGGTCTTTATTTGTCAAAAGGTCAGACGGCGGCGTCGCCTTGGGCCGCAACTCAAGTTTGTGTCCCAGGCATCGTATACTTCAGGCCATAATGTTGAAGTCGCGCTTCGGACAAGCTAACTTCCAAAAACAATTTGATGGAGCTAATGCGGAAACTGCCGGGTCTGATCGCGTCCCTAGCGTGGTTGCTTCCAGGCTGCATGCTGGGGCCGGACTTTCACCAGCCCGCGGCGAAGGTGGGGGCGCGCTGGATTGAAGCGACCGATCCCGCCGTGGCAACCAAACGGGTCGAGTATCGAGATTGGTGGGCCGTCTTCAACGATCCGGTTTTGACCGAACTGGTCGGCATAGCGTACCGTGGGAATCTCACGCTGCTCGCGGCCGGGGTGCGGGTGCTCGAGGCGCGCGCGCAACTGGGTATCGCTATCGGGGAGTTCTACCCACAACAACAGCAGGTCGGTGCCGGGCTGAACTACAACCGAATCCCGTTCTCGGTGCCGTATAAGCTGGTCAACAACACCTTCTGGGGGACGACGTTTGAAGCGCAGACGGCGTGGGAGCTCGACGTATGGGGAAAACTGCGCCGTGGAATCGAGTCGGCGGATGACGTCTATCTCGCCTCGGTGGCAGACTTTGACGACGTTTTGGTGACGCTCACTGCCGATGTTGCGAGCACGTACGTGCAGATCCGCACGCTTGAAGAGCAACTGAAAATCGCGCGGCAAAATGTAGAACGTCAGCGTGAAGCGCTGCGCATCGCGAAGACCAGGTTCGAAGGCGGCGCGGTTACTGAGCTCGATCCCGATCAGGCAACTAACGTCTTGGGCGCAACCGAAGCGGCGATTCCGCAACTCACCTTTCAACTGCAACAAAGCAAGAACGCGCTCAGCGTTCTGCTTGGGGAGCCGCCGGGTGGGATCGATGAGTTGTTGACGGGAGCCTCGGGTATTCCCGGCGCGCCGGAGCGAATCGTGGTCGGGATTCCGGCTGATTTGCTGCGCGGGCGTCCTGATGTGCGGCGCGCGGAACTGCAGGCTGCGGCTCAATGCGCGCAGATCGGTTTCGCCAAAGCGGACCTGTTTCCAATCTTCAGTCTGACCGGGAACATCGGCACCTTCGCGACCACCATCACGAGCAGCGCGGGCGGACTGGGTCGGCTTTTCAGCACGGACACCTTCATGTACGGCGTCGGGCCGGGCGTGCAGTGGAACATCTTGAACTATGGGCAGATCACCAACAACGTGCGCTACCAGGACGCGCGATTCCAGGAGTTCCTGGTGAACTACCAGAACGTAGTGCTCAAGGCCCAGCAGGAAGTCGAGAACGGAGTCTCGCAATTCATCGAATCGCGCAAGGCCGTGCGGGCGCTCAACACGAGCGTCGAAGGCGCGAAGGCCGCGCTCACGATCGCGATCCTACAGTACGAGGAAGGAACGGTGGACTTCACCACGGTGCTCACCGCGGAGGAAAACCTTTACCAGGCCCAGAACAGTCTCGTGATGGCGATGGGCACCGTACCGCTCGGGCTGATCGCCACTTATCGCGCGCTGGGCGGCGGATGGCAAATCCGCGAGGGCAACGATTTCGTGCCGGCTCCGACGCGCCGCGCGATGGCAGCCCGTGTCAACTGGGGAGAGATGCTGTCGCCCGAACTATTGCGACCTCAAGCGCCTGGGCTGCCGTCTCCTAGCGACGTCGGCCCTCTTGTCAGACCGCCTGAATACTAAGCATGCCGGCATCATCGCGACTTGATAGGGCACTGAGCGCGAAGATACGGACCCGCAGAGTAAAGCGAGAGCCGGCGGCGCTCGCCGCGCATCTCACGGCGCGCGTCTTCATGGCCGCATTGCTCGCGCTCGCGGCGGGATGTAACAGCGGCACGGGGGAGCAAGCCGCAGCGCCACCGATCGTGACGGTTGCGCAGCCGGCTATCGGCCCGGTGACCGACTATATCGACTTCACCGGCAATACGGTTGCGACCGCCGCAGTGACGCTGGTGGCCCGCGTCGAAGGTTATCTCGAAAAAATTCATTTTACCGACGGCTCGTTCGTCAGGAAGAACGCACTGCTGTTTACGATCCAGCAGGATCAATACATTGCACAACTCGAGAAGGCGCAGGCTCAGGTTCGGAGGCAACAGGCGGCACTGTGGTATGCGGAAACCGAGCTTGTCCGCTACGGCGCGCTCGAAAAAAAGCACGCCGCCGCACAGACCACGGTCGATCACTGGCGATACGAGCGCGATGCAGCGCGGGCCGAACTGGCGGCGGCGCAGGCCCAGCTAAAGATCGCCAAGCTAAATCTCAGCTACACCGAAGTCCGGGCCCCGTTCGACGGCCGAATCGGCAGACATCTGGTGTACCCAGGCAACCTGGTTGGGTCACTGGGCAAGCAAACCCCGCTGGCCGAGATCGACCATATCGATCCGATTTACGTTTACTTCACTATCAGCGAGCGCGAGTTGCTAAGGATTATGGCGCGGTGGAAAACGCCCGCCGCGACGCTACCGTCGCAACGCAAAATTCCGGCCTATTTCGGTCTGCTGAACGAGGACACATACCCGCACGAGGGGCGCGTTGACTTCGCCGCGATCAGCGTCGCCCCGACCACCGGCACGCTGCAGGCCCGCGGAATCTTCCCGAATCATGACATGAGCGTGCTGCCGGGTCTCGTCGTGCGAGTGCGGGTGCCGTCCCCGGAATCACGCAGCGCCTTGATGGTTCCCGGCGAAGCGGTGAGTTTCGACCAGCAGGGCGAATACGTGCTGGTCGCCAATGATAAAAATGTTGTCGAGCGCAGAGCGGTCAAGACCGGCATCCAGGTCGGCGAAATGCTCGTGATCGACAAAGGGTTGACCGGGAACGAGTCGATAATCGTGGAGGGGCTGCTGCAAGCGATTCCGGGCCGCCAGGTGAATCCCCATCGTATCAAGCTCAAGCCTCCGCCGGCTCAATTTCAGCAGGCCGCCCGATAGCGGGCCGAGTTAGGATGTCCAGGTTTTTCATCGAGCGGCCGATCTTCGCCAACGTAATCGCGATCGTCACGGTGCTGCTCGGGGTCGTATGCCTATACAACCTGCCGGTCGCGCAGTATCCGCAGATCGTGCCGCCCACGATCCAGGTGAACGCCAGCTATCCCGGCGCCAGTGCCGAGACGGTGGCGACCACCGTCGGCATCCCGATTGAGCAAAGTGTCAACGGTGTCGAGAATTCTCTTTATATGCAGTCAACCAGCGGCAGCGACGGCAGCTACACGCTGACGATCACCTTTGCCGTCGGCACCGATCTCGATGCGGCGGTGGCGCTGGTCCAGAACGGGGTCAACGGAGCGCTCGCGCAGCTGCCGGACCAGGTTCAGACCCAGGGCGTTCGCGTCCAGAAGGTCAGCACCAATGTACTGCTGATCGGTAGCCTTTATTCCGATGACGACCGGTTCAGCGAAACCTTCTTGAGCAACTACGCGATAATCAACCTGCAAGCCCCGATCTCTCGTCTGCCGGGCGTTGGCCAGGTCACGGTGCTTGGCGCCGGACCTTACAGTATGCGCGTCTGGCTGGACCCGATGAAGCTTAAAGCATACGGGCTGACCGTGCTCGACGTTCAAGACGCAATAAAGAACCAGAATATTCAGGTTGCGGCAGGCCAGCTTGGCGGGCCGCCGGTGCCGTCGAGCCAGCTCTTTCAGTTCACGGTGAACACGCTCGGCCGCCTGTCTGACCCGCGCCAGTTCGAAGACATCATCGTGAAGAGCAAGCCGCCGCAAAGCCTGGCGGCGCAGACCCAGCAGACCGTCGAGAGCGCGCCGACCGCGGCCCTCGTGCGGCTTAAAGATATCGCCCGGGTCGAACTAAGCCAGCAGGCATTCACAACTTTTTCCGGTCTCAACGGACACAAGGCGGCGCAGATCAACGTCTACACCCTTCCGGGCGCCAACGCGCTCAGAGTCGCACGCGAGGTCGGCGACCTGATGACGCAGATGGGCCGCAAGTTTCCGCACGGGCTCAAATACACGTCGCTGCTCGATACTTCGGTCTTTATCAGAGACTCGATTCACGGCGTCTATGAGGCCCTCATCGAGGCAGGGGTGCTGGTGTTGGTTGTGATCATGCTGTTTTTGCAGAACTTTCGGGCGATTCTGGTGCCCGCGACGACGGTGCCGGTGACTATCATAGGGGCGTTTGCGGCGATGGCGCTGT
>JAKBMB010000010.1 GCA_021831785.1 Deltaproteobacteria bacterium | reverse complement strand
TCGGGCTTGAGCGCCGTAAAGGCGCGGCGACCTTCGCTGCTAGACGGAGTCTTGGCCCCAAGGGTGCACCGGCCTGCCGCGCCACGTCTGTCGATGGTTTTACTACATCCGCTACATACAAGAGTGCGGAAAAACTCGAGAAACACTTGACTAGTCAGTAACGTTGGCATGAGTCAGTCCATCAGAGCACGTGATTGCTTAGGTCGAAAAGGGTTCCAAAAGGCTTTTTCCGCAACCTGCAAGTATGGCGTCCCACAAATAGCTTGCACAATTTGCGCACATCCGCACGCCGCTTGCGCGGCCGTCATTCTGCGCGCTCTCTTGGTCATTCCGGCGCTCCGCGCCTCGTTGGTCATTCCTAGCGCCTCCCTTGGTCATCCTGCGCACCCTCTTTCTTTTGTCATGCTGAGCGTTTGTGAATTTTTGAGTAGTAGGGCAGGCCGCCGTGCCCGCCCTGTGGCTGCGGTGCCAGCCCGGTCGGTGGGTGGTCATTGGCCGCGCGGGCGTGGCGCCCGCGCATCATGGCGGGCACGGCGGCCCGCCCCACTAAGATTGATTTTCGTTTCAGGGCTAAAAATTCACAGGCTCTGAGCGCAGGCTGCCGGAGCGAAGCATCTGCGCGCAGCGATTCTATGCTCTTATACCATCGCCTTTCAGCCAAATCGCTGCGCGTAGATGCTTCACTGCGTTCAGCATGACAAAGCCGGGGTCCAGCATCACAGCGCAGGGGCGCTCAGGATGACCAGAAAAAAAGCATCGCGGCTATTCCTGCGGCAGCCGCAGGGCGGGCTCTGCGCTGCGGCCAGCATCACCCCAGCTAAGGCTCCCCCTGTTAAGCAACTTATTTGCGGGACGGGACACTAGGCTTGACGCCCTGGAACCTGAAGACGCTGCTCGATCAGCATGGCCTTAAGCGCTCCGGTATGCCCCACGGGGTAGGCGTCGAGGACGAAACGCCGCGCAGGGTCGTTGTCCTGACGAAGTTGCCAAAGCTAGAATGTCTTCGCGAGCCTTAAACAGAACCGGCGAAGTCTTGCAAATTGGTTGAAGAAACACGACTCTTAATGATGAGAGTTTCGCTCCGGCAAGGCGAGGCTTAAGAACTGTACGCTCGGTTGCGGCTCGCGAAATTACGAGAGGAGAAGAAGAGGGGATGACTAGGCTTAAGTTAAGTGGCTCCCTGCGCCGGCGAATTGCACAGCTTAAGGGAGCGAGTCTCATCTTCGTGGGAGTCACACTGGGGATCATTCTTAGCGCGCAGCTCTTTTGCGCATCGCTCGCCGCCGCGCAGCCCGCGGTTGTGGTCACGATGAGTGACGCGCCGCCGAGATTTATTCCCGACAAAATAACCGCCAAGGTCGGGCAAACCGTCGAATGGAAGAATACCGGCCATACGATTCATGACGTCACTACCAAGCCAGGTCCGATCGTGAAAGCCGACCAAGTGGCCGTTCCGGCCGGGGCACAACCGTTTGATTCGGGATTCCTGGCGCCGGGGAAGAGCTTTAGTTATACGTTTACCGTTCCCGGCAGCTATCGCTATATCTGCATTCCCCACCAAGCGGATGGAATGACGGGCGAGGTTGACGTCAGCAAGTAATCGGGATTGTCGGGGCGCTTGCTTGGGCGGCAACTGAAATCGTCCTCCGACTCGGGCACGCCCGAGAAAACTGGTCGGCCGCGTCGAATAAAGAAACAGCGCGATCGGCAGCCGAAACGATAGCCGTCGCGCTCTGTCCGCGCCATGCTAACGACTACCGTGCCCGGCGTAATGCGGACTGGGGCCGCGCAAAGTAGGCGCTGCTCGAAACGAAGTTGAGTTTGCTCAAAGCTGGCCGACCGGGGCAGGGCGCATGCGTGTGATTAAGCAGGGTCGCCGCGCGCCGCCCGTCGCCGCAAAACGCCCGTCGCGGCGCGGCTTGGCCTCGGGCCGAAGACCAGCCGGGCAAGAGGACAAGGGATAGGCGCCAACGCTGCCAGCCATCCTTCCCTCCCCCCCAAAATGGGCCAACTGGATTTTCAGCGTGTCACGAACAGAAGCCGCCGCCCGTGCGTGTCCACCGGCTGGGAGGCAGCGATCTCGCTCACGCAGGCGCGTTGGCGCGGGTTAAGCCGCGCGGCCAGGTCCTCGCGCGCAATGAAGTAGAGCGTGCGGGCCGCACCGCATAGGGGCGGTTGGTCGATTTCCACGCTCAGCTCGTGCCGAGAGTAAAAGCTCGCGTCGCAGTCAGGGTCGCCCATGTAGGCGAGGGTCGCGCCCGAGGGTACGATCGACTCGACCTGGCGCATGAACGGCTTTAGCGTAGTCTTGCGCGCAAGAGCAGGGGTAACAACACCGAACCAGAAGGCCGTCCCGGCGATGGCCGCTATGGCGACGCCTAAAAACCCGACGCGCGGGCGCTTGGTGACCGCGCCGACGGCGGCTGCGGCCCCGGCCGCGAGCGAGGCGACGAACCAGGCCGCAAAACTCAACCTTGCTTGGCCGGCGAGCACGGTCAGCAGCGCCAAAACCTCACGGTCATTCGAATGAAGTCCGGCGACGAGCCACCCGGGCGCGCCCCAGGTCCCCAACGCGCCGGCCGATGCGGCAAGTGCTATTGCCCCGCCGCCCGCCAGCAAAGTCCCGAGCCGCCAGAAAAATCCCTCGATCCGCCCTCGGCCCTCGCTGCTTAAAAGGTCCGCGATCGCCCATCCCGTGAGGACTGCGAGGGGAGGAAAAACCGGCACCAGGTAGGCAAGGCACTTCCCGCTGGAAGCAGAAAAGAAGGCTAGAAACCCCAAGAACCAGAAGATCGCCAGCCGTACCGGGACGGGTAGTCGACGACGGCTGTTCCAAAGCGCAACCGCAACAAACGGCAGCATAAGACTCCACGGCAAAAATCCCGTCACCACATGGGGTAGGAAGTAATAGAAAGGATGGCGGCACATCGCCAGTTTGCCGGTGAAGCGGTCCCAAAGGCAGGTTACGATCTGCACCTGCACAAACTCGCGACCCCCCACCGCGTAGGCGGCAGCGTACCATAACAACGCAAGCATCAACGCACAGCCGAAGGCCGCGATAAGCCCGGGCCTGAAAAGCTCGCGGATGCGCCCTTCAGCAAATAGCCAAAGCGCGGCTGCTAAACCGGGTAACACCAGCCCGAGCGGGCCTTTGGTCAAGGTGGCAAAGGCGACCGCCAACGAGGTCGCTGCCAGCCACGCGACTCGGTGTCGAGCCGCGCCGCGCTGCGCCCGCTCGAAGCAGACAATCGCTCCGCTTATCAACACGACAAACAGAGCGTCCTGCCTGGGTTGGCGCGCCGCGTCAACGAAAAACCGGCACGACAGCAGCGCCACAACCGACCAAAATGCGCAGGCGCGGCCGACGCACGAGCGCAGCCACGCATATAAAAGCGCGCTGGTAAACGCGGCGCCCAGCAACGACGGCGACCTCAGAGCAACCTCCCGCCAGCCCAGCGCCTTTACGGCGAGCGCCTGCGCCCACCACGAGAGCGGCGGAACCCACACTATCGAACTTCCCGGACGATAGTGTGGCAAGATGAAACCGCCGCGAAGCACCTCACGCACGGCTCCGGATTCGCACGCTCCCAACTCCTTGGTGAACGGAGCAAACGCCCCGAAACACAAGAGCAAGCCGAGCGAGCCCAAAAAGACGGCCGTCGTCTCCATCAGCATAGGCCAGAGCTCGGAAACTGGCGGCTGCGGCATAGGCTCGCCCAGCCCACCTCGGCTGCTCATCATCTCAAGTCCCTTCTCTCAAATCACGCCGCGTGCAATATCAACCGGGTTAGATCCGCCGCCAAAACGCGCCGTCCGCCGGACAACGCTCACCCCGCGCCACTCCAGCCTCTGCCAAGGCTTGGCGGCGGTATGTAAGCCGCAAGCGCCGCAAAGCCGCCGACACCCGCCTACCTCGCGCCGCCAATCGTTGCACGCGCCCGAGTAAGCACGCAACGAAACCGCCCGGCTGCTAAGCCGACGAGAGTAAACTTTCGCCGCGCTCTCAAAACAACTGCGGCGACGCGCGAGATCGTCGCCTTCCGCCTCCATGCACATACGCCCGCGGCCCGCTTTTGCCGCAGAACCCGCCTCACACTCGCTATTGATACCTGCATAAATAATGTCCTAAGATTCCAGCCGGCAGAGGTGGAAGATGCGGCCGGTGGGAAGTGGGGAGAGGTTGGAGCAGCGGCGCCAGCGGGCGATCGCGTTGCTCAAGGAAGGG
>JAKBMB010000001.1 GCA_021831785.1 Deltaproteobacteria bacterium | reverse complement strand
CGCATTATGGCGGGCACGGCGGCCCGCCCTACTACTGCTTCGGCCCATGTCTAACGCCTTTAGCGCTGCACCCCCTCACCCGGAGCGCGAATTACGCTTCGTAATTCGCGCTCCGAACTCTCCTGGCTTGCGCGCGCGGACTTGCGCCGCGAGCGCGGGAGAGGTGATAGGATGGGCGCCCTTTGTGCCCCCTCGCCCGCATCGTTTTGCGCGAGAGGGTTGGAGTGAGGGTGCAGCCTACGGCGACCTGCAGCACGGCAGCTTGCCAAAAATTCACAGGCTCTGAGCGAGCGTTGCGCGAGTCGAAGGATCGCGGAAAAACTAGGGGTCTTTCGACTCCCGCCGCGCCGGCCTTCGCTCAAGATGACACAAGATTGGGCGAAACCCCAAAACTGACAAACTCTGAGCGCCGAGCGCGCGTCCCCACAAGCTAATCGACAACCTCGCGTGCGCGGGCGGGAGGTAGCCGGCGGGTCTCGCTGCAGCGCGCGCTGGGTTGACCTGACGCATCTTGCGGCGTTGTCGCGCCAATCGCTTCTCGAATTCTTTGCCGAGCCTTCATGTTTCGGCGGACAATCCATCATCACCCCGCAACATTCGGCCGCTAACTACCCTGTCCGAGATTAACCGCCGCCCTGCGCCGCTTTTTCGGCATCGGTCTAAGCGGCTGCGGCGCGGCCGGACCTTGCATCAACGATCGTTCCCGGCCCGCCGGGGTAGAGCGGGGAGGAGAGGTTATGAAGCGAAAAGCGTTCCCACGCAATCGTCTGCGGTTGCTCGCCTTGGCCGCGGGCGCGGCGGCGATCGGCGGGCTTTTACTGCCGCGGCTTGCCCGCACGGCGAACAACGGCGACCACGGCGCGAATTGGATCGGAAGAATAACCGGCGCGATTCATGCGAATATCAAGGTGCCGGTGGTGATACCGCCGGTGGAGCCCGGGGATAACGACCACGCTACAGCGACGCCGATCAAGCACGTCATCATCGTGATCGGCGAGAACCGCAGCTTCGACAATTTGTTCGCGACCTACACGCCGCCCAACGGCCAGCAGGTCTGGAACCTGCTCTCCGAACAGATTATCAACGCCGACGGCAGCGCCGGGCCCAATTACTCGCGGGCCGAACAGTACGCGGCCAGCGACACGACAACGTACGAGCTTACCCCCGCAAAGAACGATTTTTATCCGGCGCTGCCCCAGCCCAACACGACCTACGCGCCGCAGGTATCGTGGGTGACCAGCTCCAGTCCGCAGTATCCCGAGCTGGGCCTTTTGCCCGACGCGCAGGAGCTCTTGCTGATCGGCGGCACCGGGCTCGGCAACGACGTCGCCGACGCCCGCTTTCCGTCCACCCTCGCGCCCGGGCCGTTCCAGATCACCCAGTACGTGCCTTATTACGCCTACACCGGCGACCCGGTCCATCGCTTCTTCCAGATGTGGCAGCAATGCGACTGTAGCCTGGGAAACCGCACGCTCGACAATCCCAGCGGATGTCTGCACGACCTCTACACCTACGTCGCGGTGACCATCGGCACCGGCAGCAACGGCTTTGCGCCGCCGTCGCCGTTTACGTTTGAGTCGACCGATCAAGGCGGGGTGCAGATGGGTTTTTACAACATGGCCACCGGGGATGCGCCGTACATGGCGAGCCTCGCCAACGAGTACGCGCTTTCCGACAACTACCATCAGGCGATTATGGGCGGGACCGGGGCCAATCATGTGGCGATCGGCACCGGCTCGGAGGTGTTCTACAGCAATTCGAATTTCACGCCGGCGACTCCGCCGAGCCATGAAATCGAGGATCCCAATCCGTACTCGAGCAGTAACAACTGGTATACCGAAGACGGCTACGGCGTGGACACGGACATCGGCGGCGGCAGCTACGTCAACTGCGCCGACGCCTCGCAGCCTGGAGTGGGTCCGATTCTCGCTTACCTGGGCGGGCTGCCCTACAATCCGAACCCGCAATGCCGGCCGGGCCACTACTACCTGGTCAACAACTACAACCCGGGCTTCCATCGCGACGGCACGCCGTACACCGCGGGCTTTTTCGTTCCGCCTTCCAACGTGCGCACGATCGCGGACGAGCTTTCCGAGCGTCGCATCTCCTGGGCCTACTACGGCGAGGGCTTCCACGCCGACACGCCGCGCACCGATCTGTACTGCAACATCTGCAACCCGTTCCAGTACTCGGCCAACATCATGACCAACCCCAAGCTGCGCGCCAACATCCAGGGGCTGTCCGACTTTTATGCCGCAGTACAATCAGGCAAGCTGCCCGCGGTCTCGTACATCAAGCCTGACGGGTTAACCGACGGCCATCCGGCCTCGGGCAAGCCCGATTTGTTCGAAGGCTTCGTACAGAAGATTGTCGACGCGGTGCAAGCCCAGCCGCAGCTCTGGGGCGAAACCGCGATTTTCGTCACCTTTGACGAGAGCGGCGGCTTGTACGATTCGGGCTATATCCAGCCGCTGGACTTTTTCGGCGACGGCGCGCGCACCGTGCTGCTGACGATTTCTCCCTTCGCCAAGCCGGGCTTCGTCAACCACGACTACGCGGATCACGTCTCGCTGCTTAAGTTTATCGAGGCCAATTGGCGCCTATCGCCGCTGACCGCGATCAGCCGCGACAACCTGCCTAACCCGCTGGCCGACCCGGGCACTCCCTACTTCCCCAACAACGGGCCCGCGATTAGCGACCTAATGTCGATGTTCGACTTCCGCCGGCGCCAGAATTAGGCGCGCCTTGGGCAACCGCATAGCATCTGCCGCGCTGCTCAGCGGCGCGGCAGATGCCCGCGCGATACGCATCGCTAATTCCGCCGTGCCCGCGTAACGGAAAAGCGGCCAAGCGGCGCGCAGCAAACACCAAGCACCGGAAGTCAGGCGACTCCGTATCCGTCATCCGTGGAAACCACGACGTGCGAATGATTGCTAGCGTAATGAATCCGAAGTTCGCCGGCTAATTCTTTCGGCTCTTGGTCCCCGCGCTCGTCATTCTGAGCCGCAGCCCGCTGCGGGCGAAGGCGAAGAATCTGCGCGAAGCGAGGCGCCCTTTTTCGTCGCAGCGGCAGAAATCGCTTCGCGTAGATCCTTCACTGCGTTCAGGATGACGGGATGAAAGCATCCTGTCACATAATTAACCGAACTTCAGACTCGGGAGACTAGAAGTAGTCTCATAAATGACCGCAGAACCTCGATGTCATTCTGAGCGTTTGTGAATTTTTGAGTAGTAGGGCGGGCCGCCGTGCCCGCCGCTGCGGCCGCTGTGCCTGCTCTGGTCCCCGGTGATTCATTGGCCGCGCGGGCGTGGCGCCCGCGCATCATGGCGGGCACGGCGGCCCGCCCCACTAGAGACATATCCGGCGCAGCCTGCGGCGGCATGCGGCAGCTTGCCAAAAATTCGCTGCGCTCAGGATGACAGCGTCAAGCGGCATGACAGAGCCAGCCAAAGCATTTATGAGACTACTTCTAGTGCTCCACACGGGAGAGGGTCCAGGGATCTCTGTTCTTGCCGCAGTTGAGAATAAGACGATCATGACGGCCCACAGCAAGGCCCGCAAGAACCGCTTTGGCGACCTAATCGCCTACTCCAATCACCTGCACAACCATAGGCGGGACTGCATCGCGGGAGCTATTGTGGTGGTGAACATGTCGGAAATCTATGAGAATCCCGATCCGTTCGCTAAGGGTCTTAGGCGCGCAAAATTCGACATGCAGAAGGTTGTCGGCGACACTATCCGCCTGTTTGCCGGGTTGCCACTTAGGACCGACGTGGATGAGCCGTCCGACCAGTTGGAGGCGCTAGGCGTGATTGTTGTCGATTATGATGGCGCCAATTCGTCCAAGCTGGTGACCGAACGGCCTGCCCCTCAGCCGGGCGATTCGTTGCACTACGATAGCTTCATCCATCGGATTGCGGATTTGTATGAAACTCGCTTTGTCTCGTCGAAGAGCTGAAAAGATCGCTCGCTTCGTGGCTTAGGCACTCTGCTGCCATCCTCACGTACTTCGGTTCGATCTCGATCCCAATGCTACTTCGGTTGCAACGCACAGCAGCCAGCAGGGTCGTGCCGGTTCCGACAAACGGGTCCAAAACCGTGTCGCCGGTAAATGAGAACATTCTTACCAGCCTGTAGGCAAGTTCAAGCGGAAAGGGCGCTGGATGCTCTCTCGTGGAAGCCCCGGGGACATCAGTCCAAAATGACCGGAACCACTTCGCATGGTCCTCTTTGCTGATCTTAGAAAGCCTGCGTTGCTCGTCGCTGGGCTTCCGATAGCCCCCGGGCTTGCGGAGCATCAGGATATATTCGATGTCGTTCTTGATGATGGCGTTAGGTTCAAATTGTGATACAAGCGGCCCGCAAACGCCCATCAACGCACCATGAGCCCGCTGCCCTCCAATGACTCATTCCTTTGCCTGCGGCGACGCCGGGCCATCTCCAGAAGCTTGGGCG
Source organism: Deltaproteobacteria bacterium (assembly GCA_021831785.1). GTDB lineage: Bacteria > Desulfobacterota > Binatia > Binatales > Binataceae > JAJYYI01. The sequence goes on along the minus strand of JAKBMB010000001.1, from coordinate 21,756 downwards.
TTCGGTGTGGTCGCAAGGGCGCGCCGGCGCGGCTTGCACCGCCCCCCGGCCAGAGCGGCGAGCGGCGGGTAGCCTGCGCATCTGCCGCGCTGCTCAGCGGCGCGGCAGATGCCCGCGCGATGCGCATCATCAACCGCGTCACGGCCGCATAACCGGCGCGAGTTTCCGCGCAAAGGCCCTCGCCCGGCGATGGCATAAATTGTGCTGCTCACATCTTAAGCGATGCGGATTGCGGGTGCTGGAATCGCAGCCCGGCAGAGTTGCGGCGCGCCAGGTCTCCGATGGGCCTGCCGCGCCGGCGGGCGGAGTCGAAGACCGGAGAATGGCGGCCGCGCTGCGCTGGGCGCGCGCTTTGGCCAGCGATGCGTCGCGGGGCGCAGCCTGCGGGCTTGCCTCAGGTCGGCAGGCCAGGCGGGCGAAGAATAAACAAGCTCGCGCGGCCGCCAATCTCCGGTCTCGGTAATCTCGGCATCAGGCATCCCCGCCGCCGACGACTCGAGGTTCCGCGCCGGCGGCGCTACCGGCGCGAGGCGACGTTCGAGCAAGCATAAGTCTTGAGCTTCGCGCGCGCGCCGCTTAGCCTGTCCGGCAAGCGGGGAGAACGTTTACCTCGGCGCGCCGGCGGAGCCCGTCACGCCTCAAGCGAGACGAGCGGCAGGCCTCGCACACCGAGCGCGGTGCAAGGACGACTTTGTGATAGCCGGCGAAACCGCGGCGCGCGGCAGAGAGCGCTCGCGCCGGCCGCTTCACCATGGTGGAATAATTGATTTTGGCCTTGGTCGATGGGGGGTAATTATGAAAAACAAAGCATCCGATTCATGCACGATCGTCGGGGCGGCGAGCGCTTCGCTAGCGGCCGCTTCGACACCGGGCAACGCCGCGCCCCCCGACGGGCCGGCGGGCGCGGTCACGGAGCCGAGCCGGCGAACCTTTCTTAAGTCGGCGGTGTCGCTTGGCGCCGCGGCCGGCGCGATAAGTCTGCCGACGCTGGCCAATGCCGGCGCCGACCCAACCGAGCTTAAGAGCGCCGGCGCGAGCCGGCGCGCCGCGGTCGGCAAAGCCAACCATTACTACGTGCCGGCCAACGCGGACACCGTGCGCTGGGGCTACTTCAGCAAGAACGCCAAGCCTATCGCCGAAGTCGATTCGGGCGACTTTCTCACCATCGAGACTGTCACCCATCAGGCCTCCGACGATTACGAGCGGATGATCAAGGGCGACCCCGGCGTCGAGAGCATCTATCATTGGACCAAGAGCAAGAAGAACGTCGTCCGGCGCGGGGCGGGTCCGATGGACGCGCCCAACGGCGCCGGCGCCGGCTGGGGCGTGCACGTGGTCACCGGCCCGATCTTCGTGCGCGGCGCCGCGCCGGGCGATATTCTCGAAGTGCGCATTCTGGACGCGCGCCCGCGGCCGTGCGCCAATCCGCAGTTTGCCGGCAAGTCCTTCGGCACCAACATCGCGGCGTGGTGGGGTTTTCAGTACAACGACCTCATCGAGGAGCCCAAGCCGCGCGAGGTCGTGACCATCTACGAGCTCGACGCGCGCGGCGAGCGCGACTGGGCCACCGCGGTCTACAGCTACGTGTGGACGCCCCAGACCGACCCGTTCGGCGTCATGCATAAAACCTACGACTACCCCGGCGTGGTCGTCGACCCCAAGACTATCGCGCCGCGCCGCGGCGTGCTCCAGAACGCGCGCGTGCCGATCCGGCCCCACTTCGGCACCATGGGCCTGGCGCCCAAGGAGGCGGAGATCGTCAACTCGATTCCGCCCGCCTACTTCGGCGGTAATATCGACGACTGGCGCATCGGCCGGGGCGGCGCCATGTACTACCCGGTCGCCGTCGAGGGCGCGCTGCTCTCGGTCGGCGATCCCCACGCTGCGCAGGGCGACTCGGAGCTGGCGGGCACGGCGATCGAATGCTCGCTCACCGGGCTGTTCCAGGTCGTGGTGCACAAGCGCGACCGGCTCGCCGGCACGGTGCTCGAGGGGCTCAAGCATCCGCTGCTCGAGACCAAGGAGCAGTGGGTGGTGCACGGCTTCAGCTACCCGGACTACCTCAACCAGCTCGGACCCAACGCGCAGAAGGAGATCTTCGAGCGCTCCTCGCTGGACAAGGCGATGCGCGACGCGTTCCGCAAGATGCGCGCGTTCCTGATGGCGACGCAGGGGCTTTCGGAGGACGAGGCGATCTCGCTGATGTCGGTCGCCACCGACTTCGGCGTGACCCAGGTGGTCGACGGCAACTGGGGCGTTCACGCCTCGATTCGCAAGAGCGTCTTTTCCGGCAACCAAGCCTAGACCCGCGCCCCCACTCAGCTCCCTGCCCCGCCGCGCGTTTAAGCGCCTTCCCCCGCTTGCGGGGGGAAGGTTGGGAAGGCGGTGCCTTCGCGCCTTCTGCACCCTCACCCCAACCCTCTGGCGCAAAACGATGCGGGCGAGGGAGCACAAAGGGCGCCCATCCTATCACCTCTCCCGCGCTCGCGGCGCAAGTCCGCGCGCGCAAGCCGGGAGAGTTCGGAGCGCGAATTACGAAGCGTAATTCGCGCTCCGGGTGAGGGGGTGCAGCGCTAAAGGCGTTAGACATGGGCCGAAGCAGTAGTACGGCGGGCCGCCGTGCCCGCCTTTCGGGCCGCAGGCCCGAACCTCTGTTGTGCCACCCGACCCAAAACAGCACTCTCACCCCAACCCTCTCCCAAAAGGCGAGGGGGCAGAAACGGGCCGCGGCGCTCTGACTCCTCCCCTGCCCGCGCGGAGCACGGGCGGGCAGGGCGGGCCGCCCCACTAAGATTTATTTTCGCTTCTGGGTTAGCTTGTTCACCCACCGGCGCACAAGCAAAATGGCTTAAGCTGTTAGCGAGACCAAGCCTTAAAGTTTAGGGGATTTCACCATGACGCTGGGCGTCCTGCTGATACTCGCGCTGGTCCTGTTCGGTCCGCTTCTGTTGGCGGTGATCGAGCACAACCTGGAGCTGTTCTTTTTCGTCTGCGGCATCGCAGCGGCCTTGGTCAGCGGGCGCCTTACGCTTGAGCTGGCCGAGCACGCGGCGCGCGAGCCGATACCGATCACGCTCGCCGCGGCGGCCTTCGGCGCGGCGGTGCACCTGGCGCGTCCGGCGCTCGAGCGCCTGTTCACGCGCCTTTCGACCTCGCCCCATCTCGGACGGGTCTGCGCGGGCGTAATCGTCGTGCTGGGGTTTTTATCCAGCGCGATCACGGCGGTCGTGGCCGCGCTGATTCTGGCCGAGGCGCTGGCGCTTTTGCGCCTGGAGCGCAAAAGCGCGGTGCGGGTCGCGGTGCTGGGATGCTTTGCGATCGGGATGGGGGCCGCGCTGACGCCGCTGGGCGAGCCGCTGAGCACGATCGCGATCGGCGCGCTCAACGCCGACTTCTGGTACCTGGCGCGGCTGATCGGGCCGTACGTCGCCGTCGGCATCGCCGCGGTCGGCGCGCTGAGCCTGCTGTTTCCCGTCGCCGCGGGCGGCGCCTCGGGCACCGCCGACGCCGCCGACGGATGGGGCGCGATCGCGCTGCGCGCCGTTCGGCTCTATCTTTTCGTCGCCGGGCTGGTGGGGCTTTCAGCGGCCGCGCAGCCGTTGGTCGACGCCTACCTGGTTAAGCTTCCCGACGCCGCGCTGTTCTGGCTCAACAGCGTGGCGGCGCTGGTCGACAACGCCACGCTGGCCGCGGCCGAGATCGGCCCCGGGCTTAACCCCGCGCAGCAGCGAAACCTCTTGATGGGGCTTTTGCTGGCCGGCGGGATGCTGATTCCGGGCAACCTGCCCAATATCATCGCCGCCGCCCGCCTGGGCATCAGCGGGCGGGAATGGGCGCGCGTGGGGCTCGCGGTTGGGCTGCCCCTGATGGCGCTGTGCTTCGCCGCGCTCTACCTGCTCGCCCCCTGAGCGCGCCGCCCCGGGCGCTCGTCCGCCCCCCGCGGCACGAAAACTGGGACATGCCAAATGGTCTAAGAGTGCCCTCAAGGCTTTTTCTTTTGATGCTCGCGGAGCGCTCGTTCCCATGCATCCGAGATTGTTATTATGCCTTCTCCCTTTAGCCGAATAGCGGCCTTGACAACGTGCGGCTCTTCGAGGTTGATATAGTCGCCCTCCGGGTGCTTCAAGACCTTATCAGCTAGATTTTTGGCCGACGGATCGTCAAGTTCGGCCGCCGGAATTTCGTAGTGCCGTTCACGCAAATACGGCGGCAGATCGCTGTAGGGTTCGAAGCGGCAGGTGAAGCCCTGAAGGCAATCGGGAGGTATCAGGATACCGGCTAAATCTTCCGGGCCTTGGGTTTTGCACGCAACCGCGAAGACTTCCGCTACACGCAGGGCTTCGTCCTTTGACCCTACGCGATAGATTGAGAGGTTTTCACCCAAGCGCGGTTTAAAGTCCCGCCAGGCTTGGCCCAACTGCTTCAGCCTGCGTCGATTGCCGAACCGGAGCCACATCCCAACGCTCCGGATCGGCGCTAGCGCTCGGCTAAAAGCTCAGAGATGGTGAAATAGAGGTTGAGAAATTTCGGTTTGGCTCTCATGGCCCCAGGTCAACTCGAGCAACTGGCGCGTAGGTTTAAGTCTCCCCAGGCGCCGCAACGGCAAGCACGACGGCTCTTTCGGCGAGCTGGCGGCAGGTGGCTTTCGTCGCGTTCCCTAGAATTACGCCGTGGGCATAATTTTCGTCGGTGGGGCGATGCAAGACTCCCAGACCTAAAGACCGTACCTCTCCCACAATCAACATGCTCAATCGACAGTTAGAGTTGCGTGAACGGGCGACTGATTGCTCCGGAGACGTCAGACGCGCAATGTCCACTGATATCTGGGGATCGGGTTTGCCGTTAAGTTTGAAGGCGTTCGAGTTCACGGAACCGTCGGGGTTGAGATGGTTGGGGGCCAGTCGCCGGTAAAGGCGATCCTCATCGGCAATCTCCACGACCGTCGCGGCATCAAGCGACAACCGAAGCTACCAACTCCAGGATGCGAGACCTAGCGACGCCATCACCCTCTTCGAATTTGCGCACAGGCCCAGCGCCTCTGGCGAGCAAATACCCCCACTCCCCGCGAGGTCCAATTTCTACTTCGATGCTGTCGTTCTCGCCGCGCCATTCAATCTGTACGCCACCGCCCGATAGCGGCACCACGGCGAAGGGTAATGACAAACCAGCCTCGGTGCCCTGCAACCCCCGCTGAACTTCCTCGATGAGGTGCCGTGCGGCAGCTATCGCCTCCTTCGTAGGCGGTTCACTGCCGTAAGTGTCCCAATCAGGTTCTAGTCGGCCAAGCTCGGCCAGCAATCGCAGTGTTTGCTGAAGCGCATTAGCCGCCCCAGGGGCTAAGCAGCTCGATGCGCGATAGGCTGCGGCGCGGATTTCCGAATCCTGGCCGGGGTCCTGATAGCGCATCAAAACCGCAACCACACGAGTTGTAACTGACCCTGATGGTAGCTGCGGAAACCGCCACAGCGCGCGGAGAAGATACTCGGCGACGTCTTCGGAAGGGTTGTTCTCAAGGGCCTCTAAAATCGGCTCCAGGGCGTCGAGGCCAAGCTCTGCAAGAAGGAAGGAAACAGCGCTGAGAGCATCAATACTCCATTCATCGCGAATCCGATTCACCAGCCATCGCGCCCCAGTTCGCCCGGCTTGCACGAAGACTCTACGAACCTGCCGCTGCATCTCGGGGGTAGCATCAGGGCCTCTCAACCGCCCCAGCTTTTGGTACGGCTCCTCGAACCGCTCTTGATCGAAGCTTTCCTGCAAGGGCGGAGGGTCGACGCTGTAGCGAAGCCCTGTGGGCTGTGCATTAGTGATCCGATCGAGCCACATTCGCTGGAAGATCGTAACGGTCACGACGTCGCTCGAATACCTGGCCGGCCGCGACTGCGCGCAGAACCATGTCGCGCTCGAATGAACAGGCGACTCGGGCGGCAAGACACCAACAAAAGTCCGCTGAAGATCTGCTAATAAAAAGCCGCCCGGCTGGCTAGACCAGGACTTGGCCTCCACGCCCGCGTTCCCGAAACGCAAAAAAGTCCGTTCAAATTCACGCGGGGAGGTCGTCCAAGGTTCTGCACCTATAGGCATTTTTACCTTCTACGCGTCGGAGACTTCGATAGCGGCCAGCACTCTAGATAGCCAGTCTCTCGCTTCTCTTGGGTCTCGTTCCAAGCTCTCATCGAGCATAGGCCTAAGATCGAAGAGCCCGGCTCCCTGAATTCGATGGGTAACGCTGAAGCCTACGAATATCTTCTTGGGGTCTCGCATTGAGGGTTCGACGGACAGATTGACATCTCGGCCGCCGACAGACACCCGATACTGGAAACTTGCCGCGGCGTTCGCGGCGGGTTCCGAGCGAAAGCCGAACGGCAACCGTTCGGCTAATGCAGCCAGCTTGGCGCCGACATTCTCTTGTTTCGTCGCGCGGTGGAAAGCGAAATTGAAAGTGAAAGCCGAAACTGGCGTATGCGGCAATGCCTTGAACACCGCATCACAGATGTCCCGCATCCTTGCAAGGGAAGCCGCATCCGTCGTGGCAATCCACCATTGGTTCTGAAAACAGATGACTCTGAGGGTTCGGACGGTGAACTGCGACGACAGTGGCGTACAGACGAGGCTGCTCGCCTGCGTGGAACCATCGGCGGTCTGGCTGGCTAACGACGCGCGCCCCTCAGCTTCATCGACCTCAGCCTGGTTGAGCACCCCTATAGTGAGGTACCAACGCGGATGGTGGATCGCCGGGTTCATGGCTCCATAGACCCCAAGCGAATAACCGTCATCGCTTGTGGCGAACGGATCTACCTCGGCCATGGCGTCGCCTGCCTCACAAGAATCTCGCGTTTTACGTACGAATTCCGCGGTCTTTCAATTCAGGAGTGCGCCGGACAAGTCTCCCCAAAACCCCCGCCTAGCATTTCGCGTCCCGCCCAGCCGCCCTAGTAACGATGCTCGCCACACACCATCATTGTAGCATCGTAGCATCCGCAAGCAGCGTGCCTTGCAGCAAATCCCCGCGTCGTGCAAAGACGACCTCGGGCTAGTCATAGCGACGTATAGATAGGCGTACAGGGAATTCGCCCTGTGTTGCAAGCCGTGCAAGCGCTTTTCCGAGCCGGCCCAGCCCATGCTCGCGAGGGTGTCCGTGCCGCGCTCTCGGGTGGCACGAAACCCTAATGCGGCCCATATGACGCTGATTTTCCAATCACACGTTTCCGCCGGCGAGCGTCGGAAGGGGAAAATGGCCAACGTGGCGGCGCTGTTTTCGGCGGGGGATCGGCGCTAAACTTGAGTCTTGAGCCGCGGCGGTGGCGGCGAGGACGGTTTTGCGATGGCACGATTCGAGGACTACCAACCCCAGGGCGTGATTCCGGCCTGCCTGCTGCCGTTTCGCGACGACTTGAGCATCGATGACCAGGCCTACCGCGCCCATATCCGCCAGCTCGCCGCGGTCGAAGGCGTCTCGGCGATCACCGTCAACGGCCATTCGTGCGAAGTCCCCTCGCTAAGCTTCGACGAGCAGCAGCGCGTGCTCGAGATAGCGGCCGACGAGCTCGAGGGCAAAACCCCCATTATCAACGGCATTTACGCCGACGGCAGCCTTGACGCCGCGCGGCTGGCCAGGATGAGCCGGCAGGCAGGCGCGTCATGCCTGCTGGTGTTTCCGCCCAACCCTTTTATCATGGGCGCGCAACGGCGCCCCGAGATGGCGCTCAAGCATTTCGAGACCATCGCGGCGGCCACCGACTTGCCGCTCATTGTCTTTCAGTACCCGCTCGGCGGCGGCCAGGGCTACCCGCTAGAGACGCTGCTGATGCTGGCGCAGCGGGTGCCGAGCGTGCGCGCGATAAAAGACTGGTGCGGCGACCCCGCGCTGCATCAGCGCCATATCGGCGTGCTGCAAAGCCTCGCGCGACCGGTCAACGTGCTCACCACCCACAGCGCGTGGCTCTTAAGCTCGCTGGTGCTCGGATGCCACGGGCTGCTCTCCGGTTCGGGCAGCGTGATCGCCGACCTGCATGTGGCGTTGTGGCGCGCGGTGCGCGCCGGCGACCTCGGCGCGGCGCGCGCGCTCAACGAGCGCATCCGGGCGTTGGCCGAGGTCTTCTACGCCGACCCCTGGGTTGACATGCACAACCGGATGAAGGAGGCGCTGGTTATCCTGGGGCGGCTGCGATGCGCCGCGGTGCGTCCGCCGCTGGTCAAGCTCGGCGCCGCGGAGATCGCGCGCATCCGCGCCGCGCTGGAGCGCGCCGGCGTGCGCCAAGAAGGCGCCTTCATCTAGCCCAGCCCGCGCACCCGTCATCCACGTACGTCGTTCCCTCCCGCGCGCGGAGCGCCACAGGCAGTGCCCTCGCCCAACATGGCCCCCTAAAGCTTAGCCATTGACTAGCGATCACGCCTTTTTGAACCTCTTGCACTCGCCGTGTCATCTGACATAGCGTAAGGCATGCTCAAGCGCTCAAGCAAGCAGCCGCATCGACCAGATGTTAACGTTATGGTCTCCCGCATCGTTCAATCTATCGCCGATATCGATATCGGCAAGAAGAATCCGGCTGCTGTGGCGCTCGGACGGCTTGGCGGTCGTCGTGGCGGTCGGGTGAGGGCTGAGAAACTTTCTGCGGAACAAAGGCGCGAGATCGCAAAGAAAGCAGCGATGGCACGCTGGCAGAAAGAGACGGGACAGTGAGGAACGGCAATGGCCGCGCGTCAGTATCACGGGCTGTTGCTGGACTATATGCGGAAAATGGGCCAGACGAACGCAATCCACACGCTCCAAGGGTATCGCCCGCTTGTTGCAGCCTGACTAACGGGGGTGCGAACGATGAAACACCTCGATATCGAAGCCCTGTTGGAGAAAAATCAGCAGGTAGACCGCGACGTTATCAAGACACGCCAAGAGAAGATCGCAAGGCTCGGCCCGGTTAAACCCAAGGGCCGCCACATAATCTCTCCATATGGCGGCCGACAAGTGGCCCTCGACGATAAGCTGAACTGGGCGTCGGTGCGCAGATTGCCGCATGCCAAATGACGTTAGGCTTTTCGCTACTGCTATCTACGAAGGCCCGACGGAGCGATGCTTTCGGTGGGCCAATTTTTTGACTCGATTTTGCTCTAGCGTGACTCGCCGTCCCCGTGTGCCGCTCCCGGCCCGCCGCAGACGTGCCGCTGGTCGCCACGGGGCGCCGCAGGCGGCGCGCCGTTGAACGCCGGTTTTTTAGCCGCGCTGATTTCTCCGCGCGACCGGAAGATTTTGGGGGCCATATTTACCAAGATAGTGACGTCGGATAGAACGGCCCACGACGGAGCGCGCTGGTTTCTGGAAAAGCTATGAGGCGTCGCGCGGAATGTGGCCGCGCGTTCTCAGCACCTCGAAATACTCATCGCGCGACATTGGGCAGCGAGCAAGATTGATTGCTTCGCGTGGGGTTAGGAAGATTTGTTCCGCTACGTAGTCGTGGGCCAACTGGCGGCTGCCGCGCCGAATGCCGTACGAGGCGATTATCCTGCCCTCCCACCTGATATAGACGTGGTCATGCTTGCGGCCTCTTTCAGGCCTGATGCCGAGCTTCCCAGCTATCTTCTCAGCATGGTCAGTCGTGAGCCTTGCCAAGGTACTTGCTCAAAACTTTCAATTGCCGCTCAGGCTCCGCTCCTAGTTCGCCTTCGTGCTCGATCAAATAGTCAAACGTGTCCAGGACCTCAAAGACGAGGGCTTCAAAGGCGTCGCGGAAGCTCTCGCCGCCTATTGAAATCTTGGCTTCATCGAAACTCGCGGTGAAATCAACCTGGTTCTCGCGTGTCACCGTAACCGGAATCGGAGTCTTAATTATGTGGGGTTCTCCCTCCGGCAGGTTACATTGTTCGATCGTGAAATGGCGGACGGGCGCCTCAGACCATTCGAAGGATGAAACGCTGCTCGGTACAACGGCGCGCAGAGCGTACGGCCCAATGTTGGTCACCGCGAGTACGAGCGAAACCTGTTGTTGGGTGACGATCCGCGCCCCCTCCGTTCCCGGTCCGACCCGCAAAGGTATCCCCCTTTCTTCCGACAGTTGAAAAAGCCACAGCTTGGGGTCAGACGCGACGCTCGGAACGTCACCGGACGCAGGCGCTTTCGCTCCGTCAGCCATTGAGCCCTCTACTGTTTCTGCAACTGCTGGTACACAGCTAACTGCTGCTGCAGTAAGCCGACAAGTTCTACGATGCGGCCTGGCGGCATCGAGAGCCGAGCAACAGCTTGAGCTTGAATCTTTATGCGCGCCAGCTCCTCAGGCGTCGGCAGTTTGGTAAAGATAGGCGGGCTCGCAAAGCCAAAGGTTAAAACAAACTCGTAAGGCGTTTGCTGCACCATGACCACGTTGCTAGCCATAGCGGGGACAGTATCAAGCCCTTCCCAGGTCACGCTAACCGGAACCTGCTGCTCCTGCGGCTTATCGGGCTCCGTCATACATGCTCCCCGTAGTGCTTGTGGGTTGGATTAGGATCCCGCGCACAGCCAGACGCTCGCTCTTAAATTATGTCGTCATGTCGACACGTGACACCTGATAGACTGCCAGACTTTGGTTCGCAGGGAAAGCGGAGCGCGGTGCGGTATTTGGAGCGCCGGAGCTACGAGCTATAGCGGTCTCATCATTAGAATTTCGCCTAGAAGGGTCTGCCAAAAGGCAAAAATGCTTCAATTTGCCGGCAACCCCATGGCGTGCGTTAGCAGTCCGGTTGGGCGGTGCAGCCTTGCCGACTCCCTCACTTAACAGAACCGTAACCTCCCTGGAATTTTCAGGCTGCCGCGGGCGCGCTGTAGGCGGCGCGGCGCGCCGTTGAACGCCGGTTTTTTAGCCGCGTTGATTTCCCCGCGCGATCATTGTTAGGAATAATCATGCATGCGGCGGGCGCTCGCCGAAACGACGGCGCGCCTGCTCCAAGGCTTCGCCGCGATCCCCGCGCGCGGATGGACAACCGGATCGAGACGCTTTACCCGATGGCTGCCGAACAGGCCGACGCGGCGCTTCAATTCGAGACGATCGCGCTTGGTTCGCCGCCAGACCTCCTGGCTGTCGCGCGGGCCGGCGGCGGGCGAAATCTGGTTTACTTCGAGAGCCCCGCGCGCGGCTTCGCCGTATTGGGACTCGGCGCCGCGCTGGAGTTTGTGGCCAGCGGCCCCGAACGCTTCGCAATACTTTCGCGCGCGGCGCGCGGCGCGCTTGGGCGGCTCGGGGTCCACGGCCGCGCGTCCCAGGCGCCGCTGGCCTTGGGCGGCTTCGGCTTTTTCGACCGGCGCGCGGCGGACCCGGCTTGGCGCGAATTTCCGCCCGCGCGGATGCTGGTGCCTAGCATCTTGTGGGTCAAGCGGCGCGCCCGAGGAGCCTTTCTGACCCTGGTCTTCAAGGACCGGCGCGAACGGGCGGCGCTCTTGCGCCGCGCCGCGCGCCTGACGAAGGTGGCCGCCGTGCTCGGCGCGGCGCCGGCGCCCGCGCCGCTTGCGGATCCCGCGCTTGCGCGCCAGGCGCTGCAGTCCGCTAACGGGGCCGCGCATCGCAGCCTTGTCGATCGCGCGGCGGCGCTAGGCAATCCCGCGGCGGGCATCGAGGAGGCCGAGCGCGCGCGATGGCGGGCGCGGGTCAACGCGGTGCTGAAGCTTATCGATGACGGCGAGGTGGCCAAGGTGGTGCTGGCGCGCAAAAAAACCCGGGCCTTTAGCGCTCCGCTTGAGCCCGCGGCCGTGCTCGCCCGTGCCAGGGACTATCGCTCCGCTTGCCTAAGCTTCTGGATCGCCGGTGCCAAGACGAGCTTTATCGGCTCGACACCCGAGCTTTTGATTCGCCTGCGCGCCGGCCGTTTTGTTTGCGGGGCGATGGCCGGCTCGGCCGCGCGCGGGGCCGCGCCGGCGGCGGACCGCGCGCAGGCGCGCGCGCTGCTCGCCTCCGCGAAGGACGCCCACGAGCATCGGCTGGTGGTTGCAGCGATAACGACGGCCCTGCGGCCGGTCGCGCGCGAGCTTTCGATCGCTGACCGGCCGGCGGTGCGAGTCTTTCCCGAGACGTTCCATCTGTTCACGCCGATCAGCGGGGCGCTGGCGCGGCCCTTAAGCGCGCTCGAGTTGGCCGGGATGCTTCATCCCACGCCCGCGGTGTGCGGCGTGCCCACGGCGCGCGCCCGGGCGATTCTCGCCGCGCAGGAGGCCGACCGCGGATGGTACGCCGGAAGCGTCGGCTGGATGGATGCGCGCGGCGACGGCGAGTTTGCGGTCGCCTTGCGCTCGGCGCTGGTCGAGCGCCGGCGCGTCGTGGGCTGGGCGGGCGCCGGCATCGTCGCCGGCTCGGACCCTGACGCGGAGTTTGCCGAGACCGAAGACAAGCTGGGCGCGCTGTTCGCCGGGCTTCGCTCATGAACGCGGCGAACCTCAACGCCGCGGCCGCGCTCGCGCTGGTTGAGGAGCTCTGCCGGATGGGCGTCGGCGCCGCTTGCATCAGTCCCGGCTCGCGCTCGAGCGCGCTGGCCGTCGCGGTGGTAAAGACGCCCGCGCTGCGCCCGTGGGTGGTCCTCGACGAGCGCAGCGCCGCTTACTTCGCGCTCGGTGCGGCGCGCGAGACCGGCCGTCCGGCGATGCTCATCTGCACCTCGGGCACCGCTGCGGCCAACTGCCTGCCGGCCGTGGTCGAGGCCTCGCTCTCCCACGTGCCGCTGATCATCATCACCGCCGACCGGCCGCCCGAGCTGCAAGACTGTCACGCCCCGCAAACCATCGACCAGACGCGCCTTTACGGCGTTCACGTCCGCTTGAGCATCACGTTACCCGCGCCCGCCGGCGCCGAGCCCGACGAATACTACCGAACGGCAGCCTTGCGCGCTGTCGACGCGGCGCTCGGGATGCCGCCCGGGCCGGTCCATGTTAACTTCCCGATGCGCGAGCCGCTGCTCGACGTGGAGCAGGAACGCGCCGCGCTGGCGGCGCTCAAGGCTGCGCCGGCCGCGGCCGCCGATTTGCGCGCGGGACCGGCGCCTCGCGTCGCGCTTCATCCGGTTGCCGTCAAGCCCGCTTTGCCGGCGCTCGAAGCGCTGTGCGCCAAGCTCAAGACGCGCCGGCGCGGCGTGATCGTGTGCGGCCCCGGCCTGGACGAGCGCGCCGGCGCGAGCGCTGTGCCCTCGGCGGCCGGCGCTTTTTATTCCGGCACGCGCGCGACGCGCGAGGCAATCTGCGAGCTCGCGCGCCGGCTTTCCTGGCCCATTCTGGCCGACCCGCTCTCCGGCCTGCGCTTTGGCTGGCGCGGCCGCGCGCCGATCGTCGACGCCTACGACATAACGCTGCGCGACCCCGCGCTATGCTCCGAACTTTTTCCCGACGCGGTGCTCCAGTTCGGCCGCCCGCTCACCTCCAAGCCGGCGCAGGGGTTTTTCGCCGCGCTTGAGCGCCCGCCGTTCTACCTCGTCGCGGCGCCCTGGGGAAGCTGGCCCGACCCCGCGCGGCGCGCCACCGACGCGATTCGCGCCGACGCCGGCGAGCTGGCGCGCGCCCTGCTCGAAGGCGCCCAGCCGGCGCCGGCGGGATGGCTGGCGAGATGGACCGGTCCCGCGCGCGAGGCGCGCGGCTACCTCAACCGGATGCTAGCCGGCGGGGCCGCGGCGGCGTTAAGCGAGTGCGCGCTCTTTCCCGCGCTGCTGCGCTTGCTGCCCGATGGCGCCGCGCTGCACGTCGGCAACAGCATGCCGGTGCGCGACCTCGACGCCTTCGGCGAGAGCTCGGAGCGGCGGATTGACGTGTTTTGCAACCGCGGCGCCAACGGCATCGACGGCGTGCTCTCCGCCGCCGCCGGCGCCGCCGCGGCCGGCGGCCGCCCCACCGTGGTGGTGCTCGGCGACCTAAGCTTCCTTCACGACCTGGGCGCGCTCAAGGCCGCCGCCGGCCATTCGCCCCACCTCGTGGTAATCGTAATAAATAACGACGGCGGCGGGATCTTTTCCTTCCTGCCCCAGGCCGCGCTGGGCGAGGTCTTCGAGACCTACTTCGCCACTCCCCACGGGCTTGAGCAGCTTAAGCCGGCGGCGCAGCTCTACGGCGCCGGCTACGCGCTCGCGCGTTCGATGGGCGAGTTCGAGCGCGCCGTCGCCGGCGCGCTCGCGGCACCCGGGCTGTATATCGTAGAAATTCAAACCGAGCGCGCGCAAAATGCCGCGCTCCATCGAAGCCTTTTTGAAGGCGCGCTTGATGCCGCCCGCCGAGCGGCGGCGGCCGCGTCGTAGCCGCAGGCGCGGCCCGGCGTATGTGGCCTGCTGCCCTGATGACCTGTCGCTCCGATGATCAGTCTGAGTGTTACCCAGGTTTTCGCGCGCCCATTACCTATGTCTCCCGCGCAAACACGGAGCGGGGGAAGGTGGGGGACCAGGATGCAGGCGCCTCCGGCACCCTCACCCCCGCCCTCTCCCAAAGGGCGAGGGGGCAGACAAGGGCCGCCGTGCCCGCCATGTGCTGGAGTGGGGCGGGCCGCCGTGCCCGCCTTGCTTCTCTTTATTCAGTGGGGCGGGCCGCCGTGCCCGCCTTTCGGGCCGCAGGCCCGAACCTCTGTTGTGCCACGCGGCCCAAAACAGCACCCTCACCCCCGCCCTCTCCCAAAGGGCGAGGGGGCAGACAAGGGCCGCGCCTGCCGACTCTTTGCCCCGCTGCGCTGCGCCTGCGGCCACCTTCCCCCGCGGCGCGCTTTTTCTTACTCCTTCCCCCGCCGCGCGGGGCAAGGTGGGGATGGGGGTGCTGACCTGCGGAGGCTTTTTTGCCGAGGAGCCACGAGCACAATGATCCGGCGGATTCGGACGAACTGCGCCGTATTTGAGCTTGCCGACGAGGGCCCGCTTAAGCCCGCGCCGAGCGAAAATGCGAGCAACTCGCCTCCTGCGCAGGCCGCTTCGCGGCGCCCTTCGCTCGGGTCCGCGGCGCCGTCCGATCGCGGCGCGCCGATCGTGCTGCTGCACGGCTTCACCGGCAACAAGCAGAGCTTTCGCGCATTGCGTGAAACGCTGCGCCCAAACCATCGCGTGATAAGCTTCGATCTGCCCTGGCATGGCGGCACGGCGGTGTGCGTGCCGGAAGGCGAGATGTCGGTGGAGCGATGCGCCGCGGCGCTGGTCGAGGCGCTGGATCAGCTCGGCGCGCGGCGCTTTGCGCTGCTCGGCTATTCGATGGGCGGGCGGATCGCGCTCGCTACGGCGGCGTCGCATCCCGAGCGGGTCGCGCGGCTGATGCTGGAGAGCGCGTCGGCCGGGCTTAAGAGCGGAGCTGAGCGCGCCGCGCGCCTCAAGACCGATCGCGCACTGGCGGCGTTCGCCGAGCGTCGCGGGATCGAAGCGTTCGTGCGCCGATGGGAGGCGATGGCGCTTTTCGCCTCGCTCGCCGAAATGCCCGAGGCGGCGCGGGCCGAGCTTCGGCAAACGCGCCTGTCATGCTCGCCCGGCGCGCTCGCCGCCTGCCTGCGCGCGATGAGCGTCGGCGCGCAGCCGGGCTTGGAAGACCGGCTCGAGGCGCTGCGCGCGCCGGCGCTGATCGTCGCCGGCGGGCGCGACGAGAAGTTTTGCGCGATCGGGCGCGAGCTGGCGCGCGCGATCGCCGGCGCGCGGCTCAAGATAATCGACGGCGCCGGGCACGCTCCCCATCTGGAGCGCCCCGAGCAGTTCAACCGCCTCGCCGCCGGCTTCTTCGCGCCGTGAGCGGGCGCTCGCCCACTGCTTCCCGCGCAGCCGGGGGCGAGGGCGGGAAGAGCGCGCCGTGCCGAGCTCCGGCGTGCTGCGTCCGCGCCGCGGACTTTACCGAAGGCCGGCTGAGAGTTGGTGAATTTTTGGGTAGTGGGGCGGGCCGCCCCACTAGAGACATATCGCTTACCAAAAATTCACAGGCTCTGAGCCGCCAGGCGAAGAATCTACGCGCAGCGCTCTGGTTCGCTACGCTGCTGCCGGACAAATCGCTTCGCGTCGATGCTTCACTTCGTTCAGCATGACAGAGAAAGCGAGCGCGTTCATGACAGAGAAAGCAAAGTCGTTTATGAGATAGGTTCTAGAGACATATCGGGCGCAGCCTACGGCAGCATGCGGCAGCTTGCCACACATTCACAGACTCTCAGCGCAGACCAGGGCCGCGGGCAAATCACAGGGAAAAAGGCCCTGGAGAAAAGGAGGAAGCGATGCCAATCAACTGGGCCGCGGTGCGCGAATACCAGGACATTAAGTATGAAAAAGCCGAAGGGATCGGCAAAGTGACGATCAACCGGCCGCAGGTGCGAAACGCCTTTCGGCCGCTGACCGTGAGCGAGATGCTCGACGCCTTCTCGCGCGCGCGCGAAGATAGCGAGATCGGCGTGATCATCCTCACCGGCGAAGGCAAGCTCGCCTTCTGCAGCGGCGGCGACCAGCGCGTGCGCGGCGACCAAGGCTACGTCGGCGACGACCAGGTGCCGCGGCTCAACGTGCTCGACCTGCAAAAGCTCATCCGCAGCATCCCCAAGCCGGTGGTGGCGATGGTCGCCGGCTACGCAATCGGCGGCGGCCACGTGCTGCACGTGGTATGCGACCTGACGATCGCCGCCGACAACGCGGTCTTCGGCCAGACCGGCCCCAAAGTGGGGAGCTTCGACGGCGGCTTCGGCGCCTGCCAGCTCGCCCGCCTCGTCGGCCAGAAAAAGGCGCGCGAGATATGGTATCTATGCCGCCGGTACAACGCGCGCCAGGCGCTCGAAATGGGGCTGGTCAACGAGGTCGTGGCGCTCGACCGACTGGAGGAGACGGCCGTTCAATGGTGCCGCGAGATGCTGGCGATGAGCCCGATGGCGCTGCGCTGCCTCAAAGCGGCCTTCAACGCCGAGATGGACGGGATGGCCGGAATCCAAGAACTCGCCGGCAACACCACGCTGCTTTTTTACATGAGTGAAGAGGCGAAGGAAGGGCGCGACGCTTACGTGCAGAAGCGCCCGCCCGACTTCTCGCGCTTCAAGCGCGTGCCATGAGCGCGAACGGCGGCGAGCGCAAGCCGGACCGCTTCCCGCGCGACGCGGCGGCTCTCAACTCCTTCCCCGGCAACGCGGGGGAAGGCCGCGCAGGGGGCGCCGGCGGGAATGCGCCCGCCGCGCCGCCGTGCGGGCTTAAGGACCGGCTCTCGGTATGGCTCTGGGCGGCGCGGCCGCGCACGCTGCCGGCGGCGATCGTGCCGGTGATCGTCGGCCTGGCGCTGGCGCGGCGCGAGCGTCCGCTCGATTTGCCGCTAGGCGCGGCGACGCTTGCGGCGGCGCTGCTGATTCAGATCGGCACCAATCTGGCCAACGATTACTACGACTACATCGCCGGCGCCGACGCCGCCGGGCGCCTGGGCCCGCTGCGCATCACCCAGGCCGGGCTGGCCGCGCCGGCTGCGGTCAAGCGCGCGGCCTTCGCCGTGCTGGCGCTGGCCGCAATCCTCGGGGTCTACCTGACGGCTGCGGGCGGATGGCCGATTCTGGCGATCGGCGTGCTCGCGCTGGCCAGCGCGGTCGGTTACACCGCGGGGCCTTATCCCCTTGCCTACCACGGGCTCGGCGAGCCGTTCGCCTTCGTTTTCTTCGGGCTTATCGCGGTGACCGGCACGGCGTATCTGCAGACCGGGCGGGTCGGCGCGCTCTCGCTTTTGGCCTCGCTTCCGGTGGCCTGCCTGGTCACGGCGATTCTGGTGGTCAACAACGTGCGAGACTTAGCCGGCGACGGCAAGGCCGGCAAGCGCACCCTCGCCGTGCGCCTGGGCGAGCGCGCGGCGCGCGTCGAGTACGTCGCGCTGGTCGGCGCCGCGTTTGCCGCGCTGCCCGCGATCTGCGCTCGTACCGGCGCCGGCCCGGCGTTGGCGTTTTTAGCGCTGCCGGTAGCGATCGGCGAGGTGCGGGCCTTCAACGCGCGCGCCGGCGCCGCGCTTAACCAAAGCCTCGCCGGTACCGCGCGGCTCCATCTCATATTCGGCATCTTGCTCGCCCTGGGACTCCTCATTCATTGAGCATAGCCAAACATTGAGACCCCCTTCCCAACCTCCCTCCGCGCAGCAGGGGAGGTTGGCAGGGGCGCGCCAGCCCCTCGCGCCTTCTCCAGTAAAGCGAAAAAAGACATAAACTGCCGCGCAGAGTCCCGCCTGAGACCGCCTATTTGGCTTAGTCTGAGGGCAGCACCGCGGTTTGACCGGCACATGGAGCCGAGTAATTGTCGACGGGTTTTCGTCCATTTTACGCTTGAATTGCGTGCGTTATTTGCTCAGCGTAGGTTCAATACTGAGTCAGAGCAGATGATCGCGTCCAAGAGCAACACTGGAGCCAGGCTAAAAGATTCACCCGCACGCCTGCTGGCGTTTAATCCCTCCGGCTCCCAGACCCGCGAGCTGACGCTCTCCAAGCTTGAAATTCTACTGGGGAGTGACGAGCAGAATGATCTTGTTATCCGCGACTCGACCGTGTCGCGAAAGCACGCAAAGATCACCTGCCTGGGAAATCGCTACCAGATCGTCGATCTCGGTTCGACCAATGGCACATTCGTCAATGGGCGACGCCTTCGTGGCACGATGTGGCTGCGGCAGGGCGACGAGCTTCGCCTGGGAGGCGCAAAATTTGTCTTTGCGGCGGGGAAAGCTGAGACTGGTCTTGGACCCAAGCGCAATCCGTGGCGGCCGGTCCGCACTATTACTGAGATTGTTCTGGCCGGCTGCGTAATTGGGTTCGCCGCGGCTCAATATCTAATCTATCGCGACGACCAAGCGGCGCAGCGTGACCGGACGCCGGGGGCCCGGTCGACGACCGGCGTCTCCCGCCAAGCTCCGGCGGCCCGCGTGACAGGAGTTGTCACGCGCAAAGCGCCAGGAGCGCAACCGGCGCCAGCAGCGCGTACGGCAGGCGAACCTCCCGCTTCGATGATTCCTGCGTGGTTGCAGCGAGTCAATTACTGGCGCGCGATAGCAAAGCTCTCTCCCGTCGAGGAGGATCCGGCACTGAGCGACGGCGAGCGCAAGCACGCGCGCTACATAGTAAAGAACTTCAGCGCCGTCCTTAAGGCGGGGGCAACTTTAGGCGACCTGATGCACACCGAAGATCCAACCAACCCCTGGTATAGCCGCAATGGATTCAACGCCGCCAAATCAAGTGACCTCAATGAATGGACGGGGCCGCGTGCGCCTGCCACGCCGTTCTGGGCCATTGACAATTGGATGACCGCTCCGTTTCATCGCCTGTCGATTCTCAACCCCGGGCTGCATCGCGTGGCATATGGGGCCTTTTGTGAGGTGGGAATCTGTGCCGCCGGTCTTAATGTGATTAGCGACGCCGATCCGCTTCCTCTCAAGCCCAGGCCGCTGGCCTCGCCGATAGCGTTTCCCCCGCAAGACGCACGCGTGGAATTATCTTCGTTTCAAGCAGAATGGCCAGACCCGTTGAGCGCCTGCGCCGGCTTTACCTCGCCCGCGGGGCTGCCGGTGACCTTGTAGCTCGGTCCGCTGGTTACTTCGGCGGTTTCGGCTTACTCGCTGACCGAGAACGGCAAGAAGATAGCAGCGTGCATATTTGCCGTCGACAGTTACGTCAACTCTGACCCGGTAGCTCAGCGCCGCGGCGCCGACATCTTAAAGGACTTCGGCGCTGTGGTGCTCGTGCCGCGTTCGCCCCTGAAGCCCGGGCGCACTTACACAGCCTCCATAACTGCAGGCAGGCAAACTCACAACTGGTCGTTCGCCGTAAGGCAGGAGCGCAAGCATGCGGCCCGAGGAGCAGGGGCACCGAGCGAGGAGCGGACCGCTGAGAACTCCGGCGCGAAGTGAGTTGTAAATGCGACTTTGGCCCTACCCCCGTCGGGTGAAGACCCCAACCGGGCGCCTACTGGCGATCCACCCAACATCCCAGCTTTCACGCGAATATGTCTTGTTGAAAAGCCGGGTGTCGCTTGGCAGCGATCAAAATAACGACTTTGTGATTCAACATGATACCACGTCGCGCCGGCACGCGATTATAAGGCATCGCTTTGGCCGGCACACCATCACGGACCTTCACTCAGCCAATGGCACGTTCGTTAACGGCAGGCGCATCAGAGGTGTGACGACGTTACAAAAGGGCGACGAGGTTCGCCTTGGGGCAGCGTGCTTTATCCTCGCTAACCTTCTCAGCGGCGCAGCCCAACGCAGCGCGCTCAGAGGAGCGAAGCTGCCGGTCTCACTGCGGGCGATCGCGGAGATGGTCTTGGCCGCGTTCGTGGGCGGCTTTGGCCTCGCTCAGTATCTCGCCTATCTGAGTTATCATCAAGAGCACGCTTTCGTTCTTGGCGACGCCGTTGCGCTGCCGAGGCCACCAGATGCGCAACGGTCCCCGGGGCCCTCCGGTTCGGAGCGGGAGAAAACGGCACGAGCGCCGGAACCGGCCGCTGCTCCGTCTGCGGCCGTGATGGTGGCTAAACCGTCGCGCGTTCTCCCGGGTACGACAGATTTTCCCGGGCCGCGTTCCCGAGTCGAGGAAGTACCCACATCGCTGAAATTCGGCGAAGGACCAGGTGGAAACGATTTTGCCACCGCTATCTCTCTAAGCTCGCTGGTGCCGGGTTCCGGAACGCTGGCGGGAAGGCCGGCACCGGCTTTTACGCTGCACGATCCGGGTGGAAGGGCAGTTTCACTTCTCTCTTTTCGCGGCAAAATCATCTTTCTCAATGTTTGGGCGACTTGGTGCCCGGTTTGCCGTAGGGAGATGCCGGCGCTGGAACAGTTGCA
Source organism: Deltaproteobacteria bacterium (assembly GCA_021831785.1). Classification (GTDB taxonomy): domain Bacteria; phylum Desulfobacterota; class Binatia; order Binatales; family Binataceae; genus JAJYYI01. The sequence continues at coordinate 1,031 of JAKBMB010000001.1, read as the reverse complement.
CAAAGACTTTGGCGGCTATCGGGACTTTCGGATCGTGGCAATCAGCGAGGATCAAAACCAAGCCGCGGTGGTATCGTTGATCGAAAAGAACGGCTACACGTTTCGAGTTCTACTTGACCCTGATAACCGTCTCGCAGCTATGTACAACGTGCGCGGCCTCCCCAGCACCCTCATTATAAACCGCCAGGGCGTGATAGTGTGGAACGTCACCGGCGGTTTGGATTGGTCGAGCCCCCAGTTGCGCCAAGCTCTGAAAAAGTTGCTTTATTGAGCCCTGCATATCAGAGTGACACTTCCGCGCTTGCGGGATTCCCTGGTTTGTCATTCTCGCGCGTGGCTGCCGCGCGAAGAATCCCGGTCTTTTCGCCCGGCATGGCAGCGCAGTCCGGGATTCCTCGCGCGCGCCGGACACGCGCGCGGGAATGACACCAAGAGCCGCAGTGGAGCGGGACCCTTGTCACTATCTTGCGCAGTATTCAATAGAAGCAGTCTCATAGATGGGGCTATGGGGAGTTTAGGTGCAGGGCGAAGCCGACGCGGTCTGCGGACGAACAACGCTGGTGACGTGCAATCCAGACGCGTTCACGAAGCTCAACCGGCTCAAGCGCGGTAAGGAGCCGTCCTGAGTGGGAGAAGCTAGCATCGAGGGGGCGGAGATCGCCCCGCTGCGCTTCACGCTTAAGCCGCCGCTTATGACTTCCCGGCGAACCGTCGCCGTGCGCGAAACACTTATCCTGCGTCTTTTCGACCGCGACGGCGTAGTCGGCGCGGGCGAAGCCGCGCCCGCCTATTGGCTCGGCGGCGAGACGCTTGGGCAGACTCGGGCCTCGCTGCGCAAGCTCGCCGCGCGCCTGGCGGCGCAAGCGATCACGCCGGCCGAGCTTCGCCGCTGGGCGGGCTTGAACGAGGCGTTCGAGCCTGCCCCAGGCGCCCGGCAAGGTGGGGAGTCACAGGCGCCCGCCGCGCGCCGCGGGGCTGGGGCGGCGGACGCGGACCGCCCGCACGGGACCGGCGCGGCGGCGCTCTCGCCG
>JAKBMB010000016.1 GCA_021831785.1 Deltaproteobacteria bacterium | reverse complement strand
TGCCCGCCATGATGCGCGACCAATGAATCACCGGCGACAGGGCGGGCACGGCGGCCCCCCCACTAGAGACCTATCGGGCGCAGCCTACGGCGGCATGCGGCAGCTTGCCAAAAATTCACCGGCTCTGAGCGCAGCGAAGAATGGACAAAGGGCGAAGCTCAGAATGACATCCGTAGCCTACGGTTATTTATGAGACCACTTCTGGAGCGATTGGCGGAATGGGCTGGTCGTCTCGCCGCGTTGCGCTTCGCGTCGCGCACATGTCGACTTGCGCGAGACCTCACATCGCGCACGAAAACATGCGGCCGAGGCCGGCGGTTGGTAATCGAGGCTTCAGCATTTTCTGAAGCGTCGGGATCATACGGCGTGTGAAGATCGGGGTTTTTTGGTTGTGCTTGGCGGCGCTGCTCGCCAGCGGCGCGTTGCCGGGCCGCGCCCAGACGGCGCCGCAGACCAGAACGGTGACGCTGAACGTCGGCGAAGATTATGTAATCGCGAAGGTTGCAACCGGCGCCACGCCCGAGGTGAGGTTCCAAACCAATCCGCCGCCGTTTACGATCAGCGCGCTCTCGTCCCAGGAGTTTCAGGTGGTTGCGGCCGCGCGGGGCGAGGGAACGGTGCGTGTCCGAGATACGCGCGGGCGCATCATTGAGTACCGCTTCATGGTTCAGGGGGTCGCCAACGCCGGCGATATCCTGGCCCCGGGCGTCAGCCCTCCAGCGATGAGCGAGGAAACCCTTTCGACCGGGCGTGAGAAAGGCGCCGTTATGGGGCTCCCGTCGGCCCTTGATTCGGGCGCCGGGCCGGCCGCTCCGACGGCCAAAGCGGGCGATCTGGGAGCGGCTTTGACGACGGTGGAGATCCCCAGCGCCGGACCGCCGGCGCCTCGCGGCACCGAGGCGGCTCCGCCCGCGCCGGGGGCCGCCTCGCGTCAACTGGGGTTGCCAACGATCTCCGGCCAATCGATAGCGCCGCCGAGCATCGCGCCGAACGGCAAATATATCAGCGACCCTCCGGCGTTGCCTCCTAAAAGCAGGCGCAACTCCTGTCGGACCACGCCGAACGGATTGCCGTGCGGCGTGGTCCTGTTGGTCGCGGGCACGTCGCGCATCTTCAGCTTCTCGACGTCCATCACGCGGGTTTCGGTGGCCAATCCGCGGATCGCCGATATTCAGATGGTCAACCCCAATCAGTTGATGCTTATCGGGGCGCAACCCGGGCTGACTACGCTGGCGCTGTGGGATATGTGGGGGCAGTTTCAGGAGCGCCAGGTGCGCGTAGAAAAGGAAAGTCACGAACAGGTGCTGTTAAACGTCGTGGTGGCCCAGATCAACCGGACTAAGCTGGAGAACCAGGGAATCGACCTAGCCGCAGCGACTAATGGCATTTCGCTATCCGGTCTGCCCGGAAACGTGGCGACGCCCTACTCTCCGATTATACCGTTGAATATTTTTCCTAGCTTGGGACCGTCGCCGCTGACCGGGGTCTCGAGCGCCACCACGCCGCTGGGTCTCCAAGGAACGATGGGGCCGGGCGGCACGTTGACGCCCTTGCTGCTGTCGAACAAGATCACGTACGCGCTGGCAACCAGCAACGGTCCCTTCCAGAGCAACGAGTTTTTTCAGTTCCTGGAGACCCATGAGCTGGCGCGCATTTTGGCTGAGCCGCGAATCCTGGCGAACTCCGGCGAAGAGGCCAAGTTCCTTTCCGGCGGTGAAATTCCGATCGTGATCGCGCAGGCGCTGAATACCTCGATCGTGTTTAAGCAATTCGGCACCTCGGTAGTTTTTGTGCCGACCGTAATAGGGGACGACGAGGTCGAGCTGGTGGTCAAGCCCGAGGTGTCGCAGCCCGACTACACGCAAGGCGTGCAGATGTTCGGCTTTAATGTGCCGGCCTTTATCACCCAGCGCGCGGAGACCCAGGTTAGAATGAAGAACAATCAAACGCTCATCATCGCCGGCCTGATTCAGGACAGCATCCAGCAAACGGTTAACAAGGTGCCTTACGTGGGCGACGTCCCCTTCGCGGGCGCGTTCTTCCGAAACACCTCATACAGCCGGATCAAGACCGAGCTGATGATAACCGTTACCCCGCAGCTCGTGAGTCCGATTCCCAAGGGGGCTTTGGTTGCCAAGCCGACCGAACAAGGAGGGCTGACTTACGAGGAAACTCGCACTCGCTCCCTGTCTCAGCCCGATCCGAGCCGGCCGCGGTTGTGGTGAGCAAAGAACCGGGAGGGAATGAATTGTTCACGCAAAGGCGTGAATCGGGGGCCGGCTCCTTAAAGGTTTTGATTATTGGGCCTACTGGCGAAACGCGCGGTGCGATGCGCGGCGTTTTGGGTGAAGTGCTGGAGCCGGAGATCGTCGTCGAGGAGATAGCCTCCGACCAACCGCTTGCGCGCGGCAGTGCGGACGCCGACGTGGTCATGATGCTGCTGGACTCGGGCAACCCGCCGAACTTCGAGCCGCTCCAGCGGCTAGCGCAAGCCGAGGCTGGGCCGAAGGTGCTGGCGGTGCTGCAGGATGGATCGCCGGAGATCATCCGCGGCGCGCTTCGCGCGGGGGCGCACGAGGTGCTGTTTTTACCGCTCAATCGCCTCGACTTGTCGCGGGCGCTGCTCAAGATCGACGAGACCCGCCGCGGTGTGTTGCGCCAGGGCATGGGGCTTATTTTCTCGCTGGTCAGCGCCTCGGGCGGTGTTGGCGTCACCACGCTCACGGCCAATCTGGCGCTCGCTCTGCAGGTGAGGACCGGCAAGCGGGTGGGCGTGGTGGACCTGGACTTGCAGGCGGGCGATCTTTCGACGGCGCTGAATCTGGAGCCGGTGAAGACGATCATGGACCTAGCTGACGTGAAGCAGAAGCTTGACTCGATCCGACTTGAAAGCGTGCTGACCAAGGGTCCGGCGGGAGTGTACCTGCTTGCCGCTCCCAAGCGTGTCGAGGAGTCCGAACTGGTCAGTTCGGGGCTCGTGGTGCCGGTTTTAGACGTGATGCGCCAGTTGTTCGACGTAGTCCTGATTGACTGCGGCCGATATATGAGCGAAAACACCGCCGCTGCTTGGGAACGCTCCGATCAACTGCTTTACGTGATTGATCAGTCGCTAGGCGCTTTGCGGCGGACTTGGCGCGTTCTCGAGCTGCTCAAGCGGCTCGGGTTAAACCACATCGCTCCGCGTTTTGTGGTTAATCGCTATTCCGGGCGCGAGCTTATCAGCGAGGCGCAGATCGCGCAGACGTTGGCGCGCCCGATTTTTGCGAAAATTCCGCGCGACGACCGAAGCCTCAAGGCGGTCCTGATTCAAGGCCGCGACCTGTTCAAGGCGGCGCCGAAGTCCGCTCTCGCCAAAAGCGTTGAGCTTCTGGCCTGTAAATTGGTCGGGGACCGGCCGGAAAAGCAAAGCCTGCGACGTGGGGGATTTCTAAAGATGTTGTTCTCGCCGCAACGCGCGGGCGCGACGGGCTGACATGGGACTCCTCGACAGAGTGCTGCATAACAACGGCGACAGCGCGGAAACGCCGACAAAACCCTCGTGGGTTTCGAACCGCAAGCAGGCCGAGAACAACTCCGCGAGCTTTGCCGAGCTGAAAACAAAGGTTCACCGAAAGCTGGTGGAGACGGTGGACGTCTCGAAGATCGACAGCATGGACCCGGCCGTGCTCTCCGCCCAACTTAGCGCCACCGTGAACAAGATCTTCGAAGAAGAGGGGCGCTTGTTGACCGAGGCCGACCGCGGTCTCCTGACCGAGGAGATCAAGAATGAGCTGCTCGGGCTGGGTCCGCTCGAACATCTGCTGGCCGATGACGAGGTTTCCGACATCCTGATCAACGGCTTCGATCGGGTGTACGTCGAGCGGCGCGGCCGGCTCCATAAGACCGAGGTGGTCTTTCGCGACGTTCAACATCTGATGAGCACGATCGACCGAATCGTGTCGCAGGTCGGCCGCAGAGTGGACGAGGCGTCGCCGATGGTGGACGCGAGACTCTGGGACGGGTCGCGCTTCAACGCCATCATTCCGCCGCTGGCCCTCGATGGCCCGTCGGTGTCGATCCGGAGGTTCGGCAAAGATCCGCTGACCATGGACAACTTGATTCGTCACGGTACGCTGGAGCCGAAGATGGCCGAATTTCTGAGCGCGATCGTGCACGCGCGTTTGAACGTTTTAATTTGTGGCGGGACCGGCTCGGGCAAGACTACCATGCTTAATTGCCTGTCGAGCTTCATTCCCCATCACGAACGCATCATTACCATCGAGGACGCCGCCGAACTCTGTCTGCAGCAGCCGCACGTGGTGCGGCTGGAGTGCCGGCCGCCCAATCTGGAAGGCAAGGGCGAGATCACCCAGCGCGATCTCTTGCGCAACACGCTGCGTATGAGGCCCGACCGCATCATCGTGGGCGAGGTGCGGGGCTCCGAAGTGCTGGATATGCTCCAGGCGATGTCGACCGGCCACGACGGCTCGATCGCGACTATCCATGCCAACAACCCTCGCGACAGCCTGAGCCGGCTCGAGATGATGATGCTGTTTGCGGGCGTGTCATTGCCCGAGCGCGCGATGCGCCAGCAAATAACCGCCGCGATAAACATTATCGTTCACGTAAGCCGTCTCTCCGATGGAAGCCGCAAAGTGATGAAAATCGCGGAGATCACCGGGATGGAGGGCGACACGGTGATGATGCAGGATCTTTTCGAGTTCGCCGCCACCGGTATCGACGGCGGCGGCAAGGTGCAAGGCTCCATGCGCGCCACCGGCATCCGCTCGACTTTCACCGAGCGGTTGCGGGCGGCGGGTCTAAGTCTCGAGGCGCGCCTGTTTCAGCCCGAGGGAGGATAACGTGGCGGCGTTGGTTCTCGCGCTCGCCGTCTTCCTTTCGACGATGGCGAGCGCGCTGCTGGTAAACATGGCGCTGGCTCGCCGAGGCGATCGAGTGCGCGAGCTCCTGTCGCGGGCGCGGCCGATTGAAAAGACGGATGCGAAGCAAGCCGGCCGGTACAGGCCGACCGGCGTTTCCCTGATGCAGCCGCTGGCCTCGCTGATCAAACGCTACGACGTGGTGTTCAAAGTGGAGCAGAACCTCTGGCAGGCCGGCCTCTACGACGTGCGCGTGTCAGAGGTGGCCCTGGTGATAATACTGGTCGGCGTTGCTGGCATCGCTGTCGGATTCGCGGCGTTGCGCAGTTTCGTCGCTGGCATGGTGGGCGGAGCCGGCTTCGCATTTTTGCCCCTTGCTTATGTCCGGCTACGTCGGCGGCGGCGCGTCAAGGCGTTCGCTCAGCAACTGCCCGAAGCCTTGGAGTTGATGAAAGCCGCGCTCGAGGCGGGCCACACCTTGATGCGCGCATTTCAGGTGGCAGCGGACGAATTGGCGCCTCCGATAGCGACCGAGCTTCGGATGGTGCTCGAACAGACGCGCCTTGGTGTGTCCCTGCAGCGCGCGCTCGAGGACATGATAACGCGCGTGCCGGACTCAAACGTATGGTTCTTAGTCGTCGCGGTTACGCTGCAGAGCAGGGTGGGGAGCGCCCTGGCCGAGATTCTCGGGCGCCTGGCCGAGACCATCCGTGCTCGTCATCGCGTGCAAATGCAGCTTAAAGCGCTGACCGCGCAACCTCGTCTAAGCGGCTTTGTCGTGGGTCTGATGCCGGTCCTGGTCTTGGCGGCTTATAGCGTGATCGAACCGCAGTACGTGCACACGCTGCTTTACGACCAGATGGGTCAAAAACTTCTGGAAGCGGCGATCGCGCTCGACCTCGTCGCCTTGCTTGCGATCCATCGCATCCTGCAGATTGACTACTGATGCTTGCTCGCGCGCTGCTCGACAACTCGGCGCTGATTGCGGTTGCGGCCTTCGCCTTTGTGACGGTAATCTCGACGGCGATCTATTTCAGCTTCTTCGGCGCGCGGATCCAGATCGAGAACCGGCTGCGAGACATTGCCGTAAAGATTAGGGCGAGCGACGGGCTGATTGGGGACACCGATGATGCTGCTGCTGGGCACGGCAGAATGCTCCTGCGGTCGATCGTTCAAAAATTCCCGGAACCGAAGCTTAATAGGACGCGCAGAGAGAAGCTTCTACTCAAACTGGCGCAAGCCGGCTTTATGGGACCGGGGGTTGCGAAGGTTTTTGAGATAGGTCGCTTGGTGTCCATGTGCTTATGCGGACTCGGGGGTTTCCTGATTGGCGCGATAACTTTACGGCCCCAGTCTGACGAGGTTTTATACGCGACGATCGGGATGGTGCTCGGCGGCTTAATGCCCACTTACTATATACGCAAACGCATACGCAGTCGGCAAATCAAGCTAAAGCGCGAGCTCGCCGACGTTCTCGATTTGCTCGTGGTCTGCGTCGAGGCTGGGCAAGGGCTCTACGAAGCCATCAAAACCGTCGGCAGCATAACCGCGCGTCAAGGGCGGCTGCTCGGCGTCGAACTGAGCTTGCTGTCGGGAAAGTTCGCCGCCGGCGCCTCCTTGGCCGAGGGGCTGCACACCCTTACGGAGCGCACCGGAGTCGAGGACATAAGGTCGATCGCCGGAGTATTGCTTCAGAGCGAGCGAATGGGGACCCGGATGGCGCCCGCGCTGCGAGCCGCTTCCGACGCATTGCGGGTCAGGCGGCGGTTGCGCGCTGAGGAAGCAGCACAGAAAGCCACGATAAAAATGTTAGTGCCGCTCACGCTATTCGTGCTGCCGGCCATGTTACTAGTGGTCGTTGGACCTGCGTTGGTCGAAATCTTTACATCCTTTCATTGAGCGACCCGACGCTCGCGGCGACGGGCGTCTCGGCGTAAATTTCGCCGCCTCGTCGGCTTAGCTTTGGCCGGCCACCCGGCGCGCTCGCGTTGCCGGTTTCAACGACGCGGACTTTGACCCGTGATGCGGCCGAGCCGACTTCTTAAGGATTGACGGGTCTATTCGACGGCGCAATTCGGACTCGCGCTTTTGGCGCTTGATGTTCCGTTCGTAATTTTTAGGGCCGACTCTTGTCGGCGACTCCGCTGTCGAGAATCTGCGCGATGCCTTGGAGCGACAGCACCAGCCAGTCCGGACGGTTGTTGAGCTCATAGCCCGCCTCGTATATGGCCTTCTCCAGTATCAGGGCCTCCAGTAAAACCTGGAGCTCCTTTGGATCGCGAGGCGCGAATGGGGCGCCTGCCGCGGTCTTAAGGTATGACTTGAGGAAGGCCCACGAGCACCATGTCTGCCACGCTTGCGCCCACGGCGCCATGGCCGCGAGCCCGTCTCCGCCGAGGGCCCCTCTTCGGTGCAATTCCAGCAGTCCGCTGAACGACGCGTAATGAAACGAACGCAGCATGCCGGCTACATCGCGCAGGGCGAGGCGCTTGCGCCGCCTTTCGTTCAGGCCGCGCGCCGGCTCGCCCTCGAAGTCGATGAAGACGAAGTCCTTGCCGGTGTTGAGGATTTGCCCCAGATGGAGGTCGCCGTGGCAGCGGATCATTTTGACCGCGGCCTTGGCGTTGAGGAAGGCCTCGAAACGCGCGTTGATCTCGCCTTGGCGCGCGAGCAGCGCCTGGGCGAGCTTACGCGCATCGTCGTCTAGGGAAGGAAGACTCGCGCGCAGGAGCCGGACCGTGCGGTTGGCGAGGTTGCGCATCGACTGATACGTCGAGCGCTGAAAAAGCTTGCTGAAAAGTTCCGGCGCGAAGGCGGGGTCGTCCTCCACCGAGGACAGCGCCAGATGAAGCTCGGCCGTTCTCTGTCCCAACAGATGCGCCGCCTCCAGGTAGGCGCCGATCATGTCGCTCACTGCCGGCTCCGGAGCGCCCTCGACCGCCAGCAGAGCGAGGGGTTTGGAAGGATTGCGCGGCGTGCTGTTCTTCTTGGTTGCGGCGCGCTCGAAAAACAAGGCGACTTCCTTGGCGGTAAACTCCCAAGCATCTCCCTGATTGGGTACGAAGCCGTGGACTATCGCAACCGTGCGCGGCTCGTTGCGCTCGACGCAATACTCGATGTAGCCGACCAGAGGCGGCGCGTGCTTGAAGTTAAGGCGCTCGGTCAAGCAGCGGCTTAACTCCAGGTCCGGGCTGATTCCCGCTTCCATCAGGCGGAAAAGCTTCAGTATGAGCTTGTCGCCGTATGCGATCGATGAATTCGTTTGCTCACCCTTCAAGACCCGCGCCTTGAGCGTTTCCTGCGCGCCGCGGTTTCGCAGCGGGCGATAGGCGGCGGTGTGGGAGCCGACCAGCTCGCCGCCGGAGCTGCGAAGCCTGCGGCGACGGTCGACCACATCCAAAAGCGCGGCACAAAAGCCCTCGTCGTCAAGGGCGTCGTAAAGCAAAGCGTCGCTGACTAGTCCGCCTCGTCTGGCGAACTTGAGCTCCGCCAACACCTGCTGCGGGCGATTAGCCCGCACCTCCCCAATTTCGTCCCCCACTGCCTGGCCCAGCGGCAGCAAGTAAACCTCGGGGTTCCCGGAAACGTACTCCAGATTTACCAGAGCGAGGTCAACCCGCCGGCCCTCGTCGCATATGGGGATGGCGTCGATGATTTTCGCGCTCCTGATTGTGCGGGTCTTCGCCCTGAACCATCGGCATTGCGGCATATAATCGCGCAGCATCGGCTCTAAAATTCCGCGAGCCTCGCCCCGCATTAGGCCCTCCCATGTGCCCTCGAGCTCAATGCGCGGCGGTCCGGTCGCCGCGACCGCAGCGCCGGCGGCGCCGACGCGCGGCTTCTCCAGCGAAAACCAGATAAAGCCGTGCGGGCCGAGCGTCAGCAGATAGGCCTGGTCGCCGATCATGGGGAACGGCGCGCGGCTGAACAGTTCGACCGGCACCAGGCCCTTGAAGCGCGAAAGGTCCAACTGGACGAATTGCACGAAGCGGGACAAGTTGGCCACCACCAGGATTAGCTCGTGCTCATAGGCGCGGATAAACGCGATGGCCCTTGAGTTCTCGGGCTGAAGGAACTCGATGCTGCCGCGACCGAACGCCTTGAATTGCTTGCGCAGCGAGATTAATCGCTTCATCCACCAAAGCAGGGAGTGCGGGTTCCTTTGCTGCGCTTCCACGTTGATGGTCTGGTAATGGTACTCGTGGTCGATGATCACGGGCAGAATCAGGCGCTGCGGATTGGCCTTGGAAAAGCCCGCGTTTAAGTCGGCGCTCCACTGCATCGGGGTCCTTACGCCGTCCCGATCTCCCAGATAGACGTTGTCCCCCATGCCTAATTCGTCGCCGTAGTAGATCACGGGCGTGCCGGGCAACGAGAGCAAAAGCCCGTTGATGAGCTCTATAGCGCGCCGGTTGTTGCCCAAAAGAGGCGCGAGACGGCGCCGGATGCCCAGGTTGAGGCGCATCCGAGACTCCTGCGCGTAAGCCCGGTACATGTATTCGCGCTCTTCCTCGGTTACCATCTCGAGCGTGAGCTCGTCGTGGTTGCGGAGAAACAGCGCCCATTGGCAGTTCGGTGCAATCTGCGGCGTTTGTCCCCAGATGTCAACGATGGGGAAGCGGTCTTCCATCCGTATCGCCATGAATAACCGCGGCATCAGGGGAAAGTGAAACGCCATGTGGCATTCGGCGCCCTCGTTGAAGTAGGCCGCAGCGTCTTCGGGCCATTGATTCGCCTCCGCCAAAAGCATGCGGTTGGCGAATTTTCGATCCAGTCGCTCCCGTAGCTGCTTGAGAAAGGCGTGAGTTTCCGGCAGATTCTCGCAAGTTGTAGCATCCCGTTCGTAGAGATAGGGCACGGCGTCGAGGCGCAGACCGTCCACCCCCAGGCCGAGCCAGAAGTCGAGCACGCGCAGCAGCGCTCGGCGGGTTGGAGCGTGGTCAAAGTTCAAATCCGGCTGGTGGGAGTAAAACCGATGCCAGTAGTAGGCCTTGGCCAACGGGTCCCAGGCCCAGTTCGAGTGCTCGAAGTCCTGGAAGATTATCCGCGCTTCTTGGTAGCGTTGAGGGGTGTCGCTCCAGACGTAGAAATTGCGGTGCGAGCTGCCGACAGGCGCGCGGCGCGCGCGCTGAAACCAGGGATGGTCGGAGGAGGTATGGTTGATGACCAGCTCCGTCACCACGCGTAAGCCGCACCGGTGAGCCTCGCGCAGAAGTACTTTGAAGTCGTGCAAGGTGCCGCAGTCGGGGTGAACGTCAACGTAGTTGGAAATATCATATCCGTCGTCGCGCAGCGGCGAGGGATAGAAGGGGAGTAACCAAAGCGTGTTGACGCCGAGGTCATGAATATAGTCGAGCTTCTGCGTCAGCCCGGCCAAATCGCCGATACCGTCGCCGTTGCTGTCGTAGAACGACCGCACGCGCACCTCGTAGAAAATCGCGTCCTTATACCACAACGGGTCGTCGGGGACGCTGCGTTCGATAACCCGGCGGCTCACAGCCGCTCCTCCACGCGCAGGATGTGCGCGGGCGACGAGTGAGGCTCCAGGCGGACGTAGTTGCGCTCTGACCAGATGTAGCTCGCGCCGGTCAACAGATCCGTTACGCGATACTGCCGGCCTGGAGCCACCCCCACGGCGTCGGGAGGAACCACGGCGGTGCATTCTCTGGTGCTGAACGGGTCCATATTGACGGCGACCAGGATGACGTTGCTCTTGTCGGCCGTTGACTTAACGTACAGCAGAATATGCTCGTTGTCGGCCGGCAGAAAGCGCAGATTGGTCAATTGCTGGAGCGCCGGGTTCTCGCGGCGAATCGCGTTGATCCGAGTCAGGTAATCCTTGATGTTGCCCGGACGGTTCCAATCTCGCACCTTTATTTCGTATTTCTCCGAGTTCAGATACTCCTCGGTGCCGGGGATCGCTTCGTTTTCGCACAACTCGTATCCGCTGTATATTCCGAACGACGGCGAGAGCGTCGCGGCGAGGACCAACCGCATTTGGAACGCCGGCCGGCCGCCGGCTTGCAGAATCGGCGATAAAATGTCCGGCGTATTGGTGAAAAAATTCGGTCTAAAGTACTCCGCCATTTCGGTCTGGGTTAACTCCGTCAGATACTCAATCATTTCGTTCTTATTGTTGCGCCAGGTGAAGTAGGTGTAAGACTGGGTAAACCCGGCTTTAGCGAGTGCTTTCATCACCTTCGGTCTGGTGAAAGCCTCGGACAGAAAAATCACGTCCGGATGCTCCGCCTGGATTTCGTCGATCAGCCATTGCCAAAACGACGCCGGCTTGGTATGGGGATTGTCAACGCGAAAAATGCGCACGCCGTGGCCGATCCAAAATAACAGCACGCGTCGCATCTCGGCCCTCAGACCTTCCTGGTCGATAGTGTCGAAGTTCAGAGGATAGATATCCTGATATTCCTTTGGCGGGTTTTCCGCGTATTTGATGGAGCCGTCCGGCCGATGGTTGAACCATTCCGGATGATCGCGGACCCACGGATGATCGGGCGAACATTGGATCGCGAAATCAAGCGCGATTTCCAGCCCGGCTTGCCGCGACGCGCCGACGAAGTGTTCGAAGTCGTCGATGGTACCGAGCGAGGGCTCGATCGCGGTGTGTCCGCCCACGCTGGAACCGATCGCCCAAGGACTCCCCGGGCTATTCGGCAGGGGCTCGAGAGAATTATTCGGACCCTTGCGATGGGTCACGCCGATGGGGTGAATCGGGGCCAGGTACAGCACGTCGAAACCCATGTTGCGGATCTCGCTCAGCCGCCGCTGCGCCACTCTAAAGGAAGCGGCCTTGCCGGGCTCGATACCCTGCGAACGGGGAAACATCTCGTACCAGGCGCTGAACCGCGCCTTCGGCCGGTCGGCAACGACCTCGAGCAGCGGCTGGTAGGTAAGGGCGTCTGAGCGCGGGTCGACTCGCGCGGCCGCGCCCGCCAACTCCGAGCCGAGGGCAATTTCAAGCGCCCGCGGCGTGGCGCTTCGTTTGAGCTCGGCGACGTACGCATTCAGCGCGGCGGCTGCTTCGCCTTTGCTTTTTTTGCACAAGTCCTCGAGCATTGCGACGCCCTCTAACAGATCGGAGCGGATATCGCGCCCGGCGCGGGCTTTTTTCTCGAGATCGCTTCGCCAGGAAGCGAAGTAATCCGTCCAGGCTTCTATGGTGAACACGTAACGGGCGTTCTGTTCGAGCACAAAGTCGCCGAGCCAATGGTCGTTCCCAAGCTCGGTCATCGGCGCTTCCATAAAGTTTTGGTCGCGCTTGCGCCGCCACTTTAAGACCGCTCTGAGGACCTGATGGCCGTCCCGAAAAATGTCGGCCTCGACTGCGAGGCGGTCGCCGACGATGCGTTTGATCGGCCATTGACCGCAATCCAGGCACGGTGTCACTCGTTCAATGATTATGTGCTCTACCATCTCTTCGACCCGTTACTCCGCTACCCGTTTTTGGGGGGTTACACGCAGGAACGCTCAGCGCGCTCTTGCGCCCAGCCGCGGCCGGCCATCCCGGTTAAGGCCCTCAATCGACGGCGACCCTTCGGCTGTCCGGCAGCAGGCCTGCCTTAAACTGATCACATCCGCAGGGGATTTTCCGAGAACGATGCGGCAAGGCTAGCGCGATTGAGCTACCTCGACGCTAACCAATGCGTTGACCATCGCCCACAGTCAGCCTACGACATGCGGCGGTGTTAACAAGAGCGCGGCGGGTAAGCCCAGCCCGAAATCCCAGCAAGGAATGTCGAACTTTGGTCATGATTAGTCTGTGGCGCACCTCGACCCAGACCCTCAGAAATCGAACAAGCCGGTTACGCTGACGCTTCGGCGCCACGCGCATAGTATTTAACTGGTCAGAATTTTACTGTGCCGAGGCTCGCGCGATCAATTCGACCCCGGGCGCTGCCACGGTGGCCATCGACTTTACCCCGGAACCGGGCGTTGGCCCTGTTTATGCTCTGACGCGCGGCTGAGCAGAGACGCCGCGCTTGCGCGCCCCCAGGCCTGACGCGAGCGGCTTGCGGGCCCCCGGTTGGGTCGTCTATCGTCGGGAGAAAGCGCCTCGAGGCGCGGGCCGCTTGGTTCCGGTTGTTTGACTCGGGCTGTCGCTGGGCTCGACCCGGAGACTTGCCGAGCATCGGCCCCTTGACCGGTGCGCGGTGGATGTCGTGTTTTGCGGAAAATTCGGTGGCCCGCCGTTCGCGCAATCGATCGGGCGGGTAGCCTCCGCCACATTTTGGCCGTAAGCAGTTAACGGCGGTGTCTTCTTTGTTAAGCTTCTCAAAGGTAAGGCGGACAGCGGTTGGCCCATGCTCCTGAGATGAGGTCTATACCGCTTGGACACGCGGCATGCGCAAGCAGAGCCCGACGGCTCGCGGACACACAGCGCGACTACAAAAAGAGAGAGCTCAAATGAGTGACCGGCGCAAGGTGAATTTCGGCGTGTTTTTGCCTCAAGCGGGGCTGTCGTTCGAGCAGCTTGTCGAGCGAGCTTTGCTGATCGAACGCCTCGGCTATCACTCGCTTTGGCTCGTTGACCACATGTGGAGTCCCCGTTCGCGCGACGTGGACCATCTGGAATGTCTAACGACGCTGTGCGGCCTGGCCGGACGAACCGCGCGGCTAAGACTAGGCAGCCTGGTGCTGTGCAACTCTTTTCGCAATCCGGCGCTGCTGGCCAAGATGCTAACGACGCTGGATCACGTCAGCAACGGTCGGCTTGAGGTCGGTATCGGCGCCGGCTGGCTGGCCGAAGAATATGCCGGCTACGGCTATGAATTTCCCGGCATAGGCACCCGACTCAAGCAGCTTGAAGAGAGCCTTCAGATACTCAAGGCCATGTTCACCGAGCCGCGTGCCAACTTTAAAGGTAGGTTCTACTCTGTAAGCGACGCGGCTAACAGCCCCAAGCCGGTCCAAAAGCCACATCCCCCGATTACCGTAGGCGGCAGCGGTGAGAAGGTGATGCTGCGCCTGGTTGCGCGCTACGCTGACCGTTGGAACTGTCCCGCCGGTTATCGGAGCTTCGAACAAAAGCTCGAAGCGTTGCGGGCCCATTGCAAGGCCGTCGGGCGCGATTTCAATTCGCTGGAGGTCTCCGAGCAGGTGCTCGTATGCGCGGCCAAGACGGAAACCGAGGTTGAGCGCTCCTGGCAAACAGTGCAGAAACTCAGGCCGTTCTCCCTTACTGCGATGAAAGGCACCCCGTCGCAACTGGTGGAGCTGATTCGCGAACGCTGCGCCAGGGGAGTAACTCTATTTGCGATTCTCTTTAGTGACTTTGGCCAGCCGCCGAGTCTTGAGCTGTTCGCAAACGAGGTGATGCCCGCCTTTGCCTAACGATGGCTGTGCCGGGCGGAGACCGCCGCTCTGGGTGCAAACCCGCTTTTCGCCTTATCGCACAGGAGGCCGGTCTGAAGGCCTAGGCTCGGCGGCCGACGGCCTGCCGATTCTCTTATGAGGCTGTGCCGGGCGAGAATTTCGAGGCTTCGTTGCTTGCCCCGCCGCAGTCGACGGCTGATTTTCGATGCTCGCTTGCACCCGGTCCCAGCGTGGTCTCCCGGGTTCCCTCGATCTCCCGGGTCTTAGATTCGCTGCGCGGCTTCCCCGAGACCTTGCCTTGAACAACCAGTTGCGTATCCACTCGACCTGGACGTGAGATGTCAGGGGGCTCCTTCGCAGACGCGCTGGTTCAAGTTTGCTGCGAGGCTAAGCGTACGGGTAGCCTATCGAGTTCTGAGGGAACATCGGCGAGGCCTGATACGCGATTTTGAGAAGCTATTCGTACGCCCACTCCCAAGAAATGGATCCTCGCGGCCTGGGCGGCAATCTCGTCGGTCTCGCTGTCGCCGATGTAAACGGCCTTGCTGGCCTCGACGCCCGCGCGTTCCAGACACAGGTGTAACATGTCCGGCGCCGGTTTGGGTCTCACGTTATCCGCACAGCTAGTGACGGCGTGAAAAACGTCGCTTATGCCGAGATGCTCCAGCATCCCCGATACGGTCACCGAACGATTTGTGGCGAGGCCAAGCTTATAGCGATCGCGTAAGTCGAGCAGGAACGGGCGCAGCTTGAGGCAAGGCTTCAAGAGTTTGAAGAACGGCTCGAAATCAAGCCGGCTGCTGACCTCACGCATTAGTCTGAGCCGGTCCGGAGCGCCCCGTGCGCGCAATTCAAAGACCTGGCTCGCGGAAAGAAAGATGCACCTACCTGCCTCTTCCGAAGTCAGCGGAGGCTCGTTAACCGCCCTGAAAATCGCATTATAGAACGCGATGTTCGATTCCTCAGACTCGAACAACACGCCGTCGGCGTCAAAGATCACAAGCTCGAGCATACGCTGGCACCTTTTCATCTCGCCACGTCTATGTGCGGACGCCGATGAACCTCTTGGTCGGCGCGACGTTGAACCTATCGCGGGTTCGTCATATCTGAGCCGCTAACCGCGTCGGAGGCAGGCGCCGGCAATCGGCATCTCACAAATCGGTCGTTCCGCACTTGCCAGTACAGCCGGATTGGTCCAATAATACCACATTCGCTTTGGCGAAAAGGTCGTGCTTCTACTGCGCCTGACCGTTAGAATGCGAAAGTCCGGAACACCACGCTCCAAGTAACGCCGATTTAAATCACGAGGCTCGACACGCTGCGGCAGCGAGCCGTTGTTGCCTTGCGGTGAGTGTCGTTGCATCGTGCACATGGCTTTGCCGGTCATCCATCGCAGCGGGCGCACATCACAAGACATTTCTGAGTTTGTGCCGCTTGCGCAGGTCGGCCGGTGTACGGGGAGTCGCGGCTGCGAGACCCGCATGACGGAGCTCGGAGGCTCCTGAGAAAATTATAACTATGTTGTTTGAAAACCGGGGCTGTAACCGGCTTGTGCAAAAGCTCTCGGTCGCCTTCGCTGTACTTCTTTTCTTTGCCCAGATACACCTTGACCTCGCTCTGGGGCAAAGCGCGACCCCGCAGCCGTCGGCCCGTCCTACGCCTAAGGCGCCTTCCTCCACGCAGGACGCCCTCATCAGCTTTCTCGACCGAGTGCTTGATTGGTACCGGATGTCGAAACTGCCGCCGGAGGCGCCTCTCGACCCGGCCCTAACGCTACTCCTATCGAGTGCCCCTGAGATGACTTTGGCGATCGTGAAAACCGCGTTCGACTACGCCCGCGAGTACGCCAAGCTGCTGCGCAAGGCCGCGATCGCGCAGGAGCTTAAGGGCGATGAGCGAAGCACGCCAACGTTGGGCAATAAGGCCTCGCTGAAAAAGCCGCCGACGACCCAGCAGCACTTCGCGCAACGGCGAACTGAGCTGGAGAACGAAGTTCAAGAGCTTACGGTCAAAATCGAGCGTTTGAAGCTCGACACCGCGGCCGCTCCTGAGGCTCAAAAGGCTCCGCTGCTAGCCAAGCTCGCCGCCCTACAAAAACAGCTTCGGCTGGACCGAGTCGGATTGGAGTTTTTCGCCGAGATCGAAAAATTTGAGCACGGTGATACGCCGATCTCCGGAAGCGGCCTCGGGCTGACGGAGAAAATCGACGAGATGGCGGCCTCGGTTCCCGAGCTGAGCCTGCGGCAAAAGCCCTTGCGTGTAGGCGATATCGCTAAGGCAGTAGTTGCTGTTCAGTATCCTCCTACGGGCACCGGAATATGGGGTAGAGCCAGTCTTCTGTTCGCGTTTCAGAAGGAGCAGCAGCGCGTCAACAGTCTAGCGCAGGCGACCGCGCGGCTCTCGCAAGAGTTTGATGAGTTGCCGAAAGCAATGAGACTCAAGGCGAGAAGCCTGGTTCAGCGGATGCATCAGTTGGCAGCTCAGGACGTCTCCGACAACGATCCCTTCACTATGGAGCAGCGCAGCCAACGGTTCGATTCGCTGCTTGTTCAACTGCGTTCGATGGGCGACGTGCTGGCGCCGGTTGAGGCCGGACGCTCTTTGCTCAGAAGTTATCAGGCCACCTTGGGCGAATACCAGGCAAGGCTCAAGCGCGAATCCTACCATGCCATGCAAGACCTTTTGCAGCAGGCACTCCTGCTATCGATCGTCTTCGGCTTCATCTTCGGCGGTTCGGTCGTGTGGCGCCGACTGGCTTTGAAGTACGTGCTTGATCCGCGGCGCTTTCACCAGCTCATGGTCTTCCGCACGATGGCCGTGGTCCTGGTCAGCATGCTGGTGTTAATGTTCAAGTTTGCTACCGACCTAGCCGCATTGGCCACGGTAATGGGCTTTGCCGCGGCGGGGATAGCGTTCGCCCTGCAAAATGTCATTCTTTCCGTGGTCGGCTACTTTTCGATCATCGGGAGGAACGGGATCAGGGTTGGCGACCGCGTGGGTCTTCAAGGTCCGTTTGGTTATGTCTATGGAGAGATACTCGAGTTAGGTCTACTCAGGATCACATTGCGCGAGTTAACAGGCGGACCGGACAACTGGACCCCCAGCGGCAGGACCGTCATCTTTCCGAACTCGGTGGTATTCACGGGCAGCTTCTTGAAGCTTCCTCGGTCTCTGCCAAGTGCCCGCAAACCAGCGTGACTCCGTCCGCCTGGAACTCTACGCTATGTAGCTCAGGTGGCGGGTCCAAGGCGCCCTGACGGAACAAAAAGTCCGTGGCGCTCTGGCCGCGGTTCGCTTGTACCTCCGAACCGCTGGTTTCCGCGGCGATTGCTTTCACTGCTGTGCTTGCCCGCAAGTAGCTTGTCCAAGCGGCCATTTCTGCTCCCTAAAGTTACTTCCTGCCGTCTATCGCACGCGTCGGCGCCGCCGCGATTGCCGTGATTAGACATCCCGGTAGAAAAGCGGTGCAAAAGAGGAAAAGGATGGGATAAGTACCAAAAAGACACCGAAAATGCAAAATAGCAGAACGGTGTTTGGAGCTCCCTGTCCGAATTATGTCCGAATCCTGGTGGTCGCTGTCGCGGGCCTTGTCGCGCAATGCCCGCCGGATTATCGCAGGGGATTAACCTCGCCGGCTTGATCCGGCGATCAGTTCATCACGGGGGCGGGCTATGCGAATCAGAACCATCCGGCCGGAATTCTGGGAGAGTCCCCAGGTCGGCGCTCTGTGCACCAGCGCTCGGCTCACCTTTATTGGGCTCTGGAACTTGGCTGATCGCGAGGGACGGCTTAAAGATCGCCCCGAGCATATCGCGATTAAACTTTTCCCTTACGATCGCCTAAAGCCGTGCCGGCTCGACGCCTGGTTGGGCGAACTCGCCCGCGCCGGGCTTATCGTGCGCTACCAGCGCGGCGGCGAAGCTTATCTCGCGATCCCTACCTGGCGGCGCCATCAGCGGCCCCATCCCCATGAGGCACCGAGCGAGATTCCGCCGCCGGCGCGCGACGAGCATCACCCGGCTGGCGACGCGACCGCCGAGCCCCTCAACGCGCCCGCCGCTCACGCCGGCATAGCGCCGGCGCGCGACGGCACTGCCGCCGCGCGCATCGCCGAGGCGCCCAGCAGCGGCGCGAGTCCCGATCGGTCCAGACCAAGATCGCTGTTTCGCGCCGCGGGCAACCATAGTTCTTCGCGCGCCTTTAAGCCTACGTTATGCCGCTTAGCGACCGCGGTTGACGAGCGGCCTTTTGAGCCTGCCGTGACATTTAACGGCCGGCCGCGACATGGCGATCCATGTGTGTCGTCGGTCAATCCACAATCATTCGATGATGACCAAGATCCTCCGGGGATCAGTTATCACGCCTCCCCTACCGGCACGGAAAATCCACCAAACCGCGGGTGCGCGGCCGCAGCGGAGAACTATCCGTGTGGCGAGCGCAGCCGAGACGGCCCCGCCGCGCCCGCCAAAGAGGGTGAATGGGATGAGCAGGACGCCTGGCTGCGGCGCTTTTTGCGCAGCGAGCAAAAGGCGTTCGTCGGCGCCCATTTGGAACCGCTGCTCGCCGATTACGCGTTTTGGTGCCGCTTGAGCGAGGCGGCGGGCGGGCTTAGCCGGGAATTCCTCGAGGTCGAGTTCGCCAAGATGGCGCTGTGGCTCGGCGAGCATCCGACCCGCGGGCCGACGGTGGGCGGCGTCAGGCGCTTTGTCGCGCGCTGGATCGAGCGCGCTGCGGAACAGAGCCAGGGGAGGATGCGAATTGGCGGTTAAAAGGCGCGTGGACGGCCGCGGACCGTCCGCGCTGATTTGCGCTGACTGCGGCGCTGACCTAAGAGCGCAAGGATGGCGGCCCGGGACGCCGGTTTATCATTGCGAGGGCGGATTGGCGTTGTTTGCGCGGATCACCACGCCTCATCTGCCGCATCACTGCCCGGCCCCGGCTCATCCGCCGTGCTGGAAGTGCGGCGCGGCGATGGGATGCGCGCGCTGCGCCGGGCCGGCGGCGGAGCTTATTTGCCGGCGCTGCAAAGTGCTGGCGAACAAGGCGGCGCTGCTCGCGCGCGGAATGTTGCGCGGCCAGACCCTGGAGGACTATCCGCAACCGTGGCACGCCGAGTACGCGGCGCGGCGCTTCGGTTCGCTGTTCCAACCCGTGCGCAGCGCGCCGGCGCTGCTCGGCGCCGCCGCGACCCAAGCTTTGGCGTGGTCCCCAAGCGCAACGAAAAGGAGCTGAGGAGCAGATGAAGAAAACAGGCCGGAGCGACAGTCGCCCCATTCCTAACCCATTGGTTGCCGGCAGCTCCCCGGAGCAGACTTTCTCCCCGCAGCGCGGAGCAAGGGGGATGAGATTCGGGTCTGGCGCGCGGGGCGCGGGAAGGAAGATGAGAGGCGGCCTTGTTTCGCAGGGTGGGGAAAAAGATTGGCGCCATCGTGTCGGGAGACGGAAGAACACAGGCAAGATGCCTACGCCACGGGAGAAGGCCTTGAGCACAGTTACAGGCAAGATGCCTGGGTCACGGAAGAAGGCTCCCAATCGTGGTATAGGCTTCCAGCCTGTGAATCGTATGGGAACCGCGCGCGGCCGGGTCAAAAGCGCGACGCCGGACGCGCAGCGCTCACGCGCGCAGATGCTCCGGCGGCTGGCGGCGCTGCGCGAGCTGGTTTGGCGGCAGTTTAAGCACGCTCCGCTCAAGGCGATCGACCGCGCGCTTAAGATTGAAGAGCGCGAGGCCGCGCTGCTCGGACTTGATTTCCCCAGGCGCCATCAGGTGGTGAACTACGACGCTTCAGGGAAAATCTCGGTAGCCGCGCTGCGCGAGCATCTCTGGCGCGCCCATCCGGAGGCGCAGCCCGCGCCCGCGCCGCTGCTCGGGCCCGGCGCCGGCGCGGCCGATGCGCAGGAGCCGGCACACGTCGCGCCCGGGCGCCAATAAAAGGCAGACATGGCGCAAGGATAGGCGCAATAGGCGCCGTCCCAGGCTGCGCGCGCGGGAAAGCCGAAGTTCGCTGTGCCAACCGCGGAACCGAGCGGCGTTAGCGGGTTCGCTTTCACTTAGCAGGCTCTGCAGGTGTAGCAGTGCAAATGAAGAGTCTTTTGAGCGCATCTAGCCATAGGAGAGCCTCAATGAAACAAAGGAATCACAAACGATTCGTGCGTTCGACAGTTCGAGCGATCGAGCAATTGCTCCAAAAGGCGAGGAAAACAAGGATTCCAAAGGCTCGTAAGGAAGGCTCGCAGAAGAGGAGCTCATAGCGACTGAATGCGCCGTATGGCCTCATCTCGCATTGATTGGGCATCGGGATGCTAACTGGTCATGCGTTGAAGCATTTGAACCATTCGCATCTTGAAGTCCGGCACGTGATCAGCCAGAAGCATCAACAGCGCGCCCGTCATAAACCAATGGATGCCGCCTTGGTGGACCAACTCGTCGATCACTGGTTGTTGCTGACCGTTCATCGCGTTTTCCTCCTCGTAGTCAGCCACGTCTCGTGTCCTTCCCTGACTTTCCCTGCCTGTCATGCTGAGCGTTGGTGAATTTTTGAGTAGTAGGGCGGGCCGCTGTGCCCGCCCGGTCGCCGATGATTCATTGGTCGCGCGGGCGTGGCGCCCGCGCATCGTGGCGGGCACGGCGGCCCGCCCCACTATAAACATAGTGGGCGCAGCCTGCGATCGCATGCGCCGGCTTACCAAAAATTCACAAGCTCTGAGCGAGCGCTGCGTTCGCTCAGGATGACAAAGGAACAAAGGGCAAAGACAAATTCGGAATCAGAACGTTCCCACGGTTGCCCGCCGAGAGCCCCCTTCAAGCCTTTCACCGCCATTAGGACATTGTGGCGATCGTCGACGACCGCGCCGCGGAGTAGCGGCGCGCCAAAAAGGTGGCCGAGAGCCGACGAGTCGCCCCGGGGCGGCCCGGCAAGGACCGGCGGCGCGTGGACGAATGGGCCATTCGGCGGCGGGCGGCGCATTGAGAATCGGTTCCGCAACTTCGTAGTCAGCCATTGGGATTGGGCTTGAGACTCCCGAAGGTGGTAGAGACTTTAGGCTGCGGAACTCCTGACATACAGCCACCTGCTCATTTCTTCGGTCGCAGGCTTGGATGGCGGTTATCACGAGAGCGCGTGCCTCGGGTGCGAGCGCGATCTTCGAACAGCAGCGAAAAGTTACAAAGTACGTAGCGCCCGGTACTTCGAGGTGCGGCAGGTTGCGGCGCGTGAAAGCCACGTCTTCAGACCCCCAGGGATCTACTGGTTGGAAGCCGTGGAGGTCCGCGTCCGAAGCTTCTCTCCGGCTCATGAGCTGCTCCGGCTACAGAACGCAGGCTAAAGCCTGTGCCATCACTAGCCCGGCGGCGGGCGCAAGCGCAACGGCTTACTTGAGGTCGATGGGCGCGATCGAGAAGGTGTCCGCGTCGGGCTTCTTGGCCAGCAGCAGCTCAAGCTTGTCGCGCAGCGCGTAGACGGTCCCGTCCGGCATTATTACGCCCTGGACCTGGGTTGCCGGGAACTGCCGGTTGGTGACCACCTTGGCCGAGCGCCAGTGATTTTTGCTCTCCAGCAGAGTCACGGCGTTATGCCCCTTTGGCGTGGCCAGATGGTTTTGCACCACGTAGAGACGGCCCTGCGCGTCGAAGAACATCCCGTCGGCGCCCGGCATGCGAAGGCGAACCCTGACTAGGGTGACCTTGCGGGTCTTGAGGTCGATCCGGTAGAGCAAGCCGCGGTCATAGTGGTTGACGATGATGTAGCCCTCGGGCGAATAGGCGATCCCGTCGAGCCCCACCTTGCCTTCCTTGGCGCCGAAACGCCGGTCGTGAACGAACACCGAGGCCTCGCCCTCGGGCGTGACTCTGTAGACGTACGGCCCCCAGCTATCGGTCACGTACGCGTTGCCGTCGCTGTCGGCAACGACGTCGTTGGCTAGATGGCGGCCGGGGACCGACTTTACCAGGTCAACGATACGGATGAGCTGGCCGCTCTCGATGTCGAAGACCGCCAGCCGCGCGGTCTTGTTCACTGTCGCCGGCGAGGTGCGGCCGCTAAGCCCGAGGTCGCTGATGCAGACCAGCAACCGCTTGCGCGGCGCATCCTGCGCGACGCCCAAGGTTGAGATCAGACCCGGATCGTCGGACACCGTCTGGTAGTTGCCCGTCATATCGACCGTGCCGACCTTGCCGAACTTCATCGAGCCGAGGTAAAACTTCTGGGCCGGCGCGTAGTAGGTGAGGCTTTCCGGGTACAGTCCCGGCGCCTTGAACACGATCTCAGAGGGCTGCGCGTAGGCCGCGGGCGGCGCAAGGCAAACTCCGAGCGCGCCAACCGCCGCCAATGCCAGCAATGCCATAAATCGCCCTTCGAAGTGGAATGTCTGTCGGTTCATGCGCTTGCTCATCACGTGTCTCTCCCCCCTTCTGCCAAATGATCTTTGCTCTATTGTCCGCAGGCTTTTCATCATTGTACTGAGTATCGCGGAATATCGTGACAGACGCACTCTCAGCTTGGTCGTGAGACGGGCTTTTAGCCTGTCATCTCAGGCTGGAAGCCTGTCCCACCCTCATCGTGACCTTCTCCCTAAAAGAAGAGAAGGAGTCGGTTTTTTTGCTTTCCCCGTTGCGCCGCGCCTTCCAGCTCCTTCCCCCGCCGCGCGGGGGAAAGTTGGGATGGGGGCCCCCGCCACGAGCCGGCACGGTTCTCGATGTTTCGCGATCGTCAATAGCTCAAGTCAGTGCTTCACCCATAATAACGAAGTTCCAGCTAAAACCCAGGGCGGGCGGAAAAAATTTCGCACCCGCCGCCGGCGACCCACGGTTGGCAGTTGCTTTAACTGGGGCATATGGTAGAAGCTGATGGGAAATCATGCTTGGGTGGTTAAGATTGGGTTATGGCTATAGCATCGAAGGAACAAAACACTTACACGGTTAAGCTCGACCTGCAGGGGAGAATTGTGATTCCCGCGCCGGTGCGCAAGGCCTTTAAGCTTAAGGCCGGGGACCGCGTGACATGCATGTCCGAGGGCAGCCAGCTCGTCCTTAGATTCAAGCGCAAGGCCGGCAAGGGCGCCGCCGGCGTCTAGCCCGGCAGCGGCCGGCGCAAGCTGCGGCGCGCTGCAGTGCCCGCCCAGCGCTTTCTTCTAGTGGGGCGGGCCGCCGTGCCCGCCTTTCGGGCCGCAGGCCCGAACCGGTCTTACTCACCGGCCTGCAATGGTAGCTGCCCCCTTCCCAACCTTCCCCCGCTCTGCGGGGGAAGGAGGTAACAACGGCGCACCTGCGCCGACGGGCTAGGCTTGAGCCGGCGCCTGCCCGGCGGGCGCAGTTAGCACCGAGGTGCATTGCGGACATCGCGTGGCCGCGAGCGGGATCGTCGAGGCGCAGTGCGGGCAGGACTTGGTGTTCGCGGGCGGCGGCGTGCGGAAGCGGTTTACGGTTCTCACCAGGAGGAACATCGCAAAGGCGACGATGAGAAAATCGAGGAGCGTGTTGATAAACGCGCCAATCCCCAGGATCGGAGCGCCCGCCGCTTTGGCCGCCGCCAGCGACGGGTAATGCCGGCCGTCCAGGGCGAGGAACAGGTCGGCGAAATTCACCCGCCCGAGCATCAGCCCCAGCGGCGGCATTATGATGTCGCCGACCAGGGAGTTGGTGATCTTGCCGAACGACACACCCATCACGATGCCCACGCCCATGTCGATCAGGTTGCCGCGCGCGGCGAATTGCTTGAATTCCTGAAGCATCCTCATCGCTTGTCGCTCCCGAAATGAGAATCGCGAATGCGAAGCGCGCGGCGCCCGGCGAATAATTGTTGCGCCTCCGCCCGCTTGCAGGCGCGGATTAGCGGCGGTCTTAACGTCTCGCCCAGTCGGGAGAGGCCGCCGGCCGACGGGCACCGCACGCGGCCGGCGGGGGAGGGACCTGCTGCGCTCCGCGCCCGGCTCAGCACCCTCACCCCAACCCTCTCCCACTTCGCGGGCGAGGGAGGAGAAAAAGCGCGGCGCTCCGCGCCGTCCTCTCCTGATGTGGAGAGGAACGGACATAGCTTTACCGGTCCCGCGCTTCAACCTACGAGGCTGAGGGCTAACCGCGAGGAGCCGGGATCATTCAACGCGCCCACCACTCACGCCCTAGTACTGCCAGTGATGATGGTTCCAGTTGAAGAGCTCGAGGGTGCCGGTAGTGCCGACCAGCTTGGGCTTGGCGTGCTGGGCCTCCTCGATGCTGTGGCCGACCAGGTAAAAAACCTCTTCGTGGTAGAAAAGCTTGCCGACAGGCATGCCCTTGGAGGAATGCTTGCACGCGCAAGTCTCAATCCGGCTATAGGCGACGTAAGTGCCGGTTTCGTAGCCGTTTTGTTCGCGCCAATGGACGTGAGCGAGGTTGTCCGCTTCGCGCCGGTGAAGCTTTGCCGCCCATTCCTGGCAAAACGCGGGAAAGGCGGTCTCGGCATCGCGAAAGTCGCTGTCTTCTTTCGCGGGCGCCTTCGTTTCGGCGCGGGCGGCCGGCGCGACGTCCTTAGCCTGCGCGAGCTTAAGCTCTCGGGGGGTCTTTAGCGGGGCGCGGCCCGCCGCCGGCGCGCAGGGGGCGCGCCGGCGTTCCGCCAGCCGCGAGGAGTCGAAGTAGTGCGGCGCGCCCGCGAGCCGGTACGCGATTGGCGCGTTTTGCGGCCCGGCGCGCAGCGTCGCCTGCGGCTCCTGCTCCGGAGCGCCGGCAGCCAAGGTTGATGCGGCTGCGCCGACCAGCGCCAGGCATGCTATCCCCGCCAAACAAAGCTTTACCCCAGCGGTGCGGCCCATCGCACTCTTTCCGTCCGATGAGACGAAGAATTAGCTTGGCTGCGGACTCTCCGTCAAGAGTCCGCAGCCTTGCGTTCGGATTGCGCGCTCGCGGCGCGGCTATTGAATCGGGACCAGCTCGACCCGTCGGTTCTGGGCGCGGCCCTCCGCGGTGTCGTTAGACGCCACGAAGCGCGTTTTCCCGTAGCCGTGGGTTGTCAGCCGGTCGGCGGCGATACCGTGGTCCTCGAGATAAGCTGCGACCGCGTCAGCGCGACGATCGGACAGCTTGAGGTTGTAAGCCTCGCTTCCGACCGTGTCGGTGTAGCCGTTGACCTCCACGCGGAGGTTCGGGTTCTGCTTGAGCACCTCAGCCGCTTCGTCGAGCACCGGCTCGTCAGCTGGCCGGATGGCCGACTTGTCGAAGTCGAAGTGCACGCCGCGCAAAATAATCTTGGTCGGTGCCACCGGCGGCGGAGGAGGAGGTGGCGGTGGCGGCGGTGGTGGCGGCGGCGGCGGTGGCGGCGCCGCGTGTGCCTCCGCCGACGGGCAAGTAAAGTAGCCGACCAGGCCGCCGACGAGGGCGCCGCCGACGATGCCGGCGGGAAGCGCAATTTTGGCATTCTTGTTGAAGTCGTTGCGCCCCGCGATAAGGCCGCCGGTAGCACCGCCGGCGGCGGCGCCCAGCAGTGCCGTGTTAATCAAGCACCACTGTCTGCGCTTGGCCGGGTCGTTGACGTTGCTCATGGCGCAGCCGCATAGCGAAAGCACCGTCGCTCCCCAAAAGACCCAGAAACCTGTTCCTCGTCTAAAGCCCCACATACTCAACTCCCTCCAAGTTAACTGACGCCGTAAGTTAGCCGGCCTCAAAACTTGACCTGTTGGGCGTTCGGTTCAAAGCCCTCAATTAGCTGCGCAGCGGCCCGCCCCATGCAGTCCGCTAGCACGACATCGGCTCAAAAGCACAAATGCCCCAAGAGTAATGGGAAACGTAGGCGAACTGCAACAATTTAGAGCAGACAAGACTAGAATTTTCTGATGGGGACGGCTTCCTTAAGCTCTTGCAAAGCTGCAAGCCCGGGCAAAGGTACGCGGTAATCTAAGCGAATCTGTGAGAATGAGCCTAAAATCTACCATATAAACGCCTTATTTTTCGCCGCAGGGCCGGTCTCCTCTCACGCTCGCCTGCTTTGTCATGATGCGCTGCGAGCGGAATGACGGAGCAGGCGCGTGCCCCTTCGCTCAGTCTCGGCATAAGCTTTTCGACCGCGTCCGCCGAGAGCGTCGCGCGGGTCGCGGCTTTTGTCCAAGCGGCCAAAGCTCGCGCTATAATCGACGGCGTCATAATCGACCAAGCCGGCGCGACCCCGGGGGTAAAAAAAAGGGGCCGCGCCGTCCGCTGGCAGCTCGTGGGGTTTCGCTTCGCGACCGGGAGGGGCCAATGACCGATGAAAGCCGGGCTCGCCGTGTGGTGATCGCGGCGTATCTGGGGTGGATGCTGGATGCCTTCGATTTTTTCATTTTGATTTTCGTGCTGGCCGAGGTCGCCGGGGCCTACGGCGTGGGAATCACACCGGTCACGGTCGCCGTCACGCTGACACTGGCGATGCGTCCGCTGGGGGCGTTCATCTTCGGCCGTCTGGCCGACCGTTACGGCCGCAAGCCGATTCTGATGATCGACATTTTGCTGTTCGCCGCCTTGGAGTTTCTCTCCGGGTTGATGCCGACTCTGGCGACTTTTCTTGCGATGCGCGCGCTGTTCGGGGTTGCGATGGGCGGCGAATGGGGAATCGGCGCGGCCCTGACGATGGAGACCATACCCGAGCGTTGGCGCGGCTGGGTGTCGGGGCTGCTCCAGTCGGGCTATCCGTCGGGCTATCTTTTGGCGACGATCTTCTTCGGCCTGTTCTTTCCGCTGGTCGGCTGGCGCGGCATGTTCATGCTCGGCGCGCTGCCCGCGCTGCTGGTGCTCTACATTCGCTCGAGCGTGCCTGAATCGGCGGAATGGCAGGCGCGGCGCACAGCGCCACGGCGCGCGCTGGCGCAAATCGCGGCGGGGCATCTCAAGCTCATCGCGTATGGCGCGATCGTGATGATGGCATTGAATTTTTTCGCCCACGGCACGCAGGACCTCTACCCGTCGGCATTTCTCGGCGTGCAGCATAGGTTCAGCCACGCCGCGATCACCTGGATCGCCATCATTTATAACGTCGGCGGAATCTTGGGCAGCCTGGTCTTTGGCCGCCTGTCGCAGAGGGTCGGGCGCCGGCCGGCGATTATTCTGGCGGCGCTGCTCGCGCTGCCGGTCATCCCGCTGTGGGCGTTCTCGACCGGCGCGGCAAAACTGGCTGCCGGCGCGTTTTTGATGCAGGTCTCGGTGCAAGGGGTGTGGGGGGTAATTCCGGCTTATCTCAATGAGCTTTCACCGGCGGAGATTCGCGCCACATTTCCCGGCTTCGTCTATCAACTGGGCAATTTTCTCGCCTCGGCCAACGCCACCATCCAAGCCTGGGTCGCCGCGCGTTATCATCATGACTATGCGATCCCCTTGGCGTGGACGGCCGCGATCGTCGTGGTGGTGATCATCGTCCTGGTGTTTCTAGGCCCGGAGCCGCACGGCGCCAAGATGGGCGCCGTCGAGGAATAACGCCGCGCCGCCCGTCCCCCGTCCCGCGCAAAAACTCCAACGCTCTGCGGCTGGCGCTCGCGCCCGCTCAGTTCCCGATATAACTCGCGATCTATGGCGCAAGCCCGGGCTGTCCGGCGCGCTTACCTCATGAGCATGCGACCTATACCGGCGCCACCAAGTAGCGCGGTGAGGATCGCGACGATATACGGCATATGTCTGTCAAGGAATATAACCGTAAATGAATCATCCTCGCGCGCCAGTGCAATGATCGGGAGCGAAATCAGAGCCAGAACAATCGAGGTCCCGGCCGCTAAGGACCAGAACTTGAAGATCAGTCGGCGCTTCCCTTCGCGGTCTGACGCGGTAAGTCTGTTGTCGCTGTCGTGAGACAAGAAGGCCGTGAGGTGTCGCAAGGCTTCCGGGTTGGCGGCTGGCTGGGGCAGACTGATCCCCGCTTGAATGATACTGGCGATTAACTGTTGTGGAAGAACGCCCGCCGGTATCTGACCTCCCCCGGACATCCCTCCTGGCGGGGCACCTGGGGGAAAAGCTTGAGACTGGCTACCGGCCGGCTTGTCAGGCTGACCCGGCGTAGGAGAGGCACCGGGTGATCCAAGTGAATCCGGCGGCTTTTGTTCTTCTACCAAGAGAGGTAGCTGCTAGGCCCGATAGGCCACGTCTCTTGGCCCGTTGCGGAATAACTTGATGACATGAGCTGCCAGATGAAGTGTCCAAGCAGCCACGGCGGAACCCACGAAATTACAAAGTCATCGGAATCCCCAGAAGCGTTTTGAACCACAAACAATTCGTTGGGACAGGCGTTCTGGAACTCCCGTAGAGCAGCCTTGAGGGCATCGGCACCCCGGGTCGGGCTTGTGATCGGTATCGTGTTCGAAAAGAGAACCAAAGCGTTGCCGTAGCTTTGAGCGGCGCTAATGCCACTGAAATCAACAGCGTTGGTCGTAACCCCAAAAGGCCCCTCGCTCCCCGCCGCGCTCATCTCATCGCGCTTGTGCGTCGTGATAGCCATCATTGGGACCGTTACCTTTTGGACTGCCCGTCCGTCAAGTTAATCCGCTCTTGCGCTTATCGTCCATCCCCCGCCCTCCACCGTGCTGAAACCGCTGCTTCAAACTGTCCACACATGACAACAGTATACCTATTTAAATGTCTGCGAAGAAGCCGGCGTTGCGGATTTGCTCCAAATGTCACTTTAACGACCTTTATTGACTTTTCCTCCCCCCCGGAAGCATACGTAATTTGAGTGGCCTCAGTACCGGCCTTGGTATCGCTTCAAGCGCCGTTGCCGGCGTGCAGCGTGGCGGTCCATCGTGTTTGCCGGCCGCGCGCGTGTTGCCCGCGGTGCGACTCCCGCCGCGCGGTTGCGCGCGGCGGGAGTCTGTTGCTCAAATGATACAGGCTAAATCGCCGAGTCGGGAAATCGCTTATGGTTTCGCTTACAGTTGTCGTGGCCGGAACCGGGTTCACCGCTCTGCGCCGGTTCATGAGCGAAGAGATGCCCGAGGCTGGCCTTGAGATGATCGACGCGGCGGCGCTGCGCGCGGACGGCTTTGCCGCCGAGGTGCTCATCCCGGCAATGTCGCGCATCGACGGCGCGCTCATGGACCGCATCGGCGGCCTGCGCCTGATCCAGCAATGGGGCGCCGGACTCGAAGGCGTTGACCTCGCGGCGGCGAGCGCGCGCCGTATCGCCGTCGCCAACGTGCCCACGGCCGGCACCGGCAACGCCGAGTCGGTCGCCGAATGGTGCGTGATGGCGGCGATCGCGGTCAGCCGGCGCCTGCCGCTGGCCGAGCAGGCGATTCGCGCCGGCAAGACCTGGGGCGGGCCGATCGGCCGCGCGCTGCTCGGCCGCACCGCCGGCATCCTGGGGGTGGGCGGAATCGGCCAGGCGCTGGCGGCGCGCCTGCGCCCGTTCGGGATGCGCATGGTGGGGATCAAGCGCCGCGCCGACCCGGAGCTGGCGCAGCGCCTGGGTATGGAATGGATCGGCGGCCGCGAACGGCTGGCGGAGCTTTGGCGGCAAAGCGATTATCTTTTCCTGTGCTTGCCGCTGAGCGAGCAGACGCGCGCGATCCTCGACGAGGCCGCGCTCGCGATGCTGGCGCCGCAAGCCTGCATCGTCAACGCCGCGCGCGGCGGCCTGATAAGCCAGGCCGCGTTGCTGCGCGCCCTTGAGCAGGGGCGGCTTTGCGGCGCCGGCCTCGACGTCTTCGAGCAGGAGCCGCTCGACCCCGGCTCGCCGCTGCTCGGGCGTCCCGACGTCGTGGCCACCGCCCATATCGCCGGGGTCACGGATGTATCGTACCGCGGCATCGCGCAGCGCGTGGCGGCCAACGTCCGCCGGCTGTTGGCGGGCGAAGCGCTCGACAACTGCGTCAACCGGGACGCGCTCGCCCGCCGCTAGCGCGCGCGCCCCCCATCTCGACCTTCCCCCCGCCCTGCGGGGGAAGGAGTCGGAGAGCGGCGGCCCTTTCTGTCCCCTCGCCCTTTGGGAGAGGGCTGGGGTGAGGGTGCTGAAAGCGTGGTCCGCAGTGCAGCGATTGTTGTTTTTCATTGGCCGCGCGCCGCCGGCCGCGTGCTGCACCCGTCGGCTGGCGGCCTCTCTCGATAGGGCGAGGTGATCGGAAGCGTTGAGACCGCCGGCGGCAGGCCGCTTGCGCCGCCGGTCGCGCGCGACAAGAATGAGTGTATCCTTAAAAGCAAACGAAACAGGCGCGCAGGGGCCACATGGGTCCTCACGGCGCAGGTTCGTAACTCGGGGGAAGACGGGATGAAGACCAAGGCCGCGCTGCTGCTTGAGATGGGACGGCCCAGGCCCTACGCCAAGTCGGCGCCGATCGCGATCGAGGAACTCGACCTTGACGGGCCAGGCCCGGGCGAGGTGCTGGTCGAGATGGGTGCCGCCGGCCTGTGCCATTCGGACCTCTCGGTGATGAATGGCTCGCGGCCGCGGCCGATGCCGATGGTGCTCGGGCACGAGGCCGCCGGGGTGGTGCGCGAGATGGGCGCGGGCGTGGACGGCTTTAAACCTGGCGATCACGTGGTCTTCTCGTTCGTGCCGGCGTGCCGGCGATGTCCGGAGTGCGTCAGCGGACGGCCGGCGATGTGCCGCGTGGGCGCCGCCGCCAACGGCGCGGGCACGCTTTTGAGCGGCGCGCGCCGCTTCCGGCGCAAGGGCCAGCTCGTATACCATCATTTGGGCGTTTCGGGCTTCTCCGAGCTTTCCGTATGCTCGCAGGACTCGCTGGTAAAGATCGACCCGGCGTTTCCACTGGACAAGGCGGCGCTTTTCGGCTGCGCGATCGCAACCGGCGTCGGCGCCGTAGTCAACACCGCGCGCGTCGAGCCCGCGAGCTCGGCCGCGGTGTTCGGGCTGGGCGGCGTGGGGCTGGCGGCGGTGATGGGGGCGAAGGTCGCCGGCGCTTATCCGATCGTGGCCGTGGACGTGCTGGCGAACAAATTCGAGCTGGCGCGAACGCTCGGCGCAACGCATACCGTGGACGCCGCCAAGGGCGACCCCGTCGCGCAGGTGCGCGAGCTGACGGGCGGCGGCGCGGCCTACGTCTTCGACGCCACCGGCGTCGCCAAAGTGCTCGAGCAGGCGTTCGCCGCCACCACGCGCGGCGGCACCACGGTGATCATCGGCCTGCCCCATCCCGACCATCGCGCAAGCCTAAGCCCGCTGGCGATGGTGGCCGAGGAGCGCGTGCTCAAGGGCTGCTACATGGGGTCGGCGATTCCCTGGCGCGACGTGCCGCGCTTCATCGAGCTCTACCGCGCGGGCGCGCTGCCGATGGACGCGATGATCACCGGCACGGTCGCCCTGGAGGAGCTCAACGAGGGCTTCGACCGCCTCGACCGCGGCGAGGCGGTGCGGCAAATCCTGCGCCCCAATGAGCGGGCGGCATAAGCTTTAGCGAGGTGTTCATCGATGGACATACAGGAACGGTTCGAGACGCGTTTTTTCGTCGCCGGCAGTTGGCGCAGCGGGCCGCGCACCTTTGCCGTCAAGAGCCCGATTGACGGGCGAGTGCTGGCCGAGATCGCCGATTGCGGCGCGGCCGAGGCCCGCGCCGCGGCCGACGCCGCGGTGGAGGCGTTCGCCAAATGGCGGCACACGACGGCTTACGAGCGCGCGGCGACAATGCGCCGCTGGCATGACCTGATGATGCGCGAGAGCGAGGCTATCGCGCGCACCATCACGCTCGAGATGGGCAAGCCGATCAACGAGGCGCGGGGCGAGGTGCGCTACGCCGCGGGCTTCGTCGAATGGTACGCCGAGGAGGTCAAGCGCCTTTACGGCCAGACCATCCCCAGCCAGTTCCCCAACAAGCGCCTGCTCGCGCTGCCCCAGCCCGTGGGGCCGGTTTACGGCGTCACGCCGTGGAATTTTCCGGCCGCGATGGTGACGCGCAAGGCCGCGCCGGCACTGGCCGCGGGATGCACCTTCATCCATAAGCCGGCCGAACAGTCGCCGCTCACCGCGCTGCTGCTGGGGCGGCTATGGGAGGAGGCCGGCGGCCCGGCGGGGACGCTCCAGGTGCTGCCCGCGCTCGACCCGGTGCCGGTAAGCGAGGTCCTGATGGGCGACGAGCGCATCCGCAAGATCACCTTCACCGGCTCGACCGAGGTCGGCCGCCTGCTCTACCGGCGCGCCGCCGACACGCTCAAGCGCGTCTCGCTGGAGCTCGGCGGCCACGCCCCGTTCATCATCTTCGACGACGCCGACGTCGAGCAGGCGGTGGCCGCGGCGATGGGCGCGAAGTTTCGCAACGGCGGCCAGACCTGCGTCTCCGCCAACCGCTTTTACGTCTTTCCCCGGGTCAGGAAGGACTTCACCGAAGCGTATACCGAAGCGGCGCGCAAGCTTAAGGTGGGCGATCCGCTCAACGACGAGACCCAGGTCGGACCGCTGGTCGACCGCCAAGCGCTGGACAAGGTCACCGCCCACGTCAAGGACGCGCTTGCGCGCGGCGCCCGCTTGGTGACCGGCGGCAGCTCCGAGGGCCTGGTGTACCAGCCCACCGTGCTGCTCGGCGTGGACGAGCAATCGCGGATGCTGCGCGAGGAGACCTTCGGCCCGGTGGCGCCGATCGTGCCCTGCGAGAGCGACGCCGAGGCCGTGCGTCTGGCCAACGCCACGCCCTATGGCCTGGCTGCTTACTTCTGGACCCGCGACTTGACCCGCGCCTTCACCGTCGCCGAGCAACTCGAATACGGCATCATCGGCGTCAACGACGGCGTGCCGTCAACGCCCCAGGCGCCCTTCGGCGGCGTCAAGAACTCGGGTATCGGGCGCGAGGGCGGCCACTGGGGTATCGAGGAGTACCTGGAGACTAAGTACGTCTCGTTCGCCCTGCCGTAGCGCGCTCAGCACCCTCACCCGCGCCCTCTCCCAGAGGGCGAGGGGGCAGAAAAGGCTCGCGGCCTGCTGACTCCTTCCCCCGCTTGCGGGGGAAGGAGTAGGATAGGGCGCCCAGCAGGGGAAAAGCTTAAGGGCGCGTCGTCATAGCAGCAGCGGGTTGAGCTTGCCGCAAAGCGCGAGCAGCGACTCGAACAGGTAGTAATCGCCCCATACCAGCTCGTGGCGCACGGCCAGATTGAGCCGCGGATTATAGCATCCTTCGGTGAGAATTCCGGGTGCGCGGCTGTCCCGCGCCGAGACCGGCGTTAAGTAATTCTCGACCAGCGCGGTGGCGGTTTGCGCGGCGAATTCGCGGTAGCGGCCGGCGCGCTCGCGCTGCTTGGTCAGGGCGGCGAGCTTGATCAGCGCGGCCGCGGCGATCGCGCTCGCCGACGTGTCGCGGTAGGTGTGGGGAATCCCCGGATGATCGAAGTCCCAGAAGGCGACCTTGTCCGCCGGAACCCGGGCGATCCACCAGTCGGCGGTCTGATGCGCCGCCTCGAGCAGCCGCGGCTGGGCCGGCAGGTAGCGCGCGGCGAGCGCGAAGCCGAGCATCCCCCAGGCCTGAGCGCGCGCCCAAGTGCTGTTCTCGGCGTAGCCCTTATGGGTATAACGGCGCGCGACCTTGCCGGTGTTCTCGTCGAAAGTGGCGGACTGGCATATCGAGCCGTCCGCGCGCAGGCAAAAGTCGACATGGGAGAGCGCGTGCTGGCGCGCGGCGTCGCGCAAGCTCGCCTGTCCCTGCTCGTCGGCAGCGCGCGCCAGCAGGGCGCACAGCGGGCCGAGGGCGTCGATGCTGGCCTCGGCGGCGCCGACGTCGGACGCCTCCTCCGCCTGCGCGCCGAGCCCGAAGGCGCGCGCGTTGGGGTTGTAGGCGCGGGCAAGTTGGCGGGCGCCTTCAAGCGCGATCTCCCGCGCCCGCGCGTCGCCCATCAGCACGTGCCCGGCCATCGCGCCGTAATAGAATAGAAAGGCGCGGAAGATGGTGTTCGAGGCGGCGCGCGGCCTCAGCGCCTCGCACCATCGCCGCGCCCACTCCAGATGGCGCGGCGCGCCCGTGGTCTTGACCAGCAGCCACAGCATCCCGGTCCAATGCCCGCCGGTCCAGTCGCCGTTGGCGCTGAGCGTCCACGCTCCGGTCTCGGGGTCTCCCAGATGGGGAAAGCCCGCGCTCACGCTGCGGGCCGTGTCTTCGATCCGGCGCGTCATCCGCGCCACCGCGTCTTCCCATAGCTTTGGCGGATCTTCCACGCCGCGCCTCCTTGGCCTGCGCTGCTGGCCGGCGCGCGGCTTTTTAGCCGGCGCGCCAATCCGTGCGCACGCCCTTAAAGTGTAGCATTCGCGGGCGCGGCGCCAGGCTCTTTTTCGCCTTCGGCGAGCCCCCCTCCCAGCCTTCCCCCGCAAGCGGGGGAAGGAGTAGAAAGGCGCGTCGCGGGGGAAGGAATCAGAAGGCCGCGAGCCGTTTTCTGCCCCCTCGCCCTTTGGGAGAGGGCGGGGGTGAGGGTGCTGAGAGCGCGCGAAGGCACTCCCTTCCCAGCCTTCCCCCGCAAGCGGGGGAAGGAGTAGAAAGGCGCGTCGCGGGGGAAGGTCAGGAGGAGGGGCGCCAGCCGCAATGGGGCAGATTAGGCGAACCTTTCGGCTGCGCTCAGGGCAGGGTTCAGCGTCTGACGGCCGCCGGCGCGCGCGGATGCCGAATCGCCGCCGGTGTGGCCCGCGCCGCCCGAGGGCGGCCTGTATGCCGCGGCCGCGGTTGCGGCAACGCCAGGCGCGGCGGGCTCGAGCAGCGAAAGGCCCCGGGCTTGTTCCTCGAACAGCCGCGCATACACGCCGGCGCGGTGCAACAGCGTCTCGTGCGTGCCGGTTTCGACCACCTGGCCCTGGTCGAGCACGACGATCAGGTCGGCCTCAACCGCGCTGCGCAGGCGGTGCGCGATAAGCAGGCAGGTGCGCCCGCGCATCAGACGTAGCGTGGCTTCATGGACGGCGTTCTCGGCCTCCGAGTCGAGCGCCGAGGTGGCCTCGTCGAGGATCAGAATTGGCGGATTCTTGAGGAACACGCGAGCTAGCGCCAATCGCTGGCGCTGGCCGCCGGAGACCTTGACCCCGCGCTCGCCGATTCGCGTCTCGAGCCCGTCGGGCAGCCGGCGCACGAAGTCGGCAAGATTGGCCTGCTCGAGCGCGGACCACATCTCCTGCTCGCCTGCTTGCGCCGCGTCTGGCCTGCCTGTGCGTGTCCGCACGCAGACAGGCGCGGCAGGCAGGCCGGCGTCGGTCCCTTCGGCTTCCCCATTCGACTCACGCTCGGGGCTTCGGCTCAGGGCAGGCTTGGCGTAAGTCAGGAGCTCGCGCACGGTGCCGTTAAAGATGTGGGTCTCTTGAGTCACGATGCCGATATTTTCGCGCAGCGACTTAAGCGTAGCGTGGCGCACGTCGCGGTTGTCGATCAGCACGCGCCCGCCGGTAGCGTCGTAAAAGCGCGGGATGAGGCTCGCCAGAGTGCTCTTGCCGGCGCCGGAGCGGCCGACCAGCGCGACCACGGTCCCGCCTTCGATCTTAAGGTTGATTTCCTTGAGCACCTCGCGCCCGGGCGCGCCGTTTTGCGCCGGGTAGCAGAAGGTGACGTTGTCGAAGCGCAGCGCGCCGTCGCGCACCTTGAGCGGGCGGCTCAGCGGATGGTCGGCGATCTGCGGCTTGAGGTCGAGGAAGCTGAAGATGCGCTCGATCGCCGCCAGCGCGCTCGCCATCACGATCGAAAGCGCCGCAAAGCGCTCGAGCGGCTGATACATGAAGGCCATAAAGCCGGTGAAAGCCACCAGCGTGCCCAGCGACACCGATCCGCGCATCACCATCACCCCCGCCGCACAAACCACCAGCGAAGGCGCAAGCTTGGTCAAAAACTCGGTCCATCCCTGCTGCCAGGAGGCCTCGCGGATTTTCTCCACCGTGCGGTCGTACATCACGCGGGTCTGTTGGTTGAAGCGCTCGATCTCGCGCTCTTCGCGGCTGAACGCCTTGACCGTCGCCGAGCCGCTGATTCGCTCCTGAAGATCGCCGGAAAAAACCTCGAGTACTTCATGCAAGCGATGGGTGGTGTGCTTGATGCGCGGCGCGTAATAACGGATTATCGCGACATAAAACGGCATCACCGCCAGCGCCATCAAGGCCAACTGACGGTCCAGCAGGAACAGAAGCCAGCCCACGATGCCGAGCAGCGCGGCGTCGATCCAGACGTTGGTCAGCGCGGAGAAAACGAACTCCTGCGCCAGGTCGACATCGATCACCACGCGCGAGAAAATCGCCCCGCTCGGCGTCTTGTCGAAGAAATGATGCGGCAGGCGCTGCAAATGGGCGAACACTGCGCAGCGCAAATCGTAGATAAGCCCGCTGCCGGCGGTGAGCCCCCAGAAGTTGCGATAGTAGGCGGCCACCGCCTGCGCAACGTAAATCACGAATAACGCGAGCGTAAGCGCTTCGAGCCGCGCCTGCGCCGAATTGCCCAAACCCAGCGCAAGGCTTAACGCCGCGCACCAGCGATCCATGGCGCGGTCGACCACGTCCGGGTTCGCCACCGGCTTCAAAAGCACGTCAACCACGTACTTAAAGCCCAGCGGATAAGCCAGCGGCAGCGTGAACTTGGCGATACCCATCGCAGCCGCGCCAAGCGCGCGGCCTAAGTGCGGGCGGGTATAGGCGAGGAACCGCACTACCGGCGCCCGTCTTAGCCGACCGCCAAAACCTGCCCCGAGTATTCTCGAAGGGTTGGCCAGGGCCAAAGTGAGCGAAGGAAAGCCTTGCCCTGAGCGAAGTCGAAGGGTCTGCAAAGCGGCTATAGTCTGTGCTGTAGGTTCGGTCATTGGTCTTTGCGGCTAAATGCTCTATCTTGGTTTGTTCAACAGCCTAGGTTGGAATGGGCGACGGCCTATGTCGGTCTAAGAGGATTCCTCATAAGCTAAACAGCAACGGATGTGCCAGAGAAAAAGCGGCCTTTAGTGGGCGGTTTGTCGCCCGCCGGCGCATCGGGGCTTGACGAAAAGGTTAATCGCCTAACCCAAAACGCAAGACGCCGCTTTCACCCGGCCGCTCCTCGGCTAAAGAATTTGGTGGAGGGCGGCCGCGCGGCCTAGGGCCGGCGCGCCTCTCTTAACTCCTTCACCCGCAGCGCGGGGGAAGGCCGGGGAGGGGGTGCCGTCCAAGCCCCGCGTCGGCGGTTCTTCGGGCGCTGCGTAAGACCGCCGGGCCGGGGCACGGGCCGATTTGCCACGTCGGCAAGGGCCGATTTGTCGAGATGGAAGCTAAGCTTAAGTTGCCGGACGCCGACGAGCCCCGCGGATGGGCCCGGCGCGCTTCCTACCTAGGCCCAGCCTTCCTGGTCGGCGTCGGCTATATCGACCCCGGCAACTGGGCCACCGACCTCGAGGCGGGGAGCCGCTTCGGCTACCGGCTTTTGTGGGTGATCCTGGTCAGCAACCTTATCGGTCTGGTCGTGCAGAGCTTCGCCGCGCGGCTTGGGATGGTGACCGGAAGGTCGCTGGCCGAGAACTGCCGGCGCCATTTTCGACCGCCCGCGCGATGGCTTATCTGGGTCAGCGCGGAACTGGCGTTGGTGGCCACTGACCTTGCCGAGTTCATGGGCGCGATGCTGGGCTTTAAGCTGCTTTTCGGTGTTGGCAGCGGCGTGGCGATCGCGCTGAGCGTGGCCGGCGCGCTGGGCATCCTGGCCCTTTACCGCTACGGCAGCCGCGTGGTCGAGCGCGTGATAATGGGCTTGGTCGGTGTGGTCGGCCTGTGTTACATAATCGAGCTTTTGATCGTTCGCCCGCATTGGGGCGCCGTTTTGCTCGGTACGGTTGTGCCGCGGCTTAGCCGGCAGAGCGCGGCGATTGCCTCGGGAATCCTCGGCGCCACGGTGATGCCTCATAGCCTGTTTTTGCATTCCGCGATAGTGCGCAAGGAGGGCTACGCGCGCGAAGGCGCGCGAGCGCTGGGACCGACGCTCTTCGACCTGCTCGTCGCGCTCAACAGCGCCTGGCTGATCAACGCCGCTATTCTGGTGACCGCCGCCGCGGCCTTTTTCAGCCGCGGTCAGGTGGTAACGTCGATCGAGCAGGCCCACGCCACATTGGTGCCGCTGCTGGGCGCGCGCGCGGCGCAAGTCTTCGCCATCGGCCTTCTGGCGGCGGGTATCTCTTCTTCGACCGCGGCCACGCTCACCGGCCAACTGGTCTTCGAGGGTTTTTTCGGCAAGCGGATGAGCCTGTTCCTGCGCCGCGCGATTACGCTGGCGCCGGCGCTGCTGATGATCGGCTACGGCGCCGACCCTTACCTGGTGCTGATCGGCAGCCAGGCCGTGCTTTCCGTGCTGATTCCGTTCGCGCTCGTGCCGCTGGTGGTACTGAGCGCGCGCCGCGCGGTGATGGGCGAGCAGGCCAACGGCGTTATCGGCAACACGCTGGCGGCCGCCGCCACCGCGACCATACTCTATTTTAACGTCGCGCTGCTCCTCTCCCTGCTCCACTGACCCCGCCTCGCCTTGCCCACCTCCCGCCACTTGCGCCCCGCAGCCGCGTGGCCGCTCCCATCTCCTTCCCCCGCCGTGCCCGCCTCCTGCTGGTTCTGGTGGGGCGGGCCGCCGTGCCCGCCTTGCTTCTCTTTATTCAGTGGGGCGGGCCGCCGTGCCCGCCTTTCGGGCCGCAGGCCCGAACCTCTGTTGTGCCACGCGGCCCGAAACAGCACCCTCACCCGCGCCCTCTCCCAAAGGGCGAGGGGGCAGAAAACGGCTCGCGGCCGAGAACGCGCCGGAGTCAGCGCGCAGCAGCGTCCGGCGCGCGCTTTTCGCTGCGCACCAGTTTGCCGTTATCGTCGTAGTAATCGGTGCGGTCCGCCCATCCGCAGCCGTCGGGGTCCCGCTCGACGATCGCGAGCTTGCCCCTGCGGTAGGTGTTTATCGTCTCGGGCTTGCCGTCGAAGTTGTCGTCGCGCACTTCGCGCGAGAGCTCGTTCTGGCGGTATTCCTGCACTAGGTCGACGCGCCCGTCGGCGTTGCGGTCCTGCTCAACCTTGACCAGGCGTCCGTCGTGGTAAGTCTTAACCAGGTCAAGCCGGCCGTCGTGGTTGGCGTCCACGGCCACTTTCATTTCGTGCTCGCCGTTACGAAATACGACCGCGCGGCCGCGCGCGCCCACGCTCGGCGCGCCGAGCGGCGGGCCCGCCGGCGTCTCGCGCGAACAGGCGCCAAGCAGGAGCGCAAAGGCCAGGCTTATCATCGCCCGCCGTTTCACTCTTTACCTTATAGGCACGCGCGCGGCCGCTTGGCAACGCCTGCCGGCTTCCGCGCGCGCCGCGGCCGCCGTATGCGGCTGGGCCAAACATTAAGACGTTCGCTAATGCCTTGCTAGTGGCGGGGAGTGCATGATTTGCTCATCGAACCTCCAACTGGAAATACTACGAAGAGATGGAAGCGAGATTGCTTTTGCGTTGCTCCGGCCGTGGGCCGCTCGTCCTTGGAGCGTGTGCCCTGGCCTTGTTCACACTGACGCTACTCGGCGCCGGATGCGTTACGTACCGCGGCTCGCCGGCTGAAAGCGCGCAAGCGCCGCAACAGATCGAAGCCCTGCTGACCGCTGCCGGCTTTAAGCCCGTGCAAGCGGATACGGCGCAAAAGTTGGATATCTTGCGCCAGCTTCCATCCCACGAGATTCGCCACTACCCGACCAAAAACGGCATGGTTTTCTGGTACTCCGACCCGGACGATTGCCGATGCGTGTACGAGGGCGACCAGAAAGCTTACCAGCAGTTCGAACTTCTGAAACTCCAACAGCAGGAAATTCAGGAGTACGAGCAGGCGGCGATGGAACAGCAGGGAACGATGCTTTACGGGTTCAACCCGCTGTGGTTTGGGATGCCGATGTTCTTGCCGCTGCCCTATGTCGCCGGTGTGCCGTCGAAAGGCTCAGGTCTCGCTCATCCGACGCCTGAAAGGGCGGCACCCGCGCCGGCGGTTCACGTCGAACCGCCACATATTATGCGCTGAAGCGGCGGCGAAGCGGCCGCCCTGAGAGTTTGTGAGTTTTTGATCGTTAGCGTTCGGGGTCATTCTGAGAGTTT
Organism: Deltaproteobacteria bacterium; assembly: GCA_021831785.1. Classification (GTDB taxonomy): domain Bacteria; phylum Desulfobacterota; class Binatia; order Binatales; family Binataceae; genus JAJYYI01. Next base: position 234,322 of record JAKBMB010000016.1, on the reverse strand, counting down.
GTGATTTTTTGAGTAGGGCGGGCCGCCGTACCCGCCCTGTGGCCGCGGTGCCAGCCCGGCCGGTGGGTGGTCATTGGCCGCGCGGGCGTGGCGCCCGCGCATTATGGCGGGCACGGCGGCCCGCCCTACTACTGCTTCGGCCCATGTCTAACGCCTTTAGCGCTGCACCCCCTCACTCGGAGCGCGAATTACGCTTCGTAATTCGCGCTCCGAACCCTCCCGGCTTGCGCGCGCGGACTTCCGCCGCGAGTGCAGGAGAGGTGATAGGATGGGCGCTCTTTGTGCTCCCTCGCCCGCATCGTTTTGCGGCAGAGGGTTGGGGTGAGGGTGCAGCCTACGGCGAGATGCGGCAGCTTGCCAAAAATTCACCGGCTCTGAGCGCAGCGGGCGAAAAAGCTCCGCTGCCGGTGCCGCGACGGGCAGCATGCGGCAGATAGGCGCGTCGCGCTGAAACTAAATGCGCAGCGTCTCAAAACTAATAACTCGGTGCTGCGTCGCCGGCCGGCCCCTCATCAGGGGGGCAAACCTTTTGTCTCACTGCTTTTTCGCGTATAACCGCCGTAATACGTCACTATCGTCAGGTAGGTCCTAACCGGAGCCGGCCGGGCGCCGGGGCCCGGCCGTAATGACCCGAGATTCGAGGTTGCGCCTGCGCCATGACTGAGCAAGAAGCGGTGCTAGACGCGAATCGCGCCTTTTACCGCGCCTTTGAGAGCCTGGACATCGAGCAGATGGAAAAGGTGTGGCTTAAGGAGCCGACGATTATTTGCATTCACCCGGGATGGCGCCGGCTGGTCGGATGGGGTCCCGTGATGGAGAGTTGGGAGCGCATCTTCGAAGCCACCTTTGAGATGCGCTTTGAGCTGGTCGAGCCGGCGGTGCTTGTGGGCGGAGATTTGGCGGTCGTGGTGGTGCAAGAAAACCTGACGCAGAAAAGCGCGGACGGCATCATGCGCACCCAGGTGCTCGCCACCAACGTCTACCGGCGAAGCGGTTCGGGATGGTACATGGTCGTCCATCACGGCTCGCCTATCGCCGTCGCCGGTTCCGGCGAGCCGCCGCTTCAATAGTTCCGGCGCGCCGTGCGCGCAAACCGGCGCCCCGGCTGCTCGCGCTCGGTCGAGGCGCGGCTAGCTAGCGCAAATGCGGCATCCTGCGCGCGGCTTCGGACGTGCAAGCTGTACGGTTAAGCCGCAAATCCGCGTCACGTTTGCGCACGGAGGACCGATTCCAAGCAGCAGCTTTAGAGCTTCGGTGACGGCCATCATCGCGACCAGCTCCCAATCGCCGGCGCGCGGCCCAACCGGCTCCAGGCAGCGAGCGCCGATGCATTCAAGGCACGGCGGGCGCGACGGAATCACTACTAATTCGAGCGGTTCGGCCAGATGGGCCGCAACCGTCGGTGCCGGCGCCAGCCGCAGGTATTGTGCGTGCACGCTGTGCGCCGCGATACCGTCGCTTTGCTTCCCGAGGGCGCTGTTTTTCCGCAAGGCGGTGACGCTTTGCCGCTCGACGCCGCCGATCCGCCGCTGGATAACGCCGCTTGGCCGGCCGATCCCGCCGTGGTGGCGCGCGGCGCTGTCAAGTTGCAGCGCGGTCCGAGCGGCCTGCCGATTCATCCTGCCAAATAGGCGCTCCAGATGCGCAGCTTCGCGCTCGGCGGCCGTACTGAACTCCGGCTTCTCAAGGCCAATCGCTGCCTCGCCTGCGTCCAGGACTAGCAGTGCGTCGGGCGCGCGTTGCGCCTTGCGGCCCGCACGTCGCCCTTCTTCGCCCCAGATGAGCCGCGCCTCCGGATTGAGATCGCGCATCCGAACGCCAATCCGGCGCCGGTCTTGGACGCTCGCGGTCGAACGAATATCAAGCGTGCCTACGCCGGCGCCAACCAGGTACGACAGCGCCGGCTCAAGTTCGCTCAAGCCGCTCATCAGAACGAGCCGCGAGCGCAGTAGGCGCTGCTGGCCGCGGCCACCAATCTGGGGCAGCACAATCTGACGGCTGTAGCGGTCTATTTGAGCGTCGCTGAGCATCGTAAAAGCGGGCAGAAGAGCGGCCGCGAAAGCGCCGCCGGGGTTCAAGCCACGGGCGAAGCGCGCAACGAGTCGCGCCGGCCGGCGCAGTTGAAGCTAGGCGACGTCTGCCGCAGCGTTCTTAGTACGTCCGCGCCGCGACCGCCTATTCGATGACGTTCTTCTCGATCGGCTCGACCGCGACCCCGGTCTGCCTCAGCCATTTGATCGCAGCCTCGACCTGACTCGCCGGCCCCTCGAACTCCACCGCTACCAGCCCGACCTCGTCCGAGACGCTGGCGCCTCGGATATTGAAGACGAGGTCGAACTTTTTGACCAAACGATAGAGAATCGGCTCTCTTATCAGGGCGCTAGGATAGGTCAGGTAGTAGCGTTCGCGGACTCGTTCCTGCATTTAGCTAACAGTCGGGTGAGGCGGCTGCGATTCCAGCTTTGCCACCCGATCCAGAGGTTGGTCGAGAGATACTTCTCACCGAGATCCGGAAAGATCGCGACTACGCATCCTTCTTTCAGCTCGCGGGCGACGGCTAACGCGCCGATCAGGGCCGCTCCGGAGGATTGACCGACCAAGATGCCCTCGATTTGCCCGAGCGCGTAGACCATTTCATAGGCATCTTCGGTGCTGACCGAGATTTTTTCGTCCAGCTCCTCTTCATGGTAAATAGGCGGAACGATCGAGGAGCCCATATGCTTGAGTCCTTCCAGCCCGTGCATCGGGTCGTCCGGCTCGACCCCGATCACCCGTATCTTCGGGTTGCGCGACTTGAGGTAACGACCGACGCCCATCGCGGTGCCGCCGGTGCCTAGTCCGGCGACCAGGTGGGTTACGGCGCCGTTGGTCTGACGCCAGACCTCGGGGCCGGTGGTTTCGAAATGAGCCAGCGGGTTGGCCTCGTTGCTGTACTGATCGGGTTTGAAATAGCGCTGCGGGTCCTTGGCGACAATCTCGCGGCAGAGCAAAATCGCGCCGTCGGAGCCCTCGAGCGGGTCTGAGTAGGTCACTTTAGCGCCAAAGGCTCGGACTATTTTCTTTCGCTCGCGGCTTGCGTTGGCCGCCATTACTAGCTCGACGGGGTAGCCGAGCACGGCGCCCAGCATGGCCAGGGCGATGCCGGTATTGCCCGAGGTCGAATCGATAATCGTCTTACCGGGCTTAAGCGCCCCGCTTTCCAGCCCCACTTGCAGCATCTTGCGCGCGGCGCGGTCCTTGACCGAGCCGCCCGGGTTGAAGCCCTCCAGCTTGGCGAAGATGCGCACGCTTGGGCGCAATAGGCCATGGGTGACCTTGGCGATCTCGAGCAGCGGCGTGTTGCCGATCAGGTCGAGTACGCTTTCTGCGCGCGCCGTCGGCAGGAACTGTTGGCTAGCGGCCGCCGGCGATCGCGGGAACGATCGAGATGTCGTCGCCATCCTTTACCTGGGAGCTGAGCTGGTCGAGAAACCGCACGTCGTCGCCGTTGATGAAAATATTGACGAAGCGGCGCAGCTCGCCGTTTTCGTCCAGCAGCCGCTCACGCAGGCCGGGATGGCTGCGTTCGAGGTCGTCGATCACTTCTCTGAGCGAACTGCCGTTGGCCGATACCACGTCGGTGCCGCCGGTAAATCTTCTAAGCGGTGTCGGAACTCGTATCTGCACTGCCATCTGCTTTTTCCTGCTGCCTCCCGTAAGGCGACGGTCAATCCGTCGCTGACGCCCGATTATACATCATTTATTTTATTACTTCCCTTGCTTCTTTGCGCCGGCGCGGGCGCCGACAATCGTTCGCTTGCAGCGCCGTGCAACCCCGTTCCCGGAGTCAAGCGCGCGCGGCGAAACCTTACGGCACGGCGCGAAAACGCGAACGACAAAAACCCGGTCTCACGCGGCTCCGGCCGCGGCCACTTTGCCGTCTTTGAGCCGTTCAAAGAGCGCATCGAACTCTTTGAGGCGCGCTTCAATCACGAACGGCGTCTGCACCTGATGCATCACCGCTTCCAGCGTCTTGTAGCCGTTGCCCGTAATCGAGACCACCACGCTTTCGTCGCTTTTGATGTGTCCTAGGTTAACGAGCTTAAGCGTGACGGCGAGCGTGGTGCCGCCGGCCGGTTCAGCAAAGATGCCCTCGGTTCTGGCAAGCAGCTTCATCGCCTCTATGATCTCGGCGTCGGTCGCCGACTCGCCCCATCCGCCCGACTCACGCACCGCGCGCAACACGTAATAGCCGTCGGCGGGATTGCCGATCGCGATCGACTTGGCGATCGTGTTCGGTTTGACCGGCGCGATCAGATCGGTGCCCCGGTGCAGCGCGTGAATCACCGGCGCCGAGCCCGCCGCTTGCGCCGAGTGAATCTTGAAGTCGCCGTCGCGCACCAGACCCACTTGCTTGAGCTCGCGAAACGCCTTGGCCACTTTGGGCAGGATCGTACCGCCGGCGGTGGGCACCACGATATGCTGGGGCAGGCGCCAGTTAAGCTGCTCGGCGACCTCGAAGCCAAAGGTCTTGGCGCCTTCGGTGTAATAGGGCCGCAAATTGATATTGACGAAGGCCCAGCCATACTTGTCGGCAATCTCGCTGCACAGCCGGTTAACGTCGTCGTAGTTGCCCTTGACCGTGATCACGTGGGCGCCGTAAATCGCGGAGCCGACGATCTTGCCGGCCTCGACCCCTTCGGGCATGAAGATGTAGCATTCGAGGCCCGCCCGCGCCGCATGCGCCGCCACCGCGGTGGCCAGGTTGCCGGTCGAAGCGCACGATACGGTCGTGAAACCGAACTCGCGCGCCTTGGTGATGGCGACCGCTACCACGCGGTCCTTGTACGAAAGCGTCGGATGGTTGACGGAATCGTCCTTAAGGTAGAGCTGCTTGAGCCCGACCTCGGCGCCCAGCCGTTCGGCGCGCAACAGCGGCGTGAAGCCCGAGTTGGGCCCGGCGAGCGGCTCCGTTTCAATCGGCAGCAGCTCCTTGTACCGCCAGAGATTGCGCGGCCGCGATTCAATCAGACTGCGCGACACGGCGGCCTTGATTCGCGCGTAGTCATAGACAACTTCAAGCGGCCCGAAACAGTTCTCACATACGTGCAGAGGTTCGACCGGGTACCCCCGGCCGCACTCCCGGCATTTTAGCCCGCTGACATAACTCATGCGTCCTACCTTATTGCTCCCGCCGGCGCGCCGACGCCCGTATGCCCGACTCCCAGGCGCGCGCCGGCGCAAGCGCAATCCTCGCGCGGCCGTACGGCAAGAATTCTGACGCTCGCCTGGCCCCTCGCGTCGTAAGCGAACAGTTTTCCGGCCAGCCGCGGCTTGCCTCCGCGCAGGTAAGCGATTGCCTCCTTGGCCTGCACAAATCCGATCAATCCCGCGACCGAACCGATTATTCCCGCATCCCGACAGCTCGCGGTCTCGCCCGCCTCGGGTGGAAATTCAAACAGGCATCTCAGGCAGGCCGTTTTGCGCCCCAGGACGGTCATCGCTTGGCCGCGAAAACCGAGCACGCCTCCATAACAAAACGGGCGCTGCGCCGCCAAGCACACGTCATTGATCAGGAACTTCGCCGCCGGGTCGTCCGTGGCGTCGATTACGAAGTCGTAGCGCGCCACCAACGCGGCCGCGTTCGAGGCGTCAAGGGCGATGCTCATGGGCTCTACGTCGCGATACTCCAAGCGCTCCCTGAGGTAACGAGCGGCGGCCTCGGCCTTGAATGCCCCTAGTTGGCGGCTGCCGTAGATTATCTGGCGCGCTAAATTAGAAAGCTCGACCCGCTCCGGGTCAACGAGCCCCAGCGCGAACTCGCCGCAGGCGCCGAGCGCGACTATCGCCGGAACGCCGAGACCGCCCGCGCCGACCACCAAAACCGCCTTTTTCTTCATCGCGAAGCCGGTTCAACCGCCGCGGCGTCGAATAAGCCCTGCGGTCGCAAGTCGAACAGCCGGTGTTGGCGGCTCATTCCGCTGATAAGGGGGGAGTTTTGCTTCTCTCACCTTATCTTCCGGAGCGCTTGTTTTTCGCTAAGCGTTCCGTCGGAATTAGCACCAGCACCCGTTGCGGGCCGGTTGCTGCGGTTTCTTCGGGCCTGGCCCTCCACCGCTCTGGATAAGGGGCGATTTCGACGCCTTGCCTATCTCTCTAGCCGAGCAAGCTTGCTATGTCAACCAAACCGCTCGGTCAGGCCCGGTCTTTCGTCTGCGGTCTGACGCTTGGCAGCTTACGCCGGGCGAAAATTCCGGCGCTCAGGGCGTATCGGTTTCCTCGGCAGGGCGGCTGGACCCCGCGGCTTGCGGGGCATCGCTGGTTTCGTCGTCGAAAATTCGTGTGCCGTACTGAAGCAGCGCGATCAATCTCTCGGCGCGTTGGAGCAATTCGACGCGCTCCGGCGCCGGGGCCCCCTTTAGAATCGTCAACACCGAAATCACGTTCAGCCGTATAATCTCGAGCGCGCGCTCGAGATTCTCTCGGCGGGCTGCGGACTCGGCCAAGCGCCGGCGCGCGTTGATAACATCGGGCAACTGGATTATTTCACCCATCGCCTTGGCTTCGTTTCATCATCGAGTCGACCAAGCCCGAAAACCGCGATTAGACTCTAGGCGCCGCGCCCCTCCCGGCACGGAGCCGGCACAACACCGCGCGGCTAGGCCTTTTTCTTCCGCCCTTCGGGCGCGAACGATCGCGTGTCATGCGCGGCTGCCTAAGGAATCACTTAAATCTTAAAACGGTCCGACGCGCAAACCGTCGGCGCTGCAAACATCCCCCGACTCAACGCTCCTCGTGCCCGCCGAATCTAAGCGCGCCGCGTCACCTTTCATCTCGGCCGCGGCGTTGGGCCGCGGTCGTCGCTCTCGGCCGCCGTAAGCCGGCCTGCGTCTCGCAACGCAACATACCAGAGCGCCGTTGTCAGACCTAGCTCGCCGATACCGAGCCTGACTTGAAACGCGGAGCTCATCTCCCCGTCCGGAGAGCCCGGCCGTCAGCGGCGCTCACCGTCTTGGGCCTAGCGGATTTTGCGCCCCGCGCGCCGCTTGGCCGCAAGCGTTTGATGGCCTTCGTCGGCAAACCAGCGAATCTGGCTTGCGATCCCGCTCAGGATATCCGTCTCTCGTTGAGAGAGTCCGCTACGGCTTAAGATGCCCCGGATCGCAAACATGATGCGATCGGGGCTTTCGGCCGGCAGAAAGCCGACCTCGATTAACGCCCGCTCAAGCCGCTCGAGCATCGCTTGGACCTCCCCAACCGGCGCGTGCGCCATCCGCGCCGACCCGGCCGACTCGACGTCATCGGCAGCGCCGTCGCCAATATCGCGCAGGGCCATCATCAGCTCATATGCGACGAGCATCACGGCCTGGGCGAGGTTGAGCGAAGAGTAGCTCGCTGAGGCCGGTATGACGATGAGATGCTGGCAGAGCTTGAGCTCCTGATTGGACAGCCCATCATCCTCGGGTCCAAAAATAACGGCTACCCGGTTAGTCGCAGCGGCTTTTGCGAGCATCATGGCGCACTGACGCAACTCGCCCGCGTGGTCCCGGTATGCTCTGCGCCGGCATGTCGTCCCGGCAGTGAGGGTATGCTCCGATAACGCCTGGGCTAATCCCGAATAGACCGAGGTGCTGTGCAGGACGTCTTCGGCATGCACCGCCATCGCTGCCGCGGCGGGCGGAACGAAACTCTGCGGCGCCACCAGACGCAGATCGCCGAATCCCATGTTCTTGAGCGCACGGGCAGCGGCGCCGATATTTCCCGCGGCCTTGGGCCGCACCAAAACGAAGGAAAACTTCCCGAACCGGTTATCGGGCGCGGCGCCCGCAGAGCCTGCTCCTCGATGTTCCCCAGCCCGGGCATTCTCGGCGTCCTCCTGGCCACGAGGGTCACGCCGTATCCGATTCATCAACTTGTCTCCGGCCGCCTTTTCGGATTCCGGGTCAATGCTCTTTGAGCCCGCGAGAGGGCCACCAGAAAGAGCGCGTTACACTCCTGCTCGAGGACGCCGCCGAGCAGCGCCGTGCGACGGAACGGCGTGCGGCGGACAACCTCGTGGGCGCGAATATCGATCTGCCACCATCCGAGCCGTTGGAGAAAAGGAATCGAGGTCCCGTAAACCGTCATCGCGACGCCGGCCCACTCGATTGCCGACTGACACATCGGACACGGCTCGGCGGTCGTATAGAGCGCGAGCTTAGGCCAGTCGGTTTGCGGACGCGCTGCGGCGCATTGGTTGATCGCGTCCATCTCGCCGTGAAAGGTCGGGTTCTCCTGCGACCGATTGTGGCCGGCGGCGACTATCTGGGCGCTTGTTCCATCTACAATCACCGCGCCGAAGGGCATTTTCGAAACTTTTTTGGCTTGCTCGATCGCGGCGCGCATAAAGCGCGCATGGTTGAGTCGAGGAAACGGGCCCGGGTTCGGCGCGCCGGCGCCCATCAGCGCGGAGGCCCCGAGCACCGTGCCGGCTGTCCCCACCACTGCAACCGCGCCGATAAAATTTCGCCGCCCAAGCTGATGCTCCGGCATGATGTGTTGATTCATTCCTTTGAAGGCCATCCCCATTGTTGTGATATAGAAGAAACCGTGTCGCTGTCAAAATTGCCGGAGGGCTTTGACGACAAAGCTCCCGCTGCCGATGACGGCAAAGCTATGGGCCTTAACGCAGTCAGAGGCGGGCTGCTGTTTTTTTGGGCGGCGTGGACCGGGATAGTCGTGATTACCAACTTGACAGACGCGCTTAAGACTCTGGCGATTCTTCCCGATTCATGGCCGGTCGCGTCGGGAAATTACGCTCTGTTGGTCAAGGTGACAGCGATTTACCAAACGCCCTCATGGCTTACGGCGCTGTTCTTTTGCGGGATTATCCTTTGGGAAGCCGCAGCGACGATTCTCTATTGCCGCGCCGCGTTGAACCATAGGCGCGGCGCCGGCACAGAGATGCCGGCAGTCGCGCAGGCATTCGGAGTAAGCCTCGGACTTTGGATGGCGTTTATGATCGCCGATGAAGCGTTGGTCGCGTACCGGATTGAAAACACCCATCGGAGCATCTTCATGGCCCAGTTGCTGACGTTGCTGGCGATATGGCTGCTGCGCGGCGACCGGTCGCGCCCGTAGACGCGAATGCTGCCCTGACCGAAGCCCGTTTACACGGCGCGGCGGCGAGCCGTTCGCATCCAAACCCTCATCTATCAGGGCTTTCTATGAATTTTGCCGAATTGGTAGTTTACTGGAAAACAAGAACCCGGGATTACAAGTCCCGACCGCCGGTACAGCTTTAGCTGCCGGCAGAGGATAAGCAGGCGATGAAGATAATCAGCTTCGGCGACGTGCACATGGCGATCGAGAATCTGGAGCGGATGAGCGGGGTAATCGGCCCCGACGACGTCGTTATCGTCTCGGGCGACCTGACCAATTTCGGCGGCGAGAGCGATGCGGCCCAGGTGCTGGCTGCGGTGCACCGCGCCTGCCGGCGGGTGCTCGCCGTGCCCGGCAATCTTGACCGCCGCGAAGTGATTGCGTTTCTCGAACGTGAAGAGGTCGCCCTTCACGGCCGCGGCGTGATGCTTGACGGGCTCGCCGTGTTCGGCTGCGGCGGCTCGAACATTACGCCCTTCAACACGCCGTTCGAGCTTTCCGAGGAGGAGATTTACGAGACCTTGATGCGGGGCTATCGCGAAGTTCAAGGCCAACGGCCGCTGATCATGATCTGCCACACGCCGCCTTACGCTACCAAGTGCGACCGGTTGCGCAACGGAACGCCGGTCGGGAGTACGGCGGCGCGCCGCTTTATCGAAGAAGTACAGCCCGACGTGTGCATCTCCGGCCATATTCATGAATCGCCCGGCCAGGACCGGATGAGCGCGACCGTGGTTTTCAACGCCGGCCCGTTCAAGGCCGGCGGCTACGTTGTGGTGCAGGCGCAAGGCAACGGGGTTAAGGCGAACCTGGAGTTCCTTTGAAATCCCGTTTTGCTCCCGCTTGCGTCAGTCGCTCAAGATTTACGCCCAGAAAATCCGGCGCGGATGGCCGCTTATCTTGCGCGGCTTGCCCGCATTGCTAAAGCGCATGAGTCCTTTTGCGCCGCGCCGGCGAGATCCGCTTTAGACCGCGGTCCTAAGCTCGCTCGTGCTTGCCGTCGGCGTCAAGGAGACCAACCTCCGCCGCGCCTACTAACGGCAGGCCGGCAAGCCGCACGCCGCTTCGGTGCGTCTTGACCGGCGCGGGGGGCCGGACAAATGCGACGCCCGGCTTAAGGCTGGCGAGCAGTTATGGCAGGATGATTTCGTTGGCGTAAACCGAATGATTTATTGACTTGTGAGACAGCCGCGATGGTGAAAGTAGTCTTTTTCGATGCCGCGGGGACGTTGTTTGACACGCGCGAGCCCGTCGGCTCAATCTATGCGCGGCTTGCCCGCCGCTTCGGCCTCGACGCGCCCGACAGCGAGATCGACGCCGCTTTTCGCCATGCCTTTCGCGCGGCGCCGGGTCTGGCTTTCGGCCCCGGCCGCACGCCTGACGAGTTGCGACGATTGGAAAAGCAATGGTGGCGCAGCCTGGTGTGGACGACCTTCGAGCAGCTTGGACGCTTCGACGACTTCGACCGCTTTTTCGCAGCACTGTTCGCGCACTTCGCCGACCCCGAGACCTGGCGCGCTGACCCCGAGGCGATGAGCGTGCTCAACGCGCTCAAGCAGCGCCGGCTTGGCCTCGGCGTGATCTCGAACTTCGACTGGCGGCTCTATGGCGTGCTTGAAGCCTCGGGGATGCTAAGTTGCGTTGACTCGGTGACGATTTCCTCCGAGGTAGGCTATGCCAAACCCGCGCCTGAAATATTCCGCGCAGCGCTGGATAAACATGCGCTGGCGCCGGTGGAGGCGCTGCACGTCGGCGACTCGCTCGCCCTCGACGTAGGCGGCGCGGCCGGCGCGGGTATACCGGGGCTTTTGATCGATCGCAAGGGCAGGCATCAAGGGCAACCCCGCGGCGCCTTGGGCTGCGTAAGGTCGCTCGCCGAGGTGCTCAAGGTCGTCGATGAGATGAATCAGGAGCTCCGCGCTTAGCCCGAAGTTGGTTTGCCGCGGCGATTTGCGCCGCGCGCGCGAAGCCTGCGCCGAGGGTTTGTGAATTTTTGAGTAGTGGGGCGGGCACGGCGGCCCGCCCCACTAGAGACATATCGGGCGCAGCCTGCGGCGACATGCGGCAGCTTGCCAAGAAATTCACCTGCGCTGAGGCGGCCGCTGGTCGCGCACGGGGCGAGCACTCATGCGTACAAACGGCGACCGGCGAGCGCTGGTGATTTTTCCCGGCGCGCTGGGAGACCTAGTTTGCCTGCTTCCGGCGATCGAGGCGCTCGCCCGACGCGACCGCGCGACGCGGTTCGATCTGATGGCCGCGCAGACCCTGGCCCGCTTTTTCGCCGGGCGCTCGGTTTTCGCCGCGGGGCATTCGATCGACCGCGCCGAAGTGACCTCGCTGTTTGCCGACTCCGACGAGGAGTTGACGCAGCCGCGCCGCTTCTTTGGCCGGTTCAGCCGTATCTATTCGTTTTTCGCCTCCGGTAATGCGTCCTATCGGCGACACCTTGCTCTGGCCTGCGGCGGTTCAGCAAGCTTCCATCGTTTTCGTCCCGCCTACGCGGGCCATGTCGCCGCCGGCTATCTGGCGGAACTTGGTATAACCGCCGAAGTCGGGAGCCCATTGGCGGCCGCTCCCGGGGCAATTATAACCCAGGCTCGCATCTTGCCCACAGGCGCGGACTTTGCGCGGAGCGACGAGGTCCTAGGCGCTGTCGGCTTTGAGCGCGGGCGCTTCGTCATCCTGATGCCCGGGAGCGGCAGTCGCAGCAAAAACTGGGCGGCGGAAAATTTTGCCGCGCTCGCAGGCGCGATTTTCGAGCGCCTTCCATGCGCGATCTTGCTCGGACCGGCCGAGCACCCGCTCAAGGCTGTCTTCGAGGCGTGCGGCTGTGTCGTGCTCGCAGGTCTTGAACTACCGGTTGCAGCGGCGCTGCTCGCGTCCGCGCTGGCCTTTGTCGGCAACGACTCGGGCGTGTCCCATATGGCGGCTGCCTTAGACGTACCGGGCGTGGTGCTGTTCGGCCCGACCGAACCCGCGCGATGGGCTCCGCTCGGGAGGGTGACGGTCATCGTTCAGCCGGCGCTGGCCGAGCTCGATTGCTCGGAGGTTGCGGGGGCGCTCAACGCGATCATCGGCGAGCCCATCGGCGCGCGCAGGCCTTCGAGCGGGCTTTCGCGTTGACTGCACAGGCGCCCTGACGTAGCGTTTGAAGAGGACAGATGTTGCTCGTTTTTGGAAGCGGCAGGGCTTGGCGAGCAGCGGCTTGTGATTAAATTGGTGTTGTGATGCTTGTTTTCGGAGGCCTCATTGGCTCTTGAAGACAACCGTACGCAGACACGCTTATTATGACTAATTTTGTCAGGACAACTTTTCTTTTGGGTTTGCTGACGGGCTTGATAATGCTGATCGGCGGCGCCCTGGGCGGTGAACGCGGAGTGCTTTTCGCCTTCGTCTTGGCCGCCGGGATGAACTTTTTCAGCTATTGGTTTTCCGATCGTCTGGTGCTGAGCGCCTATGGGGCGCAAGCGTTGAGCCCGGAGCAGGCTCCCGAGCTCCATCAGATTGTCGATGAATTGGCGCGTGCGGCCCGAATTCCGACGCCGCGACTTTACCTAATTGACAACGACACGCCCAACGCCTTCGCTACCGGGCGCAATCCCAATCACGCCGCGGTGGCGGTCACCCGCGGCATCATGAGCATCTGCGACCGCAACGAGCTCAAGGGGGTCTTGGCACATGAGCTTTCGCACGTGCTCAATCGCGACATTCTGACGAGCTCCATAGCCGCCACGCTGGCGGGCGCGGTGATGATGCTGGGGAGTTGGGTGCGATGGGCGGCGATCTTTGGCGGTTTTGAAGGGCGTGGCGAAGACGACGAGGGCGGCGGCATGCTGGGTTTGCTGGTAATGTCGCTGCTGGCGCCGTTGGCGGCAACGCTGATTCAGCTCGCGATTTCGCGCACGCGCGAATACCAGGCCGACGCTACCGGCGCGCGTCTTACGCAACGTCCGCTTTACCTGGCCAGCGCGCTACGCAAACTGGAAGTCGCCAACGAGCGGCTACCGCTGGAGGCGGGTCCTGCCACCGCCCACTTGTTTATCGTAAACCCGCTCAGCGGACAGGGCCTGATGAGGCTGTTTTCGACCCATCCGCCACTGGAAGACCGCATCCGGCGTCTGGAACACATGGCGGCGCGGTAGACGCCGGCAAGCTCGGCATCGTATGGGCGAAGAGCAGGATAAGACCCGGGGCTTTAAGGTCGAAGACCGCCGGCGTTTTTCTCCCGAGGGCGAGGTTAAGCCCGAGTTTCGCGATCGACCGGAAGAAGCGGAAAGCGCCGCAGCGTCGGCGGCCGAGCAAAGCAAGCCGCAGCTTAGGCCCGAACCCAAGACTCTGAATGAACCCTCGGAGGTAAGTTTTTCCGCGTTTATCGTCGGCCTCTCGACCCAGGCCCTGGTGCATCTGGGGGAAATCCCCGATCCGATGACCAACCAGCAAAACCGCGATTTGGCCGGTGCCTCCCAGCTAATCGACATCATGGGCATGTTGCAGCAGAAAAGCCTTGGCAATTTGAACCCCGAAGAAGAGCGGCTGCTAGAATCAATTCTGTACGACCTGCGCATGCGCTACGTCGCGCTAACCAAGTAGGCCGCGTGCCAACGGATTATTTCGCGGCCGCGGCTTGCTGCGCAGACGGTGATGCGAGGGGCGCGAAAACGCTTACTGTCGAGAAAGCTTGGTGATCGACTGCCGTACGGCATCTTCCTTTTGCGCCGGCGGGGCCAGGGCTATTGCAGCAGATCGCCTAGCTAATTGTCAGCCTCGACGTGAACGCCGGAGAATCTTCGCCACGGCAAAACCTAGGCATCAGGTTTTGCCGGTGCGGACTTCTACCGCGCGATAGCGTAAGGGCGTCCTGGACTGCTTTCGGTGTTGTCGGTCAGACGTTGGTTTAGCCTGGCGCTGCTGAGCGCCATATCGCTGCTGCTGGTCGCCCTGCCCGTGCCGCTTTACTTCTTTTTCAGCTACTACCGGGTGCTCGAGAATCAACTGGTCGAGCGCTTTTCAGGCAAGCGCTGGAACATCCCCTCGCGCATCTATTCCGACACTTTGACCGCCTATACGGGGCAAAGGCTCGGCGACTTAGGCTTTTTCGAGCGCCTGGCGCGCCTCAATTATCATCCGGTCGGACCGCGGGCGCCCCGGATGCGCGGCGAATATCGCTATGACCCCGCGCGCGGTGATCTGGTCATTTTTCTGCACGGTTTTAGCTATCCCTTCAATAATTTCGACGGCGCGCTAGTCGAGCTGCGGCTTCGGGCGGACGGAGCCATCGAATCGATGCGCGACCTAGGGCTGGGCCGAGCGGTTTACTCGGTTCAACTGGAGCCCGAGCTGATGGGCGGCATCTACCGCGGCGCCTGGGAGCAGCGCCGGCTGGTGCGGCTGTCCGAGCTGCCGCCGCTGTTGACCGACGCGATTCTCGCCGCCGAGGACCATCGCTTTTACGCCCACCGCGGCGTCGACTTGGCGCGAACTCTCAAGGCGGCATGGGTTGACCTCACCTCCCACCGTTTGCGTCAGGGCGGATCGACGCTGACCCAGCAGCTTATGAAGAACTTTTTCCTGAGCCCCAAGCGTGACTGGCGGCGCAAGGTCAAGGAAGCCCTGATGGCGTATATCGCCGAGCGCCGCTTCAGCAAGGACGAGATTCTGGAGAACTACGTCAACGACATCTACCTCGGCCAGCGCGGACAGGAAGGCATCTACGGCCTCTGGGAGGCTTCACAGTTTTACTTTTCCAAGGAGCCGCGCGACCTTACAATCGCCGAAATGGCGACGCTCGCCGGCATGATAAGCTCGCCCAATCGCCTAAGCCCGCTGCGCCATCCCGACGCCGCTGTCGCGCGGCGCAACGAGGTGCTCAGGCTGATGCTCAACGACGGCTATATCGGCGAGGCCGCTTACGCCGTGGCCGCGGCGGAGAAGCTGCGGCCCAGAGAAGCTTACGCCGGGGGTAGTGACGCGCCCTATTTCATCGAGTTCGTCAAGCGCGAACTGGCCGAGCGCTACCCGCCCGAGGTGCTGACCGGCGAAGGGCTGCGCATCTTCACCACTTTGGAGGTTCACGCGCAAAAGCTCGCCGAACAAGCCCTCGCGCTGGGGCTCGAGCAGCTCGAAAAGCAGCACCCGCGCCTGGTCCGCAAAGAGGCCGACGACCGGCTTGAGGGCTGCCTTGTCGCGCTGGAACCGCAAAGCGGCAAGATACGGGCGATGGTTGGCGGCCGCAGTTACCGCGAGAGCCAGTTCAACCGCATCACCCAGTCTAAGCGCCAGCCCGGCTCGGTCTTCAAGCCCGTGACCTACCTGGCGGCCTTGAACGAGACCTTGTCCGGCGGGCCGCAGCGATTCTTTCCTACCACGCGCATCGAGGACGCGCCGTTTACCTGGAGCTTCGACGATCAAAGCTGGACGCCTAATAACTACAAGGACCGCTACTTCGGACAGGTCACGCTGGAGTTCGCGCTGGCCGAGTCGCTCAACGCGGCGACCTCACGCCTGGCCTACGCTGTGGGCCTCGATCGCGTCCTGGCGATGGCGCGCAAACTGGGCTTTAGCGACCTTCCGGCTTATCCCTCCGTAGTTCTCGGCGGAATCGAGGCCTCGCCGATGCAGGTGGCAAGCGCCTACTCGATTATCGCCAACGGCGGTCTTAAGGTGCGGCCTTTCGCTGTCACGGCGGTCGTCGACCCAAGCAACAAAGTGATCGAAGGCCACGAGCTTAAGGCCGAACAAGTGCTCTCGCCGGCGCTCGCCTACGAAATGACATTCATGCTGGAGCAGGTGCTCGACCACGGCACCGGCGCCGGCGCGCGCAAGGCCGGCTTCCGGCGTCCGGCCGGGGGAAAGACCGGCACCACGAACGATTCAAAGGACGCTTGGTTCGCCGGCTTTACCCCCAACCTGCTGGCAGTGGTGTGGGCCGGCTTCGACAAAAAGGAAGACCTTGGCTTAACTGGAGCGCAGGCCGCGCTGCCGATCTGGACGGCCTTCATGTCCGGCGCGACCGCCGCTCAGCCGCCGTTGGACTTCCTCCCGCCGCCCGACATCGTACTCGCCAGGGTTGACCCCGTAGCCGGCGGGCTTGCCGGGCCCGGATGCGCTTACGCCATCGCCGGCGTATTTCTCAAAGGGATGGAGCCGCCGCAAACCTGCCCACCGGCTACGGCCGGACCGCTGCTAAATTACAACCGGCCGGTGTCCTCCTCACCCAACCCACGCGCGGCTTTGGGGCCAGCGGCAGCAGGGGGCCGACTCTAGTCCTCTGCGAAGCAACGGCTTTAAGAACTCAACCACCGCGCAAGGGCCGCCCGATGCCGCCAATCGCGGGTAGCGGCGCGCGCGACGGATCCAATCCCCCTCCTCCGGTTTATCGGCGCGAGAAGGTCGTGATAGCGGGGCTGCTGGCTCTAAGTCGAAAATTCTCTCGATTTTTCATCATCTCCGAGCAAGCCAAGGGTTCATGGCGACTTTGGCGAAGGTTGGATGAGCCACGAACCGGGAGTAGGCTTTACGGCGAGCGCAACTTTAATCCTGCGCGCCGGTTGGGCTAACATTAAAGCATAAGGAAAACGAGCTAAGCCGGTCCTCGACGCTGCCATGCGGTCGTTCAGATTCGTGACGCAAGTCCTGCCGTTGCCGGTCCTGATGGCGCTAAGCGGCTGCTTCTCGCAGCCGGTTGTAAAGCCCTTGCCGCCTCTGGCTCCGCTGGGACAAGCTGGACCCGCGCAAGCGGAAGAGAGCGCCGGTCCGGCCGAGACCGGCGGACCCGAACAAGCCGCAACGTCGGGATTCGAGGAGCAAAACGTAGTCGCGCCGCCGCCGTCCGCCTCCGGCGCGCCCGGCGCAGCCAATGCGACTGCTCAAGCCGCCACCCAACCGGGCGCCGAAACCGCGCCCTCAGCTTCCGCCGCCGCTTCAGGAGCGGCGCCCGCGGGCGAAATCGCGGCTGCCGGCGCGCCGGCCTCGGGCGCGCTGCCGGCAAGCGGGGCTTTGCGAGCACCGGCGGAGCGCCACGACGCCGCGCTGATTTCCGACATCTCGGACTTCAACAACGTCACTGACCTGAGCAATCATTCGCTCAACTCGCTTATCGACGATTCGCTGCCCGCGGCGCGCGCGGCTTCGATGCGCACCGTGGAACAGGCGCGCGAGCAAATCCATGCCAACGACTCGGTTTCGGCGCTGCAACTTCTTTCCCAAGCTATCTCGATCGATCCCAGCGATCCGTACGCCTACTTCTACCTGGGAAGGGTTTACCTGGCAAAGCGCAATGCCACGCAGGCGCTCACGTTTCTGCGCCGCGCAGAGCTGGGCTTCAGTGACGATCCGCAATGGCTGGCCGAAACCCAGGCTTTCGAAGGCTGTGCCTACGAGCTCACGGGCAATACCGACAAAGCGCAGGAGGCGTACCGGCGCGCGCTTAGCGCCGCTTCGGGCAATTACCTAGCGCAAGTCGGCTACGCGCGGGTGGCCGCCGCCGATCTGCGCGCGGCGCCAAGCGCGCCGACCGGCGGCGCGAACCAGGCGGCGCCGGAGAGCGGTCCGTCAGGCAATCCCGCCGCAGCGCCCGACGAGCCCGCGACGTCCAACGAGACTGCAACCCCCGACCAACCCACTACGCAGGCTGAGGATAACGGCGCGCTGCCGAGCGGCTCCGCGGCCCCGGACGATCCCGCCGCGCCGCCCGAAGAGGAGGGAGCGGGGGCCGGCGGCACGAACGCGCAGCCGGCCCCGGCTGGCGCTCCGCCCGAGCCCGCGACGGACAGAGATGATCCGACGCAGGCGCCGGATTCAGCCCCTTCGGCGAACTAAGCCGGTGTTGATTCTCGGTATAGAGTCATCGTGCGACGATGCGGCAGCGGCCGTGCTCGAGACGCACGCGCCCGGCCAAGCGACCGTACGTTCGAGCGTCGTTGCCGGCCAAGACGAAATCCATGGGCGGTTCGGCGGCGTGGTGCCGGAGTTGGCCTCGCGATGCCATGTGCGCTCCATCGTGCCCGTAATTGAGGGCGCGCTTAAGCTGGCCGGCTGCGAGCTTGCGCAGATCGACGCGATCGCGGCGACCCGAGGTCCGGGCCTAGTAGGCTCGCTGCTGGTCGGGCTGATGTGCGCGAAGGGTCTGGCTCAGGCGCTCGGGCTGCCGTTGGCCGGCGTCAATCACATCGAGGGTCATCTGCTCGCTCCGCTGCTCGAACATCGGGTGGCGATGCCGTTTCTGGCCCTGGTGGTGTCGGGCGGTCATACGGCGTTGTTTCTGGTCGAGGGCTTCGGCCGCTACCGCCGGCTGGGCGGCACGCGCGACGACGCCGCCGGCGAGGCCTTCGACAAGGTCGCCAAGCTGATGGGGTTGGGCTACCCTGGCGGCAGAATTATCGACGAAATGGCGCGCCAGGGCCACCGGGGAAGATTCAAGCTGCCGCGCGCCCGCGTGCGCGGCGCGCGCTTCGATCTAAGCTTCAGCGGCATCAAGACCGCGGTCGCTCTGACCCTTCGCGACCGCGCCAACGGCGCCGACGCCGCGCCCCACGATCTGGCGGCAAGCTTTCAGGAAGCGGTGGTGGACATGCTGCTTAAGCCGACCCTGGCCGCCGCGCGCGAACACGAAGTGGCGACGATCGCTTTGACCGGGGGCGTGGCCGCCAACTCGCGTCTGCGCCAGCGCCTGGCCGCTGAGGCCGAGAGCGCCGGCTTTGGCGTGGTCGCGCCGTCGCTCAAGTATTGCACCGACAACGCGGCGATGATCGCGCTCGCTGCAAGCTACCGGCTTTTGCGCGCCGAGCGCGACCCGCTCGATCTCGACGCCGAAGCCTCGCTTGCGCTTTGATGACCAACGCGCCTTGGTTAAGCGGCCCAGACCGCATGGCGCGGGCGCAAGACGGGCTGCTGTTGCGCCTCGTGCCGCGCCGCCGGACGCGGTGAGCCCTCCGCTTCATCGCGCGCCGGGCGGTCCGAGGCCAAGCCGGGCGCGAGGCCAGCATTTCCTGGTTCAGCCGCAGACCGCCGCTCGGATCGTCGCCTGCGCCGCGCTTGGGCCCGACGACGAGGTGATCGAAATCGGCCCTGGCCGTGGCGCCCTGAGCGAGCATCTGGCGCGCGGCCGGCCGCGCCGGCTGGTCTTGGTGGAAGTCGACCAGCGCCTGGCCGCCGCTTTGCAATCGCGCTTTGCCGGCGCCGCCGACGTGGCGGTGATCCACGCCGATTTCCTCGCGCTCGAGCGCGAAAGCCTTATCGAGCGCCCGCCGGTTAAAGTTGTCGGCAACCTGCCCTTCAATTGCGCCACCGCGATTCTCCATCGCTTAGGCCGCTGGCGCGGGTTGATCGCGCGCATGGTGCTGATGTTCCAGCGCGAGGTCGCCGAGCGGATCCGCGCCCAGCCGGGAAAGCCCGCATACGGCGCGTTGAGCGCGCTCAGCGCGATCGACTGGGACGTGCGAGAACATTTTCGAGTGCCCGCGGGCAATTTTTATCCCCAACCGAAGGTGGATGCCGAGGTGTTGGTGCTGACGCCCGTCCTTCGCCCGATGGACGAGCTAGAGGCACAAGCGGTGGCCGAGGTAATCCGAGCCTGTTTTTCAAGCCCGCGCAAGACGCTTCGCAACGCGCTGAGCGGCGCGCTTAAGATTCCCCCACGCCAGGCCGAGGAGCGGCTCGAGCGGGCCTCGCTCGACGCCGCGGCGCGGCCGGCGCGGCTCGCGCTGGAGGATTTTGCGCGGCTGGCGCGCGCGCTGCGCGGCCTGATGCCGTCGGAAGGCTTGCGCGCCGATGCCTGAGCTTCCCGAGGTCGAATCGCTGCGCGCGTTGCTCGCCCGCAGCGTGGTCGGGCGAGTGATCACCAAGGTCGAGGTGCGCGAGCCGCGTTTGCGCCGCCCGGTCCGCCCGCAGTTAGCGGCCGCGCTGCGCGATCGAACGATCCGCGCGATACGCCGGCGCGCCAAGTACCTGCTGCTCGACCTGGGAGCTGACGTGCTGCTGATTCATCTGGGGATGAGCGGCAGCTTGACCCACCGCCGCGAGCCGCAAGGCGGGGACGGTGTTGAGCCGCGCAGCGCCGGCCGTCTCGACAGCGCGGTGCGGCTTGACCCACGCCATGATCACGTCAAGTTGATGCTCGACGACTCAAGCGCGCTGGTCTACAACGACCCGCGCCGCTTTGGCCTGATTAAGCTTTTGCCGCGCGCCGACCTCGGCGCCGCCGAGGAACTCAAGGCGCTGGGACCGGACGCGCTCAGCGACGCCTTCAACGCCGCCTATCTGGCCGCCAAAGCGCGCCATCGACGCACGGCGATAAAGAACCTGCTGATGGACCAGCGGGTTGTCGCCGGCCTTGGCAATATCTACGCCGCCGAAGCTTTATTTCGCGCGGGCGTGCGCCCGGGCCGGCGCGCGGCGGCGCTCACACCCGCCGAGATCAACCGCATCGTCGACGCGACCGGCGCCCTGCTGCGCGAGGCGATCGGCGCCGGTGGCACCAGCTTTCGCAATTATCTGGACGCGCGCGGCCGACCGGGCCGCTTTGCCCCGCGGCTGATGGTTTACGCGCGAGCCGGCGAGCGTTGCTACGTTTGTTCAACGCTCATCCGAAGCCGCGTCCTGGGGCAGCGTTCAAGCTGTTATTGTCCGCGCTGTCAGCGCTAGCGTCGCGGGCGCACGAAACTCGCGCCATACGCCGCGGCGTGCCAAGGCGTGTTTTAGCGTGCCGCAGTCGCCGCGGTCCCCGGCGCCTGCGGCCGCCCGACTCGCTGCGCGCCTGAGGTGCGAGAACCATTGTGCCGCCGATTTCACGCCGGCAGCCTTCGCCTAACGCATTCGACAGCCTGCCGGATAGCTGCTAAGAAAAGCATTGCGCCCTAGCGCAGCGTTCGCTCATGATCGATATGCCGAAAGTGGTCCTGGCCGGCCTGGCCTTTGTCTTCGGCGCGTGCGTGGGAAGCTTCGTCGGCGTGGTATCGTTCCGGCTGCCGCGCGGGCTTTCCATCATTAAGCCGCGATCGTTTTGTCCGCTCTGTGCGCACGCGCTTGCGGCCTGGGTCAACGTGCCGCTTCTGGCGTACGTTTTTCTACGCGGCCGGTGCGCGATGTGCCGCGGGGCGATTGCGCTGCGCTATCCGCTGTCCGAGCTCGCGCTGGGCGCGGCCGCCTTGAGCCTGAGCTTGCGCTTTGAGCTAGGGGACGCGCTGGCGCGCTTTTCACTTTGCGCCGCGCTGTTGGCGGTGAGTCTGATCGACCTGGAGTGGCGGATTATTCCGGATGCTATCTCGCTGCCGGGAATCGGCGCGGGCATCCTATGCGCGACCTTTTTCATGTCCGGGGTCGGTCTGACGAGCTCGCTTCTGGGAATATTCGCCGGGGCGGGCTTGCTCTGGATACTGGGCGAGACATATCGCTGGACGCGCGGGCGGGAAGGCCTGGGGCTTGGCGACGTGAAGCTTCTGGGCATGGTCGGCGCTTATCTGGGATGGCCGGGCGCGCTGTTCACGATTTTTTTCGGCGCGCTATTCGGCTCGCTGAGTGGACTTATTGTCGCCATAGCTGCGCCGCGGTGGCTTGATGGGAGTCAATTAGACGCGTGCCCTTTGGCGGGCGGCGGTGATGCGGCCGAGCAAGCGCGGTATTCGTCGGCAACCGTTTGCGGGTCTCGGTTCGAAGCCGGCGAGGAGGAGTCGCCCGCCGCGGTGCACCAAGACGCCGGTCGGAGTTTCGCCGCCTTGATGCATACCCAGATCCCGTTTGCTCCTTTTCTTTCCTTGGCGGCCGCTGCTTACGCGGTTTTTCAACCTGAACTGGTAGGCTGGTATCTCGGTGGCGGATGATGGACGTGGGACGCTTGATCACGATCGAAGGAATCGAGGGCTCCGGCAAAAC
This sequence comes from Deltaproteobacteria bacterium, assembly GCA_021831785.1. Lineage (GTDB taxonomy): Bacteria > Desulfobacterota > Binatia > Binatales > Binataceae > JAJYYI01. The sequence continues at coordinate 212,335 of JAKBMB010000016.1, read as the reverse complement.
CAAGCACGCGGCGAACCTTGCGGCGTATCTCGAGGCGCGTGGACGGCGCGCGTGTCTAAGCCATGAGCCTGGGGCGACGGCGGCGGGCGCGATGATTCGCGGCATATTTCTCGACCCCGCGCTCAAGCTTTGCGCGGGGGCCGAGCTATTTTTGGTGCTGGCCGACCGCTCGCAGCACGTGCGCGAGAAACTTAAGCCCGCGCTTTCGCGCGGAGAGATTGTGGTCTGCGACCGATACTCGGATTCGACGCTCGCCTACCAGGGCTACGGCCGCGGCTTCGACCTCGATTTTCTGGGCCAATTGAACCGCTTCGCCGCGGACAGCCTTTGTCCCGACCTCACGATCGTGCTCGACTGCCCGGTTGAAGTCGGACTTGAGCGCGCCCGCAAGCGCTCGGGCGAGAAGGGGCGCGCGCTCGACCGGTTCGAGCGCGAGACGGTAGAATTTCACGAGCGCGTACGGCGCGGCTTTCTGGCTTTGGCCGCGCGCGATTCGCATCGCGTTCGCGTGATCGATTCCGCGGCGCCGGTGGAGGCGGTCGACGACGCCATCGCGCGGACGGTCGAGCAATGGCTTGAGGGCTGATGCCGCTTAGTTCGCTCAAGGGAAATCGCCTATTGCTGGCCGAGCTCGCCCAGGAATTGCGCGCGCGGCCCTCCCACGGCTACTTGCTCTGCGGGCCGCGCGGCTCCGGCAAAACGCTGGGCGCGCAAGCGCTCGCGCTGGGTCTTTTGTGCGAGAGATCGGGCGGCGCGGACTTCTGCTGCACGCTCGCGGACTGTCCGACGCGCGCGGTCGGGACAGCGCTTGGGCGCGGTTTCCGGCGCGAGCGCTGCGCGTGCTGCGCCGCCTGCGTTCAGGCGACGCTCGGCGTCCATCCGGACTGCCAAGTTATCGCTCGCCAGCCGGGCCGCTCCGAGGTCTCGATCGAACAGGTTCGCGCGCTCATCTCGCGCTTGGGCGTGAAGGCGGTCCGCGCGCGCGCGCCGACCGCGATTATCGGCGACGCCGACACGTTGAGCCCGCCGGCGCAGCACGCGCTGCTCAAGACCTTGGAAGAGCCCCCTCCCGGCGCGGTGATCTTCGTCATCGCGCACAACGAGCGGGCGCTGCTCGCCACCGTGCGCTCACGCCTGCGTCTGGCGCGCTTTAACCCGCTCGCGCCGGAGGAGCTCGCTGCAGTCCGCCCCGGCCTTGCCGACACGCTCGACGCCACGGCGGCGCCCGGGGCTGAGCGCGGTTTTGCGCCCGCCGAACGGTTTTTCCAGGCGCTCGCGGCGCCGCGCGCGATTGATGCGGCCGTGGCGCGGCAAATCGCCGAGGATTTTTTCCGCGACCGCGAGCAGGCGGCGTCGAACTTCGAATGGCTTGCGCTGCGGCTCGAGGAAATTCTTAGATTCAAGCTCCTGGGCGACGACTTCGCCGGGCTCGAAGGCAAAACCGGGGCCGCGATGAAGAAGATCGCCAATGCGACCGACCTCGAGACGGTGTTGACCGGGCTCGATTGCGCCCTGCGCGCGTTGAGCGCGGTGCGCGCGATGGCCAATCCGGCGCTGCAGGCGGAGAACTGGTGGCTCATGCTGGGCGAAGCGGCGCGCGACCGGACCAGGGGCGCGCGCAGGCAAGAGTAGACCGGCGTTTGGCGGGCCCGGTTGCGAATCGCCTCCGGCGCGCTGCCGGACGCGCCGGTGCGCAGGCCGCTTCGGCGAGGGCCGGGTTGCGCCGCCGGCGCGCGGCCGCGCCAGCGGATCGGCGGCGCGCGTTGAAGATGCCGCGACAGCCTTGCGGCGCCGACCGGGCCGGCCCACGGTCATGGCGAATTTTCGCGGGATAACGGTTATGACGGAGCCGATTCACGTTACCACGGCGATCTTTTACTGCAACGCGCCGCCCCACGTCGGCAGCGCCTACGAGGCGCTGGCCGCCGATGTCTTCGCGCGCTATCAGCGCCGCAAGCGCGGCAAATCGAATGTGACCTTCTTGACCGGCACCGACGAGCACGGCGAGAAGCTTAAGCGCGTCGCGCTGGCGCAAGGGATCGAGCCGAAGGCGTTCACCGACAGGATGAGCGCAGTGTTCCGTAAAGCCTGGGAGGGGCTCAACGTCAGCTTTGATTACTTCGTGCGCACCACCGACCCGGCGCATGAGAAATTCGTCCAAGAGATGCTGACCCGCACTCACCAGCGCGGCGATATCTATTTTGCCGACTATCAGGGACTCTACTGCGTCGGCTGCGAGCGCTTTTACACAGAGAAGGAATTGCTTCAAGGCAATCTCTGCCCCGAGCATAACCGCCCGGTCGAGCTGATCACCGAGGGCAACTACTTTTTGCGCCTGGAGAAGTATCGCGAGCAAGTGCGCGCGCACGTCGCGCGCAACCCGCAGTTTATCCGTCCCGAGCGCTATCGCAACGAAGCGCTCAAGATGCTCGCCGAGCCGGTCGGCGATCTGTGCATCTCGCGCCCCAAATCGCGCCTTGACTGGGGAGTGGAGCTGCCTTTCGACGCCAACTATGTTGCTTACGTCTGGTATGACGCTTTCTGGGCGTACTTTAGCGCGCCCTCGATCGATGACCCGGGTTTTGCGGCGCGGATGCTGCCGCGCACCGAGCATTTTATCGGCAAGGATATTCTCAAGACGCACGCCGTATACTGGCCGGCGATTTTGCTCGCGGCCGGGATGACGCTGCCGGGCCATATAAACGTTCACGGCTATCTCAACTTCGGCGGCGCCCGCATGTCGAAAAGCTCCGGCAACGTCGCTGATCCAGTGAGCTACGAAAAGGTGTTCGGTCCCGACGTGCTGCGCTACTTCCTGATGCGCGAGGTGGTCTTCGGGCTTGACGGCGATTTTTCCGACGAGCGCCTTATCCAGCGCTACAATGCCGACTTGGCCAACGACCTGGGGAATCTCGTCAGCCGCGTGCTTTCGATGGTGACACGCTACTGCGCAGGCGAAGTGCGCGCGTCACCCGGAGTAGCTACCCGGATAGATCTCGGTTACGGGCTGCCAGCGGCGGCTGCCGAGAAGGCGAAAGAATTCTATGATGCGATCATCGGTCTGCCCAAGCACGTAGACGCACTCGTGGATGGCCTTGACTTTTCCGGGGCGCTGCTCGCGATTTGGCAGGCGCTGGGCAAGGCGAATGCTTATATCGTCGCCACCGAGCCGTTCAACCTAGTCAAGGATTCCAAGAACTCCAAGCTGGTGGAAGCCATTTTGGCCGACCTGCTCGAAATGCTTCGAGTAACGGCGAGTTTGCTCGAGCCGTTCATGCCAGCCACCTCGGCAAAAATTCTCACTATGTTGAACGTGGACGCGCAAACCGCGGGCAAATCGTTCGGCGGGGGAATCCAGCCGGGGGGCCACAAAGTGAACCCTCCGGTTGCGCTTTTCCCGCGGATTGAAAAGCCGAGATCCGCCTGATTTCGCAGCAAGCTCCAAACCGATCGCTCTCGCAATGATGCCGCTTATCGACACGCACTGTCATCTCGCAGACCCGAGGCTCAGCGGCGACCTCGACGCGGTAATAGAACGCGCCCGAGACAGCGGAGTGATCTCTCTCATAGCTATAGGGGCGATCGGCTCTGTGGAGACCGACGGGCTCACAGTCGAGATCGCCGAGCGCCATCGGGACATTTTCGCGGTCGTCGGCGTCCATCCGCATGACGCCAAGGATTGCGACACGGCGCGGCTCGACCAACTGCGCAAGCTCGCCGAATCAAGCCGTGTCGTTGCAATCGGCGAGACCGGGCTCGATTTTCATTACATGCATAGCGCGCCGCAGGCGCAGGAACGCGCGCTGCGCGCGCAGCTAGAGCTCGCGCGGCAATGTGGCTTGCCGGTGGTGATTCATTGCCGCAAAGCTGAAAGCAGGATAGTCGAGATCGTGCGTGAGGTGGGGATGCCTCCGAAAGGAGGCGTGATTCACTGCTTTAGCGCTGATCTAAAGGCCGCGGAGGAATTTTTGGAGCTGGGCTTCTACCTTTCTTTTTCCGGCATTCTCACCTTTAAGAAAGCCGACGAGCTGCGCGCAGCCGCGCGAGTCGTGCCCGCCAAACGCGTGCTGGTCGAGACCGACGCCCCGTACCTGGCGCCAGAGCCGGTACGCAGCCGGCGCAATGAGCCGGCTTATGTGCGCTATACGCTTGAGAAGCTGGCGGAAATACGTGGGGATGCGGTCGAAGACTTAGCTGCTGCGATTGTGCGCAATGCATCTGCGCTGTTCGGCGTTGCGCTTGACGCGCCCGCCGCTGCGCCTGAGTCGCCACGCCGGCCTTAGCGGCACCCGACCACGCCCTGTGTCTTCGCCGGCGGATGGCGGAAATATACGTCCAAAGGCCGCGCAACGGCGCCAGCGCGAGGCTGCGCCGCTGCTAACCGCAACCGCAGGCGCCGCCGCAGCATCCACCCATCGCGCCGTTGGTGGCGCTGCCGGTCTGCGATTCGGAACCAGCCGCCCGTGCGGCAGCAAAGCGCGAGAGCTGGCGGTTTAAATGCTTGCCGCGACATCGGGGGCATCCGGTCGGGCTTTCGCCCGCCTTCAGCAGGACCTCGAACATATCGTCACAATCGGCACATCGATATTCGTAAATCGGCATCGTCGCCTCACTTGGCCCTCATTCTATCACCTGCGCGTACTCGACTAACACGCCGCAACATGCCTTGGGGTGCAGAAAGCAGATAGCTCCGGCCAGGCCGCGGCGCGGGCTCTGGTCGATCAGCGGCAAGCCTAATCGGCGCGCCGCGTCGAGCTCGCGCGCGAGGTCGTCGGTCTCGAAGCAAAGATGGTGCAACCCGCCGCCGCGCCGGCTTAAAAAGCGGCCGATGGAATTATCCGCGCTGAGCGGCTCCAGCAGCTCAATCTCGCTGTTTGCGGTATGCAGCAGCGCCGCTTTGACGCCCTGGTCCTCGATGGTCGCCGTTTTTCCAAGCTTAAGTCCCAGCGCGTCCCGCCAGAACCGATACGCCTGCTCGAGGCTCGGGACGACGATACCCACGTGGTGGATTCGGCTCAGCACGACGCTCTAGCAGCTTGCGGCAAAATGGAGACTCCGCTTCCTCCTCAGCCCTATTCCGTCATCCATCATAAAGCACGTTATGAGAGATAAAAAGCCTGGGAAGGGTGCTGCGCGCAGATGTCACTTTGGGGATTATTTGGCGTAGAACCTTTGCTGCCATTTGGCGCACTTGAGACCTCGCCGGGTTCAGTCGTTGTCTTCAGAGACCTCGTGTAGGTGGCGGCTGGGGTCCATGCGTTCGTGGAGCACACGGGCGATTTCGATCAGTTCCGGCGCGATCGCACGGTAGTAGAGAATGTGCACCGGTCTCCTTACCTTCGCGTTAGGGTCCGCGGCGCGCGCGTGTTGGATATGAAAGCTACGGATGCCGGGCGCAAGTTCGGCGCGTGCTCGGGTGGTGGGACCTTTTGGATTGGCGGCCACTTTTCGCATAGCCGCCGCGAGGATCGCCGCATAACGCCGACGGCTCTCGATCCCCCACCGTTCTGCATTGATGGCGAGGATCTGCGCGAGATCCGCCTGCACCAGCCGAGAGGGCCGAAAGCGCGCCATCGAGTCAGGGCGCACCCTTGCTAGGCGTTGCGGCTAATGCTTCAAGATAGTCATCGAGGTCCGCGTCGGCGACCTCGGTGAAATCGCCCCGTTCGAGCGCGTCGAGACCCGCCTTGATCTGCGCGCGCAAAGCCCTGAGCTTAAGCGCATCTTCTCGCCGCTTTTGCTGAAGGACGCGCAGCGCGTCACGGATCGCTTCGCTCGCATTCTGGTACTCACCTGCTTTGACCACGCGTTCGACGAACGCGTCCTGCTCAGCGGTAAGGCTGATGTTGCGGGTTGGCATGGCCGCATTCTCCTCGAATCGCAACCAGCATATCAGCTATGGCAAAGTTTGCCAACCTGGTCCGGTGGTTACGTGGTGGTGGCCGAGGCGCCCCCGGGCCTTGCGGATGCCGGCGCCGGCCTCGAACAGCAAGGTGGCGAATAATTCAGAGTATGCCGAATAGCGGCGAAAACTGTGCGCCAGATACTTCTGAAAGTGACAGTGCCGACTGGGCATCCCGACTTCGTTTTTACTCGCCGATCTCTTCGGCGACGTAAACCCAAAACCGTTTGAGCCGGCCCACCATTGTGTCGAATTCCGTGGCCGAAAAATAAAGACCCTCACCGGATAACGGACGTTCGACAAATGGCCGGGAACCCGTCAGCGCTGGGCCGATGCTCGTGCGTCCAAATAGATCGGGTCTGAGGTCGGCGAGCTGCTTTGACGAACTCCCCTCGGCGTGCTTGACGCAATTCGCGAGCAGGCGCAGCTCATCCAGGGACGCCCACTCAGGAAATTCCGCTACGTCGAGACCGAGTGCCCGAAGTTTCTCCTCAGCATCTCTTCCGGTTAGGATCGCTTTTTTGTCCCAAGCCATTAATCGGTAGAATGCGCAGAGTTGCTGCTCAAAGAGATGATAGAGGGCCGCAGCAAGCCCGTTGACCAAGCCTTGCCGCGTATCGTGCATCAATTGGTAAAATTCGAGCCCCTTGTCGAACGCAGGCTGAGCGAAGTCGCCCGGATCGTAGTCCTCCGGTGAAACGGCATTCCCCATGCGCTCAAATGCCTCCCTCTCCACTTGATGGGTCTCTTCTGTGATCACGTCGTTGCTGAGACAAGGCAAAACTTTCTCCACAACGACCCGCCGGTAAAGCTCCAAACTGGGAATGAAGACATTACGAACATAGTCGGCCCAGATGAGGCCATTTTTGATCGCCGGCATTTTTTCTTTCCTTTGATGGGACGGGAACTTCTTCAGAAGATCGAGTGCGAACCGGTCAAACCATCGCGGCTCGTACCGGGTGATAGAAGCACCTGCGATACCGGCGATATCGACTAGGTAAACCGAGACTTCGCTCAGGCAGAGCGCAGCGAGGAATCCCAGCGATGCTCGTTAGGTGTCATGCAAGGTATCCTAACGAGAGAGCGGGTTAACTTTCCGTTCAGCGCAGAGCGCACTGCCGAACGGGATAATCGACAGTCTCAGATCTTTTGCTTGGTGGCGCGCCAATCGGCAAGAAAGCGCTCAAGGCCGCTCTCCGTCAGGGGGTGATGCAGCACTTGGCTGAGGACACCGAAGGGGATGGTGGCTACATGGGCGCCGATCTCCGCGGCACGGACCAGATGGCTGACGTTGCGCACCGAGGCCACCAGCACCTGGGTCGGGTAACCGTAATTGGCGAAGATCCGCAAGGTTTGCGCGACCATGCCCAGGCCGTCCTGGCCGATGTCGTCCAGGCGCCCGATGAAGGGCGAAACATACGTGGCACCGCACTTGGCGGCAGCCAAGGCCTGCAACGGAGTGAAAGCCAAAGTCACGTTGACTTTGATCCCTCGCCGCGAAAGCGCGCGTGTAGCCTTAAGCCCTTCGACCAACAGCGGGCATTTGACCACCACGTTGGGATGCAGCCGGGCCAGCTTTTCGCCCTCTTCGAGCATCGCCGCGGCGTCGCTAGCCACGACCTCGCAGCTCACCGGGCCGTCCACGATAGCGCAGATTTCACGTAGCACCTCCTGGTACGGCCGGCCGGTCTTGGCCATGAGGCTGGGATTGGTCGTGACGCCGTCGACAAGCCCCCAGTCCGCGGCTTGTTTGACTTCGCTGATGTCAGCGCTGTCGAGGAAGAACTTCATCAGTAAACGACCTCCCGAGGGGCCGTGCCAAGATTCAGCAGGCCATCTCTCGTCGCCGCGTCTGAGGCCTCAACGAGTCAATCCGCCGCAGCGTTACCCGGTGCCGCGACTTGAGACCCGCCAAAAGCTCCGAGACGGATATGCCCAGCACCGGGTGAACAAAGGCCGGAGCCAACTCGCTCAGTGGCATCAGCACAAAGCGCCGTTCGTGCAGCCGCGGATGGGGTATTTTCAGCGCGGGCGTGTTTATAATCTCACGGTTCAATAATAGCAGGTCGAGATCAATGACTCGCGACCGGTCGCGGCCGCGGCGCGCGCGCAAACGCTCTTGCGAACGCCTGCGCCCCAGGGCACGCTCGATAGCCATCAGGCGTCTGAGCAGCGTCGGCGCGTCGAATTCGGTTTCGATTTCGATTGCCCCGTTAAGAAACGCGCGGTCGAAGTCGCCGACCGGTTCAGTTTCATAGATTGACGACTGACGGACAATGCGCGTGCGGGGAAGGGCTGCTATTCGCTCCAGCGCTTGTCGATAGTTGGCCAGCCTGTCACCCAGATTAGTCCCGATGCCGATAAAAGCCCGCTGGGGCATCCCTGCCGATTAAAGCCTGAGCGCCTGCACGCGGCGCAGCGCCTCCCGCAAACGGGGGGTGGCCAGCGTGAATGAGAAGCGCACGAAGCCCTCTCCGAATTTGCCGTACCCGGAGCCGGGCGTGATCACCACACCCGCCTCATTAAGAAACTTCACCGCCAACGAGACCGAGGTGTAGCCTTTGGGAACCTCGGCCCAGACATAGAAAGTTGCCCGCGGCGTCTCGCAATCCAGGCCGAGGCCACGCAGCGCTCCGACCAGCAAATCGCGCCGCTCCTGATAAACCGCGCAGCTTTCGTATAGCCCGCTCTCGTTGCTTTCCAACGCCGTTATGCCCGCTTCCTGGATCGCCTGGAAAACCCCCGAATCCACGTTGGTCTTGGTCTTTCCCAGCGCGCCGATGAGCTGCGCATTGCCGACCGCGAAGCCAAGCCGCCAGCCGGTCATCGAGAAGGTTTTTGACAGCGAGTGAAACTCGACCGCACAGTCGCGCGCCCCTTCCACTTCGAGCGCGCTCGGCGCGCGGTAGCCGTCGTAGCTGATTTCCGAGTAGGCCGCGTCGTGGGCGAGTATGATCTCGTTTTTAAGGCAGAACCGCACCGCTTGCACGAAAAACGCGGGTTCGACGGTTGCCCCCGTGGGGTTGTTCGGGTAGTTGAGCCACAGCAGCTTGGCGCGACGAGCGACTTTTTGGGGGATCGCCTCGAGCTCAGGACGAAACCCGGTGGCCTTGGTCAGCGGAACGGCGTAGGGCCGGCCGCCGGCAAACAGACAGCCGGTCCGATATACCGGGTAGCCCGGATCGGGCACCAGCACGATATCGTCGGGGTCCACCACGGCCAGCGCGAAGTTGGCGATTCCCTCCTTGGAGCCGATCAGTGCGCAAACCTCCGTTTCGGAATCCAAACTGACACCAAACCGGCGCCGATACCATCCCGCGACCGCCGCCCTGAAACGGGCCAGGCCTTGGTAGTCGGGATAGCGATAGTTTTTAGGATTATCAGCCGCTTGCTTAAGGCTCTCCACGATAAAGCCGGGTGTGGGCAGGTCAGGGTCGCCGATGCCCATGCTGATGACATCGACGCCCTTTGCCTCAACTTCGCGCTTGATGCGGTCAATGTCGGCGAAAAGATATGGCGCAAGGTTCCGAATTCGCGAGGCAGGTAAGATTTGCACGTGCTAAGTAGGCCCGGTAGGGCGATCCACGATTGTAACTAGCTCGCTTTAATAACATACTTTCGCGTGCGATGAAAACTTCGCGAGAATTATGGGCTCTTTTCTCTGATGAATGTGGCTTGTCGCCGAGAACCGGCGGCCAACGCCGCTGCGAGGGGCAACGGAGACGGCCGTGTTAGCCGTGGATGACCGGGCTTGGCGCGAATAATTCTTAAGGTTCATTTAAGGTTCATTAAAGCAAAGTTTACATTATGGCGGGCTGTAGCTCAGGGACAACTCCGCGCGGTTCATCGAACGCGGCGGACGTAGGGCCCTGCGAGCCTGGCAAAAATACGTGTCAGCGGGCCGTCTTACGTTAGTTAGTCGAACTTGCAACGATGCGCGACAACTTCCGGATTCGGCTTCACGCCGCCGTCAACCAGCAAAGGCGGGCCAGTGCAAGCAGCGCCGCGTTCTCTGTAACGACGTAAAAATGTGTTTTGGGCTGTTGCCTCGTCACATTGGCTATGAAAATCTGACGATCTATATTTAGCGCTCGGGCGTACGCTTCGGGCTCGGCAGCGAGTCGGTATCTCTTTCAGCTAGTGTCGGTGCCGAAGCTTGCCGCGCGGAGGCTGTGCAGAAAGCGGGCGCTTCTGACGTTCGGTTTGAGGCGTTCCGCCTTCGACTAGAGTTAGGGAGAGCGCGAGCGTAGAGCAGTAGGGCGGCGGGCGAACAACCAAGCCTTGCGGACGGATCGCAGCCAGAAACATCGAATTCATGGCTGGCACGTCAAGTCGGTATATTTAGAAGTCGGCGGATTGCAATTTAACGACGCATAGGCAGGTCTTGCGACCGGCGCGGCGGATCAAGGGGGACGCAGTGTACGATTTTATACCTGACGATGTTGTGGCCCAGGGCTTTGAGCGTCGCTGCGGTGTGTGGTAGCTATGCGGCGGGCCATACTGTCGGCAGCAGTGGTCTTGGTTCTCGGCGCGCTGGCCACCGTGGCGCTCTCGCAAAAGCCGTGGCTGGCGCGCTCCGATGTAGTCCAGCCGATTCCCTTCAGCCATCGCATTCATGCCGGGCTGCATCAAATTCCCTGCCAGTATTGTCACGAATACGCGCGCCGTTCGCTGACCTCGGGCGTGCCGCCGGTTGAGCGCTGCGTGGGATGCCACGGGTTGCTGGCGCAGAAGGGCGCGCTGGCGCCGATAACGCGGCCTTGGACCGACCACAAGCGCTCGGCGCTAGAGATCCGTTGGAACCGGGTCTACACCCTGCCCGACTTCGTGCGCTTTGCTCACTTCCCTCATATCCATGCGGGCATTGCGTGCCAGTCTTGCCACGGACCGGTCGAGACCATGGACCGCGTCGTGCCCGTGTACGCGATCGACATGGGGTTTTGCTTGAACTGCCACTCCCAAAAGGGAGCGAGCATAGACTGCGTAACCTGTCACTATTAGACGATTGAAGCGCAGGCGTGAGGACCGCATGGCTCAGGAAGTTTCCCGCCGCTCGTTTCTGAAACTTGCCGCCGCCGCCGGAGCGGCAGCGACGGTCCCCGGCTGTCATCCTGCCGCGCGCCATCTAGTTCCCTACGTGGTGCCCGACGAGAACGTCACCCCGGGGCTGCCGAGTTTTTACGCCACCACTTGCGCCGAGTGTCCGGCCGGCTGCGCCGTCGTGGCGCGCGTGCGAGAAGGCCGGGTGACCAAGCTTGAAGGAAATCCGATCGACCCGATCGGCGCCGGCGCGCTCTGCGCTCGCGGACAGGCTGCGTTGCAGGAGCTTTACAACCCCGATCGGCTGGCCGCGCCGCGCCGGCGCGAAGCCGACGGGCGCAGCACGCCGTTGAGCTGGCAGACTGCGCTCGGGGAATTCAATGCGCAGATGAAGGCCGCCGCCGCGGCGGGCAAAGACCGGGTACTGTATATCGGTCAGCCGCAGGGGCCGACGTTGCGCAAAATCACCGAGGCGTGGCTTAGGGCCTACAATTCGCAGCGCCTCATCGCGTTCGAGGCGATCAACTATCAAGCCCTCACCGACGCTGCGCAGCGCTGCTTCAACCGCCAGGATCGGCCGGTATACCAACTTGACGCGGCCGAGGTGATCGTCTCGTTCGGCGCCGATTTCCTTGAAACCTACCTCTCTCCGGTTGAATACACCCGCCAGTTCGCCGCCTTCCGGGCGCCGCGCGCAACCGGCGCTCAAACTGCGATGGGCCTTGCGCTGTACGTTGGTCCGCGGATGAATCTGACCGCCGCCAACTCCGATGAGTGGATCGCCGCGCGTCCGGGCACCGAGGGCGCGGTCGCGATGGCGGTGCTGCGCGCCGTGGTCGACGCGGGCGCCTTGGGTTCGTCAAGCGGACTTGACGCGACCGCACTGCGCCAGTTCACGACCGGCTACGAACCCGAGGCGATAGCTAAGCACAGCGGAGTGCCGGCCGCTGCCATACGGCGCATTGCCCAGCGGCTCGGCCAGGCGCGCGGCGCGGTCGCGCTGGCGGCCGCGGACGACCTTACAGGCCAGGTCGCCGCGATGCTGCTCAACGCGGTCACCGGCAACCTTGGCGGCACGATGAAGTTCATCGACGCGCCGGATTTGACCCGGGCCAGCAGCCGCGGCGAGGTCGCCGCTGCGATCAAGGCGATGCACGACGGCGCGGTAGACGTGCTGGTCGTGGCCGGAGTCAACCCGGTCTTCGCGCTGCCTCCGGAGCTGGCAACCGTGCAAGCGATGAGGCGGGTGAAGCTCGTGGTATGGGCCGGCTGGGTGCCCGACGAGACAGCCGAGTTCGCGCATCTGATGCTCCCGATTGACCATCCGCTGGAGAGCTGGGATGACGTAGCGCCGCGGCCCGGCGTGGCGCGGCTCAGACAGCCGGTCACACGGCGAGTTTTCGACAGCCTAGCGCTGGGCGACTTACTGCTCGAGTCCGTCGCTCTGGCCGGCGCGAGCCCGCCGCCCGTGGCCTGGAAAGACACCCAGGAGGCACTCAAGGCGGCCTGGCGTGAAATTCAAACCCGGGTCGCGCCGAGCACCAGCTTTGACGAGTTCTGGACCAAGGCGTTGAGCGAAGGCGGGATCTTTGCCGAACCCAAAACAGCCTCGGTGACGATCAGCCCCAATGCGCTTGGAGAGGCGCCCAAGCTCGACGCGCCGGCAGAGGAATCGCTCGCCCTGGCGAGCTTCCCGCACATCTTTCTCTACGACGGGCGCGGGGCCGACAAACCCTGGCTGCAGGAAGTGCCCGAGCCCGTGGCACAAATCGTATGGGACAACTGGGCTGAAATTCACCCCGATACCGCCAGGCGGCTTAACGTCGAACAAGGGCAGGTGGTCGAGATTGCCTCGCGGCACGGACGCCTGGCGGTCGCTGCGCACCTCTCGCCCCGGCTTCATCCGCAAGCCATTGCAATTCCCATCGGCCAGGGCCATCTGGCGTACGGCCGCTATGCCTCGGGCCGCGGCGCGAATCCTTGGCAAGTGCTGCCGGCGGGCCGGTTGGTCGCCGCCGTCGAGGTGCGTCCGACCGAAAGGCGCGTGAAGTTGGTCAGCCCGCTGGCCCCGCCGAGCATGCTCGAGCAGCCGGTTGTGAAGGCGCTCAGCCTCGACGAACTGCGCCGCGGCGTTGTCCCCCAGGAAACAGAACCGTATCCCGAGCCCTACGAGATGTATGACCCCTACACCTACCCGAAGCATGAATGGGGAATGACGATCGACCTCAACGCGTGCACCGGATGCAGCGCCTGCGTGGCCGCCTGTTACGCGGAAAATAACGTGCCGGTGGTCGGCAAGGAGCTGGTGGCCGAGGGCCGGATCATGTCGTGGATTAGGATCGAGCGCTACTGGCCCGAGACGCCAGAGGCGCCGTTGATGATGAAAATGCCGATGCTTTGCCAGCAGTGCGGGCATGCGCCATGCGAGCCGGTCTGTCCGGTCTTCGCCGCCTATCGCACGGACGAGGGCCTCAACGGCCAGGTATATAATCGCTGCGTGGGCACGCGCTACTGCTCGAACAACTGCCCCTACAAGGTCCGCCGCTTCAACTGGTACAAGCCCGAATGGCCGCACCCCTTGCAACTACAGCTCAATCCCGACGTCAGCGTCAGAGGCGCGGGTGTAATGGAGAAGTGCACCTTTTGCATCCAGCGCATCCGTTTCGCCGAGATGCAGGCTCTCACCGGGCAACAGCCGCTGGTTGACGGCACGATCGTGCCGGCGTGTGCGCAAGCCTGTCCGGCCCGGGCGATAACCTTCGGCGACATGAAGCAAGCGACGAGCGCGATGATGAGCCGGCGCAAGCTCCACGCGCTGCGCAACTACCGGGCGCTAGATGAGGATCTCAACACGCAGCCGGGAATCGTTTACTTGCGCGGCATTTATCGGGAACATGGAGAGGTTTAGATGGCGCAAGCCCCTGAAGCAGCTTATTCAAAGGCCGACGGCGCGCAGGCATTTGCCGACGTAACCTACGGGGACATCGACCACGAAGTTCTGCGCCTGCTGCAGCCGCCCGGACGCAAGTATTGGTATGGGTTCGCTTTTCTTGTCGCACTGGTGGTGGTCGGAGGAACGACCTGGCTTCGCCAAATCTATATCGGCCTAGGCGTGACCGGCTTGACGATGCCGTCGATGTGGGCGATCTACATCGCTGACTTCGTGTTCTGGGTCGGTATCGCTCACTCGGGCACGTTGATCTCGGCGATTCTCTATCTGTTCCGAACCCGCTGGAGAACCGCGGTTTATCGCGCCGCCGAGGCGATGACGGTGTTCGCGGTGATCACGGCCGGCCTGTTCCCGCTGATCCATCTGGGCCGCGTGTGGTTCTTTTACTGGCTTTTGCCCTATCCCAACGAGCGTTGGCTTCAGCCCGACTTCCGCTCGCCGCTGGTCTGGGACACCTTCGCGGTGGGCACTTACTTGACGGTAAGCACGACCTTCCTGCTGATGGGCATGGTGCCGGACGTCGCGGCGGCGCGCGAGGCCAGCAGCGGATGGCGGCGCAAGCTTTACGCCGTTTTCTCGCTCGGGTGGCAGGGGAGTGAGGAGCAGTGGCGGCACTTTTCTATGGTGTATTTGTTGTTGGCCGGGCTCGCCACGCCGCTGGTGCTCTCGGTTCACAGCGTCGTGTCGTTCGACTTCGCGATGGCGCAAGTCCCGGGCTGGCATTCGACGATCTTTCCACCGTATTTTGTTGCGGGCGCGATTTTTTCGGGCGTCGCGATGGTCATCACGCTGCTGATTCCGATGCGCCGCTGGCTTAAGCTCGAGCGGCTGCTGACGCCGTGGCATTTCGACAATCTGGCCAAGGTAATTCTGCTGACCTCGCTGATTATCACGTACGCCTACATCGTCGAAGCGTTTTTGGCCTGGTACAGCGGCGACGTTTTCGAGCGGACGACCTTTTACATGCGCTATTTCGGTCCGTACGGCCCGCTGGCCTGGATCATGGTGGCCTGCAACTGCGTCGGACCGCTGTTTTTGTTTTCGCCGCGCATCCGGACCAACATGGTCGCGCTTTTCATCATCTCGATCGGGGTCAACATCGGCATGTGGCTTGAGCGCTTCGTGATTATCGCCGGTTCGTTGACGACCAACTTCATGCCGTCGCAATGGGGCTTCTATAGGCCAAGCATAACCGAGATCCTGATTACCCTCGGCAGTTTCGGATGGTTCTTGATGTGGTTTACGTTGTTCTCGCGCCATCTGCCGGTCATTTCGATGACGGAGATCAAGGAAGGCATCGCTTGGCATAAAAAGGCCCTTCAACGGGAGGATGCAAAGGCCGCATGAGCGAACAGGTCAGGATTGTCGGCAGCTTTGCCGACGAGGCGCAGTGCGCCGAAGTTATCGAGCGCCTGCGCCATCTGAAGCTGGGCAAGGTCGAGGCGTTCGTGCCGTTTCCGAGCGAGCGCATCAACGAAGCAATGGAGCTCAAGCGAAGCCCGGTGCGCTGGTGGGTGTTGGGCGGCGGCATCACCGGCGTAATCTCCGGGTTCGCCCTCACGGTCGGCACTTCCTACACCTATCCCCATCACGTCGGCGGCAAGTCGTTGTCCTCGATCCCGCCGTACGTGATCATTGCCTTCGAGCTGATGATTCTGTTCGGCGCTTTATCGGGCGTGCTCGGGTTTCTCATCAATAACCGGTTTCCCCGATTCGAGCCGATCGCCAGTTACTCGCCGCGTTTCGCTAGCGATCGTTTCGGGATCGTGGTTAGCTGCGAGCCGGCGCAGGCGGAGCGCGCCGAGGCCATGCTCAAAGAAGGCGGCGCCGAGGAGGTGCATCGTGAGAGCGTCTGACCTCGGCCGGGGCGCGCGCACGTCGCGGCGCACGAAAGTCTTCAGCACAACCTTGGCGCTGATCAGCGCTCTGGCGATTTGCGGTTCGCGCCGCGCGATGGCCTTTCCCTGGAGCATCGACATGTTTCGCACCGAATCGGTCAAGCCCTTGCAGGAGGCGCCGCGCGTGATGCCGCCTGATGCGTTGCCGACCAAGAACGGCGAACTGCCGATGAGCCGAGTGGTGGCCGCCAGGTCCCTGCACAACCCCCTCGGGCCGACCGAGGACAACATCGCTCACGGCAAAGACCTCTACGCGACGTACTGCGCGGTGTGCCACGGCATGACCGGCAAGGGCGATGGACCGGTGGCCTATTGGCTCACGATTCCGCCCGCCAACCTGATAACTTCGGCAGGTTTTCAGACCGACGGTTACATGTACGGAACGATCCGCGACGGCGGCATCGTGATGCCGTCTTACGCGGACGCGATGGTGCCCAAAGAGAGGTGGCAGGTAGTGGTTTTCCTTCGATACTTGGCAGGCGGCAAGACGGCGGGTCAGGTGAGTGGAAAATGAGCGCCGCGCAAGGTTCTGAGTCGCGTTCTTCTATCTCTCCGGCGTTGGTCGCGGGAATTGCCGCCGGCGCCCTGGGGTTCTTGGCGGCGATTACCATTGGCGAATCGACGCGGGCGTGGGAGGCGTTTCTGGTCAATCTGCTGTTTTGGATGGGCTTGGCGCAGGGCGCGATCGTCGTCTCGGCCGCCTGCTACTTGGCGCAAGGGCGATGGGGCGGGGCGCCGGCGTATCGGTTGGCCGAGGCGTTCGGGGGCTTTTTGCTCCCCGGGTTTATCCTATTCTGGGCGCTGTACTTTGGGCGCGAGACGATTTTCCCATGGATCAGCCACCCGGTCCCGCGCCTTCAGCCGTGGCTCAACGCGCCTTTCATGTTCGCCCGCGACGGCGTGGGGCTGGCGTGGATGACATTTTTAAGCCTGTGGTTTCTCCGCGCCTCGCGCCGGGACGAGACGCTCAAGTGGGTCGAGTCGCCCGGCGAAATCGAGTTGCCGCCGAAGGCCGTCCGGCGGCTTGCGCCGACCCTGGCGATTTCCTACTTCGTGGTCTACTCGATTCTTGCGTTCGACCTTATAATGTCGCTTTCCCCGCGCTGGTCCAGCACACTGTTTGGTGTTTACTACCTTGCGAGCGTGTTCTGGGCGGGGCTGGCGGCGATGGGCTTTGCCGCGGTGAGGCTGCGCTCGCGGGTGAGGCCGGACAGCCGGTTTGCCAGTCCGCAGGTGCTGCATGACCTGGGCAAGCTGGTGTTCGCGTTCTCGGTTTTCTGGGTCTACCTCGGCTACGATCAGTACCTGCCGATCTGGTACGGGGATATGCCGCGAGAGACCTTCTTTGTCGCGCCGCGCTTCGCTCATCTGCCCTGGGCGGTGCTGGGCTGGAGCACGCTGGTTTTAGTCTGGGCGGTGCCGTTTTTCGTCCTGATGGGAAAGCGGCCGAAGCAGACGCCGGCCATCCTGGGTACGGTATGCCTGCTTGGCCTGATAGGCGTCTGGATCGAGCTTTACGTTCTGGTCACGCCGTCACTTTCACCGCGGCACATTCCCTTCGGATGGATCGAAGCGCTGATCACACTCGGCTTTTTCGCCGCTTTTCGCCTTTGCACTCGGAGCGGCTTTGAGCGTCTGCTGGCCGTCGCCGACGCCCCTGCTGGGGAGATGGCAAGATGAGGCCGATGGTGCTGAAAGCCCGTAGGTCGCGATTAATTCCGCCCCTGGCGTGCTTGATGCTGGCAGGCTGCGCGCCGCTGCAAGGTCCGCTGTCCACCTTTATCCTCGATTCCGACTCCGCGCGCGACGCCTATCACCTTTTCAGGTACACCTTCATCTGGGACGTCATAATTATGCTGACGGTCCTGGTGCCGCTGGTTCTCGCGCTGTTCGTGCTCACGCCGAAGAAGTCGGGCGGCGCTGGGCACGAGGCGGAGGGACATGCGGGGAGTACGCGGTGGCTGGAAGCGGCGTGGACGATTACTCCCGCGTTGATCCTGATTTCGATGGCGGTGCCGTCGATTCGTCTGACCTTCCAGTATCAGCCCAAGGCTCCGCCCGCCGGAGCGCTGCGCGTTAGGGCGATCGGGCACCAATGGTGGTGGGAGTTTCAGTATCCCGAGTTCCACCTTACCGTTGCGGACGAACTTCACATTCCGGCCGGTCGGGCCGTGTACTTTGACCTCGAGTCGGTGGACGTGTTGCACGGCTTCTGGGCGCCGGAACTCGGCGGAAAGCGCGATACGATTCCGGGCCACGTAAATCATCTCACGTACACGCCCGACAAACCCGGCGAGTATTTCGGCGAGTGCACGCAATTTTGCGGGCTGTCGCACGCCAACATGCGTTTCCGGATTTTCGTCGACACGCCGGAGAAATTCGCGGCCTGGGTCAAACAGCAGCAGGCCTCGCCCGCTACCGGTCAGGGCCCGAATCCTAAAATTGAGGCGGGTGCCGCGGTGTTTGCCGCCGCGCCTTGCGTCGCCTGCCACACTATTGAAGGCGTGTCCAAGGGCTATATCGGGCCGAACCTGAGCCATATCGGGTCTCACCAGACGCTGGCCGGCTCAATACTTCCCAACACGCCGGAAAATATGACTAAATGGATTCACAACCCGGACGCGCTCAAGCCCGGGGCGCAGATGCCGGCCTTGGGGCTCGATCCGGTAGAGACCTCGGACCTGGTAGCCTACCTGGAAAGCCTTAAGTAGGAGATAACGCCGTGGCAGTCGCAATTCCACAAGAAGCTGTCAGAGGCCGCGAGAACTACCTTCGCGAGGGCGGGCTTTTAAGTTGGCTGATCACCATCGACCACAAGCGCATAGGCGTGCTTTACGGGTTGACCTCGCTGGGTTTCATGGGTCTGGCCGGAATCGAGGCGCTGCTGATGCGCATTCAGCTCGCGCAGCCCGACAACCACTTCCTGAGCGCCGACGTTTACAACCAGTTCTTCACCATGCACGGCACGACGATGATCTTCCTGGTCATCATGCCGCTGGGCTTGGGCTTTTTCGGCAATGTCGCGATGCCGCTGCAGATCGGCGCGCGCGACGTGGCGTTCCCTCGCTTGAACGCCCTGAGCTACTGGATCTTCCTGTTCGGGGCGCTGTTCATGTACTCGAGCTTTCTGTTCGGCGGCGGGCCCGACGCCGGCTGGTTTGGCTATGCCAACCTGACGGAGCGGTTTTTTACGCCGGGGACACGAGTGGACTTCTGGGCCATAGGCCTAATCATCCTGGGCTTCTCGTCGATCCTGGGCTCGCTCAACTTTTTCGTAACGATCGTGAACATGCGCGCGCCGGGGATGACCTTTATGCGCATGCCGATTTTCGTGTGGAACATCCTGGTCGCCTCGATCCTGGTGTTGGTGGCTTTCCCGCCGCTCACCGTGGGGCTGATATTCCTCGTCATGGATCGCTTTATCGGCACGCACTTCTATTCCACGGTCGCGGGCGCAACGCCGATTCTGTGGCAGCACTTGTTCTGGATCTTCGGTCATCCCGAGGTTTACATCCTGGCGCTGCCGGCGTTCGGCATCATCTCGGAAACCATTCCCTGCTTTTCGCGCAAACCGCTGTTCGGCTACGCGGCGATGGCATACGCGACGGCCCTGATCGGCTTTATCTCCTACGGCGTCTGGGGCCATCATATGTTCGCCTCGGGCATGGGGCCGATCGCCGACGCGGCCTTCTCGCTGAGCACGATGATTATCGCCATCCCGACCGGCATCAAAGTCTATAGCTGGGTAGCGACCACGTGGGGCGGCGACTTCGTTAAGAACACGTCCTTCTACTACGCGCTGGCCTTCGTGATCCAGTTCACTATCGGCGGGCTTACCGGCGTCATGCATGCTCAGCCGGCGATGGACTTACAGCAGAACGGCTCTTACTTCATCGTCGCCCATTTTCATTACGTGATCGGCGGCGGATCGCTGTTCGCCTTCCTGTCGGGCATCTATTATTGGTGGCCCAAGATGACCGGCAAGATGATGGACGAGCGGCTAGGCAAGCTCAATTTCTGGCTCATCTGCATCGGGTTTAACATGACCTTCTTCCCGATGCACATCCTAGGGCTCGGGGGCATGCCGCGGCGGGTCTACACTTACGGCGCCGGCTTCCACTGGGCCTTCTGGAACATGTTCGAGACCGTAGGCGCGTTTGTGATGGGCGTCGGCATCCTGGTTTTCGTCATCGCGATAATCCAGTCGCTGATGTCGGCCGAAACGGCCGTGGCCGACCCCTGGGATGGGCGCACGCTGGAATGGTCAATACCGTCGCCGCCGCCGATCTACAACTTCGCCGAAATTCCCCATGTTCACAGCAAGGATGCATTCTGGGAGATGAAGCATGGCCGGGCGCAGGAGTCCCGCCAACCGGCGGCGCAGCCGGAGCACGGCGCCGGCGGACATGGCATACATATGCCCGCCCCGTCGCTGTTCCCGATTCTGCTCGCGGCCGGCCTCGCCTTGGTCGGAATCGGCGCCATAGCGTGGCTTCGAATCACCTTCGTCGGCGTTCTGATCGTCTACCTGGCAATCATTGGCATGGGCTTCGAATACGGCACCTACGGCGAGCATCCGAGTAAGGAACGGGGCGACGACGCCTTTCCGCTGGACAGCCGCAAAGTCGGCATGTGGACCTTTATCGGCTCCGAGTCGCTGTTCTTCGCCTCGCTGATCGGCACCTACATGGTCTACAAGGGACGCGATTTGGTGGGGCCGACAGCTAAGGAAATCCTCGAGATTCCGCTGACCTCGTTCAGCACCTTCGTGCTTTTGATGAGCAGCTTGTTGATGGTGCTCGCGCTGGCGGCTTTCGAGCGCGGCAATATCCGGGCCGGGCGCAACTGGCTGTTCGGGACCGCCGGGCTAGGATGCGTGTTTCTGGGTGGCCAAGCCTACGAATTCACGAAGTTTTTCCGCGAAGGGGTGACCCTACAGCATAACTTGTTCGGTCAGACCTTCTACACCTTGGTCGGCTTTCACGGCTTGCACGTGCTGCTCGGCGTAATCTGGCTTTTGACCCTGGCTTTCGCCTCGTTCAAAGGCATGGTGCCGAAGAAACGCGCGCTGGCAGTAGAGTTTGGCGGGCTTTATTGGCACTTCGTCGATATCGTGTGGATCGTAATCTTCAGCCTTATCTACCTGATGGACAAGGTGACCGGAGCATGAGCACCGCCCAGGCATCCGAACTGGCGCACGAGCACGAGGAGGCACCGCGGGCGAGCACGCGCGTGTACGTTGAGATTGCCGTCGTACTCACGGTCCTTACGGTGCTTGAAATATGGGCGTTTTACGTGCCCGCGGTACAGCCGATTTTGATCCCGCTTCTTATGGTTCTGTCCGGGGCCAAATTCGCGCTCGTCGTGATGTTCTATATGCACCTCAAGTTCGACCATCGGGCTTACACCGCGATTTTCGGACCACTCTTGACCTTGGGTGCGTTCATCGTCATCGCCTTGATGATCATTCTCGCTTACTTTTTGGGCGCGCCTCCCACTGCGTAGGGGCGGCGGGTGATGTCGGGTCCTTTCGCACATCCCAGCGTACCGATTGGCGTGGCCGCACTGGCCGCGGCGTACATCGTGGCGGTGCGCGTTAGCGGCAGGCGGGTCACCACCGGACAGGTCGCCGCCTTCGCCGCCGGTTTAGCGGCGCTGTTGCTGACGCTAACCGGGCCCCTCGATGAACTGGAAGACGCGCGGCTGTTCACCGCGCATATGACGCAGCATCTGGTGCTGACTTTAGTGGTCCCGCCTCTGCTTTTGCTCGGTACGCCCGGATGGATGCTGCGCCGGTTTATCAGGCCAGCACCGGTGGCACGCCTGGCGCGCATTCTTACCAATCCCATCGTTGCTTTTGGGCTTTACAACACCCTGCTTATCGGGCTTCACAACCCACCGGTCTTCGAGCTCATGTGCCGGGATGAGCACTTTCATATCGCGATGCACCTGCTGCTGATCGCCACCGGGGTCATCACGTGGTGGCCCTTGCTCAGCCCGCTGCCCGAATTGCCGCGGTTATCGTACCCCGGCCAGATGCTCTATCTGTTTTTGCAGCTCATCCCGATGGCCGCCGTTGCAGCGCCAATAACGCTTGCCCAGACCGTCATTTACCCGTATTACGCGATCCCTCAGTTACATCCGTTTGACCTAAGCCCGCTGTCTGACCAGATACTGGGAGGGCTGTTCATGTGGGTTGGAGCCGGGTTCTACATGACGGCAGTTTTCACCTTGATCTTTTATCGCTGGGCGATGCGCGATGACCGCGATCGGCCGGTAGTCTCCGACCAAACTTACGGCGCGGACGGCGGCGGCGCGCTCGTCAGCCGCCTGCGGCCCGCGCATTAAGCCAGCTCGCGCCAGGCCTAACCTAAGCTTCTCGCCATGGCGCCTCGCCGCCGTCCGCAGCGAGTTGCAGCGCTAAAGTTAAATTGGCGGGGCGCTGCGCCGGGCCAGCCTAACGCTCCGGCCTTTCGGCAGCCTGGTTTATCGTGTAACGCGGAATCACAACGACCAACTCAGCCGCCGGATCGTCGATCACCGCCTGACATCCAAGCCGTGAAGACGGGGTGAGGCCAGGTGCCTTGTCGAGCAGATCTTCTTCCTGCTCCGAGGCCTCGCCCAGCGTGTCGAACCCGCGCTTGACGATCACGTGGCAGGTCGTGCATGCGCAATTACCGCCGCAGGCGTGTTCCAGCCAAATCCCGTTGCCAAGTAGCACGTCCAGGATGGAGCCGGGTTGCCCGTCATGCTGAAAGGGCGCTTGGGCCGGATCGAACTCGATAACGCGCTCAGGCTCTCCGTTCTCGAAAATCACTCGAATACGACTCATTAGACGATAATAATTGTCAGCGTTAGACTCGTCGCTCAAGGCCGCCCTCCATCGTCCGGTTCGCATGCACGGGAGGCGACAGAGGCAACGGTGCGCCAGGCGGCGGCTTGAAAGCTGGTTCCACGCCAAGAATAGCAAACTTCATATGCCGGCCAAACGCCAGCTTCCGACAAACGCGACGACCGAACCCGCGGGACTGGGCTCAAGCCGGCTCGCCGCTCCGTCGCCGCGCTCCAAATAGAGAAACGACTCGCGCGTAACGGCGCGGCAAAAGGCTCAACGGGCACGCCAGATTGATCGTCGGCCCGTATAGATGTAGCTATAATACATCTTTGACTTCTTATCAATTGCGCCGAGCGCGCCGGGCAAAGCGGACATGGAGCTAAGCATCACAGAGCTTATGGGCGCCGACTATCGGCGGCTTGAGAAATTATGGGAGGAATGTCTGGACGGAGCCAGAACCTTTGACCTGAGGCGGATACGGGACCGATTCAATAGGTTCGCGCAGGGTTGGCGCCGCCATATCCGGGTCGAGGAGGAAATTCTCTTTCCGGCCTATGAAGCGCGTGCGCCGACGGGCGCGGCGAGAGCGGCTTGGGTGATGCGCGCCGAGCATCGCGAGATCGAGGCAATGCTCGAGCGCTTGACTCCCCTGATGACCGCCCGCGACCATTCGACGATCGCCGTGACCCTCGAGGGCCAGCCATGCTGTCCGACGGTGCTTTTCCAAAGCCACGAGGCCAAGGAGGAAGACGTCGTTTATCCGATGATGGACGGCGCCTTCGCCGACGACGAAAGGTCAAAGCTGCTGGAGCAGGCGCGCGAACTCTTGACGGCGGAGTCCGGCTGATATGGCCGGCTTAAGCGCGTATCTGTTGCCTGAGATGAGTGAAGGACAGACCCAAGCGCCGCAACTTCTCGCCGAGTCGCGTCGCCTTGCCGCGAAACGCACGCTTATCCTGATACTTACCGCGAAGAACCAGGCGGATAGTCAGACGGCGGTGCTCAACGGGCCGTTGGAATCGCTCCAGCGGTCCTGTCCCGTGCGTCTAAACCGCGGAGCAAAGCGCGTCAGGCCGCTGTGTGTAGCCCCAGCGGCAATCGATATTCTCGCGAGAACTTATTGCAACGCAAACTTCGTAACATAAGGAGCGACTTAAGCCATGGCTGATTATCATGTCAAAGACAACGTGAAACACCGCGCCCGATTGCGCCAATTGAAACCCGAGCTGGCGAAAGCCTTCGCCGACTTCAGCGCGGTCGTCTTCAAGGACGGCGCGCTCTCGAGCAAAGTCAAGAATCTCATCGCCATCAGTGTGGCGCACACCACCCAATGCCCCTGGTGCATCGAAGGGCACGTCAAACGGGCCCATGAGCTTGGGGCTACCGACGAAGAGATCGCCGAGGCGATATTCGTAGCGATGGAGATGCGGGCCGGCGCCGCCTTCACTCATGGGACGGTCGCGATGGCGGCGCTGGAGCAGGCTAAAGCCTGACCGCGCGACAAAGCGACGCCACAAAAGGCGGCCTCGGCTCAGATTGTTGCTGAGCGCCATGTCGCGCGAGCACATATCGCGCGGCCCTCAGGACCGCAGCTAGTGAACCGCCGACCTCCAGGCTCGGTCGAGACAGCCGTCCGAAGTCTGAGCAGCCGCGCGAGCGGGGTGCGGCTCAAAGAGCCGCGGTGCGGTTATTTGAAATGCGACGAAAGACGGCTAGCTTATAGACTCGGTAGGGCGCAGGGAGACGCCCGTTGCGAGCGGGACAACGAGAACTTCGCATCCCGCCGGTTGCCGCGAGCGGGCCGGACGAGCGACAGGGGCCTACGGATCCCGGATGCGGGGGCGGTGCGCCGCTAGAATCACGCGCCCCTTTGGCCGGTTGCAGAGGCGGTGAGTGTAGCTCAGTTGGCAGAGCACCGGGTTGTGGCCTCGGTGGTCGAGGGTTCAAGTCCCTTCACTCACCCCAAACGCCTGCGCGCGGCCTTTGGGCTGCTGGCGGCGTGAGCGGTCGTCGGACTGCCGGCAGCGGGGTCGAGCCGCCTGGCCGCCGGCGCTCGCATAAGTAATAAGTAAGATGGGCCGCTTGGGTCGCGCTCGAGCGCGCGGCGCAAGCTACGGCGTCGTTCGCCGAATCTGCGCGCAACGCGATCACGCGAGCGTTGGCGCCACGAGATCGTTCGGGTCTCTGTCTTGCCGGCACAGTCCGGCGGGAGGGTTTTTGGGCCGTTAGCTCAGTTGGTAGAGCAGCTGACTCTTAATCAGCGGGTCGCGAGTTCGAGTCTCGCACGGCCCTCCAAAAATCGCGCAGGGACAGAGAGCATTCCCGAGGCCAATGCGGAGATCACAGCACCAACTGTTCCAATCGCCCCCATTATGTCCGCATTTGTCAAGCGTCCAAGCCACTCGAATGGCCTCTGGACATGCCCGGATCATCCGCGGCGTCGCTGCCACCCCTTCGGAGGTAGTTGAACCACAGTATCCCTGATCCCCAGCGGCGCTTCCGGCTGCCGCGAAACTTACCTTCCACACGCGGCACGCCAAAAAGGGACGGCGAGCCGGCAGTTTGAGAGGTCGATCGCGGGCACGGCCAGTCTCGTATTGGTCTCGGTTAAACGCTTTCCGAAAGTTCGCGGGAGGTGCGGAGTGGGCAAGCTCACCGTTCAGCAGATCAAAGAAAGGGCGCGGGCAATCGTTGCTGAAAATCCCGGGGAATCAAATACAGCGCGCTCATAGAACGGATTAGTAACGACAGCCCCGAGACGCCAAAGAACACGATCGTGGGTTCCGTTTGGAACCTGACTCCCTGTACCCTAATGAAATCACCAAACCGAACTGAGGCCTGTTCAAGCCGATAGCAAAGGGGCCTGACAAAGCGGATGAAGAAATAGTAGTTGGAGAGACGGAGTAAATCGCCCCTAGCGGCAAGAAAGTTGGCGAATCCGACTTTTACGAACCATTCGCTGAATGGTTGAAAAATGACCTCGGCGAAGTAACGGTCGTCGCACCTCTCGGGGGCGCAGGTATGAAATCAAAATGGGGTACCCCAGACGTTGTCGGCGTATATAAGCCTTTGGCCAGTCAGCTCATCAGGTTCGATCTGGAAATTGTTTCGGCAGAGATCAAGATCGATCCCCAAGCGCCAGTTGTCGCTTTTGGTCAAGCGGTTACATATCGGCTGTTTTCCGCCAAAACCTATTGTCGTGATGCCGACCAACCTGGCGGATGAAGACCAGAGTCGCTTGGAATCATTATGCATGCTGTTCGGGGTCGGCTTCGTGTTGTTCCACGTGGACAAGAACAATCCTAGGTTTTCCATACGCGTTCGCGCCCAACGCTTCTTCCCGGCCATGTTTTACGTCAATGAGTTTGCCGAACGGCTAAAATTACACGACGCCAAGGTGTTTCAGAGCTTGTTCGGATGACCTTGACAGCGTCACTCGTGGGAAAGGTCAAAAGTGGACTGGTAGCGCGGCCAGGCTGCCGGCCTTCCCGCGTTGAGTCCAAGCGGCTTCTTCGACAATGGGCTTTCGCTATTCCAGACGATCTACCGGGAGTTCGCAAGTCTCGGATGGTTCCGTCTTACGATGGCCTCGCTGATCGCCGTAATCGCCGGCCTCATCATGTTCCTATCGTTCGCGCTCATTGCCGGCCAGATGCTGCTCGCTCTCTCCGAGGCTTACATTGGGCTGGGCGGCAGTGTCATCCGGCTCGGCTTCAGCGGTTAGCGCTGGACGATCAAGTTCGCCGAGAATTTCATCGGCTGGACCGTCGTCGCCCCGACGCTCTCCTCGCCATTGCCGACGGGGCCCTCATTTTCATGCTTCTGAGCTGGGAGATTCTCAATGTCGCCACTCGCATTGCCGGTTCGTCGGTGAGCCTCAACCTTGGCCACGCCTTCGAGGCTGGGATGGCCGGTTACGGCCTTGGGCGAATCCTGAAGAGCCGTGATTCGTCAGAAGCGCAGTCGGCCGCGACACCGACCACGGTCTCCACGGTCGTAGATTTCAGTCCCCTCCTCATCGGGGATCGGTTTGAAGCCCCCCCTGGACCCCCATGCACGCCGCGTCTCGCATTTCAGTCCCCTCCTCATCGGGGATCGGTTTGAAGCGCGATTCTATGACAAGTTGTTATCTGGACGGCGCGACATTTCAGTCCCCTCCTCATCGGGGATCGGTTTGAAGCGGTAGTGGCATCATCACCGTAATAGACACGTATTTGATTTCAGTCCCCTCCTCATCGGGGATCGGTTTGAAGCCTCGCTCTTTTGTGCCGCGAGCGAACCCAGTAGCATTTCAGTCCCCTCCTCATCGGGGATCGGTTTGAAGCGGGCACAGG
This sequence comes from Deltaproteobacteria bacterium, assembly GCA_021831785.1. GTDB lineage: Bacteria > Desulfobacterota > Binatia > Binatales > Binataceae > JAJYYI01. Next base: position 185,376 of record JAKBMB010000016.1, on the reverse strand, counting down.
CCATGGCACTGGCTATGGGCGGGGTAACATTTCAGTCCCCTCCTCATCGGGGATCGGTTTGAAGCGGGCACAGGCCATGGCACTGGCTATGGGCGGGGTAACATTTCAGTCCCCTCCTCATCGGGGATCGGTTTGAAGCCTGGTCGCTGATGCTCGATGCGACCGCGCAGAGGCTATTTCAGTCCCCTCCTCATCGGGGATCGGTTTGAAGCTCCTCGCGGTGGCGCCGGCCGTGGTGCCACCACTCGATTTCAGTCCCCTCCTCATCGGGGATCGGTTTGAAGCGGGCGTCTGCCGCGTCATCGATTGCGACACCCAAGTACATTTCAGTCCCCTCCTCATCGGGGATCGGTTTGAAGCGCCCTTATTTGCCGCCGTTGCCCGGCAAGGTATTGGATTTCAGTCCCCTCCTCATCGGGGATCGGTTTGAAGCACCCCGAGTTCCTCGCCAGCATCACAGCGTCACAGTGATTTCAGTCCCCTCCTCATCGGGGATCGGTTTGAAGCTGATAGCAGTCCCGTGCTGGGTGATAATACCGGTGCATTTCAGTCCCCTCCTCATCGGGGATCGGTTTGAAGCTATTCGGCGGACATACGAGGTCGGGAAAGCGTATCTAATTTCAGTCCCCTCCTCATCGGGGATCGGTTTGAAGCCATCCAGGTGATGCCCCACTGTTGGATTACACTTTATATTTCAGTCCCCTCCTCATCGGGGATCGGTTTGAAGCAGCATCGTGCAGCTTCCGCGCGGCCAAACGTCTATGCAACAATTTCAGTCCCCTCCTCATCGGGGATCGGTTTGAAGCTTGTTAGCAGCGACGGGGCTAACGTGCTTAAACTGGACATTTCAGTCCCCTCCTCATCGGGGATCGGTTTGAAGCTCCGATGTTGCCCAAAGGCGCCAAAAGCGAGACTAATATTTCAGTCCCCTCCTCATCGGGGATCGGTTTGAAGCGCCAGGAAAATGCTCCTACCCCGGCTGCTTGAACAGATTTCAGTCCCCTCCTCATCGGGGATCGGTTTGAAGCCCGTCGTAATTGTCTCGAAAAATCGCGGCTTTGTGCCGCTAATCCCAGCATAATTTTTCGCAACAGCCAAGTTTGCATCAAAGAGGCCTCCGTTTGCGAAAATCACCAAATGTCCGCGCAATAATTGCGGAATTCGCACGCCGTACATCGCGCCCGAACCGGGGTCGGGCCGGGCATCTTTTCCTGCTCAATAACCTGCCGCATCGCGACGACCGCGCGCGTCACTGCTTCTCGCTCCTTCACGCCGACCGGCACTGTGACAAGCTGCCGAGATGGCACGAGGTAGACGAACGCGATCGGTACCGGGCGGGCGAGGTTCTCCTCAACGAGCAAGGCGTAGGCTGCGAGCTGGACGCGGTGGTTGTACCGGACGCCCCCCTCGGTGTCTTTGAAGTCTACTGGATAGCATGCGTCCTCAGTAATGATGAGCAGGTCGAGCTTGCCGGACAGTCCGAGCGTCGCCGAATGGAGCCAGACTCCGAATCTGCGCTCTCCGCACTCGAGGCCATATCGGCGAAAGCCGCGACGCTTCTCCATAGCCTCAACGGCGGCTTCGACATCTCTGCCGCGCTGCATCTTGTAGGTGCGCGCGATCTCTACCGGCATCACATGATGGTAGTAAGGGATGCGCGTGCAGTAGGCCCATTGCTTCAGGTCCGTGACCGTCAGCTCGAACTGCTGCGCGCGGTGGCGTTCGAGGTTCATTCCAAATTGATGATTCTGACGATTTCGCGCTTGGCCGCAACGTCTTTTTCGCAAATTTGCAGCATCAGCACCTTGCCTTCGTTGTTTCCGAGCGTATGGTCGAGCCGTGCGAACATCTCGTTTCGCCGCGTCGAATCGAGCGGACCGCTGAACACGCTGTATTGGATATGGTCGAGGCCGTAGTCCTTGCACACGTCCGCGATTTTGAGCCGGATCTTGTCGTCCGTGATGTCATAGACGATGAACGTAAGCAGGTCTTGGCCGCGCATGAGTCACCACTTGAATGAGAAGGTTCGGTAACTGTTGCCCTCGCGCAGGAACGACGCGAGATTGCGCGCCTGAATCTGGATGACCGATTTGAGCTTATAACGGCGCCCCCGGAAGTTTACCTCGCTTTCGACCCGCTCCAGCACGGCGGACGCAACTGTCCTGCGGGTGTCGTCTGTCAGCATTCCTTCGTGCGTCTCGATCGAGGTGCCCCGTCCGATCGCGGCGATCACGGCGCGATCGACCACCGGCTGGCGGAATTCTTCGACCATGTCGAGGACCAGCGACGGCTTGCCGGGCCGGTCGACGTGGAGGAAACCGGCGAACGGTTCGAGACCCGCGTTCATGATCGCGCCCCACACCTGCGTGTAGAGAATTCCGTAGCCGTAGTTGAGCGCGGAGTTTACCGGATCGGGAGCGCCGCGATGCTCTCGTGATTCGAAGCCGAAGTTCTCCGGAATCAGCAGGCGGACACCCTTCCAGTAGGTGCGGCCGGCCAGTCCCTCGATCGACAGCAGCGCTTCGCGCGCAGCATCGATATTGGGTTCGTCGACGCGCTTGGCATCGGCGCGGCCTTTAACGATCGATTTTGCAAGCGCAGTCAACTCGTCATATACGGGAGGATTCGACTCCTTCAGGTACTTGCCGAAATACTTGAGCAGGGAGGCTTGGTTGCCGAGCTTGCCGCGGACGATGCTTTTAGCCAGCTCGACGCCGCGCGAATCGTTGTAGGCAGCTAACTGTTCGCGCCGTGTGATCACGGTCGCGGTCAGCATCGGCGAGGAGAGCATCGCGAATGGCTTACCACTGCGGGTGAGAAAGGAGAGACGGATTCCGCGCTCGCAGCAGGCTTCGATCAAGTCAGTGGAGATCGAGACTCCGTTGGACGCAATCACGATATGGCCGACGCGAAAGAGCGGGAGTTCAATCTCGTCGGGCGATTTCTTGGGTGGTTTGACGCCGTTGGCGTCAGGAGAGGAGCGGCGCAGCGGAGGCGGCGGCGTCTTGGGACCTTCAGATGTGAGAACGGTGAGGGTAGGGCGTTTGGCGTTGATGCCGAGGGGCAGGAACAGTTGCGGTCCGCCCTCGATCAGTTCGAGGCGTGGTCGGGGTCCGCGGATTACGAGCCGCTCGCCGGTTTTGGCCAGCATCACGCCATAGTCAGAGATGATCACGCTGTCCATAAATTCCCCCGCGCGCCCGAATCTACGAATCTACAATTTTATTCGCGACTGTACTCCGTAAACCCCGGTCCCGTATTAACTATTCCGATCGGCACGATCGTGTCCACGAATCGACGGTGCTGATCCCTCTTTGGACGCTTCTGAGTAAAAGAGCTCAGGGTTTCGAGGTCGGCTTCGGGACCGAAATCGTCTAGTGGGGCGATGTGCGCGCGTGCGGGAGGACTCCAAGTTCCACCTCGTGGAATGGGCTGAGTAAACTCTGTGCCTAGCGCTACCGCGCGGCCGCATCGGCGAAACTGAACGAACGAGCCGCGCTTGCCGATGTAGGAGATGTGGGGAAACAGTTCGACCATGCGCTGGGCTGTGGCATCATCGCAGGCGGCGAGATCAAAGGCCCATCGCCACGCGTCTGATTGATGCGCAACCTCGCGATAGGAAATCGTAGAGCTGTAAGGCCGGAGTGGGTCAGGATCGCGCGATTCTTGGCGCACTTTCAGAAACGTTTGAGTGACTAGTGCTCGATTTCCGGGAGCGATCCGAACTTCGACTGGAATGAGTCGCTTGAGCAGGCTAGCGCACTCCTGATCGGAAAGGTCGGCGCGGAACGCGGCGTCAACTAGCCCCATTTTGATGGCATACGGGGTGGGAATCACCAGTGTCTTGCCGACCGAGCTCGTCGCAAGGCTGATCTTGAGCGAGAAAAGTGCTGTTGGCTGATATTCGGCAACCAGCCATCGTCCCGGACCGGCGATCCCTGCGACGGATGAGACCGCATCGAGCTCGGCGAGGCGTTCGTGAAGATCAGGCTTCGCGGCTGCTGCGGCCCTCGATTTGCGCGATGCCATGGCGCTAGCTCGGAAGCTCCACTGCGGCCGCGAAATCAGCGAGAACCTTCACGCCCCCTGAGAGGCTGCCGAATTTCGTCACCGAAACGCTAGCAGGGCGGATTCCATTGAGTGCATCCGCAGCCTTGGTGATCTCGTTCTCATAGTCGTCGTGCAAAGGGCTGACTGTCGGAGAAGGTAGCGAGGTCGCCGAAGTCGCGATCACGCCTCTGCAATCGACGATATGCGGGTTCTGAGTGTTGCGCTGAGCGCCAGCAGGTTTCAGGAGCGTCGCCGCGAGAGCGTGGATGAGAGCCTTCGCGCGGCGCGTGCGATCTGCCTTGCTGACCACTGCTTGACGCGTGATGTCGTTGAGACCGATGCGGTAGAGGTCGAGATTGCAAATAAGCGCATAGACGCCAGAGGATGCCGGCCTGTGAAAGATAGCTTGCTTTTCCGCAACCGTGTCGCCGCCCGTCGCTCCTCCGCGGCCTTCCGGTGCATACTTTACATGAAAGTACTGCTCGGTACTGGTGAGAGGCTCACCGTTGGCGTAAGCAGGTAGGCCGACAACCCATCCGAACTCGACGACCGATTTGCGTCCAACGGCGCGCCCCCGTGTAACAAGAGCACCGGCCATATCGGTCAGGCTGCAATCGGTGAGCATCCGGGTCATGATCTCCGATTCTGTCACCTTCCCATCGCAAAACTTGTTAAAGTCTTCGTTGAGGGCATTGATGCGATCCGCGGAGTAAACCTTCGCGCCAGGCGACAAGGGTTGCTTCGCCTCTTCGAGCAGCGGAACGAGATGCTCGACCAGGATGTGCTTGAACATATCGCCGCTGACCGCATTGACGATAGCGCGATTACCTTTCTGGTCGATGATGTGAACCATCCGTGTCTGCTGTTGATTGCCTTCGGTGCCCTCGCTGTTAAGATTGTGCAGATCGAGGGTGATTCTTGCGCAAATAGACAGTGAGCTTATGGCCGACATTTAACTATTCTCCTGTTTCTTCTGTTCCTACCACCATCGCTGGATTTTCAGGTTCGCGCGGCTCGCGACAGGACCCGTATGCACAGAGCATGGCGCCGACTATTGAGGCATCAATTGTCTCTACCAGCGCAACGAATGCGGCGAACTCCTCCGTAGTGACCTGGGGCGGCGGGCGCCAGCTCCTTTTTTCTGGATTAGTCTTCAGGATCTCGGCCTGACGGGCATTTTCACTGTTGTAAGATTGGATAAACTCCGAGACTGTCTCGACCAGCGGATCGGGTTTCGGGAGCTCCCGCTTGCGGCGCAGTTCGGGGAACAAGTCATAACGAACCGGACGGTGTTCCTGCTTGTTCGCATGAAGGAATTGCGCGCTGACCGTGGCTCTTCGCACGGCAGCGGCCACCGCTTGAAAGCCGGGATTCTCAAGAACTTGGCTGAGCCGTGAATTCGTCGCCATTGCCGTTACAATCCTCCTGAAATTTCCGGGGCGGAAGGCTCGGAGCCATCGCCCCTGTTGCCAAGCACGGAGTAGCAGGCTTCCGTATGGGCTCATGAAGTCGACCAGCATCTGTACGGCTTGTTGTCCGCGTGCTTGTAAAAAGCGCCGGTAGTCGATCAGCATTCCGATTTCGTCAGAGTGGTTGTCCTGCAAGGATCGCACGATCACCTGATGTTCGGCCAGGATGTCGAGCATGGCGGTCGCGTCATCTCGCGTCTTGAGGGGAAACCATCCGGGAAGTGCGATCGTGGACATCGCGGATACCGCTTTCGCGTTGCCGAGCGATTGGTAGTGGGTGATGGTGATTCCCGAAACCGCGTCTGCCGGTGAGCGGCCGGCGAGCGGGAAATCATCGAAGGGATCTACGTCGTCAGCGTGGTATTCACTGGAATGTGCAATCAGTATCTCGGCCAGCTTGAGGACTGCTAGACTGTCGAGTTGGGCCGCATTGCCAGGTAGCCAGATTGCACGGAGGTTATCGGCCGCGGCTGTCAAGGCCCTAATGGAGATGTCGCGCGGTACAGGGCAGAGCAATCGCACGTGTTCACTCTTCGATCCTTGGAAGAACGGGCAGGCGACTGCAAAGTAGCCTTGGTAGCGTAGCCACTCGACAAAGGGATCCGTCCACTGATCTTTGGTCTTGTCGTTACGGTCGGTGCTGTCGGGCTTGAGACGGCTGTACCCCTTGGCGGCGATTGGAGTGAAGAGCTGGACGGACGTGGCACGCCAATCCAGATCGGAAGGCTCCTGTCCCGCAAGAGCATGGAGCGCTGCGGCCAGTTTCTTCTGAAATTCCCCCGGTTTCAACTTAGTGATCAACTCGTGGACGCGGTTGGAAGTTTCGTCACCCTGCAACGTATTCAGCACTTGGAGCAGTCGCCAGTCCGGACGAGGCTTCTCTTTGTCGATCGCCTCCAGCGTCGCTTTGTCTAACGCTTTGAGCTTCTTCCCCTGCCGAAGGGCTTTGATCCGATCGACCTTGGCTTTCTCCGCTTTGTAATCGACGGGATCGACCGCGCCGTGCGGCACCACTACTTTTTGATTGGTTTTCAGGAAAGGATAACCAGGCGACGCGGATAGATTTAAGGGTCCATTCCCGGCGCCTTGGACCTTCACGTCGAAGCTTGTCGATTCCTCGGTGATTCGAACGGGTCTCCCGCTAGAGGCCAGAAGTTTCGCGAGGCCGACAGCCGCGAATACATCTGCGTGAGTTCCCGTTGACCTCCTGACCGAGAAACTATTCGGGAGCTCACTCATGGTTGTGTCCCTCGGCCGTAGCGCGCTGGTCGGAAAGACGCAACGTGCGGGTCAGGTAGCTGACCAGCGGCCACCAATCCGCGAGAGAATCGGCACCCACTGCTAAATTCAGGAAGTCCGAGAGTTGCCCGTACTTGTCTCGCTGATGCAAAGGCCAGAGGAGCCGATCTGATTCGAACGCATCGCCCAAGACCTCTGGGAGGACGCTTTTCCACGCGGCCGCGAGCTTTCCGATTGTGCGTGCAAAATTCTCGCGTTCAGGAACCCATCCACCGTGATGGGCCAGAACCGCCGCTAGGCAAGCGGACGCAACCTGCTTGCGTATCGAGCCAGGTGTCTGCGGAACCAGCTTGGGAATCAGTTTCAGCGAGTAGAAAGCGCTGGCGGGAGCGTGGGCGGGGCGTCGCGCAATCTTCGAGACCTCGCGTTCGCGCTGCCGATCCTGCGGATCTTCGGAATTGAAGTCCGTATGGGCGAGCGGCGCGTCGAATACGTAGGAGGGCCGCTTAGCGTGCATTGCGACTTCGGCCCAGCGCTGCCATCCAATCTGAAGCTTGCCGAGATCGTGAAGAAGCGCGCAGGCGCGCGCCGCTTCGAGAATCGCGGGGCGGCTTAGCTGGTAGCGAGCGGAAAGGCCGGCGGCAAGAAAGCCATCGGAGGGACATTCGCGTTCCATGCGGTGAGCGGTTTCATCCGCGACGCAGCGCGCGTGATGGACCCAAGTCTCGGCTTTCAGCAGAGCGTGTCCGGGGCGAGGAGGTGGCACGCGCCGAGGACTTTCCTTGTCGCCAGATATGCCGAGGATCAAGCCCGCGTCTTCTGTATATTGCGCGAACTCTGGCCGAAGACAGAGCGCATAGGTGAGGCGCAGATCGTCGCGAGCGCGCAGCGGTTTCCATGCCGGCTCATCAGCAGAACTATCCCAGAACCAGCCGATTTCGCGCACGCCGTCGAGATGCGGTGCGAGCGACCATCGCGTCATGCTGATTGCCTCGCGCTTGGCAGGCGTTTCCGGAAGCTTTTCCTCATACGCGACAATTACTCTGAGCGAATCGCTGTCATCGCCACGAATCATATCCGCGACACCAAATCGGTTGTCTCGAAGGATCGCCTTGCGGTGGATGCGCTCCAGACATTCTCTCTCTCTGACGGTCCACAGGGTCTGTACCGCGTGAGCATCGTCGGCAGCATGCACTTCCTCGACCCACTCGGTGGTGATTTTCGGATCGATGACCGCCGAGCCGACTCTAGCCAGAAGTTCGCGCGTCCGAGAAAGAGCGGGGTCTTCGCCGCCTGGATCGCCATAGGGCAACCAGCTTCGCGGATCATTGGGCAATGGATAGACGTGAACCGTGCCGGTCTCTTTGGGAAAGCGTGCACATCGGCCCGCGCGCTGGACCAACGAATTCATCGGGCAGAGTTCGGTGTGAAGATGATCGCAGGAGATATCGATGCCGGCCTCGATCACCTGAGTCGCGACTAGGATTGCGGGACTTTCAGCGTCGCGGCCCAGGAGCGATTGCAGCTCCGCTTCCTTCTTCTGGCGGTCTTGCTTGAAGAAACGCGCATGGAGCAGACGGATTGGAGTGTTGGAGTGCCGGTCGCGCAACGCTTGCGCGAGGCTCCGATAAAGGTCCTGCGCTCGTCCTACTGTGTTAGCGAGTACGATCGAACGAGCTTGGGGGAACTTCAGGACCGCATCAGCGCCAAGGGATGATTCCTCGACCTGCAGAGAGCGAGTCACATCGCGCACACTGGGCAGTGACGCATGAAGCCGCGCGGCTTCCTCGGGTGTTGCGGGAACCGGCGCGGTATCAAGCGCCTCGCGCAGGACCGCTTCCAGCGGTTGCGTTGCAGTCGCAGTCATCCAGACCGATTGGCAGAGCTCGCGGAAAAGATGAAGCCCCGCGGCAGCAGTAAGAAATGCCTTCTGCGTGGGCATCAGATGAAATTCGTCGAAGACGACAAGCGCGCCGACGATCGCGGCCGCATTGATATTGTGCAGGCGATCGGAAAGTCCGTAGGGACCTTCTAGCAAGCCGCTCAGAACCTGATCGTAAGTCGTTACAATAATGCGGCCACGATCAAAAAACTCGTCGTCGGGCTGCTCGCCGGTTTGCAGCGTGACATAGGGATGGATCTTCTCGTGGCCGTTCTTATCGAATGTAGGTTCGATCGGGTGGCGGAATTTCTTAGCGGCGTCGCGCGCCTGGTGGTAAACACCTTGCGCGAGGGTGCGGAGCGGGAGCGCGTAGATCAGTCGCGTAGGACGAGCTTTCCATCCATCGAAGAGAAACGGTGCGAGCACGGCCCACGTTTTGCCGGCGCCGGTCGGTGCGCGTAGCAGAATATTGCGGCCATCGAAGAGTAGCCGCGCAACCTCAATCTGGTAGTCGAACGGCCGGAGCTTAGTGAGTCGTTCGAAATGGCTCTTGTAGCCGCTCTCCACAAAACTACCCACTTGCATGTAGCAACCTAAGTCCCCTCCTCATTGGGGCAGCAACTCCTTCAGCAATGTACGACCATTTCACTTTTCAGTCCCCTCCTCATCGGGGTACGCAGTTGTGTAGGCTTGCTTAGCGGGCCCGCTTGTTGCTACTTGTCTTGTGGCGGGGGAGATGGGATTCGAACCCATGGGACCTGTGACAGCAGGTACCACCCGATTTTAAGTCGGGCACTTTAAACCGCTCAGTCACTCCCCCGCAGTTTGAGCCCCGAGCACTTTAATGTGCTCGGGGCTTTTTTTGATTTGGCTCGCCACGGGTAGGACCACTTCACAGGATAATTATGCATTAGGTGGCCGCTTTTGTCAAGTGCCTCGAATTCGATAGCGGCCAAGGCCAAAAGTGGCTGAGTGACCTACATGAATGTGCTGACCGAACACGAGGTGTGACCAAAACGGGGCGAGATCGCCTTCATAGGTTGCGGTGCCGACGAGGCCATCCCACTGCATCTTCTTGTCTTGGCGGCTCGAATAGCGTGACCAACTCACCCATCGTGTGTCATTGCGGACGAGGCGGACCTCGTGCGCCAGCTCGATCATGCCTTTGAAATCCACGTCCAACGGCGCGCCGCAATGAAATCGCGATAGCGAAGAGAGCCGGCCCAAAAGCCTGCGGAACAGAATCTGAAATTCCGGCGTTCTGACGAATTGGCCTTCGTGCTTGAGCCGCGTCTGCGTGAGAAACTCGATCGTGAGCCGCCCATGGGGCGCTGGACCGGAGCACGCCTCGATGCTGATGCCCTCCGCTGATCCACGCACGAGGTTTTCCGATGCGTTGTAGACCGCGCGAGGTTGGTCCTCCGTCGCGCCAAGCGCGTCGATGCGGCGCAACTCGACCGCCTGCCGGCCGCGTCCGATCTTGTTTACCTCGCGCAATGCCACGACGAAGTACGGGAAAAACTCCTGAGCGCGGCCGATCAGCACCAGCTCGAACGAGACTTCATCTCCGGGTTGGAACAGCCGTCTGGCTCGCTCATCGCTACCCTGTTCCGAATCTCCGGGTGCGATCACAAATGGTCGCGGAATCTCGTCATGTGTTCGCAGCGCATCGGAGCCTGGCGGCGGCGAAGTCTCGAAGATCAGGTGATAGGGGCATTGCGTGGGCACGGGGCAGTCGGCGCCGCGAGGCGCTGGACACGCGACGGCGCGGAATGCATGGCCAAATGCGCCGCGCAAGGTCGAGCCGAGATACCCCGGCAGATCGAGCGGCTCAAGGGCCTCGAACACCACTCGATATCGCGCGCACGACAGTTCTTTTGGATCGGCATCCATCGATCTGTCCGGCTAGCCGGCGAGCTTGAAGCGCCTTCGCCGCACATGGCAATGCCCGCTATGCGTGTGCGCATCGCAACCCAATTGATTCCAGGCATCGAGTTGGGCTTTGCCCAGCGCCGTCAACGCGAGATGAGGCTTGCCGCAAGGATTGGCCGGAAGCTTCTTGCGAGCTTCAGGGCAGGGAACCCATTCGAGCAGCCCGCGCTTGAGCATGCGGGCGATCAGCGGGCGCGCCTGCTGGTCCCAGCGCGCCTGTCCAGGCGGAGTGTTCTCGCGCAGGTTCAGGTAAAGGGTCGGCGGGGGCGGCCAGGTGCCGAAAAAATCATGCGCCGCGTCCAGGAAGGCAAGGAATTCGTGCTTCGTCATCGCGTATACATATGCAAATGTGCATACCGAGAGTCAAACCCTTCGCTAGCCTAACCGAAGAACGGCCCCCTCGATTAGCAACCTCGATCTGAATAACGGCGGGTGCGCTGTGAGACGCCCGCTCAGGCTTCGCAAGCTGCGCCGCTCGCCATCGCCGCTCTTGTACCCTCTTACGCGGCGCGCCGACGGCGCGGTCCCTTAACGGAGCGAATAAGCACCTCGGCCGGGATGCTGAAGCGCTCGTTGAGACGACGGATCATCTCAAGTGACAGCGCACGCTTGCGGTGCATCACCTCGTAAACGCGGCTGCGGCCCCCGATGACTCCAACTAGCGCCCGATGATCCAGACCCTGCTGTTCAAGCCGGAACTTGATCGCTTCGATCGGGTCCGGCGCGTCCATCGGGAAATGCTTTTGCTCGTAGGCTTCCACCAGTGTCGTCAGCACGTCGAGCCGATCCCCCTCCGGCGTTCCATCCTCGGCGTCCCAGACACGCTCGATCTCGCGTAGTGCCCCCTCGTAATCCGCTTTCGTTCGAATCGGTTTAATCTCCATACTGAACCGTCCTTGCGTCAATCCTGTCGTAATCCCGGTGCGAGCCGATCCATTTCACGAACACAATCTGGCGCCAGTAGTCGATCGCCGTCACCAGCCGGTAATCGTTGCCCTTAATGTTGAATACCAACCTGTCGCCGCTCATGATGCTGGCCGTCGCGTAGCTCTGTTTGACATCAGGCGGGCTTCGCCATTCAGCGCGCTGTGCTTCATGAAACCACGCATCCAGCGCCGCCTCCACCGTTTTCTGTCCCCTCTGCCCGCTCAGCGATTCAACGAACCGCGTCAGGCTGCTCCGCGCAATCACCCGCACCAAGCGCATTCTAGCACCGTTCCCAATGCGGGAGCAGGCCCGCCTGGCCATCTCTCCACGCCCATTTCCATCCCTTAAGATCCGTCGCGGCGCTGCGCTTTTCCCCCCGGTGGCCGACCGCGCCGCCAGCGCGTCAGCCCACCGCCGCGCTTGCGCCCGCGCGGCGCTCCGGCTGAGGCCGCAGCGCCATGAGCCTGCCTCAATCGCCGCCTTGCGCGTGTTCCTTGCCGCGCTCCTGCTTCGGACCTTGCCTTATTGCCCCTACTATCGCCGTGCCCCTCCGAGGTCCGCCCCCCCTTCATAACGCACTAGTACTAGGCGGAGTCTCATAAATGGTTTTGTTGGTGGTTTTTGGGTAGTTTAGAGGGCTGAGAGAGGAAACAGGCGGAGGCGGAACTGACGGATGAGCAGTGGGAGGTGGTATGCGAGCTGATTCCCGAGCCGCCACAGCGGGCGGACGGTGGTGGCCGGCCATGGCGCGGCGCTCTGGAAGGACCTGCCGCGGCGCTTTTCGCTCTACCACACCTGTCATCGGCGTTTTCAGCATTGGGTGCGCACGGGAGTTTTGCGCCAGGTCTCGGAGGCGCTGAGCCAAGACCTGTACGAGCGGAGCGGAATCAAGCTTGCGGAGCGCTTCATCGACGGCAGTTTCAGCCCGGCTAAAAAGGGGGGCGCCGAGGTGGGGAAAACTAAGCGGGGCACGGGGACTAAGCTCGTGGCAGTGGCGGACAGCCAGGGTGTTCCGATCGCCGCGTACCTGGCAAGTGCTTCGCTCCGCGAAGTGACGCTGGCGCAAGCCCCGCTCGACGAGCGTTTCGTGGTCGAGCCGCCGCAAAGGCTCGTCGGCGACAAGGCTGGAGCCTGTCCTGAGCGAAGCCGAAGGAACAGCGACCGGCCGGATCAAGCGCTGCTCCAAGAGGGTATCGAGCTGATTGCGCCGCATTGGCCTAATCGTTACCAGCTCACCCAACACCGCCGCCCGCTGCGGCGCTACCGCCAACGCTGGAAGGTTGAGCGCCTGTTCGCCTGGTTCCACAACTTCCGCCGCCTGATGGTGCGCCGGGAACGCTACCCCCAAAACTTCCTCGGCTTCATCCACCTCGCCTGCATCCTAATCCTGTTTGGGCGGTATTTATGAGACTGCTTCTACCTTAGGCCTTGCGCCCGAAGTGCTCGACGAAGCCTTTGTCACGGACACCCGGTCCCTTATGAATTGCGAACTCTGCGGCTTACCGACCCCTACCCCGCCCATTGGAAGCGACGGTCACTCATTTTGCTGCTTTGGCTGCAAGGAAGTGTTTCGGACATTCGGCAGCGAAATCCTCGCAGCCGCCTCCCTCAAGCGCAGTCCGGAAGACGCTCCACCACCGCATGGGGCCGCAACATTTTTAAGAATTTACGGACTGCACTGCTCTTCATGCGAGCTTCTGCTGCAGACGGCCGCAATGAAGCGCGAAGGGATCCACTCGGTTTCCGCGAGCTATGCAACCGGTATGGCAAAGATCGTTTACGATCCCGCTCGCGTACGCAAATGCGATCTTCCTAAGATTCTCACTTTGGGCGGCTACCGGGCTCGACTCGTTGACGAAGGCGATTACCACGATGATGACCGGCACTCTTTGCTGCGCCTTTTTACCGGCCTGATATTAAGTAATGTCGTGATGATGCTTTATGTTGCTTTTTACTATCCCATTTATTTGGGTCTTGTCGATCGACGCGAGTTCGCACCGATGGGATGGATCGTCTTTTACGCCGCCCCGGGCGCCATATTCGTGCTCACAACAATATTGGTGTTCTACGTTGGGGGGCCGATCCTCCGAGGGGCCTGGACCGGGCTCCGCACGCGGCTGCTAAACATGGATAATCTGTTAGCGGCTGCTATTCTCTCAGCATACGTATACAGTGTACAGCGGCTCGTTACGGGATCGCTTGACTTATATTTCGACGCAGCGGCGATGATTGTAGTTGTGGTAATCGGCGGTCGACACCTTGAGCAAAGCGTGAAAATAAAGGCGACACAGGAATTGCACCGAATTATCAGTACGCGCTCCTCCGCGGCGCGCGTGCGCAGAGGCGGAAGCTTCGAGATTATGACTGCCGATAAACTAAAGCCTGGTGACCACGTCGTTATACAAGCTGGAGAGATCATACCGGCGGATGGTATTGTTATAGCAGGGCAGGGGGCGGTCGATGAATCTCCAATTACAGGGGAAGCGTTCCCGATGAGCTATGGTCTCGACCAGAACGTTCTTGGTGGGGCTGCTCTCGTTGAAGGGTGTCTCGAGATCGATGTCGGTCCCATACCCGAGAACCGGCTGGACAACTTGAAGCAAGCACTTTGGAACGTTCAGTGTGCTAGTCGGGGGGGCCGGAACGTATCCGACCGGATCGTCCAAGCTTTCGTACCGGCCATCTTTGCGGTTGCGGTTTTAGTGGTCGGCGGGCTAGTCGCCGCGGGCTCGGGCCCTGAGAAGGCTTTCCTGGCGGGCCTCGCGACACTGATCGTGTCTTGTCCGTGTGCCTTTGGTTTAGCAATACCTCTGACGACAGCGGCGGGAATCAGTACCGCCTTGCGCCACGGAATGCTCATCACGGGAGTCGATACCTTTGAAAAACCCGCTCACTTCAGTGTCATAGCGATTGATAAGACCGGAACGCTATCGAGTGGGGAAATGACGGTCATCGGCGTTATCGGTCCGCCGGAGGTTGCCAGGCGAGCCGCTGCCGTCGAGCGTCTCACCACGCACCCTATTGCGAGGGCTATCGCGCGGCTTGACGCAAGCCTGACCGGGAAGGATGCTGAAATCCATCCTGGAAAAGGAGCCATCGCCAGCGTCGAGGGTCTGCGGGTTGTTGTAGGCGGCAGAGCGTTATTCCTCACATTGGGATGGCTTATCCCTGAGAGGCTCGTCTGCTCTGCAGAAACGCTTTTGACTGGCGACAGTGTGGTTTCATACGTGGGTTGGGAGGGACGTGCACAGGGAGTAATCGTCACGCAGGACCACAATCGGATCGGATGGGACAGCGTCATAAGGCAGCTTCGCGCGCGGGGCAAGGTGGTATTATTGACCGGGGCTAGGCATCCTGGTGAATATGCAGCGCTGGTGGACTCGGTTTACACAGGTATTCCGCCCGAAGGGAAAGCGGCTGTCATTCGTTTACTGAAACGCAGGGGTGCCGTAGCCATGATCGGAGACGGCAGCAATGACGCTCCCGCGCTTGCCGCCGCTGACCTGGGGATAGCGTTTGGTGCGCCCACCTCCCTTGCCGCTACCGCGGCACATGCGGTTATCCCGGGTAATCGGCTCGAGATGATCGTCGACGTGTTTAGCTTAATTGAAACTGTGCGGCGCCGGATACGCCAAGGCATTGGATGGGCTTTTTTGTACAATGCAATGACGATACCTTTTGCTGTGACCGGACTGCTCAATCCTCTAATGGCCGCGCTGGCGATGTCAGCAAGTAGTCTCTTCGTAGTCTGGAACGCCACGCGACCCATTAGGCTCCGTCGCAGGTAGCCGAAGAACCGAAGTGACCTGTGCGTCGTTTGATCGTGCGGGTATTCGCTGCGTTACTACCAGGACTGGCGTCCTTGCGGCAAGTCTTGCCGTTATCCATGCGTGGATACGCTTCGCGCGAAATCACTTGCTGCTCGCTGCTCGCGCTACAGTATCCACTGAGGAACAGCCGAATACGATCGCTCGGGACCGTTTTGCGTAGAGACCGCAACATTCCCGCAGATTCGGATTCGTAGCTCGCACAATTCATCAATTGGGGAACCAAACTACCGGCACAGACCAAACGTGCCATTGATGCCGTGTTGAGGGAAACATCCTCGTAATCGGTAAGACGGGTAGCCGCGAAGTTTGGTTTCATCGCGTGCGCGCAGCCCTGTCGGCCGGCCCGGGGCTATCTTTGCGCGCCGTGTCGGCCCGGTTTGCTATCGCCTCCAGTCAGCCGCGCCTCGCCGTTCTGCTGCGTCAACGCCGCCGAGATGCGGACAACGTGGGTGCCCGCACAACATGCGGCAACCGTTGCTCCGCCTCGAGCGCGATGGTTGCCGGAGGCGGAAGTCTCCGCTTGCGCCAGGCAAGTGTCTCCGCTTGCGCCAGGCAAGTGTCTCCGCTTGCGTCACCAGATAACTTTATTACCAAGCTGACCGAGGAACTCTCTCGCAAATGAGACGAGAAATCACTTCGGAAGCGCTGCACAGACCCGAACATCTGCGGCATGGTAATTGCTCCTCTTGAAGCGTCGCTTATTTGCGAGATAACCGTGATTTGCAGTAACGCATGATAAGTTAAGGATCTCTACCATGACCGGCAGCGCCGAACTCCTTGCGGCATTCCTCGTTGGGCTGTTGGGAGCAGTACACTGCGTCGGGATGTGCGGCGGGATCGTCACTGCCCTCACTCTGAGACTGCCGAAACCCGCTCGCCTGTTCGGGGCACTGCCCTACCTAATCGCTTACAACGGTGGTCGAGTGGCAAGCTACGCGTTGGCCGGTGCGCTGGCTGGTGCATTCGCCTCGAACTTACTCTGGATACACCGCAGCCGGCTGGTGCTGCTCGCATTGGCCGGTGTGTTCTTGGTGTCGACGGGTCTGTACCTAGCAGGCTTGGGGAACGCTCTCGGCCTGGTAGAACGCGCAGGGGCCGTCCTCTGGCGACGCCTGCGGCCACTCAGTTCACGGCTGCTACCTGTGCGTTCGCCTTGGAGCGCCCTGCTCCTTGGCCTGCTCTGGGGGTGGCTGCCTTGCAGCTTGGTCTACACAGTCCTGGTCTGGTCGCTGGTTGCAGGGGGGGCATCGCGCGGCGCGGTACTTATGGCTGCCTTCGGCGCCGGCACGCTTCCGGCGCTGTTCGCGACAGGGGTAGTGGCTGCTCGCCTGGCGGCCTTCGTTCACTGCCCGTGGGTGCGACGTACGGCAGGGGCGCTGATCCTCACCTTTGGGCTGTTGACGTTTTACCGTGCCATGCATGACGGCATGGCACCCGACGTATCCCGACCGGCGGCGGCGATGCACATGCGGACTAGCCACTTACGGCTGGACAAGCCAACTGGCCAAGACCACCGCGGCCAACAATCCGCTATGGAAAACACGAAGCGTCGAGCTGGAGAATTTTCCTCCGAAACTGCTCGTGCTCGAACCTGGCGGACTCAGGGACAGCTAGGATTCATGGAACATCATCGAGCTTTTAACGCCGAACTCAGCCTGACGGTCTTGTTTTTGCTATCAGGCAAGTAGGAGAAGGCTATGGCGAAGTTCTTATTCGAGAGCGGTCAGGGGGCATTCGCACTCACGCTTCTATTTTTTTTCGTCTTTTCGATTGCCTTTGCATTTGTGATTTACTGGAAAGGCTTCGCGGCCCCGAAGCCCAGCACTACAGACCATCCAAAGCTCGTACGAACCGAGGCAATTTGGATCTTCGTAGCGCTCACGCTCTTCCTTGTTGTGAACATGTCCAGCATTCCATACATGCCAACGGTTATCTCCAATGCGCTTGCTGCGAATTCCTCTCGCAATCATATACAAGACGTAAACATCCTAGCGGTAAGCTGGGCCTTCGACATTTCGAACCGCAATCTTCAGGTCGGACAACCGATCCGTTTCTCCGGCACAAGCTTTGATACGCTTCATGGCTTCGCTGTATACCAGCCTGACGGACGACTCCTCTTTACTATGATGCTCATACCGGGGATGCCAAGACCCACCTCGCTGATACACGTGTTCGAAAAAGCCGGGACATACACAGTACGTTGCTTGGAATACTGCGGTACAGGCCACGCTAACATGCAGGACAGGTTAATCGTCGTGAACAACACGAGTAAGTCCTCGCCCATGGCAGGGAGTATTGAAAAATGAAAACGACCGCGACGACAGTAATTGAACGCGTCCCTCTGTTTGGACGCATGTTCAGCGTCGACGTAAGCACCGGCCTTGAAGAAATCAACACTTGGCCCGCTTTGTTCATCATGGCCTCGTTCGTGTGGCTTGCTGCCGCCGGTTTAATGGGTCTCCTGATGCCGGCGACTCAGATTGTTGAGCCAGGGAATAGCATTTTTTACATGTTTCTCACTGCACACGGCGCAGCCATGGCGTTACCGTTCGCTTTCCAACTTATGGCAGGTATAAGCCTGCACCGGGCTGGCGGATGCCTCGGCAGACCGGTAACGGGTATCCTCCCGAAGCTAACCTTCTGGTGCATGAATGGCGGAGCGCTAGTCCTGACACTGGCCATACTAGATGGCTTAAAGATTAGCATAGTAACGATGTGGCCGCTGCCTTTGGTGGGGGCAAACCTCGGTGAGTGGTCTAACACCGCGGTTGTGCTTGGTTTCACAGGCATCGCCCTGGTTCTGATTGCTGCTATAGTGCTTTATCCCATAAATCTTCTATGGTTAGTATTCGCCGGCGAGAAGCGTCAGGAGTTATTGCTGGCAGAACGGTCACTCAAGGATCCTGGCATGCTGGGAATGACCATGGCCTCCCTTGTACTACTCATTTCGGGAACGCCGTTGTTAATCGTGGCCGTACCTGTTCTGCTTGCCTTGTACGGCATCCTCCCTATAGCAGCGGTCACTTCCGTGATCAGGCCCGTGGTATTCCAATACGCGTTCTATATCTGGGCACATAATCTTATGGAAGCGATGGCGCTGATGGCTGCGAGTGCCGTGTATGCTACGCTGCCGCTGTATCTAGCCGATGGGAGCCGCAAGCTGTTCAGCGATCGCCTTGCTAACCTCGGGCTGTGGGTCATACTCGGCACCTCGATTACCTCGTTTTTCCATCACTTCTTTACGTTCATCCCTAATCAGCCGGCCATTCTGGATTATTGGGGAAACATTATGAGCTGGGGGACGGGTGTTGGTGCCGCGATAAGTATCTTTACCGTGCTCGGGACGATTTGGGAGCACGGTTTGCTTGCGGAACCAGGCGTGTTAATCGTGCTCACGGGCTTTGCTCTGTATATCCTCGACGGGATCAGCGCGATTATGGTTTCGAACGTCGCCTGGAACTACCACCTGCATGGAACGATGTGGGTGAGCGGTCACTCAATGACGGCGATTCTTTCAATTGCGGTGATGTGGTTGGGGGTCCTTTATCATCACTATCCTGTAATCACCGGACGAGAGATCGAACGAAACCTGGGGTATTGGTTTGTTGATCTTTTTGTGATCGGCGGGTTCGGTACGACATTGGTAATGCTGGCGGGCGGCGCCGCCGGAATGCCCCGACGATTTGCAGCATGGAGCCAGGGAGGTTGGATGCCTTATGGCATCCTGCTGTTGATATTCGGAATCATTCTTGGTCTTGCCTTTGTGCTCTACGCTTATGGGCTGATGAAGTCGCGCGAGGCAGAACCAGTGAGAAGGGGTGTGTTCGTGCCTGCCGTTTCATAGACAGGAGAAGGCAATGCTTAATCAGGGGTCAATAGAAGAGAGCAAGGCGCGAAGGAGGTTGTGCGCCGGCCGCCATTAAACCCACCGCGCTAATACTACTATGTTATGAAGATGGGGACCCCGGACGTCAGAGCGGCACGGTGACAGTTAGGGCAATAAGGCAAGGTCCGAAGCAGAAGCGTGGCAAGAAGCGCGCGCAAGGTCGCGATTGAGGCGGGCCCCGTGGCGCTGCGGCCTCAGCCGGAGCGCCGCACCGCCGAAAGCACCGCGGCGCATTACGCGCCGGCCTCGAATGCAAGATCCGTAACGCTTTCCGTTATGCCCTCAGAAAGGGTAGAGGGCGGAGGCGGAAAGCCGTTTGCTCGGCCGGAGAGACAGAGACCGATATGCCACACGACCTGGTCCAATCTCGCGCCGTTGAAGTGTTCAGTCCAAAAGGTTCACTCCAGACCTCTCGCCAAAGTAGGTCAATTTTCAACCGCCGTTGACATCCCTTCCAATTTCCCGGCAAGGATCGTCTACCGGCAGCATCCGCACCGCCCCGTAACGTCGATTGTTTTCCGCTGTGGGTTGGTCCGGCGCTAGCACCCATCTTGCGTATCGTGCTCGAACCTTAACCAATGACGCGGACCATCATGAAAGGGTCACGCAACGGTTAGCTTGGACTCGACGCTCCAAATGCCGCCTTTGTTGTCTTTCCAAACGATCTTCAAGGTACCGCTCTGCTCAGCGCGCATCGTGAAGGCGAGGAAAGGATTGGTGCTAACGGCGATTCCCCAGTCGGCGTTCATCACGGGTTTGTCATTGAAAGTCACGTCCACGGTCTTGACGAAATGAGCGGGCGTACTTCCCCCAACCAACTTGCCTTGTTCGTTCTTGTGCAAACCCGTGGTCATCGGATGCATGATCAAGCAATGCACCTCGATTACCTCGCCCTTTTTGGCGCTGGCCGGCATGCTGATCAAGGGGTTGCCGATATTCTGCGCCATGGATGGATTCCTCCCTGCGGACGAAGATTGGCGCTCAACCGCAGCCGGCGATTGTGACCCTGACTTCCTGCGCTGTGGCCATCAACTGACCCTTATTGGTTTTTGCAACCGCACGTACGTTAGAAGTACCGCCCATCTTAAGGCGCTGCTGAACGTATGCTTTGCCGCTGGCGGGAGTGAAATGGAATTCGCTGGCTAACGGCCTGGGGTTATTATCCACATATAGGTAAAGCGTCTCGATGTAATCAGCGGCGGTCATCGGCGAATCGACCTCGACCGTCACTGGCACCACAGCCCCGTTTTCGGCGGTCTTTGGGACGTTAAGCTTCACCTTTGGAGAAAGCGGGACATCGCTCTTCCCGACCGTTCTCTTCATCGCGTCGGTGAGCGTTTCGGCGTCAAATCCCTCGGCGGGCCAGGCGGCGGGCTTGTCGGCAGACGCGCGGCGAGGCCGGAGGACAGGCAGGCTGGCCGCGGCGCCAACGGCGAGGGTGACGCGGAGGAAATCACGCCTTTTCATTTTGGTCCTCGTCACGAGTCACCCTCCTTCTGGCTGTGAAGACTCCTTCAACTGCCTGTTAGGGCTGCTAGCCTCTCCAGGCAGCGGTAGGGGAAGCCAGATCCGGTCCCGTTGCGCGCTTTGCCCCGGTTCCGGGGTTAGCATAACGAGGCGCTCACGACGTTATCGCTGTACTGGCTCAAAGGGGTTGCAACCGTTCTTCCCTCGACCATCCGCTTGGACTGTCCTGGGCCATACGTCTCCACCAGTTCCTTCTTGTAAGCTACGAAGAAATCATCGAACAGGGCTCGACCCAGAACGCCAGTTGCGTATAGCGCTTCAGTGGCAGGCTCGTATTGTAGGATGATGGTGGCCAGAGGTTGCGGTGCCGGCCCCGAGAGAATGACGGCCCCCCGCGAAGCATCGTACGCGCTATGGTGGGCGCAGCATGCGACCACGTGACCGTGGCCGGAGAAGTTGTTCGGCCCGCTCGAGTACGAAATAACACTCCGGCGCTTGGACGGGTACGAAAGTAGATGACCGCAAATCGCCGAATAGGCGACAACCGAGCGCGCCGGCCCCGCTCCCCCGGGCCAATGATACGAAACTCCGCTCTTGTCCGACACCTCCACCGGGTCCGCTGGAGCCCCCAGATTAATCAGAAAGCAGGGGGTACTCACATAAGGATAGGCGAACACAAGCGCTTCACGAGTTTCCAGGCGGCGCGCATTGATCGGCTTCCCTGCGCCATCCGCAAGCATGGCCTTGGGCCACTTTGTAAACTCGTCGGCCCGACCGGCTTCAGCCAGCATGCGGTGCGCAACCGCGATGCTGGCAAGGCCGGCGCACAGACTAAGAAATGACTTCTTTTCCATGCTCTAAGCCCACACCCTCCAGGAGTGTTCGCTGGTGACGGCGGCGCCAAACGCCGGCGGTCAGGCAAACATGTCTCGATAAAGTCCCTTGGCCCATTCCAGGTAAGCCTCGGCCATGGCGTGGTCTCGTTGTTCGAACAGCTTCACGTTGGCGAACTGGAAGCTTCTGGTCTTCTTGTCGTAGGCGTAATGGGCATCAACTGCGATGGCCTGGGTCGGGCTTCCGTTGACCATGGAATAGCACAGCGTTTCCGGGCTCTCCCATGGGATTTTCTTGCCTTGGGCCCGCGCCGCCAGCACCTTGGCTACGTATGCTCCTTCGGAGTTCGCGGTGTTGGCGCTCTTCGAATAGGGCATAGGGCGCGCGTCGCCGGTGACGTATACATGTTCGTCGCCCGGCACGTTGTAATAGTAAGGATCGATGCGTGCTTCCTTCTGCAAACTCTCGGGGTCCAATAAGCCCATCTGCTCGATTAATGTCGCCGCCCGCACCCCGGGATAGATCGACGCGTCATCGAAGGTGTAGGAGGTGAACTCGGTCTTGATCAGTCGCTTGTCCGGATCTACGGCTTTGATCTCCACTGATGGCTTGTACTCGATGATGTCTTTATAAAGCTCGTCAAATGCAGCGTGGAAGCCCTTCGCCTTGATCGTTATCTCTGGATTCGCATCCAGGACCAGCACCTTGCCCTTGATACCTTTTTGCTTGAACCACGAAGCGATCATGCAGGCCCGCTCATAGGGCGCGGGCAGACAGCGATAGTTGCCGGCGGGCACGGTCTGCACGAAAACGCCGCCCTCGAAGCTATGGATCTTATCGCGGATCGCCACGTGTTCCGTCGGCATAGTGAATCCACCCGGATAAGAGGTACGTAGAGCGTATTCGACCTCCGGCTCCTTGACGCCGATTCGGGCATAGTCATAATCGATGCCGGGTGCCACGACCAAGAAATCGTACGGAATCTCGCCCATGTTGGTATAAAGTTTATGGGCAGATCGATCGAGGCCAGTGGCGGTGGCGCTAAAGTAGATGAAGTTGTGGTTCCTCGCGGCATCGAGGAAGCTATAGTCAGCGCGAAATTCCAGGTTTATCAGATTATCGTACCACAAATTGCTCGTGAAGCAGGAACAGTACATGTATTGCTTGTCTACCACCACTACGTCGAACCTGGGATGGGCGCGTTTGGCGTGCCTGGCGATGGTCAGGCCAGACGTGCCGGCCCCCACGATCACCAGGCGCGGGCCTTTAGCCTTGGGTAGCTTGGCTAGTCCTTTGCCACCGATCACCGCGGCGGCCTGGGCCGGCGCGGTCGAGCCGAGGCGGCTCATCGAAACAGCGGCCGAGCCACCCGCGACGAGGGCACACTTCCTGAGAAACGACCGGCGGGATTGAGTTGGTTGAATGTTGTCCATTTTTGCTCCCCCCAATGAGCTTGTGAGACGAGCGGGTCGCCCGCCTAGTAATGTTTTGGCTACCGTGCGTTACCTACCTGAGAACGAACTCCCACTGCCGGAGCGGTAATGAGCGGCTGCAAGCTTGCCCGTGAGCACTACGTCTTCGTAAGCGCCGGTGCAGGAGACCTCGCCGCATGGGCCGGTCTGCCGATGATGCAGCTTGGCGGCTCCATTCGGAATCGCTTTGCCACCTTTTGCCAATTCTGACCTATACATCAATCGCGCCCTAACGAGTCTAACTCTGGCCCATGTGTTTGCTTGTGTTACAACCGCGGCTTCCCCCGAGCTCCGATGGCCTCAATCATTCGGCCACCCTTCAGCGGCGCGTCCCCGCTGAGAACGAGCCGCCCTTAGCACGACCTTCAGCTCCTCACCAACAGTGGTCTCGAGGGCGGCCCGAATCTGCCTCCCGCATCAGTTCCCCGGCCTCTCCTTACCGTTGCCGTCCGCGTCTGCCACCTCTCTCTCCATAGCGTCATCCGCCCCCACCCGCCCCGGAGCGGGCGCGAGTTGTGACTCAACTCGCCGGATCTTGACGCCTTTTCACTCTTACCACCACCTTCGTGGTACTACTTCTCGATCTGTGATCATGATGACGCTAGGGCCTTATTTGGCCCCCATCGCCGTGCTGGTGTTCACTTTCTCCGAGACACGCGAATGCGGCTTCCGCAGGTGGCCGGTTTCCACCTCCCAAATCCAGCCGCTGACCGCCACATCCTTAGGAATCAGCGGATGATTGCGCACGTACTCCACCTGGGCGGCGCAAATCGCGTCCACATCATCGAACATTTTGATCCATTTGCTAAACGCACCCTTGCCCAGTCTGAGTTCTGGCAGGGCCGGATCGAGCTGGACATTGTCCACGTCGATACCTTTTTGCTTCAAAGCGTTGACCAGGGTCTCCGCGTTGGCCGACATCATGCCGCATTCGGTATGGTTGATAATGACGATTTCCTGGGTGCCAAAGAAATTGCAGGTCAACATGGCCGAGCGGATCGCGTCGTCAGTAATCAATCCTCCCGCGTTGCGGAACACGTGAGCATCGCCGCGGTCGCCGCGAATTCCCAGCGCTTCATCCACTGGCAACCTTTCATCCATACACGCGCATACCCATAAACGCCGGTTGTTAGGAATCCTAAGCTGCCGACGTAGTGCCCAACTTTCGTGAGCTTTGAAGCCGACTTCTAACTGCTGTTGCAGGCTCATAGCTATCACCTCCTTATTAATCTCTAGGGCGGATGGTGGGCGGCCATGAAGCCCGAGCACGAACCGTGCCATTTCTTAATTACTTGTAATATTCAGATATTTCTCAACCTCATGCTTCGGTTAGCGAAATACCGCTTCGCTAGGTAGGCATCTCTGGCAAAGAAGTTCATCATTTCGCGTAATAATTACTCTGAGAAGTACAGCTTCGCTTTGTGAAGTCATACTTCGCTAGCCGTATCCGCGTCAGAGCGCCTCCAAGCCGCGGTACTGCCGCGAAACAAGGCGGCGATGATTCCGTGAGACCGGAGCTTTTGGTGTACGGCGCGCGCAGTGATGCCAAGGCGACCGGCGGCTTCGCGAACATTGCCGCCACAGTGTCGCAAGGTGTGTCGAAGCAGTAGGGCTTCCACCTTCGTAGCGGCTTCTCGCTTGGCCTCTCGTAGCGAGCCGCCCGGGCTGATGCCGGCGGATGCGCCGCCGACAGGATTTTCGATTTGGAGATGTAACTGCGTGATGGTTTGGCCCTGACTGAACAGGATGGAACGTTCCAGCACGTTTTCCAGCTCCCGGACGTTGCCGGGCCAGTCGTGCGCCAGGATCTGCCGCAACGCCGCTTCGCTGCACCGGATGTTCGGTTTGCCGTATTTCTCGCCGTAAACCTTGAGAAAGTGCTCGGTCAACGGGAGGATATCCTCAGGGCGGTCGCGCAGGGGCGGAACGTGGATCGGAATCACATTGAGCCGGTAGAAGAGGTTGCGCCGGAATCCGCCGCCCGCAACGACTTGATCGAGATGGGTGGCTGCCGCGACGACCAGCCGGACATCGCTAATCAACGTCCTTTTGCCGCCCACCCGCTCGTATTCCCCTTCCTGAAGGATGCGCAGGAGGCCCGCCTGCGCAAGTGGCGGCAGCGAATCGATTTCATCGAAGAAGAGAGTGCCGCCTTCGGCCCGCTCGAAATAGCCGTGATGCATTTCATGGGCTCCGGTGAAGGCGCCCCTTTCATGACCGAAAAGCGCGCTTTCCACCAGATTTTCGGGGATTGCCCCACAATTGACCGCCACAAAAGGGCGCTCCCAGCGGGGACTCAGGGCGTGCACCGCTCGGGCGACGATTTCTTTGCCCACCCCCGTCTCCCCGGTGATCAGCACCGTGGCGTCCGTGGGTGCAGCAATTTCGATGGTTTCGAGAACGCCTACCATCGTCCGGGAATGGGCCACGATGGCCGGTTTCGACTCGTGTGAGGTAGCCCTGGAATTTTTCGAACGCTGGGCGGCGCACCAGACGCGATACATCTGTTTTTCAATCCGTACCTGCACATCCGAGCAGGAGTCCTTACCGAACACTTTGTTATCTTTGACGTAATATACGTCACCGTCCAAGTCGGCGAACTTGCCCGGGTCGGTGTGGATCAAGATATCGCAGATATCGTCATGTGTGGCGATGCGCTTTAGGAGCTGGACCTTCGCACAGGAGAAATTGCGTGCGGCGATTCCGCCGAACACACTGGAGGTCATGCGGCACAATTGCGGAGCGTCCTTCACCGCTTCACCAAACGGGCAGCGCGTATTGACAACGCGAACCGTGCCCGGCTCGCTGGGCACCCTGGAAAAACTGCCGCCGATCTGGTTTTTCAGGCGGACGATGAGATCGGCGTAGGCGTCCATGGTCAGCGGGCCGTCGATTCCCACCTCGTGTCGGTAGGCGATTTCGAAACAGCCGCCGGCATGTAAACCAAGCTGTTCAATCGACTGCCTTTCCACGGTGCCGGTAGACGCGGAGTTCCCACATTCGGTGATCCTGATCGCTTGTGTAATGAACGTTTTAAGGAAGCTGAGCGCGTTAAGTCTCGAAAAGCCTTCCTTGAGCATGACGGATTCCTGCTGCTTTTCGAGAAGATTTGACGGCGGCTTCCTGCTGTCGCTCATGAATCAGCTTCCATCGAGAGAAGCAGCCTTACAGCAACGTGGGCCAACGCCACCAAGAGAAAAGGCCGAGACGCGCCGGCGGCACTGTCGGCGTGGACAACCGCTGCCGTGAACGCGGCTCGCCGATTCGGTCTTGTACATCGATCGAGCTCTCGCAGGTCCAACTCTGGCGCACGTCGCTGGCGTCGATGCGCGCAAGCTCTTGTTTGCTGATGCGTCCGGCCTGGCGCACCAAGCGCTGCGCCTGCTTGAGCTTTATGCGATCGATCGCGTTACGCACCTCGCGGGCGTTGGCGAAATACGAGAGGGACAGGCACGGCCGCAGACACTGCTCGAAGGCCGCCTGTGCATGGAAGTCCCAATGATACATTTGTTGCGACAGCATCAGCTCGGCTATCAGCATCAGTTCGGGCAGCGTGTAGTTCGGAAAGTCGATATGATGAGCGATGCGAGAATAGAGCCCCGGATTCCCCTCAAAGAGCCGGTGCATCTTCTCCTTGTATCCGGCGAAAATGACCACCAACTCGTCGCGCCGGTTCTCCATCGCCTCAAGCAGCATCTCGATTGCCTCGCGGCCGTAGTCGCGTTGGTTGTCGGGCCGGTAGAGGTGATAAGCCTCGTCGAGAAAGAGCACGCCGCCGGCTGCTCTTTTCAAAACTTCCCGAGTCTTGGGCGCAGTGTGGCCGACGTACTGGCCAATCAGGTCAGCGCGCGTGGCGACAACCAGATGACCCTGGGGCAGGTACCCGAGTCGGTGCAGGATGGTGGCCATCTTGAGTGCAACCGTAGTCTTGCCGGTGCCAGGCCTGCCGGTGAAACACATGTGAAGCGTCGGTGCGACACGGGTTAGGCCGGCGCGGTGACGAAGCCGGTCGACCAGCATGAAGTAGGCCAACTCACGGATTCGTGCCTTGACGTGCTCAAGCCCAACGAGCTCGCGGTTGAGGTCGTCGAGTAGCGCAAGTACGTCCAACTCCTTGAGCGCAGCATCGACGTCTATGCTCGCGTCGGCGTGTAAGGCAGAGTGAAGCGCGTCGGGATGGGTTCCGTTGGTGGTCGGCTCGAATTTTTCCACGGCCATTGTCTTCCCCTGCACGCGACCTTCACGGGTGACCGGTCAGTGAACCGTGTCGAAAAAGGTCGTTCGAAGCCGGACCTCCGCGGAGACTTCGGCGCGAGGGGCCACCTTTCTGAACGAGCACACAGTGAACGCCCGCGCGTTCGACAACGCCAAGCAGAGGGTTTCCCGTCATTCGGCACCAAGCCGGCACGCCAAGGACCGAGTCGAGATCGGTGAGCATCAGCCGAAGGATGTCTCCTCGCTTCATGAAGGCGAGCGCGGCGCGCGCACCGAGCAGAGGGTAGGGCGATGGCATGTGGCGACAGTCCACTTGCCAAAAGACCTCATGAGCTTGCCCAACCATTGGTCAGATGAACAGGCTCACGTCCGCTTCGCTCGCATACTCGAGGAAGGTGGCGGCGCCGCCCACCTCTATGCCGTCGATGAGCTCCTCCTTCCGCACACCCATCAGGTCCATCGTCATCTGACAGCCGATGAGCCGCACGTCCCCTTCTCGGCAAATGTCAAGCAGGTCGGGGATGGTGGCTACGTTGGCCTTTTTGATCCAGTTCTTCATCATCATGGTTGCCATCGCGGTCATGCCGGGCAGGGCGCCGATGATGTTCGGCACCGGCACCGGCATCGCCGGGTTGGCGAGCGACGGTACCTTCAAGTGATCGAGCTTTGCCCGCTTGATGATGTCGAGGCCATAGAAGGTGAAAAAGATCCCTGCCTCCCAGTCCATCGAAATCGCCGTGCTGGCGAGGATGAGCGGTGGATATGCCATGTCCAGGGTCCCCTTCGAGGCGATAAGGGCGATTCGCTTTACGCCGTTTGCCTTTGACACTGAACTCCTCCTCCTGGCGCGCGATCCCCGTCGCGTGCCATCTACTCTTTTGCCTTGCGGATATGAAAGACATAGATCCCGCCGGTCTCGGTCCAGTCGACAAGTTCGTTGCCGGTCTGCCGCGCCCAGGCCTCGAAGTCTTTTACCGCTCCTTTATCGGTCGCCTGAACTTCCAGCACTTGACCAAGTGAGATATCTCTAATTGCCTTGCGCGCCTTGATCACCGGCATCGGGCAGACCAGCCCCTTGGCGTCAAGTACTTTGTGCACTGTGATCGATTCGGCCATAAGCTGGTTTCCTCTCGCAGGTATTCACTGCACTACGACTTGTAACTGCTTAGCGTCGTCGGGAAGGATGCCACGCTGGCGGTACTCGGCCACCTTCTCGCTGGCGTAGCGGAGGATCGCCTCGCGGCCATGCACGAGAGAGACGAGGTCTTCAGCAAAGTGGGTAGGTTCGAGCACGACCAGCCATCCTTCTCCGTAAGGATCGGTGTTGAGAAGCCGCGGATTCTGTAAAGGCGCCTCATTGACTGCCAGAATCGTCCCGCGTAGCGGCGCGCGGAGCGCGCCCACGAACTTGTTCGCTTCGAGGGTGCCGAAGGCTGCGCCGACGCGCAGTAAACGCTTGGCCGGCCGTTGAAGATCGATGTGGGCTATAGTCCCTGCTGCCCAGCAGCCGAGCGCGTCGAGGCCGATTCGCGCACGTCTGTCCTCCAGCTTTACCCACATATGTTCACTGGGCGCGTAGTAGCGGTCATCGCGGAAGCGAATGGTCTGTGTTTTGGCCATGATACTGCTCGTTACTCGTCGCGCACCAGCGATCCAGGCGCAATTGGCGTCGGATCGCTTTGCGATCGGCCGAACTGGGAACGAATGGATAGTCGCGAAACGGCTCCCCCGGCCGGTAGCTGCCAAATGGTCGCGTGCAGGAGACCAAGCCGGTCCTTTGCTCGGGGCAGCCGTTAGTCATAAAGGCGGCGGCGCCTTCGATGGCCCAGTTGATTACTTCGCGCGCGATGCTCGCGCGAGCGACCCCGCCCCGGCCATTGTATTGGATGTCGCGCGGTGAAATCTTGCGTTCTTCGAGCAGGTACTTCAGAAGCTGGATCCGCCGCCAGCGAAAGAGACTTGGCCGTCGCGCGCTTGCCATCGCAGAGTCTGGCTCGGGATAGAAGCAGAAGAGATAGGCGTAGATTTCGTTGCGGTTCACACGATCGCTGAACTCAAGAAGCTCGCGGTCGCTATCGCCGAGCCCGACTACTACGTGACAGTTGACCTTCCAGGGACCGAATATCTCGCGCGACAGGAAGATGACCTCCCAGTACTTCTTCCAGTGGAGCCCGCCCCTGACCTCCCTCCCGCGGCGCCGCTCGAAGGTGCGTTCGGTAACAGCGTCGAGACCAACCCCGATCATGTCGACCCCAGCGTCCTTGTACTGCTGCAGGCGCTCGCGGTTCAGCAGCGGCGGGGCGCAGAGCACCGAGATCGGGGTGTCGGTCCGGGCCCGAAAGCGACGGATTAACTCCAGGGTGTCGTGGTGCGTCTGCGGATGGACCACCTGCGATATGCAGAAACGGCCCATGCGTTCGGCATGCTTCGCCATTTGCTCAATGATCCGGTCGGTTGGGTGGACTGGCCAGTCGACGCGGATGAAGGACTTGTCTTCGTAAGCGCCCGCGCGTTCCCGCGCCAATCCGCAGTAAGCACAATTCGCATGGCAACCGCGCTCGTAGTCCAGCAGCACATTGATGCCCGTCAGCTCCACGTCGCGATAAAACCTGCCCGCCGCAAGCCGCAGCGAGAGCGCAGCGGCGTTGCTCATGCGCAGCGTCTGAGGGCTAGCAGGGCGCGGTGCAGCCTTTGCCACTCCCGTTTCCATCGACTCACTCTCCTGCGCCAGTTCCCATTGACCGGCTGTTCTCACAGTTCGTGGATCGAGCAGCACGCCTCATGAAAAGCGGGCTTAAGGCCACGGTGCTCGGCATATGCCACAACGCCCTCGGCCGGGTACGCGATACCGTTAAGACCCATGTCAACCGCTAGACGGTCAGTCGCCCGCTTGTGGCTGCCACCCGGTCGCGCACAGCCGAGATAGATCGGCGTGCTGGGCAGCCGCAGGCGTGCCCGGCCAAAGAATCGGCCGACCTCGTCAGGGGTTGGCGGCTCGACGTCCCGCATGGGGGTCGAAAAGATGGGCGTCAGGACCACCAAGACCAGCGCCGATACAGGATAGCGTGCGACGATTTCAAGGGCGTTGTCCTCGCCGAGCATTCGCCCGTAGTGCAGGCCCAGCACGATGTGAGGCATCACCATCAGCCCGGCTTCGCAAAGCGCTGCCAGAGAAACCTCGAAATCGGCCACCCGCTTTCTTTTAAGATGATAGACCCGATGAATGGTCTCATCAGACCCGACAATGTCGATAAGAGCACCGTTCACTCCTGCGCGCTTCATCGCCTGCGCGGTTTCGACATCCACCAAACCGGTATGCAGGAACACTTTCTGACCGAGCTCGCGTCTCACCCGGGCAATCGCCGCCAAATGCTCGCCGTGGGGAACGCGCCCGTCGGCGCTCATGCCTCCCGAGACCAGGAGACCGCGCGCCCCGCTCACCGCCAGCCGCTGCGCGAAATCGAACAGCGAGTCGCCTTCGGGAATCGCGCGCATGCTCTGCAGGACGGAAGCCTTGCAATGGTCGCATTGCAGAGAACACCGCGCCCCGGTCAGGCTCACCGCGGTGAAACGCGCGGGGTTAGCTTGCTCGAACTCTTCGGTCGCGTAGCGCTTGAGTCCCGGCGCGTGGAAGTCGATGCGCCGGCCGAAGTTGCGCAGCCGAGTCTCGAAAGGGTAGGGGCTCACGTCGATTATCTCGCTTTCCATGGCCGACCTACTTAACGTCGACAAAGCATCCGTAGGGCCCGGCTCGGCTGCTCATCTTGTGGGCTTCGGCCACGGCGTCCAGGATCGCGCCGACGAGGTCCTCGGTATGCAGGCCGCCCAGCGCCTCGACATGGGGAGACACGACTGCCGCGATCGCCCCTTCGTGCACCGGCTGTCGCGCTAGGGCCTTCTCCAGAGCCAAGACCGCGCTTTCGTCAGCCATGAAGTCGCCGGTGATGGTCACGTCCTTAATCCGCTCGCCGGCTAGCGACAGGTAGAGGCGCAGCAGACCGGCCGGTGTTTTGCGCAGGCTCGTACCTATCGCGTCGGGCGTGGGCAGATGACGGAAAATCCAAGAGTCCTGCTGGTACTTCTCTCGCTCAAGCGTCCGGATGCCTTCGAGCTCTTCTCGACATAGGCCGCGCGGCTCAAGCTGCATCTCCTCTGTTGCAGCAAAGCCTAAACGGATCGCATCGCGCACCTGCGCGACCTCGACCGAGCGGCCGAGCTGGCGGCACACGGTCGTCAAGTTATCGGCCGCTCGCGCCCGCAGCTTGTCGGCGAGCTTTTCCGCCGAAATCTTCAACACCTGCAGCATCAGGTCAATATCGAGATCCACCAGCAGGCTGGTGTGGAACAGAAAGGTTCCCTCTTCGTTGCGGCAGACGCCAAGCCCGGCGATCTTTCGTCCTTCCACGCGGATATCATTCTTGGCCTCGATGCTCGCGTGGACGCCGAGACGTTGTAAGCCGGCCAAAATACCTTTGCCATAGCGGCCAAAGATCTCTTTTGGGTGCTCCGGCACCCCGGCAACGCGCGACGAATGGATGAGGGCGACGCCGAGTTGTTGCTCACCCATCAGGATCGCGCCGCCACCCGTGGGCCGGCGGTTGACCGCGATTCCGGTCTCGCGGCAAAAAGCAAGGTCGATTTCGGCCGCGACGTTCTGAAACTTGCCTACTAACGCGCAGTGTGAGCGGTAGGTATAGAGGCGGAGAACCGGACCACGGGTGGACATCAGAAATTCATCGGCCGCCAGTCCGGCTGATGCCGATACCCCGTCCTCCTCAAGATAGCGCCAGGTTTTAGGCGATGTCTCCATTAACCGCTGTCCTCCGGTCGGGGCTCATGGGCTTCGAGGTGGTAGAGTAGAAGGTCGAAGGCAACCAACCGTATCTCTCGGCTGTACTCCTCCAAGAATCCGGGGTCTTTCCAACGGGGCTTGACCCGCTTCTCTATGGTCTGCCCGCACCGCGGGCACGCAAGGGCAAAGAACATCTTTCCGCTCGCTTCATCGTGCCCGGTCCGCACCTCATTCGCATGCGCGCTCGCTAGGTGAGCGTGCAGCGCGCGCCGTGGACCGAGGAATGAGCAGTAGGCGCAAGTCATGGGCCTCCCTCAATTTCAGCGGTCGAGCGTCGCGGGGCCTGCTCGGCTTGCTCCCGTGCTCCAACGGATCGATCTTCGGTCAGCGCCTCCTCTATCAGTTCGACAATATCGCGCACCCGGATCTTGCCCTCCTTCCCGGAGGTCTTGACCGCATCTTCGTACATGGTCACGTCCTTCGGACAAGCGACGACGAAGTAATCAATGCCGCCGAGGGCCACGGCCTCCGCGATACGGCTCTCGCTCGGCCGTTCGCGCAGGCCGGAATCGTCCATCCAAATGCGCCCACCGCCGGCTCCGCAGCAAAAGCTATTCTCACGCGAGCGCGGCATCTCGACCAGCTCGAGGCCGAGTCGCTTGATCAGCTTGCGCGGTGCATCGTAAACCCCGTTGTAACGACCGAGGTAGCACGGATCGTGGTAGGTGGCGCGGTTGCCGAGCCGCCCTTTGAACCTTAGCTTTCCTTCCTCGACCAGCCGTAGCAGCACCTCCGTGTAGTGCGACACTTTGTATGTCCCGCCGAAATCGGAATACTCGTTCTTGAGGGTGTTGAGCGAGTGCGGATCGGTGGTCACGATCTCGCGGAACCGACACTTCGACATCATCTGGATATTGTGCTCGGCCAACGTCTCAAACAGCCCTTCCTCGCCCCCTCGGCGCACGTCGTTCCCGGCGTTCCATTCGCCGTCGTACATGATGCCGAAATCGAGTCCGGCACACTGAAAGATACGGGCAACCGCTCGCGAGACTTCCTGCACCCGCGGGTTGTACGACGCGTAGTCCCCGACAAACCATAGGAACTCCACGGGTTCCTTGCGTGCATCTTTCACTCGAAACGGCAGCTCTTTCGTCC
The DNA here is from genome assembly GCA_021831785.1 of Deltaproteobacteria bacterium. GTDB lineage: Bacteria > Desulfobacterota > Binatia > Binatales > Binataceae > JAJYYI01. Next base: position 152,226 of record JAKBMB010000016.1, on the reverse strand, counting down.
ACCGGCCGCGCAGCTTCTCCGACTGCTTAAAAGAGTTGCCGCGTTTTGCTATGCCCTGGAGCGCTTCGCTGAACTGGTTCTCGACCTCGCCCTCTTCCATAAGGTTGCGGCGCAGCCCGACGATCAACGGAACGTGCTCGATGCCGACCGGGCAGACGGCCACGCAGGCCCGACAGGTGGTGCAGGCCCACAGGGTCTCGGCCTTCACCACGCCGCCGGCGAGCGCCCAGTCGCGTTCCGGCGCAGGATGCGCGGCGAAAAAGCGGGCCTGCTCGAGCGCCGGGCGCGCCCAGCTCGCGTCGGCACACTCGCGCAGATCGAGGATCAGATCGCGCGGCGAGAGCGGCGCGCCCGAGGCACGCGCCGGGCACGCCACATGGCAGCGCCCACACTTCGTGCACGCGTCAAGCTCCAGAAGGTTCTTCCAGGAAAGGTCGGCAAGCGTCTTGATGCCGAGATGCTCGGATGCGGCGACCGGGCGAGGCAAACGCCGGCCCGCAAAGTCGTCGCGCAAGATGAGGGTCGCCAAGGCCGTGACCATGTGGATCGCCTTCGAGTAAGGAAGGTAGGCAATGAACCCAAGCGCCAGGAAGGCATGCAGCCACCAGACGTAGAAGTGCAGCTCGCTAGAAGCATGACGCGAAAGGCCTATAGCATCGATCGCGTCGGCCAGCCCCCAGCCCACCACGGACCAGACCTCGAACCGGGGACGGTCCGCAGCGATCCTGAGCCCCTCGACCAGGAAACCGGTGACCGCCATCGCCAAAAAGAGGCCCAGAAAGAGCGTGTCGCCACGCACATATGCGCTGCGGTCGTACTCCTCGGGGGGATAGTCAACCCGCGTATAGTCGAGCTGCGGCAACCGAAAGATTTTGCGCCGCAACCACATCAACGCGATGCCAACCACGAAAGCCAAGCCGAAGAGGTTCAGCAGGAGCTTGAACCAGAGGTAAAATGCGCCGTACCAGAAGCGCCAGGCAGGATGAACCAGCCGCAGGACGTCGTCGTCGACGAAGATGATCGTTGTGCCAATGAAGAGCGCGACGAAACCCCACAGGATTGCGGCGTGAAGAACTCCCGCCAAGGGGTCGCGCTTGGCCACGGTGATGTTGGATCCCACCATGGCCAGCCCGCGCACAAAGCGCGCCGCCAAGTGGTCAAATCTGGGTTCGTGGCGTCCCCGCGCGTACTTGCGTACCTTCAGGAACACCCCGTAAGCGAAAACCGCCAAGGCGACGGCCGCTAGCGCGTAGAAGAGCGTTATATCTGCGCGCGAGAAGTTGCGGAAAGTTTCGCGGCCTATGCTCTGCCCTGGGGTCATCCCTGATTCACCCTCGCAACTCCCTCACCTTTTCGGTGAGTGCGGGGACTACGTCGAAAAGGTCGGCGACAACGCCGAAGTGAGCTACGTCGAAGATGGGCGCCTTGGGGTCGGAATTGACAGCGATGATAGTCGTGGCATCTTTCATGCCCTGGACGTGCTCCGGCGCGCCGCTGAGGCCGATCGCGAGATAAATCTTCGGCTTGACCGTTACCCCTGACTTGCCCACCTGCCGGCTCTTAGGAAGCCAACCGGCATCGACCAGCGGGCGCGAAGCGCACAGCGGACAGCCGAGCGCGTCGGCCAGCTCCTGAACGACCGGCAGATTATCTTTGTCCTGAATCCCGCGACCCACAGTGACCAGGATCTCTTGCTTGGAAATATCGACATCGGACGCCTCGGCCTCGATAAGCCGCTTGAAGGCGACGCGCGAACCGCCAAGCTGCGCGGCTGGGACAACCGTTTCAATTGCGCCGGCGCCCGCGCTTTTGCCGTGGTCGGCGGGGAAAGCACCGGCTAGCAGCGAGAGCACAGCCCGGCCACCCGCGAGCTCGGCCTCTACGGCGATCTTCCCGCCGTAAAGCTGGCTTGTGGCTACGATCGCGCCGTCGTTTACGGCTACCGCAGCGACGTTGGTGACTACCGGAACTTTCAGTGCAACTGCCAGCGCCGGCGCGACATCCATACCCTTGGAGGTGTTGCTCACCAGAGTGAAGGCTGGCGAGCGATCCTTAAGGATTGCCGCAAGCTGCGTGATATGGGCTTCGGGGCTAAAGCCGGCGAGCGCGTCATGCTCGACGCAGATGGTTACGTCGGCCGCGCCGCATGCCGCGGCCACCTCCTTGGCTTCTGGGCCCAAAACCAACGCGTGCAGCTTGCCTCCCGAGGCTTGCGCTAGCTGCCGGCCGAGACCGAGCAGTTCAAAAGAGACCTCGGCGATCGTGCCATTCCAGTGCTCGACCACGACATAGACGTCCCCGGTCATGACGCTCTCCTTTAAAGACTCAGTCCGCGTTCGCGAAGAACGGCGAGGAGCTTCGCCGCAATCTCCTCGGCAGTGCCCTCCAGAATTTCGGCTCGAGCCGCCACCTGCGGCTTAAAGACCCGGCGCACCTTCAAACCAGACCCGGCGTCCTGTGCCGCTACCGAGAGCTGCTCCAACTTGGCGCCCTTCTGCATTTGCCGCACCTTGCTGACCGGCGCATAGCGCGGAGCTCGCCGCGCCGCTTGCACGCCGAGGACGGCCGGCAATTTCACCTCCAACTCCGCCACCAGTCCGCCGGAATGCTCCTGCTTGACCTGGGCAGCGTCTGCCGTAAGCTCGACCCCGGTCACCACGCTCACGTGCGGCCATCCAAGCATTGCGGCGAGCAACACTGGAATCTGCCCATCGAGGTCCTCGACCGACTGAACGCCGGTCAGCACCAGATTTGCACCGAGTTGCTCTACCGTGCTCGCCAGCGCCCGCGCAAGCCTGTGGTTGTCTAGCATTGTCGTCGAAAAATCGCCAACCAGCTTAAGCGCGCGGTCCGCGCCTTTGGCGAGCGCGGTGAACAGTACAAGGTCGGCCCCGCCCCAATCGGCCGTGATCGCGGTCACGTTCGCCCCGCTCGCTTCCTTGAGGCATAGTGCCTCTTCCAGAGCCTGCTCGTCCCATTCGGAGACCTGCAGCTTAAGCCCCTGGCGGTCGATATCGTTTCCCTCGGCGTTGACTTCCAGTTCCTCGACCAAATCCGGGGACTGCTTGAGCGGTACCACGATGTGCATTAGGCAGCTCTCCTCGCCTCGTCCATCAGCTCGACAATGTCGCGGACCAGCAGCTTCCCCTCGTTGCCGGTCGACTTAACGGCATCCTCGAAACGCGAGACCTCGAATGGGCAGCAGACGGCAAGTACTTCGGCGCCAACTTCCACCGCCTCGCGCACGCGTCGTTCGGACAGCCGTTCGCGCAAGTGCTGGGTGTTGAACCCGTCAAGCCACATGCCGCCGCCGCCACCGCCGCAGCAGTAGCCGTTCTGGCGGCAGCGGAACATCTCGACCAGTTCGAGGCCAGGAATCGCCTTGAGAATCGCGCGCGGCGCCTCATACTCGCCGTTGTGGCGTCCCAGATAGCAAGGGTCGTGAAACGTAACCTTGTAGCGAAGTTCCTTCTTCCACTCGATCTTCGACATGAGGGGCGCAAGAAGCTGCGTGTAGTGGACGACCTCGTATGAGCCTCCGTACCTCGGATACTCGTTCCGGAAGGCGTTGTACGCGTGCGGATCGGTCACCATCAGGCGGCGAAATTGGTAATTGCGTAGGGTTTTGATGTTCTCTTCGGCGAGGCTTTCGAAGAGACCCTTCTCGCCGGCCAGACGCTGGGAGTCCGCCACGCATTTCTCTTCGATCCCGATTATCCCGAAGTCAACGCCCAAGGCGACCAGCGTACGGGCAAGCGCGCGCGCGGCTTCCTTGCCGCGAGGGTGGTAGGCCGGATAGCACTCGACCCACCACAGGAGGTCCACCGGTTTGCCCGTCTTGGCGACAATCGGAACCTCGACGCCGGCGTCGCGCGTCCAGTCGGCGCGCTTGCGGGCCGGCTCGCCCAGCGGGTTGCCGTACTTCGCAGTTTTCTCGAAGGCGTCCTGAAGCTCTGCCGGCACGTTGCCCTCGAGCATCGCTTGCTCGCGCACCGCCGGCATAATCTTCACCATGTCCACTTCTTTCGGACAGACGCGCAGGCAGTTCATACACGTGGTGCAAAGCCAGAGATCGTCGGAGGTGAAGAGGTCTGTCCCCGACTGCACCTTGCGGAAGATCTTGCGCGGCCCGTAGTCTCCCACCACGTCCACCGGGCACACCCCGACACACTTGCCGCACTGGTAGCACCAGCCGAGCGACTCGCCGCCCTCCAGAGCGGTGATCTTGCCCAGCAGATCGGGTGTGTAGTCCCAAAGCACGCGCTGCTCGAACATCCGGTTCCAGTGGCCGGAGATGTCCGAGCCCTCGAGCACTAGGTGCTCGTGCTCGTGGATCCGCGCGGGTTCCACCGACAGCAGCTTTTCCTTTTCTATCGGCATTAGCCGCTAGACCTCCAGCCGGTAAACTCCAAGGATACGCCGCGCCAACTCGGGTAGCTCGGGTATGACCTTGTTAAACTCCTGGGTCATGCGCAACCGCAGAGTAGTGTACATGTAAATTATGTAGACCAGACACAGATAGATTGTGGTCCCGAAAAGCCCGCTGTCCGCGCGCTGGAGCCCAGCTGCCCGAGCGGTCTCGGACACGAAGGCAACGGCCTCGCCGACCCTTAGATAGGTTTCGCCTAGGTCGCTGCCGCGCAACTCGCAGCCATCCAGAGTGACCAAGCGCAGCGCCCCAACGCCGTTGCGTGGATTCCACATCCAGCGCGTCCAAAGCCAGTACTCGGCGGGAAGCGTGTAGTGAAGCAGCTCGCTTGCGAAATCGAAGCCGGTTGTGGTCTCCGCTCCCTTGAAGGCCTCGCAAAATTGCTGGAATCGCGTGGCTATAGGGGCCCGGCCGTAAAGCAGGTTAACGATGCGGTCGCGCAGGGCCTGAACGCCGTTTTCACGCAGCATTCTTCCGGCAGTCCGACGAGTGGAAAACACGCTGCGGAACAAGCGCCGAAGCTCCTCTTCGCTGAGTTCTGCCACCCGCCCCGGGGCAAGCAGGGCTTGGAACCGGGCGCTCTTGTCGCGCAGTTCGGATAGCAGCGCCCCCGTCTCCTCTTCGCTGATCCGCGCGAGCGCCTCTTTCATGAACTCCCGGGCGCTCTCGGTATCCACCACCTGACCGCTCATTAGGCTCAACCGCCTCCTGCCGGAGCCTTCTTGCGCAGCAGCGCCGTGGCTTTCAAAGCCGCGGCGGCGCCCATCGAGACGCAATCCTCCAGGTCCGCAGGCCCGGTACAGGAGCCTGCGGCAAAAATACCGGGGACGGCCGTTACCACGGTCGCCAGCGGTGCCCCCTGGGTTTCGATGAAGCCGTACTTGTTTTGGGGCAACCCCAGGAGCTTCGCTATCTCCCGCGTGCCCTTGGAAGGTTCCATGCCGACCGACAAAACCAGGACATCCACCACAATCTCCATCGGTCGGCCGAGCGTCGTATCTTCGCCGCGGATCACGAGCCTATCGCCCTTCTTCAAAACCTCCGCAACGATTCCGCGGATGAAGTTGACTTTGTACTTCTCTTGCGCGGGCCAATAAATCTGGTTCTCCCAGTAGCCGTACATGCGCATGTCAATATAGAAGATGAAAACCTTCGAGTCGGGAAGCTGCTGGCGGATTTCAATTGCCTGCTTGGAGGCGACCCCGCAGCAGACCTTGGAGCAAAACTCATTGCCAATCTGCCGGTCCCGCGAACCCACGCACTGGATAAAAGCGACCCGCTCCGGAGGCCGACCATCGGAGGGCCGCACGAACCGGTGCTCCTTCAGTAATCGTTCGGAGTCAGCGAGCGTGATGACGTCATCGAACTCGTAGTAGCCGTACATCTGAGTTTCGCGGCCGGGGTCGAAGTGCTGGAACCCAGTGGCGACTATGATCGCGCCGGCCTCAACTTCCGCTTGGGTGCCGTCGCTCGCTACCGTTAGAGCGAAATTTCCCGCCGCGCCACGCAGGGCGGTGATCGTCGACTGAAGGTGAACGTCAATTGCGGGATTTCCCAGCAAGGGAGCGATCATTCGCCCCATCGCCTGCTCGGCATCTTCGAAGCTCGGCGTCAGCGCGGCGTAGTGGGCCGTAATCGGCATCCCGCCAAGCCGCTCGCCGCTTTCAATAATCGTCAGGGGAATGCCGAGGTCGGCCAGGCTGCGCGCCGCCTCGATACCCGCCGGACCGCCCCCGATAATCAGCACGCGCTCGCTAGGCATCGGCGTCCTCCCAAGTGAGATACTCGATCTCGCCCCTCTTTAGCCGCTCGACGTCGGCCTCGAACTCGCGCCAGCGGGCTTGGTGGTCGATGCCCATTTTCTCCAGCAGCGGCCGGGTCTCGGTGTTATGCCAGTGGAGCTGGCAGACGCGGTACGGGTGAGCCCCCATGGCAAGCGCGCAGAACTGCGCTTCGGAGAGCACCGGGATGCCGACTTTGCGCTGATGAGCCCGGGCGGCGAACTGGCTTTGGTCCAGCGTCGTAACGCAACCCGTGTCGTGGGTGATGGTCACGTCGGGGTTGGCTTCTTCCTTCATGACCTCGATCTTGCGCTGTACCGCAAAGGACCGGGTGAAGTCGCGCTGCACGAGGATGTGGCGAAAACCGAATCCGCAGCAGTCAAACCAGGTCGAGTAATCAGCCACCTGCGCGCCCAGCGCCTTGAGCGTAGCGGTGACGACGGCCGTACGCTGGCCGCCGTAAATGTCGGGATCGTAGATCGCGTCCTCGGCGACCAGCTTGTGGTAGTGGCAGGCTGGATGCACGGTGGCAACGATATTGGAAAGGTCGAGAACCTTGTGCGCGGCGACTTGATGGCGCGCCGCGTGCACCCACTCGCTGTAATGAACGATCTCCTCCGGCATGACCATCGGCTTCTTCATCATCTCCATGATCCGTCGGACTTCGCCGCGCAGCTGCGGCGAGGCGAGGAGCTCCTCCCGCACTTCCTTGTAATGACCGTAGCTTGTCGCGCAGTGGATGAGCGGGAAGTAGCCGGTCTCGTAGGCGGCAGCAAAGTTGCGCAGCGCCACCGCGGCCTGGGCGGCGGAATTCGAGGTTGCTGAGGCGTAATAGTTCCACGCCGTGCACGAAGTCTGGTCGCGGGGATCGCGGTAGTCGAGACCAAGCTTTCGATGCAGCCAAAAGATTGAGGTCGAGTAGCCAGGAATGTGACCGCACTGACCGCAGCTCTTGTGATGCCAGGTATGGCCGAGCGGTACCTTCTTGACGCGGCCAAACTTGTTCTCCAGCTCGACGTAGGGCTCGGGAACTCTGTGGACAATCCATTCCCCTTCGGCCTCCAGTTCGAGCACCCGGTCCCGTAGGGGACGGCTCTTGACGGTCTGCGGGTCGCGGTGAAAGGTCCGCGACGACTTTCCCATGGCCGCTACGTCGATGGGCATGGCAGCTAATCCTCCTCGGCTGAGAACCGGCGTCCGACTCCGGCGCGTTCAGATTTTTTCGCCGGCCAACTTAAAGCGATTCCATCTCCTCGACAGAGATCCGTGACGAGGTCCATCTCCCCAGTCATGTGCCAGATAAGAAACAGCTCGTCGAGCGCCTTTTCGCTTTCTTTCCTTTCCGGCTCCTCGCCGTCGCCGGGCTCGCGTGAAGCATCGACGGAGCTCTCAGACACCTTGGCGGCGTTCGGCCCTGCGGTCTTAAGCTTGGCTTCTTGTCGCCCTGTGGTCCCTTCCCTGACAGTGGTGGACTCACCGTCCGAGATTACGTGCAACTCGGCTATCGGGGCATTAGCCGCAGGCATGACGATTAATCCTCCTCAGTAGCTTCGAGGTCGAAGCCCGCTTCCTCAAGTTTTTCTTCCATGACATCCATAAGGATCATGTGAAGGCCCTCGTCTACCTCTTTGATCATCTCCATTACCCCGGTGACGTGCCAAATGAGATATAGCTCGCGCAGGGTCTGTTCGCTCACGTCCCAGCTCGTCTCGGTCGTGTGCAACGTCTCGGGGGGCAGCGCGCGACGCCACCACTGCAAGTTCTCCGAGATTTCCTTCACGTGCGGGCCCCAGTCGGGAAACGCGGCAGGTTGGAGCATATCGGGGGCCACCTGCGTTCCGGTCGACATTATCTTGTAGATAATGCGGCCGTAGCCCTCTAGCGCATCTTTGGCGCTTTTAAGGCCGTTTCGTACGGCAACTTCGCGGAGGATAGTAATTAGACCACCCGGCGAGTTCTTACGTGGGCACTTGTCGCACGAGAAGCATTGCGAGCAATCCCACACATCCTCGTTCATGAACTTGTAGACCAGGTCGGCGTCCTCTCGGGCAAGCGCCTGGGCGATCCATCTCGGGCTAAAGTCATAGAAGCGCGCCGAGGGACAAACGGCCACGCAAACTCCGCACTCATAGCAGCCGTAAAGGTAATGAGCGAAGCGCTCATCGCCCTTCACCTGTTCGAAAAGACGCAGCTTCTCCTCGTAGGAAACCGCGGCGTATTTCGACGTTTCGCAACCCATCGGTTAGCTCCCCTTGAGGCTCATTTAGGTTCGCACTCGGCAACCTCGGCGCAAGCTTTAACACTCTGCTCTTCAATCTTCCTGCGGTAAGCCTCTACGGCCTCGGCGCCACTGAGCAAGGCGCCTCGCTCTTCCTCAAGCTTGAGCGGCTTGATGCGCATGACCCAACCATCACCATAAGGGCTGCGGTTGACCAGGCCAGGATCTTTCTCCAATGCCAGGTTGGCCTCGACAATCTCGCCACTGACCGGCGCCTTAAGCGGCCCCACCCATTTGCTGCTCTCGATGGTGGCCAAGTTCTGTCCTTTCTGCCGCATTCCTTTCTTGCGGATGTAGACGTGCAGCACCGGACCTGCCATGTTCTGGGCAACGTCGGTGATACCAACGGTCAGCGTGCCGTCGTCGTTGAATCGCACCCAACAATGGCTGTCCACCAAATAATGCAGGTCGGTTCGGATGACGCACTTGCCGATATTGACGGTGTCGTTCATCGTCGTCCCCGGTCTTCAGTTTCCGCCCTTGGTCGGAAAGGCTGCTTAAATTGCGAGCAAGAATTACGCATGCTATTCGCGGCCCACAACCCTAAAAGTACATGACCAAATCCGCGTTGAGCGCGAGCTCGATGATGCTCGCGGCGCCCAGAACCTCAACGCTTGGGATCAAGTCCTCTTCGGTCATGTCAAATAGGTTCATGCTCTGCTGGCAGACGCGGAGCTTGACGCCCTCCTCCTTGGCTCGCTCGAGCATGGTTTTGAGCGTTACGTCACTGCGCGGTTCGAGTTTGATCTTCTCGGCCGCACCCTTTTTGAGTTGCGAGGTGCCGTCCATCGTGAACCATACCAGCACGTCCATGTCCATCGCGGCGGCAGCCATGGCGTAAAACAGCGGCGAGTAGGTGCGCCGCGGGGTCTCAATCCCATGGGTCTGAATGACCAACACCTTCTTACCTTCAACCTCTTCGGTCATGCGTCTCTCCGGCCTTGGTGCTCTTGTGCGGCGGCCTCGACCAGCTTACGGGCGAGCGCCGCAACCTCTCCTATTTCCCCTTTTTCTGCGGTGCCTTGCGCAGCGCGGGCGATCCGCGCGAACCGCTCATCCAGGTCCATCGTCGTCAGGGTGAGGCCGAGGAACTCATGGCGGAGTGCTGCGGCTGTGTGCGACGGAACGTTATCGCCCAAAAGAAGAGCGTCGATTCGGCCGTCAACGACTCGCGCCGCCATGCGAACTCTCCCGCCCGGCGTCTCTCCCTCGATATAGTTCACCCCGGAACTGATGGTGAGCTTGCGCGGCCTAGCGTCGTCCCACGCGATGCGGCGAAGCCACCGCTCGCTTGAGAACCACCGCTGCAATTCTTCGGTCCTGGCTTCTTCGCACGCGCTCAGGCGACCCGGCTGCAACTCAAGCCCCAGCTTTTGCTGAAAGCCGGCCACCAGTGCTGTGCGGACGGTTTCGATACTCGGCTTCTTACCGATGATCCGGTCGAGGCTCGTGACTTGCTCGGCGATCGACTTGCGCACCGCCTCGCGCAGACGGTCTTCGGACAGCCGCAGTACGCGCGCCATCAGCGCGTGATCGAAGGCGAGCATCATGCTGCCCACGAAGACGAAGGATTCTCCGATGTCGGCGGTTCCTGTGCCGCCGATCTTGCGCCCATCAACTTGAATGTCGCTTATGGGGCGGAACTCGGCCGGCACTCCGAGCCTATGGTAAGCGGCGACCACCGGCGCTGTCAGCCGCCCATAACGTTCGCTCAACCGCAGCGGAAGCCGCAGCTCAGCCGAGCGCGCCCGCGGCACGACAAGATGGAAGAATATCTGGTCGCCGTCGAGAAGCACCGCGCCGCCACCGACTCTTCGGCGGACGACGGGCAAGCCTTGCTGCCGGCAGAAGGTCAGGTCCAATTCCCGGTCGGCGTCTTGGTGGTAACCTATCGATACGTACGGGCGGTCGGGACGCAGGAGGCACAAGCTCGGCGCGTCATGCGCATCCGCGCACTCAGCCACGGCGTGGTAAACCGCTTGCGAACGAACGGCTGAAACCAGACCCAGCTCAAGCAACCTGCAAAGCACTTTTCAGGCTCCGCTCGACCTGTCTTCTTGAAAACCCCCAAGGCGTACATTATTTATAAGATAAATTCGTCTTTGGCAATATGAGCAAACAGGATTAATGAGCGAAGTGGTGCCAAGAGGGGGTCACGTGGGCAAGTCCCGGAGGAAGGAGCTGTCTGAAGCGGCGCTGGCGATGATCGCGGAACGCTTCAAGGTGCTAGCCGAGCCGGCGCGGCTGAAGATTCTTCACACGCTCGGGGACAGCGAACGCGGAGTCAGCGAGATCATTAGAGCCGTTGGCGGATTGCAGGCCAACGTCTCGAAGCATCTCGGCGTGCTTCTGCAGGCCGGGTTAGTCAGCAGGCGAAGGCAGGGGCCGCGCGTTTTCTACCGCATCGCCGATACCACTATTTTCGATCTCTGCGAGGTAGTGTGCGCCAGTCTGCGCAACCGCCTGGCGGAGCAGATCGACGAGATCCACTCGCCGGGTGGAGTGCGCCGACCGAGTTCCCGGTCGCGTTCGAGGCGGCGGGCCACGCGTGTGGCGTGAGCCGACGTATGGGCGCGACCGTCCTTTTCATGATGCCCTCAAGATACGAGCGGCTCTGACACGGCGACCCAGGGGTCAGGCTACGCACTGCCGGTGGTCTGCTTCCCTCCGGCCCAGCAGTTTAGAGGTAGAGTCCGTCACTAAAGAGGAGACGGACACCTGTCTGCGTGCTACGCACAGGCAGGGATGAAGGGCAGCCGGTTCAGTGAGGAACAGATAATCGGGATTTTGCGGGAGCACGAGGCGGGCGCAAAGACGCCGGAGGTATGTCGCCGCCACGGGATATCGGACGCGACCCTCTACAAGTGGAAGGCGAAGTATGGCGGGCTTGAGGTCTCCGGGGCGCGTCGGCTGAAGTCGCTGGAAGACGAGAATCGACGGCTTAAGAAGCTGCCGGCGGAGTCGATGCTGGACAACGCAGCGCTCAAGGACCTGCTGGAAAAAACGGCTAGAGCCTGCGACGCGACGTGAAGCCGCTAGCCGACTCATCGAGCGGTACCGAATGAGCCGGGTGCGCGCATGCAGGCCGGTGGGACTCAACCGCTCGAGCCTGAACTATCAGTCGAAACGGCCAGCCGATTCGGCGGTGCGCCAGCGAATGCGTGAGTTGGCCGCGCAGCGGCGACGCTTTGGCTATCGACGCTTGGGATGGCTTCTGGTCAGGGAAGGTCATGTGATGAACCGCAAGAAGCTCTATCGGATATACCGCGAGGAAAAGCTGATGGTGCGCCGGCGTGGCCGGCGCAAACGGGCGATCGGCACGGCGCGCACCGCTGGTGTTACCCGATGCGATCACTCGGCGTTGGTCCCTCGACTTCGTATCCGATGCACTCGCGGATGGCCGCCGCAATTGGAAAATCCACCTCCGCCAGCCGCTTGCGGGACTTGGGGATCGCTTGATGGTGCTCGACACATCTCTAAGGGAGCGTTACGCTCGGGAAATCTTTCTTGAAGCAGTCCTCACAGTACCAAGTGGGTCCCGCATGAAACGGACCCAGTCGCGCTCCCGTCTCCAACAACTCGCGCGTGGGCTCTGGTATCCAGGGGATATTTTGATGATCCGATACCTTTAACCCGATCACACCGCCGACATTTCGGATCCCGGCACTCGATGTACTCGATGCGCGCTTGAACGGCGGGCGCCTTGGAGTAGCCAATCCTGAACTGGCGCGAGTCGGCCCCGAATTTCCGTCCGCATCTCTTACACGGCCATTCCATGTTCATGGCGCCTCCACGTACTCGCAGACCGCTGAGGGTCGCGGGATCGGCGCGCCATCCTGGCGCAGCCCGTCGAGATGAAACCGGATCGCCTCCTTGATTTCACGTTCGACTTCCTCGACCGTGGCGCCGGTCGCAACGCATCCGGGCAGGTCGGGTACGTAGGCCGAGTAATTGCCGTCCGCCTTTTCGATCACGACTGCGTAGCGCATGTTATTGGCCTCGCTTGATCTGAGCCTGCTTGAGGATACTGTTCAACGTGCCGGGCGTAAGGTCGTCGGATGGCTTGCCCGCTATGGTAACCCTTCCCGGCTTGGTCGGATGCTTGAATTGGCGATGGCTTCCGCGAGTCGCGACCATAAACCATCCATCAGCCTCCAGCATCTCTATCACATCTCGAACCTTCACGTTTTCGCCTCAAGGCTGGCGAGCCGAAGCGCGTAATGGTCGATCTTCCTGATTTCGTCCCATTCGAGCCGGGCGGGGTCCTTGAGCGTAATGAGCTTCGGTCCCTCGGGCTGTTTGCATCGGGTAACGACGTAGAGCCAGTAGCAATCGCGGCGGTCTTCGGCCGTGCGCTTTTCGTGGGAAGTCGGTTCGCTCGCCGGTTCTCGCTTTGCGGTCTTCCAAAAAGTCCGGCATCGAATGGGGAATTCGTTGGTGAGCCGTGTGGGACTCGAACCCACGACCCTCTGATTAAAAGTCAGATGCTCTAACCGCCTGAGCTAACGGCTCACCGGAGGTGCTGGGCAAAAGCCCGACCTTATCGTAACTTTTAGCGCTTGCAAAGCTCTGATGCGTCACCGGCGCGGCGCCGCGCCGGAAGCTCTCACGCGCCTGCGCCACGGGCCGCGAAGCCAGTCGGCTAAGCCTTGTAGCGCGAGCGCACCTGGTCCCATTCCTCGGCGCCGAAGCGCTCGAACAACTCAACGATGGTCAGCGCGCGCTCCGACTGCGGCATCATCCCGGTCGCGGCTATCGTCTTGAGCAGCCGCTCGCAGGTATCGATCACCGCCGCCAGCAGCATCGTGGGCAGAATCGCGATGCGGTAGCCGAACTCATCCGCCTGCTTGAGCGTTACCTCGGGGCTCTTGCCGCCGCGCACGATATTGAGCAAACAGGGCCCCTTTACCAGACGGGGTACGGCGCGGAGCTGTTCCTCGGTTTGCGGCGCCTCGACAAACGCAACGTCGGCGCCCTCGTTGAGCGCGGCGTTGGCGCGCTCGACCGCCTCGTCGAAACCGGCCACGGCGATGGCGTCGGTGCGCGCGATGATCACGAAGTCGGGGTCGTGGCGCTCGCTCGCCGCGGCGTTAATCTTGGAGAGAAATTGTGCCCTTGGAATGATCTCTTTGCGCTCAAGGTGGCCGCACTTTTTGGGGAAGACCTGGTCTTCGATATGAATCGCCGCCACGCCGTGCTTTTCGAACTCGCGCACGGCGCGGGTCACGTTTAGCTCGTTGCCGTAGCCGGTGTCGGCATCGGCGATGACCGGCACGCGTACGGCGGCGGCGATAGCGCCCGCGTTGGCGACCATCTCGGACATCGTGATTAGCCCGTAATCGGGAACGCCCAGGCGGCTGGCCGCGGTGCCGGCACCGGTCATATAAACGGCCGCGAAGCCGGCTTGCTCGATGAGCTTGGCGGTGACGCAGTCGTACGCGCCGGGGGCGACGATAAGACCGCCCTTGAGCAGCATCTCACGCAGCACGCCGCCTGCGCCCACAGCTTGTCTCTCCTCTCCGCCGCGCGTTGGTTTAGTGGACGCTCGCGCGCCCATCATCGAATCTGCCGAAGCCCTTTCGATGTTAGCCAAAGACGCCGGCTAAGCGCTATATCGCCCGCCGGCGGCGCCGGCTTGCGCTGTTAGGCCCGCACCAGCAGGGGTGTACCGGACGTCGCGCGATGGACAAAATGCCGCACGGTGCGGGCTTAAGGCGCATAGGCTATGCTTTAGCGGCGCTTAGTACAACGATTATCCGGGAGACACTTCTTGGCCGGGATGACGCATGCGGGAGTCGCGTCGAAAGCTCGGCGCGCCGCGCCCGGCGCCGCGACCGGAGGTGGCGTGAACGCGATGGCCTACGCTCTTATCACAACGCCCTTGGCACCGCTCAGCCTGAAGCTTCGCTTCAATCTGCTGATCACGGCGATTTTGCTGCTGAGCGTCGGACTTGGCAGTCTCTTGATTATCGACAACAACCGGCGCGCGGTGCGCAACGAGGTCGAGGCTTCGACCGAACTGACGCTGGGGCTGCTCGACGCGACCACCGACAACCTGCGTTTTTCCGCGGCCGAGGGTCCCGAGTTCCGCCGGCGTCTAGCGAGCTACGTGGCAGCGTTAAGCCGGATTCGACACGTCCGGCTTCAGGTGCTGGACGCAAGCGGCCGCCCACTGGTGAAAACCGCGCCCGGTCCCCAAGCCCGGTCGGCGCGTGCGCCGGGTTGGTTCGTGCGGTTGGTCGCGCCCAAGCCGATCGCTTATCGCAAGCCGATTCGCGCCGACGACGCGCCGTATGGTTTTGTGGTGGTGAGCACCCATCCGGCGGACGAGATGGCCGAGGACTGGCTCAACGTCCGCGACTTGTTCTTGGTCGCCGCGGCGCTGTTCGTGCTGACCTGGGTGCTGGTGGTATGGTCGGTCGGGCGCGCGCTCAGGCCGGTGGACGTTTTACTCCGCGGCTTCGCCGGCCTGGAACGAGGCGATTTCCGCACCCGCTTGCCGGCGTTCGGGGCGCCGGAATTGGCCCTGATAAGCCGCTCGTTCAACCGCATGGCGCAAACGCTCGAACAGACCGGGCGCGAGAACCGACAGCTTACGCAGCGTCTGATCAACCTGCAGGACGAGGAGCGGCGGAGCGTGGCGCGCGAACTGCATGACGACTTGGGCCAGTACCTGTTCACGCTTAAGACCGACGCCTTTGCTATCGCGCAACTGGCGGCCGGAAACAAAGCCGCGGAGATTGGCGAGAAGGCGCGCGCGATCAGCGCCCTAGCCGGCCAGATGGAGACAATCGTGCGCAAAATGATTCAGCGCTTGCGCCCGCTCGTGCTGGATGAGCTTGGGCTTGCCGACGCGCTGCGCGATCTCGTAGCCTCCTGGCGCACCCACCATCCGCAAATCGCCTGCGTTCTGGAAATCATGAGCTCGCTCGACGATCTGGGCAAAGAGATTGACAGCGCCGTTTACCATGTGGTGCAGGAGTGCCTGACTAATATCGCCAAGCACGCGGACGCCTCGCGCGCGGAGATCGTGGTCCGCCGCGAGCTCTGCGAGTCCGACCGCGGGCTCAGCGCCAACGACAACCCGGCCGCTCAGCAGGCTTCGCTCGCGCACGAGCAGACGCTTGTGGTGCGCGTGAGCGACAACGGCCGAGGGATCCGCGGCGCGGGCCGTTCGGGTCTGGGATTGATCGGGATGCGCGAGCGGGTCGAGGCGCTCGGCGGGCGCCTGGAGGTCGTGTCCGGCTCAGCCGCGGGGTCGTGCGTAACGGCGACGATTCCGCTAGATAAGAGCCGAGAGAGTAGCGGGCCGTGAGCACGCCGGCGAAGATACTGCTCGTGGATGACCATCCGATCGTCCGCGCCGGATGCCGGGAATTTCTCGAACACGGGCTTGCAGCAAAGGTGATCGAGGCCGGCAGCGGCGAAGAGGGCTGGCGCGCCTTTGTCGAGCATAATCCCGACTTGGTAATTTTGGACCTGACGATGCCCGGAGCGGGCGGACTCGAAGTTCTACAAAAGTTGCGCGCCCATGACCCGCGGGCGCGGGTGCTGATCTTCAGCATGCACGCCAATCCGATTTTCGCCAAGCGCGCCGTGCAAGCCGGCGCCAAGGGCTATGTCGTCAAGAGCAGCCCGCCCGAAGAGCTGCTCAAGGCGGTGCAAGAGGTGCTGCGCGGAGGCAACTATCTCTCCCACGAGATTGCCCAGGAGATGGCCCTGATCAATCTCGGCACGGGACCAAATCCGCTCGACGAGCTGTCGGCGCGGGAACTGGAGATCTTGCGGCTGGTCGGCGCCGGGCGCAGCCTCGCCGAGATCGCGGCTATCCTTTGCATCGGCTACAAGACCGCGGCCAACTGCATCACCCAGCTTAAGAACAAGGTGCGCGCACGGCATACCAGCGATTTGGTCCGCATCGCCATCCAACACGGCCTCATCGACAATCCGCGATGATCTGCGGCGCGGGGAGGTACCGCGCTGGAGGTTTACCGCGCGAGGGACCTGCCGCGCGCGCCGCTTGACCGGGAATTCGTGCCCGGTCAAGCGGGAGTTTTCGCCTGCCATATCGGGAAGGCTGCCCGCTGCCAGGCGGCTTCGGATCGGCTAATAATCCACCGCCTGTTCGAGCGCGCGCCCGGCGCCATAGCCGAACACGCGTTGCCGGCGCCTTTGGACAGGCAAAGGGTGGATTGCGCGCGTGCGCACAAGGGTCGCGATCGCACTGCTCGCCGCTTTCATTGGCGGGGTGCCGGCCGCGGCCCCGGCGTCGGCGGCAGCGGGCGGGGCGCCGCCGGTCCCTGGCGCGAGCGAGATCCGCGGCACGGTCAAGGACGCGCTGGGACGCGCGCTTGCGGGAGTGGTGCTCAAGCTGCGAACCCAGGCCGGCGTGGTCGTCGCGCGCGCGAGCAGCGATGACCACGGGGCTTTCAGGTTTTCCCCAGGCGCGCGCGGCGTATACGCGATTGTCGCCGAGAAGCAGGGGTTTAAGCTGGCCTCGGCGATCGTCACCTGGTCCGGGCAGCCGGCGCGGCCGGTCATCCTATCGATGGAATCGGAGCGCGCGCTGAGCCTGCAAGTCATAGCGCGCCGGCTCAATCAAGCTCGCAACGACATCTTTCCCGAAACGGGCAGCAGCGTTTATCACTTCAGCGAGCAGGACATCGAAGACCTGCCCGCGGGCGAAAACACCTCGCTCACGCAGACCGTCGTCCAAGCCCCGGGCGTCAACCAGGACGCCTACGATAACGGCAACTTCCACGTGCGCGGCGTCGACGGCCAGGTCCAGTACCGTATCAACGGCGTCTTTTTGCCCGAGATGGATTCAAGCTTCGGCATGGTAACCAGTCCTCGTTTTGCCCACAGCCTGGATCTGCTGGACGGCGCTCTTCCGGCAGAATTCGGCTATCGCACGGCGGGAGTGATCGATATTCACACCAAGACCGGATGCACCAATCAGGAGGGACAGGCGGAGATGTACGGCGGACAGCGCGCCACCTACCAGCCGAGCTTTGAGTACGGCGGCTGTGACGGCCGCTTGGACTACTATGTCGCCGGATACTACTTGCAGAACGACCGCGGCGTGCAGCCGCCCACTGAAGGACCGGTGGCCATTCACGACCGGACGAGTCAAGGACAAGGCTTCGGCTATTTCTCGTATCTGATTGACCCGGACACGCGGCTCAGCCTGATCAGTGGCACGGCGGTCAATTTTTACCGGATCCCCAATACCCCAGACGTGACCCCCGTGTACCAGCTCAACGGGGTAGCGAGCTATTCTTCGGTCAACCTCAAAGAGAGTCAGCTCGAGCAGAATTACTTCGGCATACTCGCGCTGCAAGGAAAAATCGGCGAGAACCTTAATTATCAGATCGCCGCGTTCAGCCGTTATGAGCGGACGCAGTTTTTTCCGGATCCGATCGGCGACCTCATATATAACGGCGTTGCCTCCAATGTCTTCAACGGCGACTACGCCAACGGGATGCAGGGCGACTTCAGCTACCGGCTATCCGAGGCTCATACCATACGCTTCGGCTTTTTCGGGCAGGAGGAAGCGGTCAATATCGATACCACGTCCCTGGTTTTTCCGGCCCATTCCGAAGGTCAGCAAACCAGCGACATACCGATCGGCATCGTCGATAATCTCAACAAGCTGACATGGCTTGGCGGGCTCTATGTGCAAGACCAGTGGCGGGTGAGCGAGGCGTTCACGCTGCTCTACGGCGCGCGGTTCGACTACATGGACCAGTTCGTGACGGCCTGGGCCTTTGAGCCCCGCATCGGCGCCACGTACAAGCTCGACCCGGGGACAACGCTGCATGTGGGCTACGCGCGCTACTTTACGCCGCCGTCGCTCGAGACACTGACCTATACGTCGGTCGAAAAGTTCAACGGCACGACTAACGCGGCGGCCGTCCCGGGCGACGAGACCGTCAAGCCTGAGCGCGACAACTATTTCGACGCCGGCGTAGTGCGCCGAATCACGCCGAACCTCAACCTTAGCCTGGATAACTACTTCAAGCTCGCCGATCAGAT
This sequence comes from Deltaproteobacteria bacterium, assembly GCA_021831785.1. Classification (GTDB taxonomy): domain Bacteria; phylum Desulfobacterota; class Binatia; order Binatales; family Binataceae; genus JAJYYI01. The sequence continues at coordinate 133,703 of JAKBMB010000016.1, read as the reverse complement.
GCTGGACAGCAATCAGTTCGGCAACGCACTCATCTTTACGCCGGCCAACTACGCCCATGGCCGCTCGTGGGGTTCGGAGCTCAGCCTCGCCTACGGCAAGGGCAATCTGTCGGGGTACTTCAATTTTTCCTACGAAGTGCTTCAGGCAACCGATGTCACGACCATGCAGTTCACCTTCGACCCGAACGAGCTTCCTTACATCGCCGGCCATTACGTCACGCTCGATCAGTCGCAGCTTTTCACCGCCTCATCCGGAGCAACCTACCGATGGAACAAGTTTTTGTTCACGTTCGACTCGATATTCGGCAGCGGACTGCGCGACGGCTTTGCCAATACCGCCTACATGCCTTCGTACTTTCAATTCAACCCCGCGGTCGGGCGCAGCTTCGACGTTGCGGGAATCGGGCGCGTGGATACGCGACTGGTCATAATCAACGCCTTTGACCACATCTACGAAATCCGCAACGGTACGGGTATCGGGGTCAACCAGGCGAATTTTGCGCCGCGCCGCGCGCTCTATCTCGATTGCGTCGTCCCGCTTTCATCGCCGGCCGTAGCGAGCAGAAACTCGCCGTAGCCCGGGCTTCAGGCAGCGGGCGTTCGCTGAGGGAATGTTCGCCGGCCGCTGAGCCGACAGGCGGCGTCGCTTCGCGGTCAAACTTCGTCCTCGCGAAACGCGCGGCAACCCTGCTGGCCGGCGAGTTGGGCGGTTGAAGCCTATTGAGGATCGCAGAATATTGCGACAGTGGAAGGCCGGCGTGAGCATCGCTCTGATGATGCCTGCGCGGGCAAAGCCAGCACCCCCTTCCCGACCTTCACCCGCGCCGCGGGGGAAGGAGGTGGCAGGTGCGGCACAGCGAGGCAAGGAAAAAAATCGGCTCCTTCCTCGCCTTTTTAGAGACTGTCGATTTTCTCGATCAAAGCATGCGTTCAGGCCAAAAACGTGAGCATTCGCATAGTGCCGCTTGTCGAAGAATCGCGTTGATCGACAGTCTCTTTTAGGGGGAAGGTCAGGATGGGGGTCCAAACGGGGCAGCAACTCCGGCGGTAAAGGGCTAGGCTGAGAGGGCAGTTGTTACTACATTGTGCATTCCTCAGCAGGCGCCAGGCGCTGGGGATGAATTGTTCCCGCTTGCGCAGCTCTCTTTTTTAGTTTTCACTTTGCGCAGGGTCTGGTTTAATTGACTGGAACGACACGGGTTTAAAATCTTTGGTAAACGCTGATTGTTCGCCCACGCACCTCAACTCCTCTGGTCCCATGGCCGGACCGGTAAGTTAGCCTACGGTAATGCGCCAAGTTAAAGCTTTGGCTGCGCGGGCACTGGCGCGGCTTTCGGCGGCTTTCTCGAGCTTAACTCCTCGCAGGAAGAACCTGTTAGCTTACGCCGTGGCATTAGCCATCGTCGTATTCGTCGCTCGAGGGATTTCGTTCGACGATCTAGCGCAGGCACTTGGGCGCGCCAAGCTGTATCTGTTCACTCCTGCGCGCGTATCGTCTTTCGCGTGCTTTTTCTTTGGCGAAACTCTGCTGTTCTCATGGCTTTTCACCTACTTCAACGCGCCCATTGGTTATCGTGAGATGTTGCCCGCCAACGCGGCCCAGTACTTTCTCCAGGTGGTCAACGCGGCGGTCGCAGGCGGGGCGTTGGTCGCCTTCTTGCATCGCCGCAAAGGCGTGCCTTGGCTGGCAGGCGGCTGCACGATGATCTTTCAGGGCATGCTCGACTTTCAGGTGATGGCTTGGATTGCCCTTGCAGGGGCCTGGTTTGTACCGAGCTTTCCGTTTCGGACCGCATGGTATTATCCGGCGCTGGCGATCGTTGTACTCTGGGTTTGGGCGGGGTTCTGGATGCGCGGCCGGCCGCGGTCGCCGTTTTTGCGATGGGTGTACGAGCGGCCATCTTTGGGCGCCTTTCGCCAGGCTCGCGTGCGCCATTACCTCGTGCTGATGGCGATTCGCCTGCCCATATTTTTGGTGCAGTGCGTATCGTTTTACTTCCAGATGGTGAGCTTCAACATCCACGTGACACTCGGCCAGGCGATTGCCGCAACGCCGGCGATCATGCTGCTTACGGCTCTGCCTATCGTGCCGGTCGGATTGGGACCGGACCAGGCGGTGATGGTTTACGGCTTTCGCGCTTACGGTTCTAAGGCCGACTTGTTGGGCATGTCCCTGGCGACTAACGCGATGGGTATGATCTTTCGCCTAGCGCTAGGCTTGGGTTCCGCCGGAGCGTTTGCGCGGGAACTGGCCGACGAAGTGCAAGCGGCCGACAAGCCTGCGCCGGGCAAGGCCGCCGGCGACGACTTATGGCCAGAGTCCTCGGGGTCAACAACGCGCGCGTGCGAAGAAACTACGGAGACCTACGGAGAAGAGTGAAGCTGCGCCTGAGCGATCGAAACTTGGCCCGATGCGAAATCGCGGGCATTGACGGGAAGCGGTTCTATCACTTTCAATTTCCGCAGAGTAATCGACGCGGCGCTTTGCGGATCCTCCTCCGCCTAGCGGCGGCTGGTCCGGGGCGCAGCGGCAAGATGGCGAAACGGTTGTAGCCTGGCGATGCCGAGTCCAACAGAGCGGAAGCGTGGCTGACATTTGGCCGAATTTTTTCGTGGTCGGCGCGGCAAAGGCGGGAACTACCTCGCTTTACGCCTACCTGAAGCAGCATCCGCAGGTGTTTTTGCCCAAGGTAAAGGAACCGCATTTCTTTTCCCAGGTCTGCCCTGCACCGGAGATGAGGCATTTGTACGCGGCGATCAACGACCGCGCGGCCTATTTGAGCTTGTTTCGCAAGGCGCGCGGCTATCGCGCGATTGGCGACGCCAGTCCATCTTATCTATGGCATCCGCAGGCCGCCGACCGCATCCGCCGTTCGGTCTCGGAGGCCAAAATCGTCATCACGCTGCGCGACCCGGTGGAGCGCGCCCACTCGCACTACTTAGCCGACGTGCGGGAAGGCGTTCATGAGCTGAGCTTTTACGACGCGCTGCGCCAAGACATGGCGCGACCCAAAAAGGGCTGGGCCGTGTCGCTGTTGTATGTCGAGCTGGGGCAGTACGCTGCGCAGGTCAGGCGTTATCTGGAAGTCTTCGGACCGCAACAGGTCAAAGTGCTGCTCTTCAACGACCTTACCCGCGACAGCACCGGCGTGCTGACCGAGCTGGCGCGCTTTTTGGACGTGGACCAGGGCGCGGTCGCCCAAATCAACACCAACGAGGTGCATAATTCCTACGCCGCGCCGCGCGGCAGATGGGCGCGACAATTGGCCGGCGCGAAGTTCTCGCGCATCTTGGGAAAGACCGTGATCCCGCGCAGCCTCGGACAGTTCATCTTCGAGCGAGTGCTGTTGACGCGCGCGCCCAAGCCGATGATCGAACCCGACGCCAAGCGGCTGTTATGCGAGATTTACGAACCGGACGTGCGCGAGCTCGAGGCGATTCTCGGCCGCCCGCTGCCCGAGCTGCGCCGCTCGTGGTGAGTGATAAGGGGGCCTCGCCGAGCAGATTTCGAGCGCGTTCGGCGCGAAGCCCGAAGAGCGTGCTGCGCCGGCGCTCGCTTGCAGCCCCAGGCCGCGACCGACGCCGCCCCCGCGCGCTAACCGCGAAACCGGCCCACCGCGTCACGTCGTGGTCGGCGTGCGGCGACCAGCGAGGCAAGCTTGTGCGGGTGGCGCCTCAGTTCGCCGGGGGCTGCGCTGGCCCGACGCATATAGCGCACCCATCGGGGCTCGCCGCTTCGGCAAGTGCGCGATCCTCGGCGCATTGATACTGCGGCGTATCCAATCGCGCCAGCCGGGTATCCGTAGTGAAGGCGCTGCGCTTCCAGTCCTCGCTGTCGTCCCATTTAAACGGCAGCATCTTGACCGACCCCGGCTCCTTAAGCGTGGCAAATCCTTGCAGCGCCTCGGCCATGATCGCGCGCTGCAGCGCGGGCTCGCCGACCTTTCCCGCGGTCTGGCCCAGCGGATAGTCCAGGAAGGCCGCGCGCGGCGGGTTGACCGCCCTGGTAATGTCTAGCGCGCTGGTCATGCACAGCGTGGCAATCCCCACCGCTTCAATCTGACGGGCGATCAGTCCCACGGACTGATGACAAACCGGTCAGGCGGGCACCAGTAGCGCAAGGTCGGCTTTTTCCTCCCGCGCTCGGGCAACCAGCGCCGGCGCCAGCTCCGTGCTCACCCGGCGCGTCGAATAGATTCCCCCCATGAAGGTGTAAGCATGGGCGGTAAGCTCGCCCAAAAAGCCTTCTGCCACGAGGCGGCGCAAGGTCTCGAGCGGAAAGATGCAGTTCAAGTCTCGCCGCGCGTTGGCAGTGTCGTAGGCAAAGTGCGTCGCGCGCAAGGTGGCCATCGGCGCATCGGTGGGAATTGCCCGATAAGACGTGTCGTCCTTGTAATGGAACGCGACCTGGCCGGCGAGATAAATCCCGCCGGAAGCGATCAGCATCAGGCGACACTCGCTGAGCGGCTTGGTCACCGCCGTCCACGGCGGTGGGCTTTCACCGACCGCCCAGCGATACGCCGGATACCCAAGGCTTTGGTACAGTTGACCAATCCGCTCGATATAGCGTACAGGCTCGCTCATCCGGAACCCCGCGCAAACGCCAGCTTAGCTAAGCGTATCATCTGTTGCGCCCGGATTTAAGCTGTGGCGGCTTGCCCGGCCGGGCGGCTGTTTTGCGATGGACCGCCTCCCTAGCGGCTTCTTCTCAAGCGCCCGGAGTATCGCCCAGCGCCGTCCGCATCTTGCGCAAGGCGGCTTCATAGCTCGCTATCGTCTGCCTCGCCGGAGGCTTCTTCCGCGTCTAGGTCGCCCCCGCGCTCAAGCTCGTCAATAGCTTCATCGAACTCGGGTCCCTGCGCCTCTTCTCCCATCTCGCGCCCGATCCGTTTCATCATCCGCGCGACGCTTTTCGGATCTTTCTCGTCCACGTCGCTATAGCGCGAGGGGTCGGCTAGCGCGTCGAGCCGGTGCTCTTCGCTGCGCAAAGTGGCGAAGCGCGACATCAAGCGGCGCAGCTTGCGATTTCCGCAATGGCAACACGCCGCGTCGACGCGTTCGCTCACGCGCATCGTAAGGACGCTCGTGCGCCGGCCACATTTCTCGCATTGATATTCGTAGATCGGCATCTGCGTGGGCACGCTCCTCGATTGCGAATCACCAAAATCTTATGCCATGGCGGCGCTTTTGTGAAAAGCCGCGTGCGCCGCGCGGGGACGCCAAGCCGCAGACTGCGTCGTGTTTGGGGACCAAGAGCGCCGAGACTTGTTGTATTATGACCGGTAGGGTCGCACCGGCGGCCTGGCGCCGGGCCAGCGGCGGCTGCAAATATGTCCGCGATGAAAGAGTTGCGAACGATGTGGCAGGATACGCGGATGGTCGTTCTATGCGCGATCTCGGCCGCGCTTTACGCCGCGGTGTTGATCCCGTTCAAAGTCGTGCCGCTGATTCCGGGAGTGACCGAGCTGCGTCCGGCCAACGCGATTCCGGTGGTCTGCTCTTTTCTGTTCGGTCCGGCCGCGGCGTGGGGCTCGGCGATCGGTAATTTGGTCGGCGACTTTTTCGGCGGCGCAGGGCCTGGGGATTTCTTCGGCTTCTTCGCTAATTTGGCCTACGGATTTCTGCCCTACAAGATTTGGCAGACGATCGGCGGCGCGCACAGCCCGCTGGAGCGCTCCGCCGCGGCTTTCGCCAAGTATCTATTTACCTGTCTTCTTGCCAGCGTTTTATGCGCGGACATCGTCGGTTGGGGCGACAATCTGCTTGGCCTGCGGCCGTTTGCCGTACTGGGCAACCTGATCGTTCTCAACAACATGCTGGCAGCCTCGGTGCTCGCGCCGTTTCTGCTCGCCGCGGTTTATCCGCGCGCGCGCGCCGGACGGCTGCTTTACGACGACTTGATGCCGCAGGGACCGCGCCCGCCGCGCGGCGCGCGGTGGTGCGGGCTGGCTCTTCTAATCGCGGGCGAGCTTGGGGCATGGGCCGCCGGCAATCTTATCTCCGCCGGGTACTGGGCACCGGCGTTTTTACCGCGCGCGATGCTTCGCGCGCCGTACAGCGGGGCGGTTGGAGTAGTCGTGACTCCGCCGCTTGCGCTGGCCGTGCTCGGGGTATGCCTTCTGTGAAGTTTGACGGCGCGTCGAGCGCGCCGGACGCCGCTCCTGCGGTGCTCCTGAACCGCGTTCGCTTTACCTATCGCGGCGTCGATTCACGCGCGCTTGACGCCATCACTCTGGCGCAACGCGCGGGCGAGGCCGTTGCCATCGTCGGACCTTCCGCTGCGGGCAAATCGACGCTGGCAAAATGCCTCAACCGAATCATTCCTGACTTCGAAAATGGCAGCCTTGAAGGCACGGTCGAGATCGGCGGGCGCAAGCTTTGGGACTGGCGCGTATGCGATGTCGCCCCGCTGGTCGGGATGGTGTTTCAAGATTTCGAGTCGCAACTGTTCGCGAGCAACGCCGCCAGCGAAGTCGCCTTCGCGATGGAGCAGCGCGGCTTAGAACGGGCCGAGATGGAACCTCGCGTGCGGGCCGCGCTCCAGGCGGTCGGGCTGGCGGGCTTCGAAGGCCGCGACCCGGCGACGCTTTCGGGCGGCGAAAAGCAGCGCTTGGCGATCGCCGCCGTGATGGTGCTTCGGCCGCGGGTGATCGTGCTCGACGAACCCACGACCGACCTTGACCCGCAGGGTCGCGCCGAGCTCTTTGCTTTGATTGATGACCTGCGCGCGCAGGGTCTCACGTTGGTTATTATCGAGCACGACCTCGAAGCGTTGCGCGGATGCGACCGCATTATCCTGCTGCGCGCGGGAGAGATCGTTGCCGACGCCGCTCCGGTCGACCTGATGACACAAGTTGGCCTGCTCGAGCGCTGCGGCGTGCGTCCGGCGGACCTGGATCGCCTGTGCGAACGCCTGGGGATCAGCCCCCACGCTCGCAACCTGGCGCAAGCCGAGGCGGCGATTCGCGATAAATTCGGCGCGCCGGCGGCAGACCACCGCTCGTGCCCAACAGGGTTGCAGGTCTCGGGCGCAATTACCTCGTCCTCTGCGAAAGCCCCCGGCGCAAAAGGCGCAGCCGGGGACCCGACCGACGCTGCGCCCCAAGGCAGCGACGGCGCAGCCGGCCCGCCTTTGGTAGAAGTGCGCGAGTTGAGCTACGCCTACCAGCGCGGCAGACCGGCGTTGGAAAGCGTGAGCCTGGCTATCCGCGAGCGCGAGTTCGTCGCGATTGTCGGCCCAAACGGCTCCGGCAAGAGCACGCTCGCCAAGCACATCGCCGGTCTCGCGCGTTGCGCCAAGGGCGAGGTGACGCTCCTTGGCCGTGACCGCGCGGGATACGCGCCCGCCGAGAGCGCGCGGGTGGTCGGCTTTGTTTTTCAGAATCCTGACCATCAGATTTTTGCCGCCACGGTGGAGGACGAGGTAGCCTTCGGTCCGCGTAATTTCGGCCTACCCAAGGATGAGGTCGCGCGCCGCGTCGAGAGCGTGCTGCGCGCGGTCGGGCTAGAGGCTTTGCGCGGCAAAGACCCTTTCTTGCTCGGCAAGGGCGAGCGTCAGCGGTTGGCGGTGGCCGCGGCGCTGGCCCTTAAGCCCCGCTTGTTGCTCCTGGATGAGCCCACCACCGGTTTGGACTATCTGGAGCAGCGCCGCATGATGGACCTGCTCGCGGGACTCAACCGCGACGGCGCCGCGATCGCGATCATAACCCATACGCCGTGGCTGGTGGCCGCCTATGCGCGGCGAGTGGTGATGATGCGCGAGGGGCGCAAAATCTTCGACGGCGCGGTGCGCGAATTCTTTGCGCGCCAACAATTACTCGCCGACTCTTCGTTCAGGCTGCCCGAGGTCACCGCGCTTGGTCTGCGCCTTGGCTTGGTCGCGCTCTCGGTCGACGAGCTGGCGGAGTTAATCGAAGGGCGCGGCTGATGCCGATCTATCTTTACCTCGACCGCGCGACGGCCCTGCATCGGCTTCATCCCGGGGTGAAGATTCTCGCTCTGTTCACGATTTTCTGGTCAATCTACTGGCTCGACCAGCCGCTGGCGCTCGCACCCATCGGGGCCATCTTGCTGCTGGCCGCTCAGTACTCGGGCTCATGGTCCAACTTTTACCGGCTGCGCTGGTTGCTGCTCCTGATTATGTTTTTCACCGCGGCCGTGTGGGTCATCTTCTATCGGCAGGGAAGCCCATTACTGATGCTTGGGCCGTTTCCAATCAGCCGCGCTTCGCTTGAGTTCGGTTTCGGCCGCGCATTCAAGCTGGCTGAGCTTATCGCGGCGACGATTCTCTTTTTGTCCACGACCAGGGTGGAAGAATTTGCCTATGGGCTTACCTGGATGGGCATGCCGCATCGCATCGGGTTCGCGGTGACGCTCGCGTTTCGCTTGGCGCCGCTGTTCATCGACAGCGCGCTGGATGTGGTGGCGGCGCAAAAATTAAGGGGCCACGACTTTAGCCGCGGCGGGCCGATCGCGCGGATGCGCGGGTACGCGCCGGTCATGGTGCCGGTGTTCATGGGCGCGCTGCGCAAGGCCAACAACATGGCGATGGCCCTGGAGGCCCGCGGCTTCGGCCATACCAATCGGCCTACAAGCTTGGTCGAATATCGTTTCAGGCCGGCCGATTGGCTCGGCGTGCTGGCGCTCAGCGCGTTGGGGGCGGGAAGCTTCCTCGCCTATCTCCTCGGCTATGGCGCGATCAACGTTGGTGAATGATCAACCAAGTGCGCGCAGGCTGCGGCCAGGAGCCTCTGGTCACTGAGCCCGCACGCCGCCGTCATCCGGACGATGCAACGCCGTGACGTCTTCGCGACGGTTGGGTTGAGAAGGCCGATTTCCTGTCAGCAGGCGGTCAGCCTTTACGTTGAATCGCGAATCGTCCCTTACTTTTTCGCTGGGAGAACTCGCCGGGAAGATTGACGCTGAGACTCATAAACGGAAATTTCCATCCCCACGTTCTACGGTAGGCTACTCGTAAATTTCACGGCGATGGATGCCGCATCGCCTCCCGCAGACCGCTCATTCCGGCAGGCTAAAATGGACTGAGGCGCAGCGCGCGGTCGCCGCGATCGATCGCCGCTTCGGGGTTGCCACAGAAAGCGGCGACATGGGCCCCGATATAGAGCGCAGTGGCGCCCGCGCCATTGAACGATAGGGCGCGGTCGGCGACGTTCAGCGCCGTCATGCTATCGTGGTCCAGATGCAGAATGACGACCGCGGCCAGGGCCAGCGCGAAGGCGTCATCCGTGCCGCTGGCGATCGCGGTGCGCGCATGGCGAATGCCTGCGATTCTGTCCGCCTCATCGCAGCCAGCGCGCACAAAAAGGGTTTCGTGGCAGCACGCTGTGAGCGCATGGGCGGCAGCGTACCGCGGATCGAGCGCGAGCGCCTTTTCGAGATAGTTCATCGCGATCCGGGCGTCTGCCGGCATCACGGAAAATGTGAAAGGCAACGCGCGAAGATTAGAGATCATACGCGTCGAGATTGTCGGGCCGCTTGCGGCCGGCGCGTTCGATCTCGGCCCGGCGCAGGCTCGGCTCGACCGCGCCCACGACGCCAGCGGTAATGAGGTCCTGCAAATCGAACACATCATCCAGCACGCCATCGAATTTGTCGGTCCATAGATGAGCGCCGGTCTCGGCCTCGACGAGCTGGCCGGTAATGCGTACGCGGTTGCCGGCTTTGCGCACGTTGCCCTCCAACACATAGTGCACGCCCAATTCGCGCCCGACCTGCTTCACATCGACGGCCTTGCCCTTGTAGACGAAGTTCGAGTTGCGCGCGATCACGAAGACCCACTTAATGCGCGACAGGCCGGTGATGATGTCTTCCACCATGCCGTCGGCAAAATATTCCTGCTCCGGATCGCCGCTCATATTCTGGAACGGCAGCACCGCGAGCGAGGGCTTGGCCGGCAGCGCCAATCTGGGCTTCGACGCTTCCGGCGCGGCTTGCATCTCAACGCGGTAGACGCGCACCGGCCGTGCGATGTTCTTGAGAGTCTGCTCGCCGAGGTCGACGAACGACTCCTTAATCTTGTCGCGGACCTGGCGCCAAGCGTCCTCGGAAAGGCAAATTCCGCCCGGCTCGGCAATCCCTTCGAGCCGCGCGGCGATATTGACGCCGTCGCCCATCAGATCGCCGTCCGCTTCGCACACGACATCGCCAACATGGATGCCTACGCGGAATGCGATCCGCCGCTCCGGCCCCACACCGGCATTGCGCTCGACCATGCCGTTCTGCACCTCGACGGCGCAGTGCACAGCATCGACCACGCTGCGGAATTCGACCAGCGCACCATCGCCGGTGCGCTTCACCACGCGGCCATGATGGGCTGCGGTGGCTGGATCGATGAAGGTCGCCGCGTAAGGCGCGCAGCCGCGCCGGCGTACGCTCCTCGTCGGCGCCAGCCAGCCGGCTATAGCCGACGACATCCGCCGCGAGAATCGCCGCCATCCTGCGCTCGGTCTGCTCCAATGTCACCGAGGCCTCCGTTTTTTACGCCCTCATATCATAGCACCGCGCGTTTTCCTGTCGTAACTCAGATTTGGTGCTGGTGTCCACCTGAGACTTGAGCGGCGGTTTGTGCTTTGCCATTCATCTTCAGAGGTAGCGCGACGGAAAACAGGCGCTGTAAAACCAGACACCGAACGCTCGTCGCTGTTACTTGACTCCCACCACCATCCAGTGCGGACCGCTTAGATGCTCGACGCGGGTTTCGCGAAAACCCGCCTCCTTCATCCATCCGCAGCAGTCCGCCCCGGTGTAGTCGAAGCCGCCCGGCGTCTCGATCAGCATGTTGAGGCTCATCAGCAGACCGGCCAAGTTCCTTCGCCGCTCGTCGTCGATCAGAAACTCATAGACGAGCAGCGTGCCGCCGCTGGGTAAGGCTTGATAGGCCTTGCGAAGGAGCTCGCGCTTCTGCTCCAAGTCCCAGTCATGCAGAATCCTGCCCATCGTGAGCACCTCGGCGCCGGGCAGAGGGCCGCGCAAGAAGTCGCCGGCGTGAAATTCCAGCCGCTCGCTCAGGCCGTGAGAGCGCACGTAATCCTCGAACATCGGCTGGACCGGCGGGAGGTCAAAACCGCCGCCGCTCAGATGCGGATAGGCGAGCGCGAGCGCTACGGGCAGCGCTCCTTCGGCGGTGCCGATGTCGATGACGGTGCGGTAGCTCTGCCATGGGAATTTGTCAGCGATTTGCTGCGCGCAGGTTTGAGTGACGCCGGTCATTGCGCGCAAAAAAGCCCGAAGGCGCAGCGGGTCTGCGTAGAGCGCAGTAAACGGGTTCTCCCCCGCCTTTATCTCGTTCTGGGGCGTACCCGTTCGCAGCGCTTGCGGAAGGTGGTTCCAAAAGCCGTAAAGCCGCGCGGCGAACATCTCGAACATGCCGCCGATATACGCTGGCTTGGCGCGGTCCAGGAAGCGCTGCGCCACCGAAGCGTTCGAGTAGCGGGCGCCCTCGCGCTCCAGTAGGCCCATCGCGACCAGGGCGTCGAGAAAGTCGCGCAACGACCGCGGATGGAGCCGGCATCGCCGCGCGATCTCCTCGGCGTCTAGCGGCTGTGCGGCGAGCTCGGAGAAAAGTCCGAACTCAACCGCGGTCAAAAAGGTCCGCGACGCCATGAAACCCACACCCAGTTCGAACAACCGCTCAGCGCTTGGCTCCTGATTCACGTGCATTCCAAATCTCTCCTTGGTTTCGATCTGTCGCCGGTGACGATACCGATGCGGCCGAAGGCGGGTTGATCGCGGCTGCGGCAAACCCCGCATCGGTCCGAATCCGCCCAGTCCCCCATTTTCTTGAGCGCCGGCGGTCTGCGGTCGGACCTCGCGTGCTCACGCTGCTCCAAGCGGTTGCAAAAGGACCGGCCTTAGAATTGCTTTCCGGGGCTCGACGGCCGGAGGCACGCTCGCCCGAGCAGCTGCAGCCGAAAGCACGGCGTTTTCCTTGAGGCTGCCGATCTTGGCGCCTCGGCCTACGATACCTTTAATCCGCTGCCCGCCGTAGCACAAACAGTTATGCCTTTTCTTTAGTGCCTAAGCGTAACCGGGGCACGAACGGTGTCGAGCCTCGCCTTTGCAGGCAAGCTTGAGTAAACTATCTTTGCGCGCAAGCAAGGAGGAACCGGGGAATGCTCTTCGTATTGATCGGACACGACGGCCCCAGAGGCCAGGAGCTCAGACCCAAGGTGCGGCCGACTCATCTCGAGTACGTGCGCGCGGCAGCTCAGAGGGGCAAGATTGTGCTGGGCGGCCGCTTTACTGACGGCAGCGGCAGCTTGATCGTTCTCGACGCCGAGTCCCCGGAGGAAGCGGCGAAATTCGCTCAGGGCGACCCGTACATGAAAGAAGGCGTCTTTGCCCGCGTGGAGGTCAAGCCCTTCCAGAAGGTTCTCCCCGAATAAAGCGGGCTCGGCGTGGAGGACGGGATGGCTGGCGCGCTTGCTGGACTCAGGATTGTCGAGGTCGGCGAGATGGTCTCGGCGCCCTACGCGGCCAAGCTGATGGCCGACGCCGGCGCCGAAGTGATCAAGGTCGAGCGACCCGGCATCGGCGACCCGGCGCGCAGGCGCGGGCCGTTTGCGGGCGACCAGCCGCATCCCGAGAAAAGCGGTCTGTTTCTCTACCTGAACAGCAATAAGCTCGGCGTCACCCTGGATATCGCGAGCGCGCGAGGTTTCGCGCTCCTGGAGCGGATGATTCGGAACGCCGACGTCTTGATTCATAACCTCGCGCCGCCGGAGATGGACCGAATTGGCCTGCATTTTCAACGGCTCAGCAAGGCCAACCCGAAGCTGATCATGACCTCGATCCTGCCGTTCGGATTGGACGGCCCTTATCGCGATTACCGCGCCGCGAACCTGACGCTCTGGTGCGCGGGCGGGGCGAGCTATCTCAACGGCTCCCCGCAGCATCCGGAGAAGCCGCCGCTCAGCACTTTCGGGCAGCAGGCTTACTACCAGGGCGGAGCGCATGCGGCGGTCGCGACGATGGGCGCGCTGCTGGCCGGGCTCGGCGACGGCGCGGGGCAGCACGTTGAGGTCTCGGTCCAAGAGGCGGTCGCTTCGATCCTGGAAATGACTTTCGCCTTCTGGCCCTACGTCGGTATGATCGCCTCGCGCCTGGGACAAAAGCCCATTCAGCCCCTGGAAGTTATGAAATGCAAGGACGGCTATATTTTCATATGCTGCATCGAGGAGCATCAGTGGCACTCCTTTGTCGAACTAATGGGGCGTCCGGAGTGGGCCGCTGAGGAAATTTTCAGCGACCGGCTCAAGCGGGCGGCGCACTGGGACGCGCTGCGTCCCTTGCTGGAGGAATGGGTCGGTGGGCAAAGCGTGCATGAGCTTTACCGCCAGGCGCTGGAGCGCAAAATCCCGTTCGCGCCGGTGTCGACGATGGGCGACCTGCTGAGCGCGGAACATCTCAAGGCGCGCGGATTTTTCGTCGAGCTCGCCCATCCGCAAGCCGGGCGCTACCGCTATCCCGGCGCGCCGGTAAAATATAGCGCCACTCCTTGGGAGATACGCCGCCCGGCGCCGCTTTTGGGCCAACACAACCGCGAAGTATTTGTCGGGCAACTTGAACTCACGGAGACGGAGTTGGCCGAGCTTGACAAAAGCGGAGTGATCTAATGGCCGCGCCGCCGCTCAAGGGAATTCGCGTCGCCGACTTTAGCTGGGTCTGGGCCGGGCCTTACTGCACGCTTCAGTTGGCCCATATGGGCGCCGAAGTGATACGGGTGGAAACTGCGCGGCGTCCCTGTGTCACGCGAATGCTGCCGCCCTGGGCGGATGAGAAGTTCGGACTGAACCGCTCCGGGTACTTTAATCAGTACAATCAGGGCAAGCGTTCGATCACCTTAAACCTAAAGCACCCCGAAGGCATCGCGGCCGCGCGCCGCCTGATCGAGAAGAGCGACGTAGTGGCCCATAATTTCGTGCGCGGCGTGATGGAACGTTTCGGTTTGGGCTATGACGACGTGAAAAAACTCAAGCCCGACATAATCATGGTCGCGCTGTCCGGCTACGGCGCAACCGGCCCCTTATCATCGTATATTTCTTACGGGCCCGCGCAAGTGCCGCTGGCCGGCTTCTCGGCGTTGACCGGGTACGCAGGCGGGCCGCCGATGCATACCGCGCTGAGTTACGCCGATCCCAACGCGGGTGTTCATGCCGCCTTCGCGGTTTTGGCCGCCCTGTATCATCGCAGGAAAACCGGCCAGGGGCAGTTCATCGACGCAAGCCTGTGGGAGTGCGCGGCGGCGCTGACCACCGAAGGCTTGCTTGAATACCAGATGAACCATCGCGAGCCGGCCCGCCGCGGCAATCGCGACCCCTGGATGGCTCCCCATGGGGTGTTTCGCTGCAAGGATTTGCCGGAGCCGATCGGCGGCGGCGTGGTGGACACCTGGGTATCGATCGCGGTCGCGGACGACGACCAATGGCAGCGCCTATGCCGCGCGGTCGGACGGCCCGAGCTGGCGAGCGACCCGCGCTTCGCGCTTGCCTCTGCGCGCAAGCATAACGAGGACGAACTAGAAGAGATAGTTACCGCGTGGACTGCACAGCGCTCGCCGCAGGAGGCGACCAAAATCTTGCAAGATGCGGGCGTAGCCGCTTTCACCTGCGCCGCGAACAAGGATTTGGCCGAAGACTCGCATCTGAACCGGCGCCGGTTCTTTGTCGAGCTCGACCATCCCGAGATCGGCCCGCGCAAGCATTGCGGAATTCCCTGGCGCCTTAGCCGCAACGCGTGTCGGGTCCAGGCGCCGGCGCCCTTGCTGGGACAGCATACCGACGAGGTTCTAACCAGGCTGCTCGGCTACAGCGCGGCAGAGCTGGCGAAGCTGCGGGAGGGCGGCGCGCTAAACTGAACACGCCAAGATTTCCGCGTTTACCTTGACTCACTTCGACCTTCAACCGCAGCGGCTCGCGCCCACGGTGTTCAAGCATCGGCGCGAACGCTTTCTCAAAACGCTGGACGGTGCGCCGGCGATTTTGCCCAGCGCGCCGGTAGCGATTCGCTCCAACGATGTCGAGTTCACCTACCGCCAGAACAGCGACTTTTATTACCTGACCGGCTTTCCCGAGCCCGAGTCCTTGGCGGTGTTCGCTCCCGGCCATCCCGACGGCGAGTTCGTGCTGTTTGTGCGGCCGCGCGACAAGGAGCGCGAGACCTGGACCGGGCCGCGGGCCGGGGTTGAGGGCGCGGTGGCAGACTACGGCGCGGACCGCGCCTGCCTGAGCGAGGAGATAGAGCGCATCTTGCCGCGTTATCTCGAAAGCGCCGCGCAGGTGCATTACCCGTTGGGCGTCAACGAGCGGCTCGACGTCACGATGCTGCGGCTGATACGCGCGGCGCAAAGCTCGCGCGAGCGTCTGGGGCAAGGGCCGCGCGCGCTGCTCGACCCGCGCGCGATAATCCATGAGATGCGGTTGTTCAAGAGCGAGCCGGAGATCGACGCGATGCGCCAGGCGGCGCGGATCGCCGCCGCCGCGCATTGCGAAGCGATGCGCCGCGCGCGGCACGGAATGATGGAATGGGAGGTCGAAGCGCTGGTCAACTATGTTTTCCGCACCCGCGGCGCCAGCGGGGCGTCTTATCCGCCGATCGTCGCCGGCGGCCCCAACGCCACCATCCTTCATTATGTGACCAACGATCGCCGGTTGGGCGCCGGCGAGCTGCTGCTGCTCGACGCCGGGTGCGAATATGACTACTACGCCTCGGACATCACGCGGACCTTTCCCCTCAAAGCGCGCTTCAGCTCGTGTCAGCGCGAACTATATCAGATCGTCCTTACGGCCCAGCTCGCCGCGATTGACAGCGTGCGCCCGGGCATCTCGCTCGAAGAGGTGCATGACACGGCCGTCCACGCGCTTGTCGAAGGGATGCGCGCGGCTGGCCTAGTGTCGGGCTCGACCGAGGAGATCATCACCACCGCCGCGTATCGGCGCTTTTACATGCATCGCACCAGCCATTGGCTCGGCATGGACGTGCACGACGTAGGCGATTATCGGCGCGACGGCAAGTCGCGACAGCTTGAACCGGGGATGGTGCTCACCGTGGAGCCGGGTCTTTACGTGAGCCCCGCCGAGGAAGCGGTGCCCGCTCGCGAGATGCGCGCAACCGGCATCCGCATCGAGGACGATATCTTGGTCACCGCGCAGGGTCACGAGGTGTTGACCGCGGGCGTGCCCAAGACGGTTGACGAGATCGAGGCGCTCGTGGCGCCCTAGTCAGTATGCAACGAACGGCTCCGATTAGCGGATAACGTAGGTCACGCTGGGAATCGGAGAAAAGTAGCGCAGAGCTACACACGAAAGGAGCCGGTCGTTGCATATCGGCGTGGTGCCGCACAATGCGGTAAGCGCCAACGGCTGCTGCCGGGCGATCGCGAGGCGATAAGCCGAGCGCCTTGCCGCACACGCAGAATAACGCGGTCGGGCTTCGCGCTGAGGTCCTTTCGGAGACCTGGCGCAACGCGCTCGTTTGGGACCTCCAGCGGGCGAAGGCGACCGGAGCGCACAGCGCCGGCCTTGACGCTTGGCGATTGCGCCCGCTTGGCCGTCGGTCCAAAGCGCTGGCGCGACATGCTTTGCACGCATGGGGAGTTTTTTCGGCGCGAATTCATCGGGCAGAGAAACTTTGGCGCGCCGGACTTAAGCCGTCGCGGCGCTGCGGGCGTACGGCGCGCAAGAGGTCCGCTGTGACACACTTTCGGCTGGCAAGCGAGCGCGTGAAGGCGAAATGCTCTGCTGAGCGCGACGGACCGGGACGGCCATCGCCGGGCCGCAGGTCGAGCGCGAGGGCCACGGCGCGTTCGCGAAGCCGCGGACTTTGCGCCGCGCTGACCCGCCTGTCGCTGGCCCTCGGGCTGTGCGTTGTAGGATGCGGCGCGCCGCAGGTGCCGCGCAGCTCGCTCACGGTGGCGATGGCGCTGTTTCCCGGCGAGGCCATCGTCTATCGCAAAATCTTGGCGGATTTCGAGAGCGTCTCGGGAACCCGGGTTCAACTGGTTACCGAGACATATGGCGACATCCTACATCTTCTTCAGGCGGAGTCCGGCGCCGGCCGGGGACGCTTCGATCTGGTCGAGCTGGACATCGCAACCCTGGGTCAGGCGCGCGATGACGTGCGCGAGCTCGAGCCGAGCCTGCTGGCCACTGAGCGCAAGCTGTTTCCCGCGGCCGCCTGGCGCGTCGGCGTAATTGCCAACCAGCTCTATTTCGTGCCCCATCGCATCATGTGGCAGGCGATGATCTACAACCGGCTTAGAGTTCCCCACCCGCCCGCGGACTGGGAGGAGTTGGCCCGCTTCGTGCGCGCTCATCCGGGCAAGCTCGCCATCAAGGGCGCGCTGTACGAGGGCGTTCTGTGCGACGTGGCGCCGTTCGTGTGGGAAGCGGGAGGGTCCGTGCTTCAGCCGACTTCGACCGATACGTTGACCGGGTTGGACTTTTTGGCCGGCCTTGCCCCGGGGCTCAACCCGCGCTCGGCGGTGTTCAGAGAAATGTCCGTGCTCGAGGCGCAGGCACGCGGCGAGGTGTGGATTCACTTTAACTGGCCGTTCGCGATGACCTATCTTCACGACAAGGGGCTCGCGCCGTTGGTCGACCTCAGCGCGCCGATCCCCGCCGGGCCGAAGGGGCGCGCTACCGTGCTGGGCGGGGGTTATTTGGCGATTCCGCGTTCGGCGCCGCATCCCGACAGCGCGCAGCTATTTTTGCGTTTTCTGCTTACGAGCGATGTTCAGCAGCGGCTAGTCAGCGAGCTCGGCTGGCAAAACGCGCTGCCGATAAAGCGCGATGCGCAGGCTGCGCTGCTGTATGGGGGGTTCTCGGCGATGCGCCCGTACATGCGCGCGCGGCCTACGGTGCCTGATTATCAGGCGCTGAGCAACCGCTGGCAGCGCGCGCTCGCGGCGATCCTGTTCGCAGACACGCCGGCGGTTGTCGCGCTTAAGCCAGTGACCGCCTGGGTTGAGGGACTGCCGTATGAATCAGTTCGGCCGGCTTCTTAAGCTGGTGTTTTTGTGCGTACCGCTCGCCTATCTGGCCTCGCAGTTTGCGCTTCCGCTGGTGAGCGGAATCGTGATGTCTTTCGCCGCCGGCGGGTTTTCGCTCGCCAACTACGGTTTTGTGCTGCATGACCCGCTCTTTTGGCGAGCGTGGGCAAACAATCTTATCCTGCCGGCCTTGAGTCTTTGCCTGGAATTCGTTTTGGGACTGCTCTTCGCGCTGCTGCTGAGCTCAGCGCGCCGCGTGTCGATCGTGACCGAGATTTCGATTCTGCTGCCGTTTTTGATTCCTGAGATAGTCTTTCTAAGCATCGCGCGCTACATTTTGCTGCCTCGCGGGTACCTCAACGGAGCGCTGTTCTCCGCCGGATTCGGCGGCGCGGGCTGGTTGAACCCGGGCAGCGGGCTTGCGCTGGCGAGCGTGATCGTGGTGGACGCCTGGCACGTCACGCCGGTAGTTACGCTGGTGCTGCTCGGCGGGTTGCAGACGATTCCCGCCGAGCTGTACGAGGCGGCCCATCTCGACGGCGCCGGCGCGGTTGCGCGTTTGCGCCACGTTACGCTGCCGTTTCTTAAGCCCGCGCTGTTCGCGGCGCTTTTGTTGCGCGGAGTCGATGCGCTGCGCATCTTCTCCACCGTGCTGGTGCTGACCGGCGCCGAAGGAACGCCGGTGCTCTCCACCTATGCCTATCAGCTATGGAGCGACGCGCTCGAGCCGCGGGTCGCGATGGCCGCGTCGGTCATGCTGGCGCTGCTGATCACGCTGCTCTCGCTCGCGGTGCTCGTTTTGCGCCGGCGCGCGGGCGCGCGCGGCGAGGGTTCATGGGAGTACCTGGCGGCGTGAGCGTCGAAGACAAGCTGCTCGCATTTTGCCGGCGCGCGCTGTCGGCGCTGGTTATCGCGGCCGCGGCGATCCCGCTTTATCTGCTGATAAAGCAGGCGTTGACGCCCGAGCTCGAGAGCTTCGCCTGGCCCCCGGCGTGGTTGCCCAAATCGCTGACGTTGACCTACCTGAATGGAGTGATCGCAACCGGCGAGTTGCGCGTGGCGCTGATGCTGAGCGCTCGGGTCGCGGTCGCGGCGGCGCTGCTGGCCACGGGTTTGGGCACGATGCTGGCGTACGCGATGGCGCGCGACGCGCGGGCGCGCGGTCTCGGTCTGGCGGCCCTTAGCGTGACGCGGCTTTTGCCGATGGTAGCGGCGGCGATGCCGCTGGCGACAATCCTGATAAGGCTGCGCCTTTACGATACCGCAAGCGGCCTGGGTCTCGCGCTGGTGCACGGCGCGTTGGCTTTGCCGGCGGCGGCGATTCTGCTTTTCGGCGCGTTCGTCAAAATTCCGCTCGAGCTGGAGCACGCCGCCTATCTGGACGGCGCTTCGCCGCTGGCAATTTTCCTGCGGCTCAATCTGCCGCTGGTGCGCGGCGCCCTGGCCGCCGCGTTTGTCTTGAGCTTTCTGGCGAGCTGGGACGAGTTCGGTTTCGCGCTCCTGCTCCAACCGACCAACCGCACTCTGCCCCCGCTGATTTACTACTACACCGTGTTCGGCGACGCGGGCGCGGCAAGCGCGCTCGCTCTGGTCTCCGCGGTGCCGGTCCTGATCGCGCTGATCGCTTTGCGTCCGGTGCTGCTTCACGGATTGAGGGGGCGCGCCCGATGACGCGCGCGGGCCGGGATTTGGCGGGAGCGAACGGACGAAGCCGATGCGCCGTGCCTGGTCCGGTCGCAGCTGGTTAGAGACTCGAACCCGGGGGCCGTCAGGGCTGCAAGCGAGTTGAGGAAGCAGCGTACTAAGCTCGGATAAGATGCTGGAGCGCGAGGAAAACCCTTGACCGCGCGCCGAACCGGATAAAGTGGCAGAGCCCGATGATCGAGCTAGCCATAAACAACGTCACGCGAGCCTTCGGCGACGACCGCGGAGTGCGCGACCTGTCGCTTACCGTGGAGCGGGGCGAGTTCTTCGTTTTGCTCGGCCCCTCGGGCGCCGGCAAGAGCACGCTGTTGCGGATGATCGCCGGCCTGGAGCGGCCCGACAGCGGGAATATCGAGATCGGCGGGCGCTCAATCGTGGGTTTGCGGCGCCCGGACAACGCCGTCGCGATGGTCTTTCAGAGCCTTGCTCTTTACCCGCACATGAGCGCCTTTGACAATATCGCCTTCCCTCTAAGAATGATGCGGCTCGGCCGCCAGCAGATCGAGCAGCGCGTGCGCGAGACCGCGGCGCTGGCGGGGCTCGAAATCGATCTTGGCCGACGCCCCGGGCAGCTCTCGGGCGGCGAACGCCAGCGTGTCGCGCTGGCCCGCGCCCTGGTGCGAGAGCCGCGCGTGATCCTGATGGACGAGCCGCTGTCGCAGCTCGATACCCAACTGCGCAACGCCCTGCGCCTGGAGCTTAAGGAGTTTCAGCGCCGCACCGGGCGAACCATCGTCTACGTGACCCATGACCATGTGAGCGCGTTTATCCTGGGGGACCGCATGGCGGTGATGCAAAACGGCGAGGTCGCGCAGATCGGCGCGCCGACGGAGATCTACCGTTATCCCGCCAACCTTTTCGTCGCGCGCTTTCTGGGGGACACGCCGATGAATCTCGTCAAGTGCCGGATCAGCGAAGGCCGGCGCGGCTTGTGGGTCGGAGAGGCGCGCATCGAGCTCACGCCCCCGGGCTCGCTCACGGGCGATCTGATGCTGGGAATCCGCCCCGAAGATTTGAGCCTCAACGCTACGCTCGGGGCGGTCGAGCTTCCGATCGTGGTCGAGACCGCCGAGTTTTTAGGCGCGCGCTATCTGGTGCGCCTGCGCCTGGGCGAGGCCACGCTCAGCGCGGAATTTCCGACGCCGCTCAAACCCGGCGAACCGGCGCGCCTTTACGCCCCAAGCGACTGCTTCCACTTTTTCGACCCGGAGTCGGGTCGGCGCATCGCCTGAGCATCGCCGCCCGCGCGCCGCGCCTCCCATTTCGCCGCAATTCGTGTTAATAACAAGTATTATGCGGACCACCAAGGTTACATCGCTGTCGCTTCCGCCGAAGCTGTTGCGCGAGGCCGAGCGGCTTGCACGACGTGAAGGGCGCACCAAGAGCGAGCTTCTCCGCGAGGCGCTCCGGCGCTACGTGGCGGACAGTCGCTGGCGCGGGCTTCAGGAGTTCGGTCGCGCGCAGGCGCGCAAGCTCCGAATCAAGGAATCCGATGTCGAGCGGCTGGTGCAAGAGTACCGGACGGAGCGGTGAGTGCTCCGGATTGTGGCGGATACCAACGTTTATGTTTCGGCGCTCAATTTCGGCGGAGTGCCGGATGAGGTTTTGACGCTGTCGCGCAGGGGCGCGGTGGTGCTGTTCATCTCGAAGCCGATAATCGACGAGATCGAAGGGGTACTGAAGGAGAAATTCCAGTGGCCCGCGAGTCGAATCCGCGAGGCTCTGGCCCTGATAGGCGAATACGCAAGAAAAGTCGATCCACAGGAGCGGGTTTTCGAGATCAAGAAGGACGAGCCGGACAACCGTGTCCTGGAGTGTGCGCTCGCCGCGGAGGCGACGGTAATCGTCAGCGGAGATTCGCACCTCCGCGATTTGGGTGCGTTCCGGCGAATCCGGATTTTGAGCCCAAGAGCGTTCCTGGATGCGATTAAGGCCTGACTCGAAGCGGGTCGATCGTGGTTCCGGAGAGTGCTGGTTGAAATGGGGGGCGGGAGTGAGTGAAAGCGTTTCGACTCGAATTCATGAGCAAGACTTTTGCGCGCAAGCCGCGAAGTGGGCCGACGATATCTTCAAACCGGCCTCGAGTTCCACCTTTGACGAGGTAAGTCGAGGGCTTTGGCTCGGGCAAGCAGCAGCGCAAGCGGCAGGACCTTCGTTTCTACGACAAGAACGGGAAAGTAGCGCGCACCGGCGAGGTCAAACTTCCTGGAACAATTGAAAGGCCGCCCCCTTCGACGCCGATGTTGTGCAGGACGCCCAGGCCAAAGCCGACAATGTTGGAGCGATGAGGTCGGTCGGCCTGAAAATCTCGGATACCTGAAGAACGACTTTCTGCCGGGACCGATCAGCGAAGGCCGGCGCGGCTTGTGGGTCGGAGAGGCGCGCATCGAGCTCACGCCCCCGGGCTCGCTCACGGGCGATCTGATGCTGGGAATCCGCCCCGAAGATTTGAGCCTCAACGCTACGCTCGGGGCGGTCGAGCTTCCGATCGTGGTCGAGACCGCCGAGTTTTTAGGCGCGCGCTATCTGGTGCGCCTGCGCCTGGGCGAGGCCACGCTCAGCGCGGAATTTCCGACGCCGCTCAAACCCGGCGAACCGGCGCGCCTTTACGCCCCAAGCGACTGCTTCCACTTTTTCGACCCGGAGTCGGGTCGGCGCATCGCCTGAGCATCGCCGCCCGCGCGAGCGGTTTTCGAATGAACGCCTGTGACGCGGCGGCTGGCTTGCAGCACGATCTGCTATGCGGTATTACTCGCCATAGCGTAATACCAACGGGAGAAAGGCTTTATGTCACTTCCAAAGCGTCGCGCGACTCGTGCCATTGCCAGCAGCCGGCTGACGAGTAAAAGCCAAGCCACCGTTCCGGCTCCCGTGCGCAAGAAACTGAATCTCAGGCCGGGAGACACGGTGATATTTGAGGAATGGGAAGGTGGAGCAGTCCGCATTCGCAAGGCCGAACCTCTCGACCTCGAGTTTCTCTCCGCGCTAGAGAGCACGCTATCCGAGTGGAATTCGGAGAACGACGACCGGGCTTACCGTGACCTGTAAGCCCTACGACGTCGTTGTCGTGCCGTTTCCCTTCAGCGACCGCCGCGCGAGCAAGCGGCGGCCGGCGCTGGCCCTTTCCTCTGAAGCGTTTAGCGTCGACAGCGGTCACACCGTCTTGGCGATGATCACCAGCGCCGCCCATCCTCCGTGGCCAATGGACGTGCCGATTGATGCTGGCGAGGCGGGTCTTCGGGCCCCTTCGAAGGTTCGCATGAAGCTCTTCACGCTCGACAACCGGCTGATTTTGCACAAGACGGGGAGGTTGTCGGAGCCCGACCGGCGCGCGTTAGCCACGGCCGTGCGGACTTTGTTCAAGGCATAAAGTGAGGTCGTCAAGTGGCAGCTTCGCCTTGAAGAAGAGCTGGAGCTGCTTATCGAAGACGCTTACGACCTTAGCCACCAAGAGCGCAAACAGCGTCGCCGGACTTTCCGGCTCCGCAACTTGGGTGGACCTTTCGCGCCTCAGTTGGGCTCAAATTGCTACCCCCACCTCTTTGCGGAGCGGCTGGCCGCGCGGCGGGGTTTCCGCCGGAATCGTCTCGCCGTCCTTGCGCAGGCCTGCCAGATGGCAGCGCGACGCGTCGCGCGCCATCGCCCGCGCTTCCTCCAGCGTCCTACCGAATGTGACGATCTCAGGAAACGCAGGAAAGACAACCGCGAAACTTCCGTCTATTTGCGGCTTGAAATAAACCGTGTAGCGGTAGGAGCCGTGCACTGGCGTGACTGCCACTTGAGTCTCTCCCTTGGACCTCATTGCGTTCGAGGATACTACGCTGGGCCGTTGCCGTACCATAGATAACTCGCGTTGCCTCGCGGATCCCCAGGGCATAGCGGCTTTGCCGAATGCGCGTCCCATACGTGATCGACAACGACACAGATCAGACGGCTGTGGTGCTGGCAGCGGCGCGGGGGCGGGCCGCCGGCGCGGGCTTAGAGCAGCAGGCCCTGCTTGGGACGTCCCAGGTGCTCATAGGCGCGCGGGCTCGCCACGCGGCCGCGCGCGGTGCGCGCGATAAAGCCCTCCTGGAGCAGATACGGCTCGTAGACCTCTTCGATCGTCTCGCGCTCCTCGCCGATCGCCGCAGCCAGACTCTCGACGCCGACCGGACCGCCACCGAATTTATCGACGATCGCTTCGAGAATCGCGCGGTCCATCCGGTCGAACCCGCGCGAGTCGATGCCGAGCAGTTCAAGGCCCCTCACGGCGACCTCGATCGTGATCACCGGCGCGCTTGCGACCTGGGCGAAGTCGCGCACGCGGCGCAGCAGGCGATTGGCGATGCGTGGCGTTCCGCGCGAGCGCGCGGCGATCTGTTGGGCGCCCGCCTCGTCGATCGCGGCCTTGAGCAGGCGGGCCGAGCGGTGGACGATCTGGGCGAGCTGCTCGGGCGCGTAAAATTCGAGATGAAAGGCCTGGCCGAAGCGGTCGCGCAGCGGCGAGCTCAGCAGCCCCGAGCGCGTGGTCGCGCCGATCATCGTGAACGGCTTTATCGCCAGCCGCATCGAACGCGCGCTCGGCCCCTTGCCGACCACGATATTAAGCTCGAAGTCCTCCATCGCCGGGTACAGGATTTCCTCGACCGCGCGCGGCAGGCGATGGATTTCGTCGATAAAAAGCACGTCGCCATGTTCGAGGTCATTGACGATCGCCGCGAGGTCGCCGGCGCGCTCGATCGCCGGGCCCGAGGTCAGGCGCAGATTGACGCCCATCTCGCGCGCGATAATATGCGCCAGCGTGGTTTTGCCCAGCCCGGGCGGGCCGGAAAGCAGCACATGGTCGAGCACGTCGCCGCGCTTGCGCGCCGCCTCGATGGTCATTCCCAGAACGGTCTTGAGGCGCTCCTGCCCGACGAACTCGAGGAGGCTGCGCGGGCGCAGCGTAAGATCGGTGACGCGCTCTTCGTCGGTGGGGGCGCAGGCCGTCGCGTGCGGCGCACTCGGCTTTTCGGGCGCGCGAGCGTCTACCGGTGGGTTTGCCGAACCGCGGCCTTTATTACCTTTCACCCAGCAACAGCGCCAAAGATTTGCGAATTACCGTTTCCAAATCGGCGCCGCCAGCGACCGCGGCGGGCGCCACCTTTTCCACTGCGCGGCGCGCTTCAAGCGGCTTGTAGCCCAGGTTGACCAAGGCCGACACCGCGTCTTCGGACAGCGTCGAACCTCCGTTCGTGCCCGCGGGAGCAGGCGCGGTCGACGCGATCGCGTCGGTTTTGTCGCGCAGCTCGCGCACGATTCGCTCGGCGACCTTGGGGCCCACACCCGGCACCGCGTCGAGCAAGCGCACGTCGTCGCGCTGGATCGCGCTGGCCAGTTCGTGGGCGCTGAGCGCGGAAAGAATCGCCAGCGCAAGCTTCGGTCCTACCTGCTGCACCTGCATCAACAACTCAAAGGCCCGCTTCTCGCCCGCGGTCGCGAAACCGTACAGCGTGAGGCTGTCTTCGCGCACCACCTGGCGCACCTCCAGACGCGCCAACTCGCCCGGCTGGGGAAGCCGATGATAAGTGGCCAGCGGCACAAAGAGCTCGTAGCCCACGCCGCCGGTCTCCAGCACCACCCGCCCCGGCTCGCGAAGTTGAACCGTACCCCTCAGAGTCGCAATCATCCGCTAAGCGTCTCGTCCGCCTGCTGCTCGTAAAGCCACGGCGATCCTAAAGCCGCGCCGGGCAGCGGCAAAATTCCCGCGCCGGTTTCATCCCAGGAGCGCCGGCCCGGCTCACGCGTCAGTTAGGAGCTTAATCAGGCTGCACGTATCCCAGCGCCCGCCGCCAAGTCTTTGCACCTTGCCGTAGAACTGGTCAACCAATGCGGTTACCGGCAGATGCGCCCCGTTGCTGCGCGCCTCCTCCAGACAGATAGCAAAGTCCTTGCGCATCCAGTTTACGGCGAAGCCGAAATCGAACTTTCCCTCGACCATCGCTTTCCAGCGATTTTCCATTTGCCAAGAAGAGGCCGCGCCTTTGGAGATAACGCTCACCACACGCTCGGCGTCAAGGCCGGCTTTGACGGCGAAACTAAGCCCTTCCGCGAGCGCCTGGACCAGGCCGCCGATGCAAATCTGGTTGACCATTTTGGTAAGCTGACCGGCCCCGACCGGGCCCATCAGCGAGATTGTTCGCCCGTAGCAGCTCATCACCGGCTGCGCTTTGGCAAAAACCTCGGGCCTGCCGCCGACCATGATCGCGAGCGTGCCGTTCTCGGCGCCCGACTGTCCGCCCGAAACCGGTGCATCGAGAAGCTCGACGCCGCGTTGGGCGGCGTAGGCCGCCAGTTCACGTTCGACCTTGGCCGAAGCGGTAGTATGGTCGACGAAGACCGCTGCGGGCTTCATCCCGGCGAACACGCCGGTCTCGCCCAGGACGACCTGTCTTAGGTCGTCGTCGTTGCCGACGCAAGCGAAGACCAGCGCCGCGCCATCGGCGGCTTGCGCCGGAGTGGGCGCGGCTTTGCCGCCGAAGCGCTCGACCCAGGCCTTCGCCTTGGCCGCGCTCCGGTTATACACGGTGACGTTGTGGCCGGCCGTGGCCAAATGCCCGGCCATCGGGAAGCCCATCACGCCCAGTCCTATGAATGAAACATCCAGAGCCGGCCCCTTCATCTCATCGCGCCTCCCACTGATCCCGCCGGCCATGATGCCGGCCGCAAGCGGGTTCGCTAGAGGATTTTGTCTCACCGGCGGCGCAAGTTACAACCCTGCGCATTCGGACACGTTGCTGCTCACTCGCCACCAATTTACGAGCCGCCGGCCGTCGAGGACTTCTTGGAGGACTTCCTGCCTCGCGTCGCAGGGCGCCTCGAGCCGTCGTGGAAGGGCATGCGCGCGAAGCAGAAGTGGCACAGCGCAAGCGCGAGCGCGTCGGCCGCGTCGGCATTGAGCTTTACCGCCGCGTCGAGCTTCAGCGCGCGACGCACCATCGCCTGCACCGCGCCTTTGTCCGCTGCGCCGTCACCAGCCACGGCGAGCTTAACGCGCGATGGCGGGTACTCGAAAAGCGCGATACCCGCCTCGGCCGCGGCCAGCAGCGCTGCCGCGCGCGCTTGGCCCAAGCGCAGCGCGGTCTGAACATTGGCCGCAACGTAGCTTTGCTCAAGGCTCATCGCCTGCGGCTTGTAGCGTGCGAGCAATTCGCGCAGGCCCACGAAAATGCGATACAGGCGCGCCGCTAGCGGCTGCGCCGCTTTGGCCCGCAGCACGCCGGAGGTCACATAAGCGGGCGCTTTGGCATCGCCATCCAGGACGCCAAAGCCGGTTGCTATCGAGCCGGGGTCAATCCCAATTACCCGCATCGTCAAGCGGTTCCATCCAGGTGCCGCAAGCGGCGCTCTAAATCCCTCACGCCGACGCGTACCGTCTGCGAAGCCCTCTTACTTTTGCGTGCTGCCCACGACCGAAAAGGACCGCGCTAACCAAACCCGCGCCCGCCAAGCAAAACCAGCGTGGGCAAAGCGGTCGCCTGTGCGACTCTCGTCGAATCTAACTTGAGCCTCTGAGAAGGCCGACGCGGCCGTCGCTCGGCGGATACGGCCGGTATGCGGCCCAACTGGGGCAGACTTGGCTTGGGTCCCGGTCACGGATCGGGCCGCGGCGGGTGGCAACACGCCGGCCACGCCACGGCGCCGGCAGCTACGCGGTGAGCTGGGCGAGCTCTTCGTCGTCTATCTCCAGATTGGCGGCCACGCTTTGTACCTCATCGTGCTCTTCAAGCTCTTCGATGAGCCTGAGGACTTGCTGCGCGTCGTGACCCGAGACGCGCACGGTGTTTTCGGGAGAAAGCGTAAGCTCGCCTTCGGCGACGGGAATCGTGGCGTCGTCGAGTGCTTTTCTGACCGCCGTGTAATTTTCCGGAGCCGTGATCACCACAAAGGCATCCGCGCCGGAGCTGACGTCCTCGGCGCCGGCCTCGAGCGCGACTTCGAGCAGGCGGTCTTCGCTGACAGCGCTCTTGTCGACCGTGATAATGCCTTTTTTCTTGAACATCCAGGCGACACACCCAGCCTCGCCGAGGTTGCCGCCGTGACGCGAGAAGAGATGGCGTATCTCGGCCACCACGCGATTGCGGTTGTCGGTCAGCACGTCGGCGATGATGGCGACGCCGCCGGGCCCGTAGCCCTCGTAGCTCACCTGCTCCAACTGGCCGCCGCCGAGCTCGCCGATGCCGCGCTTTATCGCGCGTTCGATATTCTCGTTGGGCATCGACTGCGCTTTGGCCGCGAGGACCGCGGTGCGCAGCCGCGGGTTGGCGCCAAAGTCACCGCCGCCCAGGCGCGCGACGATGGTGATTTCCTTGATCAGCTTGGTAAACACCTTGCCGCGCTTGGCGTCGCGCGCAGCTTTCTTGTGCTTGACCGAGCTCCATTTCGAATGGCCAGACATGACTTAAACGAATCTCCCCCTGCGCTGCCAAGCACGGGCCCGCGCCGTAACGGCTACTGTCTCTCTCATAACATGGCAGAGGCTCAAAGTGAACCACGACCGAAGTTGAACGCTTGCGCGCCTCGGTTCCGGTTGCGCCTCGGTTTAAGCTATGATTGCGTAGCGGTGCGATGAAACGGCGTCGGGGGGGTATGATCGGGCTGGTCGGGGTTTGCGGCTGGCTTTGCGGTTGCTTCTATCCGCCGATGGAACAGCCGCCGCTCTTCAAACAAACCCAAGTCGAGCTTGCTGTGCCCTACGACGTTGCTTTCGAGGCCGTTATTGCTGTGGCAAAGCAGGACAAGCTTGCCTTGCACGCGCAAGACCCGTCCAGTGGAGTGATCGAGGCTCAGGCTCGAGGCTTTCGCGCACGAGATGCTGATTGCGGGCAGGTGAGGACCGGCACCGGTAAGATCGCCGCGATGCCCACCGAGGACGCGTCGGCAGTGTTCAATTTCTACATCATGCCGAGGGGCCGCGAGGGCAGCACGGTGACGGTGCAGGCGGTTTTTTCCACGCCCGTGGACGTGCCGCTGCATCCGCCCCAAAGCGTCACCTGCGTGTCGCTGGGGGTGGCGGAGGGCCGGTTGTTGCATCAGGTAGAACAGATGGCCGCCACACTGCATCGCCCAGAGTTCAAGACCCCCACGGGCTCGGGCGCCGGGGGCGCGGGCGCGAGGTTGTGAGGGACTGGCGCGCCTTTCCGCCAGCGATTTAGGCCCTTTTTGGCTATAGGCGCCTCGCCGGCAAAGCTCGGCGGCCTCTCTCAACGCCGCTGGGACGGCGTCGGTGTGCCGATGCCCGCGTGAGCAGGCGCGCCCGACAGCCCCCGCGATGTATCGTCAGCGATCCTTCCTAAAGCGCGTATCGCCTCGCATTACGCAAAACGGATACACCCTTCAATTAAGACCGGAGCCAGCTAACGCTTGATAATCCAAGCGAGACGTCAGTGGCACAAAGCATGCATTCTGAGCTGACAGAGTCAGAGCTGGAATACCGGGCCCGGGTAGTTGAGCGTTCGGGGCTTTCATCGTACTAGAGAACCGTGTACAAGATAGCGAGCAGTAATCGGAGCCGGCTTTAATGTAAACCCAGCGAAGGATGGCGAACGCCACGCTATTGTCTACCGGCACGCGCTCGCCAAGCGAAGACTCAAAAGGGAGCGGACGGACGTTGAAGCGTTCGAATCCACCTGAACCAGCGGCCTTGGCGAACAGCGTGAAGGCTGAGGATCGCCAGTCGTTGTCAACATATTGCTGTTGCGGGCGCGAGATACTGATTCGCCCTATCGGCCATGAGGGTGATTGTCAGCGTCTCAACCGTTACTTCTCCTGCCTTAGTCGAGATTCAGCTCATTCCCGTCTCTGTGTTCTCGGCGCCCCTTTAGCCGCGCAGAATGAACACCATTGCAGCAGTGGCCGGGCGAGCAACCCGCGGGCGTTGCCGGCGGGCGGCGAAGCAACCGATGCAAGCCGTCGCCGGAATTGCCAACGTCCAAACGAATTTACGCTAATTGCCGTAGTGGGGGGCGAAACTGGCGACCAGCGGATTGTTGGGGAGGCCTGTTACGTTGTCGATCCCGGCTGCGAAGGCCAAGCGGAAGCTGCGATCTCAGTAGCTGATGTCTACCAACGCCATGGTCTTGGCCGCGCGCTAGCTCGCAGTCTCATCGAAGCGGCCCATGCGAACGGCGTCATGCGGCTGGCCGTGTATGTGCTGGCCGATAACTACCCTGCCTTGCGCACCTTTATCAGCCTCGGATTTAAGGCTGTTTTGTGGCAACCGGGGATTCTCAAGATGGTTTTGGAGCTGGCGAATGAGCGCCCGGCTCAAGATTTCATGGCTGAGAAGACGATGCGTTTTGCCGACCGAGCATCTGGAACGCTCGACCAAATTCCTAGTATAATCGCGAACGGCCGTACCGGCGTGCCATCCGTCTCTAACGGCGGTTTCAACAAGCCGCCGCAGGCGGGCTCTAAAGGGCCTAGCTAGCAAGCCTTCGGATGCCGCGTCAGCGTGGCCGCCTGCTAGGCCAGGGGGTGAAGGGCATGCGCTCTTCATGCACGGGCGGCGCGGCGATACCGAGAGTCGCCCGGGTTCTCGCGCTCGGCGTATCGCTGCTTTTGGCGACGCTTGGCGGACGGGCGGCAAACGCCAATTCGCCCGACGCTTGTGCCTGCGGGCCGCGCCGGTTCGGGTTTGATAGACCAGCACCTGCCGTCTACGCTTTCACTGCTAGAGAAAGCCGCTCGGTAATGGGGCGCGTGCCGGCTCCCGGATTTTCGTTTATCGGCGAAAAATTCGCACCCCGACCGCCCTCAATAGCGAATGCGGGCTCAAGCGGCGCTATCGCTGACGATGCGGCCCGCCGGCCAACCCTAATGCCGCCTTGGCTCGTGGCATCTCCCGCTTGGCTTGCCGCGACAAGTGCCCGGTCCGGTGCGATCGGCGGTCCCCATGCGATGGAGCTGGCTTTCGGCCCTGGTTTCCCGATCGCGCTCCCGCCGGGCGGAGGGTCGGGTGGACCGCCGTACTCAAACCAAATCCCGCCCGGTTTCGGGGCGCCGGCTGGGCCAAAAGGCTCCCAACCGTCTCCGGTCGTCGAGCTGCCTAATGAAGACTACTACGTTCCCGTCCTGGGCCTCGAAGTGCGCGCCGCTGTGGGCCGGGTTTCCGACCAGCTCATCGTGCCTGGCCTAGCCGTGGTGAGCGTCGCGCCCGGTACCCCGGCGGCCAAGGCCGGCCTGCGCGCGCTCAACGCGGAGCCCAATCGTTCCCGTGAAGGGGCCCTCACGCTCGTGGCAGTGGTGACCGGCATTTTTTTCCCCCCGGCTCTTTACCTCTGGGCGTGGTCGATGAACGACGAGAACCGCATCGGGAAGGCCTGCGACTTGATCATCGGAATTGACGGCGAACGCGCCGCCCATGCCCTGGACTTGGACGAGGAGCTGCGCGCGGTCAAACCTGGCGATGTTGTCTATCTCAATGTGCTGCGCAACGGCAAGCGCGCCCAGGTTCCGCTGTATCTCGCCTCAGCATCTGCGCGCTCGACCGCCGACACGTCCGCTCGCTCAAAGCCGCCCGCTGCCGGGGCATCGATGGCGCCCGGCAAAACGTCGCCCAAGTAGCCTCTGCGCCGGCTGCGAGCCGATCGGCGTTTGGCGCGCGCGCCTAGGCCGGCGCGCTTGCGGCCGCCTTTGTGATGCACGCCGCGGGCGCTCTGCGCGCAAAGGGCGTCGTTAGCGCGCGCCTCACCCGCAGCCGCACACCGCGGACGGGCATGCGCGGGATTACTCCCGGGTGTCATCGCCGGCCGCATTAGCCCAAAAACCTCAGTTGACCCAGGAAAGTAAAGCCGGCCTGTGGTAGGGTCGGCGCGGTTTCCACGGATTGTAGCCCTTGAGACTGGACGCTGCCGGCGCCGATAGCGCTCGAACACGGCGGAATCCAAATCCAGCACCGCGCCCAGCGCCGGCGCCTGCAAGCGGCGTCATGCAAACTGCTACAGCGCCGCACCGGCATCGCCGTTCGCGCCCCTTGCGCCTCAGGTGATCCGGCCCGATAAGGGGCGATGGTCCTACCTGAAGGCCGGAAGAACTTCCCTGGCGGACCGCTCGGTCGAACGTATCACTTCGCCGCGCTCCATGCCCCCATAATCGAAGATGGCGAGAAAGACGTTGAAGCCGGCCTGCTCGTAGCTCCGAATCACGGAGATTACCTTGTCAGCCTCGCCGCAGGCGATGAGCTTCTTTTCGTCGAGCACTTCGAACGGCCGCGAGATGGCGTACAAGCGAGTGCGCACATAGCGGTCGATCGCGGGTTTTGCGCAGCGATCGACGCCGGCCGAATCTCCCGCCACGTGCGTGTGCACGGCGCACAAAATAACCGGCCGGCTCGGGTCCCCATGCCCAGCCTGTCGGTAGGCCGCCTTGTATTCGCTCGCCATATGCGCCAGCTCCCGCAGGCCGCCGCTAACGGCGTAGGGAATCGTCATCACGGGATAGCCGCGCGCGCCGACGCGGCGGGCCGCCTCGCTGCGCAAAATTGCGATCAGGATCGGCGGCAGCGGGCGCTGCACCGGAACGACCTGAAGCGCAACGTCCTTTACGGTGGTGGACTTCCCGTGATAACTGAAGCGCTCGCCGCCTCACGCCATGCGAATTATTTCGAGGGCTTCATCGAAGCGCTCGTACTTTTCGGCGAAATCAACCCCGAAGCTCGAGAACTCGTGCTTGAGATAGCCCGAGCCGACGCCAAACTCCAGGCGCCCGCCCGAAAGCACGTCTACCATCGCGTACTGCTCGGCACCACCAGCGGATTGTGAAACGGCAGCACGCTCACCGCCGAGCCAAGCCGGATTCGCCGCGTGCACACGGCAGCGGCTCCCATTCACACCGGCGGCGACGGAATCGCGCCGTATTCATGAAAGTGATGCTCCGAAACCCGGAAAGATTCGAAACCCAGCTCGTCGGCAAGCTGAACGTGCTCCAGAAGCTGGTCGTAAAACTCGCCCACCGTACGCGTCAGTTCGCGCGGATGGTGGCCGACGACGGAAAAGATGCCGAACCTCATCGCCCCGCTCTTCGCTCGCGCGCCGCCGCCTCGCGCGCCCAACTCGTGGCGTAATCGCGCACCTCCGCCGCCAGCGCGACTTCAGTCACCCACAGCGGGCGCCTGGTCTCGATAAGAATCGCCACCTCCTCGGTCGCGGCGCGGGTCTTCGCCGCCTCGAAGGCGCCCGGCTGCGGTCCGTGATGGATTCCCTGCGGATGAAGGGTGAGGTAGGCCGCGCCGACGCTGGAGCGGCTGAAGAAGTTGCCCGAGTGGTAAAAAATAAGCTCGTCCCAATCGACGTTGCGATGGAAGTACGGCACCTTTTGACAGCCTGGATCGCTTTCCAGCGGCCGCGGCGCAAAGGTGCATATCGCGCAAGCCTCTGCGAAAAGCGTCGCGTGAACCGTGGGCGGGAGGTGGTAGCGCGCGCTCGCTATGGGGCGCATATCGCGCACGTTGAACCTCACGGGCGCAAGGTCCCCGCGCCATCCGACGACGTCGAGCGGATGATGGGGATAGAAGAAGCTCGTGAACTCGCCGCCGCGCAGCACCCGAAGCTCCCAGTCGCCGCCGGTCTCGTCATGCGGCGCGGGCTCGGGGCTTTCCAGCAGTTGCGGGTCTAGAAAGGCATGGCGCCCCAGCAGCCCGCGATCGGGCCACTGGAACTCGGCAGCGCTGCGCACGACCAGGAAGAAGTTGTCCGCGGCGCGGGGAACGAGCTGGTAGGTAGTGCCCTTGGGGAGGTAGACGTAGTCGCCGGCCGCGTAGCTCATCACGCCGTAGTCGGTCTCGTAGACGCCGGCGCCTCGGTGTACGAAATGGAGCTCGTCGGCATCGGCGTTGCGGAAAAAATATGGCATCGGCGCGCTTCTGCGCGAGATGAGCACGGCGCAATCGTCGTTGCGCGCGACCTCTACCGGGCCGCCTCGGGAATCGCCCGCGTCGTCCGGGTCGAGCTTTTCCCCCTCGAAGCAACGCGGCCTCAACGGACCCTCGATGCGGGTCCATCCGGTGGGCTGGCGCAAATGGTAGAGGTGAGAGCTCCTGCCGAAGAAACCCTGCCGGCCGTGCTCTTCTTCGAAGGTGCCTTCCGGCACCTCGACATGAGCCTGGCGGGCGACCCTGCCCTTGCTCTCCGGGTTCATGCGAAATCTCCGTTTATCGGGAATTTCTGTTTTTGGCCTTCCGAACAGGTGACTTTTACTCCGGTAGCCGCTCCGGCGTCAATTCGCCGCCCGCCTGACAGTTCCGGCCCATTGCCAGCGGCGGCCCTGATGGAGCCGTTCCGATCGCGCTGCAAGGCTGCTGCGCGGCTCTGGCAGCTCCCTGAGCCGTCGCGAGTCCGGTCAAGAAACCGAACACTTGGCCAACGCAACCTCCAATCGACGCCCTCACCTAAACTTGTTGTAGCGAACCACGCGGCTCGCCGCACACCACCATTCGCATCAAGCAGGATTCGCATCACCGGTTCGTAAAATTCTAACGGTTCCACGCCCACCACAATTTCCGCTTCGAGCGCCATCAGCGCGATGAGAGAGAACAAACCGCGATTGGCTCCAAGATCTAGCGCCGCACGGACGAGCGACTTCAAGCGAAAGAGCCGCAGATAGGAATCGTTGGCATACATTTCTCGCAAATTGCCAAAAGTCGGGTTGTCATGGTGCGGCGCGGTTTTCGCCGGTCGCCCCCTGCCGGTTCCTCGTTGTCAGCGCCGAGCGTGGAGCAAAGACGGCTTGGCGGCGATCGCGTGGCCCGTTAACTATCCGCTTCGAGTCGCGCCTAGCGCGAGCTTGTTGCCCCAGGAGCCGAGGACCAAGTTGGCACTGCTGAAGAGCGCGCGAAAAAGATAGAACAATAACAAGTTGTCGCACCACGCGAACCAGCCGAACGGCCGATGCGGGTAATACATAAGGGTGCGGCGCCAGGCCACGCGGCCATAGCCCTCTTTTCGCAGGATCGCCGCCACCGCTCGGGGCACAAGGCGTTTGACCTCATTTCCAGCCTCTTCGACGTTGACCGCTATGCCTAGCCGGACGGCGAGTTTCGTCAAGGCCGCTTGCGCGGGATCGAGAATGAGCACGCCGCGGCGCGCGACACGCGCCATTTCGCGGATCGCGCGCTGTGGATCGTCAAGATGGTGGAGACCGTCGTGGACGGCAACGACGTCAAAGCTGCGGTCGGGGAACGCCAAGTTCTCGGCATCAGCGACGAGGAATCTGGCAGCGAAGCCGTAGCGACGCGCCCGCTCACACGCGCGTGCGATCGCCGCCGGCGAAAAGTCAGTTCCAGTGACTGTTGCACCCGCGCGCGCGAACTTCTCGGACATCATGCCCGAGCCACAGCAGACTTCCAGCACAGAGCGCCCGGCGAGGTCGAGGTGCAGCACGCGCAACCCGGTCCGGAACTTGTGTTCGATCAGGAACTGGTAGAGCCGGCCGCAGCCGTGCGGCCGCGCGATTTCGAACTCCGGGTCGCACTCCTCTTCGTAGAAATGGCGCTGCTGCGAGCGGGCGTCGCCTTGGGCAAGATGCGGCGCGGTTTTCGCGGCTTGCTTGGCGAGATTTCGGCCGCCACTCAACATGGTGCTCACGCTCCGCGCAACCGAACGACTTCGGCTGACCATGCTTTCCTCAGTTGACCAAGCAGCGGTCGATGCCGTCTCGGTAGCGCAAGAAAGTTGCAGCCCCTAGTCAGGTCTTCGTCCATCCGCTGAGCGTCAAGCGCCAGGTAGCCAAGCGGCTTGAGCGTCTTAGCAAGGCATGCCCCCTCGTGAAAGCACTCGACCACAAGGATCGGTTGATCCGACCGCAGCGTTTTATCCGCTCCGCGCAACACGTTTTCCTCGTGGCCCTCAACGTCAATCTTGATGACGTCGATCGGTTCGCTCCGTGCGCTGTCGATTGTGACGGTGCTGACCGGCACCGAATCGCCGACGACGCCCCAGTGCGTTCGGCCGAACGACGTTTCGATGCCCTCCAGCGTCGACGTAGCGCCGGTCTGACGGTCGACCGCCAGCGGCCGGATACCCACAGTGTCGCTTACCGCAGACGGTTGCACGACGATGTCCGAAAGGCGGCTTCTTCGCAGAGTCGCGCGAATCAGGTGTACGTTTGCCGGGTTCGGCTCGAACATGACGACCCTGAGCCCCGGGTCGCTGCTCTTGAGCAGCCAGCCATAGTAGCCGATGTTGGCGCCAACGCACCAATACGACCGGGGCGCAAGCAACTTGTCGATGGCCAGCAGCATCGCAGCGATTTCCATCTCCGGATACGCCCCTCTGACGTAGTAGGCCGCATGACTTATCAGGCGAACGCGTACCTTCCAGTTGACCCCAGGCATCCTGACCCAGACCGGGATGTCGAGACGGGTCAGGACCGCGCGGGCGAAAGCGTACTTGCGCAGGCGGTAGAGCGGATGAAATCGCTCGCGGAGCGTGCTTGCGATCAAACCGGCTTGCGGAAGCATGCAAAAATGCAAGCGCGCAACCTCGACAGCGACGGAGCGCGATTGACCAGCCGCTCGTACGCCAGTCCCAGGAGAAACGTCGGGACCGAAAACATCAGGTAACTCGGCTCCGCTTCCACCATCAACAGTTGCTCCTCGACGAAGCCGGCCCGTCCCAGGCATCGGCGCACGGCTGCCGCGGTATTCATTCTGTAATAGGTGGGATGGGGGTCGCCGCTATCGCCGGCAAGGCCGCGCACCCGGTTGGCGACAAGCCGATGGAACCAGTGCGGCGTCGCCGCGGCAATCGCGTAGCTATAGTGAAAAAGGTTCCCGGTGCGAAAGATAAGAAAGCCACCCGGCTTAAGCACGCGAAAAGCTTCCGTGGCGGCTGCGGCGGGGTCGGGCAGATGCTCCACCACCCAATCGCTGAAAACCAAGTCGAAAGTGCCGGCGCGAAACGGCAGGTTCTGGGCAAGCCCGAGCACGCGGCGGTCAACGCCGGGGTTTTCGCTCAGCCCCGAATCCGGGTCGACACCAACGATTATCCGTGCTTCGCCCCGAAAGTTGACCGGTCCGGCCTTGCCTCTTCCGGCCCCGAGGTCCAGCATGCGCGCGTTGCGTGCCAGCCGCTTTTGAATCAGCGCGGCAAACTGCGAGGTCCCGTCAACCCAGCCCGGCCGACGATAGTAGAATCGCTGTGTGAGTTCCTTTACCCGAGCCTGCATGGTCCGGCGCTCGCCGGATCGGCCATCCGGAAACCCGCGCATCCGACCTGAGTGTTTGTGATTTTTTTAACGTTAGCGTTCGGTGTCATCCTGAGCGAGCGTTGCGCGAGTCGAAGGATCGCGGAAAAACTAGGGGTCTTTCGACTCCCGCCGCGCCGGCCTTCGCTCAAGATGACACAAGATTGGGCGGAACCCAAAAAACTCACAAACTCTGAGTGTGGGACGAAGCAGTCCAACCCATTTCATCGGTCCCCAGCCGGACCGCCGGATATAAGCGAGCGCGGAGTCTCCGCAATGCAAGCCGTGTCAGCCGTTGTTGCCGCACTCCCGAGAGTTTGTTCGAAGAGCTTGGCATCCACAAGGAAGCGGAACCACAATGTCTGCAAGACGAAGAACACAGCCCCTTCCTTTCCGTCAAGGAAACCACCCCTTAAAATGTAACGGTAAAAAAACAAAAGAAAAGCGCGGCTGAACAACGGAAACCGTCCATATACTTTCCGCAGATACCGCTTTCTCTGGACGGGGCTGCCGAAGAGATCAGGACGGACTTGGAGAGAACCCGGAGCGCGGTTAAGCAGATTGCGCACCTCGGCGTCCGACCATCGATTGTGCCGGACAATCCATTCGCTGAGCGGCATTCGAATGTCGTCGACAATCCAACCGCGCAGCTTGCCGGTCGGCCCGCTGACGATGAAGTGCTGATCATATTCCCGGTCTTCGCACCGGCCCGCACCTCGCCGAAACAGGCGCAGATGCCAGATCGGGAACATCCCCCCATGGCGAATCGGGCGGCCGAGAAACCGTACAAGCCGAGCCACGTGGTATCCCGCGAGGCCGCCGGGCATTTCCTCCGGCCTCAATCGGTTGAGCTCCGCCACGAGAGTGTCCGACAAATGCTCATCAGCATCCAGATGCAGCTCCCAGTCGTGCTTGAGCGGGAGATTTTCGATGGCCCAGTTTCGCTGCGCAGCATAGGTGAGGAATTCATGCTGAACCAGATGCGCTCCAAGTTGGCGGGCGGCGGCGCAGGTCGCGTCTGAGCTGAATGAATCCACTACGTGAATATCGTCCGAGACCAGGGCCGCCGCACGGATCGTTTCGCCGATCGTGCGCTCAGAGTTAAAGGTCAGGATCACAACCGACAGGTTCATAAGGTGCAAGGGTTGCCGTCAATGTAATGGCACTGAGGTTGTCCGATGGTTCACCAGGCTGGCGAAGTCATCGAGAAACATTTCCGCTACAAGCGGCAGCGCAAAGCGCGATGCCGTACGGCAAGCTTCTTCGGCAACGCGACCCAGCTTCGCAGGTTCGGAGACAATCTGCGACAACTTTTCGGCCAGACGGGCGGCAGGATCATCCGAACGATGGTCGAATACAAAACCCGTCTCCCCGTCGGCGATATAATCGGCGAAGCATGCTAGTGCCGAAACCAAGGCGGGACAGCCAGCGGACATAGCCTCCAGCGGAGCGAGGCCGAAACTCTCGCCGACCTCCGCGACCGAAGGGTAGACGAAAAGGCTCGCCTCGCGATAAAAGCCGTCCAGCAGTTGGCGCTCAAATACGGGACCGGCCCAATCCACCTTACCATCAAGCGGCGCAGAGATGGCGCGCAAACGTTCGTAGTACTCTTTTCCCCCGCCCCCGGCGCTCGTTTCCCAGGGACCGACGATTGAAAGGCGCCATCCCGTGTCAGCAGATCGGATGAATTGTGCAAAACCCTTGAGCAGTATCTCAAGCCCCTTTTCGGGATGGATGCGACCGGCGTAAAGGATGGTCTTTCCTCGACCGCTCCAGGAGTTTTTCACCTCGGCTGGCTCCGTAGCGTGGGCCACCGGGTAGGGAATTACGCGAACCTTATGAGCGCACCCCGGGCTCTGGCGGGCAATCGCGTGTGCCACCGCCGTGGAAACGGTCTGGAGGCGAGTTGCGTGCCGGTAGAGCCACATCTGTTTTTTTGGGTAGCGGCCGACGTGCACATAAAGTGCGCCGTAGCGGGAGTCCCTGATCAGAATCGGCAGCCATATCGCGTTGGTAACCACGACGTGAGCCGTGGGCAATACGGAGAGTGTTCTGGCGGAGTAAATAAGGTCCAGTATCCGGTACAGCACTTTGGATCTGGGGGCGCTAAAGCCCGCAACACGCACATGCTTGACACCGTCGATCCATTCCCTTGGCGCAAGCTCACGGAATCTACGAGAGACGTGAACCACCCGATGCCCCCGACGCGCAAACTCGCGGCCAAGGTCGAACCACACCTTCTCTATCGCTCCCCCCAAGAGCGGCGGAATGGGATAGAAAGGCCCCTGAACTATTGTGATATCCACAAGCGAAAACCCGGACACTAAAACAGAGCAGGACCGCTGGTTTGGACGTCTTCCCCAGCGTGACCTCAGCAAGCCACGCGTGGGATTTTAACCTTCAACAGCTGTTCCTCTCGCTTGCTCAGAGCCCGGCACGCTCCCCGCTGCCCGCGAAAGGCCGTTGGTCGCGACGCGTTCATACAGGGCGGCCAACTTAGGCAAAACGACAGCCGGTGAAAACCGCTCTGCAACCAGCCTTCTGGCTCGCTCGCTCATCCGCTGCAGAGCCGCCGGATCCTCGAGCAACGCCTCAAGCGCGGCCGCAACCGCCCCTGGCTCATTGGGAACAATCCTGCCGGCGCCATAAAGCCCGACCTCCGGAATGTTCGCTTGCGCGGTTATCACGACCGGAACACCGCACGCCATAGCTTCCAGCACCGTGATGGGGAGGCCTTCGTTCTTCGACAAGGTTATGAAAAGCGAGGCAACCGACAAGAGGTCATACTTACGCTGGTCATAAACCGGACGAAGGACGCGAATATTGGATTTGCAAGGCAGACCCGCAATTGCACGCAGTACTTGAGCGCCGTAACTACCATCTTGCGGTCCGACGATAGCCAGGAACAGCGCCGGCCGTCGTCGCCACAAGCGGTCGAAGGCAAGAACGATCTCCAAGACTCCTTTCTGAGCGCTGATCCTCCCGAAAAAAATCACAAGTGGGGAACTCTCCGGTATGCCGATCTGCGCCTTTACGCTTGCGTTGGCACCACGACTCAAAGGATTGGGGCCCAAGCTTACCCAATAAGGAATGACGGTTCCGCGCTCTCCAGGGCTGACCTGCGAACGTTCCACTTCACCGTGTGAGACGAAACGGATAGCTGCCGCCGCGCGCCACACGTCTCGACTGACCAACTCAAAGAACGCGCGCTTTGGCCAGTACTTTTTGTTCCAGTCCCAAGCCGCCATCTGTCCGTGTGGAGTCAGAATGTACGGCACGCCGGCGCTGATGCAGGCGTGGGCCGCGTGAGCGGCGGCGAACGACCACACCCCCTGAATGTCCACGACATCGAAGCCGCCGATATTGTCTCTAAGCCAGCGCTTCAACGATGGGTTATAGTGAAGACGCCATTCCAGGTAGGATCGCGCTGGAAAGAGGACAACCCGTGCGCGGCGGTCTATCCCTACTGTTGGGTCGGGCTTGTCGCGTCGCACGGGCGCATCGCCGGCGGCCACCGTCACGCTGTGGCCGGCATCACACAGTCCAGCCGACAGCTCCTTGATCCAGAAAGCGGGGCCGGTGGCCGATCTGGGAATCCCCGGCGCAACCAGTCCGATTCTAAGTCTCTTCATTTTGCGTCCGGGCGACAGCGATGCAGGTCATCTCGCCGCGACGCAGGATCATGCCCGCGCTCCAGGCGGCGAGCTCAAAGAGAGGCCAAGAATAACGCATCATGGGCGCGAAGATATCTTCACGGGCGGCGATCCTACAACAGATTTCGACCACCGAGAAGTCCGCCTCTTCGACCAAGTTCCTAAGGGTGGTTGGATTCCAGCAGTACAGGTGATGATCAGGATCCCGGTCGTGCGGAATTAGCGTCCGCCGGTGGCCCTCCAGGGGCACGGTAAGAATCAGCCGCCCGTTGGGTCTCAGCAGTTCGCCAAGCAAACGCAGGGTGTCCAGCGGCGACGCCACGTGCTCAAGCACGTGATGGCAAATCACCACGCTCCAATATGCTCGCGGTATGGATTCACTGTTGTCGTAAACGATCAGCCCTGCCTGTGACGAGGCCGCACGCGCGACTTCGCTGACGTCGTAGCAGGCTTTTTCCGCGACCTGTAATTGCATTAAGTTTGCCCCGGTCCCTGCACCAAACTCGAGAACCCGGTCCGCGCATTTAATCCAATCCCGGGTCTTCTCCTGGAAACATAAACCGGCGACGTCCGAGTGAGGCTCCGGAAACCGGTTGAAGTAGCGCTGGCCATTTGCCCCTTTATAAAAGCGCTCAGGATTTGCCATGATAGCCTACTGACACATGCGGCTGCCGCATGGGAAGTTCCTATGCCCAGCGCTGCCGCCGTGCCGGAAACAGCCGCGACATATTCCAGCCGATAATGAAGAGCAGGCAAGAAAGCAACAGCGGCACGGTACCGAATGGGAGCGCGGTCCTTGTCATCGATACGACACTGACCGCGAGAAAGACGTACGCAATAGCCTCTCCGTCGCTTTTCAGCGCGGCATAAATGCCGTCGAGCAGGCTCAGCCACAGACCGAACAGAATCGCTCCGCCGATCACGCACGAGACCCCACCTGCCTGAAAGAGATCGCCAACCACTGATTCAGCAGCGTACCATCCGCGCGTATCGTAATGCTGCTCCTGGTACTTCGGCTTTTCAGGCCAGACCACACGGGGTATGGCGATGATTACCCAGTCGCGCCCAATTTCGCCAAGTCCTTCGGCGAAACCGAAAGCGCCCTTGTATTGAAGTAGGCCGGGATCCTGCGATCTGTAGGCCGCAAGATTGGTGAGCCAGAAGAAATCATCCTCACCAGGTTCCTGAAACGCATGTTCGCCTACTTGCAGGCCTTGCCAGCCGCCCCGAGCATAGTTCATCACGTTCATCAGCGGAATTAAAAGCGGCAAGCCGAGCACCAGCACGCCGAGCAAGCGCCCCACAGAGCTGTCGTCCTGCGCCGCGCGGACAAAGATCGGCGTCAGTATCGCCGTAAAGAGGTCGGCACGAACGGTGTCCAGCACCAGAGTTCCGAGTTGCACGGCGACTACCACAAGCAGAAAAACCTTCTTGGGCCGCGATATGCCCCGACGCCACGCGAGATCGGCAAAAACCGTGGTCAAAAGGAAAAGCACTGTAATCGGTGCCAGAACAACTCGCCAATTGTTCTCGACCCCCATGCGGAACGCGCCGCCACTTCTAGCGAGAAGCAGATCATGCCATAGACGGGACAGGCTGAAGTCCACAAAATAAAGGCGCCGCAGGTACTCGAACGCCACCGCGGCAACAGCGACAAGGAGATACGCATTGCCGCTCAGGTATCCAGGCGCGCGTTTAAACAATGCAGCCAGAAAACTTCT
Source organism: Deltaproteobacteria bacterium (assembly GCA_021831785.1). Lineage (GTDB taxonomy): Bacteria > Desulfobacterota > Binatia > Binatales > Binataceae > JAJYYI01. The sequence goes on along the minus strand of JAKBMB010000016.1, from coordinate 91,416 downwards.
CCGGAACTTTGCCACGTTGTGTGTTAAGGTTGTTACAATTAGGAATATTGTGATCAGCGTATCCGCCGCGAGCAGGCTCTCCGGGTCGAAGTCTCTCGCCCGATGCAAGAGAAAGGCTGCGTCCAAGATAAAAAAATTAATGCAGCCTATACAGAAAAGACTCATCGGCCGGCATACTTCCTGAGGACGCACCAGCAGCGCGGTAGCCAGGTAGAGCGCAAGGACGGCCAAAATCCCCATTCCGAAAGACTGTGCCAACGCCGGCGAAGGACCGTCGATGGCGGCGCAAAGCCATATGATGGCCGTGAGGAGCGCGATGGCCCAGGGCACCAACGCGATACGCGGCGCTGCGATGCGTGTATCCGCCGAAAGCGCGATGGAGATGGAGCCCGCGCTCACGAGCCGGTCCCTCGCCAATTGTCCGCGGCCGTAACCTTTACGCATTGGGCGAGATTATTGGCCCATATCCGGGGCGTGAACCCGGAAATGATTTTCCTTGAGAGATCACCCATGTTTTGTAAAGAGATTGTGTCAAGAGACGCCATTCGTCCGAGCCGGGCCGCGATCGCAAGCGTGTCATACGGATCGCAGTGAAAACCGTTCTCGCCCTCCTGGACCAGCTCCGGGACGCAGCCGCAGAGCTTCGAGACAATGACCGGAAGGCCGCAAGCCATCGCCTCGTTGACGACCAGTCCCCACGGGTCAACCGTGCTGGGCAATACAAAACAGTCGGCCAGCGCGTAGTAAGCGGGGAGATTCTCGAGCTGCGCGAAGTGCTTCAAGAATACGCCCTCAAGCCCGGTGCTCGAGACGTAGCGCTCAAGCTCGGAGCGCTGCGGGCCGTCGCCCACCAGCACCAATGACCATCCGGCAGCGGAACTCTCTCGGTAGAGTGCATACGCTTCGAGCAGCCGCAGCAGGTTCTTTTCCGGCGCGTAGCGGCCCACGTACAAAAAGTAGCGGTCGGGCAGGCCCAGTGTTTTCCGCCAGCGTTCGGGATCGGCGCGGACCAGGGCTGCCTTGGCTGCGAAGTAATCGTTGTCCACCACGTCGTAGGGCTGCCAGATGCGGTGCTCGGGCATCCCGAGTTCCTTCAGGTAGTCCCGATGCACACTGCCCCCAACGAAGGCGGCATCGTAATATTGCCTGAGCGTCCAGCGCTTAACCGTCTCCACCGGCGCGCGGCGGCGCTTGTCCCACGGCGTTGTCTCATAGAAGAGAACGGTGCGCCGGTTGCGGAAATGCGCCCAGCGCGCCGCGCTCAACATGATGAAAGGACGAAACGATGCGGTTACGACGACTGCCGGATCGATCTCGTCCAGCGCCTTCCGGAGCAGCCGCGATAACTCAAGATAACCGCAGCGCTCGAACGGAAGTTCGGAGAGCGTGATTAGCCTTATCGAAGAGCGGTATTTGTCTGGCACTTGCCATGAATGGGTGACTATCGACCTTGCAAGCTGAATAAAAAATGGCGAAACGCCCTCGGTTTCGCCCAGAGCTTTCGCGCGAGCGAAATGATACGGCCCAAAATTGATGAAGACGACCGCAACCTTCAGTTCGGGCATTCTCTATTTCCGCTGTTCCAGTTCGAGTCGCTTCTCTGGTCAGTCGATGCCTTGCCGCTCACGTGCTGCGCAGACGGCAGAGCCGGCGTAGGAAGGAGGCGAATCCGAACGAACAGCAACAGGAAGCGTGCCCAGAAGGCGTGTCTTAGCCCTTCCGGCTCTATTCGCAACCGCTCCATCACCGCACCGCCACGCTCATGAAGAAAACGTTTCAGGTCCCAGATCGACGGCCAATGCACGGCATCCGCGTCCCGGAACCACGGCCGGTGAAAGACCGCCGGATCGAAATGAAGCAAGAAGAGCGCTGGACCACCGGAGATGACCCGCGCTCGTCTCAGCATGAGCTCCATAACTATCGTGAGCCGCTTTACTCGGGAGAGGTGCCGAGCGGAGGGGCTTAGATAACCTGGAAAGTCATATCGGGGCGAGGCGATAAAAAGACTGCCCGAGGGTCTGAGCATCATTAAGATATAATCGAGGGCGGCTTTGGGTGCCGTCATGTGCTCGTAGACAAAGGTGCTGAAGATGACGTCGTAACTCTCCTGGATTTGTGTGACATCACAGATCCAGACCTTGTCTGCAACCGTGCGCAAATATTCATTGTTTCGTCCCGTGACGTCTTGAACATGGAATTCCACCCGGCTTCTGATACCACCCAAATAATTCGCAAATCCTGTCCTGCCCGCACCGATTTCTAGAACTTTACAAGAGCGGTGAGAAAGGGAATTCTCAATCGCCAAGCGGATAGGTGCCCAAAATTCCGGTTTCCAGTTTTCCTCGCGATAGGCTTCGTAGTTGTTAACTGTGGAATAAAAAGCCCGCAAACGCCGCTCAAGCTCCACACGGCGGTTCTCCTCCTCAGACCCGAAGTGGGTCCTCCAAAACGGCATTGTGACTGAACCGGGGCCTCTACCTGATGCTGTTGTCGCGCCCTCAAGGCGCCGGCTTTGAGTGCATCGGCCGGCGGCCATCGCCGAGGCCTTTCTCTATCAGGATGCTTCCGAGCAGAGCGCCTACCTTTTTCCGATAGGCGGCCCAGGTGAACTGCTCGGCGCGTTTGCGGGCGTTTGTCCCCATCGCCGCGCGCAGTTCGCGATCCTCGTAGAGCAGCAGGATTTTCTCCTTAAGCGTCTCAACGTCGCGAATCGGCACAATAAATCCTTCGACCCCGTTCCTTACTACCGACCCGCTGTTGGATGTCGTAACGACCGGCAGGCCGGAGGCGAGCGCCTCATATATGGCGATCGCCGAACCCTCGTAAAGCGAGGGATAGACGAAGATGTCGGCCTGCTGAAAATGATGCTGCACCTCGTGATGCGGCACGTTCGATACGTGCGCGAAATGGCCGCGGTAGGCCGCAAGCCCGCGCCCGCTCCCTACCACGCCGCCCACGAGCAATAGTTCCAGCCCGGGAATCCCAAGCGCGGCGACCGCCTCGAGCAGGTACTTGATCCCCTTGCGCTGGCTCAACTGGCCGACGAAAAGCACGCGGAAGCGCCCGTCCTTCGCTCGCCTCACCGGCCGGAACCGCTCGATGTCGGCTCCGTAAGGAATCACGGCAACGCGCGAGGGCTCAACTCCGTGGCGCACCATCGTGTCCTTCACAAACTGCGACCCCGCCAGGATTACGTCCGCGAGGAGCGCTTCCTCGGTGCACTGCGCGAGAAACCGCTCGGGCGCCTTAAGCGGCAGGCTGTCGGCAAAATCGGGCTGCAGCGCGGCCTCCTCCCGCATCATTGCCGCAAGCGTTCGCCAATGGCCGACGCTCTGGTCGAGCACCCGCAGGACCTCGAGATCGCCCGCCTTCCTGAAGGTTTGGAGTGCGCAGGTGTCGTAGCAGATGACGCCCATGGGCCGCTCGCGTTCGACGACGCGGCCGACGAACCGGTCGAACCGATCGTTTCGCCAGCGGACGATCCCCGGCGCATATCTTGCAAAAGGCCGCAGGCGGCTGGCGCCCAGGTAGAGCAGCTCGCCCAGCGGATACTGGCGAACGAGTTCGCAGGCCAAGCCGTCCTGATAACGGCGCCTCATTCCTCGCTCGGCGGGCCCTATGAGCCGCACGGCGCGGCCGCACATGCTCTCGGGTTTGTAGTAGATTCCGGTTATGTAGCTCGCGAGAAGCCCTGCCTCTTGCATCGCAAGCGCGGCTTCATAGGAGTGCTGCCTTCCCGGATGCGCCACGATGACCGAGCCTCGCACCACTCTTCTTCTCCGCGATATCGTCAGTCGGCCGGCGCCGCCAGCGCGCGAACCAACGATTCAACCCGGCGCAGCCCGACTTGAAGTTCCTCGATGCGCGGCCAGAGCAACGCGGCGGGCGAGACCCCGATGAGCCGCCGAGCGTTTACCAGTAGCGCGACGGATACGGTCGAATAGCCGATCAGTGACGATACTGCGCCACCCATGATCCCGAATGGCCCAAGCGTCAGCGTGAGTCCTACCACCATCATCACGAGTCCGGTAAGTTCCGCATATAGCACCGGATAGGGATGGCCGAGGCCGCGGAGCCCTTCTTCGAGCACGGAGTTCAGAGCCAGGATCGAGCCCGCCGGCACGAGCACCAGCGCGGCCGGTATCGCGGCGCGATAGGCTTGGCCGAACAGCACGACCACGGCGAACGGAGTAAGCGCCATCAGCAGCGCGCAGGTGCTCAGCGCGAGGAGCGACGCCAGGCGTGCTCCCTCGGAAAACCTGCGCGCGCTTGCCCCGCGATCGGCGCGCGAAGCGATCGCAGGCAACAATGTCGCCCCGAGCGCGCCCAGAAGCGGCGCGGCGGCTCCGCTCCACGCCACGGCGACAGCGTAGGTGCCAAGCTGGCGCGCCGGGAGCAGCGCCGCCATCGCAATTTGATCGAGCCGCAGGTTAAGCAACTGGGGTAGGCTGGTCAGGGCGCACGGAAGCCCGTACCTGACCATTGCGCCCCAGTCCCGGGGCGATGGCCGAAACGGGCCGTTAACCCGTTTTGCGACGACGTATAGGACCGGAAATAGGAGCAGTCCCTGGCCCACGACGTACGCCGCGGCAACGATAGCGGCGCTGCGGACAGAGACGAACCAAGCCGCCATGAGCACGACGATCCAGACCAGGTTGGGGGCAAGCCGCACACCGTTCCACGCCAGGAAGTCGCCGCGGCCGCGCAAAGAATGAGCGGGCACGGCCACCAGCGCGTAGACCGGCCCGATCAGCAAATACCAGCGCGCCGCGCCGACCACGCTCGCTGACTGGGCGGCGAGCAGGATCGGCATCGCGAGATACGCGCCGAGCAGAACCGGAACGCACGCAAGCAGCGCGATCGTAGCGGCCGAACCGATGTAACGGCCGGACCTTTGCGGGTTTCGCGCGCAATAATAGACCACCGCTTCCGTCATCCCAAGTATCGCCACCGCCGCGATAAAGCCGGAGAAGGCCTGGATCGCGGCAAGCTCTCCACGTCCCTTGGGGCCGAGCAGGCGCGCCGCCATGATGCCGCTCACCATGCCTTCGGCGGCAAGTAGCGCGTTGGTGCCCACGGTAAGCGCGGTATCCGCGCCGAAGGCGGTCGCCGCGCGCATCCGGCGCCAGATGGGACGGATCAAAGGTTGCATTAGATTGGGATTTGCCGTGGGCCGCGGATCGTGCCGAGCAACACCGCCGGCTTAACGGCGCGAAGCGAAGCTTGCAGCGGCGGTTGCCCGTCGCATAGGCGTTGCGGCCAAAACCATCGCGTTGAGCTTCAGGCGCTTTCCGTCGGAGACATCTTCTGCGCCCACACCATCAACTCGTCACCCGAAAGATCGCCCGAGGCGCGGCGCGAGGCCGCCAAGAGACGCGCGATGACCGGCGGATCATAAGGATCCGAGAAGGTTCCTACGCTGGGGAATCCGTGTTGTGGCAGGATGCCCTCAAAGAACGAGGCCTCGAAGGCGAGCGGATGCTTTTCACAGCACATTGGGCCCCATCGAGCGCCGAGTTTTCGGGCATTCCTACCCTCGCAGTTGGGAACGAATACGAGTAACGCGCCGGTTGGCTTCAGAAGCAGGCGAAATCGGTCGAATACTCCGAAGAGGCTTGGGAGATGCTCAAGAACATGAGAGGCGAGTATCACGTCAAAATACCCGGCGTACCGTTCAAGCGCATCGGGATCATGAAGAATGTTAAGGCCCAGCCGAGCGTTGCCGAAGTTGGCACGCGGTTTCGAAATCTCAAAACCGACGGCGTCATACCCGGTCGCCTTTAGCTGGAGCGTGCAGTAGCCCCACGAGGATCCGTAGTCAAGCACTCGCCCCGCCGGAACCAACGCCCTTAGCACGGCGAGCTTTGGAGCGAACCATCTCGCCGCCTCATCCGGCAGAAGTTCCATCGCCGCCCGCGGTTCGCGCCGGTCCGGCAGTTCAGTCACCAGACCCTCGCGATACCTGTTCCGGTAAAATGAGACATTCCAGTCAGACGTCTCCTTGGGCCAACGGAACATCAGGCGGCATTGGGCGCATCGCCTAAGTTGCAGAACAAAACGCTTCCTATCTACCACCTCCGTGTCGCTGCTCGAGCAATAGGGACAGTCCGCGTCCTGTCTGGTGACACGTTGGCGCAGTACCCGAAGGAGAAACCCGGTTTGCCCGGCAATTCGGCTCATCACACTCGCGTCCGCCCGCATCCGTTCCTTCTCCTGCGTCTTGCTCTCACAGGCAGATGCTTAAGATGCAACTCTGATCGGCCCCGGCGCCCCCATTTGCTCACCCATCGCCTTCCTAAACGAGATCACCAGGGAATAATGACCGGCGGCGTGTGTGCCCGGCTCGCCGGCTAGTACAAAAGGCGTTCTCGGCCGCCCGAGACCGCTAAGCGTGATTCGAGCCAGCCCAAGCGGCGCGGCCTCTTTATCGCGCGCCCGCAAATCGCGGGCCGTGCATGAATCTCATCGACAGCGACGGTACTGCCGAGCGCGATACCGCCGTCGCGTAGGGCGACGCGGGGTCGATCATTCGCGTATCCCACAGAGCAAGACCGTGTCGGCTGAGCACACCGCCGACCAGGAGAACGGCATACGTCCCTGCTGTCTTAAAGGGATAGCGACCACGCGGTCCGCCCAATCTCGCAAGCGGTCGTGCTGAAAGTATACACTGTACGAATAAGCAAGGCCGTCGCCTTCCGATACTGTGTAGCCCTTCCCGCCAGTCTGGATCAGCTTTACGAACTTCCACAGGCCCGCCCTGTACAGTGCGAGCTTCAGAAAACGCAGGATGGGCCTGCCCTGGCCGAAGATATTGCTGTCGGACAAGAACACTGCTTTTTGAGCCACTCGCATCATCTCGTTGACCACACGTTGCGGTTCCCGAACATGATGAAGAACGCCACATTCAAGCACAGCGCCGAAACTGTTGCTTCTAAAAGGTAGGCTCATGCCGCTGCCGTTCACCAAGCAATTCCTTCGCCCCCCTTTTTCGATGGCCAGGTTCAGCAACTGCCACACCGGCTCGATGCCGTAACCAACGGCCTCGGTATTGGCCCTCGCCAGGTGCGTCAGCGCTCTGCCAGTTCCGCATCCAACGTCTAAAATGGTTCGAATCTGAAGCTGGCGCAGCAGCCCCGAGATGTACGCAAGCGCTACGTAGTGTTCGTCGTGCACATCGACGTGCATCTCATCGTAGCGGTGTGCCGTCGCGGAGTAATATCCCCGCTGAAGTGCTTCTTCAGAGATTCTGGCCAATCGGGTCACCATCGTTCGACACGGCGTAGATCTCATCGACCGAAGGTCTATCGTCTATGGGTTGGCCGCCGAGACCGTACATGCTATATCCGGCCGCTTTGAGTATCGCGGCGCTCATTTCGCGCTGCTCCTCGCCGTGCAGCGCGACGAAGACCACCGGGCGCGCTTCGTTAAGCATCCGCTGCCCTCCCCGCAAGACCGCGGACTCCGCGCCCTCCACGTCCATCTTGATCACGTCGGGCGGCGGGAATAGGTGCCAAGCCAGCATCCGTGGAGCGAGCTTCCCGCTATCCACTTCATTCCCTTTGCGGGGCCGTGCCGGATACGCATCACCGCGCCGCGGGGAAGCGCGCGCGCCGGCAGGCGTAAGAGGCGCCCCGCCAGCGACTGGGGATTGATCGCGGACCAGTCGATCATTGCAGAATAGTGTTTGAGCGAGGGCCCGTGCGCGTCCTTGAATCGGCCGTCGCCCCGCTTCGATTTAACCTCAGGGTCCACAGCGCTGTCGCCTGCATCACCAGCGCGGTGCACAGGGCGGCCACGGAGTACAACCCGTGATAGCCTCCCTCGGGCTGGCCGGCGAGCGCATAGGGAATCCAGCAGGCAGCAAGATTCTCCAACAACAGCGCCGCCGCGGCGCGCGGCGTCGCGGCAGGGCAAAACACCATCAACAAGCCCGGCGCCGCAAGCCAATAGACCGGCCAAGCGTAACCAATGTCCCGCTCAAGCCAGAAACTCACAAATGGAGCCACGAAAAAGGCCAGCAGCCCATAAAACGTCGCGAGCCTTAGCCAGAAGGGACGGTCCATAAAGGCTCGACGATTATGGGTCCTGAAAATTGTCAGGACGACGGCCGGGCCGATGCCGAAGAGGCTCAGCCAGAGCGTGAATGTATGTAACGGCATTCCCGGATCCGGACGGCAGATCCCAAACTGCCTCGTGGACCCGTAGCTGAGATACCTTGGCAGATTTACGATAGTGAGGGGAGTGCAGGTGAAGCCCGGCATGCCCTTCATCTCACTCGGTATCAGCACGATCCCGAAGAGGTTCCTTAACGAGTCGAAAGGCGGCTTAAGGACAAGAAAAACGAATTCGTTCGTATGATGGACATTCGGCATCCCCAGGGAAGCGAATTTCCGTGATACAAAAAGCCCGACAAAGGTTATGACGACGCATGCTCCGGCAACGAAGAAGTTCGCTTCAAACCAAGCCATCGCGGCCCAGACCAAAGCCAACAAGATGGTGGACTCGCGCGTAACGTACAATGGAAGTAGAAGGGCAAGCGCGAGCCACGTGCGGCCCCTGATCAGCAGCACAAAAAAACAGCCTAACAATGCGGCGTAAAATAAGTCCTGACAGTAGTACAGCCCGAATATGTCGTCGACGAGGACGGGCGTTAAGAGCAGCGGCAAGACCAAGGCTCCGAAGCCGGTGACCTGCCGCAGAATCCAGGCCACGGTTCCGATCAAGAGCGCGAGCGTGATGAGCGCCACGACGAAGAACGCCTGATCAATATTGAGGCCCGCCGCCCAACTCACGAACCGGACAAACGCGGGATGCAGAACGCGGCCGGAAATTGAGCCAAGAACTTCGCCGAACCGGCCCAGTGCCAGCGCGCGGTAAGCGATGCTGTCGGCGGCCAGCGGCGGTGCCTTTGGCCATCCGGCCGCCGCGACTAACGCGAAGGTCAGTACAGCCCAAGGTAATGGCGGGGCGAACCAGCGGGCCGCGCCGCCACAAGCTTGGCTCCTCCCAGCGCCGGAAAGCCGTGCTTGAGCCGCCTCGGCCATAGACGGATTACCAGCCATCGGCGCGCATCACCTTGGCTACCGTTTTGGCCAGGATTTTGAAATCCAGCCCCAGCGACCAATTGTCGATGTATTCGCAGTCGAGCTTCACCACCTGCTCGAAGTCCTTGACCGCGCCGTTGCCGCTAAGCTGCCAGAGCCCGGTCAGCCCGGGCTTCATGCTGAGGCGGCGACGATGATGCTCCGCGTAAACGGCGGTCTCATCCTCGGTCGGCGGCCGCGTCCCCACCAGACTCATCTCACCCCGCAGAACGTTCCAGAACTGCGGCAGCTCGTCCAGGTGGCGGCGGCGCAGCTTGCGCCCGGTGGGGGTTATGCGCGGGTCGTCCCGGAGCTTGAAGATCGGGCCATTCATCTCATTGTGCCTGCTCAACTCGGCCTTGAGCTGCTCCGCATCGGCGCACATGGTGCGAAACTTATACAGCGTGAAGCGGCGCCCGTTCTGTCCCACGCGCCACTGGCGGAACAGCGCCGAGTCCCCGGTTTCCCGCTGCAGACGCATCCCGTACCAAATATAGGCAATGCCGAACAGCATGAGTCCTATGGCGGCGCCGCATACGTCGACCACTCGTTTTACGAGCAGATGGAAGGTATTCTGCGGAATCGTCGCGAGGGAGAACAAAAACGCGCCCTCGGCAAAATGCTCGGCGTGCCACACCCCGATAGCAGGCGACGGCACTTCGACCAACATGCGCATGAGGATTCCCCGCACCGAGCAGCATTGGCTGAGCCGCTCCAGCAGAGGCTTTTCCAGCGGCAACACCACCACGACCTCATCGACAATAGTCTCGTCCAGCACCATCGGGAGGTCGTCAGCGGCGCCTAGGATGCGTGGGACGGCCGGACCTGCGGCGCGGCCGTTAGGCGCGCTGGGCGTAAGCATCCCGACTACGTCGGCCATCACCCAGGCCTGCATGCGGGCCAGCCGCAGATAACGCTCGGCGGCTGCCGGAACCGACACCAGCAGGACCTTGGACCGCTGCGCAGATGTCCGCCCACGGGCGTTGTTAAGGTAAGCGCGCAGCGCGAACTTCTGCGCGGCCAGGAAGATGAAACTGACGGCCAGGAAGGTCTGCAGCAACAGGCGGCTGATGTTCTCGGAGCGCGTCAGATACATGAGACTGAGCAGCACGAGGCCAGCAGTAAACTGCACCCGCATCAGGCGGTTCAGCAATCCGTACCGCGAGGCGTAGGCGGCCGAGTTGTAGAGGCCAAAAACGCGCAGGCAGGCGAGCCATATGGGCACAATCAGCGCGAGCAGCCATGCATAGCCGGCAAACGAGACGAAGTTGCGGCCGAATAGAAAGCCCGCGACGAAATAGGCCCCGGCAAAGCTCGCGGCAAGATTAGCGGCGTCGCTGAGCGCCAAAGCTCGGCGGAGAAGCTGTCTACGAGCTACAAGCATCTGCGAACAGCCTTGAGTCAGTCTGCGCGGAACCTACTGAGAACTGCAGAATATAGCGACAGGCAGACTCTGCGCTTGGGCCTCAGTGGCGCGGGCGGTCCTGCCCGCGCTGGGCACGGGCGGGCACGGCGGCCCGCCCCACTAAGATTTATTTTCGCTTCAGGGTTAAGTGCCTGACGTATGCTCCGAGGGGGCGCGGGTGGCTGCCACCTGGTGTTCGATCCAGCGGTAGGTCCGGGCGAGGCCTTCTTCCAGGCTTATCTGCGGTTCCCACCCGAGCACCTCTCGCAGGCGCGTATTGTCGGAGTTACGCCCGCGCACGCCCTGTGGGCCGGGGACATGACGCTTCATGACGCGCACCCCCGCGATCGACGCGATCATATCGGCGAGTTGGTTTATCGTAACCAGACGGTCCTGGCCGAGGTTCAGCGGCTCGCGATAGTCCGAGCGCATCAGCTTGTGCATGCCGGCCACGCAGTCGTCGATGTAGCAGAACGAGCGGGTCTGCTCGCCATCGCCCCAGATCTCAATCTCGTGGCTGCCGGTAAGCTTGGCTACTGCGACCTTGCGGCAGAGCGCGGCAGGCGCTTTTTCGCGCCCGCCCTGCCAAGTGCCGAGCGGGCCGAAGATGTTGTGGAAGCGGACGATACGAGTCTCAAGCCCGTAATCCTCGCGATAGTGGCGGCAAAGCCGCTCGGTAATCAGCTTCTCCCAGCCGTAAGCGTCCTGCGGCTGTGCCGGATAGGCATCCTCCTCGCGCAGCGGTGTGACGTCGATCTCAGTCTGTCGGTACTCGGGATAGACGCAAGCCGACGAACAGTAGAGATAGCGTTTGGCGCCGTTTTGCCGCGCCGCTTCCAGGCTATGAATGTTGATCAGCGAATTGTCGCGAAGAATCTGAGCATGATGTTCTGAAATGAAGCCCATGCCGCCCATATCGGCAGCCAGAGCATAAACCTCCTCTATGTTCTCAGTCGCTTGCAGGCAATTCTCGATGCGGCGTAAGTCGAGCAGCACGAATTCGTCGGCCACGCTCGGCGCGTATTCCGGATATTTCACATCCACGCCGCGCACCCAGTAACCCGATCTTTTGAGGTAGCTTATGAGGTGATGGCCGATAAAACCGCCCGCACCGGTGACAAGCACTTTTGTTCCCACAGTCAGTTCTCCTCTTCAACCGGCTGAGCCGGGATTTCGCCTGGCCGCTCGCGGCGCGGTTCGGTTGATGGTCTCGCCACTGCCGCAAGCTCCGCCGCGGTGGCGGCTAAAATTCGGCCGCGATCCCATCGCACCCGCGCATAGCCGCGGGCGCGCACGCCCATGGTGCGTCTCGTCCGCGGCTCGCTGCGCAGCGTGCTAATCGCCTGCAAAAGCGCGTGAGCGTCTTCCGGTTCCACGACGATCCCGGCGCGCGCCTCCCTAACGACGCGCGCCACCTCGCTGCCAGCGCTTACCGACGCGATTATCGGACGGCCGGCCGCCATCAGGGTCAGCGTCTTCGACGGAAATACGATGTCCGCAACCACCCGCTGCTGCGTGATGAGACAGGCGTCGGAGGCGGCCAGCAAGTCCATGAACTCGGCGCGCGGCCGAAGCGGCATGAAATGGACATTGGACAGCTTCGCAGCCCCGGCGCGCGCCTCCAGCGTCGGCCGGGCGGCGCCATCGCCCACCAGAAGATAGGTCAGTCCGCCGGCGGCGCGCGAAAGCTCGGCCGCGCCAAGTACCACATCTAGACCCTGTTTGACCCCCATGTTCCCCGCGTGAAGGACGAGAAACGCACCGTTGAAACCGTGCTCTGCGCGGAAACGCGCTCCTCCATCTTCAAGCGGGATTGTGAAAAGCTCAGGGGCGGCCCAATCGGAAAACAGCTTCACCTTATCCGTTGCTATTCCCTTCGAGATAATCCGCTGGCGCATCGCTTCTGTGAGCGTAGAGATCAGGGCCGCGTTGCGGTACGCAAGCCGCTCAACCGCGTACAGTACACGTGCCACCCGTCCTGCGCTGAGCATTCCGAGATCGAGTGCGGTGTCGGGCTGTAGATCGGGCACGTGGAAGACGTAGGGGACACGCCATCGGCGGCTCAACATCAGTGCCGGAAACGCAAGCCCCAGAGGCGGAGACACCACCATCATCAGGTCGGGTTTTCTCTGCCCAAAAGCTCGCAGCAGTGAGGCGAGCACGAATGAGCCTTCGTGCAGGACTCGCCGCAATGGATTTGCATGCTCTGGTACATAGATGCGAGAGCGCAGAATCGTTACGCCGTTGCGCTCCTCGCGGACCAAGAACCGCCGCCGGTAGGCGGGTGGCACCCGCCACTCGGGGTAATACGGCAGTGCCGTACAGACGGTCACTTCGTGGCCGCGAGCGGCCAGATATTCGCAGCGTCCGGTCGTAAACGGCGCAATACCGGTCTGCTCGGGCCAATAGTTAATCCCCAACACCAGGACTCGCACTTGCGCTCAGTCCTCAAAATCAGATCTAGCGAGTTCGGGAAAAGCTTTGTCTACGGCTTGAGCGTTTCACGCTCGCTTTGGGCGAGCTTCTGGCGGAACGCAGCGTAATGCGCCCTAAGGCCGGCGTCGGTTGGCGCAAGACCAAGCGCCCGCTGATAAGCTTTGTCGGCTGCGAAATATTCGTAGGCGCCCTCATCGGCAAGCGCGAGGTTGTAGAAGGCGTCAGCCGAACCCGGATTGAGCCGTGTCGCCCTCTGCAACCAGATCGCCGCTTGGTCGAATCGGCTGTTCGCAAGCTCCAGCAGACCCATGCGCATTACGGCTTCAAAGCTCGAGGGCCGCAAAGCCACCGCCTTGTGCAGCGCCTCTCGGGCCTCGCTGCTGTCTCCCGATGTCTGCGCCGCCGCGGCCAGCGCGAGGTAGAGCTTGAAAGGGTCAGCGCCCTGCTCTATCCCTTGTGCGACCGCGGCCTTTGCCGCCGCGACTTTCTTCTGCGGTGCGAACACCTGCAAGACCAGTTCTACATAGGGTGTCGAGTCTTCGGGCGTCGAAGCTGCCGCTGAGCGCAAGGCCGCTTCGGCCTTCTTTGGCTCACTGGCTTTCGCGTATACGGTTCCGGCCTCTGCGAAATATTCTGCGCGCTGCGCGCGATCCTGTGCGCTCGCCGCCGCTTTCTCATACACGGCGGCTTCGGCAGGGAAGTTTCCGAGAACGTCGTAGTAACTCGCGAAGTTCTGAACAGCGCCGTCGTAACGATTGGCAACCGCGGCCTGAAAGCCTTGCTCCACCGCTTCTCGCTCTGCCGATGAGAGCCATGGAATCATTCTCGGCTCCAGATAGAAGTGGCTGTCGAGCGCCGGCGAGTAAGATACCGCGCGGGTAATTTCGTTTAGCGCTTGATCCCTAGCATTCGCTCGCAGCAGAGTCTGCGCGTAGAGGTCGCGGGCCAGAGGGTTTATTGGCTCAAGCCAAACCGCCGCCCGGACCTCCTCCATTCGGCGCTTGAGCGGTGCTCCTTCGCCCATGGCGCTTATCAGCGTCAGGTGGACGCTCGCGTTGGCCGGATGCGCGTTGACCAGGGAGTAGGCTTGCGCCAAAGTCGCCGGCTGTTTCAAGTCGTATGGATAGGGAACCTTTTTCTGCGTGACCGCCGCAACGGTCAGCGCAAGGGCTGAAATCAGTCCAAACGCGCATATCAGTTTCGTCTTTCTGCCACCGCTGCCAGACGGCTGCAAACGCTCATGACCCGTCAGACGCAACGCAAGACCCAGCAACACCGTCGACAGCAGGGCGTTGGCCGGAATCTGGAGGGGAAAGTCGACAAATTCATGCACCGCGGCGGCGCCTATGCCGGCAACGCATGCGGTCACCAACGCCGCAACTTCGGGCTTGAGCACGCGTATGCCGCGCCAAACTTGGCCAAGCGCGGCAGCGAAGAACCAAACCAGTAGGCCAAAGCCCAGCAGGCCCGTTTCGCTGGCTATCTGAACGTAGTCGTTATGCGTAGCGTTCCAGAACACCGGCAACCAGGGCGGCTTACGGTAGCGAGGAAAGACTTCCGGCCAGCAGCCGAGCCCAACGCCGAAGAGCGGAAAATCCCGCACCATCCTCAGAGAAACCTCAGCCGACTTCTGGCGGGCCACAAGACTGTCCTGCGTTACCGTTGCCTTAAGACGTACATCGACTTGGGTCCGGCCCCCGGGGCCAACAAACAAAAGCACCAGTAGTACAAACAGTCCCAAGCTCGCGCCCGCAGCCATTCCGGCCGCGCGGGGAAAACGACCGTGTTGGGTTGTCCGAGGCCAGAGCCCCGCCAGAACTGCAAAACCAACCAGCGCGCCCAGCCATCCGCCACGCGAAGAACTTAAGAGAAGGGCGCCGGCTATGAGAATGACCGCTGCCGCGCAGGAAAATCGCGTTGCTCTGGGACGCCGGGTAGTGAGAGCAGCGGGCAGGAAGAACCCCACCAAGGCAATCGGTAGTACAAGGTTCAGGTAATTGGCGAGATGGTCGGGGTTGGCGAACGGCCCCGTTGCACGCAAGCCCCATGGGTCCCCTTTTCCCCAGTCATATGGAACAAAAACCCAAAGCGCTTTCCCGTTGGGAAAAGCCCGCTCAACCAGTGCAAGCGTTGCGACCACAACGCCGGCCAGTAGCGCGGCTTGCAGCAGCCTTCGGCCAAAGCCCCGTTGAACGCTTTCGCCGAAGGGATACGACGCTACCAAAAGGAACAGGCACAGGTACGAAACAAGCTTGAGCAGGGCCGGCCGGGTGAGCGATGCAGCCACCGAAAGCGGACGCCAGATGGCAATGATTTTCTTTCCGAGGCTATGGCCCAAGTTTGGCGGGGAGGCCTCCTGCTCGCCATTCGTAGCAAATGGGATGCGAGCGCCTAAGGCGACCTCGCTTCGGCTCGGGAGCAGAACCACTTCATCTGCTGAATGCGCCCTGACCGGTAGCGGTGTGTTATAGACCGGCCGCTCCGGCCAACCCGGCAAGCTCTTTTGGTAGAGCTCAAACGTCGATGGGGAAATAATACGCTCGAACGCGGGTGGTAGCGGCGCCAATTGAAAAGCCACCAGGCCGGCGAGAAGCGCAACCGGCAACACTGTGCTTAGGACCCCGCCGCGCAATCCGAACGTGCCCGCTTCAATAAGCAGGAGCCTCAACATCCAGGCGGCGGCGAGCAGAAAAATCACCGCCTCCATGGCGGCGAACGCCCACGGTTCAACCGACCCAACCGCAAGGGGCGTGAACAGAATAAGACTCGCTACCCCCCACGCGATCGTTTGGTCGAACCCGTGGGCCAGGATGCTCGAGCCGCCATTTGCGTGCGGCTCTATATGTCGCTCTGCGGGCGTAAAGCGCCGGCGCCGTTATTGCGCTGAATCTTTGCCGTAATAAGACGACTTGTAGGGATTGTAGTAATAAAAATCGACACTCGCCGCGTCGACACGGTTCAGAACGACCCCGAAAATCTTCGCCCCTACGTGCCGGAGTCGTGTGCAGGCCTGTCGCACTATTCTCTTGGAAGTTGAGGCGCCGGCGATCAGAAGTACACCGTCAGCCAAGGCCGCCAGCGCGGTCGCATCACCGACCGGCATCACCGGCGGCGAGTCGAGCACCACGCGATCATATTCCTCGCACAGGCGGACAAGCAGATCGCGCATCGTAGTAGAACCCAGCAGCGCGGTCGGATTCGGACAGTCCGACCCGCCGCTTAGAAAAAACAAGCCCGTTGCGGTCTGGTGGATGACCTCTTCGTGCTGCTTTTGACCGGTGAGTACGTCGCTCAACCCCGAATGATTTTCGAGGCCGAGGATTTTATGGCATCGCGCCTTGTGGAGGTCGGCGTCAACCAGCAACACCCTACCGCCCATCTGCGCGAAGGCTATCGCCACGTTGAGCGCCGTCACCGTCTTGCCCTCGCTTTCCACGGCGCTCGTGATCAATACGCTGTTCGGTGTTTTACCAGCCCGTGAAAATAGCAGCGCCGTGCAGATCGTATGATAAATCCCGCCTGCGAGTGACCGGCCTTGCGGCGATACCATGACCTCTTCGGTGCCGTATTTCTTCGCGCTCACCTCCGGCACCTCTGCGGCCTGTTTCCCGACCAAAGACCGCCCGTAGCCGCTGTAAACGAGTTTTCTGAAGTCCGGCACCAACGCGAGACTCGGGAGCTGAAGCTCACGCTCGATCTCCTCGGAACTTTTGAGCCGATCGTCGAGAAATTCCAAGAAGAAGGCGAGGCCGAGCCCGCCGATAAGTCCTAGAAAACCACTAAGTTCAAGGCTAAAAAGCTTTTTCGGGCTCGAGGGGCCGTGCGGCGCTGCGGCCCGGTCCACCACCGAGACGTTCGAAGCCGGGGCGTCAGCCGAAACGTCCAGTTCGCGCACGCGCTCAAGGACGCTCTTGTAGAGATTGCGGCTTGCATCTACCTGGCGTACCAGCACCGCATCCTGTAGCGACGCGTCGTTCAGGGCGAGCGCCTGTGACTTGACGCTCGCAATTTCCTGCTCCAGCATCCGCTCCCGCGCGGTTGCGGCACTGTACTCGGATTCGACCTCATGCGCCGCACGATTGATTTCCTGCGCCAGTTGCGTGCGGCTTTGGTCCAGCTTTGCCTTGAGGTTATCCAGCGGTTGATAGTAGCCCGAATTGAACTGGTTGCGCATAGCCGCGTATTGGGCCGCGAGCTGCGCCACCTGCTGTTTAAGGGTCTGAATGAGCGAGTTTTGCATCACAGCCGGCAGCGAATCCGCCTCGCCCCTGCGAATCAGCTCATGTTGCGCCTCAAGCGCGATGCGTTCCGCTTGTATCTTGGCGATAATGTTGTTGAGGTTTGTAAGCCGCTGCTCCAGCATTTCGCCCCGGCTATTTTCACTCAGCGAGAAGGTGATCACCCCGTGCTCGCGCCGGTAGGCGTTCAGCGCTGCTTCCGATTTCTCCACCCGGTCCTTGAGCTCAGTGAGCTTACCCGACAAGAACTGTCCCGCGTTCTTTGCCGCATCAGCCTTGAGCTCCATGCCGCGGTGGATGTAAGCGCCGACGTGCGCGTTTACGATCCGGGCCGAAAGCTCGGGATCGGGGGTGCTGAAAGCCACCACCACCAGCTCTGTGCCAAATCGCGGTTCGATCTGGAGTCTTTCCAAATACGCGTCGATGACACCGGACGGCACTCCCGACATTTCCGAGTCTTCCACCACATTGGCCGGCGGCTCAAGGAGCTGTTTAAGCCGGCCTCTGAACCCGCTCCACCATTCCGATATCAGCCCCTTCGCCGAACCGTTTTCACTGAAAAGTGGCTCGTCGGCAAGGTTCAACTCGCTAATCACATTCGCCACGAGACCGCGGCTCCTGAGAATGTCGTACTGTGTCTTGTAGTAGTCGTGATCCGCCGATGGCGGCGGCTCGGTGGCTGGTTCCCTTGGGTCCAAAACCCGGGGCGTCTGGGATTCGATCAGCAAGATGCTCTGCGCCGTGTAGACCGGCGTGAGATTGAAAACCACCAGGGCGGTAAGGCCCACCGCGCCTAGGAACAATGCTCCAATGAGGCGCAGGTGTTTACGGATTACGACCCAATAGTCGCGAAGCCCAGGCTCTTCGGCAGGCGATGCGCTATAGCCGGTCGGCGAGCCTGGATAAGGCTCGCGCTGAATGAAGTATGGGGACAGTTCTTGCACGCTGCTATTCAGGGCACTGGCATGAACACGCCCGCACCAAATTTCGTGAAGATCTCATAGAACGCATATGGGATGGCGCCGGTCGCTGAACGCTTTACGAAAACAACATCGCCCGCCTGTACCGGAACATCGGGTTCCTCTCCAGCTTTTACCTTGGCCAGGTCAATCGGTATCGAGCTCCGGCTGCCGTGGGGATTGGTCCGCAGCACCTCAGCCATCTGACTGAACAGCGCGCCGCCTGCGGCTGAGACCGCGCTCAGCGCAGTCATTCCCGGCACGATGCGGAAAGCGCCGGGATTAGCCACCCACCCGTCGACCATGACCTCTCCCGCTGCGGGCACAATGATTGTGTCGCCCGGCCGCACCGGAACGTCGAGCTCGCTTTCACGTGCGGCGTTTGTCAGGTCAATCTCGATCGGATCGATTGCCCCCGGTAGCAACAGCAGCCGACTTTGACCCGCGCTGGAGGCGGGCAACGAGTTCCCTCGGATCGGCTCGGGCGCTACTCGGTCGGGCTTGTCCGCCGACTGGCGCTTGCGCCCGTTCGAAGCCGAGCGCATCGGCTCGACTGCGCCGGGAGCCTCTTCGGCGGATGCCGCCGCAGTCTTTGCGACGGCCAGCTGCTGGAAACTTGTGGACGAAGATGCCGGGATAAAAAGGATCCGAGAGCTCGCGTTCTCGGTCATGCCGCCGGCCCGGCCTATCATATCGAGGATGGTGTCAGTGCGGCTGGTTATGCTGTGCAGCCCCGGCTTCTGCACCATACCCACAACCGCCACTTGTCGGCTGTGGTATTCGTCGACGAAGACCTGCACATCCGGGTTTTTCATGGGTTTTTCGAGCCGCTTGTAAAGCGCTTCTCTCACGGCCTCTTCCGTCATGCCACTAACCGGCACAACGCCCGCCAGCGGCAGTGAAATCGTGTTGTCCGCTGAAACACGAACTTTGAACCTGTCGAGCTCGGGAACACCGGGCACCGTTACCTTGATTACGTCCCCTGGACCGATCGCCAATTTATTTGAGAAGGCATCTTTGCTGCGCTGCACGCGCAGGTCTTCTAGCCTACCCTTATTTCCGGTGCTCCCACCCACCGGCGCGGCTTCGAGTCTCTCTGATCTTTGGCTGGTCCTTTCGGGGGCCGCACTCTGGCTGCAGGCGCTCGCCCACCAACACGCCAGCGCCAGGGCGAACAGCTTGGCCCACAGAATCGACGGCGCGCGATGATGTCGCGCGAACAAGAGATAGCACCGCACGAATTTCTTCCATCGGCTCGCACCCCGCGCGTCACAAAGGCTCATGGGAACGCCCTTGTATTAGGCAGGCTTGCACGAGGACCCGCCGCCGCCCAGACTTTTCGCCGATGTTCCGTTGGGTGTTGAACTTGAAGGTAGCGGTGATAGTAGGCGTTGCTGCGCGGTCTCCACAGTTGCGTCAAGCTCCGAGGCTTGCGCACGCAGAGAGCGAGCGAGCGGCCGCAGCTGGCGATAGCCCTGGAAGCGGTGAAACCCTTACTCAGCGTGGACCGAACCGACCGCGGTCCAACGGCTGATCATGCTACCCACGCGCCAACGGGTGACGTTGCGGCTGATGCGGCCGGCGCAACTATTTGACGGTTGGTTGAGAACTTCGCTGCGCCGAGTTTAAAGGCTCGGACTGACAGCTTGGCGAATTTTTTGGATTTCTGCCAGGAGCTTCTCTCTCGCCGCCGGGATTTCTTGCGAAATTCTTTGTCGGTCTTTCGCAATTTGTTCAAGGATTTTTTGCCGGTCAACGCCCACCGGGTCTGCCCTTAGACGCAGGGGCAATGAACCGGGGGGGTCGTGCGGAACCGTCAATTCCCCGCCTTCGCTGCCCGAAGCGACAGATGGCGTTGTGGTGGAGACGTTCCAGTTAGTGGTCATCCCGTTAGGACCGAGGTAGGCAACCGCATCTCCGCCTTTAAAGCCCGAGGTAACCGGGTCCAAAACGTAGTTGTAGGTTCCGGGTCTAAGCCCGGCGATGCGATACTGGCCCCATGAATCGGTCTGCGCCTCGCCGACAACCTTGCCTGTCATGTCGTTAACTACGATTTTGACGTCAGGAATGGGGCGCGCTTGCGTGTCCGCCACCCCACCGACCAGATCCGCGCAAGAC
This sequence comes from Deltaproteobacteria bacterium, assembly GCA_021831785.1. GTDB lineage: Bacteria > Desulfobacterota > Binatia > Binatales > Binataceae > JAJYYI01. Next base: position 71,177 of record JAKBMB010000016.1, on the reverse strand, counting down.
GCCTGTTGCGCGCCAAGCATCCCTACGACTACAGCCCCTAACAGCATGGATACTGCTCTTCTCATCGAAGTCTCTCCTCTACGCGTTTGGAGATCGTTCTGTCCTTGGCCATCCTCATATGCATATCACAGATCGCTTTGCTCGGGTAGCCGTTCGCCGGGTCAAGCTACGCTGGGCAACTCCGGCGACGATTCACGCCTGCGCGAACGGCACGCTCCCGCCGGTCCCACCCGGCGAGGGAAGGCTCAAGACAAGCACTGCCTCGATCGCCTCACGGTCGGCCCCACCAACAGATTTGGGCACCGAGCCGCGTCTAACCGCAACGACCCCTCAGGCCAGGGGTTCAACCATACTTGCCGGTAACACGACCCGTGCTCCGCAACCCATCACAGACAGCAAAACAGCCACCCGCTCGGGACCCGAAAGATGGCGCTCGAAAATCCCTTCGAACTCCCGAAACGGGCCATCGGTTATCATCACACCTTGCTTTGGCAAAAGCGGACGCCTTGGTAACTCCACCAACCCGCGCGAACAACGCTGCTTGAGTTCACTGATGATCCACTCCGACACAACCGCCGGTTGCGCCCCGAAGCTTACTATTCCGCGCACCCCTCGGGCATAGCGGACGTACCCGTAATGAAGCTCTAGATCGACCAGAGCGAACAGATAGGTTGGGAAAAGAGGGGCGATCGATTCAACCATCTGCCCCCACCGCCGCACACGCACCTTAGTCAGTGGCAGCAGCACTTCGGGGGCGAAACGGCTGAGTGAACCGTGGGCCCTGCGCTCCTCCTGAGCCTTGGTTCGCAGCAGATACCATTTCGCCATCATGCATCCCTTCGTGGAGCCCGGCCGACTATGCCCAGCCCCGGACCTGCGGGACCAAAAAGCCGATTGATTTTGTTCCAGTCTTTCAAGGCTCCCGTTCCTGCACGCGTCAAACGCAACCGCGCGCGCGTCTGTTTCGAGCTTCGAATAAGTCAACATAAGCTAGCTGGACCCAAATAGAATCAACTAATACCAACCGGGTCATTTGCCCGTCTAACTACTTATGTGATTTATTCTGTCTTCACCTTCGAATAAGCCAACGTAAGCTAACTAAACCCAGATAAAACTAGCCAATACCAATTACGTCACGTGTCCGTTTAGCTACGTGTATAAACTATTAAGACGATTCAAGGCTTCCGTCAAGAGGCGTAAGACGAAGGTAGGAAACAACAGCGGCCGGGTTTGCCCTACGCGCGTCGTATGCTGCGTGCCTTCGAATCAAGCCCCTAAGAAGACAAGGTCCGGACGACCGGCCTTAAAGTGCGTTATACGGGCAAGCCGGTCAGCGGCTGGAGCGGGCTGATGGCGTGGTGAGACACCTGGAGAAGCTCGGAGTACGTCAGATGTTGACGCAGGCGTTGCCCGACGGACGCACTTTGCCCAAGCAGATACCGGTGCTCGACGTGGCGCAGCTCGCCGGCTACACCAAAAAATCAAGTCCCAGACCGTGGAAACCGCGCCAACCCCACCTCAGGCCGGCTGTATTTTCCTGGGTCAACCGAAGTTTTTGGGTTTAGTGAAACGTCCCCGGATGCAACTGCGCGATCAAGCGATAGTTTTCGGAATAATCCACCGGCACATCCACCACCACCGGGCCGGTCGCAGCTAAGGCTTTGGGCAGCGTCGGGGCGATCTCATCGGCATGTTTGATACGCATGCCGACGGCGCCAAAGGCTTGCGCGAGGGTAACCAGGTCAACCGGTCCCAAGCGCACAGCCGCCTCGCGCCCGTATTTCATCTTCTGTTGGATGCGAACCATGTCGTAGTAACCGTCGGTCCACACTAGGTGAACGAAATGGCATTTAAGCCGCACCGCGGTTTCCGGTTCCATCGCCGAGAAGTGGAAACCGCCGTCGCCGGAAAGCGAGATGACTTTTTCACCCGGTCGCGCCAGACAGGCCGCGATGTCGCCGATAAGCTCGACAGCGGGGCGATAATCGTTGTCGATATCCGCGGGTAGCGCGTCGATATGAATGATTTCCCGCCGCTTGCCGCGATTCCAGAAGCTTGGGCCGTATTCAATCGGATCGAAGCCGACCGTGGCCACCACGTCTGCCGAATCCAACAACTTGTCGGCGGGTTGATTGTGGAACAGGCGCACTCTGCCGCCGAACAAGGCCAGCATCGTTCGCGGCGCTACACCGGCTCCCTGATAGGTGCAGACCACCGGCATCTTCGGTCGTGTCAGCAAGTCGCGAACCGCCCGCGCGTTGGCGGCGGTGCTCGCCATCATGCCCAGCATCAGCACCGGCCGGCGCGCCCGGTTAAGCAAACGCGCCGCCTGGCCAACGGCTTCGGCGCACGCCGGGCCGCGTAGCGCCGGCGATGAAGGCGGCGTTTTGTTCGTGGCGGCAAACGACGGTGGGGATCGACCGGTTGACCAGCGCGTCGAATACCCGATCAACCTGGGCGCCCGGGATGCGGAAGACATGGCGCACTCTTTGCGCCCCGAGACTCTTGACCAACAACTGTGCGCCGGTTTGCGAACTCACTTCGCCTCCTCTTGACGGACCTTCTCGGCAAGCTCCAGATCGCGGCTCGGGTCCCTTCCCAGGTCCGCCCGCAGGTACTCGACGCTGGTCGGCAAAGCTAATTGAAAATCCTTGAGGCGCGCGATCTGAATCCGCAGCGGCCCGCCGTTCAGTCCCAGCACATGCCCGCCGGCGGCGCGCCGAACGTCGATAAAATGGAGGTGATAACCGGGGATTTCCAGCGCCTGGATATAACTGGGCGACCAAAACCCCACCATCGTGCCCGAAACGCCCGGCAGCTTGAATTCCGGCTGATGGGCCGCCGCTGCGGCCAGCGCCACTCCTTCTTCGGCGCGGCACATGGCGCGCGTGTGCATCAGCTCGAAATCGCCATCGACTCGGATAGCGTAGAACAGATTGTCCGAGGAGCGCAGCCGATCCAATTCGACCAGCAACGCGCCGAGGTCGGCGCAGTGCGCGATTTCCAGCGATTGGTCGGGCGCAAAATCGGTCACCACGTGCAACGCAAGTTTTCCCGGCGCGAGATACAGCCTGCCTATCAAGCGGCCGGCTGGCCCGCTCTGGGGCGCCCCGGGTCGTCTCTCAACCCGGGTCTTTGCGGGTGATGGCTAGCGCGGATTAGCCGAAGCGGGATCGACACGATTGGTCTCGCCCAACATAGTCCAACCAAAGAGCGCCAGCGCAAGCGTAAAGGCAAAGGCGCCGGCCAGCGTCCATGGCCTGCCCACGGGCGGGGTCATGTACTGGCGGCGAACCTGATCCAGGTCGAATATCGGGCCCACACCCGGCGGCGGCGCGGCAACCGAAACCGCCGTGAGATCGGCGCAAATCGCGGTGCCGGTGTTGACGCTGCCAAACCCGCCCAAGCGGCAGGCGACTTCCACGTCAGCGCCCCTAGGGCCGACCTTCAGATAAAAGCCGCGGCGCTGCCATTCGGCCGTGCCGCGCAAATCGGCCGAGCCGATCGCGCCTTCGAGAATGCTGAGCGAGGCGCCCTGTCCGCTATCCGAGACGTTCTCGGCGCGGATTTTGGCGCTTAGGTAAAACCATCCGGGGGCGAGCGTAAGATTCTGCACCCAACGCGCGTCGTTTGGTTTGCGATTGGTCACCCTAAGCTCGCCCGGCGCGGAGAGGGGATGGGACCATCGGAAAGTCGTCATCCCCAGCGTTTGCTCCCAGGCTTCGCTGCGCCAATGGTCGGGCGAGTCGTCGGAGCCTGCCCGCAGGTCGCCGTTAAGCAAAAGATTTTTTTCCGTGCCGCGCTTCGCGCCAACGCCTCCAGCAGCAGCGGGCGCGTTTGTCGCGGCGTTCCGCGCGTTATGCGAGAGGGTCGGCACGGCCGATGAGAGCCCCGTTGGTGTCGAGCGCGAAGCAATCGCCGAGGCTACGGCGGCTGAAACCGCCGGCGCGTCGAGCAGCACGGTGACGCTCGCCGGCGCGCCGAGCAGCAGGGCCAGCACCGTGATGCCCCCCGCCGCGCGCGCCGCAGCCCGGGCGGCGCTGACATGCCTGGTCAACGACACGCGATTAAATCCAGTTGCCGAGGCCCGGTCCTTGAAGCCACATCCGCCGATAGTACGCCGCCCGCGGGAGCGGCGATCCGACCCAGACCGGGAAATAGTAAACGAAAAGGACGAGCGCCGCGCCGGTGAACACAGCGCAAACAAACTTGCCGCTGCGCGGTTCGTCCAACCGGCGCACGGCGGCGTAGAGCCCGGCCAGCGCGGCGACGGCCAGCACCCCTAAGCCGGGCTTTAAGCCGAGCAGGCAAGCCGCGGCCACCGGCAACATCAACAGCGCGTGCTCCCAGGCTTCGGCGCGGCCTTCCCAGCACTCCGCAAGTGACGCGCCGAGGGCGAGAAAGCCGCAGTAAACCGCGGGCATATAATGGTACAGAAAAAGCGTGCGCCCGATCGGCACCCAGATCGCAAGGTAAAGCACGTACCCGGCTACCAGAAAGACGCGGCTTAAGTCGGCGCCGCGCTTAAGCTTCATCGCGGTGATCGCGATAGCGCTAAGCGCGCCCCACCATAGCACCGGATTGCCGCCGCCCCAGATTACCGCGACATTGCCCCGGTCGGGAAAATTCTGCCAGTAGGCGATCGGACGCAGCATCAGCGGCCAGCTCCACCACGGCGCGGCGTAGGGATGGGTCGCGGCGTAGACGCTGCGCTCGTACCAAACAACGCCCTCGTAGTAGGCGAACAAGTCGCCCAACCCGCGCCACCAGCCGAGCCAGTAATGGGGCAAAAAAATCGCCAGGTACACCGTCGCGCTGACCCCGCAAAGCAGGGCCAGGGCGCCGATCGCGTGCCGCCCCAAGAGCTTTCGACCGCCGGCAGTCCCCAGCCGCGGGCTGCATAGCCGCAGCAGCACAAAACCGGCCACCAGCACAAAGGTAGCCGCCGGCACGTAGAGCTTCGCGCTCAGGCAAAGGCCCAGGCTCACGCCGAGCCAGCCGAGCGTGCGCCTAGCGTCCGCCTGCTCTCGGCTCTGAAGAAAGCGGAACAACAGCAGATACGACCAGGCAGCGCAGGTTAGGTAAACGATGTCGATAACCGCTACCCGCGAGTCCACCAAAAACATCCCGTCGCACAAAACTGCGCCGCCGGCCAACGCCGCCGCCAGACGATTGCCGAATAGGCGCCGGCCGAGCAGATAAGTGAGCCCGATCAACACGGTTCCGAGCGCCGCGTTGGCCAGGCGCCAACTCATCGGGTGGTCGCCGAAAAGGCCGATTCCCAGCGCGATCAAAAGCTTTGCCAGCGGCGGATGCGGATCGAGAAAAGACTCCGCGTGCAAGTAATGACGCGCCTGAGTGACGAAATGAACCTCGTCGAACACAATCGAGGCCGGACGGTCTAACCGCCAAAACCGGCTCACTGTGCTCAGGGCAGTGAGGCATGTAAGAATGAGCGTGTCTAGCCCGCTCCATCGCGGCGGAGCGCCGATCCTATCGAGTCCCAGCCAAAGTTTCACGCCGGTCGCGCCGCCGTCCTCGAGCGCCGCGATGCCGCCGCGTTCATGCGCCGACTCGCCGCGAACGCCGCGCGCGCGCGATAGCCCACCGCGCGAGCCGGCTTCGAGCGGCGCGACGGCCGCGGCTGCTGGCGGTCCGGCCCCGTCCGCCGATGAGCTGGCCCGGTCCGCTGCTCCTAGAGCCGCACGGGCCCAGTGCGCCAGCCGCAAGCAGGCTCGGGGCCAAGCCCTCTCGACCGCGCGAAACGTCAGCAGCGCAAGCGCCACGACATTGACTGCCGCGGCGACCATCGCCGAGGGTTCCCGCGAGCGAAGAAACGTCGCGTTCTGAAGTATCTGCGCCACCTGATAAAGATTGAACAGAAACGTGGCCGTCAGGATTCCCTCGACCGCCATCACCACGTCATCGTCCAGCGCCAGCGGAATAAGCAACACCAGCACCGGGTAAAGGTAGCGCTCGTGCATTCGCGGGAGCAGCATGAAAGAGCCGAAGAAGACCATCGCCGCGGCCAGAAATAAGCTTCGAGCCGAGCGCTCGCGCCAAAGCAGGGCGGCGGCGAAAACGTACCATCCCGCGGCCAGCGTCAAACCCCAGGCAAAGTAGGAAACTCCGAGCAGCGTGCCCGCGTCCGGCTCGCGCAAGCCCCCGACTAAGGCCATCACGTTGAAAGCGTTGACGGAAGTCTCGTGGTAATAAGACGCGGTGGAGCGGTACAGGGAGAAAATCCAGCCCGGCTGATGGCCGAGCTGGAAGGGCGCGATGGCCAGCAGGGCGAGTGCCAGCGCGGCTGCCGCCGACTTCAGCCACTGGCGCGCCGGCGCTTCGAGCAGCGTCCACCACGCCAGAAGCGGCATCAGTATCAAGCCCTGCGGCTTGATCAGCGCCGCCGCCGCGCCAAGCGCCCAGCACGAGGCGTAGCGGCCGTCGAGCGCCGCCAGCAACGCCAACAGCATCAGCAGGGTCGGCACCGAGTCGCTCTGGCCCCAAACTACGGTGTCGAACAAGAGGCCCGGATTGAGGGCGAAAACCAACATCCCGCCGAACGCCGCCGCGCGGTCGCCCCGCTCCCTGATTCGCGCGAACAGCAGCGCCCCGATCAACGCGTCGGCTACAAGCGGCGGGCTTTCGACCAGCAGCCGCAATCCCTCGCCCGCGAGGTTAAGATGCCGCGCGATGGACCCTATGGCCCACAGCACGTAGAGGTAGCCCGGCGGATAGTCGAGAAAATATCCGGGCTCGTAGGCATGCCGCGCTCCGAGCAGCGTAAGCTTGCTCGCCCATGCCTGATAGGTGTTAACGTCGACGGCGACCCCTGGAAAAACCCCCAGCAGCGCGCATTTAATCAGGGTCAGGCTGACCAGGACGGCGAGCATAAGCGCCGTTTCCTCGCGCGGTTGTGCGGCCAAGACCCGCAGGTTTACGTAGACTGAGCGCGCACAAACGCAAAGCAGTACGATCCCCGCAAGCAGCCCGAGCCCCGTGTCGTAGTCTAACCCCAGAGGCGCCGGACTTGCGGATGCGGGCATGGCGGTCGCGACGCCTGAGAGCATCGCCAGTATCAACGCTAAGGTGAACCCTTTTGCCGCACCCAGCTTGAGCTTTGAAGTTGGCTGCTCGAGATTCAGCACCGGTGATAAAAATTTCAGCAAATCAACTGGGTCCGACAATAAGATCTTGCCATGTCCCGCCGGCCGGCCAAGCCTAGGCTCGATCGGTCAGGAGCATGAGATTGATACTATACGGGCGCGCGCGAAATGGACTCAAAGGGTCAGGTTGGTCCGGACCGCCATTGAGCGCGCGGCCCAAGGACCTTTGCGTGGTGATCGCTTTTTGCGACGGCGCCTTGGAGGCTCTCAATTTGCTTTCACCGGCGCTATGCGGTGCCAGGACGGTTGCTCGCGCTCTGCGCGCGAGGAGCGCTGGATACCGCCGCGAACTTGAGCGGGCTTGCTTCAACAGACGCTCGATCGTTCGTCTCCATCTGGCGCCGGGCGCAGCCGGCGAGTAAGTTTGGCCCATGAGTGAGGATGGGCGCGAGAAGCGGCCGACCGGCGAGTTGTTCGCCGAACTGGTCAAGACCGTCGGCGAGCTTCGCCGGCAATGTCCTTGGGACCGTGAGCAGACGCTTGAGACGCTCGCGCGCTATCTCGTCGAAGAGGCGTACGAGGCTTGCGAGGCGATCGCCGGCGGCAGGCCGGACGCGGTGAGCGAGGAGCTCGGCGACTTGCTGGCCCAGATAGTTTTTCATGCCGTGGTCGCGGAGGAGCGCGGTCTGTTCACGCTCGCGGAGTTGCTTTCGCAGGCGCGCGAGAAGCTCATCCGCCGCCATCCGCACGTCTACGGCGCCGAGCCGCTCGACAGCGCCGAAGAAGTCGTGCGTCAGTGGGACGCGATCAAGCGCGAGGAACGCAAACAGGCCGGCGCGGGATCGGCCTTGGGCGACGGCGCCGGCGGACTGCCCGCGGTGCTGCGCGCGGAAAAACTCGGCCGACGAGCGCGCGTGGCCGGAATGGATTGGCCGGACCTGCGCGCGGTGCTGGCCAAGACGCGCGAGGAGCTCGACGAAGCCGAGGCCGTTTTTGCGCGCGGCGAGCTCAAGGACGCCGACGAAGAGCTCGGCGACGCGCTTCTGGCGCTAGCCAACGCGCCGCGCTTTCTCGGGGCCAGCGCTGAACAGACGCTGCGCCGCGCTTGCGATAAGTTCGTCGCGCGATTCACCGAGCTGGAGCGGCTGGCGGACCAGCGCCGGCTCGCGCTCAATCAGCTAAGCCCGCGGCAGATCGAAGAGCTCTGGCAGGAGGCCAAACAGCGCCTGGCCGCAAACCGCGCACGCAGCGAACCCTAGGAGCGTTTGGCCTGCCTCTCAATCGGGCGCAACGCTTACTCGCCTTTACGCGCTTGCCGCCGACCTCTAGAGTGGGTTGCGCAGACGGCTTGCGTGAGAAAGATTAGATTATGGCTTCTGCCGGCCGCGCTCATAAGGCGGTAATTCGACAAGAGTTTACCAAGCAGGCCCCGGTTTACGCGGTTAATCCATCGATCACGGACCCGCAGCGCATCAAGCGTTTGGTTCGGGCCATTAAACCCGCGCCCGAGGCCAGAGTACTTGAAGTGGCGACCGGACCGGGCCACGTAGCGATGGCCTTGGCGCGGGTATGTCGCGAGGTTATCGGGCTGGACCTAACCCAGGCGCAGCTCGCGCAAGCCGAGAAGATTCGGTCCCGCCGCCGGCTGGACAACGCGCGCTTCGAAAGCGGAGACGCCGAGCGAACACGCTTTGCGCCCGGCGAATTCGACGCCGTAGTCTGCCGGTTCGCGTTTCACCATTTTGAGCACCCGCGGCAGGTGCTCATCGAGATGAGCCGCGTATGCCGCCCGGGGGGCATGGTAGTGGTCGAGGACCTAATCGGCGGCGAGCATCCGAGTCGAGCGGCTTATCTGAACCATATTGAACGGCTGCGCGACCCGTCGCATATGCGCTCGCTCTCGTTAGGCGAGCTGGTCGCGATGTTCGCCGCATGCGGGCTTGAGATAGAGGACTTATACTTCGGCTGTCTCACGCCGGAGATGGAAACCTGGATGGCGAACGCCGGGACGCCTATGGCGCGAGCGCGCCGCGTAAGACAACTGCTGTCGAGGGACGCACGCAGCGACTTAAGCGGCGCTCATCCGTACTACGACCACGGCAGGCTCCATTTCATTCAGCGCACGGCGGCGGTAATCGCGCGCAAGCCTAAGTTCGCGCCGCCGCACGCGCCTGGCCGATTGTGACTTTGTTGACCACGTTCGACGCGGCGATAGGTTGTTGAGCCGCCTCCTGCCGATTGCGGCTTGGTTGATCGCGCGCGATTGGGCTGCTAAAAAGGCGAGATATGCCACACGTTCCGTTCCATCCGTCGGCGCTTAAGCGCCAGCGACAAAACCTCAAGCGCGAGGCGCGCAACAAGGCGCACAAAAGCCGCGTCCGTCATGCCGTTAACTTGGCGCTGGACGCAATCGGCAAGGGCGATGCGCAGGCCGCCGAACAGGCGGTCAGAGCTGCGACCCGCGAGCTGAACAAGGGTGCCAGCAAGGGCGTAGTCCATCGGCGGGCGGCCTCGCGCAAGGTGTCTCGTCTTTGGCGTCGGTTGCACAAGAGCGCGCAGAGCGCCACGGCGCCGGGGTAAGCCTCTTTTCCGCGGCGCTTTGATCGGCGCGATGCGCGGGTCGCGGGCGCCGCTAAGGCGCCTGCGCGATGAGCGTCTGCGCGCGCGCGGGGGAAACCTCGCCGTAGCGGGTCAGCGGCTCGAACAGCTCCAGCGTCGCGCGGTCGGCGGAGCAGATTCCGCGCAGCGGTGCGTCGTTGGCCAGATGCGATTGCACGTAGAGGTGGGCGATCAGCGCCTTGCGCGCATTGCCGCGGTGTTCCATCTCCCATTCGGCCTCTTCGAGCAGCAGCGCCGCCTCGACCGCGTCGGCCAAGTAGTTGGCGAAGGCGCGCGCCCGCAACTGCGCGAGATCCCGTTCTGCCCGCGACAGAAACATCAGCGCTTCGCGGATTTCGCCTTGCGCGCGCAAAAGACGCTCGCGCGAGCGGTCGAGCATGGCGACGCCGTCACCGGTGCGCGCGCCGAGCGCGCCGAAGGCCGCGTCGAGCACCTGTTCGTCGCGCAGCGCGCGCATCACGTCAAGACATATGATGTTCTCGGTGCCTTCCCAGATCGTGTGGCATTGCGCGTCGCGCAGTTGGCGCGCGACCGGCCAGTCTTCGATATAGCCGTTGCCGCCGTGCACCTCGACCGCTTGGGAGGCCAACCTCAGCCCGCCGCGCGTGGCGCGCAGCTTGGCCAACGGCACCAATAGCCGCGCGAGCGCGCCTTCGCCGCCAGCGGCAAACACCAGCGCCGCGGCCGCTTCGAGCTCAACGACCATCTCGACCAGCGTCTGACGCATCATCGGCAGCTCCTCCAGGCGCCGGCCGAAGGCGGCGCGATGGGCGGCGAAGATCGCCGACTCCAGAAAGCTGCGCCGCATGATTCCCAGCCCCATCACGGCGACGCCGTGGCGCGAGCTGTTCACCATCTCCATCATCCGGTTGATCCCGCGCCCGTCGAGCGCCGCCGGCGCGTCGGCGCGCTCGCCGGCGAGCAGGTAGGCCTCGGCGTCAACGAAGTCCGCCTCGGCGGTGGGCACGGCGCGGGTGCCGAGCTTGTCCTTGAGGCGGCGCACGACGATGGCGTTGCGCGTTCCGTCGCTGCGCCATCTGGGCACCAGAAACAGCGCCACGCCGCGCAGTCCCTGCGGCGCGCCCTCGGGCCGCGCCAGCGTCGCGATCGCGCCGGCGTCAACGTTGGAGCAAAACCACTTCGAGCCGTTGAGCAGCCAGCGGTCGCCGTCGCGGCGCGCGACGGTGGTCAGCGTCGATAGGTCGGAGCCGCCGCTGCGTTCGGTCATGAACATCGCGCCGTCCCACGCCTCGTCGAAGCGCTCGGCGGTGAGCTTGGCGAGCAGCTCATCGCGGACCTCGGGCGGCGCAAAGCGGCGCACCAGCGCGAGCACGCCGCTGGTCATCCCGGTCGCGCACAACATTCCGGTCTCCGCCTGCGACAGCATAAAGTTGAGCGCGGTCGCCATCAGCTCCGGATAGTGGCGCCCGCGGCGCGCAGCCTCGCGGCGCAGACGCGGGCCGGCGATCCCGGACTCCCAGACGTCGCGCTTGGTCGCGACCGCCCCCGGATGGTGCACGATTTCGTCGACCTGCTCGCCCGAGCGGTCGAACTTGACCAGCCGCGGCGGGTTCTTGTCGGTGACTTCCGCGCGCGCCGCGATCGGCCCGCCGATAAGCGCCCCGATCCGGCGCAGCTCCGGCTCGCACCATTCGAGATCCGCGGGCTTAAGCAGCCGGTGCATCAACTGCTGCAAGTTGGGATCGACTTCGTACCAGTTGAGCCCGATTGCGCTTTCGAAGTCCTCGTACCTAATCACGGTTTCACCCCGTCAGGTTGCGAACTACTCACCCCCAGTCTACCATCGCTGCCGCTCTCAGGCTCCAGCCCCCAACTTAGAGACATCAGCTAAAAGCGCCGACTCGAACAGGCCGAGTGGACGTGAATTTTTTTCGCCAATTCCCTGGAGATCAAGTAGCCGGCTCTGACGAGCGCGAACAAGCATCGCCGGGATTCTTTGCCCCGCTCGCAATACTTGCGGGGCTCAGCATGACAAACTGAAAAAGCTCGCAACCACGATGAACGGCGCCGCTGCGCACCCCCGCACTGGCATTCCGAGAGTTTGTGAATTTTTGAGTAGTAGGGCGGGCCGCCGTGCCCGCCATGATGCGCGGGCGCCACGCTCGCGCGACCAATGAATCGGCAGCCTGCCAAAAATTCACAGGCTCCGAGCGAAGCGAGCAATCCCAGCGAAAAGGAAAGGCGCACGGCCTGCCGAAGTCATGAGCGGGGCGGTAGCTGCGAGTTAGCAGCCTCGCATAGGCCAATTAACTCTGAAGCGAAAGTAACTTCATCGATGAAGACTCGGAAGTCCGCGCCCTATGCCTGCGGCATGCTCCAAAGGCAGAGGACCGGCTTGCGGGTTTTTGGTGCGTTGGAGGTTGCCCGGTCCGCGGGCCTCGGTGGCGCGGGCGGCCCTGCCCGCGCTGGGCACGGGCGGGCACCGCGGCCCGCCCCACTAAGATTCATTTTCGCTTCAGGGTTAATTGAGGGAATCGGTGTCGAGGCTGACTCTGCTGAAGCTCGCGGGTGAAATACGCTCCGTAAGGGCGATTCGGTGGAAGCTGTGATCAATGATAAATTTACCGCGTTGCTGACGCGCGACAAGCTATTCGGTGACTCGGCAGCGAGCGTGCTTAGAAGATATCCAGAGTTCTGCGTTGTGTGGGTGGCTTTGCCCCAGCTTCGTGCCGCTCAGTTCCTCCAGCCATTTCGAGCCCTAGCAAAGGACGCGAATCATAGCGGCGGCGCGACGAATGATTGATTGGCCACCAGCGGAGTAAAGCTGGCGCGTGTTTGTCAGCGCTGCGCGTGCTGCTCGAGGTAGTCAAGGATCGCTTGGCGTTCCGCGTCGGTTAGCTCGGGCAGCCTAGCCTGCCGCATCCTCGCTTCCATCGCCTCCACCTGCACCTGCCACATCGGCGCGGTCAGCGAGGCCGGGTCATAGGCTGAATGACACTGGCCGCAACGCGCAGCGTAAAGGCGCGCGCCGTAGCTTTGGGCGTCGGGCAGGCCCCGGCGGCATGCGGCCATCGCTGCACTGAGCAGAGCTAGAAGGAAGGCGCTTGCGCGGCGCCGACGCCGCAATCGCGGCATTCGCCGATTAAGCGCCGGCGATCGTCATTTCGGCAATCTTGATCGTCGGCGAGGCGACCGAGGAGCGCCATTCGAGATCGTTGCCGATCATCTCGACGTCGCGCATCATCTGCGCAAGGTTGCCGGCGATCGTGATCTCTTCGACCGGATAGGCTAGCTCGCCGTCCTCGATCCAAAATCCGGCCGCGCCGCGCGAGTAGTCGCCGGTCACCAGATTGATTCCGAAACCGATCATCTCGGTCACCAGGAGTCCGCTTTTGACCGAGCGGATAATCTCTTCCGGCGACTGAGGGCCGGGTTCGAGATAGAGGTTGGTTGGCGCGGCGCTCGGAGGACTGCCGATGCCGCGCGAGGCGTTGCCGGTGCTCGCAAGACCGAGCTTGCGAGCGGAATACGAATCGAGCAGGTAGCTCTTGAGCTCGCCCTGCGCAATCAGCGTCTTGCGGCGCGAGGCTGCGCCCTCGCCGTCGAACGGCTTAGAGCCCAAGGCGCCGACGATCGTGGGGTCGTCGATCAGGTCAACCGAGGGCGCGGCGATGCGAGTGCCGAGCCTGTCCTTGAGGAACGAGGCGCCGGTATAGAGCGCATGACCGCACGCCGCCGCGGTTACAGCGCCGAGCAGGCTGCCCGCGGTCTCGGAGTCGAAGATAATCGGAGCCCGGCGCGTGGGTATTTTGCGGGCTCCCAGACGCCTTCGGGCGCGCCGGCCGGCGATAAGGCCGACCTCTTCCGGCGCCTTGAGCAGCTCGTAACGGCGGGCGGCGCTGTACCAATAGTCGCGCTGCATCGAGCCGCCCGCCTGGGCGATCGGGGTTACGACCAGGCTATACGACGTGGCATTGTAGGCCGCGGAGAAGCCCTGGCTGTTGACGAACGTTAGGCGATGCCATCCGGAGCTGAATTCGGCGCCCTCCGAATTAGTTATCGAAGGGTCCGAGGACAGCGCCGCCTGCTCGGCGCGGCGCGCCATGTCAAGGGCGCCTTCCGCCCCGATCACGCGATGCGTCGTGTCTTCGAGGTTGAGTTCGGGAACCTCGCGCGGATGCAACTCGGGCGCCGGCAGGCCGGACCATGGGTCGCGGGCCGTTACCCGAGCAAGCGCGATTGTCTCCTCGATGAAACGCTCAAGCCCGTCTGACGAAAGCTCCGCGGTCGAGGCGCAGGCGCTCGAACTTCCGGTGAAAACGCGCAGACCGATACGCCGCTCGCGCGAGCTTTTGAGCTTTTCGACCTCACCCAGACGAACCCCGGCGCTCAGCGCTTCGGCGGTCAAGGTGAGGACTTCGGCGGCGCTCGCGCCGCGCGCGCGGGCGCGCTCGAGCGCCCATTGGGCGAGCTCGAGGTCGGTGTGGGAAGTCGGAGCCTGGCCGGACTTCATGCGTGGGTGCCGCCGACCGTGATGGCGTCGATTCTGATGGTCGGCAGCCCCACGCCAACGGGCACCGACTGGCCGTCCTTGCCGCAGGTGCCGATGCCGGCGTCGAGCTTAAGGTCGCTGCCTACCATCGAAACTCGCCTGAGCACCTGCGGGCCGTTGCCGATGAGCGTGGCGCCCTTGATCGGGCGTGTGAGTTGGCCATCTTCGATGAGGTACGCTTCATTGGCCGAGAAGACGAACTTGCCGCTGGTGATGTCGACCTGGCCCCCGCCGAAGCTGGCGGCGTAGATGCCCCTTTTCACCGAGCGAATTATCTCCTCGGGCGCCGAGTCGCCGGCCAGCATGAAGGTGTTGGTCATGCGCGGCATCGGCATGTGGGCGAAGCTTTCGCGCCTGCCGTTGCCGGTGAGCGGCAGCTTCATCAGTCGGGCGTTGAGACGGTCCTGCAAATAGCCGCGCAGGATGCCGCGCTCGATCAGTACGGTGCGCGAGGTCGGGGTGCCTTCGTCATCGACGTTGAGGCTGCCGCGCCGGTTGGGCAGGGTGCCGTCGTCGATGACCGTGCAGAGCGGGCTGGCCACCTGCTCACCGATTCGTCCGCTAAAGGCGGAGGCGCCTTTGCGGTTGAAGTCGCCCTCCAGACCGTGGCCCACAGCCTCATGCAGCAGTATTCCCGGCCATCCCGGTCCGAGCACGACCACCATCTCGCCGGCCGGTGCGGCGACCGCTTCGAGATTGACGACCGCCTGGCGAGCGGCCTCGCGAACGAACTCGCGCCAGCGCTCGCCGGCGAGAAAATAGTCGTACTCAAGCCTGCCGCCGCCGCCGAAAAAACCCATCTGGCGATTGCCGTTCTCTTCCGCGATTACGCTGACGTTGAGTCGACACAGCGGCTGTACGTCGGCGGCGAGCTTGCCGTCGCCGGCGGCGATCAGGACCACCTTGGTCTCGGTCATGACCGACGCCATCACATTTTTGATCCGTGGGTCGTAGGCCCGCGCGGCGCGATCGATCTGCTCCAGCAACGAGACCTTTTGCACGGCCGGGACTTCCAGCGGCAAGGTTGCGAGCGCATAGAGATCGTGGCGCGCGACCGACTGGCCGACCGCGACCGGCTCGCGGCCGCCGGCTGCGCGATCGGCGATCGTCCGCGCGGTTTGCGCCGCCAGCCGCATCCGGTCAACCGTAATCTCGTCGGTGTAGGCGTAGCCCGTGCGCTCTTCGGCGCAAACCCTGACGCCGCAGCCCTGGCTTACGCTTTTCGCGGTGCGGTTCACCATCGAGTCTTCCAGGTTGATCGACTCGTTGCTGCGCCATTCGAAATAAATGTCGGCGTAGTCGGCCCGCCGCTCGAGCGCGGTGTCGAGCACCCTCTCAAACGCGCGTTCATTGAGCCCGAAACGGGTCAGAAAAAACTTATCCGGCTGAATCAGTTCATTGGCCATCGCGCTACTTTCTCGCTCGCGGCGCCGTGTCCCGGCTGCGGGCTTCGAGCCGTTATGCTACCACATCGGGACGGCCCCGGTCAGGTATGCCCTTGGGGCCCGGCGGCTACGGTTAGGCACGCTCGCGCAAGCCAAGAGTCTGCCGTCGAAGCGGGTCCCTATGACCAGAGGCGGTCAACTCGCGGCTTAAGCGCCGGCTTCGCGCCGCGCGTCGACACTTCTGATGTTAAGCTGTCCGCTCGGGACTCACGCAAAGCCGGTGATGCACGCAAAGCCGGTCCGAGGCCACGTGACCCGCCCGCTGAAAGGGGCGACTAATGGCCTGCCGGCGGCTTGGGCACCATATGCTCCATTACTTCTTGCAGTCCCTTCCAACCGTGGACCAGTTTTGCCCTTACGTCGCGGTTTCGCGCCAACAAAAACGCCAGTACGCTGCCGCTGGCCAGCAGGTTGCCCACCTCTATCTTCCAGCGCCGCAGCACCTGCAGCATCTGCTCGTCAATCATGGTCATGAAACCGACAAAGAAAAGCTCGAACAGGAGAAAAACTAGAAAAAGCCCGGCGACCAGGACCTCGGTTCGCTTGAGATGCGCAAACAGAGTGGCGACCAAGATTCCAAAAAGCATGAAGGCTGCGAAATGCAATACCGTGTATATGAAGACCAACTCGGGTGATACCGAAGCCATCGCGGCGGCCGCGTTGTTGCCGACAATCGCCGCCCCAAGAATCGCCGGGGTTTGGAACGGCTGCCCCGTGCTCACGTCAAACAGGAAAAACCACAGCGCCACCACCAGCCCGCCGATTAAACCCGCGACTATCCCTTCGCTCACCACCTCCGACCATGAGCCTAAGAGGCTTCCGCCAAGGCCCGGATTACGGGCGAAGAAATAGGCCAGCATCACGCCCACACCCATCAAATTGGCCACCAACAGGCTCCAACGCGAGAGCGCCGGCACCGACGAGGCCTCGCTACCGGTCAGCAAAAGAACGAAAAACGTCTCGGAGGCAGCGAGAAAAATCACTGCGAAAAGAGCCAGCATCGAGGCGCGCCTGGTCGCCCGAACCAGCCAAGCCATTATTAGGCCAGCCAGGGCGAATGCCGCGAAATGCAGGACCGTGTAAACGAGCGTCGCGCCCAGCGTCGGTTGCGTACTGGACGTAAAAGCATGGAACAAAAGCGCACTGAGCACGGCAGGAGTGCTTAGGGGCTGCCCCTCGCTCAGGTCGACAAACAAAAAGCAGACCGCGATCGCCAACGCGCCAAGCAGACCCGCGACCACGCCGTCCAGTAGGATCCCGTGCGAGTAGTTAGGTTCGCCGAAAGACCGTTCATCGCCGGCTATCTGAGGCGACAGCGGGGAGCCCGTTTTCGCTTTCATTAGTGATTCCCGAAATGTTGCTGCGCTCGGCTGTGAACTTCCCTGTCACAAGAGACGAAATCGCCGCGCGGCCAATTCGAACGGCGGCCCGCGAATCTCCCGAGACTATATGTTACCGACAGACCCTGCCTCAGGGCCAACGAGTCGTCGGTAAAGGTGCCTTAATCGCGGCCGCCCTCACCGCGGGCCGCCATCAAGGGCGCGGGTGGCCGGGGGCGGATCGCTTTGCACGGCGCTGGAGACTGAGCCGAGGTCGCTGTTCGGCGGCCACGCGGACGCGCCGCCCGAGACCTGCGGATAGAGCGCCTGCACCTGACCGACGATGCGCGCGCCGTCGCGCACCACCACGGTGCCGAGCGGCGTACCGGCTGGCATCGGCGAATTGATATAGGACGGCATCCGGTACTCGACGCTGAGATTGGTCAGGTCTTCACGCGGTACGAGCACTCTGGCCGCGCTTGCCGCAACCGGCTGGACCGCGAAGCGGGGGCCGACGCGCACCTGAACCGGCAAGGTTTGGCCGCGCTTGACCGGTTCGGCTACGGCGAAGGTCTGAAAGCCCCATTCCAAAAGGCGGCCCGCCTGGCGGAAGCGCTCGGGGTTTGAGGGCGCGCCCAGAATGACCGCTATCAGACGCAGGTCGCCGCGTTTGGCAGTCGCGGTCACGTTAAAGCCGGCGTGATAGGTGAAGCCGGTCTTGATCCCGTCGCAGCCGTCGAAGCGGCCAACCAGATGGTTGGTATTGTGCAGGATGACGGCGCCATCGAAGGCGGCACTCTCCAGGGAAGACCACCGCAGCAAATCCGTATGATAGATAATCTCGCGGGCCAGGATGGCGAGATCATAGGCGTCGGTAAAGTCGGCGTCATGGCCGGCAGTGGGCGGCAAGCCGTTGACCGTGCCGTAGAAGGTGTGAAACATGTGCAGGCTTTGCGCGCGTTGGTTCATCATCCGCACACAGGCCTGGGTGGAGCCGCCAATCTTTTCGGCCACTGCCACCGCGGCGTCGTTGGCGGACCTGATAAGCGCGGCTTTCATCAGCTCGCCCAGAGGATACACGTCGCCCGCACGCAGCCCCAGGCGCGACCCGCCGGTGTAGGCAGCGACGCTGGAGATGCGCACCGGATCGTTGAGCGAAAAGCGGCCGGCGCGAATTTGGTCCTCGGCCACTAGCAGCAGCATCATTTTGGCCATCGAAGCCGGTGGCCAGGTCTCATGCTCGGCGCTGGCGTGGAGCACCTCGCCGGTGTCGGCGTCCTCGAGCAGGGCCGCCCGGAAAGGTACGGCGGCGACCCGGCTGAGCCCGCGATGGGAGCGATGAGCATGATGATGACGATGCTTGGCCGCCGCCGCCGGAACACAGGCGAGCGCGAGGCAAAAGCCGAGCAGACCGGCTACGCGGACAACTCGCGGAAGATTTCGTGCCAACCAAAGCTTTGCAGCAACTGCCGCCCGCGCATTAATCATAGCCACCGCCTTCGCCTCCCCACACCCTTCCGCCGGCGCGCATCCCCTACTTGGCCACAGGGCCGGGCTGGTCTGCGGCGGAGATTGCTTTGCTGCCGGCCTGCGCCTGCAGTTTGGTCTTCAGTCTGGAAACATTGATGCGAGCCGGATCGTATTCGGGATCGGCCGCCAGCAGTTCCGACCATTGCTTCTGCGCCCGCGCGTAATCGCTCATTTCGGCGTAAATGACCCCGAGCATGTTAAGGATGTCGGCTTGGCCGGGGTCCAGTTGGGCGGCGATCAACATCTCCTGTAGCGCGCTGCGCAGCTTGCCCTCTCGCTCGAAGACCAAGCCGAGATTGTAATGGGCCTCGGCGTGATCCGGCGCTAAGATAGTTGCCGTTCTGAGGGCGTCAGCGGCGTCCTGCAAGCGCCCGTCTTCCTGGTACAACAGACCGAGATTGAGAAATAAATCCCAATCGGTTAGCCCAAGCTCGACGGCCAACTGGTACTCCCGCAACTCGCCGCGCCGGCGCCCGGCCATACCATAAGCGTAGCCCAGGTGGTAATGAGCCAAGCCGTTGCTTGGGTTGCGCCCGATTACCTGGAGATGTAGCCGAATCGCCTCCGTGTAGTCTTCAAGGCCGAGAAAATAGTCAGCCAGCGGGTCGCAGACCTCCTCGTCGGAATCATCGCGCGTTCGCGCATTTCCCGGCACACTCTGCGACATCGCAGTTACCAGGAGGATTACCGCAAGCGCGAGCTTTAATCGCCGGCAGGCTGTTAACCGAGGCGCGAGGCCCACTGTAGGCTACCAAGCACAAAACCTTAGCAGACCCGGATAGCGCGCGAAAGGGAGTTCCGCGCAATCTGCGTCAATTAGCGCGATGCCAACCAATCTCCCTCTTACTTACCCCGCGCTCCAGTCGTTCGGGGCCGTGCTCATGAAGCTGGCAGGCCGTCGGGAAAATATTTGGCCGCTAATGATCGAGGCAAACGTCTATTAGGCCAGCTATTAGGTCAACACCGCAATCATCGAGAGCGATGACGCGGGCGCCGACATCTTTCTGACGCGTCAGTTCGCTGTGATTTGCCGCTGACGAAGTCTTTCGCGCGGCGCGCACGCCCCGCCTGCGCCCAAAGTGGCTCTGGACCTAATTTCGCAGCCGCTTTCTAGTCTCGGCACGCAGCTCGCCCGCCAGAACGAACAACTCGACAAAGGCCCGCCCAATAACGGCAAGCTTGGCGCCGGATGGTTGGCCTGCGACGCGCGGCAGGTGGCGCACGTCAACCTCGCAGATCCGCGCTCCGCGTGCCGCAAGCTTCGCCATCAGTTCGGTGCTTATCATCGCGCCCTGGGCCCTAAGACTAATGCCGTCGAGCAAATCGCGTCGAAAGAGCTTGAAGCCGCAGTCGATATCGCGGATTTGAAGGCCGAACAGCAGCCGCATTAAAGCGCTCCAAACCTCCCCGTTGAGCCGTCTAACAAAGCCCTCGGCGCGATTGACCCGCCGGCCCACGACGACGTCGTACTCCCCTATCTTCTCAACCAAGCGAGCCAGGTCGGCTGGGTCGAATTGCCCGTCGCCGTCGCACAGCATCACGTACGGCATGCGCGCGGCCCCCAGCCCTGACCTCACCGCCGCGCCGTAGCCGCGGTTGACTTCATGACTGACCGAACGCACGCGGCCGTCGGCTTGCGCGAGGCGCTTGGCGATCGCGCCGGTGCGATCGCGGCTGCCGTCGTCAACAACGATTAGTTCGTACTCTTGCGCCCATCGGCCGGCCGCGTCGGCAAGTCCCCCGACCACCCGTTCGAGGTTTGCCTCCTCGTTATGGGCCGGCAAAAAGATGCTCAGTCCACTAAGGCGCGCCGGCTCAAAGCTTGGTGATTGGGAAACTAAAGGACGATTCATCAGTCCTGGGCCGAGGCGGCCATGCGCTCGGCCGCGCAGGGCGCGCGCGTATACTTCTTTGCACTCATTTGTGCGTTCATTCTTGACCGGCGTTGGCCGGGCGCGCCCAAGCAGCCGCGGCGCTTTTTTCTTCGCTCTATGTGAAGCCTCTTTCAGCTATCGAGCTGATGGTACCCGCCGCGAAAAAAAAGCAGCGGCCGGCCCTCCTGAGTGCTGGCTTCCTGGACTTCGCCGACGTAGATCGTGTGGTCACCTCCTTCGTAGGCGGCGACCAGGGTGCATTCCATATAGGCGATCGCGCCCTCCAGAATCGGAGCCTGATTGGCGCCGGGCCGATAGCCCACGCCGGCAAACTTATCCGGTCCTTTGCCGGCGAAACGGCGTGACACGCTCTCCTGTTGCTCACCCAGGATATTGATCGTGAACACCTTGCTTTGCGCAAAGTGGGGATGGCTTTCGGCGGTTTTGTCCACGCACACTAAAACCAGCGGCGGATTGAGTGACACCGAAGCGACGGCGTTGGCGGTAAGCCCTGATGCCTCTCCGTGGGCCGACACGGTCGTGACTACCGTGAGCCCGGTGGCGAAATGACCCATTACGCGACGCAGCTCCACGCTATCGATCGCCATAACTCGTTCTTCCCTTACCCAGCGCTGCGCGGTGGCTTACAACAGGTACTACCGCGCGTTCGGCCGCACAAGGCCGACTGCTGTCGGGCCAACGCTGTGCCCACCGGTTGGTCATGGCGGCGAACGTGCGCGACGAAGCACTTGCCTTTGCGACAACGCGCGCTGTTTCTAGTTGGCGTAGGCCCGCGTAGCTTTGAGCAAGCGCTTGGAGGTTTGAGCATGGCTTACCAGATGGCAAAATGGCGCTGCAAGTAAAAATCACGTAAATTATTGAATCTCAGACCATGTTCGAGTCGCCAGAGTTATGAATCGGAAATTTTTGCCCCTATGCATCGCGCTGCAATTATTAGTTCCGGCTGTGGCGCTGCAAGCTCAAACATCCATCGCACCGGTCCCCGGCCAGGCCGCATCGCCGGCGGCGCAATCCCAGGTGAATAGCACGGCTCGGTCATACGCGTTCACGACGCCGGCGAGCAAGACCACGGCCCTGGCGTCTGCCCCCGCCGGCGAGCCCATACCGGATACGGCTGGCGGCCGCCTGTTAGCGTTGGTCGGCCGCACCCGGGTCTCAACTCCAGGCGAGCGCGAGCTGGTACTCGCGCGAGATCCGGCCGAATTAACTGACCCCCTCAATTGGGCAGTGACGATCTACAAGTCGCGCCATCAACTTATAGTCTACTACAAAGGGCGAATCTTCAGGACCTACCATGCAGTTTTCGGACGCTATCCGGACCCGGGACCGAAATTGTACGAAGGCGACCTGCACACGCCTGAAGGGGTGTATGCGATCGTCGGCAAATATTACAACCATCGCTGGCGACGCTTTCTTAAGATCAACTACCCAAACGCCGTAGACCACCAGCACTATATCCAGGCGGTGGACCACGGCGCCGTTCCTGACGCGCACGGACGGCCCGCGCCGCTCGGTGGCGCAATCGGCATCCACGGCACCGACGCGCCGTGGCTCAACCGCACCGACGTGAACTGGACGACCGGGTGCATTTCGGTGGACAACGACGCCATCCTCGAGCTCGATACACTGTTGCCGCGCGAGACCCTGGTCCTAATCAAGCCTTGAGCGCGCGCCAACCGGCAGATGATAGGCTACGTAAGACGGCGGAAAGTGGAGCGGCAGGACTCAGCAGCAAGCGCGCTGCGGTTGGCTGGGATTGGGGCGTCAGGACCGCGCGAATATCCGCTGGTTAAACGTAAGACCAGCGTGGGGAGCGCCCCAGGCAATGACCTCGTCATTCCCGATCCCTCCGTGTCTCGTGCTCACGCCCTGTTTACAGTGAGAATTCCGGTTTACACTGAGTGTCTTACGAGTCTGTCCGTTCGCGCAGCACGCCAGCCGCTTTAATCGGGATCGCCAAGAACAGCGGTCCCTTTCTTCTGGCAGCGAAGCCGGCTTGGCCTGCGCGAGGCCATGCTCAAGGGATGGCCAAAATGTCCGCAAGCCTTCATCGACAGATACAGGTTCCTTTGCTTTCCGTGGTGCACTCCGCCATCACTAATCGAAGTTTTCTGGTATGCGTTTCTTGTCGCAATTGGCGGAGTCGCTCTCACGGCGTGCCTTTGGCGCGGTAGCGAGTCTGTAAAGCTCGCCATACCCATAAAGCTCGCCATACCCATGTGGAGCATTTTGGGTCCCATCGGTGCTGTGTCGATTGTAGCGGCGCTTTGCCCGGCCCGCCATTTCGGCCACAAGCTCAGAAAGCTAGCCTGCCAAGAAAAAGAAGCCTTTGATAACGGTGAATGGTCGCCGCCCTGTTGACGCAACGAGACTGTCGATAAATGAGCTGTCATGCAGATGCTTTCAGGCGGCGCGGCGGAACTGCTCCGAGCCACGCACCACCATGCGAGACAATGCGCCAAAAGATCGCAGGCTCTGAGCCGGCGAGCGAAGCGAGCCGTGTCGAAGAGCCTGCCCTGAGCCCAGTCGAAGGGAACTCGCGTCCGCCGTTACGGCGGACATTCGGCGGGCTAAGCTTGGGACGTTGACCGGCGCCGCGACCAGAACCAATAGACCGGCAAACCGCTTAGCACGATCAGCAGGCCGGCCCAAGTGTAGCGCGGCTTCATGACCAAAAGGTCGATCATCAAGACCACGGCAGCCGCGATATAACACGCCGGTAAATAAGGATACGCGGGCACGCGGTAGGACCGCGGCCGGTCGGGTTCGCGCGCGCGTAAGACAAAGACCGCGGCCACGGTCAGCACGTAAAACATGAGCTCGGCGAAGACAACGTAGTCAAGCAGGTCGCTGTACCCGCCCGACAAGGCGAGCAGCGCGGTCCACAGCGCCTGCATCAAAAGCGCCCATCCGGGAACGTGGGCACGGTTGAGGCGCGCCGCGGGGGCGAGAAAGAGCCCGTCCTTAGCCATCGCATAGACCGCGCGCGCGCCGGTCAGGATCAAGCCATTGGCGCAGCCGAAGGTCGAGACCATCACGATCAGCGCGGCCAGCGCCGCGCCGGTCGGGCCCCACGCGACCGCCATCGCCGCGGCGGTGACGCGGTCTTCGCTGGCGTAGGCGATACCGCGCGCGGCCAGGCTCGGGCCGCCGGCGGCACCATGAGCCGGCAGTTCGGCCAGATAGGCCGCGTTGGCGAGCAAGTAAAGTACTACGACCGTCAACGTGCCGCGTACCAGCGCGCGCGGCAAATCGCGCGTAGGTGTGTGCAGCTCGGCGGCGGCGAAGGTTGCCGCGGCCCAGGCGTCCGCGGAAAAAAGTCCACCCACCATCGCTGCGCCGAACCCGGTGAGTAGATCGAACGATAAGCCGCCGGCGCCGAAGAAACCGCCGGCGCTGAAATTAGCCGCGACCGCCGCCGGGTTGGCCGCCACCAGCCCGACCCCGATAATCAGCGCAAGCGACAGCAGCTTGACCGCGGTGAACGCGTTCTGCAAACCTCGCCCGACGTCTATGCCCCGCAGATTGGCGGCGGTGAGCACAAAGATGACCGCGACGGCGAGCGCCTGCTGTCCCGTAACCCCAAATCCGACAAGCAGCGGCAATCGCCCGCCCAGGCCGGGCCAGAAAACCGCGGCAAAGCGCGCGAAGGCGACCGAGACGGCGGCGATCGTGCCGGTCTGAATCACCAAAAACAGCGTCCATCCGTAGAGAAAAGCACATAGCGAGCCGTACGCTTGGCGCAAGTAGACATACTGGCCGCCCGCCTGCGGCATCATCGCCGCCAGCTCGCCATAAGCCAGCGCACCGCTCACCGTCATCACCCCGCTTACTACCCACACCGCGAGCAAAGCGGCCGGCGAATGGACCCGCCGCACGATGTCAGCCGAGACGATGAAGATACCCGAGCCGATCATGGAGCCCGCCACCACCATCGAGGTATCGAACAGCGACAGACGTGGACGAAGCTCCAGCGAAGACGGCTGTGCAGCTTTGCTAGCCGTATCCGGACCGAGCGGCCACTGATTTCGCGATGTTTTCAAATTGGTCATCCCCGAAAAAAAATATAAACTTGGCTCTAGCTTCCGCTCTGGTCTAAGGAGCGTCAAAATTATGGCGGCAAAAAGATCGAGTGCAAAGGGCCCGTCGCGTGCCCGGACCCGGACCGCTTCGACTGGTGACGATCTCGGCCAGCTACGGGCGACGATCGCCGAAATTCGCGCGCGGATTGAAAGCGAGGCGCGAAAGAGGGGGATTAAGTTCCCGAGCTTTGAACAGACTGCGCGGGCGCCCAAGAGATTCGTTGCCGAGATCAACGCGCTGAGCAAGAAAGGCCGCCAGCTACGTTCGAGCCTCAAACGGGCGCTGGGCAATCCTGACCCATGGCGCTTGCGCGATCAGGCGCGGTCGATGCTCGGCGCGATGAAGACCGAGCTCGAGCAGCGCACCAGCGAGATTAAGGACAAAGGCGAGCAATTAAACGAGCTGATACGCCACTCGGCGCGCCAGGCCCTTCATATCCTGCAAAGCAAATCTAGGTCGTCCAAGCGCAGGTCGTCGTCGCGAGCCGGTTCTTGATCATCGCCGACCCACGCCCGCCGGGCGCTAGTACGCGTCCGGAAAATTGACGGCCTTGTCGCGCCGCCCCGCTCACTGGACAAGCCCGATGTGCAATCAGCCCACAATTGCCGAAGCCGCGCCGCGCCGACGAACGCGCCGCCGCGCCCTCCGCCCAAGGCAAACCTAAGCTCCCTAAGCATCGCCGATAACCGTGACAACTGCGCGCGTCGATGATCTTTAGTTTCGGATGCAGGCACCAGGCCGCCTACCGCTTGCCCCCCCAATTACCTGGGAAGCTCGTTTATCTGTCGGCCAGATTTCGCACTCGCGTTGCGCGCGACCGGCAGGCCGCCGCGGGCCGCTGCGCTGTGCAGGGGCGTTACGCCGGCGCCGCGCCGCACGCAAGGACAAGCGTGCGGACGCTTGACTGGCCGGTGCAACGCAGGACCGAGTACGCCAGGCCCGCAGGGGCTGCGGGCGCGCGGCCAAAGCGCCGGGGAGGATCCGACGGCAAATAGAGCGCCCGATGCGCGCCGACAACGGGAGGCCAACTCGGCGCAAGGCAAAGACCATCCGAGGAGTGTCATCCGATGAGCGAAGACAACCAAAGGCATTTCACGGCACCCCGCAAACCGCTGCCGGAAATTCGCGTGGGGCCGCCGCGGTTGACGATTTACCGCGGCTCACTGGTGCTGGTTACGGACAGCGCGGGAGAGATTGAAGCGAACGCCGAGACCGGGCTTTTCTTTCGCGACTCGCGTTTTATCTCGCATCTAAAGGTCGTGATCGACGGCGAGAAATGGCTGCCCATCCAATCTACACCGCTGCGCGCCAATGCTCATCGCCTCTACTTCACCAATCCCGAACTGCACCCTTTGGATGAGGCGCCGATCCCGCCCCAGGCGCTGAGCTTTCAGATCGAACGCGAGGCGGGCGATTATCTTTATGAGCAACTGCGGCTGTGCAACTACTCGGGCCGCCGGCTTACTCTGCGGCTGCGGGTGGTGATTGATTCCGACTTCGCCGACCTCTTCGACGTTCATAGCCGCCGTTTTTTCTCCCGCGGCACGCGCGACTCGTATTGGGACGGCGAGGCGCGAGAGCTTAGGATTTTGTACCGCAGCGAAGATTTCAAGCGCGCGCTGCTCTACCGTTTGGGGACGGATGGTCCCGAGCCGCATTTTTCCAACGGCCAGATTCTGTTCGAATTGCCGCTGGGACCGGGCGAATGCTGGGAGGCGCGCAACGCTTATGTGCCGCTATGCGATCACGATTTCGCCGCCGGCGGGGCGCGGCTCGAGGCGCAAAAGTCGCGCCAGGCCTTGGCCCGCGCCGGCGCCGAGGAACAAGACGATTGGCGCAGCTCGGCAACCAAGCTTGCGGGCGCCGGCTACGCCTTGAGAACGATTTTCGGCCAAGCCGTGGAAGACATCTGGTCGCTTCGGATGCACGAGCTTGACGCCGTGGGTGAACTCTGGTTGCCGGCGGCCGGCGTGCCTTGGTTCGCTACGCTTTTCGGGCGCGACAGCCTTATCGTCTCGCTGCAGTGCATGCTGATCTCGCCGCCTTTCGCTCTGGGCGCGTTGACCAAGCTCGCCGAATTGCAGGCGCGCGAGCACGATCCCTATCGCGACGCCGAGCCGGGTAAAATCATGCACGAGATTCGCTACGGCGAGCTGGCCGCACGCCGCCTGATTCCCCATACGCCGTACTACGGCACCGCCGACGCCACGATTTTGTACCTGATCGTGCTCTCGGAGCTGTTCCGCTGGACCGGCGACAAGGGCGTGCTGGAGCGCCTGCGCGAGACGGCGCTGGCCTGCCTGAGATGGATTGACCATTACGGCGACCGCGACGGCGACGGCTTCCAGGAATACCAGACGCGATCGCCCAAGGGTTACTACAACCAGGGATGGAAAGACGCGAGCGACGCGTCGGTTAATGCGGACGGCAGCCCGGTCAAACTGCCGATCGCTACCTGCGAGCTGCAGGGCTACGTCTACGACGCGAAACTCAGGATGGCGCAGGCGTTCGAGACGCTCGGCGAGAGCGCGCTTGCGGATAGGCTTCGGCGACAAGCCGAGCGGCTGCGCCGGCGCTTCGATCAGGCCTTCTGGCTCGACCAGGAGGGATATATCGCCTACTGCCTTGACGGCGACAAGCGTCCCGTAGCCAGCGTGACCTCGAATCCGGGCCAGTGCCTATGGTCGGGCATCGTCGAACCGCGCCGGGTCCGCGCCACGGTAGAGCGCCTGTTCAAGGAGGACATGTGGAGTGGATGGGGAATCAGGACCCTTTCCGCCGGCCACCCGGCCTACAATCCGCTGGAGTATCAACGCGGCTCGGTATGGCCTCACGACAACGGCCTCATCGCCGCCGGGCTAGCGGCCTACGGCTATCGCCAGGCGGCGAACCGGGTCGTCGGCGCGATCTTCGACGCCGCCTCGATGTTCGAACACTTTCGGCTGCCGGAGCTGTTCGCGGGTTTTCCCAGGGACAGCGAGTCGTGCCCGGTCCAATACCTGCAAGCCAACACACCCCAGGCGTGGGCGTCGGGCTGCGTGTTCCATCTGGTGCGCACGATGCTGGGGGTACATCCCGACGCGCCGCGCGGCAAGTTATACGTCGACCCGACGCTGCCGGAAGGCGTCGATCAGCTTAGCTTGACCGATTTGCAGGTCGGGGACAGCCGCCTCTCGCTCAAGTTTTCGCGCGCGGCGGGAAAAACTAAATTCGACGTCATCGGCGGCGACCCGGGCAAGATAACAATCGAAGCCGGGCCTCCGCCCTGGTTTGCCTACGATACCGCCCACCACGCGGGCGAGTGATTTTTTTCGCGTGGCTCAATCGTCCGCCGCCGGTGACCGCGCGGCGGCGTGCGGGTCGCGCCGCGCAGACCCGGCCGGCCGAGAATCGGGCAAGCGCCAGGGCTCGCCGATCTCGGCGGCGACGATGCGCCATTGTTCGGCGCCGGCAACATCGGCCAACCGCCTTAGGGGCTCATTGAGCGGCTCCTTGGAGAGCCGGAAAGTGCCCCAATGAATCGGCAATAGATATTCGGCGCCGCTGTCCCTGAACATTTTCCATGCTTGCTCCGGGTTGGCGTGATGAGCGATCCAGGGGTCGTAGGCGCCGACCGAAAAGGCGGCGAGCGCGAGCTTAAGCGGCGCCAACTCGCGGAACATGGGCGTGTACGCGCTGTCGCAGGCAAGCAGCATGCGCGTGTCATTTTTATCCAGGAGGTAGCTGTCAAAGCCTCGGTCTTTTTCCCACGGCAGCCGCCGTCCCCAGTGGCGCGCGCCAAAGGCGGTGATTCTCAGGCCGTCGACCTCCGTGCTTTCGCCCCACTTAAGCTCACGCACGTCGGCAAACCCGAGCGGCCTTATTAGATCGGCGCAACCGCTGCACGCGATGACCACCGCGCTCTTGGGCAGCCATCCAAGCGAAGGCAAGTCGAGATGGTCCATGTGCGCGTGCGTGATCAAGATCGCGTTCAGCGGCCCGAGCCGGCTTGGCTCAAGCGGCACGGGTGTCAGGCGCCTGGGGCCAAGGGTAAGCCAGCGCCCGAAGGCGATGCCGATCTTGTCGAGCAATACCGGGTCGGCGATGACGCGGGCGCCGAAGAAGTTCATCAGCAGAGTCGAATGGCCCAGGTTCGCGACGGTTAGCGAATCGTTGGGCCAGATTAAAGGATCGATCTGCGGGCCGCGGGCCGGACGGCGCGCTGCGTCAGCTCCAATTATTTCGCCCTTGTCGCGCCGCATCGCCGCCTGTGTCATTGCCTGCGCATTTCCTGGTCGCGGCGCCTGCTGCGCATCGCTCAGGCTGCTTGCCAGACCGGCCGCCAAAAGCGCCGCCGGCAGCAGGAGCCGCAAATAAGAAGGCATGGCCGTAAATCCAGCTTCCTAGTCTTGTCTATTTCAGTGCCGCGGCGCGAGAGGTTCGCGTCTTACAGCCGATAGGCTGCTCCGGCGCAGTGCTTTGTCGGCGGGCTTTGCCGGTCGGTTCGGGATTCAGGCAGTTCGTCAGCGCCCGAGGCGAA
This sequence comes from Deltaproteobacteria bacterium, assembly GCA_021831785.1. GTDB lineage: Bacteria > Desulfobacterota > Binatia > Binatales > Binataceae > JAJYYI01. The sequence goes on along the minus strand of JAKBMB010000016.1, from coordinate 42,148 downwards.
ACGGAGGGCAGCGGTCATCGCCTCGCGCGCAAGGGGCCAGAAGGCTGTTCCGCAAATCCCAAGCCTGCGATAATTTCGCCGACAGCGAGGCTCCGCGGGAGGATCGAAGGCGAGTTTCCGCATCTCTGGGCAGTGAGCGGTGAAGCCCCGAGCTTTTTACGCGATCTTTAATATAGATGACGGCCGTTGAAGCTCAAATCGATACGACGCGCCCCAACGACGAAGTCGACTCGTCTCGCGCCTGGCTTATGGTGGCCGGCGCGTTCTGGTCGATGTTCACCGTTTTCGGCGTGCTTTACAGTTTTGGCGCCTTTCTTACGCCGCTGATGGTCGAGTTTCGTGCTAGTCATGGGGCCGTTTCGGCGATGTTTTCGATCGCGGTCCTGGGCTATTTTTTCCTCGGCGCGTTGACCGGTCGTCTGACGGATCGATTTGGCCCCCGCCCGGTGCTCGGCGCAGGCGCGCTGATCATGGGTGCCGGCATGATACTGACCGCATTTATCGATCGCCTGTGGATCGGCTACCTCACCTACGGCGTCGGGATCGGCGTGGGTGTCGCCTGCGGCTGGGTGCCGACAGTGGCGGTGGTCGGCGGATGGTTTCGGCGCCGGCGCTCGGCCGCGCTCGGCCTGGCGGTATCGGGCATCGGCGTGGGCACGCTGGCGGTGGCGCCGCTTGCGGCGTGGTTGATCCAGCGATGGGGCTGGCGCGCAACCGCGATGGGATTGGGCAGCTTCGCCGTCATATCGCTGTTGACGTGCGCGGCGGTCTTGAAGCGCCCGCCCATCCCGGCGGCGACCGTGAAGCTCGACGTGGGGCGGGCTGTCCGCACGCCGGCATTCGCGATTCTTTACCTGTCCTGGCTCGCATACGCCGGTGCGCTGTTCATCCCGTTCACGTTTCTGCCGACGTACGCCACCGAGCATGGGGCCAGCGCGACCGCTGGCGCCGCGCTCTCCGGCATCATCGGCATGGCCAGCGTGGTCGGCCGCTCCGCGTTCGGCGCATTGGCCAACCGCTTTGGGACGATTCGACTGTACCGTGCAGGCTACCTGGTCTACGGCCTGAGCTTTTGCTTGTGGCTAAGCGCGCGCAGCTACGGATGGCTGGTGATGTTCGCGCTGGCGATGGGCAGCGCCTACGGTGGCGTAGTCGCGCTTTCGCCCGCGGTGGTCGCGCAGCTTTTTGGTATCGAGGGCTTAGGCGTGATGATTGGCACGCTGTACACCGGAGGCGGGATTGGCGTGATGCTCGGGCCGCCGGTGGCCGGCCTTCTGATTGACGTCTCCGGCAGCTACACCGGGGCGATCGTCTTTGCTATGGCGATGTTGGCGCTGGGATTTGCCGCTTTGTCGCTGCTCGAGGGCTATGGCCTGACCGACGCGGCGCTTGCGGCAAAGGCTGCTGAAAGCCGCAGCGCGCAGTGACAGCCCGACCGGCACGCGGCGGCGAAGCGACGTGGCCGTTATTTACACCGGTGCGCAATTCCGTGCGTGCAGATTCCGCGCTCGCCTCAGCCGCCGGCACTTAGCCGGAGCACCCCGCTAATCGCAGCCGGTTCGAACCGCCCTAGAGGCTTGCGCTGCCTGCGTGGGTTTCGCGCAGATGCGAACGGCCGTTACCTTGAGGCTCGATGCGAGGCTGGCCAGGGTGCGCGCGGCTGCGGACTCTAGCCAACACCTGTCGATAGGCGCGCTCGTAGTTCGTGGCCATCATCTCGACGGTGAAGCGAGCCTCGAAGTCGGCGCGGCAGGTCTCGCGCGAGATTTGACCCACTCGCCCCACGGCTGCAACCAGATGCTCGATATCGGCGGCGAGCAAGCCCGTCACGCCGTCGCGCATCACCTCGGGCACCGAGCCGCAAGGCCGCGCGATGACCGGCGTACCGCAAGCGAGCGCCTCGATCATGGCCAGGCCGAAGGGCTCCGGCCAATCGACCGGGAACAAGAGCGCCAGGGCATTGCCGAGGAACTCGCTCTTTTCCTTTTCGGTGATTTCGCCGACATATTCGACGCCGGGCAACGACAGCAGAGGCTTTATCCTGGTCTCGAAGTACTCGCGGTCATTCTCGTCCACTTTGGCCGCGATTTTAAGCGGTATTCCCGCTCTCCGCGCGACCTCAATCGCAACGTCAGGCCCCTTTTCGGGCGAGATGCGGCCCAGATAGGCTAGGTACTTCCCTGCTTTCGAACTGTACCGCAGCAGATTGCGGGGCAGGCCATGATACACCGTGCGAATCCAGTTCATCGCTGGCAGCGGCAGACGTTGATGATCGCTGATCGAGACCATCGGAATATCGTGGAAGCTTTGCCAGATCGGCAATAGATCAGTGTCGTCCAGGCGCCCGTGCATCGTTGCCAGCGTGGGCGTCGAAACCAGGCGCGCCAGCGGGAAATTCCAGAAATCGAGATGTGAATGAATTAGGTCGAAGTCTTCGGCGTGCCGGTACACTTCGTTCAGCATCATCAGATGATACTGATGGCCGTAGCGGCTGAGTCCGGCCAAGCGCAGGCTCACCGGCCATATCGGCTTGAGCGGAACGCTCGCCGTGGAATCACCCGAGGCGAAGAGCGTTACCTGATGGCCGCGGCGGGCCAGTTCTTCGGCTAAGTAAGCCACAACGCGCTCGGTCCCGCCGTACAGCTTGGGCGGAACGCTCTCATGCAGCGGGGCTAACTGGGCAATCCGCAACCGCTCGCCGCCCGAATCCGACAAGCCCGCGTCATTACTGCCAATTTCACGCATTTCACTGCCACCCCCGGTTAAGCGCCCGTGGTCGATTACTACAGCGGCCTTCCAGGTCTTGGGCCGGCGGGCTGCTGGTCAGAAGTGCCGGCGCTGGGCTCACGTTCTCGATTCTTTCACTCCGGGCGCACCTTTCGCTGGAAAAAAATAATCACTGCTTCGGCGTTTTCGAGGATGCCTGAGCGACGCCATTGTTTGGTCGCTCGTTTGCGCCTCAAAATCTTTTGGCTCGTTTCGTCATCGGTGCAGTGTACCGCCAAGACTAAAAATCCAACCAAGACTACGCACGAGACGCGAGAACACTCCGCCCGACTATAGCACCCTTGCTCGGGCGCTCGATTCTATAAGGCAATGCGCATGCCACCCATAAAACGCTCCCTGCTTAAACGTTTTACGGCTGATTAATCGACGCAATCTCGGGATCGATAGCGCAAAGCGTCAGACGGCTAACCGAAAAGCGGAATAGCGGAGCGCTTGGTGGCGCCGCCGGCGCCCGGCCGGACATCTCCGGCGGCGTAACGATGCCCAACGGCCCATGAAATGCGATTAGCGCTTTGAACCCTCGGACGCTGTCACCCTGCTGCATGCTGCCTGACGGCCGACGTGGTTGCTGCATCGATCCGGCGCCGAGCGCGTTTGAGCAGTAATAGCGGTAGCCGTCGATAGAGCTCATGCTGTTGCGAGCTTGTTTTTGCGCGCACGAGCCGGCCGAAATGAGCGATCTTTGTGGCGATGCGGTTGCGGATATGGTGAAATCGCTATGGTGGAGGCTCTGGTGGAGGTTAAAAACGGGCTTGGGCTGCACTTGCGCGCCGCTTCCACCATCGCGGAGAGCACGCGGTCGTTTGACGCTAAGGTCACGTTGCTCAAGGGGCGTCACCATGCGAACGCCCGCAGCGTAACCAGCCTGCTCATGTTGGGCGCTGCCAAAGGCGCGAAGCTTAGGGTTCGCGCCGAGGGACCGGACGCCCGCCAGGCGCTCGCGGCAGTGCGGGCATTGTTCGAAAATCGCTTCGGCGAAGAATAGCCTGGACGTTTTGCATGGGCGTAAGCCGTGTTAAGTTCATAGAGCGAACTCGTCGCGCCGATCGACGAGCCGAGTGAGGTTTGCCTATATGTTGTCAACCTTAAGCAAGGGCCGGTTCGATGCCGATTCAACCTCGACCCTGCCGGTCAGTGCCCGCCGCGAACATCGCCGTGCGGCAGCCTGGGGCGTCCGTGGCGGCCGGCGCGAGCGCATCAGGGGGTCCGCGACGAGGGCACTAAGCAAGGTTACCTACGATTACGACTTTGCGCACAGGGAGATGCCAGCGCATGGCGCTTAATGATTTCGTGTTCACCTCCGAGGCGGTCTCCGAAGGCCACCCGGACAAAGTGTGCGATCAGGTCTCCGACGCCGTGCTCGACGCGCTGCTGAGCCAGGACCCAGACTCGCGCGTGGCGGTCGAGACTTTGATCAAGAACGGATTGCTCGTGCTCGCCGGAGAGGTCACCAGCAAGACGACGCTCGACTACGCCGAGGTCGCGCGCCATACGATTCGCCAGATCGGCTATGACGGCGAGACCGGCTTCAATTGCGACACCGCCAAGGTAATCATCGCGATTACCCAGCAATCGGAGGACATCTCTCGCGGCGTGACCGAGGGGCAGGGGCTATTCGCCGAACAAGGCGCCGGCGACCAAGGCATGATGTTCGGTTTTGCTTGCAAGGAGACACCGCAATACATGCCCCTGCCGATTTCCTTGGCCAACCAGTTAGTCGAGCAACTGGCCAAGCTCAGAAAGGAGCGCAAGCTAGAGTTTCTGCGCCCGGACGGCAAAAGTCAGGTGACGGTTCGTTACGAGGGTGGTCATCCGGTGCACCTCGCCAGCGTGCTGATCTCGACCCAACATTCCCCTGACGTGAGCTACGAAGTTTTGCATGAAGCGATCACCGAAGAGGTCATCAAGAAGGTCGTTCCGGAACACTACCTCGACCGCTCCACCAAAGTTTACATCAACCCGACGGGCAGGTTCGTGATCGGCGGGCCGCAGGCCGACTGTGGACTTACCGGACGCAAGATAATCGCCGATACCTACGGCGGCTACGGGCGCCACGGCGGTGGGGCCTTCTCGGGCAAAGACCCCTCCAAAGTGGATCGCTCGGCGTGTTACATGGCGCGCTACGTGGCGAAGCAAGTGGTCGCGGCAGGGTTGGCTGAAAAATGCGAGATCCAAGTCGCCTACGCGATCGGCGTGGCCGAACCGGTATCGCTTCTGGTCGACACCTTCGGCACCGGGGTAGAGTCGGAGAACAAGCTCTCGGCGGTGTTGCGCGAGATGTTCGATTTTCGTCCCGCAGCGATTATCAAGAAGCTTGGGCTCAAGCGGCCGATTTACCGTCCGACCGCCGCCTATGGCCATTTCGGCCGCCCTCCGCACAACGGTTTCTTCACTTGGGAGCGCCTGGATATGGTCGAAGCGCTACGCCGCGCGTTCGGGGAGCGCGGCTAGCGCCACGTAGCAGTGGAACCGTGGGCACCCAGGTCCGCGCGATTTGCAAATCGCCGCCGGCCTCGTTCGCAGATGCGGCGGCGATCTGCCGTGCTGGGCGACGCGCGCGCCGCGTCCTAATGCTTCATACCGGCGGATGCGCCGGTTCAACTTTTTTCTTGGGAGCTAAGATAAATTGCGAGCTAGAAGCAGTCAGCGAAAAGCCTTGATCCAATTGCGGCCGGCCCCGGCCGAGTCCAACTACGACGTCGCCGATCTGAGCCTCGCCGCTCAAGGCAAGCAGCGCATTTTGTGGGCGGACAGGCAGATGCCGGTGCTGGCGGGCCTGCGCGAGCAATTCGAAAAGGAAAAACCGCTCAAAGGTCTGCAGATGGGAACCTGCCTGCACGTCACCTCCGAGACCGCCAACCTTTTGCGTACGCTCAAGGCGGGCGGCGCCGAAGTCGCCTGCTGCGCGTCCAATCCGCTCTCTACACAAGACGAAGTAGCGGCGAGCATGGTCAAAGACTTCGGCATCGCCGTCTACGCTATCCGCGGGGAGAACCGCGACACCTACTACCGCCACCTCGCCGCCGTGGTGCGGCGCATGCCGCGCATGACCATGGACGACGGTGCCGACCTTGTGAGCCTGCTGCACACCGACTTTAGCGCGCAGGCCGCCGGCGTGCTGGCGAGCATGGAGGAGACTACCACCGGCGTGACCCGGCTGCGCGCTATGGCGGAACACGGCGCGCTTAAGATACCGGTGGTGGCGGTCAACGATGCGCTGACCAAGCATCTGTTCGACAACCGCTACGGCACCGGCCAATCAACGCTTGACGGCATCATTCGCGCCACCGGCGTTTTGCTCGCCGGTACGGTGACGGTGGTGGTCGGCTACGGCTGGTGCGGACGCGGCGTGGCCTCGCGGGCGCGGGGGCTGGGCGCCGTCGTGATCGTTGCCGAGGTCGATCCGGTGCGCGCGCTGGAAGCTGCGATGGAGGGCTTTCGCGTCGCCAGGATGAGCGAGGCGGCCAAGCTGGGCGACGTGTTTATTACCGTGACCGGCGACAAGCACGTACTTGCCGCGCCCCATTTCGCGCTGATGAAGGACGGAGCGGTGCTCGCCAATTCGGGCCATTTCGACATCGAAATCGACATCGCGTCCCTAGCCAAAATGGCGCGCAAGGCCGAGCTCGACGTGACGCCCAACGTTGACTGTTATCATATGCCCGACGGCAGGCGCCTCTACCTGCTGGGAAAAGGACGCCTGGTGAACCTGGCTTGCGCCACCGGCCATCCGGCGCAAGTGATGGATATGAGCTTTGCCACCCAGGCGCTGGTCGCGCGCTGGGCCGCTAAACAAACCGGACTGCCGGTGCGCGTGCATAACGTGCCGAGCGAGGTCGAAAACACGGTCGCAAACCTCAAACTCAAAGCAATGGGGATCAAGATCGATAGCTTGTCGCCGGAGCAGAAGCATTACCTTGCGAGCTGGGCAGCCGGCACGTAACCCGGCGCCGAATAGCGGCCTATCACCGCCGAGATAGCGCCGCCGGATATTTGCTGCCCTCGCCGTCGCCGTGCGGGCCGGTGGTGCGTGCCTGCGGGGGCAATCGCCGACGCACTTTCGATGCCGACCCGAATATCGTGCGCTGAGCGCCCTGGGACGGCTGACGGTTAGCGGCGCGGCAACGCCGGCGGGCGTGGCGCGGCAATGCTAGACGCAGAGCATGACGTGGTCGCCGACGCGCACTTTCCCCGGCTCGCTGACCGTTGCGAAGACCCCCAAATGCCCGGTATTTTCGCGCGCGATGGCGCGCAGAACGCGAAGGTCGCGCGGCAGGTCGGCTTGCTGATGGGTGGTCATGACGCAGCGCAGCGACGGACGAATCACTTCGAGTTGCGCCTGTTCGCCGAGCTTCAGATTAAGCCTGCGCCAGCGGTCCTCGTACAGGCCGTCGAGCCCCTCGGCCGTGGCCAGCAAAAAGTTCGGACGAAACCGCCGCGCGTCGATTTTCGCGTCCGTCCCGCATCGGCGGCGCAAAAATTCCAGCGTGGCGCTGGTCAAAAGATGAAGCGGCGCGGCGTCGCAAAATCCGCCTTTGACCAAAGAAAACGTGTCCGGCATCGACGCATCGGCAAAGCCCGGCAGCATCATCGAAGCCGGAACGTCGCCGAACACGCTCGTCGGGTCGATCTCCGCGCGCAGGCACTGCTCGGGCTGCGCGCGCGCGAAGCTCACCGCATGCCCCAGGTACTGCGACAGCGCCTGGCTAGAGGCAGGCTCGCCGACGGCGAGCGCGCGCCCGTCAGGCATCGTGACCACAACTTGCGCTTGTCTGTGGCCGGCAAAACCCGCCGGTGCGCAGGCGGCGTGGAGCTCAAGCAAGGCGGGCCATTTTTTGGCGCTTAACACGCGTTCGCTTTGCGCATCCAGCAGCGCCCATTCGCGGTCGCCCTCAAGCCCGGTTGGGGTAAGCCGAGCTTCGGTAAGCTGCTCGCCGAGCATTGACTTGACCGGATAGCGCCATATTTCGGCGATCACGCCCACCGTCTGCGCCACTTTTCTCCCCATGTTCGACCCTCTCGTGCGCGCTTCATTGAAAGGGATTCAGCGCGATTCCTGCGTTGCGGTCTTAGGTCGCCCGCGACGGACCCGCAGCCCATCGGGCACGCGGGAGAGATTCTATCACGCAGCAACCCTTGGTCGCCGTGCGCGCCTTCCGCGCGATAATGAAAGTATCGCAGATGGTACTTGTTACAGCGAAGCCAAATGGCTTATATGATCGTCCTCAGGAATGGGAATGCCCTTTAAAATCAAGGATGAAATCTTCGAGGTGCCTACCTATAGCCCGGCGGTGGCCGCTCGTTACGTTGGCGTGCCCTATCAGACGCTTCGGTATTGGACTTTAGGGCGCGGATCTGTTGCGCCGATAATTCAGCCAGCCGACGAAGCGCCGCTGTGTTTGTCGTTTGCAAATCTGCTTGAGTGTCACGTACTGAACGCACTTCGCATCAAATACCGTCTTCGGCTGCCGAGAGTTCGCTCCGCCCTGAGGACACTGAAGCAAATTTCGAATTCCAGACACCCGCTTCTCAGCTCGCGGTTCCGAACGGATGGCGTCGATTTGTTCATTGACGAGCGCGCTCTTGTCAATGTCTCCCGCGGCGGACAATATGCGCTGAGGCAGGTTGTAGACCTGTTTTTGGAGCGCATTGAATGGCAGGCAAGGGGAGTCGCCAAGAAGTTCTACCCATTTGTGGCAAAGAAGGGCCCCGACGAACCAAAAATCATATCGATTACTCCGACAATCGCTTTTGGTCGATCAGTTATCGACGGGACGGGAATCTCGACCGCCGTGATCGCATCTCGTTTTTGGGCGAGAGAGGAACCGCTCGCCTTAGCTAGCGAATATGGCCGCACGGAAGAGGAAATCCTTGAAGCGATCCGGTGGGAAGGAGATTACCAACGAGCAGCCTAAATATAGCTCCACACTCTACTTAGACGAGAACCTTTGCGAGACATCCGCAATTGTCGCGACTCTCCAACGGGAGCAATTCCCTTTTCGGCGGCACTTGGAGTTCTTTGAACGAGGGATAGAAGATAAGGTTTGGCTTCAGCTACCGGGCTTGATGGGATGGGCTGTTCTCACCAAAGACAAGGGCCATCGTTTCCAACCATTAGAGAGGAAGCAACTTGTCGCCCATTGTATTCGGGAGTTTGCTTTCTCGTCGGGCAATCTGAGCGGAGACCAAATGGCGGAACTTTTAGGGTTGAACCTGCGCAAGATTGATACGCTTGCTCGCAGGCATCCGCCTCCCTTCGTTGCCTCAATAACCCGAAGTGGAGTCAATCCCAGGAAATTGCGTTAAGTTATCGACTCTGGCTTAAATTCCCCGTTTCTGTGTTGTAATTGCGGCTTATCCGCGGCGGCGGTCAACGGAAACCGGCACCGGGGCCGACCGACGGTGACGTGGATGCGCCAGGCGCGGAAATCGAAGGGGTGCCTTGCGTTGACCCGCCGGCGGTCGGCGCGCCGGAACTGGGCGCCGGCGGCGGCGTTACCGCACCTCCGGCGGGAGAAGCGGGCATGGGCGTGGGTCCGCTAGGCTGCGCCGGCGCGACGCTGCCCGCAGCAGCCGCCTTCGAGGCGCTTGCCGCCGGAGCGGGAGAGGGGGCTAACGGCCGCAGGCCGCCCAGGCTCGACCGAGCCGACGGCGCAGCTTGCGGGGTCATCCGCGCCATCGGAGCCTCGATCCGCGGCGTCGGCCTCTCCCGCGCCACGCCGGGAGAAGCGCCTCCAATTGCAGGCGTTGCTCTGCTCACCGGCGCCGCGCCGAGGTCGGTGCCCACCCCGTAGCTATAAACCAGTTCTCCGCCCCAGTGCCCCTGCCAGAGAACCGCCGCCACGGTCGTTACAGCGAGGATCAGGTAGAGCGGGCGCAGACGGGCCATGAAGCCGAACAGCGCGAGCGCGATCCGGACCACCGCCAGGGCGCTCACGACGTAGGTCAGAATGTCTCCCAACTCCGCGTGATTATGGAGCAGGGTTTTGGCCGGGCCGCTCAACGTATCTTTAACCCGATGCGCCTCGAGGCTGCCGGTGTAATCGGAAGCCACCGCGGACGCCGCCGCAAGCACGGTCAGCGTCAACGCCATATAGCGGAACCAGGCGCGCTGACTAAATAGGCTTGCGCAGAGGTCGGCAAGAACGGCCACCGTAATCAGCGCGACCGTAAAGTGATCAGCCACGGGATGAAGCCGCAGTGCCTCAAGCGTGCTTTGAATGTCTTCCATCCGGCCTTCCGTTATTCGCTTTGGCTGGCATTCGGCGATAAGCCGGCAAGCCAGCTTGGTGCGCTGAACTCGCGTCGAACCCGGACAGCTCCCCAGCGGCCCGGCCGTGCCCTTGAACGCCGAGCCGATGGTCGGCGCTTAAGGCTTAGCCACTATATTGCAGGCGCTTTAAGAGCAATGGAAGCTTCTGAAGACAGCTTACTTTTTCTGTTTGGCGGGGCCGTGCGGTCCGGCCATAGCGAGCGCTTGAATCAGTGGGCGGCTGATGTGCCCTGTTTGATCCGCGCCACGGCGGCTGCTTACGCCGAGTCGCTAGGTGGATTGCCTGCGCCGTCGCGAACCCCTGAGTCCGGCGGCCGGCGAGCGCTTGTCGGAGGAAGGAGGCCGGTGCATACTCGAAGGCCAGGGCCGGGAACGAAATGATGGTGGTGATTTTTCGCTCGCGTCTGGATCCGGCTAGCAATTCCGAATATCAACCGGCCGCCGAGCGCATGGAAACGCTAGCCCGTTCGATGGCGGGCTTTATCTCCTTCAAAACGTTCACGGCAGCCGACGGCGAGCGGGTCGCGATTATCGAATTTGAATCCGAACAGACGCTGGCGGCGTGGCGCAACCATCCCGAGCACGTCGATGCGCAGCGTCGCGGCCGCCAGGCATTTTACCTGGAATATCGAATTCAGGTATTGACGCCGATTCGTGAGCGCACCTTCAAGCGTCCCCATGTCGATGCTTCGCGTTGAACCGGGGAGGTTCGCCGACGAACATCCGGGCACTGGGTTCTGGCCCGCGCATTCGATGGCATACGCCCAATCCGGGCCCGAGAGGTAGTCGGGAGCTTATTGCGCCTGAGACATGATTTTTCCCCGCGCTGATCTGCGCGGGCGCAGGAAATCGATGGACCTCGCGTGAAGCCCGTCTCGGCGCACGCGAGCTTCAAGTCGAGTTGAAAGCGGCGACTCTTCGGTCGGCGAGCCTAGACCAGGTCGCCGCCGGACGCGAGCGGCAACGGCTCCTGGTCGGCGGTTTTCTTCTGCCCCATGCCGGCGGAGACTCCTTTGCCGAGTTGCTGCCTGTACGCCTTCTCCGCTGCCTGCACGTCGGAATTGACCCGTGCACAGCCGGCTGCCGTCGCTGCAAGCGCGGCCGCAACCATCAGTGACCGAAAGCCCATGCGCACCCTCCTCGCCTTGGCCTAAAGACGTTCGCGCTTGCGAGAACAGTAAACTCGCAGCAACCTAGATGCTGCCCCACGCCGCCGCCGAATTCCTGCCCGTCGCCGCAGGCCGAGACGCCTCGCGTTACGGGCAATCGCCGGAACCGAATTAGCGCGCGTAACACCCCCGACAAGATCCTCTGAACGTAGCGTATCATTTGAGCGGCAATAATAAAACTTTTTGGCACGCCGGTTAAGAGACGGCTAATTTGTGGCTTGATTGGGCCGTATGCGGCTGCAACTTAGCCGAGCCGTCGGTTCGGTGTCGAAAACCGGCAAGCGCGCAGCGCTCATATAGGCCCTGATGCATCATCGCCGTTACGTCATGAGATCCGCGCTTATTGAGGATCGCAGAGTACAGAGTGACAGGCAGACTTTCAGCTTGGCCTTCTCTCGTGGGGTAGGCTTTTAGCCTGCCATCTCGGGCTAAAAGCCCGAGCCACTCCCATCCTCACCTTCCCCCGCGCGGCGGGGGAAGGCCGGGAAGGGGGCGCGGGCCTTGCCCGCGCAGCGAGCACCGGGTCCCCCACGACTGCGCGCCGTATCAATATTTTGCAATCCTCAATAATTTGAGGGCTCCTTTTGGTGGCGCGCCGCGGCACGGCACGAGCTTCGACTGCCGCGCAGTCGGCGTTATGCTATCGAAACGGGCGGTGAATCGGGAATGAGACAAATCCTCGAACCCTGGCGTCTGCTCAAAGGCGCCATCTCCTTGGCGATCGTGGCCATGGTGGTGGCCTTGTTTTTGCGCTACGGCCATCGCGTCTCGGTCAAGTCCCCCGAGCTCGGTTTCTCCGTCGCGCAGCTGCTATACGATGCCTTTTGTTCGCTCTATCGGGTCTTATTGGCGTACCTGCTATCGCTCCTGTTCGCTATCGGATACGGCATGACCGCGGCTCGAAGCCCGGTCCACGAACGGGTCATGATACCGATAATCGACGTGGCCCAGTCCGTGCCGGTCATCGGCTTTTTCCCCGCCGCCGTGTATTTTTTCGTCGCCGTCGGAGGCAACACCCGTCTGGGCATCGAGATGGCGGCGATCTTTCTAATCTTTACCAGCCAAGCCTGGAATATGGCCCTGGGAGTGTTCGAGGCGGTCAAGACAATGCCTCGCGACCTCGACGACGCGTTATGGTCATTTGGCGCCGGCGGTTGGCTGCGCTTTCGACGTCTTTTGCTGCCGGCTAGCGTACCCAAGCTGGTTTACAATTCGATCTTGTCTTGGGTGGCGGCGTGGTACTTTCTCATCGCGTGCGAAATAATCACCGTCGGCGATGCGCGCTACCGGCTGCCAGGTCTCGGCAGCGTGCTGCTGGAAAGCGCGGAGGCGGGCCGCGTCGAGGGTTTAATCGGCGCGCTTGGGTGTTTGCTTCTCATAATCGTGGCGATGGATTTGATGGTATGGCAGCCGCTGTCGGTGTGGGCCGAGAAATTTCGCTACGAGTTCGCGGCCGGGGCGACGCCGATAGACTCGCTCGCCATGGGGAACCTGCTGCGTCCGTTCGGCCGGCGATTGGCGCGCTTGATCGCCGTGGCGGTCCATTCCGCGCGTCCGGCGCTGCGAGAGCTTGCGCGCATCTGGCTGCGGCCTGCGCGACGGCTGGCGCCGTTGCTAGTGCCATTGCTTACGGTTGCGCGGCGCGCGCTGCTTGCGGTGGCGCTGGCGCTTTTGGTTTATGGCGCGGGTGTGGGCGCCGCGGCGCTGGTTCGCCTGCTCATCCGCCCCTGGCCGGCGCACGCCAGGCTTATTCCGTTGGCTGCGGGGGCCTCGATGCTGCGTTTGGCGGTCGCGTACGCCATTTCGCTGGCCTGGACGCTGCCCTGCGCCCTCGCCGCGGGCGAGAGCGCGCGCTTTAGCCGATGGCTGACTCCGTTTGCCGAGATTGCCGGCTCGATACCCGCAACCGCGCTTTTCCCGCTGATCGTGGCGGCAATGGTGCGCCTTACCGGCAACATGAATTTCGCCTGCGTGCTGCTGCTCTTGACCGGTATGCAATGGTATCTGCTGTTCAACCTGACCGCGGGGGTGCGCCAGGTGCCCGAGGACCTGCGCGAGGCCGCGCGCGCCTTCGGCTTAAGCCGCCTTGCGACGTGGCGCAAGCTGACACTGCCCGCGCTGATGCCCTCGCTGATCACCGGCAGCATTACGGCATGGGGAGGGGGCTGGAACGCGCTGATCGTCTCCGAGTACTTTGTCTATCACGGCCAGCGCTATCAGGTGCTGGGCCTGGGCGCCCTGCTCGACGCCGCGACCTACCAGAGCGGCGACAACCTGATGCTCCTGTTGGCGTTGCTTTCGATGGTGCTGATCGTGATGTGCGTAAATCGCGTGGCGTGGCGTCCTCTGTACCGCTTCGCCACCGAGCGGTACAGGTTCGATTAGACCGCGCTTCCTTAGACGCTGAGCAGGTGAGCAACAGTGTCGGCGGCGCGCTCGCGCGTGTTCCCCTCGGTCGCCATCGAGCCGCGCTGAATCACGTAAAAGCGGTCGGCTACCGACCAGGCGAAGTCGAGGTACTGCTCGACCAAAAGCATCGCCACGTTAAGCTCGCGGCGAATGCGCTTGAGCGCGGCCTGAATGTCCTGGACGATCGACGGCTGGAGACCCTCAGTCGGCTCGTCGAGTAAAAGCAGCGCCGGCTTGGTGGCCAGCGCGCGGGCGATGGCGAGTTGCTGCTGCTCGCCGCCGCTTAAAAGACCGCCCTTGCGTTCGCTGAGCCGCGCCAGCACCGGGAAAAGGTCGAAGACGTGGTCGGGGAGTCTGGCGTTTCGCCCCTCGCCGCGGCCGAAGCGCGCCGCGAGCCCCAAGCGCAAGTTTTCGCGCACCGTGAGATGGGGAAAGATGCCTCGTCCCTGCGGCACGTAGCCGATCCCTCTGCGCGCTCGTTCGTACGGCACGAGACCGGTGATGTCGGCGCCGGCAAAGATCACGCGGCCTGCAGCCGCGGGATGGAGCCCGGCGATCGTCCGCAAAAGCGTGCTTTTGCCGGCGCCGTTGCGGCCGAGCAGGGTCACCAACTCGCCGCGTCCGACGCTGAGGCTGATCTCGCTCAGCACGCGGCTTAAGCCGTAGGCGGCGCCGACGCGCTCAAGCGTAAGCATGCTGCGGCTCTTCGACGCGGCCGAGGTAGACCGCCGCCACCCGCGGGTCGCTGCGCACCTCCTCGACGCTGCCCTCGCGCAGCAGCTTGCCCATGTGCAAAACACTGACCGGCGCGTTTAGCTGCTCGACGAAGCCCATGTCATGATCGATCACGACCAGCGTGCGCCGGCCGCTGAGCCGCGAGATCAGCGTGGCGGTGAGCGAGGCCTCGTGGCGGCTCATGCCGGCGGCCGGCTCGTCGAGCAGCAGCAGCTCACAACGCGCGGCGACGACCATGCCTATTTCGAGCCACTGCTTCTCGCCGTGCGCCAGATGCGCCGCGAGTTGCCGGCGCTTTTGTTCGAGGCCGACCAGCTTCAGCGTTTCGTCGACCTGCTCGCGCTCCTCGGCGGTCAGCGTAGTGTCGAGCGCGGCCCACCAGTGGCGGCGCCGGCGCGCCGCTATGACCAGGTTTTCTTCGACGCTCAACCCCTCGAGCACGCCGGGCGTCTGAAATTTCCGGCAGATTCCGCGCTGCACGATCTGATACTCCGGTAGCCGAGTGATCTTCTCGCCCTTGAAGATTATCTGGCCGTGAGTCGGACGCACTCTGCCGATTATCGCGTCGAGCAAGGTGGATTTGCCCGCCCCGTTGGGGCCGATCAGCACGCGCACCGCCCCTGGCATCACCGACAAACTAAGCCCGTCCACGGCCCTGAAGCCATCGAATGAGACCGTGAGATTCTCGACTTGGAGGAGGGGGTCAGGCATTTTGTTGCACCTCGCTCTTTTTCATCATCTCGGCGCGTTGGCTGCCTCTCGGCGGCGCCTCGCCGAGCCGCGAAGCACGCTTCTTGCGGTCGCCGAACCGCGCCAGCAGGCCCTCCGCGCCCGGCAGCAGCCAGCCCTCGAGCATCCCGCCCAAACCGCGCGGAAAGATCGTCACCACAACGATGAACAACACGCCCATCGCGAACAGCCACAACTCGGGCATCGCGCTGCTCACCCAGTCCTTGCACAAGTTGACCACAAGCGTGCCGAGCACCGCGCCCGCTAGGCTCTCGCGCCCGCCCACGGCGACCCATATGATCATCTCGATCGACGGCACCACGCCGACCATCGCCGGCGAAATCACCCCGTCGTGCAGCGTGAAGAGCGCGCCCGCGACGGCGGCGAACAGAGCGCCCAGGGCAAAAACCGCCGCCTTGTACGGCACCGGGTCGTAACCGAGAAAGCGCACCCGGTTTTCGCCGTCACGAATCGCGCACAGCAGCTTGCCGAAGTGCGTATCGAGCAGCCATGCCGAGAAGGCGAAGGCCGGAGCGAGCACGCCCAGGGTTAACCAATAAAGCCCTAGCTGGGCGCCGTTGTCGCCCAGCGTAAAGCCGAAGGCGTCGCCGAAATCGGTGAGCCCGTTGAAGCCGCCGGTGTACTTCTGCTGGCTTATCAGCAGGGTCGAAAAGGCCAGCGCCAGCGCCTGGGTGATGATCGCAAAGTAGACGCCGCCCACGCGCCGGCGAAAAACCAGCCAGGCTAAGGCGCCGGCTAAAAGCGCCGGGACCAAAATAATCGTCGCCAGCGAAAAGGCGCCCGAGTAAAACGGCTTCCACCACCACGGCAGGTAGCCGAGACCGGTCCACTCCATGAAGTCCGGAATTTCGCCTGCGCCAAGCCGCATGAGCTTAAGGTGCATCGCTAAAAAGTAGCCGCCGAGCCCGAAGAACACGCCCTGACCAAGGCTGAGAATCCCGGTGCGGCCCCAAGTCATGGTCAGCCCCAGCGCGAGAATGCTGAGCGCCAGGAAGCGGCCTAGAAGCGAGAGCTCATACGCGGAAAGATAGGCCGGGGCCAGCGCCAACACTCCCAGCGCCAGCAGACAAGCGACAACCCTGAAATTGCGCACCGTCCCTACCCCTCCTCCAGGGCGCGGCCGCGGGCGGCGAAAATGCCGCTGGGGCGAAACTGGATGAACCCGATCACGAACATCAGCAGCAGAACGTCGGCGAAGCTCACGCTGGTGAAAATCTGCGCGCCGGCCGAAAACAGCCCCACAACCGCCGCGGCAAGCAAAGTGCCGAGCAGACTTCCCAGGCCGCCGAGGATTACGACCAGAAAGGCGTACACGATGTAGCTCTGGCCAACGGTCGGCGTGACCGGCGCAATGAACGCCAGCACCGAGCCGGCAAGACCGGCGACGCCGGTGCCGAGCGCGAAAATCACCAGGTCGACCAAACCGGTATTCACGCCCAGCGCCTCGGCCATCTCGCGGTCCTGATGGACGGCGCGCACGTAGAGCCCAAGCCGCGTGCGCTGAATAAACAGCCACACCCCGCCGAGCACGAAGACCGCAAGCGCGATGATGAAAAGGCGCACGTAAGGCAGATTGAAGCCGGCCATCAGGCCGCCCTTCACGGTAAATGACCCGGCCAGCCACTTCGGCGCGGTGACCTCGACTCCGATCGCGCCAAAGATGCTGCGCGCGGCCTGCTGCAGCGCCAGGCTTACGCCCCACGTCGCGAGCAGCGTGTCCAGCGGCCGCCCGTAGAGCCGGCGGATTAACACCAGCTCGAGCAGCGCGCCGAACGCCGCCGCGCCGACGAACGCCGCGATCAGTGCCAACCCGAATCCCAGGCGCGCTGGCGCCAGCCGATAGGTCAGGAAGGAGAGATAGCCGCCGACCATCAGCATCTCGCCGTGCGCCATGTTGATAACGCGCATCAGCCCAAAGCTCAGCGCGAGCCCCAGCGCGGCGAGCAGCAGAATCGAGGCTACGCTAACGCCGTTGAAGAGCTGGCCGGCCAGCAGCGCGTAGTCAGTCATCGCCTGTCGCCGTGCAAGTCGAAGTCGCGCGCCGCACGACTGTGCCTCAAAGCGGGTCCGGCCACGGCATACCGCCCGCCTATTTGATCACGCATTTCTTCCCCGGAAACGAAAGCGCGTCGTATGGCTCGGGCCGGATCGGCTCTTGCGATTGCCACAGGATCTTGAACTGGCCGTCGGGCTGCGACTCGCCGACATAAGCCGTCTGGTAGAGGCTCTGGTTGGCGGCGAACTTGGTCTTGCCGATGCACAGGTCCTCCCACCCGAGGGTCGGCGCCGCACGCCGCACTTTGTTCGGGTCAAAACTCTTGGCCTTTGCCGCCGCCGCGGCCCATTCGTAGACGTCTAAGTAGCCGTGCGCCATCGGATCGTCGACCGACGAATCGGCGCCGAATTTCTCCTTGTAAGCAGCGACGAACTTCTTGTTGGCCGGGTCATCGAGGCTCTGGAAGTAGTTCCATGCCGCATAGCTGCCCTGAACCAGACTCGGCCCCATCGCCTTGGCCTCCTGTTCGGCGATGCTGAACGACATCACGGGAAGCTTGGAAGGCGGCAGGTCGGCCGCGGCCATCTGCTTGAAGAAAGAAACGTTACTGTCGCCGTTGAGCGTGTTGAAAATGGCGTCGGGCTTGGCCGCCTTGATCTTGTTGATCACCGCGCTGAAGTCCGTGCCGCCAAGCGGGACGTACTCTTCGCCGGCGACCGTGCCGCCGTCATGCTGGATGTGTTTTTTCAGTATCAGGTTGGCCGTGCGTGGAAAGACGTAGTCCGAGCCCAACAGAAAGATGCGCTTGTAGTTCTTCTGAAACGCCCAGTCGAGCGCCGGCAGTATCTGCTGATTGGGCTGTGCCCCGGAGTACATGATCGCCGCCGAGCACTCGTTGCCTTCGAATTGAACCGGATACCAGAGCAAGCCGTGGAAGCGCTCGAAAACCGGCAGCATCGCCTTGCGGCTCGCTGAGGTCCAACCGCCGAAGACTGTCACCACGTGGTCTTGCTGGACGAGCTTTTGGGCTTTTTGTGCGAACATCGCCGGGTCGGAGGCGCCGTCCTCGACGATCGGTTGTATCCGCTTATGCATAACGCCGCCCGCGGCGTTAATCTCGTCGATCGCGAGCAAGGTGGCGTTCTTAACTGTGACCTCGCTGATCGCCATCGTGCCGGTCAGCGAATGAAGCACGCCCACCCTTACGTTGTCGTCGGCATCGGCGCTGCCGCTCGCGGCAAAAACACCGGCCAGCACAAGCGCGGCCAGGCCGACAACCTGAGCCATCCCCGGCACGCCCTTCATTTTGCGCTGCTCTACCATCAATCGACCATTCAATTTGCACTGTTTCATGCGCAGTCCTTTCCTAAAAGCACCTCATGCAGTAATCGTTGTGTCGTATACGCTTTCGCCAGCGCTTAATCTTTGACGCGCGAACTTCTTGTCCCGCGAGCTTCTTGTAAGGATCGGCCATGCCGCCTGGTCCCGGTTCTGTTCGCCCGCAGACAAGTCCGCACGCCCAAGCATTCTTCTTGTTGCAAGCTCGCGGGGCAGCCCCCAAAAACTTTAGCCGCCGCGACGCCCGCGTCTTGTAATAAGCGCAAGATTTATGCCCGAGCCGCGCGGCGTTTGACCCTGCTAATGCGGCGCCGGTTGCAGCGCCGGCCGCGCCTTGCGTGCGCGTTGCGTAAGCATCTGCGCAGTTTGTAAGCAGTTAGGGCATCTGCGCGTTACAAGCGCCTCCCGGCTCGTGTACGACCGGCCTTGGCCTTGAGCGCGCCGAACGGCCGCGGGCGTTCTCTAAGGACCGGGGCTCTTTGCGGCCGCCAGCCGAGGCAACGGCACCTTAAGCGCGGCGTAGAGGGCGAACCTCGGGCCGTAAGCCGGCTCGAAGATGCCGATTCCGGTGCCGTTGCGCAGCAGATTAGTGCGGTCGAAGACGTTGATGATCATCACGCGGCTTTCGACATTGCCAATCTCGGGAACCCAAAAGCTGCGCGCGGCGCCGAGGTTAAGCTGCCAGTTGATCGGCATCTTCTCGGTGTTGGCGAAGCCGCCGTAAAGCCCGTTGCCAAAAAGACCGTCCATGCTGAACAGATACCTGCCCCAGCGGTAGGCAACGGTGCCCGAGGCCGTGTAAAGCTGCTCGTGGTCGAGATAAATGTAATGCCCGGCGATGTACTGAAGTTCCGCCGGCGTCCAGTTGAACTGGCCGGATTCCACGTCTTGGCCTTGAGCGACCGAATAAGTGAAGTTGGCCGTCGCCATGAAGCCTCCGGCGTTGTACGTGACGCTGCTCTCGGCCCCATAGACGCGGCCGTTTAAATAATTGAAAGGGGCGAATATGGGGATGTTGCTGAATTGACCCAGGTCTATGAGGTTGCTGGCCAATTCAAAGTAAGCGTCCTCTTCAACGCTCAGATGCGCGCCGAGCCTGCGCGTCACACCCGCGTCAAAGTAGCTGTCTCGCTCGGGCTTGATGACGCCGCTTACCGGAACGAGGGAAGCCTGCACGGTGTCGGCGAAGGCTGCGACGCTTTTGGGCTCGATGGTCTCGAACGACGGGGTCTGAAAGTAGCGGGCAAAGCCGGCGTGGAAGGCGGTGTCGGGGTCAAGTTGGTAGAGCGCGTTGATGCGCGGGCTTAATTGGTTGGCGTCAGTGAAGCCCAGAACCTGGTCCCAGCGCAGTCCATAGTTAAGACTGAGGCGCCGAGTAATCTGCCACTGGTCCTGCGCGTAGACGCCGAAGAGCCAGTTTATTTGGTTGAAGTTGTCGACCACGTTTATCGGCACGTCGCTGGTCTGGGGGATCGTGCACGCGGTCGGGGTGCATACCGCCGCCGACGGGTCGCCGGGAAAGGTCAGCGAGCTGTCGTCCAGCGTCACCCCGTACTCGCCGACGTAAAAGCCGGTGCGCACGGTGTGATGCTCGTTGAGATGGTAGGTGAAGTCGGCCTCGACCGTGTTGGCGAGATCACTGTGAAAGACGTCCGAAGCCGCCCCCTGATAGATAAGATCGCCGATCGGGTCGGGGACAAAATGAATCGTGACGTAATTGGCCGAGTAAGCAATTTGGTAGTCGAGCTTGGGCGATAGCACGCCGCTGAGCGCGAGCACGGCGAAGTAGTTCTGCTGAAACAGACTCTCGTTGATCATGGTCGAAGGATAGGTCGCCGGGTTGACTCCGGCCAGGTTGTAGAGCGGAGTCTGGCCGGGGAAAGTGGGAATCTGGGTGTGGTTGGCGTAAATCCCGGTGATCAGGCTCAGCCGCGTGGTCGGCGAGAGGCTGTAAGAGAAGTAGCCGAAGCCCTGGCCCTGGTTGGTAAAATCGTGCAGCGGGGTCGGCGCGGGCGTGGCCTGGCTAAAGCCCATATTGTCTTGCAGATAGAAGCCGGTGACATAGTAGCTGAAGTCGCCCGAGCATCCGCCGTACTCGAAGTTGGGCATCATCGTCTCGCGCTGGCCGCCGTACATCTCGAAGCTGCCGCCCTGGTTGGCGCATCCCTCCTTGGTCTTGATGTCGATCACGCCGGCAGTGCGATAGCCGTACTGCGAGGGCAGGATGCCGTCCATCAGGCTGATGCTGTCGACAAAGCGCGCGCTTAGGAACTGGCCGAAGCCCGAGGTTGTACCCAGCGGCAGCATCACGCCGTTTATCTGCCACTGGTAGTCCGCATGGTTGCCCCGGATATGAATTTGTCCATTCTCATCGCGCACCACGGCGGGCATCTGCAGCAGCACGTCGTTGAGCGGCGTGTCCTCACCCCGGGGTAGGTCGCTGATTTCCTGCTGGGTGAGCGTGTAGGCGCTGCTGCCGGAGGGCGAGAGCCGGTTTTGCGCCTGGGCGACGCGGCTGGCCCTTAGCGGCGCGCTCAGCGCCTGCTCGGCCTCGAGCGCGAGCACGAGCGGCTTGGCCTTGAGCCTGGGCCCAAGCGTCACCACCGCCACGGCGCTTTTAAAGCCCACCTTTTCGGCCGCGACCGCGTAGACCCCGGGCGCGAGGTGGGTAAAAACGAAATGGCCCTCGGCGTCGCTCGCCGTGCGGACCAGGACGCGCCCGTTCTTGCCGCGCAGCGACACCAGCGCTTTTTCCAGCGGCCGGCCCAGCGCGTCCTTGACCGTGCCGCCGATGCTTTGGCTGGTTGCCGGCGCGGATTGCGCGCGCGCCGTACCCGCGAACTCAGGACTCGCCGCGCCGACCGCCGCTAGCAGTGCGACCAGCGCAACTACCGCCGCAGACTTTCCCATGGGAAAGCCCTCCACAGCCCGCGCGACAAGCCCCGCCGCGCGCAAGCGGCTTTACCAGACGCGTCGCGATGGCGCCCGTGCGGGCTTTTTACCGCGCGCAGCAAAAGCGCACGCGGTCGAAACCAGGCTTATCGAGGCGAAAAAACGGAGAGCTTACGCCAGATAAGGCGGCGCGCGGCTGAAAGGCGAAGTCAGAGTGCGCCAGGGGCCGGGCTGCGGCTCGGCCGGCGCAAGATAACGAAGCTCGAAGCGCGGGTTTGCCAGGGCTGGCCCCGACGCCGGCTGCGCCGGGGTATGGAAGGCAAACAGGCACAACGCGCATTCGCCGCTGTCGGCCTGCACGGTGCGCGTTGGCGAATGGCTATCGAGAGCGGCGGGTAACTGCGCTAACAGAACCAGGAGGGCTGCCAACGCGACCCGGGCTGGTCGTCGCACGGTCCCCGCGGTTGCGGCCTTGGTTCCTTTATGCGATGTCACGACACTTCTGTCCGGAGCAGCCTAAAGGGGCGCCCGGCTCGCCCGCCGGCGCCGACAAAAAGGCCGCCGCTCAAACGAGCGTCGATGCTGCCCCCAGGCACGCTAGCCGAGCATGCCTCAGATTCCTTGGGGTAGCAAGAGCATGCAGTCGTTCAGTAGATTCGGTGATACCTCTTGATGATTCGACAGCTATGGCGGAGGAGGCGCGCCAGCACCCCCATCCTAACCTTCCCCCGCGCAGCGGGGGAAGGGATTCAGAGGGCCGCGGCCCTTTTCTGCCCCCTCGCCCTTTGGGAGAGGGTTGGGGTGAGGGTGTTGGCGGGCGCGCGCAGGCCCCCTTCCCCACCTTCCCCCGCGCAGCGAGGGAAGGCGTTAACAGGCGCGGCGCACTAGCTCGTCGATTTTCGTCAGGTCGGAGAGCAGCGCCGGGAGTTGGTCGAGCGGACAAGCGTTGGGGCCGTCGCTCAGCGCGCGGTCGGGGTCCTCGTGCACTTCGATGAACAGCGCGTCGATGCCCACCGCCGCCGCGGCGCGCGCCAGCGGCGCGATGAACTCGCGCTGACCTAGCGAATGCTTGCCGGCCGCGCCCGGCAACTGCACCGAATGAGTGGCGTCGAACACGACCGGGTAGCCGAAGCGGCGCATCACAACCAGCGAGCGCATGTCGCTGACCAGGTTGTTATAGCCGAAGCAGAAGCCGCGCTCGGTCACCAGCAAACGCCGATTGCCCGCGCTCTCCGCCTTCGCCACCACGGCGTGCATATCCGCGGGCGCGAGGAATTGGCCCTTTTTGAGATTGACCGCCGCGCCGCTTTGCGCCGCCGCTATCACCAAGTCGGTCTGGCGCGAGAGCAGCGCCGGAATCTGAAGCACGTCGACGATCTCCGCGCAGGCGGCCACCTGGGCGACTTCATGTACGTCGGTCAGCACCGGCAGCCCGAGCCGGCTTTTGACCAGCGAGAGGATTTCCAGCCCGCGGTCAAGACCAACGCCGCGAAAGGCCTCGTGGCTGGTGCGATTGGCCTTGTCGAACGAGGACTTGAAGACCAGCGGCACCTGCGCGCGGCGCGCGATTTCGGCCAGCTTCTCAGCGTGGCGCAGACAGGAGTCGCGGCTCTCAATCGCGCACGGCCCGGCGATCAGCGCAAGACACGGTCCGCCGAAGACCACCGTGCCGACCTTTACTTGGGTTACCATTGTCGCCCCGCCCGCGGTTCATCTATCGTCGCTGTTCGCGCCGCGGCTCGGCGCTGCGAAGCCTGACACGCCGGCGACCGGCTCATCGCGCCAGTCTCAGTTCGCGGACCTTGCCGTGGTCCACGCCGAGCGCGGAGCGCCGCTCGAGCGCCGCTCTTATCAGGCCGCGAAACAGCGGATGACACTCGTACGGGCGTGACCTCAGCTCGGGATGAAACTGGCAGCCGACGAACCACGGATGGCCGCCGAGTTCCATGATTTCGGTCAGGCGCCCGTCGGGCGATACGCCGGTGGCTTTGAAGCCGGCGTTGTCGAGCATTTCGCGGTAGGCGTTGTTGACCTCGTAGCGATGGCGATGGCGCTCGCTGATACGCTGGCGCCGGTAGAGCGCGCGAGCGAGCGAGTTCGCTGCGAGCACGCACGGATAGGCCCCAAGGCGCATCGTTCCGCCCTTGTTGGTGACCGCGCGCTGGGCGTCCATCAGGTCGATTACCGGGTCGGGCGTGCGCTGGTCAAATTCGGTGGAGTTGGCGCGCTTGAGGCCGAGCACGCTGCGGGCGAATTCGACCACCATGAGTTGCAAGCCCAGGCATATCCCGAGGATCGGCACTTTGTTTTCGCGGGCGTAGCGTACCGCGTTGAGCTTGCCCTGGATACCGCGCTCGCCGAAGCCGCCGGCGATGACCATCGCGTGAGCCGCCCGCAGGCGCTCGGCCGGCTCTTTTTTCTCCAGCTCCTCGGCGTCTACATAGTCGATCACCACACGCGCCTCGTTGGCGATCCCGCCGTGCGCCATCGCCTCGTGCAGGCTTTTATAAGAGTCGGCGACGCGCACGTATTTGCCGACCACGGCCAGGTTGACCGTGGTCTTCGGGTTCTGCGAGACCTTCGCGATCCGCCGCCATTTGGTCAGATTGGGCGCGCCGGTCCAGATATTGAGCCGTCCGACGACGCGCTGGTCAAGGCCCTCGTCGTGAAACACCAACGGCAGCGCATAGATCGTGTCCACGTCACGCGCGGCGATAACGCAATTCTCTTCGATATTGCAGAAATGCGCGATCTTGGCCTTGAGCGCCTTGTCCAGCGCCCGATCGCATCGGCACAACAGGATGTCGGGCTGGATGCCGAGCCCGGTCAGTTCCTTGACGCTATGCTGCGTGGGTTTGCTCTTAAGCTCGCCCGCCGCGGGAATGAACGGCACCAGGGTGAGATGAACGTAAAGCACGTTGTCGCGGCCCCGGTCGAGCCGAAACTGGCGAATCGCTTCGAGAAACGGCAGGCTTTCGATATCGCCGACCGTGCCGCCGACCTCGCCTATCATCACATCCGCGTCGTTGGCGGCGTCCACAATCCGCCGTTTGATTTCGTCGGTGATGTGCGGAATTACTTGGACGGTTGCGCCGAGATAATCGCCGCGCCGTTCTTTTTCGATTACCGTAAAGTAAATCTGGCCGGTCGTGCAGTTGTTGCGCCGGCTCATCCGGGCCTGCAAAAAGCGTTCATAATGGCCCAAGTCGAGGTCGGTCTCGGCGCCGTCGTCGGTGACGAAGACCTCGCCGTGCTGCAGCGGGCTCATCGTGCCCGGGTCGATGTTGATATACGGGTCCATCTTGAGCAGCGTGACCCTAAGTCCGCGTGCCTCGAGTAGCGCGCCGAGCGAGGCCGCGGCAAGCCCTTTACCGAGCGAGGAAACCACGCCGCCGGTGACGAAAATAAATTTTGTCTTAGTCGCTTCCACCTTGTTCACCGCAAATATTGTCTTGAGCGGCAAGCTCGCGCGCTCGTTCCAGGTCCGCTTCGCAATCGACCTCCAGAGAAGGGGCCGCTGAGGTGATCACGCCGATGCGCCAGCCGTGCTCGAGCGCGCGCAACTGTTCGAGCTTCTCTACCTGCTCGAGTGCCGAAGGGTTGAGCGCTGCGAACCTGAACAGAAAATCGCGCCGGTACGCGTATACCCCTATATGACGCAGCGCCGATTCTGGCAAGCCGCCGTCGCGCGCAAACGGAATCGGGCTGCGCGAAAAATAAAGCGCGCGCCCATCGGCGTCGCACACCACCTTGACCGCGTTGGGATCGCGCCACTGGGCTGCGCTCAGAATCGGTGTGGCAAGCGTAGCCATCTCAAGCTGCGCGTCGGCGCTCATCGCTTGAGCCAAAGCGTCGAGGTCGGCGGGTTCAACGAACGGCAGGTCGCCCTGCACGTTGAGGTAAACCGGCGCTTCGACGCGCGCGGCGACCTCGGCCACGCGGTCGGTGCCGCTCGGATGCGCCGGCGAGGTCATCATCGCCTCGCCCCCGGCCGCGCGCACGGCGTCGATGATGCGCCGGTCATCGGCCGCCACGATGACGCGCTTAAGCAAGCGCGCGCGGCGGGCCCTTCGCCATACCCGGACGACCATTGGCAGGCCGCCGATGTCGGCCAGCGGTTTGCCCGGCAGCCTGACCGACCCGTAACGCGCGGGAATTATTGCCACCGCCGTAGCGTCCGTCAGAGTTCCTCCTCCGCTGCTCCGATAGGCGTTTTATAGCCCATATTCCTCGTCGCGGTTGCGACACCGTTGCCGCGTCTCGCTACCGTTGCGGGTATGCGCTGAGTGGAATAAATCCGGAGTCTCTTTGAGCGTGGCGGCACTGCGAGGCCAGCCTAAGTTTAAGCTGATTGATATCGCTGGCGCCACAAAACGAAAGCTAATTAATCGACGACCCTTATGATTCCCGAGCCTAACCCGCGAGCGCGCCCCATCCGGGCAAAGCCGTGTCCTCGGCGATCGCGCGCGCGACCGCCGCGCCCATCCACTGGTGGCCTCGACCGTGAGCGATCCCTCGCTCAGCGGACAGAAGTTACGACAAGCTCGGTCACGCCGCCTGCTAGTTGGACTTCCCACCCGTTTCAACCAACCCAAGGGCAGCCAGGAAATCCACTGCCTTCCGTACGGATTCCTGGGACAATTGCCAGGAGAAACTTCTCGCTTCGCTTTCGAGCTCAGCAAAGGTTGCTGGTTTACCCTGTCGCTTGAGTATGAAATACGTTTTCGCCGCCAGCAACAGCTCTCGATAGTTCGGATCCCCGGCACCTTTAATCTGAAGTACAATCTCAGCGAGGCTATCGCATTCCTCCGGAAGCCGTTTCTTTAGGTCGGCCACCACGGCTTCACCGTCAGGCGTGAGCCGATAGTCAAATCGTCTCACTTCGCCAAAATCAGCATTCTGCGCCGCTCCGAAGGCGAGCGCTGCCTCGCTCACAAAGCCCAGGCTTTTCAGTTCACCGACTCCTTGTTCAATGACAGGTGAATAAGGTCCGTAATAGTGAGCTCGAAATCCCAGATCGAGACCAGCCATCACGGAGGCGAAGTAGCATAGCTTCTGCAACAGTGTTCGTCCTCGAAGACGCCCTCCATACGTATCGAGAAGTACCAATATTACCTCCCTAGGTCTCATCTTTAGGTTCCCCCTTCGCCGCTTGTAAGCTTTTCGTGAATTCAATCAAGATGCGCCTGATCTCCTGCTTGTAGTCCTTCTGTTTGCGGCGCTTTTCCTTCTCGTCCCGGTAGGTTACCGGCGCGTAGACCTCGATGTATTTCTCTTTGACCGCTTCATCGATGGATCTGAATAACGCCGATTCAGCCTCAAAGTCGACCGGACCTTCGGGCGTCAAGACACTGACTGAAGCCTCTGAATTGCGCGCTTGCTCTCTTACCGACTTGATGTCGAACGAATTCACGATGACGAACTCGGGTTCTAAGCCGAACGCCTTTCCTACATCGCTTTCAATTGCTTCTCGATCCGAAGCAGCGAGGTCGGCTAACGCGTTTCTCACCAGAGGATCGTCGAATTCGGAGACTCGAAATGACGCTATTCGCTTGTGAAGTTGCCTAGCCATGAGCCGCAGAAACAGATTCTTCATGAAGCCGTCCGGCGTTCTGTTCGAAAGCACCTCGTGGATAAGCCGCTCATCCGTCCAATTCTTGTATTCGTCGAGATATTCCTGAGAGCCGTCATAGGCATAAAGCCGCTTTAGCCACTCTATGCGGTCCTTGCTGATGCCCAGGATTAGCGCGCGCTGAATCATTCCGTCAGTTATGAGGCGAATCTTGTGGCGGTAGACCTGGGTGGTCATGTAATACTTCGCTAGAACGAATTGCTCGAGGGCGTGCACTCCGTCCTGAGTAATCGCCAGATATCGATCCTCTGAATCTTCATGGCCTATGAGGCATTCGGATAGACGATCTAGGTCGTAAAGCCCGTACCTGACACCGCAAAAATAGCTATCTCGCAGCAGGTAGTCTTGTTTATCGGCGTCAAGAGGACCCGAGACGATATCCTTCATGACTGAATGTCCAAATGTGCCGGATAAGATGCCTGTAATTTTTTCCCTGTCGCGCTCACTCAATAGGCGCGCGATGCTCGAATCTAGCTGAATTATCGCCGCGGTCAGCGCCTCGTGAATCTGGGTCTTCTGCCCTTCCGGAAGGTTTTCTCTCTTTGTGAACGTTTCGAGCACTGGTTCGGAAACGTGAGAAAAAGGCCCATGACCAATGTCGTGGAGCAGCGCGGCGAGGCGAATCAATCGGACGTCCTCGTCGTTTAGCCTAACCGATCGTGCGATTCGACCAGCCACGTGCATCGCACCCAGCCAGTGGTCGAACCTCGTATGTACCGCTCCAGGGTACACCAGACTCGCCATCGCGAGCTGGCGAATAAGACGCAGACGCTGGAACGCGGGGGCATCAATGATCTCTTGCTCCAGCTCGGTTCTACCGATGAAGCCATGAATTGGATCGCGGACTTCCCGCAAGGCTCATCCCTCACTTTTTCTGCGTCTACCTGACCAAACGCGTCATTGTCGTCGACAAAAAGTTCTACTATCTTGTCGAGTCGAGCGCAAGAAAAGCGAAAAGCTGCGCGAACTGCTCTCGAGCGCGGACAGCTGGATGGCAAGGAGGCACTTTGCTAAGGCCCCCCTCTGTAGATGTCGACCCAGTTTGATGGGTAATGGGCGCCCTTGACCGAGAGGTTGTATAAATTAGCCAAATTCGGCTCGCTGCCGTTCGTAGCATGGGGTTCCAGGAACAAAATCGAGACGCTCTTGACCAGGGTTCCTAACCCGCGAGCGCGCCCCATCCGGGCAAAGCCGTGTCCTCGGCGATCGCGCGCGCGACCGCCGCGCCCATCCACACGCTCAACGCCACGCCGTGGCCGCTGTAGCCGCCGGCGACAATTACCGACGGCGCATCGGGCAGCCGTCCGATCAGCGGCGCGAAGTTGTCCGCGATCGCCACGGGTCCGGCCCACTGCGCGGCAAAGCCGACGCGGCTGAGCGCCGGATGAAGCGCACGTACACGTGCCTCGAGTTGTTCCAGCGCCTGGCGCGGTTCATCGTCGGCAAGATCAACTCCTTCCAATACCGGCGCCGCGCCGAACACCAGTCCGGCGCCGAAGACGACCTGGTTTTGCCCAAGCATGCGGCCCCATAAGTAGGGCAGGTCAACGGTGTAAAAGGGGCGGGCTCCGGCGCCAAGGCCGAGTTCGTGAAGTGCCGGCGCGCTAAGCGGCTGCGTTGCGCATGCCGTGGTAAGCGCGCTTCTGACCGGGCGTACCTCGGGCAGTAGCACGTTGGTCCAAGCGTTGACCGCCGCGACGACGTAATTTGCCTGTATCAGCGCACCGTCGAGCTCGACTGCGGGCCGCACGCCGCGAACTATTTTTCTGACCGCCGCGCGCTCATAAAAGGTCGCGCCGGCGCGCGCCGCGGCCCGCGCCAGACCCGCGAGCAGCCCCATCGGATTCAGCGTCCCGCCCGCCACGGATTGTCGAACGCGGATTGCTAAGCCGCCGTCGCGCCACGGCAGAACACGGTCTTGGGCTTCACGCGCGTGCTCAATCTCCCAGCATCCTTGCAGTTGAAGGTCGCAGTCGATTTTCTCCGCGCTGACCACTTCTTGAAGCTTCTCGATGCATTGTCCGGTGCCGGGCAGAACCCCGCGAGCAGTTCCTTCAAGCACGATTCCGCCGGAGCGGCCGCTTGCGTCGTCGCCGAAAAGGCTTGCTTCAAACACGCTCGCGCGCAGGCCGCGGCGGGCAAGATGATAGGCCGCCGACACTCCGGTGAGGCCACCGCCCACGATGGCGACGTCTGCGTGCGAAGGGTCAAGCGGAGCGCTCGGAAAGGCTTCGTCGCTCCAAGGCGGCTTTCCCCACCGTCGTTGCCTTGAGATCTCGTCGGCTGGGTGATGCGATTCGGAGCTCGTCGGCATGGCTGGGCTCAAGACCTGGTCTTAATTATATCGCGTGCGCCCGTCGTCGTCATGCGGACGGCCGGCGCGCACATGGCAAAGCGGCGCGTGGTTGCGAATTAACGCCGACCGCGCCGCGTTCACGCGCGGCGTAAAGACGCGTCGCGCTCAATTCGTCGCCGCGCCGCTTCGCGCCGCCGCCGGCAACCGCCAATTCGCTCGACACGGAAGGGCGCCGCCAGCACGCGCCGGCAAAACTCTGCGGTTAATCGATTATCGCTACCGCAGGCAAGGCGGCCGGAGTGGCTGGCACACCGCATCGAACCCCCTTAATGCCCTCGCGCATCTGCCGCCGGACCGAGCGCCAGGTCGAGACTTTTGCCCGCGCGATGCCGGGAGTAAGCAAAACACCGATGCTGAGCCCCCGGAGCGCGCGTGCTCAACAGACGGGTCGCTAGGATGTAGCGCAAAACGGGGATGAAGACGTGTTGCGATTGGGTTTGAAGGTGGCCAGACTAGAAGTTGAAGGTTCGCGGTAAGGGCTTTCAACCGGTTCCGCGCAGCCTGCGATGTACGCCGGAGTCGGGGCGATGCGGGTGGTTCTCGCCTGGATGCCGTCGCCGCCGACCCGCTTTGGTCCGCTCATTCATAAAGCCACGCCGGCCTAAGACCGGCCCAAGCGTTTCATTTCGGGATTTCAATAAGAAAAAGGCAAGCCTATGGCAAACCCAATTAGCGAGGTCAGGAAGTTCGGTCAAAGTCTCTGGTACGACTTCATTCGCCGCGGACTCATCACCTCCGGCGAGTTGCGCAACATGGTCGAGGAGGACGGACTGCTCGGCGTGACCTCGAATCCTTCAATCTTCGAAAAGGCCGTGACCGGCAGCGATGACTACGATCAGGCCATCAAGGCGCTGGTCGAGCAGGAAGCCGGCGGAGCCAAAGAGATCTACGAGCGTTTGGCGATCGAAGATATCCAGCTCGCGGCCGACGTTTTGTATGCGGCCTACGTGCGTGGGGGCGGGCGCGATGGGTTCGTGAGCCTTGAGGTCTCGCCATACTTGGCGGACGATACTCAGGGCACGATCGACGAAGCGTTGCGGCTTAAGGCCGCGGTGGGGCGCGAGAACGTGCTGATCAAGGTGCCGGCGACGCCGGCGGGTTTCCCGGCCATAAGGGAACTTATCTCGCGCGGCGTCAGCGTCAACGTGACCCTGCTGTTCAGCATCGCGGAGTACCTCAAAGCCGCCGACGCGTACATGAGCGGCCTGCAGGCGCTGGCCGAAAAGGGCGGTGCGCTTGACAAGGTGGCGAGCGTGGCGAGCTTTTTCTTGAGCCGGATCGACACCCTGGTGGACGACCGCGCCGGCCGCCGGCTTGACCAGGAGCGCGACGGTCAGCGGCGCGCGCTGCTCAAGAGCTTGGTGGGCAAGGTCGCGATCGCAAGCGCCAAGGTTGCCTACGCGCACTACCGCGAGCTAATCGAGAGCCCGCGATGGCAGGCGCTGGCCGCCAAGGGCGCTACGCCTCAGCGCCTGCTGTGGGCCAGCACCAGCACGAAAAATCCCAAGTATCCCAAGACCATGTACGTCGACGCGCTGATCGGCCCCGACACGGTGAACACGCTCCCCGCGGAGACCTACAATGAATTTAAGGCTCACGGCCGGCCGCGTCCGAGCCTGACCGAGAACTGGGCGGAGAGCCTGGAGCAAGCCCAGCACGTGCTCCAATCGGTAGATGCGTTTGGGCTTTCGCTCAAGCAAGTCACTGACGAGCTGCGCGCCGACGGGGTGAAAAAATTCTGCGACGCGTTCGACCAATTGCTCGCCGCCGTTGAGAAAAAGCGCCAGGCCCTGCTCGGCGACCACTTTGATAGGCAAACCTACGCGCTCGGCTCCGCCGAACAGGCGGTCAAGGATGTGCTCGAGGACTGGCGCGCGGGCGGCAAGGTGCGAAGGCTGTGGCAGAAGGACGCCACGCTGTGGACCGGCCGCGACGAACACGAGTGGCTCGGCTGGATGCACGTGGTCGAGGGGCAGCGCGAGCACAACGAGAGCTTCACGCGGTTGGCCGAAGACGTCAAGCAGGCCGGCTTTAAGCACGCCTTGCTGCTCGGCATGGGCGGCTCGAGCCTGTGCCCCGACGTGATGCGCCGCACCTTTGCGCGGGTCGACGGATTTCCCCAACTACGGGTGCTCGACTCGACCGTTCCGGCGCAGGTGACGGCTTTGGAGCGGCAGCTCGATCCGGCGGCCACGCTGTTTATCGTTTCCTCGAAATCGGGCACCACGACCGAGCCCAACGTTTTCAAGCAATACTTCTACGAACGCGTGGTGAAAGCCGTGGGCGCCGACGAGGCGGGCGCGCGGTTCGCGGCGATAACCGATCCCGGCACGCCGCTTCATCAACTGGCCAAGCGCGAGCGGTTCCGACACATCTTTTTCGGCCTCCCCAGCATCGGCGGACGTTACTCCGCGCTGTCGAACTTCGGGATGGCGCCGGCGGCGGCGATGGGCTTGAGCGTGGCGAAATTCCTCGACAACGCCGAGATCATGCTGCATGCGTGCGCCTCGTGCGTGCCGGCGGACAAGAACCCCGGCGTGGCGCTGGGCGCGGTGCTCGGCGCCCTGGCGCGCCAGGGGCGCGACAAGGTGACGCTCATCGCTTCGCCCTCGATCGCCAGCCTGGGCGCGTGGCTGGAGCAGTTGCTCGCCGAGTCGACCGGCAAGCAGGGCAAAGGCCTGGTGCCGGTAGACGACGAGGAGCTGGGACCGCCGGAGGCGTACGGTGATGACCGGCTGTTCGTATGCACTGCTGTCAGCTCGGCAACTTCGCCTGCGCAGGACGCGGCGGTCGCGGCGCTCGAGCGCGCGGGCCATCCGGTAGTGCGCATTATGCTCAAGGACACGCTTGATCTGGGGCAGGAGTTTTTGCGCTGGGAGTTCGCGACCGCAGTGGCGGGCTCGATTCTGGGCATCAACGCCTTCAATCAGCCCGACGTGGAGGCGAGCAAGGTGGCCACGCGCAAGCTCACCGCAGCGTACGAAAAGAGCGGCGCGCTGCCGGCCGAGACCCCGATGCTCAAAGAGGGCGGGCTAAGTCTTTTCGCCGACGAACAAAACGGCGCGGCCCTGCGCAGCGCAGCCAAAAAGCGGGACGTCGCGGGCTTTATCGCGGCCCATCTGGGACGCCTCGGGCGCGGCGACTACTTCGCGATCAACGCATACGTGCAGATGGACGACGATACTCGGCGCGAGCTCCAGGCGATGCGCCTGGCGGTGCGCGACGCGAGGCGGGTTGCCACCACGCTGGGCTACGGTCCGCGCTTTCTCCACTCGACCGGACAGTTGCACAAAGGCGGCCCCAACACGGGCGTGTTTTTGCAAATCACCAGCGACGACGCGCAGGATTTACCGATCGCGGGCCAAAAGTACACCTTCGGCGTGCTCAAGCGCGCGCAAGCGGAAGGCGACTTTCAGGTGCTGGCCGAGCGCGGCCGCCGCCTCCTGCGGGTTCATCTGGGCGCCGACGTCGGCGCGGGGCTTAAGCTTTTGCGCGAGGTCGTGGCGCAGGCGGTGAAGAGCTAAGGCGTCTAACCGTCTCTGATAAAACGCGCT
Source organism: Deltaproteobacteria bacterium (assembly GCA_021831785.1). GTDB lineage: Bacteria > Desulfobacterota > Binatia > Binatales > Binataceae > JAJYYI01. Next base: position 9,257 of record JAKBMB010000016.1, on the reverse strand, counting down.
CTAATAAAACGCGGCCAAGACAGCGCAACGTGCGGCGAGGACGAGGCGGACTATAACAACCGGGGCGCGAGGCCGGCGCACCCGGACAAGCGGCGCCGGGGCGCCGGATAAGTGGCGGGACGATGAACGAACAGCAACGGATGGATCAACTGTGCGTTAACACGATTCGGACGCTGTCGATGGATGCGGTCCAGGCGGCAAACTCGGGCCATCCAGGGACACCGATGGCGCTCGCGCCGATGGCCTACTGCCTGTGGCAGCGCATGCTGCGCTTCGATCCCGAGAATCCAATCTGGCCCAACCGCGACCGCTTCGTGTTGTCCAACGGCCACGCCTCGATGCTGTTGTATTCGCTGCTGCATCTGACCGGGGTCAAGGCGGTCAACGCCGACTACGAGCAGGTGGGCAGGCCCGCGGTGACACTCGAAGACATCAAGCGGTTTCGCCAGCTCGACAGCAAATGTCCCGGGCATCCCGAGTACCGCTGGACCTCGGGCGTTGAGGTCACGACCGGGCCGCTTGGCCAAGGGGTGGCCACCAGCGTGGGCATGGCGATCGCCGAGCGATGGCTCGAGCACTATTTCAACCGCCCGGGTTTCGAGCTGTTCAACTACCGCATCTACGCCGTATGCGGCGACGGCTGCATGATGGAAGGCGTGTCGGCCGAAGCGGCTTCGCTCGCCGGGCATCTCAAGCTCTCCAACTTGTGCTGGGTTTACGACAACAACCACATCACGATCGATGGCAGCACGCGCATTTCTTTTACCGAGGAAATCGCCACGCGCTTTATGGGCTACGGATGGAACGTGACGCGCGTCGGCGATGCCAACGATCTCGAAATGTTGGAGCGGGCCTTCAACGTCGCGCGTCAGAGCGCGGACCGGCCGACTTTCATCATTGTGGACAGTCATATCGGTTACGGCGCTCCGCACAAGCATGACACCAGCGCCGCGCACGGCGAGCCTTTGGGCGAAGAAGAAGTTCGCCTGACCAAACGTTTTTACGGCTGGCCGGAGGAGGCGAAGTTTCTCGTCCCCGATGGAGTGAAAGAGAATTTCGCCGCCGGAATAGGAGCGCGCGGGACCAAGCTCAACGCGGCGTGGACCGAGATGTTGGCCGGTTATCGGCGCAGCTTTCCGGAGCTCGCCGAGTATATGGAGCGCATGCAGCGGCGCGAGCTGCCGGCGGGCTGGGACCAGGAGATACCGTCGTTCGTGCCCGATGCCAAGGGGATCGCCGGCCGTGACGCTTCGGCTCAGGTGCTCAACGCAATCGCCAAGCGCGTGCCCTGGATGATGGGGGGAGCGGCTGACCTTGCGACCTCAACCAAGGCGCGGCTGACGTTCGACGGAGCGGGCGAATTCAGCGCCGCCGACCGTGGCGGGCGCAACCTGCACTTCGGCATCCGCGAGCATACGATGGCCGCGGTGCTCAACGGCATTTCGCTGTCCAAGGCGCGTCCGTTCGGCTCGTCCTTTCTGGTGTTTAGCGATTATCTGCGGCCGAGTTTAAGGCTTTCGGCGCTGATGGAGCTGCCGGTCATCTATATCTTCACTCACGATTCGATCAGCGTTGGCGAGGACGGCCCGACCCATCAGCCGGTCGAGCATCTGGCCGCCTTGCGCGCCGTACCGGGACTTATCGTGCTGCGGCCGGCGGACGCCAACGAGGTCGCGCAGGCGTGGCGTCTTATCATGGATCTGCGCCACGAGCCCGCGGTGCTGGTGCTGACGCGCCAGCCGCTGCCGGTGATCGACCGCGCCAAGTACGCGCCGGCCGCGGGCGTGGCGAAGGGTGCCTACGTGCTGGCCGACGCGGTCGACGGCAAACCCGACGTGCTGCTAATGGCCACCGGAAGCGAGGTTCGCCTTTGTTTGCAGGCCTATGAGCAGCTCAAAGCGCAAGGCATCAAGGCGCGCGTCATCAGCATGCCGTCATGGAATGTCTTCGAGCATCAAGACCAGCAGTACCGCGACAGCGTTCTCCCGCCGGCGGTGACGGCGCGCGTGGCGGTCGAGGAAGGCTCAACCTTCGGCTGGTCGCGTTACGTTGGCGCCGGCGGACGATGCGTCGGGATGGAGACCTTCGGCGCCTCGGCGCCGATGAAGGAGGTGCAAAAAAAGTTCGGCTTTACGTCCGGCCACGTCGTCGAAGCAGCCAAGGAACAAGTGGGCAGGCCGACAAGGCCAAAGCGATGAACGGGGCGCGCCGTCCCGGCGCTAATTTCCCACACGCTTCGGGCCGGCACCATCCGCGGAAAGTAGAAAGCCCGCCCTCTTTGCTCACGCTTGCCGATATTGCCGCCGCGGCATTCGTCCGAAGCTGACAAGTGCGGCTTTGGGCGGTTAGCAGATGTAGGGCGCCCTGGCGGACCTTGTCGTGTCAACCGTCAGAGCCTTTGCACCGTCGTTAAGGTTGAAGCGGGGCAGTACGCCGCTGTTCGAAATCTGTTGAAATTGCGACCGTCAGAATCGTCTCATCTTAAGGAATATGCGGCGAAGAGAGTGGGGCTTACTGCACGGACGAGAAGCGGCGTGCTCAGGCAATGGGCGCGATGCGATAGGGCAACGCCTCGGAAGAACAGGCACTCCAGGGCGATCGGGAGTACAGAGTGAAAAATACGGGGTTGAAGAAAGTAGGCGTAGCCCTCGCAGCGGGCGTCATCTTTTTTTAATCGCTCTGTTGGGGCGGTCGACTGCTCAAGGCTTTAGCGGCTTATCCAAGTTGCTGGGAGGCGGGTCAACGCATACGGGGAATTCAGGCCAGTCCAATGCCGCTGTGACCCTCCAGCGCGATGCCGCGCCCTATGTGGGGAACTTCAACGGCAAGCAAAATGAGGGGTCTAAAAATGACGACCTTCGTGGGCAGTTTGCATGTTACCCTGCGCATGATCCGGCCCTTGCGCAAACCAAGGCATTCGTGTGTTACTCGGCCGAGTGATCAGGCGACGTTAAACTTGGCCGCAAGATGGTCCGATTGCCTCGTTCGTGTTGATCCGTGTGGCGCACTCCGTCAATGGAGCTAGTCGACCGCAAATCAAATCGGCCAACTTGTGAGAGTTGGTGCGGAGCCTTCTTCCGGCGTCGCTTCGGCGCGTTACCGAGTCTTTATTGACAATTCCGACGGTTTGCGGCCATAACCGGAAATTAAAAGGCTTGAGAGCGCGCGCGCTCGCTAGCGTATTGCGTGCGAAGCCGCCATAGCGTAAAGCCTACCCAAAGTGTACGCCTGAAAGAGCATGCGAAAAGGAGCCTTTTTGAAATAGACAATGAAGGCAACTGACAAGAGTGCTTGGCTTAAGCTTAGCCGGATATGGGCTTTGTTTTTTTCGGCCGTCGTGATATTCGGGTCAGCGCCTGCTTCGACGCGCGCGCAAAGCTCCGCGTTGGGGCCCTTATCGATACAGCCGCTTAATCCGACGCCGATAAGGGTCAGAATCAGCGATCTTCCGCCGCCGTTTGCAACGCCTAGCGCGGGGCAGCCTCCGCGGATTCTGTCGATGCCGGGCGACCCGGTGCTAAAGGTGCCGGGCGGCTTCAACGTGACCGTCTTTGCCGGTGAGTTGCCCGACGGCAAGCCGCTGAACCAGCCGCGGTGGTTGGCGCTCGCGCCCGACGGTTCGGTGTTGGTCACGGAAACCGAAAAGCACCGTATCCGCATCCTGCGCGATCCCAAGCATGAGGGTCGAGCAACCGAAAGCCACATATTTGCCGGCCGCGAGAATGGCCTCAACATGCCGTTCGGCATGGTCTTCGTCGGAGACTATTTTTACGTCGCCAACACCGACGGGATACTGCGCTTCCCGTACGTCTCGGGACAAACGCAGCTTTCAGGCAAGGGCGAGAAGATCGCTTCCTTGCCGGGCTACGGCGGCCACTGGACGCGCAACCTTCTACTCGCGCCCGACGGCAAACACCTTTACGTCGCCGTCGGCTCGCGCACCAACATCGGCGTCGAGAAACTGCCGCGCGCTTCGGTACAGTCGCTGACCCTGGACGGCGCGGAGATGAAGACGGTCGCCTTCGGGTTGCGCAATCCGGTCGGTATGGACCTTAACCCGCGCACCAACGAGCTTTACGTTGTGGTGAACGAACGCGACGGAATGGGGGATGACTTGGTTCCCGATTACTGCACTAGGGTCGAACAGGACGCCTTCTACGGCTGGCCGTACACCTATCTCGCTCCGTCGCTGATCGATCCGCGCATGGCTAAGGACGGAGCGAGCGTGCGCCCCGAACTGGCGGCCAAGACGATCACGCCGGACGTCTTGTTCCAAGCCCATTCGGCGACGCTCGGCTTGACGTTCTACCATGGCAGCACTTTTCCAAAGGAATACCGCAACGGGGCCTTCGTGACGCTGCACGGAAGCTGGAACCGCAGCGTCGGCACCGGGTATAAGATTGTCTATGTGCCTTTCGGGGCGGACAATCGGCCCTCGGGCTACTACCAGGATTTTTTGACCGGTTTCATCCTTGACGCCAAGGAGCCCTCAGCGTGGGGTCGGCCGACGGGAATTCTCTCGATGCCGGACGGAAGCCTGCTCTTCAGCGACGACGGCAACCACCGGATATATCGAGTGCAATATGGTGCCTCGCCCGCATAGTCGGCGGTACGCGCGCTCAGGGCCAAAAGCCGGCTCGATGATGCAGGTCCGGCCGCACGCTCGGCACTTCCCGACCGAGCGCGCGCGATACGGGAGGCCGTGTCCGAGCGGATGGCAAAACCAAAACATGATGCGGGAGCAAGCGCGGAGAGACCCCAGATGAACAGCATGGCGATCAGAGTTCATGAAAACGGTGGACCCGAGGTGCTCAGATGGGAAGAGGTGCCCGTGCCCGAACCGGGACCCGGGGAAGTGCGTCTTCGCCATCGCGCCATCGGGCTTAACTTCGTCGAGATATACTTCCGGATGGGCCTCTACCCAGCGCCTCATCTGCCCTACGTGCCCGGCACCGAGGCGGCCGGGGTCGTCGAAGCCCTGGGGCCCGGGGTGAGCGAGTTGCGCGTCGGCGACCGCGTTGCGTACTGCGGGGGTCCGTTCGGGGCCTATTGCGAAGCTCGTGTGATTCCGGCGAAGTTTCTGGTTCCGCTGCCGGACGGAATCGATGAGGCGACGGCGGCGGCTTCGATGCTCAAGGGTCTTACCGCGCATTACCTTCTCTTCTCGACGTACCAGGTGAAGGCCGGTGACTCGATTCTGGTCCACGCCTCAGCCGGCGGCGTCGGCCTGATTCTTTGCCAATGGGCTAAGCATCTGGGGGCCACGGTTATCGGCACCGTGGGCAGCGAGGAGAAAGCGCGTTTGGCCGCGCAACACGGCTGCGACCATACAATCCTCTATTACAAGGAAGACTTCGTCGCCCGGGTGCGCGAGTTGACCGGCGGTAAGGGCCTTCCCGTGGTCTATGATTCAGTGGGTCAGGCGACCTTCATGGGTTCGCTGGATTGCCTTCGGCCGCGCGGCCTGATGGTAAGCTTCGGCCAGTCCTCAGGTGCAGTCCCACCGCTAAACGTGGGCGTCCTAAGCGCCAAAGGCTCGCTTTATCTCACGCGGCCGACGCTGGCCACCTACGCTGCCGAACGAGATGAGTTGCTGGCCAGAGCGCGGGCGCTATTTGACGCTTTGACACGCGGAATCGTGCAATGCGAAGTGCGCCAGCGTTTTAAGCTCAAGGATGCTGCTGAGGCTCATCGCGCTCTTGCAAGCCGTCGGACTACGGGTTCAAGCCTGCTGATGCCGTAGAGCGGCAAAAGCCCGCTCATCGCCCACGACCCGCGGCCAACCCAACCGACGCTGTAGGCTTACGCAGGTCATCGACCGGCCGTGCGGCAGTCTGCGTTGCGGGCGGACAGACCGTTCGAGCGCCATGTGCCAGTTAGGGCGCGGCTGGGCGAGCCTCAGCGCATCTCACAAATTTCCGAGTTTTTGCGGCCGCCCTGAGCCGAAGACTTAAGCGCCGCTCGCATAGGGAGAGCAGGGTGACGAAGGGGGAGTGACCTGCTGCGGATGTGGCCCCGTTAAGGGGGTTGTCAGCCACGCGCCGGTAAGCTTGTCGGCCGCTCAAGTTGGCCTCGGTCGAGCGCGGGATGGATGAATCAGCAAATTGGGGACAAAATTGACTTGTGTAAGGTGGCGCAAAGGGTTGCCATAGCGATGCGAGTCTGGTTGAATGGTTTCGGAGATTTTCGGCCTAAAGGGGGAGGATTCCAGCTATGAGAGGCGAAACAAGCACGGTGCGCTTTTGTTTTAGCGTTGCGCTGGGGCTGTTGCTCTTGGCGTCCCTGGGGACGGTGGCGCGCGCTGAGGACTCGCTCGGCAGCATGGCGCAAGACCCGAATCAGTGGGTGATGCCCGGTCGCGACTACGCGCTTACGCGTTACAGCCCACTCAAACAGATTAACGCCGACAACGCCAAGGACCTCAAGGTCGCGTGGACGATGTCGACCGGAGCGCTGCGCGGTCACGAAGGGAACCCGCTCGTGATCGGCGACATGATGTACTTCGAGAGCGCTTTTCCCAACTACGTATACGCGGTCAACCTCAGCGACCCCGGTCGAATCGTGTGGAAGTTCGTTCCACATCAGGACTCGTATGCGCCCTCGGTGGCCTGCTGCGACGTGGTGAATCGCGGGCCGGCCTACGGGGACGGGAAGCTTATCGTGAACACGCTGGACGGGCACGTCTATGCCCTGGACGCCAAGAACGGACGCATTGTCTGGGCGGTGCAAAACGCGGAGCCCAAACTGGGCCAGACGATGACCAACGCGCCTCTGGTGGCGCGTGACAAGGTTGTCGTTGGCGTATCGGGCGGCGAGTACGGCGTGCGCGGCTACGTGACGGCTTACGACCTCGGGTCGGGCAAGCGCGTGTGGCGCGCCTACAGCGAGGGTCCGGATTCCGACCTGATTTTCGATCCGGAGAAGACCATCGAGGGCGCAACCCAGGGGCCCGTCGGCAGAAATTCGAGCCTGAAAACCTGGAGGGGAGAGGCTTGGAAGCTCGGCGGTGGAACAACCTGGGGCTGGTTCTCCTATGACCCCAAGCTGAACCTTTTCTACTACGGTTCGGGCAACCCGGGGACCTGGAACCCTTCGCAGCGGCCGGGCGACAATAAATGGTCGATGACCATCTTCGCGCGCGACCTGGACACCGGCGCGGCGCGCTGGGTCTACCAGATGACGCCGCATGACGGTTGGGACTATGACGGGATCAACGAGATGGTTCTCGCCGATCTGGACGTCAACGGCAGCAACGTCCCCACGCTCGTGCATTTCGACCGCAACGGGTTTGCCTACGTGGTCAATCGCGAGAACGGCAAGCTTATCGCGGCGCATAAGTATGACCCGACCGTCAACTGGGCGACCGAGGTCAATATGGAGACCGGGCGCCCGCAGGTTAACCCGGCCTACATGACCAAGCAGGACGTCAACGTCAAGGGCATCTGCCCTTCGGCTCAGGGAGACAAGGACCAGCAACCGGTTTCTTACGATCCCGAGACCAAGCTGTTCTACGCGCCCTTGAACCACCTTTGCATGGACTACCAGGGGTTCGCGGTGAAGTATAAGGCCGGATTTCCGTTTGTCGGCGCGATCGTCAACATGTTCCCGGCCGAAGGCGGCAACCGCGGGCGCTTCATTGCCTTCGACGCCGTCGCGGGTCAGCCCAAATGGGAAATCAAAGACATGTTCCAGGACTGGGGTGGTGCTCTGACCACGGCTGGCGGGCTGGCCTTCTACGGCACGCTTGACGGCTGGCTCAGGGCGGTCGATATAAACACGGGCAAAGTGCTTTACCAGTTCCATTGCCCCTCCGGAATTATCGGCAACCCAATGACGTTCATGCATAACGGCAAGCAGTACGTGGCCATCCTGAGCGGCGTGGGCGGATGGTCCGCAATCGGTCTAGCCCTACCAGAACTGGCCGAGCCTACGGCGGGTCTCGGCGCGGTTGGTCTCACAGCTTCGCTTAAGGACTACACCAGCCTCGGCGGCACGTTGTTGGTGTTCTCGCTGTGAGCGAGATACGGTAAGCCGGCGTTGGCCAGGCGCGATGGGTCTTTGGCCGCGCGCCTGGCCGCTTATTACTTCAACCCGCAGCGTTGATTACCTATGTCCCCCTAAACTGCGGGCTTGGCCTGCGCCGCGCGCGGTGACTGCTTGGAGCGGCGGATCGCGTCCCAGACCAGAGAGCTGAGCTAGGGCGATGGCCTGCGCGCCGGCATCGCTTAGTTCGGCGGACAGGCCTCGGCCGGGCGCGGATAACAATGAGAATTAGGACGAGAGCAAGCGTCTAGGCGCCTTGACCGACTTGGCTCGTGTTATCTCGTGGTGGCCGCCGCAGATATTAGAGGCTCTTTGTCCGCGAGCTGTTGCAGTTACAATCTAAATAAGTGAAATGCTGGGGCGACCGCTGATGAAGCGTCTAGCAAATTGGATAATTTTCAGCTGGGTTGCGCTTTTGGCTATCGGCGCGATGTTGGGTGCCGCACAACTCCATGCGCAAACGCTGCGCGTATGTGCTGACCCAAACTACTTGCCCTTCTCCAACCAATCCGGCCAAGGACTGGAAAACAAGCTCGCCGACGTGACGGCGAAGGCGCTGGGTTACAAACTGGAGTACACCTGGGCAAGCTATCGCGGACCGGGCGGATTTGACGGGTTTCTATACCACACGCTCAACGCCAAGAAGTGCGATGTGATAATGGAAATCCCTTACGGTTACGCCCAGTTGCTCAGCACCGAGCCTTACTACGTCTCTTCATACGTCTTTGTCTATAAGAAAAGCAAGGACTACGACATTCACAGCATGGACTCGCCGATTTTGCGCAAGCTCAAGATAGGGTTTGAGAGCGAAACGCCGCCGGAGATGGGTCTGAAAATTCGCGGCCTTGTGCAGGCCGCAACTCCGTTCCAAGTTGGCGAGCGGGCGGGAGAATCGCCATCGGTGATGCTGGCGCAGGTGCAAGACGGCACGCTGGATGTTGTGATCACGTGGGAGCCGGCGGTCGGCTACTTCTTGCCGCGGTACCCGGACCTGGAGGTCGTCGCGGTGCCCAACGAGCGCGCCCTCGGCGCCCCCGAGCAATACGCGTTTCCGGTTGCGATGGGCGTGCGCGCGGGCGACGAGGCGTTGAAGAAGCGGCTTGATGAGGTGGTATCGAAGCATCAAAGCCAGATAGCCGCGGTGCTGGCAGATTTCGGAGTCAAACTTTACAAGCCTAATATTCCTGGGGTGGGAAGTTATTAGCAAGCAAAGG
>JAKBMB010000015.1 GCA_021831785.1 Deltaproteobacteria bacterium | reverse complement strand
CCGCATGGAAGGGCCATCGCTAATCGGACAAAAGGTACGCCGGGGATAACAGGCTTATCTCCCCCAATAGTTCACATAGACGGGGAGGTTTGGCACCTCGATGTCGGCTCGTCACATCCTGGGGGTGGAGTAGCTCCCAAGGGTTCGGCTGTTCGCCGATTAAAGTGGCACGCGAGCTGGGTTCAGAACGTCGTGAGACAGTTCGGTCCCTATCCGCCGTGGGCGCAGGATACTTGAGGGGTGCTGTCCCTAGTACGAGAGGACCGGGACGGACGCACCGCTGGTGTACCGGTTGTGGCGCCAGCCGCACCGCCGGGTAGTCATGTGCGGAAGGGATAACCGCTGAAAGCATATAAGCGGGAAGCCCTCCCCAAGATGAGGTATCCCGAGCTTTAGGCTCCTTAAGGCCCCTTCTAGACCAGGAGGTTGATAGGCCGGAGGTGGAAGCGCTGTAAGGCGTGGAGCTGACCGGTACTAATAGGCCGTGCGGCTTGACCGCTTAATCACCGCCGCCCCAAGCAAGGCGACGGTGCCAAAGCTCTGGCGCGCAAGCGCTTGACTCGATTGAAGAACTTACCCCAGTTGTCATTTCTCGGCTTTTACGCTTTCCGGTCGCCATAGCGAGGGGGACACACCCGTTCCCATCCCGAACACGGCAGTTAAGCCCCTCAGCGCCGATGGTACTGTGCTGCGTGCACGGAAGAGTAGGTCGCGGCCGGGATTTCTCGCATGGCCGGCGCCGTTGGCGCCGGCCTTTTTATTCAGCACCCGCCTGGGCCGCCGAATTGCGCGGCCAACCCGGATGGGGATGTCGCGACGTTCTCAGAGCGCCAAGAAAAGCAGCAGACTCGAACCGCACGGTAACCGCGTCACGGCCGTGGTATGGCGCCTGGAAATGCTGGAGTTGCCTGCCCAAGGCCGTCGCGACCGGTGACTGGCCGGCGCCGGCGAACATCGCGCCCGGTCCGCCGAAGCTGCGGGCCACAGTGAGTGCGGCAACCATGCGGGTGGAACTCGGCTTTTGCGCTTGACATTCGAAGCTGTCCAAGACCAGACTACTTTAAACCTTTAATTCGTTCCGGCGAGAACGAGAAGGGAGTTGTCAGTGAAGCCTCCGTTGACGGCCTATACGGCCGAAGCACCATCTCTTGGGCCACAACATGAGCCGCACCGTTGAGCGGCGCGATCGCGCAAGCCGCGGGCTGGCTGCGCAATCCGCAAGCCCGCGCGCCGATGGGGCGCCGAGCGCGCTCACTGTAATGGATGCATCCGATATTGCCCGCGCAATCCGCCGCGTGGCGCATGAGATTGCCGAGCGCAACCACGCCCAGGCGCTTGCCCTGGTGGGGGTGCTGCGCCGTGGCGCCGCGCTCTCGCAGCGTTTGTGCACGCTGCTGGCCGAGATGGGCTGCGGCGAGGTTCCCGTAGGCACGCTCGACATATCGCTTTACCGCGACGACGGACGAGGCTCCAGCGGCGACCCGCGGCTGCTCGGCCGCAGCATCCCCTTCTCGCTGGGCGGCCGGACGGTCGTGCTTGCCGACGACGTGCTTTATACCGGCAGGACGGCGCGCGCCGCGCTTCAAGCGCTGGCCGACCTCGGACGTCCGCGCGCGATACAACTGGCCGTGCTGGTTGACCGCGGCGAGCGCGAACTTCCGATCCGCGCCGACTATGTCGGCAAGAATGTAACCGCCGGTGCCGGACAGAGGGTCTACGTGCGGCTGGCCGAAGTGGACGGCATCGACGCCGTCATTGTCGGCCGCGGGAACCAAATAACGCCACCCAGGCGGCTGAATTAGCGCGCACGGTCTGATGCCTCGGCTCGGTAAGTACGATCTGATCTCGATTGACGATCTCGAGCTCGAGGAGATCGAGCGAATCTTTGCCGCGGCTGACGAGTTGTCACGTTCGCTCGAACGCGGCGACACGCCTCGCGTCGCCGAAGGGCTGATCATGGCGACGCTCTTTTATGAACCTTCCACGCGCACGCGCTTGAGCTTCGAATCGGCGATGCATCGTTTGGGAGGATCCGTGATAAGCGCGCCCGACATGCAGACCAGCTCGGCCGCCAAAGGCGAAAGTCTGGCCGACACGGTGCGCGTCGTATCGGCCTATGCAGACCTCGTTGTCTTGCGCCATCCGCGCGAGGGCGCTGCCAAAGTGGCCGCGGCGTATGCCGCGGGTCCGGTGATCAACGCCGGCGACGGCAGCCGTGAACATCCCACGCAGACGCTGTGCGACCTTTACGTTCTGCGCAAGAAAAAGGGGCGGCTCAAGGGTCTTACGGTGGCGCTATGCGGCGACTTGCGGTACGGCCGAACGGTGCATTCGCTGATGTACGCGCTGGCGCGTTTCGGCGCCAACATCCTGGCCGCGCCTAATCGCGCGATGGAAGTGCCCGAGTATGTGCTGGCGCGCCTCGCCGCGCAGCGCGGCTACAGCTACGCCACGGTGGGCATGAACGAGCTTAATTCGCTGGCGCCCGACCTAGATGCGCTCTATCTGACGCCATCCGGGCCGCATCAGATGGCGCTGTTCACCGGCGGAATGGCGCCGGGGGCCGCGCGGGGCGTAGAGCCGGTCCTGCCGGCCCTCGATGCGCTTTACGTCACACGTCCCCAGCGTGAGCGCCATAGCGACGAAACTGCTCAAGCCGAGGACTACCTCCATGTCGACGCCCGCACGATGCGCGGCAGCCGGACTCAAGCGGCCGTAATAATGCATCCGCTGCCTCGCACTGACGAGCTTGCCTACGAGCTCGACAGTGACCCACGGGCGGTTTACTTCGAGCAAGCGGCCGCGGGGGTGCCGGTGCGGATGGCGCTGATAGACTGGCTGATTCGGGGGGCTGGCGCAGCGCGCGCCGAACCTCGCGGCAACGGGTCATTGCTGCGCTTTAAGTCCGGTCCGCAGCCTGTATGCGGAAATCACAACTGTATCACGCGCAGCGAGAGCGCGTACCTGCCGCCGCGCTTGAAGCTCGCCGCGTGGGCGGGTCGACCCGCGCGCTCCAGCTTGGCGCTTCAATGCGATTTCTGCGAGCAAGAAACAGCGGTCGAGTATGTCGGCAACGCACGTTCCCATCGCTACTACCGCTTCGACGAAAACTTGCGCGGATACGCTCGGCGCTGGCTGGAAGAGGGCTCGCTTGCCGTGTTCCGCGACCCCAAGCAGGCCGAGGAGAGCGGCTACGAGCCGTACCGCAGGGGTCCGCAACGCGAGGTGATGAACGCTGCGGAGATGGCGCGCGCGGTCGAGTCGCTGGCCGAGCAGTTAATCGCCGACCTGCCCGACCTGACCGCGGTGACCATTGTCGGCGTCTTAAGCCAGGGCGCCGCGTTGGCGCTGCGCCTGCGCGAGAGCATCGAGGGTCGAAGCGGGCTGCGCATGCCCTGCGCGGCGGTCAACGTGCTCGGTGAGGACGGCGCGCTGCTGGATATGGACGGAGGTCCCACCGTCGCCGTCGACGGGCGTACGATCGTGTTGCTCGACGACGTGATTAACAGCGGATGGACCGTTCAGCGTGCCATGGCCGCGCTATGGAAGATGGGCAGGCCGTCCGCGGTTAAGCTGGCCGTCTTGATAGATCGGGGTCACCGGATGCTTCCGATAAGACCCAACTATGCCGGTAAGAACTTGCCCACTGCCGCCACCGAGCGCGTCCGCGTCTATTTAGCCGGCCACGCCGCGCGCGGCAAGCGCAAAGCGCCGGAGCGGGTGGTCGTATTCTCGATGGTGGAGTCGCTCGAGGTCGCTCCACAACGGGAGACGGGTTGACGACGCTCTTTCTTCGAGGAGGTCGCGTAATCGACCCGGCAAACGCCCATGATGCCGTGGCGGACGTCAAGGTTACCGGCGGCCGGATCGAGGCTTTGACGCCGCCGGGGGCGATTGCCGCCCAGGCGGGCGCGATTGAGCTATGGGTCGGCGGCTTGTGGATCGCGCCCGGGTTCTGCGATCCCCATGTCCATCTGCGCGACCCTGGCTGGCCGCAAAAAGAGACCATACCGGACGGGCTTCGCGCCGCCGCCGCGGGCGGTTTTACGGCGGTCGCGGCGATGGCGAATACGCGGCCCGTCAACGACAGGCCCGAGGTGGTGCGCTACATGCTCGAGCGTGCGGCGCAGGTTCGAGGCGCCAGGCTCTACCCGGTATCAGCGGTGAGCGCGGGACTTGAGGGCAGAGAGACCGTGGATTTCGAAGCGATGGTTGCGGCGGGCGCCAGACTGTTCTCGGACGACGGGATGCCGGTCGACGATCCTCAATTGCTCTTGCGCGCGTTGGATGCGGCCGGCGAGTTGGGCTTGGGCTTGTCGCTCCATGAAGAAGACCGCTCCCTTTCGGCCGGACGCGGCGTCCATCAAGGCGAGGTCGCTGCGCGGCTGGGGCTCAAGGGCGCGCCGGCGGCGGCGGAGAGCGAGCGCTTGACCCGTGACCTCACGATGGCCGCCGGGCATCGAGGCCGGCTTCACGTGGCGCACGTTTCGACCGCCGAATCACTGAAGCTCATAAAGGCCGCGCGCCGGCACGGAATGAACCTAACCTGCGAGGTAACGCCGCACCATTTTAGCCTCGACGAAACCGAGGTGCTGAGATGGGGCCCATACGCCAAGATGAGCCCGCCGCTGCGCCCGCTGCGCGAGGTGGAGGCTATCTGCGAGGCTTTGGCCGACGGAACGGTCGATGTTATCGCGAGCGACCACGCGCCTCACGACGACGCCTCCAAGCAGATTTCCCATTTCGACGCCTTGCCGGGCGCTGCCGTTTTGCCGCAGCCGCTTCCCGAGGCGCAGGCCGTCGCCTTCGAGCTTGCCGCCAACGGCGTGGTGGGGCTGGAGACCGCTCTCGGGCTCGCGCTGGACCTGGTTCACCGTGGAATTATCACGCCGGCGCGCCTGGTTGAGCTGATGTCACTCAATCCGACGCGGTTGCTGGGGCTCGATTCGAGCGGGATTAAAGCCGGAGCGCCGGCCGACATCACCGTGATCGATCCCCAGCGAAGTTGGACGGTTGAGCCCGCTCGCTTGCGCTCGCGCTCGCGTAACACTCCCTTGGCCGGGCGTGTTCTCAGAGGGAAGGCGATTCTTACGATGGTCGGCGGCGAGATAGTTTACGACGGCCGGCAGGAGGCGGTCGCGTGAGGCAGGAGGAACGAACGAAGCGCGCGATGCTCGCTTTGGCCGACGGGCGCGTCTTCTCCGGATATGCCTTTGGCGCCACCGGCGAAGCGGTTGGTGAACTGGTGTTCAACACCGCGATGACCGGTTACCAGGAGGTGCTGACCGATCCGTCGTATTGCGGCCAATTGGTGTGCATGACATATCCCGAGATCGGTAACGTTGGGGTGAACGAGGAGGACGCCGAGTCGGCGCGAATTTACGTTGAGGGTTTGATCGTCAAAGAGTGTTGGCGCATGCCCTCGAACTGGCGCGCGCGGATGTCGCTCGATGAGTACCTCAAGCGTAACGATGTACCCGGGATCGAGGGTATCGATACCCGCGCCCTTGTGCTTCATATTCGCAAACACGGCGCGCAGCAGGGCGTGCTCTCGTCGGTGGACCTCGATCCGCAAAGCCTCGTGGCTAAGGCGAGGGCCGCGCCGAGCATGGTTGGGTGCGACCTCGTGAGCCGAGTTGCCTGCCGGAGCGCTTACGATTGGGAAGTCGGAGAATGGGAGCTCGGAGGCGGATTCAAGCGGCCGGGCCCTCAGGAAATGCGCGATCGTCCGCGAGTGGTCGCGGTTGACTACGGAATAAAGCGCAACATCTTGCGCTGTTTGACCGCGGTCGGCTTTCGCGTCACGGTGGCACCCGCGGGCGCGACAGCGCAGGAGATTCTCGCCCATCGCCCGGACGCGATTTTTCTCTCCAACGGTCCCGGCGACCCGGCGGCGCTGCCCTACGCGCGCGATACGATCGCCGCGCTGCTCGGCAAGCGGCCGCTCTTCGGCATCTGCCTGGGCCATCAGATCATCGCGCTGGCGCTGGGTGGAAAGACCTACAAACTCGACTTCGGTCATCACGGGACCAACCATCCGGTGGTCGATTTGAAAACCGGCCGCGTTGAGATCACCTCTCAGAACCACGGCTTTGCGGCGGACGCCGGCTCGCTAAGCGGGCTGGCCGAGCTTTCCCATGTGAACCTTAACGATCTCACCGTGGAGGGTTTGCGCGGTCTTGGCGCGCCGTTCTTCTCCGTCCAGTACCATCCGGAAGCGTCGCCCGGGCCGCACGACGCGAACTATCTGTTTCGGCGGTTCTATCGGCTGACGGAGTTGTTCCCGCGCTATGGCGCGCAGGCGCTGGAGCATCTTGAGGCGGAGCAGGCGGCCTCCTGACCGCGGGCAGCGCATCCGGCATGGGGCCTTAGGACGTTGGGTCGACGTCAAGATCTAAAGTCGGTTTTCGTGATCGGCTCGGGGCCGATCACTATCGGGCAGGCCTGCGAGTTTGATTACTCCGGTACGCAGGCGCTCAAGGCCCTTAAGGAAGAGGGGCTGCGGGTGATTCTGCTCAACTCGAATCCCGCCACGATCATGACCGATCCCGAGTTTGCCGACCGCACCTACGTCGAGCCGCTCACGGCCGAGGTGGCGGCTGAAATAATCGCGCGCGAACGCCCCGACGCGCTGCTGCCCACGTTGGGCGGCCAGACCGCGCTCAATCTTGCGATCGAGTTGGCCGAGAACGGCACGCTCGAGCGCTTCGACGTGGAGCTCATCGGCGCCAGCCTGGCGGCGATAAAAAAGGCGGAAGACCGCGATCTATTTCGCCGGGCCATGCTCAAGATTGGGCTTGATTTGCCGGCCTCGGCAATCGCCCGGTCGGTGGCAGAGGCCGAGCGCGCGCTTGAAAGCCTCGGCCTGCCGGTGATCATTCGACCGTCGCGGACGCTGGGCGGCACCGGCGGAGCGCTCGCCCAGGATTACGGCGAGTTCCGCGGCAAGCTCGAATGGGGGCTCGCAAGCTCTCCCAGCCACGAAGTGCTCATCGAGGAGTCGATCGCCGGCTGGAAAGAATTCGAACTCGAGGTGATGCGCGATCGAGCGGACAATGTCGTGGTCATTTGCTCGATCGAGAACCTCGATCCGATGGGCGTGCACACCGGCGATTCGATTACGGTTGCGCCCGCGCAAACCTTGACCGATAAAGAGTACCAGCTCATGCGCGATGCCGCGCAGCGGATTATTCGCGAGATCGGGGTCGATACCGGCGGCTCGAACATCCAGTTCGCGATTCATCCCGAGACCGGCCGCATGGTGGTGATCGAGATGAACCCGCGCGTCTCGCGCAGCTCGGCGCTGGCCTCCAAGGCAACCGGCTTTCCGATCGCAAAGATCGCCGCGCGCCTTGCGGTCGGCTACCGGCTGGACGAGCTTTCCAACGATATCACGCGCAAAACGCCAGCTTGCTTCGAGCCGACCATCGACTACGTCGTGACTAAACTTCCGCGGTTTGCGTTTGAAAAATTTCGCGGCGCCGCCGACGAGCTGGGTCCTCAGATGAAGTCGGTGGGCGAGGCGATGGCGATCGGGCGCACGTTCAAAGAGTCGCTGCAAAAAGCTCTGCGGTCGCTCGAGGTGGACTCCTTCGGTTTCGAAAGCGCCTGCGACAAGGGGCTCGGCGCTCCGGCACGAGCGGCGCTCATCGAGCGGCTCAAGACCCCGAACAGCCGGCGCCTATATTACGTGGCGGACGCCTTGCGCATGGGGATTTCAGTCGAGGAAGTCTGCGCATGGACTCGCATCGACGCCTGGTTCGCGCGCGCGATAGCCCAAATTTTGGCGGCCGAACGCGCGCTTAAGGCCGATGGGCCGCTCGGCCAAGACCGGTTGCGCGAGCTCAAGGCAATGGGCTTCTCCGACCGGCGCATCGGCGACCTGACCGGCGCCGGCGAGGCCGCGGTTGCCGCGCGCCGGCGCGAGCTCAAGATAGCGCCGGTGTTCAAAACCGTAGACACATGCGCGGCCGAGTTCGAGGCCTTCACCCCTTATTTTTACTCCACTTACGAGGGCGAGGACGAATCACGCCCGAGCTCCAAGCGCAAGATCATGATTCTAGGCGGCGGACCCAACCGCATCGGACAGGGGATAGAGTTCGACTACTGCTGCGTTCACGCCAGCATGACGCTGCGCGAGGCGGGCTTCGAAACCATCATGGTCAACTGCAATCCGGAGACGGTTTCCACCGACTACGACGTATCGGATCGACTTTATTTCGAGCCGCTGACCTTCGAGGACGTATCCGCAATCGTGGACACCGAGCGGCCCGAGGGCGTGATCGTACAGTTTGGCGGACAGACGCCGCTTAAGCTTGCGGCGCCGCTGGCACGGGCGGGAGTTCGCATTCTCGGCACCTCGCCCGACGCGATCGACCGCGCGGAAGATCGCGAGCGCTTCAACGCGCTGGTGCGCGCGCTCAAGCTGAAGCAGCCGCGCGGGACGCTCGCGCGCACCCCGCAAGAGGCGCTGGCCGGCGCGGCGCGGATCGGCTACCCGGTCCTGATTCGCCCATCCTACGTGCTCGGCGGCCGCGCGATGGAGGTGCTCTGGGAGGAGAGCGGCCTCAAGGCGTACGTGGCGCAAGCGCTGATGGCGTCCGAGACCAGGCCGCTGCTCGTCGACCGGTATCTGGAGGGAGCGATCGAGGTCGATGTGGACGCGATAGCCGACGATGAGAGGGTGGTGATCGGCGGCATGATGGAGCACGTGGAGCCCGCCGGAATTCACTCCGGCGACAGCGCATGCGTGCTGCCTCCGCGCGCGCTTGACGGAGCGCTGATCGCCGAACTTGCGCGATGCACGAGGATGCTTGCGCGCGAGCTGGGCGTCGTGGGTCTAATAAATGTTCAGTACGCCATCTTCCACGGCGAGGTTTACGTTCTGGAGGTCAACCCGCGGGCATCGCGCACCGTCCCATTCGTGAGCAAAGCGATCGGCGTTCCATTGGCGAAGCTGGCGGCGCAGGTCATGATCGGGCGCAAGCTGGCAGACCTCGGCTTTGCTGTAGAACGAATACCACGGCATGTCTCGGTCAAGGAGTCCGTGTTTCCGTTCTCCCGTTTTCCCGGCGTCGATCCACTTTTGGGGCCGGAGATGAAATCGACCGGCGAGGTGATGGGGATCGACGAGTCGTTTGCCTCGGCGTATGCCAGGGCACAAACCGCGGCCTTGACCCCTCTGCCGCGCGCAGGAACGGTTTTCGTAAGCGTACGCGATGCCGACAAGCCGCGGCTTGAATCGCTGGTCCGGGGGCTGCGCGCTATGGGCTTTCGCTTGGGCGCCACCGACGGAACGGCGCGCTTTATTCGCGGGCTGGGAATCGATTGCGACGCGGTGCGCAAGGTCGCTCAGGGCAGCCCGCACGTGGTGGACCTGATTCGCAGGGGCGAAGTAGCGATGGTGGTGAACACGCCGGAGGCGCTCGGCGCGGCTGATTCGGCATCGATTCGGCGCACCGCGCTTGAGCTCCGTGTACCGTACTTCACCACGATCGCGGGCGCGCAAGCCGCAGTCGAAGCCATAGCCGAGCTCAAGCGGGCACGTTTTGCCGTTCGCGCGCTTCAGGATTACCATCGGGCGTGTTCCCAGCTTTAGGCCCTTCGGATCAACGAGCGCCAATCAGGCCGGACAGCCCGGTCGAGCTTATACCGGGCATCGGACCCCGGCGTGCCGAGGCGTTGAAGGCCCGCGGCATCACAACCGCGCTGGATTGTCTTTTTCATCTGCCGATTCGCTACGAAGACTGGCGCGAACCGTGCGCTTACCGCGAGCTGCGCCCCGGCATGACGGCGACCGTGGCGGGAACGCTGCGTCAATCGAGTGAACGCCCGATGGTGCGCGCCGGGCGCGGCCGCCGGATGGTCACCGGCTGGCTTTTGGCCGGCGCTGAGCGGATGGGTGTGGTATGGTTCAATCTTCCGCCCTACCTGGTGCGGTTGCTTCCGTTCGGCCGCGCAGTGCTGGTCCACGGCAGGATTTCGGCAGCCGCGGACGGCTCGCTGCAAATCGTCAACCCGGCCTTCCATCTCGCCGGCGCATCGCCTGCGCCTGCGCTTCGTTCCATGTATGGTCTGCCGGCGCCGATCGGCCAACGGTTATTTTCCGAGCTTGTGCGCAAGCTGCTGCGCGATATGGACGGCGTCTTCGCCGGAGCGATACCGCACACGCTGCGGCGCGCGGCGAGATTGCCGGAGCTGCTCGATGCTCTACGCTATCTCCACGTCCCTCCCGCGTCGGCGAACCTCTCGGAGTTGTGCGAGGGCCGCACCGAGGCGCATCGCGTGCTCGCTCTGGATGAGCTTTTCACCTTCGAGCTGGCGATGCAGTTGGACCGCCGCCGTGCGGCGGCCAAACCGGGATTTGCCTTCGCGGGCCCGCATCCGCTGAGCGCCGCTTTGCTCGCGGAACTGCCGTTTGCGCTGACCGATGCGCAGCACCGGGTGATTCGGGAAATTGACGCCGATCTGACCTCAGGGAGTCCGATGAACCGGTTATTGGTCGGCGACGTCGGCAGCGGCAAGACGGTCGTCGCGTTATGGGCCGCTTTGCGCGCGGTCGAGTCGGGACGGCAAGCGGCGATCATGGCGCCGACCGAGCTTTTGGCCGAGCAGCATTATCGCGCGTTTCAAAGGTACGGCGCCGGGCTGGGCGTACCCAATGCCCTGCTAACCGGCGGTGCGAGCGGCGCCGAGCGCGTGGAGTGTTTGCGCGGCCTGGCGCGCGAGCGCATCTCGCTCGTGTTCGGAACTCACGCGCTGATTCAGCGCTCGGTCGCGATGCCTGGCTTGGGTCTGGCCGTAGTCGACGAGCAGCATCGCTTCGGCGTCTTCGATCGCGCCCGGCTAAAGGCGCTCGGCCCGAATGCCCATATGCTGCTGATGACGGCGACGCCAATCCCGCGCAGCCTTGCGCTCGTGCTCTTCGCCAATCTGGACGTGTCGTTTCTCGACCAGATGCCGCCCGCGCGCGCCCCGGTGACGACCCGGATCGTCGCGGAGAATCGCTTCGAGGCGGTCGAAGCGCTCGTGCGCCGCAAAGTGAGCGAGGGCGGGCGCGCCTATTTCGTTTTGCCCGCGATCGGGGAAGAGGGGGAGCCCGCGGCCGAAGAGGAGCAACGGCGGACGGTCGCCGCGATGGTGCAGACGCTTTCGCGAGGCGCGCTTGGCAACCTTCAAATCGGCGTCCTGCACGGCCGGATGGCCGGCGCGCGGCGGGAGGATGTGATGCGCAATTTTCGTGACGGTAAGCTGGACGTGCTGGTTGCGACCACGATGGTCGAGGTGGGCATCGACGTGCCGGAAGCGAGCGTGATGGTCATCGTCGACGCCCAACGCTACGGGCTTGCTCAGCTTCATCAGTTGCGCGGGCGCGTCGGGCGCGGCGCTCTCGAAGCGGACTGCGTCTTGGTGGCGCCGGAAGATATCGACCCCAAGTCGCGCGCGCGTCTGGCGGTGCTGCTCGATAGTTCGGATGGAGCGGAAATCGCACGCGCAGACCTCGCGCTGCGCGGTCCGGGCGACCTCTTAGGAAGCCGCCAGAGCGGCGCTTTGCCGCTTCGCTTCGCGCGCTTCGTGCACGAGGTGGAGTTTATCGCGCAGGCGCGCGCCCTGGCCGAGCAACTGCTCGCCGGTCCTTCAAAGCTTAAGGGCCCCGAGGCCGCAGGTGCGCGTCAGGCGCTCAAGCGCATGCTGCGGTATGGCTTTGGCCTCGCCGACGTGGGGTAACGAGCGGCATCGTATAAGGTGGAGCGCTGTGGGCCAACGAACTCACCGTGAGCGCCGGAGTCCTGCGGACCCGACGCCGACAGCTTCCACGTGAGGCGCCGCCATGAGCCTCGGTGAAGGCGAAAAACGCGCCTGCCGCCGGGAACCGGACGGCGCGCTAACCGGAGCGGGTCCGAATGGGGTGCTGGCCGGAGGCTGTATCGACGCGCTGCGCCAGACGCATTGGGCCATGCGCGCGCTTTCGGGCGCGGTCACTCCGGCCACCACCAACACGGAGTTCGACCTGCGTTCGATTCGACGCGCGCTCAAGCCCGCCGGCAGGCTGGCCGAGATTTCCTGGTAAGCCGACGAGAAGCGGTCGGCGGCGTACGCGCTTTCCAGGACCAGAAGCCACGCCACCGCCGTAGCCGGCCCATTGCGCAGGATTGCCATGTGGTCGCCGCGCCAATAGCCGGCTAGCAACTCGGCGTCGGACTCCTGCTGGAGATGGAGCTTTAGGAGCACTTGGAGCAGAAACTCGCCCAGCGTGTCGTCCTCGACCTTGCGCCACCCGTCCCGCGGTTTGTCGAAGCATCGGAAGGCGACCTCGACCGGAGCGGTAAAGTGCTCGAAGTACAACTCGGGGTGCATTATCTGGCGTGTTGATTCAGGGGGCTTGGCATAAAGCGCGTCAACCGCAGCCCATCCTCCGCGGCGCAGCGCCTCCCCGACAAATTTGGCGCCGGCTGAGTATTCGAAAACCACCGGCTCGCTCACGCCGCGCGGTATGTCCGGGGCGTCTTTGACGAACTCGGCCGGTAGGTTCGAAAGCTCCAGGACCAGCGTTTGGACCGTCGCCGGGTCGATGCCGCCAAGCACGTAGTCGAAGCCGGCGAGCGTCGCGTCGCCCTCGGCCACAGCGTTCAGAGCCAGGGTGCGGTCGTCGTCATCCTTGAGTTTGTCGAGGGTTTTCTCGAGGTCGAAGTGTTGGTCTTGGAGCGCGTGCGTGAGTTCGTGCGCCAGTACCATCTGTCCGACGGCGTCGCGTTGGCCGACGAATTGCGCCAGTCCGTACCAAAAGCCGGCATCGGTTCCGCCGCTGAGCAAGACCATGATCTTCTCGTCGCCGTCGTAAAAGGCGGCGACCTGATCGGTCAGGAGCCTCAAATTTGCCGCTTTGAGGTCGATACCCGGCGGATACAGGCCGAGCAAAGCGCCGCCTGCTCCGTCGTTCCTAAATTCCTCGTCGGAGACCTTTCGAGTCAGCTCGGCGCGGAGAATCTTTTCCGCTTCGGCCGGGCTTTCAAGCAACAAAGGCACGTCGGTTTTGAACGATAGCTGGCGCGAAAGCTGAATCCCTTGCTTGACGGCGCGCACCTGTGACTGGTTGATCTGACCGCGATGGACCAACTGGTAGGCGCACCCGGCGAGCGCCAGCGCGCATAGCAAGACGAGCCGCCGGCCGGCGCGCCAGCGAGTCTCACGGCCGCGCCCCACGTTCATTCTCGGCCGACTATGATCGGCAATCGCAAACCGACGGACCGATGGGCGCGAGACATCGCCTCGTACCTCGTGGCGAAGCCGCCCATGCGCACGCAATAATAGCGGCGCCGGCCCGCTTTGATATGGTCGATCGCAACATCGGGATAAGTCGGCGCCAGGCTATCGCGCAGCCGTTGAGCCGCGGCTCGGTTCGTGAACAGGCCGACCTGGACATAATACCTGTAGCGCGTCGAAGCGAACGGGCGGCGGGAGCGCACGCTAAGCACGTCGATCCGAACCGGAGCTGTGCCGGGGTCAATCATTCCCAAGGCCGAGGCCGCTCGATGAGACAGGTCGATGCGCCGCCCCTTGACATACGGCCCGCGGTCATTGATCCGCACCACAACCGAGCGGCCATTGTTAAGATTGGTCACCGCGACCATCGTTCCCAGCGGCAGGTTTGGCGAGGCGGCGGTAAGGTCTTCCTGATTGTATATTTCTCCGTTGGCCGTCCGCCGGCCGTGAAAGCCTGGTCCGTACCATGACGCGACGCCGAGGGTCGAGCCTTGGACTGCGCCTGGAGGTGAGTACGCCGGGGCCGTCGCCTTATGGCTAGCGCACCCGTAAAGCGCGAGCCCGAGCGCCAGCGTCGTCCAGCACCTCGTCCGCCCCATCCCTCGACCTCTCGCTGCAAAATGCGCAAGCTAAGCCAAGAATAGTTCCGGAAGCGGGCTTAATGCAAACGGCAAAGCCCGGCTCGTGGCGCCGGTCATGACATGGTAGGATAATGACGATGGTTTTCGAGCGCCGTGCCCGGGCGCGGCCGCCGGCGAGGCGGAGACGCACCTTGCGGACGGCGATACGCTGGTGATGTTGCGCGACAGAGAGCAACTTGAAGCATTAGAAGATCGAACGCTTGCACCTTACGCGATGCACTCGCGGCAAAGCCGCAAGCGGCGCTTCGACGAGCCCGAGCATCCGCTGCGCACCGTCTTCCAGCGCGACCGCGACCGCATCATCCACTGCGCCGCTTTCCGCCGGCTCGAATATAAAACCCAAGTCTTTGTTAACCACGAGGGCGATTACTACCGCACTCGTCTCACCCATACCTTGGAGACCGGCCAGATCACGCGTACCGTGGCGCGGATGCTGGGTCTAAACGAAGACCTGGCGGAAGCCGTCGCACTCGCCCATGACCTCGGACATCCGCCCTTCGGTCATGCCGGCGAGCGCATCCTCAACGAGCTAATGGAGGGTTACGGCGGTTTTGATCACAATGCGCAAAGCCTGCGCACGGTCGATTGGATCGAGGTCCGCTACCCGAACTTTCGTGGCCTCAACCTGAGCTACGAGGTGCGCGAGGGCATTATCAAGCACTCCGAGTTTCGCGGCCGTCCGGCCGCCGCCGAGTTCGCCCCCGGCCTCTACGCTTGCCTGGAGGCTCAGATCGTCGATCTAGCTGACGAGATCGCCTATCTGGCGCATGACGTGGACGACGGAATCAAGGCGCAGATGCTGAGCGTCGAGGATTTGCGCCCCTCGCGCCTTTATGTCGAAGCTGCCAAGGCCGCCGAGGCCCGCAACGCCGGCGACGACCCGGGCGTGCGGCGCTATCAGACCGTGACGCGAATGATCGACGCTATGGTAAATGATCTGGTGCATTCAATTGATGGGGAAACCGAGCGCGCCCAGCTTAAGAGCGTCGAAGAGGTGAGGCAAGCGGGGCGAACGCTGGCCCATTTCAGCTCCTCGATGGATGAGCGGGTTCGCGAGCATAAGCGAATCATGACTGCGCGTCTGTACCTGCATTTCCGCGTGCGGCGGATGACCGAGAAGGCCGCGCGCGTGGTCGAGCAGCTCTTCCGAGCGTACATGAAGGAGCCGGCGCAGATGCCGCCGCATGTGCTGGCGCGAATCGAACGCGACGGCGAGCCCCAAGCGCGCGTGGTTGCCGACTACATCGCCGGAATGACCGACCGCTTCGCGCTCCAGGAGCATCGCAAGCTGTTCGATCCCCACGAGCGGGTTTGAGGCGCGATCGGCGGACGTTTACCGCGCAATGGCCGAGATTCGCCAAGCGTTCTCCATGGCAAGACCTTAGGAGAACCGCCCGGTCGGTCCGCGTACTTTGGAGCCCGAAACGGCCGGCAGCTTTCGCGAGTTACGGCTGCGGCCTCTATCGGGCTGCTGCGGGCGCGGCTGCAAACGCCCTTGTCGATAGAGAGCTATAGGTAGGCGAGGTGTTATGTCGGCGATTATCATGGATGGCCGGGCGCTCAGCGAACGGCTGATGCCGCAAGTGAGGCGGCACGCACAAGAGTTGAAGGATAAATACGGATGGACGCCGACCCTGGCTGCTTTATTGGTGGGTGACGACCCGGCTTCGCAACAATACGTGCGCAACAAGCAGCGTTATGCCGCGGAGCTCGGCCTGGGCAGTGAGCTTTTCGCGGTGCCTGCATCCGAAGCTTCCACCGAAAGTTTGCTCAAACTCATCGAGCGGCTTAATCGTGACCCGCGTGTGGCGGGAATTTTAATTCAGTTGCCACTGCCCGAATTTGTGGAGCGCTATCGGCTATTTGACGCGATCGACCCGCTCAAGGACGTGGACGCGGTATCCAGCGCTGTGGTCGGCGGCTTTTACCGTGGTCAGTGGGGCCGCTTCATTCCGTGCACGCCGCGTGGGGTCCTGACGTTTCTCGACTACTACCGCGTGCCGGTCGAAGGCGCGCAAACCGTTGTTATCGGCCGCAGCGACATTGCCGGCAAGCCTCTCGCGCTGATTCTCGGCGGCCGGATGCGCAACGCGACGGTGACCTGGTGCCACACCCATACGCGTAATCTGGCCGAATTGTGTCGGCAAGCTGAGCTGTTGGTCTCATGTGCGGGCGCCGACCCCGGTCGTCCGTTTCTGATTACCGCCGATATGGTTAAACCGGGTGCGTGCGTGGTCGACGTGGGTTTCCGGCGCGTCGGCAAGGGCCGCTTTGTCGGCGACGTTGATTTCAACGCCGTAAAGGAGGTGGCCGGCTGGCTCACGCTTAACCCAGGGGGAACCGGTCCGATGACGGTGCTGGCTCTGATGCAAAATCTGATTGACGCGGCGCGCTATCTGCTCGGACTCGATCGAGCCGATTACTCCGTATGATTGCCGCTTGACCGGCTGCGCGGCGAGCTTTTGTGGCGAACGCCGAGCGCGTTGGACGGCCGAGGGACGACGCCGGTCCGGAAGGGAAACGGTGTTCAATGTCCGCTGAGCCATGACGAGCTTCTGCCCGCGTGCGATTGAGGAAGCCACTCTCGCCGACGCGTTGCCGAAGATCACTCCGACTCAATCACGACCGTGTCGTTCAACGTCGCCCGGGCGCGCCGGGCCGCGCCCGCCGTAAGCTCGATCGCCTGGGTTGCGCCGAAGACCAAGGAGGACAACCGCCACGGACCAAGCGCGTGATCTATCTTTATGATTTTGCTATCGCGGTCGAGAAATACGATGTCGATGGCAAAGCGCATGAAAAACGTATGCATCCACATCACGGGAACGATTCGGCTCCCCTCAAACAGCATTCCTTCGTCGTTCTCGAGCGCCGCGCGCTTGAGCAGACCTCGCATGCGTTCAAAACCGCCGTGGGTCATGATTAGCCGAGCGCACAGCAGGTTGCCCTGAGTCTGATTTATTGCTCGCATCGGGCCGGGGTTCGACAATTAAGCTGCCGTCCAAAAACTCGTCGGTCCGGTCCGCCGATATTCCATCCTTCGACGGTCCACGCGATGCTGACTTGCTAAGCGCCCACCCTCGCAGCCGGCCGCGCGTCCCTCTCTTGCCGGAGCGTTTCTAAGGTGCGATTGTGCATCCAGTTGGAGCTAACGCATTGCGGGCCCGCGATGCAAGCCGGCGAGAGCGCGCAAACGGGCAGCGCCGCCTCGGCGCCATTCTGCACGCCTAGGGAAAGACTAGACGACTAGCCCTCAAACGCGAGCTTAATGACGTCCTTTCACCGGCTGGTGGTCGCAGGATGCGCCTGCGCCGAGAGAGATAAGCTAGAACGGTGCCCTGGCGGGCGGGTTGACCGAGCGAGCGCGTGACACAGCGGGATCGAGGACAAGCCGGAATCGCCGGCCTTTCGGTAAATGACGCAAGAGACGGCGCTGGGGTCGTCACGCGGAAGGCTGCCCAGTTTCAGACCGTCGAGGGCAACGTTCGACAGCTCCTCTTCGTCAACGAGCAGACCGGCTACGCGGTCGCGCGCTTGGAAGTCATTGCGCAAGACAAATCAGCCGCTTCGCGCTCCGGCGAAGTGACGATCGTAGGGGAGCTTTTTGGCCTGATGCCGGGGATGGTGGTCAGGGTCAGGGGCCAGTTCGAGGATCATCGAACATTCGGTTCGCAGTTCCGCGCGCAAAGCTTCGAGATCGTCGCCGGCGCCGGGGTGGTGGCGCTGGAGCGATACCTGGCGGACGAGGTAAAGGGCGTGGGGCCGAAGCTTGCGCGGCGAATCGCGCAGCGTTTCGGCGCCGAGCTGGACGAGGTGCTGACCCGCGCTCCCGAGAGGCTTCGCGAGGTGCGTGGTCTCAGCGCGGCCGTGATCGAACGGATTACGGCAGTTTGGCGCCAGCGCGCAGGTCTGCGCGAGCTTGCGATCTTTCTGCGCAGCCACGGCCTTTCGGGGGCTGTCGCCGCGCGAATCTATCGCTTGTACGGCGCCGACGCGCTTGAAACCATCAAGCGCGATCCCTACATACTCGCCCATACCATCCGCGGCGTTGGCTTTCGCACCGCCGATCTGTTCGCGGAACGGATCGGAATACCGCGCGAGTCGCTAGAACGTGTGCGCGCGGCGATGCTCTACCTACTGACGCGGATGGCCGAGGAGGGGCACGTTTACGCGCCGTGGGAACATCTGCAAGAACAGCTTCGCCTTGCGCTCGAAGTCGAGACCGGTTTGGCGGCTGTCGCGGCAACCGATCTGGAGCGGCGCGGCGTGGCGGTCGTCGAAGCGGATAAGGACGGGCGGCGCGCGGTCTACCTGAGTCATCTGTATCGAGCTGAGACCGAGCTTGCCGGTTTGCTGCGCCGCCTGCGGGGACGCCGCTCGCTGGACGGCGAGCGCGTCAAGCAAGCCGCGACCGCGGCCGAGCGGCGTGCTGCAGTGACGCTTTCGGTCGAACAGAGGCATGCCTTGCGCTTGGCCTTGGCCAACAAGGCGGTGGTGATTACGGGCGGACCGGGCACCGGAAAAACCACGCTTTTGCGAGCTCTGCTGGACGCCTTAGACACACTGGGCCTTAAGTCGGCATTAGCGGCGCCGACCGGCCGCGCCGCGCGCAGATTGGCCGAGACGACGGGCCGCGAGGCCAAGACCATCCATCGGTTGCTCGAATACTCTGTCGAGACCGGCAAGTTCATTCGCGGCGCGGAGTTTCCGCTGTCGGCCGATTACGTAATCGTGGACGAAGCTTCGATGATTGATGTCGAGCTGGCCGCAAGCCTGCTCTCGGCATTGGCGCCGGAATCCTCCCTGGTGCTGGTTGGTGACCGCGACCAACTACCTTCCGTCGGACCGGGCCGCGTGCTCGCGGACGTGATTGCATGCGGATTGCTGCCGGTGATCGAATTGCGGCGAATCTATCGCCAAGATCGCCGCGGGCAAATCGTGGCCGGCGCGCATCGGATAAATCTCGGTCAGATGCCCGAGTTCGGCGCCGATGCGTCCAGCGACTTCTTTTTCCTCGAGCGTAACGCTCCCGAAGAGGTGGCGGCGACAATCAAGCAGATCGTCAGCACGCGCCTGGTGGGCAACTTCGGCTTGCGCGACTTCTCGGACATCCAGGTGCTGTCGCCCATGAACCGCGGACCAATCGGCGTGCATGTGCTCAATCTCGAGCTGCAATCGCTGCTCAACCCGGCCGGACACCCGGTCAAGGTCGGCGAACGTCAACTGCGCGAAGGAGATCGCGTCATACAGTTGCGCAATAATTACGAAAAGCAGGTTTTCAACGGCGACATCGGGCGCATCGCGCGTGTTGACGCCGAGCGCGGCCGGCTGGAGGTGGCCTTCGACGACCATCGGGCGCATTACGATCTCGCCTCGGAGGCGGACGAGCTGGGGCTCGGCTATGTCATCTCGGTGCACAAGAGCCAGGGCAGTCAATATCCGGCGGTGGTGCTGGCGCTGCATCACAGCCATTACCTGATGCTGCGGCGCAATTTGCTGTACACGGCGATTTCGCGCGCCGAGCGAGTATGCGTGATCGTTGGTTCGCGCAGCGCGCTCAAGCAGGCGGTGCGAAATGGGGAGGAAAGCCGCCGTTTCACGCGCCTAGCCGAACGCTTGCGTGCCGCTGTGCCGGCCGGGCGAGGCTAGGAGTGACAGACTGCCGGCGGTGCAGGCCGCGCCACGGCAAACCCTGGCAAGCCTTGCCAAACGCCAGCCAACCCTAAGACGGACGCAAGCGCCGGCCGCGGTAGGGCTTAAGTTCCCGCAGCGCCTCGATTGTTGCGTGCGCCGCGGCGCGCACGCGCGAAGAGTCTTGGCCGGACGCGGCCAGGCGGCGCTCGACCTCGGCTAAAGTTTTGGCGTAGTCATTTTTAAAGCGTTGGTTGAGGTTGTGCCACGGGATGCCCGCCAGCGCCGCGGCCGCCTGGGGATCGGGCTTGAGGACGCCGCGTTGGAACAGCGCGGCGATAGCCGGATAGCCCAGATAGCCCTGCCAGTATGAGGCGTTATCGCTCGAGCTCAGTTCGCGCCCGCCGTCACCGGTCTCGACGCGGTAGGTTTTGTCGCCGCAGGAGGAGCGCACGAAGGCCACGCTCGGGCCGGCAAGCTCGCATCGGCCGTCGCCGACCGCGCCCAAAGCCTCGTAGAGCTTGATTACCGGCGGCATCTTCCAGTACGTGCGGCGTGCGGTGGCGGCGCCCGTACCGCTGGCGTCCTCTTGCAATTTGGACGACATGACTCCGATAGTATCAGGAGTCCATTTGATTCGGCGCGATTTTGAGCCGTCTACAGGCACCTTATAATGGAGCGATGAGGCGATGGTGTGCGCACCGATCGGCAAACTGGATCATGTCGGGATTGCGGTCAGAAGTATTAGTGAAGCACGCAAGTTCTTCGAGGGTCTTTTAGGCGCACGGTTTCTTTTTGCAGCCGACAGCCCCGAACGGGAGCTTCGTTTTTGCGTACTTGACCTCAACGGCCTGATGATTGAATTGCTGGAGCCCGTTAGTGAAAGCTCCCAATTACGCCAATTCTTGGACAAACGGGGCGAAGGCGTGCATCATTTAACCCTGAATGCCCCGGACGCTAAACGGCAGGTGGAGCGGCTCAAGGGCGAGGGCGTGCGCGTGGTCGAGGAGCGCGAATGGTCGCCGACATCGTACGAGGCGTTCATCTCGCCGCGCAGCGCTCACGGCGTGTTAATTCAGTTGGGATCGGGCTATCCCACGCTCGACAACACCCCCGAGTGGACCAAAACGGGCAAGAAAGATTGAGGCTCATTCGTCTTCTGCATACCCAGTTCGAGAGCTGCGCCTGGCTGAGGCTCTGCCGCTCGGGCGACGGCCGCTCGCGCGGTTTGTCCGGGCATCGCCGCGTCCGCCGATAAGGGCGGTTCTGAAAGATTGGTCGGCGGTTTGAGAACCGGCGAGGGTTGCTCGCCATTGTGGCGCCGGCCATCACGCGTGGGGCCGCGCAGGCATCGAGGTGAAAGGCTGAAAACGGCCGCTACCGCCGGTATGGCGGCTGTGGGTCGTTAGTAATAGATCGGCTACGAGCGGCGGTCTGAATTCGCCGACAGGCGGAACGGACCGTACAGAACCGGTCTTGCCGGCGCAAGGAGTAGTTTTGGGTACCGAGACGCTTGAGGACCGATTGATTGAAATGATCGATGCCGCGCTTGTGCGCGCGCGCGTATCAGGTCGCTTATCGCAGGTCGCAAAGGCGCGCTTTATCGTTGAGCCGCCGAAAGACCCGGCGCACGGCGACTACGCCACCAATGTCGCGCTAGTGATGGCTCGCGATGAAGGCAAGCCGGCGCGCGACGTCGCGGCCATCATCAAGGGCGAGCTCGTGGCCTCGGATGAGTTTTCCGAGGTCAACGTCGGCGGACCGGGTTTTATCAATTTCCGCATGGCGGCGAAGTTCTGGCAGAGCGAGCTGCGCCGGGCGGCCGATGCAGGCGAGTCGTTTTTTCTGCCCAAGGTCGGGCAAGGCAAAAAAGCGCAGGTCGAGTTTCTGTCGGCAAATCCGACCGGCCCGCTGACCG
This sequence comes from Deltaproteobacteria bacterium, assembly GCA_021831785.1. GTDB lineage: Bacteria > Desulfobacterota > Binatia > Binatales > Binataceae > JAJYYI01. The sequence continues at coordinate 6,804 of JAKBMB010000015.1, read as the reverse complement.
TCGGCCATGGACGCAACGCAGTCCTCGGCGACACGATTGCCCGTCTGTACGAGGCGACCGGTTTTGAGGTTACGCGCGAGTACTACTTCAACAATGGCGGCCGTCAGATGAAGCTGCTCGGCGCCTCGGTGCGCGCGCGCTACTTGGAAGCCCTCGGCGAAAAGGCGAGCTTTCCCGAAGAGGGGTATCAGGGTCAGTATATCCGCGACATCGCAGCCGGTTTAGTCGCCCGCCACGGGGGCGCGTTGCGCGACCAAACCGAGCTGGAGCCGTTTCGCGCCGCGGCCGAGGAGGCGATTTTCGCCGACATTCATCGCACCTGCGAAAGGCTCAAAATTCGGTTCGACGTGTACACCAATGAGCTCGATTTGATCGCCCAGGGCAAAGTCGCGCGCGTGCTTGCCGAGCTCGAGCGGCGCGGATTGCTCGTCGAGCGGGACGGCGCCGTATGGCTTCGCGGCGAGCCCCTGGGCCTGTCGAAGGACGAGGTGCTAATCCGCTCCGGCCCTGATCGCGAGCCGACCTATCGCACGCCGGATATCGCCTATCATATCGACAAGCTGGCCCGCGGGTTCGACCTGGTCGTCGGCGTATTCGGGGCGGACCATATCGCCGAACATAAGACGGTCATAACGGTGCTCAAGGCGCTAGACCTGAACATCGCCCCGATAAGGACCGTCATCTACCAGTTCGTAACGCTTACGCGCGCCGGGCAAAAAGTGAAGATGTCTACGCGCAAGGCGAACTACGTTACGCTCGACGAGCTGATTGATGAAGTTGGGGTAGACGTGGTGCGCTTCTTTTTCCTGCTGCGCAAGAGCGACAGCCATCTCGACTTTGATCTTGAGCTGGCCACGCGCCAAGCGCCTGAAAATCCGGTGTTTTACGTGCAGTATGCGCATGCGCGCTTGGCGAGTGTCTTTCGAGAAGCGCGCAAGGCCGGGCTTGCGCTGCCTGAGGGTCCCGAAGAGGTAAAGCTGGAGTTGCTGTCGGAAGAGGAGATCGGGCTCGGCAAACGAATCCTGCGATTCCCCGAACTGATTATAAGCTGTGTCGAAGAGCTCGAGCCGCATAGACTGCCTTTTTATCTCATCGAGCTGGCGGCGGAGTTCCACCGCTACTACAACAAGCCCGTCAATCGTATAATTGGCGTGCAGACCGAGCTCAGCCGCGCGCGCTTATTTCTGGCGGGCTTGATCAAGCGGACCCTAGTGCACGGCTTAACTCTTCTCGGAGTAGAGGCGCCGGAACGGATGTGAGGACATGATGCGGTTCGAGATTGGTAGAGGTGGAATCTTCCTCATCCTGGTCGGGCTTGCCGGTCTTTCCGGGTCGGTATTCATTTTCGGCATGTTCGCGGGCTACGAGGTCGCGCGCCAGGACCAACCTAACACTGGCCTGGCGATGGTTTATCCGGTGCCGTCAAGTCCACTTGCGTCTTCTTCGGCGTCACCGCTCGAAGCGCCGGGTCCAAGTCCGAGCATGGCCGCGAGCCCCGCGCCGGTCGCAGCGGCAGGCGCTCTCCCTCCGGTGACGACCCGTTCTGCGCCGCTTCCGCCGGTGATTGCGGCACCGGCCGAGACCGGTTCCGCGCCGCCGCCGGCTCCGGCGGCGGAGAAGTCAGCGGCCGCGAGTTCCGAGCGCCCGTCCGCAGCTAAGTCGCCCGAGGCAGCGTCAACGTCCGCCACAAAGTTAAGCGCTGCTAAGCCGGTGGAGAAAGAAAGCCCCGGGCCTGCTTCCGGCGCCGGGCATATTGGTCCGTACAGCGTTGAGATACAGGCGGTAATGGACGGGTCGGCCGCATTGCAGTTGGTCAACAAGTTGCGGCAACTTGGCTATCAGGCGTATTCAGTGGAAACCGAGATCGAAGGTCATACCTGGTATAAAGTCAGAGTGGGCCATTTTGCGTCACGCGCTGAGGCGCAGGCCGCCGAAGAACGGCTTCACGAGCAATTCAACGGCTCCCTGACCACGCGTTAGGCCAGCGTTAGGCTGGATGGCCCGCGGCGTTCGCAGCCGCGGTCGCACAGAGCCGGTCACGGAAAAGAATCGGCGCCGGCAGGCTCCGTGGTCGCGCCGGACGGATCGATCGCCGGTAGCTTAGCCGCTGCCTCAGCGCGCGCGAACATCGCGGCGCCGGAATCCTGATATACGAGCTTCCATCCGCTCCGGCGGCGCAAAAGACCGTAGGCCTTGGCCGCGCGGGGAACAATCGCAAAATCGTGGGGATAAGCGGCCAGGACGCGTTGCGCCCCCGACCGGCCGAAATAAAAGCTCAAATAATCGCGGATCACGCGCTGCGGGTAAACCGTATCGTAGCGCCCATCAATAAAAACCTTGCTCGCCGGGGCGGTGTGCCAGATTAAATATTCGCCCCAGGCAAAGTTGCAGAGAAGATTTCCTTTCAGCGAGTTCCGCTGCATGAACTTCATTACTCCGGCGGGAAAAGGGCCGGGTGCTGCCCGCAGCGACGGAGAAAAAAGGCCGCTTTTGAGCGCGAGCGCGAGCGCGCAGGCAGCCACGAAAGCCTGATTCGCCAAGCTGAAGGTTGGGCGGCCGGGGCGCGGTGACCGGCTCCGGGCGGAACTCGCGGCGAGGCGGCACGCGAAGAGTGTCTGCGCGGCGGCGGGCACACCGTTCTCGCGCAGCCCGGCCGCATCGGGCGTCGATCGCCCCGTCAAGCGGCCGAGGTTCGCTGCCAGTCCCTGCTCTTGAAGCATTGCCACGTGGCGCGTCAGAGGAACGCTCAGCGCGATCAACGCCAGCGCCATGTTTCGCGTAGCGTACAGGGCGCTCGCTATCATCAAGCCCGCGACCGCGACCAGCGGCAGGTCTGCGCCCCGTGGAGTCAGAATCACCGCGGCCAAGCACGCCGCCATCATGCAGAAGACGAACAGGTACAGTAGCGCGACGGGAGAGCCGGCGTGCAACCGTTCTGCGAATCTGGGCAACATCGGGCGCCACTCTCCCACCATCAATCGCGTGAGCGGGTTCGAGAGCGTGTGCGCCACGGTGCGCCAGATACCGGCGCCGTACGGATTAACCAATGTTGCAAGCGTGCAGGCGCACAGCAAACAAAGGCTGCTTGCAGCGCGCCGCGCCAGGCGTTCACTGCTGCCGGTTGAGAAAAACGTCGTCGCGCAGTAGACGGCGAGGATCCCTAGTCCAACCACATAGCCGCCGTGAAAATTCGCCCACACAGCCATTATCGGCACTGCCAGCCAGAGCCGGTTGGTGTCTTGCCGATAGGTCGAGCGCGCCAGCAGCGCGATAAGCGCCGCGGTCAACGCGAAGCTGACAAGCTGCGGGCGAAACTGCATTTGAGGAGCAAGCCCGAGCGCGGTGAGCATGAGCACCCAGCGCTGCGTGCCGAGGCCGGCGCCGGTTTCGCCTTGAGCCGCGGCGATCAGCATGATCGTCGTTGCGCTGAAAGCGAGCTTGAGCAGCCTGAGTCCGTATACCCCGAGCGTGCCGTAGGATATGGCCAAGAGCAGCTCGAAGCCGAGTTCATGGTTGTGCCACGGGTGACCCGCGGCGGAGTAAGAATATACGTCGCGAGCGATCAGGCGGTGCGCCTGCAACACCGCCTGGCCGAAGCGAATATGGCCCCACAAGTCCGGATCGGCAAAGCTTATCGAGTCCGCGATGACTATTGCCAGCAGAACATAAGCCGGGCAACTTCCGAACAGCGACGCCGCCTTCATGGTGCCCGAGCGATCGCACGGCGCACCGGCGGTCCCGCGAGTACCTCTTGACCAAGCGCCTTCATCGGAACTATTCGAACAACCGCCAACGAACAAATGCGCTTCCCCCCATGTCCGCCTAAGCCAAACCGATAGTCAGGCTAACTATTCATGCGAGAGCCACCATTCCTGAGCTTGGCGATCGATCGAGCGCCGCGGTCGGGTTAAATAGTCCCTGCTTGGGGCCGAGCGCGTGAGCTTGATCAACAGGCGAAAAACCGAAAATCCGTCCGTGGCTGGCTGCGGTTCCCCATGAATGCCCGCATCGAGGCGTTGCAACACAGGCTCCGACTTCATTGCCGTTCCTCCCTTTGATCGCACTGTCCTGATCGATGCCAAGCAATTTGCGCGCCCTTTGTGGCGTATCGCGTCGAGGTCATGGGAACGCGCGCGGTCGAGGGGCGACCGCTCACCGCGGGGAATCCGGCAAGGCCGCAAAAATGGGGATTCAAAAAAGGCGATAGCCCGCCAAAGAAGAGGCGCAGGGGTTAAGGCACAAGTCGAACATTGACGGATTATCGCCTCTCAAAGCCGCAGCCACGGCGCGACTCTGTGCTCGGGTGCGACTGGGGAGCCATGCGCCCGTAAGCGTTCTTCAAAGGTACACACGCACCGGCGCATCTTTGCGAGTCGGGACAGCCCTATCGGCGCGCACGTACGTTCTAAATCAAGTTTTGGCACAGCTATGCCTGACGTGACTCGCGGGTCATTAAGCAGGCAGCGCCGGCGGCATCGCGCGATTGTCCCCGAATAATTCAGGCTGTGGGCCATATCTTTGGCGTGGTCTCGGCTGGAACACCGATGTCTCAATTGCAATCACTTGGGCCGCGCCCGCCGGCGCAAGTGGCGGTTTGTCGCGGCCGCCCCAATCGGCACGGAACATGCTCCTTCACTGGTCAGCCGCCTTACGCGGTGGAAGGAGGGGCGCTGAAATGAGACGTATTAACGAGCGTTTCATAGCTGCCGTTCGGCGGATTCACACCGGCGGTCAGGCTCTCCGTTTACGGTTTTCGCGCGCGAGCGGACAGACGCTGACCGAGTACGCGCTGATTCTTGCGCTGGTCGCGGTCGCCGCGGTTGCCACGCTCAAGCTAGTCGGAACGGACATCAACACGCTGCTCAACACGATTGCCGGTGACCTGAGCCAAGCTACTTAGTCTTCGCGGTGAGTACGTGGCGGAAAAGCTATCGACCGCCGTTTACGGCTCGGATATGCGTCTACGGCCTTGACCTGGGGGAACTATAGCGCATGCGCGCCGAGCGCCGAGAACGCGCTCCGGGGCGCGCGGGGCAGCGCCATCTGGGGAGTCAGGGGCTCGGCAAGCCAAGGCCGGGTGCCCGCGATGCGAGCGCAGCGTTGGACGAATTGCCGGGTGCGCCGGCCGCGGCGGACTGCCGAAGATTATTCGGCGGCTCCGCGCGGCGGCATCCGGCTGCGCCGGCGGGTGCCGACGCCGGCGTTAGTAGTTGGAACCCCACGGTGCGGTGGCGGGCTTCACCGCGCGTGGCGCATGCGTATCCAAGGCAGGCCGAACCAAGGCGGTGCGCGTAAGCCCGAGCCGGCCGGAATGGGGTGAGCTATTTAGATCGGGCTGCTTAAGATAACCCGTCGCGGCCGTCAGCGCGTCAACTAGGCGCGTGAGGATTGGGTTAAACAGCGGGACTTGGGTGATGGTGCGGCCAAGGGTTTTCGTGCTGATTGCCGGACTCGTCGCGACGATGGCGGCGTGGCTCGTTTTCGCCGCGATGAAGGCGCGTGAAGGGCAGTTGCGCGGCGTGTCGGCGGAGGTGGTTAAAATCGCGGTCGCGACGCGCAACGTACCGTCGGGTGTTCGGCTCGACGCCGGCACAATCGCAATGGCGACCTGGCCGCGCGAGCATGTCCCGGCGGGAGCGATCATGGATGCGCACGCGGCCGTCAATCGGGTGGTCAGGGCGCCGATGGCCGCCAACGCGCCAATCCTCTCTTCAGCCTTGTACGAGAACGATATGGTCGCCGGGCTGTTGCCCATGATGATCCCGCCCGGGATGCGCGCGATGGCGGTGCCGGTGGACGAGGTCAGCGGCGTCGCGGGATTCGTGATGCCGCATACGCGCGTCGATGTCCTGGTTGCGCTGCGGGCGCAGGGTGGGGCGGACAGCGCCAAAGCCAAGATCGTTTTGGAAAATATCGAGGTGCTGGCGATCGCCCAACAGCTCGACAGCGCAAGCCGCCAGCCTCAGGTAGTCCGAGTCGTCACCTTGCTGGTGATGCCCGAAGAGGCGGAACGGCTGGCGTTGGCCAGTCGCGAAGGAACGCTGCGCCTGGCGATTCGGCGCTATGACGACGACCGGCTTGTGGTGACCGCCGGCACGAATCTGGAGAGCCTGCTTCGCTCTTACAGCGGGAACGGACCGACCGGGCCGCGGCGCGCGCGTTTGGTGCGCCGCGCTTCCGAGGTCATTGCGCCGGTGCACGTCGAGATCATGCGCGGCATGGGTCATCGCGAAATAGTGAGCTTCATCAACGGCGCCGTGGCCCGCGGCGGCGAGAAGAGCGCCAACCCCGCCACGCCGCCAGCCCGCGTCTCCCAGACGCAAGGCCCGGCCGTTCCGGGGGCTTCGAGCTTTGCCAATTCAACAGTGTTCGGTCCGGATAGCAAAACAATCGAGCTGGCAGTGCCCGCGCATTCACCGTAGACGCCGGCCGGTTCGGAAAGGAGCGGTCATGTGGCTGATTAGGAAATTGCGCAGCGCGGCCCTGGGCTTGGCCCTGCTGCTGACGGGAACGGCTGCGACAGGATGCCTTTCGCCGGGCGGAATTTCGCTGACGCAGAGCTCGATCAACGTGTCGTTGTCGGCTTCTGCGGCGAGCAAGCTGCCAGGTTCGAAGGTAACCTCGGGCGCGCTGTCGATTACCGGCGCGGTCCAGTCGTCTAGCGGGTCGTCGGTAGGGCATTAGAGGGCATCTCATAAGCGCTTTCGCTTTGTCCGTGATGCTGAGCGTTGGTGAATTTTTGAGTAGTGGGGCGGGCCGCCGTGCCCGCCATGATGCGCGACCAATGAATCACCGGCGACAGGG
>JAKBMB010000027.1 GCA_021831785.1 Deltaproteobacteria bacterium | reverse complement strand
CCAACCACTTCATCGCTGCTGCTGCCGCCTAAATATGTAGAAACTCCAGGCACGGGCCTTGCCCGCGCAGCGAGCACCAGGCCCGCGCCCACGACTGCGCGCCGTATCAATATTTTGCAATGCTCAGTAGCTGCCGGGTCTAAACGTCTAACGTTGGCGGAGTGCCGAGCGCCTTGACGCCAAATCCCGAGCAGCGCTATCGTGAAAGAGAACGATGGTTTGATTTGGTGTACGTTCTGGAGGCAAGTTTTAAATGGCCCATGAAGTTAACGGTTTGGCTTCGCAGCCCGAGGTCGATGAGCAAGAGCGCAGCAGTCCGCCAATTAGCCTGACCCCGAAGGCGTTGGAAATAGCCAAGCGGATGCGGGACAAAGAGGGGCGCGGCGGCGAGTTGGCGCTCAGGCTTTCGGTCACGGGCGGCGGGTGCTCCGGTTTTCAGTATTCGCTCAATTTCGACGCGCAGCAAAACGAAACCGACACCGTGGTCGTCTTTGACGGTCTGAACGTGTTGGTCGATGAACTTTCGCTACCTTACCTATCCGGCGTTACGCTCGATTTTGTCGAAGGGCTGCACGGCGCCGGGTTCAAGTTCGATAACCCGCGCGCCAGCCGGACTTGTGGATGCGGGTCATCGTTCACCGTTTGAGCGCTGTTTGAGAGGCTGCGGGCGACGAAATCGGGCACACGTTGAGCTGATCGAGACGCTGTTGAAGGGCTTCACGCCGATGACGCTTCAGCCGTCGCGAAGGATCGCGTGAACGCGCATCCGAGGCGCTCACTGGTTGTCGAAAGGGGCTGCTAAAGTGCAAAGGGCGAACTTGTCAGCGCGGAAGACGCGGGTAAACGGCGCGGTTCCGATACTCAGCGCCCCGTTCGACGTGGCCGCCGAAAAGGCGCTCAACCTTGACCGATCAAGCGGGCGAAGCGAGGAATCGTTGATCTCCGACGGGAGGATTATTGCGCAGGGCCTGGCTATGACTCGATAGTCTTGCTGAGGGGTGTGAAACCGTGCCTCGTTCGACGAGCGTGAATTGGACAGCAGGTGACCGGAATGGCTCGGGTCTTTCTACCTGTCGGCAGTTCTGTGGCTGCTTTACAGAAACTAGACGGATATAACTTCCGAGGGACACGATAAGCTGTTAGAATAACCCAGCTTGGCCCCCTTGCCCGGAAATCGGGCTCGGTAATTCGATCCATAAGGAGCGGCGAGAGGCGTGCGGCGTTACGAAACCATAGTAGTACTTCGTTCCGACTTACCCGAAACCCAACTTAAGGATACGCTCAAGCGGTTTGAAGGAGCGCTTGCCGTCGGGGGCGGTCATCTGCTCACCACCGAAGAGTGGGGAGTGCGCGAGATGGCGTATCGGATTCGCCGCGAGCAGCGAGGGCAATATTTTCGCCTAGATTATGTGGCGCCGGCGGCCGCGGTTAACGAGCTCGAGCGCAATCTCAAGTTGAGTGACGCGGTCCTGCGCTACCTCTCCGTGGTGGTAGACGTGAAGCCGGATTTGCCCAAGCTTAAGGAGTTGGCACAAGCGTCCGCTCAGGCGGCTCAAGCGGCGGCGCCTCAAGCAACGGCTGAGACGGCCGCGGCTACGGGCGAGGCCCAGGCGCAAGTGACGGATGCCGCGCCGCAGTCCGAGCAAGGTGAACCATCGGCGGCAGCCCAGGGTGGGGTGGAACAAAATTGACCTCAGCGGCCGGGTCGTGCGCAAGCCCGAGTTGCGCACAACGCCTAGCGGCTAGTCGCTGCTCCGCTTCCCGATTGACCGCGGCAAAGCCGGCCATAAGCCTGAACGAGGGGTTATCGTCCCCGGCAAGGCTGGCCGCAAACTCGAGCGCGGGCTGGCTATGGGCAACCGCGTGAGAGTATCGAGCGGGTTTACAGCGGCGCAGTGCGGTTCGAATCTAGGCTTGAGCGCAGTATATTGCGGCGCAACGGCCGCAGAGGTGAGGCCTCAGCCGCTCGTGCGGGCAAGTGAAGTGCCTTGGCAAGCCGACCGAATAGGCGCTGGTAGGGCGGTGGTTTTGTCGGGACACGGATTCGCCGAGTTAAGAAAGTACGATTCTAAATTTTGAGGAAAGCGCAATACGTAGCGTGGCAAGCAGGGAAGAAACATCGGAATCAAGATCGTCAGAGGCCCCGGGCGCCGTCAGACCTCGACCGTCGGAAGGTGACCGACCAGGACCGGAAGCGCGCAGCTCCGAGCGTTTCGGTCCGCGGCGCCGGCCCGGCTTTCGGCGAAAGGTGTGTCGGTTTTGCGCCGACAAGTCGCTTCAAGTGGACTATAAAGATGTCCGCGTTTTGGAAGGCTTCATAACGGAAGGGGCGAAGATCGTCCCTAGCCGTACCAGCGGCAACTGTGCCAAACATCAGCGCCAGCTTGCCATCGCTATTAAGCGGGCGCGTCTCCTGGCGCTCCTGCCGTTCAGCAGACTCGGCGTCTGAGACTATGCGAGGAGATCGGTGCGGGCAGGGTATGAACTTAGCGGCGCAAGGACCTTTATGACTGCGCGCCCGTGGCATCAAACCGGCCGCACGCGCGGAGACAAGGTGGTGCGATGGAGCTGATACTGCGCGAAGACGTAGCCAAGCTGGGACGGCCCGGTGACGTAGTAAGGGTAAAGAACGGGTACGCGCGCAACTTCTTGCTCCCGCGCGGCCTGGCGGTTGAGGCGAATCAAAAGAACTTGCGCGCCTTCGAGCACGAAAAGCGCCTTGCGATGCGCCGGCGGGACACCAAGAAACAAATCGCCCTGCAGCAAAAAGAGAAACTCGAAGCGCTTACGCTTACCTTGACGATGCGCGCCGGCGAGGAAGGGAAACTTTTCGGTTCGGTGACCAATATCGATATCGAAAGGGCGCTCAGGGAGCTCGGGGTCGAGGTCGAACGGCGCAAGATCATTCTGCCGGAGCCGATTAGGCAACTCGGCGAGTTCACGGTCGTCGTCAAAACCGATCCCGAAGTCGAAGCGGCGTTGAAACTCAACGTTACGGCGCTGTGAGGCGCCTTTACTGATGATCAAACTATATGACGCTGGGAACTGCCCGTACGGGCAGAAGGTGAGGATTGCTTTAGCCGAAAAGGGGCTCAGCTACGAATTGGTTACGGTTGACCTCGCCGCTGGCGACCACCGCCGTCCGGAGTTTCTGCGGCTTAACCCTTACGGTCGAGTCCCCGTGTTGATGGACGAAGACGTGGTGGTTTACGACTCGACGATTATCAACGAATATCTCGATGATGAGTATCCAAGCCCACCGCTCTTGCCCCGCGTCGAAGCGAGCGCGATGCGGGCGTTGAGCAGGATGTTCGAGGATTTCGCTGACAATTCCTTCACGCCGCAGGTAGACCAGTTGCTCGCCGAGTCAGCCAAGCCGGAGGCCGAACGGGATGCCAACCGTATCCAGCGGCTGCGCCAGGCTATAGACCGAGTGCTTGACTACTTAAATCGCCAACTTCAGGGGCGCCACTTCTTGGCCGATGAGTTTTCGGTTGCTGATATCGGTTTCGTACCTGGGTTGCTAGCTCTGGGCGCCTTGGGCGTCGAGATATCCCCAGGCCGCCCTAACATTGAAGCCTGGGCGGGTCGCTTGTTCGAGCGTCCGACCACGCGCGAACTGCTTGGAGCCGGCGCCTCGCTCAGCGAAATTAGATAATTAGACCCGCCGGCGCGGTCCACAGCCGGCCAAGCTCTTGACCGGCTGTCTTAGCCGCTCGCCTGGCGTGCGTGCGAGCGGCTGTGCGGCTCGCCGCGGGCGTTTTCTCTCGCGCTCAGTAAGCTTCGGCTATAGAATCCGGTTCCTCGTTCGAGCCGGCGTTGCCGTAACTGGTGCTGGTAAGCTTGAAGAAGAGCCTCGCGGCAAAGAGCTTGTCGCCTATCCTGCCGTCAGGTTTAAGAAAGCCTCCCCGACGCCCGCATCGCGGGCAAGCCATTGTTTCGCTCAAAAGTTTCGCGTTTTGCGGCGTAATGCGAAGCTCGAACCGATGGCCACAACCACGGTTTTGGCAGGCAACTCGGTAGGCAACCCCTTGGACTTCCGTGCTCTTCCCATTAGACTTCATGAGCAACCCTCCCTCGATGCTTCTCGGTGACTCAGTACATTGGACTTATCCCGCAATAAAATCTTCATTTGCAGATGTCACGCCTTGTGTGGCTTAACGGAGTCACGACGACGCAACCCTAACTCTAATCAACGGCAGATGATCTAGACCACGGGCTGCTTTTGCCGTTAGATCGGAGAACTAAACCGAGATGTTCAGGTGTCGTTAAAAGCGGCTTAGGTAGCTCGACAAGCTGTAAAACCTGCGCAAATTCGCGGGAGATTTGCCGAACTCTACTTGATGAAGAGAGCCGCTCTGGGTTGCTTCGCGCTGCGGCGTTGCGCTACACACCGGGCGTTGGGCGCGTATATGTGCCCCGTTTTTCGGCCATCCGTGGGGCAGATGTGCATATCGGCGCGTCAGCTCTCCGCAGCCGCACGGCGTCCGAATTAGCCGGCTGGGTGCCGCTGCGAGCGGTCGCCTAAGGAACAGGCCGCGGGCTTATGCAGGTTAGCACGCGAGCGGGCAGGGGGGCTTGCGTTTCGGCTGGCGTTGGACTCTACGCAAAGTTTCGGCAGGCCGATTGCGTCACTGCTGGCCTGCCGGATCGGAAATTGGTTGAATCGCGATGAGATTTGTCGCGTCATTCATGGATAAGAACGGCTGCAAATGGTTTCATCATTTATGGGCCAAACTTTGAACCCGCAGCGCCCAGGGCCCGACGAACAGTGGTCGTCCGGCCAAGTCTCAGCCGCCAGGGCGTGATTCGCCCGGAGGTTTACGCGGGTGCGTCTGAGGCTTTTCGAGTTCGCTGCATGCTAGCCTTACCGTGCGGAGGATGCTCAACGTGAACGGACCACACATGCTGGAAGGATACAAAGTGCTGGATTTTACCCATTTCGTCGCCGGACCAACCTGCACGCGGATCCTGGGCGAGATGGGCGCTAAAATAATCAAGGTAGAGCCGGCGCCGCACGGCGACCGCACGCGCGCGATGGGTCTGCGGCGCGGTGGCCAGAGCACGTACTACTTTCAGCATAATCACGGCAAGTTAAGCTTGGGGCTCGATCTGAAGAAACAGAGAGCGCGCGAGCTCTTGCGGGGGATGGTGCCAAAGGTCGACGTCGTGGTCGAGAACTACGCCCCTGGCGTGATAACGAAAATGGGTTTCGGCTATGAGACCCTGCGCGAATTTAACCCCAAGATTGTGATGTGCTCAATCTCTATGGCCGGGCAAAGCGGGCCGCTTGCGGCCAAGCCGGGCTACGACTACATGGGTCAGGCTTACGCCGGGGTCACCGACCAGCTTGGCGAGCCTGAGCGTACGCCGATAATGCCGCCGATGGCGATCGGCGACGTCTCCACGGGCGTGGCGGCGGCGATGGCAGTCGGGTTTGCGCTGCTCAATCGCGAGCGCAGCGGGCAAGGCCAATATATCGACGCCTCGATACTCGATACTTACTTCCATATGCACGACATGGTCGTGCCCCTGGTCTCGCTGCGGCCCGAGCGTTTTGCCTCATTTACTCGCAACGGGCCGCTTCATCCGTTATCCAGCCCCAACGGCATCTTCAAGGCCAGCGACGGCTACGTCTTTATCACCGCGCTCGACCATCAGTGGCCGCAACTCGTGCGGGCGATGGGGATGCCCGAGCTGGCCCACGACGAGCGCTTCAAAGACCATCGGTCGCGAACCCACAACGCGCGCCAGCTCCAAGAGGTGGTCGAGCGCTGGCTCGGCGGCTTTCCGGACCGCGACAGCGCGCTCGTGGCCTTGGATAAGGAACGCGTACCGTGCGCGCCGGTGCTCACCCTTGCCGAGGCGATGGCCCATCCACATCTGCGCGAACGCAACACCGCGCGCCGAGCGGCTGACCCCGACCTCGGCAAGTTCGAGGTTCCCGCAATGCCGGTCAGATTCTCGGGCTGGGAGCAGCGGCTCGGCGACCAAATCAACGCCTCGCGCCTGGGAGAGGACAACGAGGCTATACTGCGCGAGTTCTTCGACCTGGCCGACGGCGAAATTCGCGGGCTTTACGAGCAAGGCGTCCTGATGCGCTACGCCGAGGCCGACGAGACTCGATAAGGGCGGTGGGCTCACCGAGACGGCCTCGCATTCATCGAGTGGTGGCCGCCCGCGCCGCCTTCGGCCGCGGACCGCGCCCGGGGAAGCCCTTGCGGGCGCAACTGTTACGCGCGAGGCTCACTTGTATGCTGAGAGTTTGTGAATTTTTGAGTAGTGGGGCGGGCACGGCGGCCCGCCCCACTACTGCTTCGACCCATACGTAACACCTTTAGCGCTGCACCCCCTCACCCGGAGCGCGAATTACTTCGTGATTCGCGCTCCGGCCTCTCCAGGCTTGCGCGCGCGGCCTTCCCCCGCACGCGCGGGAGAGGTGATAGGAGGGGCGCCCTTTGTGTCCCCTCGCCCGCATTATTTTGCGGGAGAGGGCCAGGGTGAGGGTGCAGGATTCCGCATCCATACGCATGGGCCGAAGCACTAGAACTTGGACATCGGCCGGGAGCGGACCAGGCGCGAAACCTCGGCGCCTAAAAGCTGCATGCGCAGCAGCGGCTTGAGCGCGGCCATCTTGTCGAGCGCAAGTTGGGACAGAGACCCCCGCACTTCGGCCGTGCCGAATAATTGATTCAGCAGCCCGGGCTGCGCCGGCAGCTCGACCAGCTCCACTTCGGTCTCGGGCTCGAGCTTGGCCTCGGACTTAGCTTCCTTGAGCGCGGCGTCAAAACCGCCGAGCGCATCGATCAGCTCGAGCCTGTGGGCCTGCTCGCCGGTCCAGACGCGCCCTTGGGCGACTTGTTGCACCTGCTCGACCTTGAGTTTGCGGCTGTTCGCCACGCGGGTGACGAATTCGTCGTAGATTCGCTGCAACATCACCCCATGGAGGAGCTGCTGCTGCTCGGGGCTGAAGTTGGTGAATTCGTCGAACATCGTGACGTTGCGCCCGCGGCTGATAGCATCGGTCTGGACGCCTAGTTTGGCCGCCATGTCGGTGAGATTAAATTTGCCCGCCAACACGCCGATCGAACCGGTGAGCGTGGCCGGCTCGGCAAAAATCTTGTTGGCCGCGGTCGCGACCCAGTACGCGCCGGAGGCTCCCAGGCTCGACATGCTGGCCACCACCGGCTTTTTGCGTGCCGTAAGCTCCACCTCGCGGCGGATCAACTCCGAAGCGATCACCGAGCCGCCGGGCGAGTTGATCCTGAACACCACGGCCTTGATAGAATTGTCCTTGCGCGCTTGGCGAAAAGCCTCCGCCATCGTGCGCGCGTCCATTGTGCCGTCCCGCTCGGCGAAGGGGTCCAACACGTCCGAGCCGCGGTCGATTTCCCCGCTGCCGTAAATCACGGCGATCCGATCGACCGCGCGAAGGTTCGGCAACAGCGGCGGGCGCGCGTAGTCAACGTAGTCGACCAGCTTGTGCCTCGTGCCGCCGTAATGTTTCATACGCCCGATGAATTGGTCTTCGTACTCCAGGCGGTCGACCAATTTGGCCTTGAGCGCCGCCTGGGCGTCAAACGGCGCCTCATCGACCAGCGCTCGCACGTCGGCCGGCGAAAGACGGCGCTGTTGCGCCACCGCTTCCACCAACTGGTTGAACAAGTCGTCTGCCAGCGCCGTATCCTCTTCGCGCTGGGCCGGGGTGAAGCCCTTTTCCGTGAAAATGTTGGGCGCGCTTTTATACCGGCCGATAGCGTCGAACTGGGGATTGATCCCGACCCAATCCAGGGTGCCCCGCGCGAACACCTCGCGCAGTTGGAGGCCGACCAAATTGACCTCGCCCTCCGGCATCAGCGACACGCTGGCGGCGGCGCTCGCGACCATGTATTCCAGGTTGCCCGGCGCGAACTCGCCCGCCGTTTCGAGGTACGCCGCGACGGGTTTGCCGGACTTCGCAAAGCTGCGCGTCAAGCCGACGATCTCTTGCGCCTTGGCGAAGGCGATCGCGGGATCGATCACCTCGACCGCCATCCCCGTGATCCGGGAATCCTTGGCCGCCGCTTCGACCGCGGGCCGCAGGACATTAAGCGGCGTCTCCGCACGGCCTCTTAGCCTGGATATGAGCCCGAGGCTGCTCCGCTCCAGCACCGGCCCGTCGATTCTCACCAAGAGAAAGGAACCCGGGCGAATCTGACGGGAGTAGATGTCAAATGCCGCCGCAATAGCGACCAACACGATGATCGCAATCGCAGTGCGCAATAGCCACCGCAAAAGCCGCCTAATCATGGACCTCGCTCACTCCTCGTTTGTTCAAGCCTAGCCGGCGTCCTGGGTCGGAAACTCGATGGATCGGTTCGACGAGCAGGGCGCCAATAGCCGGATGTATTCGGTTGCCGAACTTCGCACTCGGGACGCTGAAGGGCTGCTAATCACGCCCAAATATCTTATCGCGGCGACACGTTATTGCGCTGACACACCGCACCCACCGATCGTACACCAGGACGCCTTGCCAATCGAATGACGCCGATAGAGCGCGCAAACGATAGCCTTGAGGCAGCCGTGAGAAAAACCCGCTCTGCGCCGGGCTTGAGAATGCGCGAGCGGCCCGAGGTTGTTGGCCGTCGGCTTCGGCAACCGGGTATCGTGCGGCTCTTAGGCCCCCAGGACTGCTCCAAGCGGCATCGCTAAAACGGCGGCGCTAAGGCCGCCACGTCGCATCGGTCGCGGCAACTGCGCACTTTAGGTTCGTCGCGCGCGAGGGCTACGGCGCGGGGTTAGCCGCCAACTTGGTCTTGAGCAAGGCGTCTAATTGCGGGCCGGCGTGGTAGAGGTAACTGACCACGAATCCCGCTGCCGCCATGGTGGCCGCCAAAAACACCAACCTGAAGCCCTTGACCCGCCGTCTGCGGCGCGTTGCGGCCGGGTAATGGCGGGCAGTGGACCGGGCCGCAGCATCCGCCGGGCGCTTAAGTCCGAGCGTCTCTCGGTTCGACGCGAGACGCGGCAACTGCGCCGTCGGCGCCGTCGCTCGTCTACCCAGGAGAATGTCCTGGAACTCGCGGATCGTCTGCGGCCGCTTTTCCGGCTCAAGGCACACGGCGCGATTCACCGCGCCGGCCAGCCGCGGAGAAATTCCCTGGCGCAGCTTATGCACCGCCGGCAGATTAGTCATGGGCGGGAACTCTTGCTTGGTCAGCAAGTAATGCAAGGTCACGCCCAGGGAATAGATATCGCTGCGCGGATCAACCCGGCCCTGATACTGCTCGGGCGCGGCAAAGCCGATCGTGCCGACGGTGGTGACCTTGCCCGGCTTGAAGATGCGCGCGATGCCGAAGTCGATCAGAGTCACCCGCCCGTTCGGCGTAATCATTACGTTGGACGGCTTCATGTCGCGGTAGATAATCGGCGGCGTAAAGCCGTGAAGATAGGCCAGCACGGCGCAGAGTTGGCGCGCGATCTCGGTCACCTTGTTCTCCGGCATGGGCTGGGCGTCGAGCGCAAGCTCCTGCTCCAGGTCATGTCCTTCGACGTGCTCCATTACCAGGTAATGGCGGTTATGGTCATCGAAGCGGTCGTAGATGGCAGGGATCGCCGCATGCTTAAGGCGCGCCAGCGTGTCGGCCTCGCGCGCGAAGGACTCGTTCGCTTCGTGCCGTTTGCGCGGATCGATGAACTCGTCCACCATCTCTTTGATCGCGCAGGGCCGGTCCGCCAGGCGCAGATCGTGCGCCAAATAGACTCTCCCCATGCCTCCTTCGCCGAGCACGCGCTCGATCCGATAGCGCCCTTGTAACAAGACGGGGGCTGCCGCGATTTCCATCTCGCTTCCTCTGTGCGGCGAAAACTCGCCTATCGCGACAAATTATCACAAGCAGGCCGGGCCGATACAGTATCGCGCGCGGCGCATTCACTGTCGGCGTTCGGCGCCTGCGTGCTAAAATTCAGGCGTCGGGCGATCGAGGCGCCGGATTCAAGGTCCAAACTTCGGCTCGGTGGTTACGCGCCTTGGGGCTGGAGCGATCCTGGATTACCGTCGCGGACGACCGGCGCCCGCGCGGCGGCAGCATTCATACATAAGACGCGCCCGGCAGGCCTCGTGGACTTGCTGCGGTTGCCGTTGTCCGCCGGCCGGAGCCTTCGGCGCGCGGCAGGCGCGTCGTTGACAAGGAGGGGTTATGGCGACGATAATCGCCGCCGCGGTGCAGATGAGCAGCACGAGCGACAAGGCCGCGAATCTGGCGCGCGCCGAAAAGCTGATTCGCGCCGCCGCCGGACGCGGCGCTCAGTTCGTCGCGCTGCCCGAAATGTTCAACTGGCGCGGCAAGCGCAACGAGGAGCACGCGGCGGCTGAAGACCTTGACGGACCGACGCTCTCGCTGGCGGCGCGGCTTGCGGCCGAGTTGCGAATTCATCTGCTGGCGGGCTCAATCGCCGAGCGCATCGACGGGCGCGCGAAAAACTATAACACCTCGGTGCTCTTCGGGGACGACGGCGCGCGTCTTGCCGTGTACCGCAAGATTCATCTGTTCGACGTCGAGCTGCCGAGCGGAGTCAGCATCAGAGAATCGGCCATCAAGCAGGCCGGCGACAAGGTGGCCGTGGCTCGGACCTCGGTCGGACGGGTAGGGCTGAGCGTATGTTACGATGTGCGCTTTCCCGAACTCTATCGCGCGCTCGCTTCGGCGGGGGCGGAGCTGGTGACGGTGCCGAGCGCGTTCACGTTTGCCACCGGCGAGGCGCACTGGGAGGTGCTGTTGCGGGCGCGCGCGATCGAGAACCAGGTCTTCGTGCTCGCGCCGGGCCAATTCGGCCGCAACGTCCATGGGTTTGACGACTATGGAAACTCGATGATAATCGATCCCTGGGGGCGCGTGCTCGCTCGCATGGGGGACAGGGAAGGAGTGGTACTGGCCGAGCTGGACTTCGGCTATCTGGAGCGGGTTCGCGCCGAGTTTCCGTGCTTAAATCACCGTCGGCTGCCCGAGGCTGAGGGTTTGCGCGGCGAGGCCCAAGCGCGATAGTGATGCCGAGGCTTCGGTCGCCGGATGACCGCCGCCGCGCCGCGTCGCTCTTCTTGGTTCCGCGCTCCCGAATGACAGGTCTTTCCTGAGTATGCGGCGGCAAAACTTCTGAACCAGGCTTCTGAGGTGTCCTGAGATGGCAGACGGACCGCTAGCGGGAGTTCGCGTCTTGGATCTAACGGCGGTAGTTTCAGGGCCGTTTTGTACCATGTTGCTGGGCGATCTGGGGGCGGATGTGATCAAGATCGAACCGCCCGAAGGCGAGCCGATGCGCGGCGTCGGGCGCCCCATAAAAAACGGCGTGAGCGCTCCGTTCCTTAACTTTAACCGCAACAAGCGCGGGATCCTGGTCGACATGAAAAAAGACCAGGGGCGCGACCTGGTCAGGCGCCTGGGCGCGCGCGCCGACGTGATGGTCGAGAACTTTCGGCCCGGCGTCACCGACCGACTCGGCGTCGGCTACGGCGATATGCGCCGCGTGAACCCGAAAATCATCTACTGTTCGGTGTCGGGCTTCGGCCCCAAAGGCCGCTTGGCCGACGCCCCCGCGTATGATCCGGTAATCCAAGGCTACTCCGGTATGGCGCACGTACAGGCGGGCAAGGGCGGCCCGCCGACCACGGTGCGGATGGCGCTCGCCGACAAGGTCGCGGGCATGACCGCGGCGCTGAGCATCGTGAGCGCGTTGCACGCGGCGCGCAACCGCGGCGTGGGCCAGTACATTCGCGTGCCGATGCTGAGCGCGATGATCGCATTCACCGCCAACGACACCTTCTACGGCTATACCTTCCTGCCCGAAGACGAGTTCAAGGACCGCACTCCGCGCACCGCCGGTCTCGACCCGTTCCAGACCAAGGACGGATGGATCATGCTGGCGCCGTTCACCGACGCCCAATACGAGCGGCTGTGCGCAGCCGTGGAGCATCCCGAATGGTGGACCGACGGCGCGCAGGACCGCCTGGAGCGGGTGCGCGCCGTGCTGCGCGAGCTCGGTCAACTGCTCAAGCAGCATGAAAGCTCGCACTGGCTCTCGCTGCTCGCTGCCGCCGACGTGCCGTGCGGACCGGTGCACACCTACGACACGCTGCTCGTTGACGAAGAGATCGTGGCTAACGAAAACTTCTTATGCTACGAATACCCCCAGTCGGGAACCGTGCGCACCGCAAATCCGGGGCCGCGTTTCTCGGAAACACCGATGAAGCTGTGGCGTGTCCCACCCAGACTCGGCGAGCACACCAGCGAGGTGTTGCGCGAGATGGGCTTCGACGCCAAGGAACTGGAGGAGCTGCGCGCCGCTAAGGTGATCGCTTAGCCCTGCACGTAGGCCGTCCATCGCTGCTCGCCGCGGAGGTCAGGGCTGCCGCTTTCGTCGGGGCCGCCTCGCCACTTTCACACTGGGCCCGGCGCGCTCTTTCACTTTGCGTTCGTACCGCGCCCGCTCGCGCGCCGCGCGTTCCTTCCCATGCGCTTTTCGGTAGGTGCGGCTCGCCGCTTTGTTCGCGCAGCGGTGGCTGCAATATTTCTGGTTCTTTCGTTCCGCTAAGAACACCTTCGAACATTCGGGCTCTTGGCAGCGCTGAATCCTTAGAGCAGCCGCGGTATCCTCGTAGAGGTCGTCCAGCGCCACGCGCACGACGGCGTCCTGCAGCTTGGCGTCGCGATAGCTCAAGGCCCTGCCGCCCGCAAAGGCCAGTTTGCTTGCGTCGAGAACGACGCCGCCGCCCGAATAATCCGCGCGAAAGCGTTTCCGATCCGCAACTGCCTCAAGTAACTCGGCCACCCGGTCAATGATGGCCTGAAGCCGGGGGGGTCCCCTCTCCAAATCTCCGACCTCTCTGTTGAGCGGTTCGTCGGGTTCGAGGTCGAGCCACTGTCGCAATTCGTAAATCAGGTTGGGAAGATCGCCGGGGCGGCCCTTGGCGAGTGAGGCCGCGTTGACACGCGAGAACTCCACGAGCCAGGGAAGGAGCCGCTCCTTGCCCATCGGCTCGGGGCGCTCAACGGGTGCAGCCTCATTCGCCGCAGCCACTTTTCGCGAAGCTCCCATTTGCAGGCAAATGTACCGAACGCTCTCTGGGAAGTACATGCTATTGCAAGATGGAAGTTATCTGACCATAGAAGTCACACCGTTCAGTATCGCCAAAGGCAGGCGAGCAGATGAGCCGACATTTAAGCAAGGAGACCCACATGAAAAGCAAGCTGCTGATAATCGCTGCGGTCGGCCGCGCGTGGTAATAGCTGCGCTGCACTCTACACGGAGCTGTTTTGGGTTTCAAATTGACGTACCGGCGTTGGAGCTTCGCGCGAGTCGAGCCCATGCGCGTCGCCCCGTGCCGCTCGATCGTGAAACTGAACGCCGGCGGATCTCAACGCGCGGGTTGCATTTGCTAAAGTTTCCCGGCACGTATCCCTTTTGAGGCGGAGCCTTATCGCCGGCAACCCGTTTTATGGGGCCCGCAGCCGCTTCACTATAGCCGGACCCAACTGCTCGAAATGTCTCGTATTCCAGGTGTAAAGGATGTCAGCCTTTGCTTTCAGAGCGCAGCGAGCAATCAAGGCGTCGTAGATTGTGCCGCCGATGACCCCCGCTTTAGCGGCCTCTCTAATCGCCGCATAGTACTCGTCGCCGGTAAGCGCGATGAGCGTAAATCGTTCGCGAATGTTCTCCACAAAGAGCATCACCTGCTCGCCGCTCAGCCGATGCCGCCCGGGCAGCCGGGTCAGCGTTGAATAAACCTCAGCCAGACTGTGCGCCGCGCAGCAATCCTGCTTCTTGTCGGCGCCGGCGAAGACTTCAAAGCTCCGCTCATGATGTTCATGGTCCTCAAGGAAGGCCGGAATCAGCACCGAGGTATCGAAAAACGCTTTCACCGGGCTTTCCCGAGATTCCGGTCATCGCGATCGCGGCGTATCTCTTCGACGGTTCCCTGAACCGTTGCGGCCGAGATCGGTTCTCCGGAATGAAACACCCAGACACCCCGCTTTTTTCTGAGCGCTGCCGTACCCCGTAAGGGACGCAGCGTGATACGGTCCTCCACGGTCTCCAAATCGAGTTGGTCTCCTGCGGTAAGTTGCAGCTTCTGCCGCACCGGTTTCGGGAGCACGATTCGGCCGAGCTTATCCACTTTCAGTTTGGCGCCCATGGTGTACCATTATATCTTGCTATTTGGTAATCTCCAATGGTTAAGCACCGAAGCGAGCCTGGCTGGCAGCTTTAGGCCTCTACGGACAGAACTAATCACCTTTGTCGGCAAACCGTCCCGGCGCGCGCCCAAGCGCCCGCCACGCTGCCGCGCGATCGACCTCGTCCATCTTCTCTTAAGGTAAGGTCGGGCCGAATGCGCTTGGCAATGCAGTCAAGGAAGTCGACCTCCGTTTGGTTTCGCCGTAATTGAGGGCTTTGGCGCTGTCGCTTTTCGTCGCGCGCTCAATTGCTGCCATTCGTATCAAAAGCTCTTTCAAGTCACAATTCCTATTACAAGACTTTATAGCCTGGCCACAGTAATTTCACTACTTGATATTGCCAGAAGCTAGCTAAGGAATAAGATTGCCCTTGAGAGAGCAGAGGCCCACATGAAAACCACTTGGTTGATGTTCGCAGCGATAATGGTTCTGGCGCTTCCCGCATTGGCGCACGCGCAATACCTGGGGAATGGCACCGGTTACACAATCATAACGCCGGGCGAACCGCTGACATTTGTGAATCCGAATTACAACGGCGGTTATACGGCGATCACCCCAGGGAAACCGCTCACGTTTATCAATCCCAACTTCCTCGGCGGTTACACGGTTATCACGCCTGGCAAACCCCTGACGTTCGTCAATCCGACCATCCCTTCCTACCCCAGCTTGCCGCCGTTCGGTGAAGACGATGGCGAAGATCGCTGAGCCGGGCATGGCGAAGATCGCTCGCCGCGTGAGGAAGAAAGAACCTCGGCGCTTATTTCGCGGAATTCCGGAGAATCTCATGGTGCGTCTCCGCATAGTGCCGCAACTGGAGCAGCGATACGACACGGAGGGCGACTGGCTGTGGACCGCCGGCAACGTCCTGGAGATCCGCATAAGCCGCGAAGTGGGCGAAGAAGATCCGCGCTACGGCATGCTGATGTTTATTCATGAACTGATCGAGGCCCTGCTATGCCGGAGCGCGGGTGTCACGGGAGCGCGTGTGGACGCCTTCGACATGCTGCATCAAGGGTCGGGCGAGCCCGGAGAGGATCCATCCGCCCCTTATCGCACGCAACATATCGCTGCGGAAGCGGCTGAGCGGGCGCTGGCCGAGGCGCTCGGCGTCAACTGGCAGAGCTACTTGGGCAGGTAAAATTCGATGCGCAGTGCCAAAACAAAAATGGGAGCCGCAACCAGTATGAATGACGACCTCAGGGAAGCAGCTCGTCAAATCATTTTCGCCTCTATCGATTACCGTATCTGGCGGATCTACAGCGAGCCTGCCGACCGGGAGAAGTATTTACCGGTTATACAAAAATACTCCTCGTTTTTCTCGGCTAGCCGGTGGGCGCATTTTCGCGCCACGATTATCACGCTTTACGGTCTCTATGAGAGACGGCCCGACAGCATCAGCCTTAGTTGCCTGGTCAAGGATACGCCCGATGGTAAGTTGCGCCGTGAGCTCGAACCGATGCTTGATCAAGCACTTGAGATTTGGCCCAAGATAGCGATCTTGCGTAACAAGGTCGCTCATCTATGCGACACCGACACCGACGCAGCGTTCCGGCGCGCCGAGCTCTCGCCGAACGAGCTCGAGCGGCTGATCGAGCTATCGAAGGCATTGCTTAATAAGCTCTCTTGCGCCCACCACTGCGGCCCTTTTCCCGTGAACGCCGGCGACCCGCGGATTGACACTAACAACTTGCTTAACGCTCTTCTTCGGGATCCAAGTCAACAGCAAACCCGCCGGCAACGCTCTTAACAGCGGTAAGGTCGTGAAAGTCCGCATCGCGGTCGTAGCGAGGGTTTGTGCGCGGTGCCTCTTCCCGGAAATGACTCCTGTTTTGCTGAACGTTCCCTGTTCCGCTGGTTGCTCACCCGTCATGGAGGGGACGAGACCTGCCCCAGTTGATAGGTCTCAATTCGCGGACGGCAGAAACGCAGTTCAGGTAGTGGAAGCCATAGGCGCTCTGACCGTCAGCGTGAGGAACGGAGACCAATCCTGCGGCGTTTACAAGCTTTACACCCGTAATCCTGGCGGTGTTGCTAGGGGCGTTATAGCTGCCGGCGACGCCACGGCGGATGGAGGAGTCCATCATAGGTTCCACAGAACCGAGGGAGCCGCCCTAGGGATGCGTTAGGAAGGGGACCTCGGCGCAGACACCGCCTGGGGTTGAGGGTTGCTTACCCTTCGATTCAATTTTTCGCGGCAGACCCGAATGGGGCCTTTGACCGTAGCATCCTCCAATTATCAGGAGGCACGCTGATGAAAACCATTCTCGCGGCGCTCGCGGGCGCCGTGGTTGCGGGCGCCCTGGTAAGCTCGGCATTCGCTCAGCAGGAATTCTCATCGCCCCATCAGGGCGGCTATAAACTCGGCCCGGTGGTTCCGCCCGAAGACCTTGGCCATGACGTTTCGCCCGAAGACGTTGGTTTACCCAGCCCTGATCGGCCGGGAAATCCACCGGAAAAGGGCAGCGAAAATGTCCTTGTCCTACCGTCAGCCACGGGGCCCGACTTAGGCGCCCCTCTGCCGACACTGCCGGCGCCGACTCTGCCCTCCGCGTTTCTTGGCTGTTGGCAAGGCGAGCCGAAAGGCTTCGATTGGTCGGCGACCGATCAGGGGATCGTACGGATCGGTGAACCGGGCAACATCGTCTTTTGCTATTTTGAGCATTATATAGATGTCCCCCAAGCGGAAGTCCGGGTAAGCTCTGGGCTCCGCGCGCTTGATGTGGCGCTGCACTTGGGTTTTGGCTATACGAGTTTCGAAGCGCATGGAATTGAGACAGCAATATTTGGAATCACACCCACGCAAATCCGCGCCCGGACAAACCTCGTAGTCAGGGCCAGCGACCATTGGTTCGGCGATGTTCGAGCGCAAGAAGACCAGCCGAGTCAGGTGGACTGGCTTGCCACTCTGGTTGCGCCCGACACGGTGTTGGTCAAAGCCAACCAAGTCGTCTGGAATCAGGGCCTTCGAATATGGGGAGAGTGGCACGCCCATTTTCACCGCGCTGCTACGCCATGAGAACCTGTAGGCTTAATGGACAATTGGGCCGCGCAAAGAATCGCTTGCCGTATGTGGCGCCGGCATTCTTGGGCGCGCCGCTCGGCAACTTTGCGCCGGAGCGTCGCGCGGGCGAAAGTGCGCCGGCAGGCTTGGGCGCTTGCGGCTGCCCTTTTGGCGAGATCACGGGCACTCACCAGCTCAGCCTTGGTTTGTGCGAGTGTTAGGTCACGGCCAGCGACGTGTTTCGACTCCGCCGCGTCCGAGGGCTAGGAATGCCGCCATTTGTCGGGCGGCATGCACCTCAAGCAACAACGGTCGTTTGCCAACGCGTTGCTTCGAAGACATGTTGGCGCCGAATCCTCTTTTCCACGCGATCCCTCATGTACTGCATTTGATTCTCGCCTATCGAAACGACCGCGGTTGCGATCTCCGGCAGGTGGCGAAAGACGGCCGACCTTCGGACGCGCTCATGACGCGGGTCCAGGTCGTGATCAACGCGTATGCAATAGGCCAAAAGGTCGGCGGCCTGAAGAGGTGGATATTGCTGATCATCCTCAAAGCGAGGATGCGGACTCGCCAGGAGTCTCGTTACGTCAGGCGGCCAAATTCGGAACATCTGGCTGTAAGCCGATATTGCCTGCTTATGCTCGATCACGCCCCGGTCGAAAATAAGCTCAACTTGCGCAAAGGGTGAAATGTCAGGCAGTACCTGGAGCATAGCGGAGAACGCCAGGTTATAAGCAAACGTGTACGGTGTCTTGAACGGCGTACCTGGCGCCTGAGCGACAATTTGCTTGAATGCCTCCTGATCAATCACAAAAGCGATGCCCTTGGCGAAGTGGAGTAGCGGTAGAAAAGTCATCAAGCGGCGATCACGCTCGACCTCCTTCCATGCCCTAAATTCGCCCCGTAAGCCAAAGGCCTCGTAAGCCTTCAGATATCTCAGCCTTGGCTCCGTGTTCAGAGTCGCCCGCCATTTATCGCTGAAGATTTGCCAGTCTGCGGTATCGCCGAAGTAGCCGGCAAGGACGAAAGCCGTCGGCTGACCTCTGCCGCTATCGTCAAGCCACAGTTGGAACACTCCTAAAGGCTCCTCGTTCCTGAAACTGCCGCTTTAGCCGACTGTACCTTTTGCAGTCGGCCAAATGCTGTACTTATCCCTTCATCCGTTCAATCGCCTCGCCGGCCCGCGCGCTCGGCGTATTGGACCCGGCGCTTGCGGCGGGCGGCGTTGTGCCCGCATCAGCGAGGCGCTTCAGCCGGCTATTCGGCGGTCACGCGATCGAAAGATGAGCAGTCCCTGGTAAGTGTAAATCAGGCCGGCGAGCGCCGTCAGCGCCGCCGTCACCCATAGGAGCGTGTCCCAGAACCCGCGCCAGAAGCCGGCATTTGGTATCGGCAGCAGCGCGCCCATCACGCAGCCCAGTTGCAGCACGGTGCCGGTCTTGCCGAGGAAGTTGGGTGTCACCTCAATCCGTCGCTTTAAAATCAGGCCGAGCAGGAAATAGCCGCACACGATAAACCCATCGCGCCCGAGGACGATTGCCAACAGCCATACGGGAAGCAGCCCTTCGGCAGTCAGCATCACGAACGAGCTCACCAGCAGGAGCTTGTCGGCAAACGGGTCGAGAAAGGCTCCGAGCGCGCTTTTGCTGTTGCACCAGCGCGCGATTGCGCCGTCAAGCCCGTCGCTCAGCGCGGCGACGGCGAATAAGTAACGAGCGTTCGCGAAATCACGTCTGCCGACGCAAACCAAGAACACCGGCACCAGCGCGATCCGGCAAAGCGTGATAGCGTTGGGCAAATTGAGCAGCGGCGAAACCGTAGGTCCACCCTGACAGTCGGATTTCTGCTCCAATTGCGCCATAGAGCCCGAGCCGAGCTTCCGCCCCCATCAAATTTCGACGGCCGCGCGGCGCAGCGCAGCCGCGGCCGACGGCGTCACCAGCGCGCGCATCAAGACCATTCCATCCTGGTACTCCACGCTGAGCACGCGTCCGCTGCGATGAGCGATTGCCAGCAGGTCTGCGCGAGCGGCAGGCACGGTGACCGTTACTTCCTGCTGCAAGTCGGCGAAAAACTTGCTGATCTGCGAGCGCAATCGGTCGATCCCCTGGCCGTTCACTGCCGACACGACGACGCCATCATTCGCTTCGTCTTTGAGCCACGCGCAGTCGACCAAGTCGGCTTTGTTCTTGACCAAAAGGCGCGGTATTTGCCCGACACCGATCTCGGCCAGCACCCGGTCAACCACCTCGATCTGTTCGCCGCGAAGCGCCGAGCTCAGGTCTGCGACATGCAGCAGAAGGCTCGCATTGCGGACCTCTTCCAGCGTCGCTTTGAAGGCCTCGATTAAAAGATGGGGCAAGCGGTGGATGAAACCTACGGTGTCGGCGAGCATCACCTGCAATCCGCTCGGTAGCCGCAAGCGGCGCACCGTCGGATCGAGCGTAGAGAAAGGCCGGTCGGCCACTTCCACGGCAGCCTTGGTCAGCGCGTTCATCAAGCTCGATTTGCCGGCGTTGGTGTAGCCGACCAGCGCAACCATCGGATACGAGCGCTGCTGACGGCGTTGCCGTTGCAAAGTGTGCGAGCGCTCGACCGCGCGCAGTTTAGCCGCCAGCAGCGCCAGGCGCCGGCGCGCGCGGCGCCGGTCGACCTCGAGCTGGGTCTCGCCGGGTCCGCGCGCGCCCACGTAGCCGCCGAAGCCGCCGCTTGCGCTGAGACGCGAAAGATGGGACCACTGGCGCGTCAGGCGTGCCTGAAGATAGCTCAATTGGGCCATCTCCACCTGTATCTTGCCTTCGCTGCTGCGCGCGCGTTGGGCGAAAATATCCAAGATTAGCTGACTGCGGTCGATCAGCCTCAGTTGCAGTTCGCGCTCCAGATTTCGCGCCTGAACCGGACTCAAGCTGTCGTCGAAGACCGCGAGCGTGGCGCCGCGTTCGCGTGCCATGCGCGCTAGTTCGGCCACTTTTCCACGTCCGATAAACGTCCGCGGGTCGATCTCCTTAAGCCTTTGCGTTACCTGGCCGACTACGTCGACGCCGAGGCCTTTGGCCAGCGCGGCAAGTTCGGCCAGCGAGTCCTCGCACGCCATGGTTGAAGCCGTCCCCAATTCGACCCCGGCCAAGACCGCGCGCTCGGCGGATTGGGTGGGATGATCGCGCCGCGAACTCAGAGTGTTTTCTTCAACCTCCTTGTCTCGCCTAAGACTAGTATAACTCGGCCTTACGGGCTATCGCGCCAAGGTCTGTGCCGTGTCTTAAGCCCGCACCGGCCGGCGGTGGAAAAGCGTCTGCTAACGCGGGCGAAGTGAAGCGATTTGTTGGGCGACGGGGCGCTGCTGGGCCTCGGATCGCCGGGGGCGCAATTGCTTCCGCCACGGAGTGCTTGTGCGCCGAGCGAAACGACGGCTCGCGCGCACCACCGTAATTCGCCGCGCTCAACCAGCTCTGTAGGTGCCGAATCGCTGCGGCATGCCATTGATGAGGCCGCTTAGAACGTAGCGTTTCGCGGTCAAGCCTGCCCGCCCGCTTGAGGCTGTGGCTCGCTACTGTGGCGAGTCATAAGTGCGTTGAATAGTTTGGGCTCCTGGCGGCTAGCCCTCAGCATGGTCCGTTGAGCGCAGCATCGGCTGGGCTATGTTCGTTCCTCTCCCAACCGGGAGAGAAACGGCCGCGCAGCGCAACGCTTTTTCCACTCCCTCGCCCGCGAAGTGGGAGAGGGTTGGGGTGAGGGTTCTGAAAGCGTGGTCCGCAGCGCAGCAATTGTTGTTTCTCAGTGGTCCCTCACCCGCGCCGCGCTTTCGCGCGGCGCGGCCCTTCGACAGGCTCAGGGCAGGCTCTCTCCCGATGGGGAGAGGCGTTAAGGCCGCCGCTAATCCGCGCCCGCGAGCGGGGGAAGGCGCAAGAATTATTCACCGAACTTTGCGCTCGGCTCGCTAGCGCAGCTCGACCGCGGCGGTACCCAATGCCAGCTTGAGCTCCTGCACCAGGTCCGGCGACGGGTGCAGCTTGAAGTTCTCTCCGAGCTCAAAGACGGCCTCTTCATTGCTTTCCAACGCCACATGCAAGAAGGCGCGGCAGCGGCCGGGATTGCGCGAGAGCACGCCGGCAAAGCGCTCGATCTTGGCCGCGTCAAGGCGGTCCTTACGGGTGAAAATGTGCGCCTCGCGGACCGCCTGCTCGAGCGCGGCGCTCAAGGAAACGAGTTCATCCAGAACGATTTGCGCCCGCTCCTCGTCGAGATCGAGCTTGCCGCGTGCCAGCACCGGCTCGTCGCTCTGGATCACCCGCTCGACGCGTTGATAGGTCTCGGGCCAGGCGATTACCTCGACCGTGCCATGGCGGTCTTCCAGCGCGAAGGTCGCGTAGCGGCGCCCGGACTTGTTGTTCTTAAGCTTGACGGAGTGAATCGTGCCGGCGAGCTCGACCCGGCTTCCGTCTTGTCCGCCAAGCAGCTCAGCAGTGGTGAGCGTGTTAAGCGCGCGAAGCGTGCCTTCGTACTTGTCCAGGGGATGGGCCGTAATATAGAAGCCCAGCGCCTCTTTTTCCGCCTTGAGCTTTGCCTTGTCCCCCCATTCGGCCGCGCCGGCCGGCGCGTCGATAGCGGGCGCGAGCGAAATTTGTCCGAAAAGCCCCATCTGATTGCGATGCTGCGGATCGTCCTTGCGCTGCGCCATCTTGAGCAGGCTATCGAGCTGCGCCATCGCGCCGGCGCGGAAGATTCCGGTCGAGTCGAACGCGCCGCACTTGACCAGCGCCTCGAGCGTGCGCCGGTTGAGCGTTTGCGCGCCGAGCCTTAAGCAGCAGTCGGCAAGATCCGGGAACGAGCCGTTAACCTGGCGCTCGCGGATAATTGCCTGGGCGGTCTTGGCGCCGACGCCGCGTACCGCGCCCAGCCCGAAGCGGATGGCCTCGCCGTCAACCGTGAACTTGACCCCGCTCTGGTTGATGTCCGGGGGCAGGATTCGAATCCCCATCTCCCGCAGCGCGCCGATGTTCTTATAGGTCCTGGCAGTGTCGTCCATCTCCAGCGAGGTTAGCGCCGCCATGAACTCGCGCGGGAAGTGCGCCTTGAGGTAGGCCGTGGTGTAGGTGGTCAGCGCGTAAGCCGCGGCGTGGGAGCGATTGAAGCCGTAGGAAGCGAAGGTCTCGATCTGCTCGAAAATCGAGCGCGCCAACTCGCGGCCGACCCCATTCTTGATCGCGCCCTCGATGAACCGTTCGCGTTCGCGCGCCATCGCTTCGAGCTGTTTCTTGCCCATTGCCGCGCGCAGCACGTCGGCCTGCTCCAGCGTATAGCCGGCCAGCGCTTGCGCGACCCGCATCACCTGCTCCTGGTAGAGAATGACGCCGTAGGTGTCACGCAAGACCGGCTCTACCAGCGGATGGGGATATTCCACCGGCTCCTTGCCGTGCTTGCGGTGGATGAACGGCTCGACCATTCCGGCGTCCAGCGTCCCCGGGCGAAACAGCGAGATGGCGGCGATAACGTCCTCGAAGTTGGACGGCTTGAGCTCGGTCAGAAAGCGCCGCATGCCCGAACTCTCCATCTGGAATACGCCGACCGTGTCGCCGCGCGAAAGCAACTTGTAGGTTTCGGGGTCGTCGAAGTTGAGCCGGTTGAGGTCGGGCGGAGAGCGCCCGCCGGCCGCAATCTGGGCGACGACGTCGCTGATCAGCGTGAGGTTTTTGAGCGCCAGAAAATCGAATTTGATGAGCCCCAGCTCTTCCACCCACTTCATCGAATACTGGGTGATCGCCAGGCCTCCGCCGCCCGCTTCCTTATCGACGTAGAGCGGTACGAGGTCGCAGAGGTCGCTGTCGGCGATGACCACGCCGGCGGCGTGACGCGAGGCGTGGCGCAGGAGGCCCTCGAGCTTGAGCGCGTAGTCGAAGAGCTCGGGATGCTGATCGCGTTCTTCGCGAAGCCGCGGCTCAAGCCGCAGCGCGTCGGCGAGGGGGTAGTCGCGCCCCTGCTTAGGCGCCGGGTAAAGCTTGACGATCTTGTCGGTCTCGGCGAACGACAGGCCCAACACGCGGCCGACGTCGCGGATCGCCTGGCGGCCTTTGATGGTGCCGAAGGTGATGATCTGCGCGACGCGGTCGGCGCCGTATTTTTGGCGCACGTAGTCCAGCACTTCATCGCGGCGTTCGTAGCAAAAATCAACGTCGATATCGGGCATCGAGCGGCGCCCCGGATTAAGCCATCGCTCGAACAAAAGCCCGTGTTCGATCGGATCAAGCTCGGTGATCCCGAGCGCGTACGAGGCCAGGCTGCCGACCACCGAGCCGCGGCCCGGGCCGACCGGGATGCCGTTTTGGCGCGCATTGGCGATAAAGTCGGCGACGATCAGCATGTAGCCGGTGAATCCCATTTCGTCGATCACCGCCAGCTCGCGCGCCAGGCGCTCGAAGTACGGCGTCTGATCGAAATCGCCGCGCCGGGCGCGCACCTCCGAAAGCCGTTGCTTAAGGCCGTCCTCGCTGTGCCGGCGAAGTACGGCTTGCGCGGTTTGTCCGGCCTCGAGCTGGAACACCGGAAACCTAGGGCGTCCGAACTCGAACTCGAAATCGATTCGGCGCGCGATTTCCACGGTATTTCGAATCGGCTCCGAACCGGCGCCAAACGTGGCCGCCATCTCCTCGGGCGTCTTGACGTACAACTCGTCGGTGTCAAACCGCCAGCGTGTGTCGTCGGCCAGTGTCTTGCCGGTCTGGATGCAGAGCAGAACCTCGTGCGCGCGCGAGTCCTCGCGGCGCAGATAATGGCAGTCGTTGGTCGCCACCAGCGGCAAGCCCAGGCGCCGGCCAATCTCGCTCAACCGGTCGTTGTACGGCGAGTGCAGCCGATTGTCCTGAAGCTCCAGATAGAAGCGATCGGGAAATATCCGGGAGTATTGCGCCGCCAGCTCCAGGGCGCGGTCGAAGCGGTCAGCCCTGAGCGCGCGCATCACCTCTCCCGAAAGGCATCCCGAGAGCGCGATTAGCCCGCCGGAAAGCTCGGTCAGGAGCTCTTTGTCGATGCGAGGCTTATAGTAAAGGCCTTCCTTGTAAGCCAGCGTGAGCAGCCGGCACAGGTTGCGATAGCCGTCGCGATTTTGCGCCAGCAAAATCAGATGGTAGTTGCCGCCGCCGTCGAAGTCGTCGCCCTTGGCCACCGGCGCGCGCTCGGTTCGCTTGCCCGGCGCCAGATACACCTCGCATCCGATTATCGGCTTTACGCCCGCAGTCAGAGCCTTCTTGTAGAACTCCACGGCGCCGAAGAGATTGCCATGATCGGTGATCGCCATCGCCTCGATGCCGCATTCGCGAGCGTGCGCGAGCAACGGATCGATCTTGTTGGCGCCGTCAAGCAAGCTGTAGAGCGTATGAACGTGCAGATGGGCGAAGCTCATTATCTAAGCGCTCGACTCCTCATCTCTTGTCTGGTCGCCTGAGGCCACCCGACGGTATGCGCGGCTGTTCTCGACTCCGGCCGGCGCCCTAAACCAGCCGCAATTCGACGACCCCAACTCTGCCTCGGAGCCGGCGGCATAGCCGCACGCGATTGGGCCCGCCTGCACAACGGCCCGCTGCCCGCCCCAAGCACATCGTTGCGGCTCGAGACGCTCGAACCGCCTGCCCATGGAGCTTGTCCCGGCGGGAGCCGGAAGACTTTTGGCACCCCAAGCCAGTCTAATTTTTGCCGCCGCCTGCTTCCTTGCCGCCCTCGGCCGCTCCGCCACCGGCGCCTTCTCCAGCCGCACCTTCGGCAGGCGCAGCCGCGGCGCCCGCTTCGGCCTCGGCCTGAGCCTCGGCCGCCGGAGCCACGGGTGCTTCAACCACCGTCGGCGGCAAGACAGTTACGACCGGGTAATCGCTGTCGGAAGCGACCTTCACGTTCTCGGGCAGCTTGAGCTCCGAGACCTGGATGACATCGTGAACGCCGAGCGGGGTTACGTCTACTTCAATCACCTCGGGAATTTCAAGCGGCAGACATTCGACCTCTACCTCGCGCTGCAGCGGCTGCAGGATACCGCCGTCGATCACGCCTTGAGCGCGGCCCGTAAAGCGCAGCGGCACGGCGACCGTGATGCGCTTTTTCAGGTCGACCTCATAGAGGTCGGCGTGGATCACGGCCCCGCTCAACGGCGCGCGCTGAAGCTCCTTGACGATGACGTACTTATCGTTGAGCTCGGCGGCTTCGGACCGAAGCCGGATGAGGCGCTGGTGCGTAATTGCGCCGGAGTGGGCCTTAAGCTCGGTGCCGGAGATGACCACCGGCATCGCTTGGGTCCGCGCGCCGTAAAGAATCGCCGGCACGCGCCCGGCGCGTCGCAGAGCGCGCAACTGTCCCTTGGTTCGGGTTTCGCGCGTATCGCAAATTACCTCGACAGTTTCCATTGCAGTCTCCCAAAAAGGCTGCCGGCCGGGCGCTCATGGCGAGAGCTCGGTCAGCGCAACCGCTAAATCACCGACTTATCCAATCGACGAGTCCGCCGCGGACCTAAGAGTTCCGAAGGCGCGGCTGCGCTGATGTCAGTGCCGCAGGCCACTAGTTAAAGAGCACGCTTACCGATTCTTCGTCGTGAATGCGCCGGATCGCCTCGGCCAGAAGACCGGCGACCGAAATGATGCGCAGATTGGGAAGCTCGGCCTTGATGGGGGCGGCAAGCGACACCGAATTGGTGGTGATTATCTCACTGATGTTCGACTGCTTGAGCCGCTGGCAAGCGGGACCCGAGAAGATAGCATGAGTGGCGCAGGCGATTACCTCGGCGGCGCCCGCGCCGGCGACTACTCTAGCAGCCTCGGCTATCGTGCCGCCGGTATCGATGATGTCATCGACCAGCACCGCGACGGTGTCCTCAACCTCGCCGACCAACTGCATCTCGGCGACTTCACTGGCGCGCCGCCTGCGCTTATCGATGATGGCCAGCCCGGCGTTAAGGCGCCCGGCCGCCGCACGCGCGCGCTCGACGCCGCCGGCGTCCGGCGAGACGACCGTCACCTTGCGCCCTTGGACACGCTGGCGTAAGTACTTCACTAACACCGGCATCGCATAGAGATTGTCTACCGGAATATTGAAAAAGCCCTGAATCTGCCCGGCATGCAGGTCTACCGTTAGCACCCGCGCAGCCCCCGAGACGGTGACCAGATCGGCGACCAGCTTGGCGCTTATCGGTACCCGCGGAGCGACTTTGCGGTCCTGACGCGCGTATCCAAAGTAGGGAATCACGGCCGTGATTCGCTTGGCGGAGGCTCGCCGCAGCGCATCTGTCAACAACAGCAGCTCCATCAGGCTGTCGTTGGGCGAGCCGCTTATGGATTGGAGCACGAAACAGTCACCGCCCCGTACGTTCTGGCGCACCTCGACCATTATCTCGCCGTCAGAAAACCGGCCGACCTCGGCGGCGCCCAAGCTGATCGACAGGTTCTCGCAAACCTCGCGAGCCAAGGCCGGATTCGAGGTGCCGGTAAAGATTTCTATCTCGTCCTTAACGCGCTCAGCCATCACGTGAGTAGCTCGATTGTCTCGCACACGTTCGCGAAGCCTGATGCTCCGGCTCGCCGGACGCGGTGCGCGCCGCCCCTTACCGCCCGCCGCAGGGCTGGGCGGGAAGGATTCGAACCTTCGAATGCCAGGTCCAAAGCCTGGTGCCTTACCAGCTTGGCGACCGCCCAGCTTGAGGTCTCCCGACGTCCTTGATTCTACAGAACTCGGGCTGAAGATCAGCCCCGGCCGCAGCCAAAGCCGGCGGATCACCCCAAGCGTGAACGGCGCGTCGTCGGAGCGCGGCTTTAGGCTGCCCGAAAGACCGCTCTGTTCCGGCTCTTTATGGGTGCACTAATATAGATGCCGCGATGTTATTGCCCGCGATCTCGCTTGTCAATCCGTCGAGGCAGGGCGTCGCCGGCGTGGCGAAACCCGGTTGGTTGGGTATCTGAAGGGCAAAGGCTTTGCGCCGCGCGCGGCTCGGCTGGGCCCGAGAATCACCAGGGTGTCCCTTGCTCCAACTCTCGTCCGGTGAGGAGAAGAAGCAAAGAAGCCTGGCGGCCGTGCAAGTCGAGCTTATCGCGTGGCGCGGAAGATGCCTCGCGCGCCTTTGTAACTGTGCGACAACGAACCATCGGCGAATTGGTAGTCGCCCGGATCGTTTACCTTGAACTCGAACACCGCGCCATTACCGGGTCCGACCTCAAGGGTCTTTATATTGTGCATCACGTCTTGCGGGTTGCCGCCGCGGTAGACCGTGCTGAAGATTGCGCCGTTAACGGCGAATGTCGAGGCCAGACTAGGTCCGGCGTTGACAAAGAAGACGCGTACCAGCTTTCCGACCTTGATCGGTATGGGGTTATGAAGGTCATACCTGGCCACACCGCCGTTAAAGCCGAGAAAATTCGCATCCGCAGCGACCATCTGTGAATGGTCGGGCCGAATGAGGCCGTATGGATCGGCCAGGCCGTAGAACTCGTTCTGGACGAGAGTGACCTCTTGCGCATCGCCGTTCGGCCAGCCGTCTTTCGGTTCAACGATCATCATTCCGTACATCCCGCCGGCGACGTGATCGAGCACCGGGAACGCGCTGCAGTGATAATCGAAAACGCCGGGGACGTCAGCGCGAAACTGGTAGCGGGTCTTCTTCGTCGAGGTCTCGCCGAAAAGCTTGGGGTCAATCTGAGCGGCGTACACGTTGATGCCGTGGGCATCGGTGGTCTGGTTGGTGAGCTCAATCGTAACGTCGTCGCCTTGGCGGACGCGCAGCACCGGGCCCGGCACGGTGCCATCGTAGGTCATCGCGTCGTAGGTCATCCCGGAGCCTATATCCACCCGGCGGTTTTCGGCCGTAAGCGAGAAGGTTTTCTCCTCCGCGCAACCCGGCCTAGGCACGCTCAATAAGCCGATTAAGACAAGCACCGCAGGTGCCTGCCATTGCGCAAGCATGCGCAGGATAGGCGCCCGCTTAGTTTGTGGCCGATCATCAAGAGCCGACGTCCTTGCTGCATGCCGTCTAGTGGGCCGAGCCTGAGTTAAGATCTCCGGCGCGGACTTCTTGCACGCGCCGTCTCCATCACGATTGAAGCGATATAGCTGCACGGTTTTTATTCTCCCCCGGCTGCCGGGTATCCGTTGTCACCCGCTAGCGGACCAACGAAGCTCGTAGGGCTCTAATGACAAAAACCCCGGATAAAGGTCACCAGGTCTTTCATCTCGCCATCGTCAAAAGCGGTGCCCCATCCGGGCATGCTCGGGCTCAGTCCGACCGAGGCGCCGCCGTTCTTGATCGCTTTAAAGAGCGTATCGTCGGAAATCTTTTTCATCGTGGCGCAATCGCTGAAGTTGCGCGGCCGCGGGCTCAGCGAGGCCGCCGCCGGGCCGTCGCCCTGGCCGGTCGCGCCGTGGCATCGCGCGCAAAAGTTCATGTAGTCGCCCTTAACGGCGCCCATGTCCGCCGCGAGCGCCTGCGCGCCGATCGGTACCAGTAGCAGGGCGGAGACTGCCAACATCCCAACTATCCCCTTTGCATGCATTTTCCGACGATGCGCTCCTTTGGTTTAGTTCCCTTGCGCCAAGGTTAGGACGCTCCCCTTGGGGTCATTATTCACGAAAAGGGATCCACGAAACAGCCGGCTCAAGGTTGCCAGGCTTCGCCGCGCGGCGTTGTCACGGTGTCCTGAATGCTATGGCTGATTTTCCGATGCTCGGCGCCGCTTACAGTTCGCCGGGCCGCGGAGCGCTCGAAGGCTGAGAGATGCCTTCAAGACGACGCCACCGATTTACTGCCGGCCTCCCTGGAGATAGACGTAAACCGCCTGCGCGTCTTGCGGCGGCAGGTTGGCCAACGTGCGCATGTGCATCAGGATCATTTGCCACTGCTCGGGAGTGAACTCTGAGCCAGGGCGAGCATTGTGGCATTGCATGCACTTAACCGGCCAAAGCTCGGCCCCTCGCCGGAAGAGCTCCCGGCGCTCGGCCTTGCTTATCGTTTGCGGCGGCGCGGAGGCCGGCTGCATATGGGAGCAAGACGCGACGAGGGCGCCAAACGCCATCGCCAGCCCGGTTATCGATAGCCTTCTTTTCACGCCGCTAGCTCCTCATGCCCTAGGCTAGAAGCCGACCGCAAACTGTGTAAGGAACGCCCGGTCGTTAGGCGTTGGCCCCACGCCTACGCCCTGATTCGCGGGAACCCCAGGATAGTTGTAGTACAGGCCGCCCCTGCCGGGCAGTTCGACGTCGAACTCGGTCTGCCATACGATCGAGGGCGCAATCCAGTAATCGATGCCCACCGCAAGCTCACGCGAGTATGGCGCGAAGATCCCGGGCGAGCCGTTGAAGCCGAAGGAATACGCCGGAGTTCCGAAAGCCGAATAAGGCGTCTCATTGAACAACACCGCAGGCTGGTTGACGCCGGAAAAGCGGATGATCGGCTCAAGCTTTTGGAAGATGTAGTTGACGTTGTCGCTCGCCAAAGGCAGGTTTAAGCCGTTGAGAAAGTAGCCCATCTCGATCCACCAGCCCTCTTCGTTGTCATGACCTAAACCGGTGGGCATTTGGCGGTACATCTCCATATATTCGCCGCGTGCTTGGAAGTTTTTGTAGTAGTAAACGAAATCGAGTCCCCAAGCATTCATCCAGAAGCTGTTGAAGTACTGGCTGTCGTAAGTCGAAGCGCCCAGTTCAAGGTATCCCCACTCCGAGCTATACGGCAAAGGATAAAAGCGCAGGCGCGCGCCGTAGCCCCTGCCGTTGCTCTGGTAAGCCAGATTGGTTTGACCGTTGAGCTGGTCGCCAGGCAGGATGCAGCCGGCGGCGGCGCTTGGAGAACAATTAGCGAACGTCGCGCCGTTGCCCATCCAGGCCGTGTAGTCCACGTTCTGGCCGGGCTCGCCCCACTGTACCGCGCCGCGAATCTGGATGCCGATTTCGGTGGGTGGAACCAGCGCATTGACACCATACGGCAGGGGAGTGCTAACGAAGCGGTTGACCCACACCGCGCTGTAATCTTCGTAGAACTCGCCGAATGGCATGTCGAAGATGCCGGCTACCACTTCTAAATACGGATTGAGGAAGATCTGGAAGTCATCCACCGGCAAGGTGTAGAACGTGGAGGTCATCCCCAGATGGCCGCTGATGGTCCCTTCGAACAGAATCCAGGGCGTGAGCTGATAAAGCATGATGGGTGCAAACTTAAGATTGTAGGTGTTGTCAGTCGCGTGGACGAAGTTCTGCCCCTGGTCGAAGATGAAGTCAGCACCGGCGTCGCCTACCAAGGTGAAGTGATGAGTGCCGACATAGCTCGAGAGCATGCTGCCGATGCTTGGGCCACCTTGAGCTACCTGACCAAGTTGCGTCTTAAGGCTGTTTATCTGCTGCTGCAGTGATTGTGCCGTTGGCGCCGGAGGAGTGCCGGCAGCTCCCGCCGCTGCACTGCTTGCAGCGGTGCTTGTCGCGGCGGCGGCCCCGGCGCCGGCACCGGCCGCGGCTACGCCGGCGCCTGCCGCCACGGCCGCGCCAGCCGGAGCGTGGGCCTTGCTCAGCTCGCCCTCGAGTTGCTCAAGCTTGTGCTCAAGCGCTTGAAGTCGGCGTTGCTCGTCGGCCTCCTTTTTCTTGAGCAGTTGGACCTCGCGCCGCAGGCTCTGCGTGGCGGCCGTCTCGGCCTCGGGCGTACTCTTGGCTTCTTGAGACAGCGCCGCGGCCGGGAAAAGCGCTATCAAAACGTAGCCAAGCGCTGATATACCCAGGATATTTGACTTGCGGCTCATCGCTCTGATGGCCCCCTATTGAAAGCGTCTGCACTCAAATCGTCGCTCCGGCATTGGCCGAACGGCGTGAGGCCCGCAAAGACCGGGAGTTGGCGCCAGAGCGTGCCATATGCTCGGATGAAACGGCTTGATTACCCGTCCACTTGAACCCAAGACACCCGACCCTCAACACCCGTCGACCTCGCCCGCTGCGTATCTCGACCACAACGCGTGCCCGGATTACGGTTGCCCCTGGCCGAACCCTTTACCATCCGCCGGACGGCTTACCTCAGTCATGCCTTTCCGGCATCGTTGACCGAAGGCTTCTTGCGCTTCTAGGCTCCTTGTTGCGATCTTTGGGGAGCGGCAAATCTTTGGCTACCGCTCATTTGCCAGATCGGCCAGCAGCCCACGACGCGCGACCTTATTGTCTCGCTCGGCTCCCATCCAAGCATTTTTCAGGCCAGCCGTTTGGCGCCGCACAGGGCGCCATTAGCGGCGCTTATTCGCGTGCCGGTGGGGCATTCAGGGGACAATGTGGGGCATTAGTTCCCCAATCGGCGATCACCAGCCGCTCTGTCCGGAAGGCTCAAAGACCGCGCCAGACCTGGCCGCCTTGAAGCAAGCCGCCGTGCGCACCCGCCGGGCCTGAGAATTTCGCGTGCCAGGAGACCGAGTCCGTAACTTCTATCGCCCGGGCGGAATGTTGGGTTAATCGTGATCAGCAGCCGCGTCCGGGAAAGTCGAATAGATGCTAAAGTACCGTAGGAGCCAGTGGGATAGCGTCACGGGCCGGGTTTGACTGGCGGCGCGTTGCTGTTCTAGTTCTGAGATTAGCGTCGTGCATCGGACAGGCTATCAATGGGCAGACGCGAGATGCTTGAGCAGGTCGATGCCGCAGGTCTTGTGGTTTGGACCGTCCGCCGGCGGGGCGTATGCGACAGCGCCGCGGTCGCGGGCGTCGGTCGAGAGGGGTCTTTTAGTGACCTTTACGGGAAAGCCTGGAAGGAGCAGGAAATCGCGTCTGCTTCGGCGCGAGCGGCTCGCGCCGAAGCATCCCGCTTGCTCCGAAGGCCACAGTTCATGCGCTGATGGCCGTGGCACTTGACTATCGCCTGCTCAGGGACGTTGGGCGTTCCTTCGCTCTTTCGTATGGCCGCCCGGCCTGACGCGAACCTAGCAGACAGAAAATCTCCGGGTTTGGCGGATTCAGAGACGCCGATATTGTCGCGGCGTTTCGAGAACTGCGAGAGTGGCGGAATGGCAGACGCGCCGGACTTAGGATCCGGTGCCGCAAGGCGTGGGGGTTCAAGTCCCCCCTCTCGCACCAAAAAGATCGAAGCACAATCGCGGCTTTTCAGGATAGTTTCATAGCCTTAAGCCTTTTTGACCTAAAACTTGACGCAAATTTCTCTGGGTGCTGGGCTCCGCCGCCGTGCGGCACAAAAAACGGAAGGCCGCGCACGGGGAGCGCAGCGTTGGGCACCGGGTCGACGGCCGGTGGGAAGTCCGGCTGATGGCCGGACGGCGTGTCTTCCGCCGCTACGCCCTTAGTCGCATGGATGCCCGGCATGCGCCAGAGGATTTGCGCGCGCTGGCGCCGCAGGGCGCTTTAACTACCTCGGTCGCGGCAACGACCGGCGGCTTATTGAGGCATTGGCTGGACGTTGCGCAGCCAACGGTTCGCGCAAGCACGTACGAGTCCTACCGGCGGACCGCAGAGAAGCTGTCCGCCCTTGGCATTGCCTCGTTCAAGGTTGCCGAGGTTGCTCCCAAGGACATCGACGCCGCCTTGCACGAGGCATCCGCCGTGCTCACGTCCAAGGGCTCGCCGCCGGCGCCTCAGACCGTCCGGCATATGCGGACCGTTTTGCGCATGGCTTTTACGCTTGCGGTTCGCGACGGGCTGATTCGCGGCAATCCGGTTGCCGCAACAGGGCTTCGGCGCGGAGAGATTTTAGCCCTGCGCTTGGAGGATGTTGATCCGGCGAACGCCAGGCTCACGGTTAGGCGCTCGGTGAGGGAGTAGGCGGGGGACTTGTGCTGAGCGAGCCCAACACCGAACGTTCGCGGCAGCTCGTGTCCCTGGGCGCAACGGCGCTGGCTGCCATCGCCGCGCGGCGGATGAGCGGCACGGGAACGGAATGGATATTCGCCGGCAAAAAAAATGCGGCCCTGGAGCCGCGCGAGGTCAATCGTGAATTCGACCGCGTGCAGCGCTTGGCTGCGCTGCGTCACTTCCGCTTCCACGACCTGCGCCACGCCTGCGCAATTTCTAGGAGCAGCGCGCGTTGCACTTCCTTGCCCACGCCAAGGCTACGGACCAGCGGCCAGTAATCGGCGATTTGAAACTCCCGCTCGATTTCCGCCGCCTCGGGAACATCCACCGGGCTGATGAGCATCGACATCACCGTTTACGCCAGAGGCGCTAAGCGTCTAGTCGCTGGGCCATCCGGGCCCCACTAAACCGACGCTCCGCGCTTTGACGTACTGATAGATTTGGTCGGCGTCATCCACATCGAAGAACCCCGACCACGTGGGCATTCCCTTGTCCGGGCGGCCTTCCATCATCATCGTAATAAATTGACTTTTGCTCATGCCCGATTCGAGCGAATGGCGCAAGTCGGGAGCGTACTCGCTGCCTACGGCGTCCGTACCGTGGCAACGAAAGCAGTAGGAGTTGAACTTTTCCCAACCATGAAAAACACTTCCCGTGACATGGTCGTTGGCCGTAAAGACCGGGAAATTCAGCGCGAGCGTGCGGCCGTCGGGCAGCTTGTAGGCGTACTCCTTGGCACCCTCGGCAGGCTTGTTGTCAGAAGAGGGCTTAGACTTTTGCGCGAGCACCCATTCGACAATCGTTTTTAGCTGCGCGTCGGTTAGCTGCGGATGGGGCGGCATGGGGAGCTCGCCCCAACTGCCGGCACCGCCGTTTTTCACCTTGCCGACCAGCTTCGAAACCGCGTCAGGCTTGCCCGCGTATCGTTCGGCTACTTCGGCGAACGCCGGCCCGACCACTTTTTGGTTGACCCGATGGCACGAAAAGCAATCGCTCTCCTGCATCATCTTCGGCACATCGGCAATCGCTTGAGCGCTTTGAGCTTCCGCGGCTCCGACTAACGTTCTTGCCGCCAAAAGTCCGCTGCCCAGAACCAGACCCATCCACGCGCCGGCGTTAACCATGCGCCCAATCTTGCGTT
Organism: Deltaproteobacteria bacterium; assembly: GCA_021831785.1. Taxonomy (GTDB): domain Bacteria; phylum Desulfobacterota; class Binatia; order Binatales; family Binataceae; genus JAJYYI01. Next base: position 66,701 of record JAKBMB010000027.1, on the reverse strand, counting down.
TCGTCCACGCAAAAGCTGCCCCGTTCAAATCTCCCCCCGCCCCTTTGCTTGCTAATAACTTCCCACCCCAGGAATATTAGGCTTGTAAAGTTTGACTCCGAAATCTGCCAGCACCGCGGCTATCTGGCTTTGATGCTTCGATACCACCTCGCCGTCTGGAAGCGACCAACCCGCCGGTCGGTTTTGCGCCGCCGACTACATGCTCTTGCGCGCTGCGCGCCGCCTGAGGACGGTCACCTCGCCTCAGCCCCCGGCCCCCCGTCGCTGATCAACGTCCAGTTCCGTCGCGATGTCTTTCACGTATACCCTTTGCTCAATCTGCCCCTGTATCATCAGCAGGTCCCTGCTCCACAGGAGCGCCTTCCACCTCCGAGTCGTTGTCGCAAACTCCTCGGAAGGTAGTGCGGCAAACGGCTATGAGGGGCGTTTTGCGTCAGCATTCAGGTGACATTTATTAGCGTCCGCACTGACAGCTTCTCACCTTCTGCAGACCGACGGCCTCTTGACGTGCTTCATGCCAGTGGCGCCAGCCGACCGCCCAGTCCGCGTCACGCGCAGGTGGCCTGCGCCTTGGGCGCCCACACGCTCGACACCGGGTCTCACCCGTGTCACGCGCAGATTCTCCGCGCGAGACGCGGGCAGCACCTGCGTCCTGCACGACGCCGACGGGGCCGTCATGTTGGACGACGTGTCGTATCGTCTCTAGGAATTCGTGGAGAAGCCCCGCATGACCGTTTCCCGCCAACGTGTGGGTGTGGTTATACAGGGATAGACGCTTCTCCAGCGAGCCCAGAAGCGCATGTGCCCGACCGCTGATTTTTAGGCCTGGCACTTTCGCGCTTTCCACACTCATTCCGGCGCTCGTCCCCTTTTCTGCGCGCCTTCCGTGACGCGAAGTATTAGTGTCAGTGATCATCGAAAGGTCACCTCCGAGTCATCGCTTGAAGGCGCTCTTCGGGCTGAACAAGATCGCAACAGGTCCGCCGGCGACGGAGAAGGGAGACCGTGCTTGCCAACGAAAGCGCGACAATACTTGCTCTGCCCGGAATTCGCTTCAACGGCCGTCCGTAAACTCCTCTCTCTGGTTCTCGCTTGCCAGCTCATCCGGCTCCGTCTTGCTCGCGACCCGCAACCGTCAGGCTGCGTTCGCCACCGGCCGGCTGGTGATTTACCCTGGCCTCCCTTCACCAAGCGTTTTCATGTGCCCATAGTCCGGCCAGCTGCAAACTCCGCTCTCGCCAGTCACACCGGGCGCGCTACTTTCTAAGAGGGTATCGCAAGCCAGATGCCAAATGCTGGAGCCGCGAGCTAGCGCTATGATGCGAGCAAAGACGGGCGTTTTTGCGGATAAGGATCAGATGCGGTTTATTTCAAGAAGAAACGATTGTTACAAAATGTAACTGGAACTGTAACAGGCAAGTAGCGGGCTTGGTCCAGAGCTCACGGCCCCACGGCCCGTGCACCCTCGAACACCGCTCGCCATGCGGTCCTCGGGCGGCACTCAGGCTACCATCGGCATATAGTTTTTGACCCGCTCCACAACTTCCTGGACCGAGCGCTCGCGACCCTCGCGTACCTCCCAGATCGAGATGACCGGGAAGAGCTTAACGAAGACCATATAGAACAGGACGAAGCCCGAGGTCATCGCCGCCAACTCCGAGCATTCGACCCACGTCGGCATATACGAGCCGTGCCCCCATGGAAGCCTCGGATTCGCCAACGTTGGCGCGACGATCACGAAGCGCTCAAGCCACATCCCGATGAGCACAAAGACCGAGGCCGTGACGGTTCCGGCGACGGTTCGCGTCCGCTTGTTGCATAGGATGGTAAAGGGAATGAACACGTTGGTCACTACCATTGTCCAGAAGAACACCGCATACCGGCCGCTAATCTTGTCCCACCAGGCCGCCATTTCGGTGGGCTCGTGCCCGTAGTAGGTTGTGATGAACTCGGCGAGGGTGAAGTAGAACCAGAGAAGACACATTGCAAGGAACAGACGCCCCAGGTAGTCGAAGTGAAGCGGCTTGATATAGCCTTCTAAGCGATACGCCTTGCGCAAGATCGCCATCGCGATCAGCAACGCGGCAATTCCCGAATAGATGGCACCGACCACAAAGTAAGGGCCGAAGATCGTGGAATGCCACATGGGCTGGATCGTCATGCCAAAGACCCACGAGACGACGGTGTGGACCGAGACCGCGATCGGGATGACCATCACGGCGAGAATAGCGATGGCAATATCCAGGCGGCGACGCTGCTTGGCTGTGCCGGTCCAGCCTAACGACAGCAGGGCATAGAAGCTCTTGCGCAAGCCGGGACGAACTATATCTCTAAGCAGCGCGATGTCAGGGATGAGCGCTACGTACAGGTAGACGCTGCTCGCGGTGAGGTATGTGCAGATGCTGATTACGTCCCAGATCATGGGGGACTGGATGCGCCCGTAGCGGAACACGTAGAGGAAGCGGTCGGGACGGCCCAGGTCGACCACGACATTGGCCGCCCCGTAACAGATCACCATAACGGTGATGGTTTCGGCCATTCGAGTGATCGGCCTGCGCCACTCGGCTTGACACAGACGAAGGATCGCTGAGATCAGCGTGCCCGCGTGGCTGATGCCGATGAAGAAGACGAAATTGACGATATAGAACCCCCAGAAGTTGGTCCGATTAAGCCCGGTGACTCCCAGTCCGTAGCGCAACTGCGTCGAGTAGCCGTAGACACCCCACAAGAAGAGCCCGAGCATTAGGCAGAAAAGCGCATAAAACCCTTTGCCGGTCTTCAACACCGAGTCGAAGAGCAACTCATCCTTGTCCGGCGCCGCTTTCGTCTCCACTTGAGCCTCCTTTTCTCAGGTAATAAACCTTCGGACGGGTCCCCAGGTGCTCCATAATTCTGAAAGCCCTGGCATCTTGGGCAAGCCGCCTCACCTGGGTCTTGGGGTCGTCGAGGTCGCCGAAATACATCGCCTGAGCGGGGCAACTTTCAACGCAGGCAGGCACGTATTCGCCCTCGCTGCGAACTTCGCGCCCCTCAAGCGCGGCCCGTTCTCTGGCCTTCTGCAGGCGCTGAACACAAAAGGTGCACTTCTCGATCACGCCTTTCGGACGCACCGAAACGTCGGAGTTAAGTGACGCCTCCATCTCTTTGGGCCACTCGGGCCAGAACCAGTTGAAATACTTGACCTGATACGGGCACGCGTTGGCGCAGTAACGACAGCCGATGCATCGAGGATAGATCTGGCCGACAAGGCCCTCCCGGTTCAGGTAGGTCGCGCCAACCGGGCATATCCGAACGCACGGCGGCGTGTCACACATTTGGCACATCATCGGCATGAAGGTGAGCCCCACATTCGGATACTCGCCCTTCGCGACGGCCATGACCGTGAGCCACTGAATCTCTCTGCGGTTCTCCGACCCCTCTTTCTCTTCGGAAAACGGCACATTGTTTTCCTGTTTGCAGGCCACTACGCACGCCTGACATCCGGTGCACTTGTCCAGGTCTATCACCATTCCCCATCTTGGCATGGCTTCACCTCTTCCTCGGCTGCACGTCGGCTCCTATGTTTTGTAAACCCGAACTCTGGTCGGGCCGCCGTCATCCCGGATTAGCCGCAGCGGATTGACGCCCCGCCCCTTTGCCCATCGGCCAAGCGCAGTATGACCCTGTCCCAAAGGGATATTTATGACCCCGGGCATCGCTCCGGCGAACAACCGAGCGCGCGTTTTCAGCCTATCGGCCGAGGATTCAACACAAACCGCGTCGCCGTCGCGAATGCCCAGTTTGGCGGCGTCCGTCGGGTTCATCTCTACGCAGGAGTCCCAGGGTGAGCGCTGCGGCGCGCACGCGATCTCCTGTAAGAACGGGGCATTCGCGGCTTCACGGCTCACAAAGGCAAGCGGTTTGAAAAGGTGCAGAAAAAACGGGTAACCGCCGTCATCCGCGGTTTCGCCGGCCTCGCTCCGCGTCGATAGAAAGGAAACCACGGATGACAGCTCGAATTTGCCGGTGTTGGTCTTTAGGACTCTGGCGTAGTTGCCATACTCGTAGCGGGGGTCAACCCATCCGCCGCTCGTCGCAAGCCCGTGGAAGAAGTCCTCAAAGGTCGCAAAACGCTGCGTTTGCCACTCCGGTCCCCGTACGGTGAGCGGTAGAGAGTATGCGGGCTTAACCCCCGGCGAGAAGAGCACGCCGGTTTGGGCATGATATAGCTCGGCTGTCAGCTCTCTTAGCGCCTCTTCAGGCTCCTTCCAGGGCAGCGAGTCAGCGATCTTCCCGCCCATAGCACGCGCGAGGCCGAGAATCACCTCTGCCGCCGGCTTGGAGCCGTAAAGCGGGGCGATGACGGGGCTGGATACTCCAACCACGGTCAACGGGAAGCCGGGAATCTGCGTCTGGAGGTCCCAGCGTTCAAGCGGCGTGCAGTCGGGAAGGACAAGATCAGCCTGCTGCGCGCTTTCGTCCATGAAGGCCGAGAAACTAACCAAGAAAGGAACGTTCTTGAAGGTCTCGCCAAAGAGGTATGGATGAGAGAACAGGGGATTTGAACCGACGATGATAAGCGCACCCATCCCGAGAGGCTTTGCCGTGCGCGTCGCCGTAGCCAGGCTTTCGAGAGTTTCAAGTGCAGGTGTACCCGAGATGTCAGACGGAGGCGGCGCCATCTTGACCGGGGTAGTGAATGAAACCGGCGGATCCGGTCGTACCAGGACGCCGCCGGGCTGGTCAATGTTCCCCACCAGCGCGTTCAGGGTTTGCACGGCGGTCGCGGCGAGCGCTCCCCACCTCCCGTCGACCAGACCGTCTCCGGGGATAGCGACGGACGGCCGATTCTTAGCAAACTCGTTCGCAAGCCGCGTAATCACGCGCGGCGACACGCCCGTGATTGCCGCAACTTTGTCAGGACGAAACTGCTTCTCCAGCAGCGCCCTGAGACCTTGGCGCTTCTCGCAGGTCCCATCGACGCAGTCGTAGAATCCAGTGACATGCTGATCGACAAATGCAGCATTGTAGAGGGCAACAGAGCCATCCTCCTCGCCGAGAATTTGGGCTATCCCCAAAGCCAGGAAGAGCTCAGTGCCCGGGCGGACCGGAACCCACTCGTCGGCCTTGGCCGCGGTCGGCGAGAGCCGGCTTTCAACCTGGACCAGCCGGCCGCGTTGGCCGGGCCGCCCCCGATGTAACTCGGCGATTGCCCGCATCTGCCTCACGGGCGACATCCAACCTTCAACCAGAGGCGCGCCGAAGCTCAGAATGTACTCCGAGTTCTCGAGGTCGTAGGCAAGACGCCCTTCGACTCCTTGCGCGAACTCCTGGCCATAGGAGCGTGTGACAATGCTATCGACGATGAAATTGGGTGAGCCGTAAGCTTGTAGAAAGCGCTGCGTCAGGCGGTTTGCAAGTTCCGAGTCCGCGCCGCATAAGACTGCAAGCGTGCGAGCCTCGCCGCGGCCTTCCAGCTCTTTGAGCTTCGCTACGATTAAACCTATCGCGTCCTCCCAGGAGATGCTTTGCCACTTGCCGGCGCCGCGCTCGCCGCTTCTCTTTAGCGGCGACTTAAGCCGGTCGGGGTTATAAAGAAGCTCAAGCGCCGCTTGGCCGACCGGGCAGAGGCCGCCCTGATTGACCGGGTGCCTCGGGTTGCCTTCGAGTTTCACCACTCGCTCGCCGATCTTGCGCGCCTTAACGCCGCAGCCTCCGCGACAGAGCTGGCATAGCGTCGTGCCCCATGACTCGGGCCCATCACGCGGGATTATCTCGGAGCGGTTGCGTTGAAGCGCGAGCACCCCATCGAGGCCGAGATTTACCGCCGTGGCCGCCGCCGCTCCCGTGCCGACAACTTTCAAGAAGTCGCGTCGGCTGAAATCCTGTGCGCCGGCCGTCATTCCCTGCCCTCCTTAGCGTCCTTGCTCCATGCGGCCTCGCCGCGCTTATGCTCTGAGTAATCCATGGGACGCCTTCAGTGATGGCACGTGTCGCAATCGACCGACGCGTGCCGTTGTTGGTGACACGACAGGCATCGGTCCATTTGCTGATTAACCAGCGGCAAGCTAAGCGGCTTTGCTTGCGCCGCCGTATTGCCGTGACAGGTGGAGCATTGGACCTTGGCCGCCACTATGTGCACGCGATGAGGAAAAAAGACGTAGCCAGGCAGCCGGTAGACGCGCTGCCAGGGGATCTTTCCGCTCTCCACGTATTGAGCAAGCTTCGCCAACTCCGGCTTGACTTTGGCGTTTTTCCCCTTTCGCTTTAGAATCCTCATGTCAAGCGCATGGCAGGTCATGCAGGCGTCGGTTTCCGGGAGCCCCGCAAAGGTCTCTATGGCATGTCCGGTAAAAGATTCGCTTCTGACCCAGCCGTGGCAGGTAAAGCAAGTAGCCCCGCGAGCCAGATGGTTCTTGTGGCTGAAGGCGATGGGCTGGACCGCTTTGTGCCAGTACGGCAGGCGCGGAATTTTCCACAGCGCGGCGCCAAGAACGACTGCAACAAAGCAGGTCAGCAAGGCCAGTACGTATAGTCTCTTCATCGCGATTCAGGAAGGGCTATAGCTCGACAACCTACAGAAGACCACCCGTCCGACTCCCAAGGGGCCGTTCACTTCCTGCAGAAGCTTCGCACGTAAGTCACCAGGTCACGAATCTCGCTATCTTCAAATGCTTCGCCCGCCGCGGGCATCTCCGGGCTCTTGCCAACCGCCTTGCCGCCGTCCTTGATCGCCTTGAAGATTGCGTCGTCAGAAAGCTTGGCCATCGCAGAGCAGTCGGCGAAGCTCGCAGGCTTCGTCCCAAGAGTTGCCGCTTGGGATCCGTTCCCTTGGCCGGAGTCGCCATGACATTTGGCGCAGAAGGTGTCGTAGTTCTTGCGTGCGGCAGCGAGGTCCGCGGCGGACGCGCGTGCTGCACCACAAGCTATTACGACAGCCGTCAAAGCAAGCATCCTTGTGAAGCGAACTTGAAGCCTCATGTCTCTCTTGCCCTCACTTTCGTTTTATTGGCATGGTGTCGTCTCAGCGCTTTCGCCTCCATCGTCATTCCTGCGAGCGCGTGAACAAAAGGCTGAGCAGCCTTGTGCGCTCCGGAGTTGGGTTGACAACGGTGTAGGGAACCTCGCTGAGACAAAGCGATTCTCCCTTGAGTAGTTCCCAGCTTTCGTCTCCCTGTTGGAAGAGCGCCTGGCCGGCCACGACTATGTGCCACGAGTCTCGACCCCAAAGATAACCCTCAGCCAGGACCGCGCCAGGCTCGAGTTCGGCCGCCATTACCTCCAAACCCTCACGCTGCAAAAGTGCGCTCATCCTCACGCCGGGACGCTGGATTGAGTGCAGGGCACTTCCGCGTGTTGACCCCCTAGGTATCATCAATCATGTCCTCGCGTGCGGCCTTATCCGGCGGTCACGCAGGCGCTCCCACGTGCCCTCGCCGCCAAGCCGCGCCTTTCAACTCCTACGGGCACACAACCGCAAGACGGGTGCCAAGCTAAAACTCAGCGACTACCCGGGAAAATGCGCGAAAATACCGCTAGTTTCGTGAACGACGCCGGCGAGAATTATTTCAAATAGAAACAGGCGTTATGATTTGTTATTTCAAAATGTAACAGCAAGACGCGGGCGAACAGTCAATCGGCATCTTGTTCACCACCTCTGCCCAGCTTGCGCCAGAGCGTTACACGCGAGACTCCCAGGATTTCGACCGCACGCGCATAATTGCCGCCGCAGGCCTCAACCACCTCTCGCATGTATTCAAGCTCCATCTCGCGCAGGCTGCGAAAAGATTTTGCCGGCACGGCCGTCTCGCGCTGAGATAACTGGCGCAAGTTTAAAGGCAAGTGAGCCAGGCGTAGCGGCTCGCCGGGTTCCGCAAAGATTACCGCGCGCTCGACCACGTTGCGCAACTCGCGCACGTTGCCGGGCCATGGATGCTGGGTCAAAGCGGCAAGTGCCTCATCTGAGAAGCCCGACACATTCTTCTTAAGCTCGCGCGCGTGGATGGCGAGGAAATGCCGCGCGAGCGGGATGATATCTTCCGGCCGTTCGCGTAACGGCGGCATCACAATCTGCACTACGTTGAGCCGCCAGTAGAGGTCCTCGCGAAACCTTTGGGCCTTTACCTCTTCTTCCAAGACCTTGTTGGTTGCCGCCAGGATGCGCACGTTGATCACCGTCGGCTCTTCGGAACCCACGCGCCAAATGTGACGTTCTTCCAGTGCCCGTAAAATCTTCGCTTGCGCTTCGAGCGACATGTCCGCTATCTCGTCGAGAAACAGCACTCCACCGTTGGCCAGCTCGAAACTGCCGCGGCGGTTGTAGAATGCCCCGGTGAAGGCGCCGCGGCGATGGCCGAAGAGTTCCGATTCAAGCAGAGCGGCCGGGACTGCCGCGCAGTTAACCGTGACGAAGGGGCCGTCTTTGCGCGGACCCGCAGCGTGGATGAAGCGCGCCACAACCTCCTTGCCGGTTCCGCTCTCGCCCGTGACAAGCACGGGTGAATCGCTCACGGCCACGGTCTGCGCCAGCGCCAACAGCCGCCGCATTGCGACGCTTTCGCCCACAACCCCGCCCTCACCGGCGAGCAGGCGAAGTTGCCCCTTGAGATAGTCGTTCTCTTCAGCAAGACGTCTTTGCGTGAGCACCTTGGCAACCACATGGCGGAGCTGTTCTGGGGTGAAAGGCTTGGGCAGGTAGTCAGCGGCGCCGCGCCTGATCGCCGTTACAGCCGACTCGATGGAGGCGTAGCCGGTGATCATCACCACCGGTGCCTCGTGGACCTCCTTGATGCGCGTCAGCAAATCCACCCCGCTCATCCCGGGCAGTTTGATATCGCACAGCACCAGGTCGAACAGGGAGCGGTCGAGCTTGGCGAGCGCGGTTTCGGAGTCGGGCGCTGCGTCGACGAAATGTCCTACGCGCGTCAAGGCCTGTGCAATCGCCTCGCAGATGTGAGGCTCGTCGTCGATTACCAGGATGCGGGCCGCGTCAGGGCGGGTCACGAACCTGCCTCCGGGAGAGGAAAGAAAATCCTCACTATCGTTCCACTCCGTTCGCCGGCACCGGCCATCTCGGCCGTGCGGCTTTCGATCTCGATCCTGCCTCCGTGCTCGCGCACGATGCCATGGCTGAGTGAGAGGCCGAGCCCGGTGCCGTGGGACTTGGTAGTAAAGAAGGGGTCAAAAATGCGCGACAGGTTCTCATGCGGCATTCCCACGCCGGTATCGCTTACCTCCATCTTAAGCCAACCGTTTTGCACTGAAGCTCTGACAACGACTCTTCCATCCTCTCCGATCGCTTCGACTGCGTTCATGAAGAGATTGGTGAACACGCGCACGACTCTTTCTGGATCCCATAATACCCGAGGAAGCGCGCCCGGCACCTCACACACAACCTGAATCCTGCGGCGTTCGAACTCGTGCCGGACCAGGTTCAGGGCCTCCGCGACTACCGCGGATACTTGGCACGGCGTCTTGTGCACCTCGCTGCGGGGTAAAAGACCACGAAGGTCATCGATAACCCTCTTGCAACGGATCGCGTTCTCGTCGATCTTTTCGAGCTCGTGGTAAAAGGACGAGGTCTCGCCGACCTCCTCAATCATCAGCTTTGTCTTCATCATGATACTGGTCAGCGGATTGTTGAGTTCATGAGCCACTCCGCTTGCCAGCATTCCCAAGGAAGCAAGTTTTTGAGATTGCGCCAGGGCTTCGTCTTTTTTTCTGAGTTCCTCGGTACGCAGCCGGACCCGCTCTTCAAGCGTGCGGTTATACTCGGCGATTTCCTCGCGGCGACGCTCGAGCTCATCAACCATCGCATTGAACGCTCCAGCCAGCTCGTCAACTTCCCCCCACCCTCGCGCTTTCACCCGATATTTCCGGTCTCCGGCGGTAACCTGCCTAACCCCGATGAGCAGTTCACGAATCGGGAGCGAGACATACGTGCCGAACGCGACCGCCACCCCGGACCCTAGCAATGCGACTACGGCGGCGAGCAGGATGGCCAGGCCCAAGGTCCGCCGGCCCATGGTTTGGGCTTTCTCGCGCAGCGTCTCGACCCGAGCCGCAAGAGTTCCTGACATCAGCCAGAGGCGTCGATCCGTCGCGCGCATCAGGCCGTCGAGGTTCGCCAGGCGCCTCGAACGGTCTGCCTCTCCTCCAGAGGGAGCAGCATCAAAGACCAACGCGCCTTCCTCTTTAAGCCCTTGTGCCGTGTGCGCCACCATAGCCGCCATCTTTCTGGGTGTAAGAGGTGGCGACGCCTCGTGGCACGTGACGGAGGCACAGGTAGCAAGCTTCTTGTCAACTGAATCAAGCGACGCCGTGAACGCCTCTTGCTTGTCCGCACGGCCGGTGAGCAAATCTTCCTTCAAGATCGCGCTGGCGCGGCTGAGGCTTAGGTGCAGGCCCCGAATTGCCTCAAGGGAGAGACTTATCTCCGCGAGCCTGCGGTTTGCCGCAACCAGGGATCGTGTCGAATAGATGGTCACCGCTGCGAGAGCGAGGATGCTCGGCACCACCGTGACCAGAAACGCCACCAGGAATCGTTGACTCAGGCTTTGCCGACCCACTTGGCGCGCACCGCTAGCTTTTGTTGACGGCAACCTGCCGCAAACAGCAGCTTTCCCTTGTCGGTGAACATGAACAGTCCCAAACACCAGCTTATCACATTCCAATTTTGATGAGGTTTCTTCTCTCTATCCCCTTGACCGGAGGGCGTCGGACTGGTGAGTCGCCGCACAAAAGTTCGCTAAATGCTAAATCAGCTGGGGAGGCAGGGCGCACAAATTTGCGCAAGTCCACAGGCAGCCGCGGGAGCGCTCGCTGCGCTGCCAGCGCGCCGAGAGCGTTCTATTATCGCGCCCGCTGCGGGAGGATGGTGCCGGAGAACCCACGGCTGGAATGCCGGCATCATTGCGCAGCGCACGGCGGGGCCGAAATGCAGAAAACACAAGCAATTTCCGCGCCATCTGTTGCGCTGGCCTCCCGTGAAAGCGATCAATGGACGCAACGCACGCGGAGGCCACGTCGCCTCAGGGACGCCACGATGACGGTGGATCACCCTCGGCGAATGAAGGATGGTGGCAGGCAAAATGAAGGAGCAAAACAAGAAACCTAGCACGAAGAAGATCGAACAAAGGATTTGGTCTGGTGACGATTGGCTCGTTGTGTCGGGACGCCTAATACCGGGTCCTGGGAGGCCTTCAAAGACAAGTCATCTCTTTAGATTTGTGGGGGGAGAAGCTACCGTACGATTGTTTGAGGGAAGTCTCAACGCATGTGCGGGAAGAATCTGACGACGTACAAGGCGTCTACTTGGCGCACGACTCCATGGGAGTTGCGCGATACGGCGGTCGGGGAAACATCTTCAATAGAGTGGCAAGCCATAAGAAGAAATATCCGAAAGAGCTCCTGTATTTTTCGTTCTTCATCATTAAGAACAAAAAACACGAACGCGAGATTGAGACCGCCATTCTTCGGGCGGCCGGCTCGCAGATGGTGCTCAATCAACGCAAGGTCAGGACTGGTCTTGCCGTCGGAAACGTTGCGGACTACGAGCCCGGAACACAGTTCGTGCAGCGCCAGGGTCTGCGAGGCAGAACGAGGAAACGACGTCGAGGCAGAAGAAAAAATTCAAATTCAGCCACAAGCTGAGAATCATGGGCGCCCACTCCCGCGGCTGAGCGACGACCTGCTGACTACGAAAGCCAGCCGCCATTTTGTTGGCTGCTTAATACCCAAGACCAGGTTCAAAAACGTGATCGCGCAACTCAAGAGTGCGATCTCGCGAGCCGGAAAACTGACCCGAAAATTGCCCAAAAACGAAGAGGCGCGAATTCTGTCACTCTGTAAAGTGTCCAAAGTGTCCGATGTCACGCACGTTTCCGCTGTACCGCATCCTCCAGCGCCTGGCGGATGAAGCGCTGGTAGGGAACTCCCGCCTTGGCCGCGGAGGCCCGCACCGCATCGAGCAGTTGCCGGGGCACGCGCATGTTGACTCGCTCGCTCTTGGGCTGAAACTCGAAGCGGATCGGTCGCATCGCGGACAAGTCATACTCGGTCAGATCGGCCTTTTCGACAAAGTCCTCGGCTTCTTTATCGCTTCGGAAGCGTGGCAGTTTCTTTTTCATAGTGGTCCATTTCCTTCCTGTGCATGTACCGTGCGCTAATTGGCCGAATGATCGTTTTGCCGCGCCGCGTCCGCAGGGTGAACACGACGAAAATCCCGCGACCTTTATCGGTCTTGCCAATTGCCTTGAAGCGTTCCTCAGATTTCGAGTGCAGGGGATCCGGTAGAACGGCGATCGGCCTGTGAAATAGGGATTCGACCGCCGCCGTCGAAACGCCGTGCTTCTGGCACTTGGACCGGTTGCCTTCATCCCAATCGAATCCCGCTACCCGCATTTAGGTCTCAGCCGCTGGGCTCGTTAAGTATGTACGTTTATCCATCCATTCGTCAATATCTCTGGATGTACGGGCGCTCGAAAAATGAGTGCGCTCAGTGCCCACTTAGTGCCCATTTCCGGATTTATCCACAGGATATGAGATGATGTCGGTTGGCCAGAAACCCTTATATTTCCTGCGTTATATGACATGAGCTGATCTCGGAAAACATCAGGTTAAGGACTTAGGATCCGGTGCCGCAAGGCGTGGGGGTTCAAGTCCCCCCTCTCGCACCAGGTTATCGCGACTGCGGCAATCGCGCGCGGGCTGATTTCTACCCGTTGCGCCGGAGACCGATTTATCTGATACGGATTTCTGGTGAAACCGCACAGCGAACTTGATCGCCATTCGCAGCGCTCCCGGCGCGCGGTGCTGTTGAACCCGCCGATTCTCTATGCGCCGGTGCGGCAGAGGGTTTTTCGCCTGAGCGTGCGTCCGCCGTTTCGGCTTGACCTCACGGTTTGGCTGTTGCGCCGGCGTCCCCACAATGCGGTTGATCGCTGGGATGGCACAACGTATCGGCGTGTCTTGGCGCTGGGCAATGCGCCGTTCGAGATCGCGGTTTGTCAGGTCGGGCCGCCGAAAAAACCTGAGCTTGAGGTCGCCGTGACGAGCGCTTCGCGCATCGAGCCGCGCGAAGAGGAAGAGGTCGCGCGCGTTTTGCGCCTGATGCTGGGGTTGGAGCTCGACCTCACTCCTTTTTATGAGCTCGCGCATACCGACGCCCTGCTTGAAGAGCTTGCCGCTCGCTTCGTAGGTTTTCGACCGCCGCGTTTTCCCACCTTGTTCGAAACGTTGGTCAACGCGATCGCCTGCCAGCAGATAACGCTGACGCTCGGCATTGCGCTGCTGAACCGGCTTTGCGCCAACTGGGGCCCTGGCTTTAGCGGCGCAAGCGCCCGGGCTTGGGGTTTCATACGGCCGCAGGACCTGGCGGAGGTCGCGCCGGAATCGCTCAAGGCGGTCGGACTCAGCCGCCAGAAAGCGGTAGCCCTCTCAAAACTGGCCGAATTGTTAGCGCGCGACCCAGCCTGCTTTCACGGCTTAAGCGCGTTGACCGACGAGGCGGCATCGAGCGATCTGTCGCGGCTGCGCGGCGTCGGACGCTGGAGCGCCGAGTATGCGCTTTTGCGCGGACTAGGGCGGCTCAACGTCTTCCCGGCCGACGATATTTCCGGCCGGAAAAAGCTCTTTCGCTGGATGAAGCTGCCCGACAAAGCCGACTATCAGGCGACCCGTCGCGTCGTGAAGCGCTGGTCGCCCTACCAAGGCCTAATCTACCTTCACCTGATACTCGCAAGTCTCAGCGAAAAGGGTTGGGTGAGCTAGCCGGCGGCGGACTTCGTCGCTTCCTCGAGCAGACCGCAGTGCACGAGCTGCTCGAGGTACGGGATGAGCGGGCCTATAGCCCGTATTTCCTTGACGGCGACCCAGCGCGCTTCGGCGTGTTCATCCGGTCTGAGCCGGATGCGCAGCACCGATGTCGTCGAGGCCGGCTTGCACGAGTACAGAGCCTGAACGAACGGCTCCGAAGGCCGCCTGATCAGGCCCAGCAGACGGCCGACCTCGACCTGGAGTCCGGTTTCTTCCTCCACCTCGCGCATCAGGCATTGTTCGAAACTCTCGCTCAGCGCCAGATGTCCTCCGGGCAGGTCCCAATGGCCCGGCTTATAGGCCATCCCTGCGCACCTTCGAAGCACCAGCAGCTTGGGGCCGTCGGTGACTACACCGTGAATTCCGATCCAGAACCGGGCTTCCGCCATAGCTCTAAGCTTGCTCTAAATCGTGCCCGGGCGCCACGAGTCCGCGAAGCCGCTTGAAATAAACGCGCCTTGGGGCAGCGTGCGCAACAATCGCCGCACTCAAGCGGAAAGTTCACCGCGGCAAGGGGAGAAAGCATTCATCGCAAAATCGCGCGCGTGACGAGGCCCCGATAGCAGGTGCTCGTCAGAAGGTGCTCGCCCACGCCCGGATAATGTGATAGCCGTCTCCCGCCGGTCGGCCAGGCGTAACGACGCTCATTGCGGGCGGCTCTTGAACCGAGCCGGCGACAACTGGGCTTCGCTCAGCCCGAGCGCGGCGAGACCGGACGGCATTCCGCGCCCAAGCACGAGGCTTGCGCACAAGCGCCCCATCGCCGCAGAGGTATGGATGCCGAAACCGCCCTGTCCGGCGAACCAGAAAAAGCCTTCCACCTCCGGATCGTAACCGACCACCGGAAGCCGGTCGGGCGCGAACGTGCGCAGTCCCGCCCATCGCTTTGTGATATGACGCACGGGCAGGTCGGCGGCAGCGTTGATCCGGTCAATCGCGAGCGCGATGTCAAGCTCGTCAGCGTAGGCGTCGCACGGCTCCATCGGCGTCTCGTCGGCCGGAGAGGCGAGAATTTTTCCGCTTTCGGGTTTGAAATAGAATTGTTCCCCGATGTCGAGCACGGCGGGCCAACCCCGCGGGTCCGCTGTGGGCGGCGGATCGAACAGGACTACAGTGCGGCGCATCGGCTGTAAATTCACCGGCCGAAGCTCTGCTATCGCCGCGATCCGGTCGGCCCACGCGCCGCCGGCATTTATCACGACCGGCGCGGCGAAGCTCCGCGTGGCGGTTCGCGCCAACCATCGGCGGCTCTCGCGTTTTAGCAGCCTAACCTCGGCGCCGGTAAAAACCGCGCCGCCGTGCCGCTTGATTCCGCGCAAGAACCCCTGGTGCAGCGCATGAACCTCGATACCCATGCTGTGGGGCTCGTATACGGCGCCGGCCACGTATTCTTCGCGCAGCACCGGCACCATCGCCTTCGCCTGCGCGGTGTCGATGCGATGAAACGCGTGGGCGAGCGCGCTGGTCCGCGCGATAAGCTCATCGAGCAGGCCCTGTTGGTCGGGCCGTCCGATAAACAAGGCGCCGCGCGGCTGGAGCAAAGGCGTGCCGCTGAAGCCGGCAGGAGGGTTCACAAGAAAATCCTTGCTGGCCAGTGTCAGGCCGCGCACCGTAAGCGCGCTGTTTGCCGCTGTGAAAAGCGCCGCAGACCTTCCGGTGGCGTGATAGCCGACCTGCTCTTCGCGCTCGAGCACCGCGACGGCGCCGTGCTCGGCCAGCGCAAAGCCGGCGGATGCTCCAGCGATTCCGCCGCCGACTACGATAAAATCATAGGTATCCATGTGATGCGCCCTTTGCGGGGAGGCTGCGCTGCGCAATGTGCGCGCGCGAGGAATAGAATCGAGTGGGCGTGTTCGCTGTGGTTCCCGGCTCGCGCGGGCCCGACCGAGCCTCCAAGGCCCCAGCCGGCGCGTCCTGACGCTAAGCGCCGATAATTGACGCGGCGCTAGCGGAATGATACGTCAATGCTCCAAAGGTAACAAAGGTAGTACCAGATGGCTGTAGCCGCAACCCAGCGAAGGCTTATCGGCTCCCTGGCGAGCGTAGTCCATCCGCTTCAATACCGCGAATTTAAGATTTTAGTAAAGCCCGAGCGCTTCCTTAAGCAGCACTCGTATCGCGACTTCTGGAAGGTGGCTCGCCGCACAGCCAAAGCGCTCGGCGCCAAGCTTTCGAAACCGGAAGATCTCGGCAAGGTTCAAGTGCGCGAGGTGCTCTTTTACGACACGCCGCACTTTCGCCTCTATAACAACGGCTTTATCCTGCGCACGCGCACGCCGATCAAACGCGGTACGCCCGAGTATCGCTACGAGATGGTGCTCAAGTTTCGCCATCCGGACAAAGAGCTGGCCGCCGCGGTTGACGTGCGCCCGCTGTTGCCGTGCGTGTATACGATCAAGTTTAAGGAGGAGCTGCTTCCGGGGCGAGATAAGCTTGGTGCGCACCGCAGCGTGTTCTCGCATAATTGCGAGCTTGACAGCCCCAACCTGGTCCTGATGCAGCGTTTCGAAATTATTTCTCAGGTGTTTCCCGCTCTGCGGGGCTTGGGCGCCAACCCTAAGGCGGTGATGGTTGTGGTCAACGGCCTCGTGATCGACGAAGAGTTGGTGCAGCTCGGCGAGATCGATTTCTCCGGCAAGATGACGGCGAAGGCCAACGTGGCCATCTGGCGCAATCACGCCACGCGCCAGCCGTTGACCGGCGAATTTGCCTTTCAGCTTCACTTCGAGCGCCCCGAAGTGGTGCCGAAAAAGGTTTGGGCTCTTGCCGAGTCGTTTTACCATCAGTTCCAGCTTAACGCCGAGGACTGGGTCCAAATGGGCGCCACTAAAACCGCACTGGTTTATGGACTTGGAAAAGCCGTCGTCAGAAATAAAGAGTGAGCCGCCGGCCCGGCCGCAAATAAGCCTTCGCGGTCTTTTTCGCATCTTTTTAACGCTCGGAGCGATAAGCTTTGGCGGCGGTGTCGTCGCTTACATGCGCGAGTACCTGGTGCGGGGACAACACTGGATGGAGGACGAGGAGTTTCTCGACGCGCTCGAGGTCAGCGAGACCCTGCCCGGCCTTAACGCCATAAACCTAAGCGTGATCATCGGCGACCGCATGCGCGGCGCGCTGGGTGCGGCGCTGGCCGTCGTCGGCATGACCTTGCCGGGCACGATAGTGGTGCTGGCCTTGGCGGTGTTATGGCAGGGAGAGCTCCACTTTCAGGTCGTCGGCTACTTTCTGACCGGCGTGGCGGCGGCGGCGGTGGGTCTCCTGGTGGCCCTCACCGTGCAGCTCGGCCATTACCAATTCCGCCGGCTGATCGATATCACGCTTATCGCGCTGACGTTTGTCGCGGTGAGCGTGCTCCATCTTTCTCTGCCGCTGGCCCTGCTGCTGATCGCTCCGATCGCGATATGGCTGTATCGGCCAATCGTGGGCCGGGTCAACCCTGGGGTGCCCCATTTTCGGCGCGACTTGCGGCGCGGCTGGTTCCGCCACTGAGAAGGAGCTTGATGAATCGATTGGTGGACATGGTCGGAGTGTTCGCGTTGCTGTCGGTTCTTGCGATCGGCGGCGGCACGCCGATCTTGCCGGAGATGCAATACCTGACGGTCGAGCGCTTCCATTGGCTCACCGACCGCCAGTTCCGCGACATCTATAGCATCGGCCAGGTGGCGCCGGGCCCGAACATGTTGATGGTCCTGGTCATCGGCTATCGGCTCAAGGGAGCATTGGGCGCGTTGGCCGTAGGGCTCGCCTTCTTTTTGCCCGACTGCATCATTACGTTGTTTGCAAACCGGCTCTGGGAGCGCTACCGCGACTCGCCCTGGCGCGCCTCAATCCATTATGGGATGGCCCCGGTGATCATCGGGCTGATGCTCTCCGGGACCTACGCCATCGCTGTGCTTTCCATCCACAACCTAGTGGCGCTGCTGATCGCCGCCAGCACGCTCAGCATTCTGATGTGGCGACACGTCAATCCCGGGGTGCTCATCGTCATCGGCGGCGTTCTGTACGCGCTTTTGGCGCACTGACATTTAGGACCGCCGCGTGCGGCATGACAATTCTCCGCGGTGGTGGAGACCCTTATCGCCGTGCATCATCTCTCGGTCCAAAAGCTGGCCGCCGAAGATGCAACTCTCGGCGCCGACCTTATCGCGGCCGCGGCTTGGCGCGTCAAGCGCCTGGCCTGGGGCTTGCTCGCGTTTAATCTTCTGACGTGGCTCGGTCTGTTGGCCGCGGCGCGCGCAGCGAGGCCGCTGGCATGGACCGGTGTACTGGCCTACTTGCTCGGTCTGCAGCATGCTTTCGATGCCGATCACATAGCGGCCATCGACAACGTCACGCGAAAGCTTCGCCAGGACGGTCGGATGCCGGTCGCGGTCGGCTTTTTCTTTGCCGTCGGCCATTCGGCGGCGGTTTGGATGCTGGCGTTGGGGCTGATGCTCCTGGTGCGCGGACCGCTCAACCATGCGTCGGAGACAAGACAGCTTGGCGAGTTTATAAGCCGCGCCGCCTCGGCGGGATTTCTGACCGTCATCGGGATGCTCAATCTGGCGATTGCGCGCCGCCTGTGGCGTCAATTGCGCGATAGCCCGGACCGCGCGGCGAGCGGCCGAGGCGGCGCCGAATCCGTGTCGGCCGCAGCGCCCGGCGGTTCCCACGGCGCAGAGCGCAGCGAGAGCGATTCGGCACAAGCGCATGGACCCGCAGGTTTGGGCGGCCGGCTGTTCGCCTTTATTTATCGTCGAATCGATGCGAGCTGGCAGATGCTGCCTGTGGGCATGATTTTTGGGCTCGGATTTGACACTGCGACAGTGGCCGCTTTATTCGGCATCTCAGCCCAAACCGCGGCTGATGGCCGCTCACCCCTGGTGGTAGCAATGCTTCTGCCGCTGCTGTTTACCGCGGGTATGACCCTGGTCGATACGGCCGACGGCGTTCTGATGATGAAGGCTTATGATTGGGCCATGGGCGACGCAAAGCGCAAGGTCACCTTCAATCTGGGGCTCACTGCGCTCTCCGCGGGCGTCGCCCTGGGCGTTGCCGCCATCGACTGGCTGCAGCTTTTGAGCCTGCGATGGCATTTGACGGGTCCATTCTGGCGCGCCCTCGAAAATTTGAGCCTCACCGCGCTGGGCCTCGTCATCGTCGGCGCAATGCTTATCGTATGGTGCCTCGCCGCGCTCCATTATCGGCGCCTCCGAGGCGCCGCAGCAGGCGAGCCGCTCGAGCAGCCTTCGCCGCAAGGCGCTACCGACTAAGCCCTCTGAGCAGGCCTCAGCCCTCCGCCTTCGCAGCCGTGGGGAGCTAGCCGCTTTCGAGTCGCTATTGAGCATTGCAAAAATTTAGACCCTATGAGACGGCTCAGGCTTCCAGCCTGAGATGACAGGCTGAAAGCCTGCCCCACGGTAGAAGGCCAAGCTGAAAGTCTGCCTGTCACTATATTCTGCAGTTTTCGGGGCCGCCTGTTCCAAGCCAAGTATTATTCGGATTTGGCCGCGGCGAAGGGCAGTCCGCTTGGCCAGGACACCTTAGGCGAAATCTACGAGCTCGGCGTGGGGGGCGCGCCGCAGGATTACGACCAAGCCCGGAACCTGTTCGGAAAAGCGGCCGAGCAAAACTATGCGTCGGCGCAGACAGACGAGGGCGACCTGTACCTCTGGGGGTGGGGTACAGAGGAGGATCCGAACCGGGCAAAGGAATTGTACGAGAAGGCCGCGAATAAAGATGACTCAATGGCGCAGAACAATCTCGGCTACCTGTACTTCATTGGTAAGGGTGCAACAAAGGACTACACACAAGCTCGTGACTGGTCCGAGAAGTCAGCGAAGCAGGGAAACCCGTTGGCCCAAGAGCTGTTGGGTGTTATTTACCGGAAAGGCTTGGGCGTTGACGTCAACGCGAAACAGGCGTTCCGATGTTTTATGGCCGCGGCGGAACAGGGTCGTGTCCCATCGATGGTGGTGCTCGGGGATATGCTTCGCGGCGGAGAAGGCACGCCTCAAAATCCAGCCGAGGCGTTCAGATGGTACTGCAAAGCCGCCGAGCAAGCCAGCGGCAAAGCTAAAAGCGAGGCTAAAAGTCGATTAGCTGAGACCGACGGAAGTTGCCTGCCCTCACCCGCTCCAGTTGCTGAGTCACGGTGACCTTGCTACTTCCGCTAGTCTCCCGAGTGCAAAGTTCGGTGAATAATTCTTGCGCCCCGTCCGCTTGCGGACGGGGATTAGCGGCGGTCTTAACGTCTCTCCCAGTCGGGAGAGGCCGCCAGCCGACGGGCGCAGCACGCGGCTGGCGGGTGAGGGACCATTAAGAAACAACAATCGCTGTGCTCTGCGCCCGGCTCAGCACCCCCGCCCCAGCCCTCTCCGGCTTCGCGGGCGAGGGAGTAGAAAAACCGGAGCGCGGTGGCGCTAAGCCGCGGAGGGAGGCTTAGCCTGAACGCCGGGCGGCTCTTCCGGCGTCACGCTGTCGCGGCGGTAGGCTGCGGCCGGAGAACCCAACGAGGCCGCCGCGTCGCCTTCCGCCGGCATCGTGTCGGCAAAACTGATCGGCCGATTTGCGGCACGATTGACCGTGAGGCGGAAAACGTCGAAGCGGTTGTAGCCGCCGGTGATATCGTGAAATTGCTTGGGCTCGACGCAGGCGGCGAGGTCGATGTCGGCGTATAGGATGCCCTCGGTCTCACACATCACGCCGCCGAGCGGCTTGCCGGTCGGATCGATCGCCATCGAGGCGCCGCGCGGGCTCTCGTCCATGAGGCGTCCGGCCTCGGGACCGCAGGCCAACAGGACCTCGCGCGAGGCCGGGTCGAGATAACCTGCGGCGACCAGCGTAAAGCATTTCGCTTCAAACGAATGCGCGGCCGCGCGAATGCGGATGGCGTCGGCGAGGTCGTAATTAGCGCCTGCGGTGCGCGGGTCGCGGGTCGGCCACAGCGGCGGGTAGCTCGCGATATGAAGCTGCTCGCCCTGTGCCATCAAAGCGTAGCGCGCCAGCGGATTGGTGTTCTCGCCGCAGATTAGCATCCCGACACGGCCTAGGCGCGTTTCGCTAACCCGCAGACCGGCGCCGTCGCCGTTGGCCCAGGTCAGCTTTTCGTAGAACGTGGGCACCAGCTTGCGATGATGGTTCAAAATCGCGCCGTCGTCGCCGATCAACACGTTGGCGTTCCAGAGGCATCCGACGCTGGCCGCGGTGCCCTCGTTGATGCCCAGCGAGACAAACACTTGCGCGCCGCGCGCGATGCGCGCCACGCGTTCAAGCTCCGGCCCCGGTATGCGCAGCGCGCTGCGGGCCAGGCGCAGGAAAAAGTTGTGGCTGTAGATGGGCGCCTGCAGCGCCGACCAGAGCGGGAAGGCCGGCACGTAGGTCTCGGGAAAGGCGACGAGTTGCGCGCCGTGGCGCGCCGCTTCTTCGATGATCGAGCACGCCTTGGCCACGGTCGCCGGCGTGTCCAAAAACACCGGACTGACGTGCGCGATTGCAACTTTATAGCTCGGATAGCCTTCCATTGCAGCCGCCTCCTTGCCCAGCAGCCGTGCCCGGGGATCCTTCAAAGACCTAAGTAGCGGCCCATAATCTCCGGGGACTTTCGCAGCTCGCGCGCTGCCCCCTCGTGCACCACGTGGCCGTTGCTCAGGATATAGCAGCGCTGGGCAAGACTCAATGTTGCGGTCACGTTCTGCTCGACGATGGCGATGGTCCGCCCCTGTTCGGCCAAGCGCCGAATCGCGCGCACCAACTCCTGGACGAGCACCGGCGCGAGCCCCTCGAACGGCTCGTCCAGCAAAATCAGCTTGGGGTCGCGCACCAGCGCGCGCGCCACGGCAAGCATCTGCTGCTCCCCGCCGGAAAGGTCGCGGCCGCGGTTTTTGCGCCGCTGTCCGAGTTGTGGGAAATGCGTGAAAATTTGCGCCGGGTCCAGCGCATGGGGCGCCGTCAACGCGGCCAATTCGAGGTTTTCCTCGACGCTGAGGCCGGCGAAAATTCGCCGGTCCTCAGGCACTAGCTGCACGCCGAGACGGGCAACCTCGAACGGGCGAAGCCCGTGTATCGGCTGTCCATCCAACAAGACCCTGCCCGAGCGCGGGGCGAGTACGCCCATAATCGACTTGAGCGTGGTGCTTTTGCCGGCGCCGTTGCGCCCGAGCAGCGCCAAGGTCTCGCGCGCCTCGACGCGCAACGAGACGTCGAACAGAATGTGGGAGTCGCCATAGTAGGCGTTAATCCGATCGACCTCAAGCAGACTCATCGCCGCCCGCGCCTCCCAGATACGCTTGCTGCACCATCGGGTCGCGTTGAATGGAATCGGGGGTCCCTTGCGCGAGCATCCGGCCGTCGTGCAGCACGCTGATGCTGTCAGCGAGCGCGAACACCGCGTCCATGTCGTGCTCGACGATGATCATCGTGCATCCCTGGCGCAAGCCTCGCAGCATCTCGACCGCGCGGCGACGCTCGGCCGGGCTCAAGCCGGCCAACGGCTCGTCGAGCAGCAGGACCTGGGGAGCGGTCGCAAGCGCAAGGCCGAGTTCGAGACGCCGCTTGTCGCCGTAAGAAAGGGCGCTCACCGGCAGCCGCGCGCGCTCGCCAAGGCCGACCGCGGCGAGAATCGGCTCGATGTCCTCGGGCAGCCCGCCGACGCGCTGGACGTCGCGCAGCAGGTCAAGCTTAAACCGCCCGCGCTTGCGCGCCAGCACCGGGATTACCAGGTTTTCGTAGACCGAGAGCTGCGGGAACAACTGATTGATCTGGTTGGTTTTGCTAAGCCCGCGATGGCAAATGGCGGTGGTCGTCATTCCGGTAATTCGTTCGCCGCGCAGGTATACGTTGCCGGCGCTCGGACGGACCTCGCCGGCGAGCATTCTAAGCAGCGTGGTCTTGCCCGCGCCGTTGGGTCCGATCAGCGCTCTCAGCTCGCCGTGGGCGACCGCCAGCGAGACATTATCGATCGCGCGCACGCCGCCATAGCGCTTGGTCAAGCCGCGCGCTTCTATTGCCGGCGGCCGCCCGCGCTCAGGTTCGTAGCGGCCTGCTGCTGGCGCGGCCGAGGTTGCGGCCGCCGTTGCCCGCTCCACCGCGGCCGCCTGTCGCACTGCTGCCGTCGCCTGGTCGGCCGGTGTCATTAGCATGCTGTGCCCAGGGCGTGGCCGCACGCTTCGTGCGCTCAAGGCCAACGCCTGCTCATCCGGTCCACGCGCCGCGCCGGCCTCGCGGCGCATCAGCGCTCTTAATTCCCCACAGACCCCTCGGCGAAAAAGCGTGACCAACGCGACGAAGGCGACTCCCAGGATCAGCTTCCACAGGTTGCCGATCCCCGGAACCTCTTGCAGCACTTCGCGCAGGTAGATCCAGATGCTCGCGCCGAGCAGCGGACCGACGAGGGTTCCGGCGCCGCCGATAACGCTCTGGATCACGAGCCGGCCCGAAGTGTCGAGGCTGAACGCGTCGGGCGGCATGTAGCCCTGCAAGTAACCTAAAAGACCGCCGGCCAAGCCCCCGTAGGCGGCCGCCGCCACGAAAGCCGCCAGACGATAGCCGTTCACCGCGTGGCCCAGCGCCGCGGCTCGAGCGGTGTTGTCTCGAATGGCGCAGAGCACTGCGCCGAACGGGGATTGAATGATACGTCGCGCCAGCCAAAACCCGGCGAAAAAAAACGCCGCGACGAAATAGTACGTGGCGCGGCCGGAGGCGACGGCAATCGACAGCATGCCCAGCGAGACCTCCGGCTTGGGGACCCCCGGCAAACCGTTTTCGCCGCCGGTCCAGCGCGACAGGGGCGAATTTTCCAGAAAATAGAGCATCTGCCCGAAGGCCACCGTGATCATGGCGAAATAAATCCCCACTGTGCGCAGCGACACAAAACCGATCACGAGTCCGAGCAGCGCGGCCGCGACGACTCCAAGCGCCAGGGCCAGAAGCGAATTGCTGATCGCATGCGAGACCAGCAGCCAGGCGGCGACGAAGCCGCCGGTGCCGAAAAAAGCGCTCTGACCGAACGAGAGCAAGCCGGTGTACCCGAACAAAATATCGAAACCCAAGCCGAAGATGCCCCAGATAAGCATCCGGCACGCCATGTCGAGCGTGATGCCGAGATGCGGCGCAATCAAGGGCGCAGCCGCGAGCCCAACCAGCATTCCCGCCTCAGGCCAGACCCGCTTAAGGGTCTCGCCGCCGGCGCGCCTTCTCCATCTTCCGCGGACCGGCCGGCCGGTCTGCTCCGCGCCGCTTTGCGTCAGGCCGCCGTCGCCCCGCGCCCGATTCATCTGCGGCCCTCGGCCCCCATTAAGCCCTGGGGCCGAAGAATCAATACCGCGGCCATCGCCGCATAAAGCATCACGTCCGAGTAAGCGGGGTTGATCATCGCGGTGAGGCTTAATATTTCCCCGGCGATCAGTCCGCCCAGAACGGCGCCGCCGAACGAGCCGACGCCGCCGATCACGATTACCACGAACGCGCGCACCAGCAGGTCCTGTCCCATGTCGGGATTCACGGTCACGATGGGGGCGTCCACGATCCCGGCGAAGCCGGCGGCCATGGCGCCCAGCGCGAAAACCAGAAGGAAGATTCGGGCCACGTTGATCCCGAGCATGCTCACCATAAGAGAGTCTTCGATTCCCGCGCGCACGATGAACCCTTGGCGCGTGCGGTACAGCAACAGGCCGAGGACGGACAGCGTGAGCGCGACGATGCTGAGCGCTTCCAGCCGGTAGCGCGGATAGATCATGAAGCCCAGGTTCACCACCCCGGCGCCCCACGCCGGAACCGCAACACGCCTGCTCAAACTGCCGAAGACGGCGCGCACCAACTCGACCAGGACGATGGCCAGGCCAAAGGTGAGCAGAATCTGGTCTTCCGGCGGGCGCGCGTAATAAAAACGGATGAGGCTCCGTTCGAGCAGAATCCCAACCCCGGCCGCGAACAGCGCCCCGACGGCCATCGCCAAGACGAATGAATCGGTGTAGGCGAAAGCCAGATAGCCGGCGTACGCGCCGACCATAAAGAACGCACCGTGGGCGAAGTTCACCACGCCCAACGCGCCGTATATTATCGTGAGACCGGCGCTGGTCAGCGCGAGAAGCGCGCCGAGCGCGAGCCCGTTGAATAGTTGAGAGAAGAGGAGCGGCCAGCTAATCATGACCGCCATCGCGCGGCCTGCCGCGAGACCGGGCCGCGGGGACAGCGCCGCGGTTCCCAAGCCGGGGCGCGGCGCTCTGCGACGCGCCGCCAAGGCGCGCGCCGTTCGGCAGCTTGCGCAAGGAAGATTTCGCTACTTTGCCGCGGGCGCCCCAGGACACGCCGTCTGACACCGGCCGGCCCGAGCCTTCGCTGCCGCGAATCCCCCAACATGCAGTCAGACATAGGGGCCGAGTTTGCATCCGAATAAGTCGCACGGCGGCAGGACCGATGCTCCCGGTACCATTGCGACCAGGCCGAAGAAATCCTCGGAATTGCGCATCGCGCTCGGCTTCTTACCCACCACGACCGGCACGGCGCGCACCTGCTGGTGATCGCAGGCCCGGTAGTAAACCGTCCCGAGCGGCATCTCCAGCTTGTGTCCGTCCTCGAGCGTCTTGATAACGGCCGGCGGATAGAAGGTGGCGGCGCGCTCGACCGCGTCTGCCCAGACCAGCATCTGGGTGTACGCGATATGCGCCGTCCAGCGCGGCCTATAGTGATACTTGGCCGCGAACGTGTCAACGAAGATGCGCGCCATCTCGTTGCGCTCGGCGAGCGTCCACCAGAAGTCCAAGGTGCCGTACACGCCTTGCATTATCTCGGCGCCCACCTGCGTGGCTTGGAAGGGCGAAATGTTCGGCACCACCATTTTCATCTTGTCGAGGACGCCGAACTCCTTGGCCTGCTTTGACGAGGCGACCGCGTCGAGTCCGAAGGTGATGTTGACGAACACGTCGGCGCCGCTGTTGGCGATGTTGACCAGGTAGGGGCTGAAGTCCGTCGTGCCGACCGCCACCACCTGCTTGCCGACAGCGGTCCAGCCCAGCTTTCCGGTGAACTCGCTGGTCGACTCATACACGGTGTGGCCGTAAGTGTAATCGGGAACCAGATATACCGCCTTTCGTTTGCTCCCCAGCGCTTTGACCACCACCGGCGCCAGCGCTTTTGCCGCCATATAGGCGGAAGGCTGCGACCGAAAGGCATAGCGCTGACAGTCCTTGCCGGTGGTGTCGTTCGAGCCGCTGCCGCCAATCATGTACACGACAAACTCCCTTTGCGCCAACTTCTCCAGGGCCACCGAGACCGCGCTGCTCAGGCCTCCGGTCATGAGAATCGCCTGGTTCTGGTGGATGAAGCGGGTTTGCGCTTCGACCGCGGTGTTGGGCTGGGTCTGCGAATCGGCGATTTTGTAGATTAGGCGCTTGCCGAGTACGCCGCGGCCTGAAAGCGTCTTGATCTTGTTCACCAGGCCGCCGCCGCGGTTCAGATGCTCGAGCGCAAGCTCGTTGCCGTATTGCTGATCCCTGCCCTCCGATGAATAGGGTCCGGTGAGCGGCACGGTGACGCCGACGAAAGCCGTCTCGCCGGCCACTCCGGCGGGAAAGGTGCTGAGCGCCGGGTAGCTCTTCTGCTGCGCCCAGAGGTCGCCCGCAAGCGCCGAGGGCGCAATGCTCAACGCTCCGGCCGCGCCTGCCATGCGCAAAAAACGGCGTCGTCCGATCGCCAAGCGCCGCCCCTTAGTGGTGATGTCGGCCACGATGTGTTCCTCCCACGTCCGCGAGTCCGCCGCGCGACGCCCGTGCAGGCGCTCATTGGCGGCCGAGTCGCCCGCAGCGCCCCGCCAAAAATTAGCCTAAAGACCGCTCATGGGGCAGCGCCCGGCCGCTTCGTCAAGCTTGACTTGCGCCCCCTCAAGGATGGCGGCTCGCGGCCGGCGGCGATCGTCCTCGATGTGTTCGCGCGATACCAGGCAGAGAGTCTCGCGGACTATAGCCGCGCTCGCGCAGCCCTTTTCGGCTCGGCACATAACGCGAGGCGGCAGAGCGGCCGTAACCAACTAGGCGAAGCTCCCTACGTGCCGCCGAACAAGGCGTCGTAATGCCTGGAGAGCAGACCTTTCTGCACTTTCCCCATCGCGTTGCGCGGCAGCGCGTCAATGAACACGACCCGTTTGGGTACCTTGTAGTTTGCCACTTCGCCCTTGAGCCGCTCGATGATCTCGGGCGCCGCCGGACATTCGGCCCTGCCGCTGCGCACTACCGCAGCCACAACCGCCTCGCCGAAGTCGGGATGAGGCACGCCGAAAACCGCGGATTCCGCGACTCCCTCGATGCGATCGATGACCAACTCAAGCTCCTTAGGGTAAACGTTATACCCGCCGCTGATGATCAAGTCTTTGGCGCGCCCGACCAGAAACAAGTAGCCGCTGTGCTCCAGGCGGCCGATGTCGCCGGTGTTGAAGAAGCCGTCGCCGGTGAAGTCCCGCGCGATTTTGTTCGGCTGCTTCCAGTAGCCGTGGAAAACGTTGTCGCCCTTGACCTGCACCTGTCCGTTGGTGCCGGTCGGCGCCGGCCGGCCGTGTTCATCGACCACGCGCACCGAGACGCCGGGCAGAGCGGGCCCGACGCTGCCGGCGATGCGCGGCCCATTGAGCGGGTTCGAGGTCGTGATGAGAGTCTCGGTCATGCCGTAGCGTTCCAAAATAAAATTGCCCGTGCGCTGCTCAAACCTGTGAAACGTCTCTACCGGCAGAGGCGCCGAGCCGCAGGTGAAAAGCCGCATGTCGCGGCAGAGCTCTCGGTTTAACCCGGTATCGGCCAGCAAGCGCCCATAGTGCGTGGGGACGCCCATAAAGACGGTCGAGCACGGTAGAAGCTTTAGCGCCGCGCCGGCCTCGAAGCGCGCCGTCAGCCACATCTTCGACGCGCTGAGCAGCGCGCAGTGAGCGGCCACGAAGAGACCATGGGCGTGAAAAAGCGGCAGCATATGCAGCAATACGTCATCACCGTTCATTCCCCAGGCGTCGGTCAAGGCCATCGCGTTAACGGCCAGATTGCGCGTGCTGAGCATCACTCCCTTAGGCTTGCCGGTCGTCCCGGAAGTATACAGAATTGCCGTGCTGTCATCGGGACCGCGCCCGACCGGGCTGAAGTCCGCCGGCAATCCGCGCGACGCCTCCACCAGCGAGCCTTCGCCGCGTGCATCCAGCGTCTCGACCAACGCCGCCGGCGCGATCTCGCGCGCGATTGCCGCCGCTTCGGGCCGGCATACGATTGCCCGCGGCTCGGCATCCTTGATGAAGTAGGTCAACTCGCTGCGTTGATAAGCGGTGTTAAGCGGTAAGTAGATGAGCCCCGCGCGCAGGCAGCCGAGATACGCAAACAGCGCCTGCGGCGAGTTCTCGACCGAAACGGCGACCCGCTCGCCGGGCATCAGCCCCAGGCGCCGAAAATGGCCGGCAAGGCGTGCGCTATATTGGTCAAGCTCGCCGTAAGTGTAGCGCCGCCCGTCGCCGGTTTCGATGGCGATTTTCGACATATCGGTCGGGAAGCGGCCGGCGAACAAAGTGTAAAGGTTCGCGTACATTGACCCTCGTCCGCGCCTTCGGCCAACCCAGAACTCGGTTCGGCTTTAGACTCGACAGCCAATATCCTAAACTAATATCAAGTTGGCGGCACAAGCGGAGAGCGCCGATCAGCTAAGCCGATACGCGTTTTAAGAGCATCTCGATGCGCCAAACGACTCACATTTTGCCAGCCGGCAGGCGGGGCCGGGACGAGCGCGCTCGTGCGACATCTTAAGGTTGCGCGCCCTAAGCCCGCATATCCTGCCCATTCCTTGAGCCAGGACGGACGCGGCGCGCTCAACTGGCGAGGCCGCCCATCGCCGGTTGAGCGCACCCGTGCGCTCTGCCGCTTTCTGCTTTCCGAGCGGGGCGAGGCTTCTGGGGTGGCGCTGGCCCGCGACGTGATTGCGGCCTACCATTCCATGGACGCCGCTTCACGAGACGCGCTTTTCGATCTGCTGGCGCGCGAGTTTGACCCGGATCCGGCTGCGATCGAGCGGGCGGCCCGCAGGTACCACGAATCGCCCAATCCTGATGTGTTCATCGCTCTGTCCGCGACGGTTGAGGCGCCGCGCCAGGAGCTGTTTCGGCGCATCAATTTCGCTCCCGGCGGCACGCGGACGCTGGTTGCGATGCGCGCGCATCTATTGGGGCTGCTCCCATCCCGGTCCGATCTCGCGGGCGTAGACTTCGACCTGAAGCATCTGCTCGGCTCCTGGTTCAACCGCGGCTTTTTGCGCTTAGAACGCATCGACTGGCACACTTGCGCGGAAGTTTTGGAAAAGCTCATCCAGTACGAATCGGTACACGAGATCAACGGTTGGCCCGACCTGCGCCGGCGTCTGGCCGGCGACCGCCGTTGCTTTGGCTTTTTTCATCCCGCCTTGCCCGAGGAGCCGCTAATCTTCGTTGAAGTCGCGCTCACGCGTGGGCCGGTCACCGCGCTTGAGCCTTTGCTCGATCTCGACGCCCCGGTGGCGGACCCGGCCGCGGCCGACACCGCGGTCTTTTACTCGATTAATAACTGCCTTAAGGGACTGCGCGGGATCTCGTTCGGCAGCTTTCTGATCAAGCAGGTCATGGAAGAACTGAGCGCCGAGTTTGCAGGCATCAGGCGCTATATCACGCTCTCGCCGCTGCCGGATTTCGCGCCGGCGCTGCGCGCCGACGACGCGAATACCGGGGCCAAGCAATTTACGCGGGAAAGGCTCGCTCGGCTGCTGCGGGACTACGCCGGCGTGCTCACCCGGCGCGCGAGAAGCGGCGACGCGGTGGACGCGCTGCGCCGGTTGCTTGAGCGCCCGCTTGAGCATCGCCGGGTGCTGGCGGCCCCGCTCTCACGCCTGGCGCTGGTCTATCTCACGCGGCTCAAGCGCGACGGCACGGCTCTCGACCAGGTCGCGCATTTTCATCTGGCCAACGGCGCTCGGCTCGAGCGCATCAACCCGTTTGCCAACCTGCGCCCGTATGGTCTAAGCCGATCGTTCGGCGTGATGGCAAACTACCGCTACCTGCCTGGGGAATTGGAGCACAACCACGAACGCTTCGTGCGCGGCGGCGAAATTGCGATGTCCCCCAGGCTTGAGCGCGAGTTCGAGGAAATAGCGCCGCTGTGGCAGGCGAAACCGCAGAGCGGCGCCCGCGCGGAGGCGAAACCATGAACCCGGCATCTAACGCGGTCGAGCTTACCCGCCGTCTTGTCCGTTTCAATACCGTCAATCCGCCCGGCAACGAGCGCGAGTGTAATCATTACCTCGGCGGTCTTCTACAAGCCGCGGGTTTTTCCGTCGCCTACCATGAATTTGCCGATTCGCGGACGACACTTATCGCCCGGCTCGCGGGCCGCCGTGGGAAAAAGCCGCTTTGCTTCACCGGCCACGTCGACGTGGTGCCGCTGGGCGCGCGGCCTTGGAAGGTGGAACCGTTCGGCGCCGAGATGAGCGGCGGCAAGCTCTTCGGACGCGGCTCGAGCGACACCAAAAGCGGCGTCGCGGCCTTCGTCGCCGCGGCGCTCGAGATGGGCAAGGACCTCGAGCGAGGCCCCGGCGTGGTCATGGTGATCACCGCGGGCGAAGAAACTGGCTCCGCCGGCGCCTTTCAGGTGGCGGCGCTCGGCGCCGCCGCCCTGGGCGAGGCGGGCGCGATAGTGGTCGCCGAGCCGACCGGGAATCGTCCCTTGGCCGGCCACAAAGGCGCCTTGTGGCTCAAGGCGCGCACGCGAGGGCGCACCGCTCACGCCTCGATTCCCCACGAAGGTGTCAACGCGGTGTACAAAGCGGCGCGGGTCATTGCTAAGCTGGAGCGCTACGGCTTTGACGCGCCGGCACACCCGGCGATGGGCAGCCCGACGCTCAACGTCGGCACGGTGTCGGGCGGGCTTAACGTGAACTCGGTGCCCGACTTTGCCGAGGTCGGAATCGATATCCGCATTCCGCTTGGCATGGACCATGCGCAACTGCGGAGCAAGCTGGCTGACTACCTTGCCCCCGAGCTGGACGAGCTGGAAACTACGCTCGATATGGCCGGCGTCGGAACCGACCCCGGTCATCCTTGGGTCCAAGAAATCTGCGAAATCATGGAGTCCTTGCTCGGCCGACGGCCGGAGCCCGCCCTGGCACCTTATTTCACCGACGCCGGCGCGCTAACACCTGCTTACGGCGGCGTGCCAACGGTCATCCTCGGCCCCGGCGAAATCGAGATGGCGCATCAGACCGACGAATATTGCCACGTCTCGAAGATCGAGCAGGCCTTCGAGGCGTATCGAATGATCATTCAACGCTGGCAGAACGCTTGATCCGGCCGCGGCTTTATCACGCGCCGCGCGATGTGCATGCTCGCGTGGCCGTCATTCTGCGCGCAGCGATCTGGTTCGCTAAGCTGCTGCCAGGCAAATCGCTTCGCGTTGACGCTTCGCGGAGTTTACCCTGAGCCGTTGTCCGCTGGGGCAGCCGCAAAGCGGCCGCCCTGAGCGTAGCGAAGGGTCTCAATGCAGCAAAAGCTCCACCAACGCCGGGATTCCTCGCTTCGCTCGGCATGACACGCGAAGGGTTCAGCATGAGAGAAGAGGAGCGCTCAGGATGACAGCCGCGCAAGCGGCGTGAGGATGTGCGCAAATTGTGCAAGCTATTTGCGGGACAGCGTACTAGGTTATTTTGTCACACGAGATTTTCTACTCGAGGCCGTAGCGTTTGCGCTTGCGCCATAGCGTGGTCGGGTTGACGCCTAGCACAGCCGCTGCTTCCTCCAGAGTGGCGCTTTCCGCCAGCACTCGGGTTATGTGCTCGCGCTCCACCTCGTCGAGGGTCGCGCTGTGCGCGGTGCGGGACCGCGCCTCGGACGCCTCGCGAAATACCGAGTCCGGCAGGTCTTCCGCGGTGATCAAGTCGCTGCGGCTCAAGACCACGGCGCGCTCGATGGCGTTGCGCAACTCGCGCACGTTTCCCGGCCAATGATATCCGCTCAACGCCGCGGCGGCGGCAGGCGCGAGCTTCATCGGTGGACGACGGTTGCGCAGGCTCGCGGCTTTGAGCAGCCATTCGGCCAGCGCCGGGATGTCCTCCGCACGCTCCCGCAGCGGCGGGACACGCAGGGTAATAACGTTGAGCCGATAAAACAGATCGTCGCGGAAACGGTGCGCCGCGACCTCAGCCGCCAAGTCGCGGTTGGACGCCGCGATGATCCGGGCGTCGATCCTGATCGTGCGGTCATCGCCCACGCGCTCGAAGCTCTGCTCCTGCACGAAGCGGAGAAATTTGGCCTGCAGCGCGGATGAAAGGTCGGCTATCTCGTCGAGAAAAACGGTGCCGTCCGCGGCGGCTTCCAAGCGCCCGGGCTTGTCTTTGATCGCGCCGGTGAACGCTCCGCGCACGTGGCCAAATAGCTCGCTCTCGAGCAACTGCTCGGACAGCGTGGTGCAGTTAACGACCACGAACGGACGCTGCTCGCGCGGGCTCCAGCGATGGATCTGGCGCGCCAGTATGTTCTTGCCCGTACCACTCTCGCCCGTCAGCATCAGAATTGCGTCGCTCGCCGCCGCCTGCCGCGCGCTTTCGAGCAGACGCAGCATAGACGGGCTGCGCGAGGCGAGCAGCGGATCTTCGTCGATAGCCTGGCGCAGCGCGCGGTTCTCCAGGCGCAGGTTTTGCAACTGAATGGCGCGCTCGACTATATGGCGAATCTGTTCCAGCAGAAAAGGCTTGGTCACATAGTCATAGGCGCCGGCCTTCATTGCCGCGACCGCGTTTTCCACTGTCGCGTACGCCGTCATCAAGATCACTAGACAGTTCGGGTGCGTTCGCTTGACCTCGACGAGCAGCTCAAGCCCGTTCATCTCGGCCATCTTGTAGTCGGCAAGCACCAGATCGAACGGAATCTCGGCCAATGCGCCCAGCGCCTGCCGGGCGCTCTCGACAGCCTGCGCCTTGTGCCCGAGCGACTCGAAGAACATCGCAAGGCTGCGACGGATGTTCTTCTCGTCGTCTACGATGAGTAGTCTTGCCATCCGGGCTCCGTCGCGACCGGCAGCGTGACCACGAACCTGCTCCCCTGGCCAACCGCGCTTTCAACGAAGATGCGGCCCCCGTGAGCCTCGACGATTTCCTTGGCAATAGCGAGCCCTAGTCCGGCCACGCCGGTCTGCGCCCCGTTGGCATCGTACTGCGCAAAGCGCTCGAAAATGGAGTCCTTAAGCTCAGGCGCAATACCTAGACCCGAGTCGCGCACTTCAAGCCGCACCGACCCGTTCTCGGGCTGCACCGCGACCTCGATGCGGCCGTCTTGCGCGGTATAGCGCAGGGCATTGCCGAGCAGATTCGACAGCACCCACGAGAGCTTGACAGGGTCTCCCCTGATCGGCGGCACCGGCTCGATGCGCGTCTTAAGTTCGATGTTTTTCTGCTCGGCTTGGATCGCAAACCTGGCGGTAACCTCGCCGGTGATTCGCGCCAAGTCCAAAAGCTCGCGCTTTAACGCTATCGAGGCAAGCTCGCTGCGGGCCAGGCTGAGCAGACCGTCGGTCAACTGCCGCATCCTTGCGCACTCCTCCGCGATGGCGCGCAAAAGTTCGAGTTGCCGGGGGCCGAGGTTAGCCGGCTCGCGCCCCAAAAGCTCGGCCGACAGCGTAAGCGAAGCCAGCGGCGTTCTCAATTCGTGCGACAACGTTGCCACCAGGCTGGCCCGCACTCGCTCTTGATCTCGCAGATAGGTGACGTCCTGCAGGGTGATAAGCTTTCCCAGAGGCTTGCCGTCGGACTGCCGCAGGGGCGCGGCCTTCAGAATATAGTGATGATCGCGCCCGCGCACGTGGAGCTGGAACTCGACCCGTTGCGTCTCGGACTTGGATTTGCCCAGCCCGCGCAGGGCTTCTCTCACCCTAACATAATGCGGCTGGTTGGTATCCAAGTCATCCAGACGGCTGCCCAACGCCTGCGCGGGTTCGATTCCGAGGATAATCGCGGCAATCTCGTTGAGATGCACGACCACGCCCTCCGAATCGATCAAAATAACGCCGTCCTCCAGGCTCTCGATAATCGCCTCGGTCTTGCTCTTCTCGTAAAGCAGGCGCTGGACGTTGAGCTTCTCGAACTGCTCGATTTTTTCTGCCATCAAGTTGAACTCGCGTGCTACGGTGTTGAGTTCGGCGAGCGTTTGCGGCCCCAGGCGCACCTGCGGTCTGCGCTGGCTTATTCCCCGCAAGCGGTCGCTGAGCTCGGTCAGCGGCCTAGAAATCGCCCAACCGATCCACCACGACATCAGCGCCCCAAGGAATAGGAACGCCAGCAGCCCAAAGGCGAATTCATAAGTCAGGCGGGACGCAAGGCGCACGGCGCGGCCGTCGGCCCGGAACATCGCCGCGCGGTTCATCTCGATCAGCTCGTCAAGACGGTCGTGCAGTTCGCTGAACTGCCGGTCATGACGAACGCCTGGTGGTCCGGCCGCGATTTCCTCGAACAACCGCTTCCCGCGACGTTCGAGGTCCGCGGCCAACTCCGGCTCCCCCACTTCGGTGAGGTCGTGATTCTCCACATCCATCCAGTGTTCGAAGGTTTGGCTGTCTCGCGCCAGTGCCTCCCGCGCTCGACCGTCCCGCTCGGCCAACTGCAACTCGCGCAGGGCGGCGTGCATATGCTGCGCCGCCTCCACGCTCACGTAATTGCGGTACAGGGTGCGCCTGATCGCGCCGCCTAAGCGGTATACGCGAGGAAGAGCGTAGGCGCCCAAGACCACCATGAGTGCCAGAAGCAGCAGCGCCGCGTTGCGAATCCGGCTGCGCAGCGACAGGGTCTTCATTTCATCTCGCGCGGCGGTGCAAAACGCGTTCAAAAAAAGCCGAACGCCGATAACCCTCGTTTTCGACGGTCACGATGCCTAGCGTAAACTTTAACGCTTTCGCGCCAAGTTCGGCAAAGGGAGAAGCTGGCAGTTAAGCGCCGCTCTCCAGCAACCATCGGCGAGCAGCCAACCCGCGGCCTACGCCTAAGGCAAGACACCGGGCTAGAAGAAGTAGATCACCGTGACCATCACGGTGTCCATGCCGGAGAAAGTGTGGGCACTGGCACTGCACGAGCCGAGCCCGGGGCAGGAAAAGGCGACCTCGCGAGCGGCGCTGGGGAAGGGATGCGCGGTGGACTGGTCGTGGCGGACCTCAAAGCGGGTTAAGAGCCATTCGGTCACCTTGTAGTTGAACCCGGTGGTAACCTCCCATAGCTGCTGGGGAATCCCGGTCAGAAAGCCGTTCTCGTCGTCTAACACCTCGCCGCGCAGACCAAGCTGAAGGCGCTCGGTTAAATTGTAGGCGATCCAAGTCCCGGTCCCCCACCAGTTCGCGCCGTGCGTCAGCACGCCGGCCGGAAAAGCGTAGAGCAGCGGATTGAACGGATAAACCGGCGCCTCGACGATGGGCGCGGGCAAAAACGCGCCGCTATCCTGATGACCCCAGTAGTACTCCGCGGTCACGCTCAGCTTGTCGGTCGGGGTCACGGTCACGATGTTATCGACGATGCCGCTTCTGGCGCTGGAGTTGGCCTCGACGTTGCCGTACATGCCGCCCAAGGTATACGAGAGCCAGGGGAACGGCTTGAGCACGAGCTGACCCTCGAAGCTTTGCAGGTAGTTCTGCGAGGCCAGCGCGTTCCAGCCGTTGTTGACGCCCAGCGTGAGCCCAACCTGGCTGTTGAAGTCGTAGTGCCCGCGGATACCGTCGGTAGTGAAAGGCTCGTTCTCGAACACATAGCCGATGGACTGAAAAAGATTCACGTTCTGCCAACTCGGAATGACTTCGTAGCCGATGAGCGAGTACTGGTTGCCCGCCGTCAGCAAAATGCCGTTGCCGACCGGGATGGTGTAAGAAAGATAAGCCCGCGTCGGGTCAAGCCAGCTACAAGGGCTGCCCGGACAGCCGCCGCGCGGCCCCGGCACGTCCCAGTAGGTGGTGACGCTGCCGTATTGCTTAAAGCCCGTATTGAACGTATTAAGGTCGAGCACAAAACCGAGCTGGCCCGGGACGGAGCGTTCCAGATACAGCTCGCCTTGGTCCAACTCAACGCTGTTGGTGCCGAAATAGTCGTAGACTCGAAACAAATTGTTGCCGGTCACCGGACGGTCGAAGTTGTAGAGATACGACGCCGCAACGAGACCGTGCAGATTGAGCCCGTACTCGTCGTGCAAGGCTTTCTGCGCGCCGGCCGCCTCGCTCTGCAGCGCTGACAAGTCTTGCCCAATCGCGCCCAGGGTCGAATTACTCGTTGCAGACGTGGAACTGCCGGAAGCCGGCGAAGCGGCGCTGGTCGCGGTGCCACCGCTAGCAGCGGTAACTTCGGGCAGCACGCGCGGCCCAAGCAGACCCGCTCCCAGACTGTCTTGCGCCAAAGCCGGCGAAGCGCCTATCGCCGAAGTTTGCGCCAGCCCGGTTGCCGCGCCCACGCAATTCAGCCCCAGCGCCAGTACCATCGCTGCCGCGAGCAGCGGAAATTTCAGCCGCATATTAGGAGGGGTTGCCGTACCGCTTGCGCAGTTGAAGATTGACGCTGAGCACGTTGACCATTTCCTCGCCTACCAGTCCGCCAAAGGGCGCCTGTGCGTTCTCCTCGAGCAGGGCATGAATCTCCTGGCGGATTTTGACCGGATCACGCTGGGTGTCCGCCGCCCACTTGGTCGCCACTCGATCCAGTTGATAGAGCGCGTTTTGCAGGGTTATATGCGGATCCAAGCCCGAGCCGGAGGTCATCACC
Organism: Deltaproteobacteria bacterium; assembly: GCA_021831785.1. Lineage (GTDB taxonomy): Bacteria > Desulfobacterota > Binatia > Binatales > Binataceae > JAJYYI01. The sequence goes on along the minus strand of JAKBMB010000027.1, from coordinate 30,167 downwards.
ATATCCGCGGGAACCTCGCGTAAATCAGCCGTCGGATGGTCCTGGCGCCACATGTCGAAAAAGATTGACTGGATGTCGCCTCCTTCCTTGACCGCTTGGATCGTTGTCACGGTCTTGCCGTCACTGGTCTGGCGTGTCACAGCCGCAGGAAAGCTTCCCGGGTTCTCCTTTGAAAAGGCTTCGAAAAACGCGACCGCGAGATCCGCGGCCTTGGGTTGGGGAGTGCCGGGATTGTCCTTAATCCAGTGCGCCACTACGCTCGGGTGGCTTTTCGCCCAGGTATCGACGTATTGGGCATGGCTGGGATCGGCGTTGACCCATGCCCCGGCCAGCTCGTTGTGAGCGTCTGCCCATTGGGCGACGATATGCGGCTGGCCCGCGAAATGGTCTAGGCGAAACCACGCCTCGATGTCCGGCGCGACGAGTTGCCCGGCCCTTGCTCCGCTGCGGTAGGTGACGATCGGGCCCAGCGCGCGCGCAACGCGGTCGCGCAGCAAGTAGTTTGAGGCAGCCAGGGTCGAAGAGGCCGAGGCCGAGGCGTCGTAGGACGCCGCCGACGGGCGGGGATGGAAGTACTCGTCCTTGGTAAACGGCTGCGCTATTAGCAAAGAGCCCACCGGCTTGCCGTCGGGCCCGGTCAGTATGCTGCCGTTGGCCTGAAAGGGAAAAATCGTCTGGCCTACTACCCATAGCACCGCGGGATAAATTCCACAGAGAATTACCACGCTGAAAAGCAAAAGCCACAGGCTTGTGGAAATGTACCGGCTCATCTCTCCGTCTCCATGACGCGCGCAAAGATCACGAAGCCAGGCGCAGCCCGACCATCACAACGTCGATCAGCTTGATGCCGATGAAGGGCACGATCACGCCGCCGAGGCCCCAGACCAGCAGGTTCTTCCGCAGCAAGGCGTCCGCGCCCACCGGCCGATAGCGCACGCCCTTAAGCGCCACCGGGATCAGCGCCGGTATTATCAGCGCGTTGAAGATGACGGCAGAGAGTATCGCCGAGGTCGGCGAATGCAAGTGCATGATGTCCATCGGCTTGAGCCACGGCAGAGTGCTGGCGAACAGCGCCGGCACGATGGCGAAGTACTTGGCGACGTCGTTGGCGACCGAGAAGGTCGTCAGCGCGCCGCGCGTCATCAAAAGCTGCTTGCCGATCTCGACTGCCTCGATGAGCTTGGTCGGATTGCTGTCGAGGTCCACCATGTTCCCCGCTTCTTTGGCCGCTTGTGTGCCGGAATTCATCGCCAGCCCTACGTCGGCTTGCGCCAGGGCCGGAGCGTCGTTGGTGCCGTCGCCGATCATGGCCACCAACTTGCCCTCCCGTTGCTCTTCGCGGATGTATGCGAGCTTTGACTCGGGCGTCGCCTCGGCGACGAAGCTGTCGACCCCGGCCTGCTTGGCAATGGTCGCCGCGGTGAGCGGGTTGTCGCCGGTAATCATCACGGTCCGCACGCCCATCTTGCGCAGTCGCTCCAGGCGTCCGCCGGTGCCCGCCTTAAGAATGTCCTCGAGCACCACGACCCCGGCTACCTTCGGCCCCTCAGCGACCACTAGCGGCGTAGCGCCCTTCGCCGCGACCGTGTCCACGACTTCCTTGAGCTCGGCCGGCGCGGCCGCGTTTTGCTGGGCAATGAACTTCAACACCGCGTCCGGTGCGCCCTTGCGCACCAAAACGCCCGAAGGAAGATCGACCCCGCTCATCCGGGTCTGCGCCGTAAACGGGACAAACCGGGCGCCGGAGAGTATGCTCATCGGCTCCCGGTTCGGCTGCTGCTCCTCGAAGGCCCGCACGATGCTTTTGCCTTCCGGGGTCTCATCAGCCAACGAGGACAACGCCGCGAGCCGTCGGAGCTCCTCGACCGAGTAGCGGCCGACCGGGATGAAGCCGGTCGCGCGCCGGTTGCCCATCGTGATGGTGCCGGTTTTGTCCAGCAGCACGGTATCGACGTCGCCGGCGGTTTCGATCGCGCGGCCGCTCTTGGCGATGATATTGGCCTGCAGCGCGCGGTCCATGCCGGCGATCCCGATCGCCGCAAGCAGCGCGCCGATCGTGGTCGGAATCAGGCAGACCAGCAAAGCCACCAGCGTCGGCACGTCGCTTCCCAGACTCCGCAGCGGTTCGTACGTACCCAGGTAACCCGCCATGTATTGCTCCGCGTTGTAGGCCATCGGCCACAGCGGAACCACCACGATAAGGAACATCAGGGTCAAGGCCGAGAGCACCAGCGTCAATGCGATTTCGTTGGGCGTGCGCTGGCGGACCGCGCCCTCGACCAGCGCGATCATCCGGTCGAGGAACGATTCGCCCGACGCCGCGGTTATGCGCACGACAATGCGGTCCGAAAGCACCCGGGTGCCCCCGGTCACGCCCGAGCGATCGCCGCCGGCCTCGCGGATCACCGGCGCCGACTCGCCGGTGACCGCCGATTCGTCGACCGACGCGATTCCTTCGATAATCTCGCCGTCGCGCGGAATGATTTGCCCGGCCGACACGACCACGCGATCGCCCGGCCTGAGCTCGCTCGACCTTACCTGCTCAACGATGTCTTTTCCGCGCATCCGCAGGGCCGGCGTCTCGCGCCGAGTCTGCCGCAGGGAGTCCGCCTGCGCCCTGCCGCGCGCTTCGGCCAGCGCCGTGGCGAAATTCGCAAACAAGACCGTGAGAAAAAGCCACGCATCCAGCGCCGCAAAATAGGTGACTCGAACCTGGCTGGAGGACTGCCCCAGCGCCGCCTGGACCACGAAGAGAAGGGTCAAAACCGCGCCGACTTCCACCACGAACATCACCGGATTGGCCCACTGGATGTCCGGGCGCAGCATCACAAAGGCTCGCTTTAGCGCGGCCCGCAACAGGTCCGGCGCGAATAAGTCTCTGCGTCGGATGCGCCGCGGCGTAGGGAGCGGCGGCGCGGCCGGCATTGTTTCAGGAGCGACGTGAGCCACTTCTGTATTCTTCATTTGGCCTTTCCTCAAAGGCACGCCCGCAGCGCGTCAAAGTACGGGAACTTACGCCCGCGCCGTTCAGCCGCCAAACGGAATCGGGCCCAGGTGCTCGGCGAGCGGACCCAGCGCAGCCACCGGCAAAAACAGCAGCGCGCCGACCACCACGATCGTGCCGAACAATAGGCAGCCGAAAGTGGTGGTGTCGTCGCGCAGAGTTCCGAGCCCGAACGGCGTCGGCTTTTTGTACCCCAGACTCGCCGCCATCGCGAGCGGAGCCACGATAGGCAAGTAGCGGCTGAACAGCATCACCAAGCCGGTCGCGATGTCCCATTGCCGGCCGGCCGGCGGCGGGTTGGGATTGTCATTGAAACCGGTCGTCACCGCCAGCCCGTCGAATGCCGAGCCGTTGTTCGCCGAGGAGGACGAGAACTGGTACAACATCTGGGAAAAACCGTGCGCGCCGGGGTTGTTTGTCGCCATGGTGCCCCAGGTCGTGGCCGCGAAAAGCCCGGTCGGCCCGAGGATCATGATCGGGTGGACCAAAAGCGCGATCATCGCGAGCTTCATCTCGCGAGCGCCCACCTTCTTACCCAAGTACTCGGGGGTGCGGCCCACCATCTGGCCCGCTAGAAACACTCCGACAATCAAGAACAGCAGCAGATTAATCATCCCCACGCCCTTGCCGCCGAAAATGCAGTTGACCCACATTCCGGCCATCGGCGACAGCGCTGCGATGGGATTGAGGCTATCGTGTTCGCAGTTCACCGCGCCGCAGGTGACGTCAACCGTGACCGCCGCGAACGTGGCGCCGGCCGAGGTGCCGAAGCGCAGCTCCTTGCCCTCCAAATTGCCCAGATGCTGATCGACCGGCAGCCTGGCGACGGCGGGCAGCGTAAACTCCTGCTTGCCGCCCGGCGACCGTGCGCTGGGGATGGTAAACGTTTTGCTCGCGGGATGCGCGGTCAGACCCGGGTTGGGCTTGAGCGTGTCGAAGTAGATCGCCCAGACGATCGTGCCGGCCATCAGCAGCGCCATCACGCAGAAGATCACCCAGGAGTGGCGCCGGCGCTTCAGCATCCGGCCGTACATCAACACCAGCGTGAACGGGAAAAGCATCATGTCCAAAGTGGTGATGAAGTTGCTCCAGGCGCTGGGGTTTTCAAGCGGATGGGCGGAGTTCATGCCGTAAAACCCACCGCCGTTGGTGCCCAGCATCTTGATCGGAATCACCGCGCCCACCGGGCCGACCACGATGGTCTGCGGCTTGGCCTGACCGCTGTCGGTGGTGCCCATCGCCGCAGGCTCCAAGGTAGAGACCTGGTAAGCGCTTTGATAGGTCATCGGCATCCCCTGCTGGATAAACAGCACGCCCGAAATAAGCGCCGCCGGCACGAACATGTACATCACTACGCGCCACATATCGGCGAAGAAGTTGCCGACCAGCTTTTGGCCGCGAAACGCGCGGATTATCGCGGTGAGCGCGCAGAAGCCGACGCCCGCAGAGAGGTACTGGTTTAAAATGACAAAAAATATCTGGCTGAAATTCGAAAGATGTACCTCGCCCGCGTAATGCTGAAGATTGGTGTTGGTCATGAAGGAAGCGACCGAGTTGAAGATGGTCGTGGGAGCAAGCATCCCCTTGTGCTGCGGGTTTAAGGGCATCACCGGCTGCAGCGCGAGGACCGCGAAGCCGTAGACAAAGAGCACGGCGTTGAAGATCAAGAGCGCCGCCGCATACTGCTTCCAAGTCTGAGAGCCGCTGTCGATTCGCCTCTCGAACCAGGCCAGTATGCGCGGCGGGCGATATTCGCCCTCCATTATCCACGCGGCATAACGACTTAGAGGAATCGCCAACGCCGTCGCGGTCGCCATCAGTGCTATCGGCAAGAGCCACATCGTATCGACCTCTGCGCTAGCGCCGGTTCCGCCGCCTTCGCGGCCTCAAATACCGAGACCGCCGGCGCCCGTTCGAAGAAACCTCGCGCTCATCTGGGTAATTTCATCGACCCGTTCGGCTTCACGCGCCGCAGCTTTCTAGAACCACTCGGGCCGTATCAGGGCCGCAAATAGGTACACAAATAAGAACGCAGTTACGATCACAGTTAGGACGATCACCGGCGAGCACCTCAGATATTTTCGCAGGCGACGAGGAAAGCGTAGCAAAGACCCATGCTGATCATTCCGAGCAAAAACATCGCCGCCAGCCACAGTCCCAGATCCATCGGCTCATTGTCCTCGACTCGAATTTCGCGCCGCCGCGGTGCGCAATCGCCCCGCAGACCACATTGCGAGAACACCGCGCAAGCAAAAACCTCGGTCCCTCAGGAAAACGTTCGACATGGAGCGTCGGGATGAACGCATTTCTTTCTGCCCGGCCGCTCGCTCCGCATCCTCGGCTGCGGCACTTAATTGAACGCACATCATGATGTTGTTGAGCACGCCTCGTGCCAACGTAAAACTGCGCTAGAGGCGGACATTTTCGGGCGCCTAGCAGCATGCGTCATTTCAAAATGACGCAATGCCGTCGTGCAATTTAAAATGTCTTGAGATGCGCCAGCGCGTCGGATTCGCGCGCCGGCCGCGGGCTCGCCGAACCGGAGCGGCAGGCTGCTCCGCCGGAATGCCCGCGCACGCCGACACTCTCGGCGCGCGCGGGGGCGGCGTTCCTTGCCCATGGCCCCCGCTTGCGGCATAAAGACTGCGATGGAGAGTTCATCGCGTCGAAAATCCCACGTCTTATCGTCGGCCCGCGGCGCCGACGCCACCGCGCCGGAACTTATCTCCCGAATTCTGCGGCGGCTTCTGCCGAAGCGCGCGGCGGCGCGGGCTGATAGAAAAACCGTTTCCTCTTAGCATTAAAACGACGGCGCGGCTTCTCGCGCCGAATATCGACTTCGAACTTTTAAAAGGTGGAAACAAGCTTTGTCCACACTACAAGTGACGCAGAATCTGGAGCCGCGATTAGCAGCCGTTGATCGGGCCGGCGATGCTTGCGCCGGCTTCTCGGCGCGGGCGGCGTTGACGCGGCGGCCACCGTTCTTGCACCGACACATCGCACTGGAGCTCGAGGAAATCTCCGGCCTGTCAGACATCACCGGGTGCGGCGGCATCAACGGGGCCTGCCTGCCTGCCGCACCTCGTACGGGTAAAACGCTTCATGCGAATTGAGGACTTCGCCGCGATATTGACCCTGGTGGTGCTTGAATGGTTGCTGTCGGCAGACAACATCCTGGTGCTCGCCGTAACCGTGCAGCATCTCAAGCCGCAGTGGCAGTCAAGAGCGCTGCTCTATGGTATGGGCGGCGCTCTCGCTTTTCGCGCCGTGGGGTTGCTCGGCGCCCAGTGGCTAATGGAAAGCTGGTGGCTCCAGGCCGCCGGCGCCGCCTATCTAGGTTATCTCGCCCTCGCCTATCTCGCCCGCGGCCAGAGCCCGCCGCATCGGCCCCGAAAAGCCGCCTGCGCGATGGGCTTCTGGCGCACGACCGCAGCGGTGGAACTGGTGGACGCGGCCTTCGCCGTGGACTCTATTGTGGTGGCGATCGGGGTTTCGCGCAAGCTCTGGGTGGTCTACACCGGCGCCGCTCTCGGGATCGTCGGAATGCGGGTCGCCACCACGCTCGCGGTCGGGCTTTTAAGGCGCTTCCCCGAGCTTGAGGATGCAGCGTACGTGATCGTCGGCTGGATCGGGATCAAGCTTGCGCTGTCGTCGTGGCAGATGTTCGCGCAAGCCGTGCTGGCTTGGCCAGGCGCCGGTCCGCCGTTGCCCGAATGGCTCTTCTGGGCGGGCATGGCAATCATCGGTCTGGTGGCAGCCTTGGTTTCCTGGCGGCGTCCGCGCGCACGCCGCTCGGGCGGGCAAAGGCTGGATTAGGCGCGCTTGCCGGCGATCGATTTTTGCGCAGCAGGTTTCGCCGGCATGGGCGCGAGGCTCGGGGCTTGATCAGCAGATGGCATCTGGTATACCAAATACCAATGAGCGGACGCGGAGGACTTTGGTCTTTTATGGAAACCCCGTCGAGCGATTTATCGCTAACCGCCAAGACCGCATGGCGCACCCGCCGGAGCGCGCGCAGCCTGCGGCTTAAACGGCTAAGGCCGGACCTCACCGTCACGGCGCGCGCCTACGAGGCGCTGCGTCAAGCCATCATGGCCAGGGACATCTACCGGGTCGGCGAGGATTTGCGCCTGGACGAACGAAGGTTGGCGCAGCAGTTGGGGATCAGCCGGACCCCGATTCGCAGCGCGATCGCGCGCCTGGAGCAGGAAGGCTTGCTCAGGACGGTCGCGCGGCGCGGCGTCTACGTGGTGCGAAAATCGAAGGCGGAGATAATCGAAATCATCACCGTATGGGCGGCGCTGGAAAGCATGGCCGCCAGGCTGGCCACGGTCGAGGCAAGCGATCGGGAAACCGCCGCGCTGCGCGCGTTTTTCACCGAGTTCGACGGCGGGCGAATCGAGGCTAAGCTCGATGAATATTCCGAGGCCAATCTGCGCTTCCATCAGCGCATCATCGAAATGAGCCACAACGCGCTGCTGGCGCGGATCGCAAACGGCATTCTGGTGCATATGCGGGCGATTCGCCGGCGAACGATCGGCGAGAAGCAGCGTTTCGCTCGTTCGATCGTCGACCACATGAACATTATTGAGGCGTTGGAGCGGCGTGACACGGTTGCGGCCGAAGCGCTGGTACGCGAGCACGCGCTAAACCTTGCAGCTCACGTCGCCGCCAACGTCCATGATTTGGGTTAACTTTCGCGATTCGGACCGAGGAGGGAGAGCGAAATCATGGCTAGGATAACGCCAGGAGCCGCCCCACATTCGGCAGTGAACGATGGTAAGATCTCCGGCGGCCACCTGGTAGCCAAAGCGCTCAAGAACGAAGGCGTGGACGTAATTTTCACGCTGTGCGGCGGCCACATAATCGACATTTACGACGGCTGTCTGGACGAAGGCATCGACATCATCGACGTGCGTCACGAACAGGTCGCGGCGCACGCCGCCGACGGCTATGCGCGTGTGTCCGGCAAGCCCGGCTGCGCCGTGGTGACGGCCGGACCCGGCACCACCGACGCGATTACCGGGGTGGCCAATGCCTTTCGCGCGGAGAGCCCGATGCTGCTGATCGGGGGACAGGGCGCGCTGAGCCAGCATAAGATGGGCTCGCTGCAGGACCTGCCCCACGTCGACATCATGCGCCCGATCACCAAGTTTGCCGCCACGGTGCCCGCCACCGAGCGTATCGCCGATATGATAAGCATGGCCTTTCGCGAGAGCTATCACGGTGCCCCGGGCCCGTCGTTTCTCGAGATTCCGCGCGACGTATTGGATGCAAAGGCCGCTGTCGCAAGCGCGCGGATTCCCGCCCCGGACAGGTATCGCGCGTCCACTAAGAGCGTCGGCGACCCGGCCGACGTCGAGAAGCTCGCCGAAATTCTGGTCAAGTCGAAGCGGCCTTGCGTCCTACTCGGCACGCAGGTATGGACTTGCCGCGCCGACGCGGCGGCGGTCGAATTTTGCCGCAAGCTTAATATACCGGCTTACACGAACGGCGCGGCGCGCGGTACGCTGGCGCCGGGCGACGAGCATCACTTCCATCAGACCCGCCGCTACGCTTTCGACCGGGCCGACGTTATCGTCATCGTCGGCACGCCCTTTGACTTCAGGATGGGCTACGGGCGGCGGCTCCGCTCCGACGCAACCGTAGTGCAGATCGATCTTGACTACCGCACGGTGGGCAAGAACCGCGATGTTTCGCTGGGACTGGTCGGCGACGCCGGCGCAATCTTAACCGCGACCGCTCAAGCTGCGTCGGGTGTTATCGACAACGGCGCGAAATCGCGCGAGGAATGGAAGAAAGAGCTTCGCGCCGAGGAGTTGCGTCTTGAAGAAGGGCTTCTGGCCAGGCGTCTTTCCGATACGACGCCGATTCATCCCTTGCGCCTAGCGCACGAGATCAACGAGTTTCTCACCCAAGACTCGATCTTCATCGGCGACGGCGGCGATGTGGTGACGTTTTCGGCCGGCGTGATTCAGCCCAAGGCGCCCGGCCAATGGATGGACCCGGGGCCGCTGGGCACGCTGGGAGTCGGGACGCCGTTCGCGATGGCCGCCAAGTACGTTCACCCAAGCAAGGAGGTCGTATGCCTGTTCGGCGACGGCGCCTTCGGGCTGACCGGATGGGACTTCGAGACCTGCGTGCGGTTTAAGCTGCCGTTCATCGGCGTGGTGGGAAATAACTCGCACATGAATCAGATCCGCTACGGCCAGATAGCGAAGTACGGCACGCAGCGCGGCGAAGTCGCAAACTACCTGGGCAACGTGCGCTTCGACGAGTTCGCGCGCATGCTGGGCGGCTACGGCGAGGACGTGCGCGACCCGGCGCAGATCGGCCCGGCGCTAAGACGTGCTCGGGAGTCCGGCAAATGCGCGCTGATCAACGTCTGGATCGATCCCGACGCGTTCGCGCCGGGCACGATGAACCAGACCATGTACAAATAACCGCGGATAGCAGTTATTACCGAAGGGAGCCGGCCAGAGCCGTTATAACGGTCATGCGAGCGCGGCGCAGCGCGCGCCGGCGCTCAAGCCCGAGTTCGGGCGAGGTTTGCAAAAGCATCGCAGCGAGGTTTAGCCGATGGGAAAAGCTTTAGACGGCGTGCGCGTCCTGGACATGAGTCACGTTCAAGCGGGTCCGTCGTGCACCCAGATATTGGCCTGGCTCGGGGCGGACGTGATCAAAATCGAGACGCCCGGGCGCGGCGATATCACCCGCGGGCAGCTTCGCGACGTGCCGGGAGTTGATTCCTTGTACTTCACTCTGCTCAACTGTAACAAGCGCAGCGTTACGCTCAACTTCAAGTCGCCGAAGGGCAAGCTGATTCTCGAACAACTGATCGGACGCGCCGATGTGCTGGTGGAAAATTTCGGCCCCGGAGCGCTGGATCGCGCGGGCTTTACGTGGCAACGCCTGCGCGAGCTCAACCCGCGGCTCATCTACGCTTCGATCAAGGGCTTCGGACCAGGACCATACGCCGACTGCAAGGCATACGAGACGGTCGCCCAGGCGATGGGCGGCGCGATGAGCACCACCGGATGGGAGGACGGTCCGCCGACCTGCACCGGCGCGCAAATCGGCGACTCAGGCACCGGGATTCACGCCGTTGCCGGCATCCTGGCCGCGCTTTATCAGCGCGCGAGCACCGGCAGGGGGCAGCGGGTTGAGGTTGCGATGCAGGACGCGGTGCTCAACCTTTGTCGGGTCAAAATACGCGACCAACAGCGTCTGATGCGCGGTCCGCTCAAGGAATACCCCAACAAGACCTTCGGCGACGCGGTGCCGCGCGCCGGTAATGCTACCGGCGGCGGGCATCCGGGTTCGGCCTTTCGCTGCAAGCCGGGCGGCCCGAACGATTACGTCTACGTCATCATCCAAGCGCAAATCTGGCCGGCGCTGGCGCGGACCATCGGACGCCCGGAACTGGCTGAAGATCCGGCCTTCGCCACGCCGGAAGCCCGTCTCGAACATCGCAAGGAAGTTTTCGCGGTTATCGAGCAGTGGACCATGCGGCATACTAAGTTCGAGGTCACGCGGATATTTAACGAGGTCGACGTGCCGTGCGGGCCCGTGTTATCGACAAAAGACCTCATCGAGGACGAAGCTCTCGCCCGCCGCGGCATGATCGCCGACGTTCCCCATGCGCAGCGCAAAAGCTTTAAGACCGTGGGCTGCCCTATCGTCCTTTCCGACAGCCCGGTCGAGATCAAGTCTTCGCCCTTGCTCGGAGAACATACGGCAGAGGTCTTGAGCGAACTGCTCGGCTACAAGACCGGCGAGATTGAAGAGCTTCGCGCTGAAGGCGCAGTGTAAACGACCACGGCGACAGCGCGGAGACGGGCCGCGCGACGCCTGACCAGGCGGCATTTTCTGTCGGCGCCCACGACTTTGCTAAAGACGGACGTCGGGGCAACGGGAGCGCCGCAGAAAAACTTTGGCGGGATAGCGGGGGAAATCACATGGGTTTGGTAAGTCCGCACGGCGGCGCGCGACAGCTCAAGCCGCTTTTGCTCTCCGGCGCCGCTAAGACCGAAGCTCAGCGCCGCGCGCAGACGCTGGTTAAGATTCCGCTTTCCTCGCGGGAGGCCAGCGACCTCGTGATGCTCGGGATCGGAGCCTACACGCCGTTGGAAGGCTTCATGGGGCACGACGACTGGAAGTCGGTCTGCGCCGATTTTCGCGCCGCTGCGGGCGTTTTCTGGCCCGTGCCGATCACGCTTTCGACAACGCGCGAGCGCGCGCGCGAACTGCGCCTCGGTCAGGAAGTGGCGCTGGCCGACGCGGAGAGCGGCGAACTGCTGGGCTGTCTTGAGCTTCGCGACATTTACGAGGCGGACAAGCACTACCAATGCAAGGAGGTGTTCGGGACCACCGACGCGGGCCATCCGGGAGTGGCGAGCGTCCTGGCCGAGGGCGAGGTTAATCTGGGCGGACCGGTCGCGGTGTTCAGCGAAGGCGCGTATCCCGAACGCTACCCGGACATTTACCTGCGTCCCGAGCAAGCCCGCGCGGCGTTCACCGCTCGCGGCTGGAGCACGGTTGCCGGTCTGCAGCTACGCAACCCGATGCATCGCTCGCACGAGTATCTGGCTAAAATCGCGATCGAGGTCTGCGACGGCTTGCTAATCCATCAGAAGCTCGGCAAACTTAAGCCCGGGGACATTCCCGCCGAGGTGCGCGTAGAGGCGGTTAACGCGGTGGTGGAGAACTACTTCGTCAAGGACACTTGCATCCAAGCCGGGGTACCGATTGAGATGCGCTATGCCGGTCCGCGCGAGGCCCTGTTGGACGCCGTTTTCCGCCAAAACTTCGGCTGCAGCCACCTGATAGTTGGCCGCGACCATGCCGGCGTGGGAAATTTTTACGGGCCGTTCGACGCGCAAAAAATCTTCGACCGGATTCCGCGCGACGCCCTCGAAATCAAGCCGCTCAAGCTCGACTGGACGTTCTACTGCCACAAGTGCGACGGGATGGCGTCCGCGCGCACCTGTCCGCACGGCGCGGTAGACCGCCTGATGGTGAGCGGCACCGCGCTGCGCAAGATGCTGGCCGAGGGTGATCAGGTTCCGGAGCATTTCAGCCGCCCCGAGGTGCTGGAAATTTTGCGCAGGCACTATGCCGGACAGCAGGGCCGCGCGGGAAGCGAGCCGCGGCCGTCTTAAAACGACGAGAAAGCGCCGGAGTGGGTCTGGGAATTAGGACGCAAAGTTCGGCGAATTCAACAGGAGCGATTATGCGCGGCCTGCCTTGTGCCAACCGTTTGGTGAATCTCGGACTCTGGCCGCCGGCGCGGGGGAGGTGAACGGTGCCGACATTTGTCAACCCGAACAAGTGCGACGGGTGCCAAGCGCTCGACCGTCCCGCCTGCATGTACATCTGCCCCAACGACCTGATGCTGCTGGACAAGGCGCTGGGCAAGGCCTATAACCAGGAGCCGGACCAATGCTGGGAATGCTATTCCTGTGTGAAGACCTGCCCCCAGACGGCCATCGAGATGCGTGGTTATGCCGACGTGGTGCCGTTAGGCGCGCGCTTGGCGCCCTTGCGCGGCACCGACTCGATTATCTGGACGGTTAAATTTCGCAACAACGAGACCAAGCGGTTTCGGTACCCGATTCGTACCACCCCATGGGGCTCGATCGAGCCGTTTCACGGTTTGGTGGAGCCGAACATCGCGGAACTGAAGAATTCTAGCCTTTGTGGACAAGAGAAGTTCTTGGGGGTCGATAAACTGCCGGTCATCGCCCCCTAAAACGGGCGCCGCGCCGGCGAGCGCGCGCTCCCGCGGTGAGACGTCCATGGCGCACGGGATAAGCGGCGCGAACGTGACAGATTAGCCGTTCGGCGGCGCAAACAACAAGTGCGACTTAACCCTGACACCGCGCGGCGGTCAGCGCAGCGCGCTAGTTTAGCTCGGGAGGTTCTGTGATGGTCACGCCGGAAACCGAGGTCGTCGATTGCGACATTTTGATCTGCGGCGGCGGGATGGCGGGATGCGGCGCGGCGCACGAGGCGGCGTACTGGGCCAAGGCCAAGGGGCTTCGCGTGGTGCTGGCGGAGAAGGCAGCGATCGAGCGCAGCGGCGCGGTGGCGATGGGGCTCTCGGCTATCAATTGCTACATGGGCATGAAGTGGGGAGAGAACCAGCCCGAGGACTTTGTGCGCTACGTGCGCCAGGACCTGATGGGGTTGTCACGCGAAGATTTGGTGTATGACATCGCGCGCCACGTAGATTCGACGGTCCACATGTTCGAGGAGTGGGGGTTGCCGTTCTTCAAGACCCCCGAGGGCCGCTACAAGCGCGAGGGCCGCTGGCAGGTGATGATCCACGGCGAGTCGTACAAGCCGATCGTCGCCGAAGCAGCCAAGAAGGCGCTGGGCGAACAGAACATCTACGAGCGCATTTTCATCTCCCATCTGCTCCTGGACAAGGACGACCCGGGCCGCGTCGCGGGCGCGGTGGGTTTCAGCGTGCGCGACCCCAAGATATACGTTTTCAAGGCCAAGGCGGTGATCTGCGCGGCCGGCGGCGCGACGCAGGTGTTCCGGCCCCACGCCGTCGGCGAAGGCCTGGGGCGCATCTGGTACGCGCCGTGGAACACCGGCTCGGTATACAAGCTGATGATCACTGCCGGCGCCGAGATGACGCAGATGGAGCATCGGCTGGTCGTCGCCCGCTTCAAGGACGGCTATGGGCCGGTCGGCATGTGGTTTTTGCTGTTCAAGGCGGTGCTCAAGAACGCTTACGGCGAAGAGGTCGAGAAGAAGTGGGCCGATTTGCTCCAGGAATGGCTGCCCTACGGCGGCGGCAAGCCGATCCCCACGCCGCTGCGCAATCATCAGATGATCCGCGACCACCTGGCAGGCAACGGCCCGCATTATCTGCGCACTGACCAAGCCCTGCAGGCCATGTTTGCGCAGGTTCAGAACGACCCGAAGAAGCTGCGCGAGATTGAATCGGAGGCCTGGGAGGACTTCCTGGACATGACCATGTCGCAGGCGCTGCTGTGGGCCTCCGATAACGTCGACCCCGCCAAGATGCCCTCCGAGGTGGTGCTGACCGAACCGTATCTGATGGGCTCGCACGCCTCGGGCACGGGCGCGTGGGTGAGCGGCCCCGAAGATATCGCGCCCAAGGAGTACTTTTGGGGCTACAACCGCATGACTACGGTACGCGGCCTGTTCGCGGCCGGCGACGGCGTCGGCGGGTCGGCCCATAAGTTCTCCTCGGGCTCCTACACTGAGGGCCGGTTGGCGGGCAAGGCGGCGGTGGCCTACATCGGCGACAACCCTCAGGCGGCGGCCCCGGAGCCGGATCGGATCGAAGAGATAAAAAAGACCCTGTTCGCTCCGCTCGAGGTGTACGAGAAGACGCGCGCTCTGGTCACGCGCGGCGAGGTGAATCCTGAGGCGATCAATCCCAAGCAAGCCCTGCTCAGACTTCAGAAAATCATGGACGAATATTGCGCCGGACAAGGGGCCGGCTATATCACCAACGCGCCCACGCTCAAGCGCGGCCTTGAGCTGCTGCACGTGCTGCGCGAGGACCTGTCACATATGGCTGCCGCCGATCTACACGACCTTTTGCGCGCCTGGGAAGTTTGGGACCGCTACTACTGCGCCGAGGCTCATGTGCGCCATGTGCTGTTCCGCGAAGAAACACGCTGGCCGGGCTACTATTATCGCGGTGATTTTCCCAAACTCGACGACGCCAACTGGAAGTGCTTTAGCGTTTCGCGCTTCGATGCCGACAAAAACGAATGGGCGGTGGTTAAAAAGCCTTACGTCGCTCTGCTTCCTTAGACCCGGTATGGTCTGACGTAAAGATGCGCGGGGACAACGTTCGGAGCTTGACGCGCGCGGCTTGCCGGTTGAGGAGCGCACGAAACCGACGCGCCGGGTTGCCGCGCAAGGCGCAGGCCAGCACCTACGGCCCTGCGGGCGCATTCGCCGCGGGCCGCGGAAAAACTGCGACGCCGCCGGATGAGGCTTGGTAGCCGATGGCCGCGCAAGCGCAATCGCCGGTTTCTGCGGACCGTAGCGCCGGCGCCGCGGAAGTCTCTCGCGCGATTTTGATCGTCGGCGGCGGAATCGCCGGCATCACCGCGGCGGTCGAGGCGGCGGAGGCCGGCTACGAATCGATCATAATCGAGAAGGAGCCCTACCTCGGCGGCCGCGTCGCGCAGCTCTACAAGTACTTCCCGAAGCTTTGCCCGCCTTACTGCGGTTTGGAGATCAACTTTCGCCGGATCAAAGATAATCCGAAAATCAGGTTCTTCACTATGGCGCAGGTTGAGACGGTCGGCGGCGCCCCCGGAAATTTCGAGGTGCGGGTCCTGATCCGCCCGCGCTACGTGAATGACCGCTGCACCGCCTGCAACGCGTGTGTGGCGGTGTGCCCGGCTGAGCGCCCCGACGCGTTCAACTTCGGCCTCGGGAAGACCAAGGCGATCTACCGGCCGCATGACATGGCGTTTCCGATGAAGTACGCGATCGACGACGACGCGTGCTCTCTCAGCGAATGCGCGCGCTGCGTGGAGGTGTGCGAGTACGGCGCGATCGATCTTAAAATGGAGCCGCGGGCGATCGTGCTCAGAGCGGGCGCGATCATCATCGCCACCGGCTGGAAACCATACGACGCCAGCCGAATCGATAATTTGGGCTTCGGCAAATACGCCGACGTGATCACCAACGTGATGATGGAGCGGATGGCGGCGCCCAACGGGCCGACCCACGGCCGCATCGTGCGGCCTTCCGACGGCGCGCCGGTCGAGAGCGCCGCCTTCGTCCAGTGCGCGGGTTCACGCGACCAGAACCATCTTGGCTACTGCTCGACGATTTGCTGCCTAGCCTCGCTCAAGCAGGCGGTTTATCTGCGAGAGCGCAATCCGAACGCACACGCCCATATTTTTTATATCGATCTGCGCACGCCGGGGACCTACGAATTTTTCGCCAAAAAAGTGCTCAGCGACCCTTTTGTCACGGTGCAGAAGGGGAAGATCGCAAAGGTCGCTCTGGATCCGCAAAGCGGGCGGCTTGTGGTCGAAGCCGAAGATATCCTCTCGGCGCGCAAGACAAACTTGAAGGTCGATTTGCTGGTGCTCGCAACCGGCATGGAATCCAGTCTGTCCGAATCGCGAAACAACGGAGCACGTCGGCCCGGCAGTGAATCGCTTCGCCGCGAGACCGCGCCTTCTGCGCTGCAGGCGGGCCCGTTTCGGGTGGATCAGGACTGGTTTGCCGGCGCCGAGCCGCAGGACGGAATTTTTGCCGCGGGATGTGCCAGGGGTCCGTTTGACGTGGCAACGTCGGTCCAGGACGCTACCGCGGCTGCGGCGATGGCGATCGAGGCGCTCGCCCGCGCGGCCGGGAGCTGAGATGGCGAGTAAAAAGCTGGGCGCTTACATCTGCTCCGGCTGCGTAATCGCAGACGCGGTCGATACCGAGCAATTGGCGGCGGCTGCGAGCCAAGCAGGGTGTCTGGCGCGCAAATCGCCGGCCTTCTGCCTGGAGGACGCGCGGCTTATCCGGGACGACGTCGCGCAGGGCGCGGTCGAAGCGGTGGTGATCGCCGCCTGCTCCCCACGGGTCAACACCGACGTTTTCAGAATTCCCGGCGCAACGGTCGAGCGCGTGAATTTGCGCGAGCAAGTGGCGTGGAGCCATCCGCCGAACCATCCCGAGACGCAAGACCTGGCGGCGGATTATCTTCGGATGGGGATTGAGCGCGCGCGCAGGGTCGCCCGACCCGAGCCGTACGTTCAAGCGAACACGCGCGCCGTGCTCGTCGTCGGCGGCGGAGTCGCCGGGGTAAGCGCCGCGCTGAGCGCGGCGCGATGCGGCTTTCGCGTGGTAATCGTGGAGCGACAAAGCGAACTGGGCGGCTGGGCGAGCCATTTTTACCGCCAGTTTCCTAAGCGCTTTCCCTATCAAGCCCCGCAAGAGATTACCGTCGCGGACCAGGCGCGGCAGCTCGGGGCTTTGCCGAACGTTACGATTCACCTTTCCTCGAAGGTCGAATCCGCCGAAGGAGAGCCGGGGCAATTCAAGGTCGTAGTGCGCACTGCCGAGGGCACGATTGAAGATACCGTCGGCGCGATCGTGGCCGCCACCGGCTGGCAGCCGACAGCGACGGCAAAGTGCGAACGCTATGGGCTCGGCGTCTACCCGAACGTCACGACCAGTCTTGAGTTCGAAGGCATGGCCAAAAGGGGCGAACTTATCCGGCCTTCAGACCGGCGGCCGGCCCGCCGCGTGCTCTTCCTCTTGTGCGACGGGCGCGACGACGACGCGCATCTGCCATACGGCGGCAACGTCTCGAGCCTGGTCGCGCTCAAGCAAGCCCTTTACGTGCGCGAGCTCAGGCCTGATGCGCTCGCGTATGTGTTTTACGGCGATATGCAGACGCCGGGGCAGTACGAATACTTCTACCGCAGCGTCCAGGGCGATCCGGGCGTTCTGCTCTCGCAGGGCCAGGTGGAGCGGGTCGCCGAGGACCGCGAGCACAATCTCATCGTCGAGGTCAGCGATACTGCGCTGGGTCCGGGCGCGACGCTGGAGATCGACCTCATCGTTCTCGCCGCGGGGATGACGCCCAGCACCGCCGATGGTGAAAGCGCGCTAGGCCTGCGCTACTTGCAGGGCGAAGGGCTGCCGGTGACAAAATTCGGCTTTGCCGACTCCAATTTCGTTTGTTTCCCGTACGAAACCCGCCGCACCGGAATATATTCGGCTGGCGCCGCGCGCCAGGCGATGGACATGGCGGCCGCCGCTCGCGACGGGCGCGCCGCAGCGCTCAAGGCGATGCAATCGATCGAAAAGAGCTCCGCCGGCCAGGCGGTCCATCCGCGTGTGGGCGACATGTCGTACCCCGCGTTTTTCATGCAGAAGTGTACCTCGTGCGGACGCTGCACGCAGGAGTGCCCGTTCGGCGCGCTCGAGCTCAACGAAAAGCGCAACCCGGTGCTCAATCCCAATCGCTGCCGCCGTTGCGGCATCTGTATGGGAGCCTGCCCGGTGCAGATAATCTCGTTTGCCGACTACTCGGTGGATATCCTCTCGACCATGATCACGTCGGTTGAGATACCGGAGGGCGATGCCGACAAGCCGAGGATCCTGGCTTTGGCCTGCGAAAACGACGCTTATCCGGCGCTCGACATGGCGGGCATCAACCGCTTGGAATATCCCGCGTCGATACGCGTAATACCCGTGCGCTGCATCGGCTCGGTCAACAGCGTGCTGATTACCGACGCGGTTTCGCGCGGCTTCGACGGGGTAGCGCTTTTGGGCTGCAAGTCCGGCGAAGACTACCAGTGCCACTTTATCCAGGGCAGCGAGCTGCTCGAAAAGCGGATGGCAAACATGCGGGAGACTCTCGGACGGCTGATGCTCGAGCCGGAGCGCGTGCAGGTGGTCGAAGTCGCAATTTCGGACTACGATAAGCTTCCTTCCGTGCTCGCAGAGCTCGCCGAGACAATAAGACAAGTCGGCCCCAACCCGATGAAAGGGTTCTAGATGATCGAGAAGCTTGAACCGGACCTCGATTTCAAGCGCCGGATAATGGACCTTGACGCGCGCGACCTCTCCTTCTGCTACCAGTGCGGCACATGCTCGACCGTGTGCCCCATATCGACCGCGGACAATCCCTTTCCGCGTAAAGAGATGATATGGGTGCAGTGGGGGTTAAAGGAGCGCGCGCTCGCCAACCCATCGATCTGGATGTGCCATCAGTGCGGCGAGTGCAGCGCTTATTGCCCGCGCGACGCCAAGCCGGCCAGCGTGATGGCGGCGCTGCGCGACTACAGCATCGGCCATTACGCGGCGCCCGGCTTCCTCGGGGCGGCGCTAAGCGAACCGAAATATCTGCCGCTCTTGTTCGCGTTGCCGGTGGCGATTCTGCTCGCCATACTCGCCGGGCTCGACCGCCTCACCGCGCTGCCGGAAGGCAGAATCGTTTTCGCCAAGCTCTTCCCGGATTTTTACGTCGAGGCGCTGTTCGATATCGCCGTCGGTCTCGCTATCGTGGGCGCGCTCGCCGGGGGCGTGCGCTACTGGTTGGCGCTGCGGCGCGGGGCGGCCGACGGCGGCCGCGACGCTAATCTTGGCGCTGCGCTCGCGCACGTGATAGCGGACATTCTGAGACACGGAAAATTCAAACGCTGCAACGAAGATTCGGTGGGAACTCGCCCCACTCATCAAACGCATCTCTATAAAACCCACCTGGCGGTTTTTTACGGCTTTTTAGGCCTGGTGGCGACCACCACCTCCGTGGGAATCGGGATTCACTTCTTCGGCTATCTGACGCCCTGGCCGCTGTGGCATCCGGTGAAAATTCTCGGCAACGTAAGCGGGACCGCGCTGGTGGCCGGGCTCGCCGTTTTCCTTTGGCATCGGATCGGGGAGCAGGCGCGAGCGCAGAAAAGCACTTACACCGACTGGCTGTTTCTGATTGTTCTGCTGCTCGCCGTGGCCAGCGGGTTCGCGTGCGAATCCCTGCGGCTAGCCGGGCTTGCCGCGCTGGCGTATCCGACGTACTTCGTTCATCTGACGTTGGTATTTTTCCTCCTGGTCTACTTCCCGTATTCCAAGTTCGGGCATGTGGTCTACCGGACGGCGGCGATGCTTTACACGCAATCGCTGCTTGACGCGCGAAGCTTGGTCGCCGGCGCCCCAAGTGCGGCGAAATGAGGGACCCGAACAATCCGTGCTTGTTCTGCGCGCCGCGCGCGGTTTGCGGGCGCAACGAACTGGCGTACGCGACGCCCGACACATACCCGGTAAGCCCGGGGCATACGCTGATCATCCCATTGCGGCATTGCGCCGATTTCTTCGAGCTGTCACCTGATGAAATCGCCGCCTGCGCGGAGCTTCTCGTGGCTCGGCGCAAGAGCCTCGCCCAAGAGCTCAAGCCCGACGGCTACAATATCGGCGTGAACGTCGGCGGCGCGGCTGGACAGAGCGTCTTTCACGTCCACATCCATCTGATTCCGCGCTACCGCGGCGACCATCCCGAGCCGCGCGGCGGAGTGCGGCACGTCATTCCGCAAAAGGCCGACTATCCGCGCGGCTAAGAGCCTGTTAGCCCTAAAGCGAAAATAATTCAGGCGGCAAGGCGGTCCGCGATTCGGTCATAGAGGCTTTCGGTGGTGGAGTTCGAGGAGCAGCGCAGGACCTTGCGGCCCGAGATTCGAGCGAGGCCGGCGGCGAAGTACCACAACGCCTGCGTGGTGAGGCTGAGATTGGTCGCCACCGCAGAGTATTCGAAGTAACCGTCGTCGAGTGAGAATAGGTCGAGTTGGTAGTTCTTGGGGCTCTGGTGATGAACCCGCTTGCGGTACACGACAACGCGCAGCTCAAGTCCCCTGGCCGCCAGCTTGAGCCGGGTCTCGAAGCAATCGATCGGTCCGTTGCTGGACGGACGGATGCAGTTCGATGTCCTGACCGAATTCGCTCGCAAATAGCAGCGAACGATTCCGCGCCTGTCGCGGAGCGCGGCCCTTCGGGAGCGGCCTCTCTTGCGCATGATTGACCATCGTGAGGTCCTGGATTCGATCGCCGCGGGCGCGCAAGTCATCGACGTCCTGCCCGCGCACGAGTACCGGGTCTGTCATATCCGCGGCGCGATCCATCTGCCGCTTGGCCGGGTGATCGGCGAGGCCGGGGCGGTCCTGGATCTGGAACGTCCGATCATCGTCTATTGCCGCGACTCGCTTTGAGACATGAGCGGGCGGGCTGCGGCGCAGCTCGAACTGATGGGTTATAGGCGCGTGCTTCATTATTTTCGCGGCAAGGCCGACTGGATCGTGCGCGGGCTTCCCTCGGAACCGCGAGCGACAGCGGCAGAGCGGATGCGCGCCTTGCCGTTTTTCATCAACAATCTCGCGCCGCAGATCCGCGCCGCCTGGATCAGGTACTCGCGCCGGCACGCGGTGGGAGAGTGGGTGCGCGACGACCTTGTGCATCTGAAGCCCTCCGATCCGGCGCCGCCAGCCACGCTGGGGCGGCAGGTGTCGGCGGTGGTGCTGAACGGCGACGGCGTCGTCCTGGGAGCGATCGAGAGTGCTGCCGCAGCGGCGGGAGCGAGCGATGGCGAGGCGAGCGCGCGGCCCGCGATCAAATGCATGAATCCGGCGCCGCAGACGATTCGTCCCGACATGACGCGCGCGCTTGCGGCGACGCTGCTGCGGAAGAATGCGTACCTGCTGGTGACGCTCGCGCGCGGTCAGTACGCCGGAAGGTACGCGCCCGGCGAGCGCTGAGGGGTGGAAGATGCCGCACACGGTATCGATGAGCGATCCACGCTACTTCTCGGTGCTGGGCGGCGCCAACCCTCATACCCGCAACGTCTTCGGCGTGCGCAATGGCGTGCGATGGCGCGCACGCTCGCCGCACACGGCAGTCGCCGCCGAGCCGGTGCTTACCTAACGCGCGCCGGATTCGCGCCTGAAGCCCGATGAGCCGCAGGAAGCAGCGCAGCAATTCCGGCCCGCCGTAGGAAGTGAGTTGTTCCTGACCGAACTGAATCGGAAGCTCTCGCTTGCCCGCCGCAATCGCGTTACCTTCAACCGCATCTTTGGGACCTTTCGTGTCGTTCCGAGTTGCCTTGCTGCGCACTCCAAATGGCGCGCCAGAGGCCCCTTTTCTTCGATCAACCCTTCAGATCGACCAGAATTTTTCGCTTCAGGGCTAGCCCTGCGGCTTATCCAATCGCGTGCGGCTTGGGCGCCGCGGCGTTAAGTCTTCGGCCCCGGCGGCTTTTTAGCCGCTTTGTAGCCCGGTCACGAGGCGATCGGCGCGCCCTCAGCGTCGAGCCGCCGAATGCCGCGCCCCAGTTCGGGCAGTTGCTCGCCGACCACGCTCATATCGGCAGCGAGGAGCCAGGCCGCCGCATCGGGATTCAGCGCGCGGCGCGCGGCGCGAACTATATCGCGCGATCTGACGCGCTGAACCTGCGCTAGAAGGCGCTCGTAGTAATCCGGGCAAAGCCCGCGGGAAGCGATCGTCTCCGCCGCGTCGGCAGCCTGCGCGCCGCTCTCCGCGAGCGCCGCCAACCTTGCGCCGACGTACGTTCGCGCCCGGGCCAATTCGGCCTCCGTTATGGCGCCGGCGGCGCAAAGTTGCTCAAGCTCGCGTCTGATTTCGCGGACGGCTGCGCCGGTCATATCTGCCGCCACCGAGGCATGAATCAAGTAAAGCCCGCCGTCTGCTGCCTGCGCTGCAAACGAGCGCAAGCCATAGCTGCAACCCATCCGTTCGCGCAGCAACAGGTTAAGGCGTGAACTGAACATGTCGGCCGCCAGCGCGCGAGCCAAAAGACAGGCGGCCTCGTCGGCGATCTGCAACGGGAGGATGGACCATCCGACGGAAATCGCGGATTGTATCGGACCCGGTCGGTTGACAGCAAAGATAGAGCCGGGCCTAACGGACTCGGCTTGCGCGACCGCCGGCAAAATAGTCCGGCTCGCGACCGCGGCATGGTCAATCCAACCGCCGAAACTACTCTCGATCGATGACACCAGCGACTGCGAACGGATCTCGCCAACCACCACAAGCGCTGCCAGGCCCGGCCGCGCCCATCGCTGATAAAAGTCGGCGAGTTGGCCGGGGTCGAGCGCTTCAAGGCGGGATGGATCGCCCAATCCGGAAAGCGGCCGCGCGAACGGATGAGCATCGCCGAAGACCAGGCGCGGCATCACTCGCAGCGCGAAATCAAAAGGGCGCGCCTTTTCTCCCTCGATCTCAGCCAGACGCCGGCGCCTAACCCGGCGAAACTCCTCAGGAGCAAACACGGGATGCAAGGCGATTTCAGCCAACAACTCTAGAGCGGACGGGAGATTAAAGCTCAACACCGAGAGCGCCAAGGTCGCGGCGTCCAGTCCGAGGCGGCTCTTAAACTGCGCGCCCAGAGCTGCGAGTTCGCGCTCGATCTGGACCGCCTCCTGCGCGATAGTGCCGCGGCCGAGCATGGCTGCGGCCATGCCGGCAAGGCCGCAGCCTCGCGGATGCCACGCAAGCTCGGCACACACTGCGCCCCGCAGGACCAAGCGCACATGCGCCAGCGGCGCCGGCGCGCGCTCGACGAGCAAGAGCGTCAAGCCGTTTTTCAGCTCAACCGGCCCTAGCCCCGACAAGCCGGCTTTCACCGCGGCGGCTGAACGCACCGAGGGCGCGGGAACGCACGGCGCGTTCCTAGCGGGCGATTCGCACGCCGCCGGTGATCGCATTACGGCGCGCGCGGGACGGCATGGCGCGGCCTCCCAAAGCGCTAGTTGGCGCTCAGCAGACGATCTCACCTCCAACGTAAGGACTCCGGCGCCAAGCCAGCGCGCCGCGCTTGTAAGGACATCCTTGGGATCGGCGCTCGCGATACGCCCGAGGCGCTCGCGGTAAAAGACCGGATCCGCGGCCAGAAGCTCACTCACGGCCAGCGCGTGCGTCAGGCTCTTCGGGCCGGTGAGGCGGTCGAGGTCTTCGAGCGCGCGGCCAACCACAATCATGCGCGCCGCGTCGAGCCGATTGAGCGGCGGTTCGCTTCGCAGAAAGCGCGTGACTTCCTGATCAAGAGCCTCGCCGAGGGCGGCGCCTGCCGACTCGGATCTAGGGTCGGCGTAGACCAGAAGCTGTGAGCCCAACTCGCCTTCGCTGAGCTCGAAGCCGATTTGCGCGGCCAGCTCTCGTCCGCAGACCAAACGCCGGTGAAGGATCGAGCCCGCGCCCGCGGCCAGCATGTGGGCGCCGAGCTCGAGCATGGCATGGTCGTAGTTGCTCCATGCGGGGACATTCCAGACCTTGTACACGCGCGCTCTGCCGCTCGAATGCGAAAGCGGCCTGTTCGTACGTTCGGCCAGCGGCGCGACCCATGGCGGCCAAGGGCGCGGCGCGGCACCGGCGACAATATCGCCAAAGAAACGCTCAACGCGCTCCGGCACCGAATCCGGAGCGACATCTCCGGCGATCACGACCAGCGCATTGGCTGCCCCGTGGAAGCGGGTAAGCCATCGCGCAACGTCCGCCAGAGTCACCGCCTCGAGCTCCTCGGCCGAGCCCAGCGCAATGTGCCTGTAAGGATGGCCCGCGGGATATGCGTGTGCGCGAATAATCCGCTTGACATCGCCGAAGGGCTCGCTGTCGCGCTGGTGTATTTCGTTGCGGACGACCTCGCGCTCGCGGTCCAGCTTCTCCTGCTCGAGGGCGCCGCGCAGGCAGCTCATGCGCTCAGCCTCCATCCACAGCGCCAAGTCAAGCGCGCCGACGGGCACGGTCTCGAAGTAGGTGCTATAGTCCTCGGTGGCGTTGGCGTTTATGGTCGTGGCGCCGGCTTGTTCCAGCGCCAAAACATAGCTGCGCGGGTGATGCTCGGCGCCCGCGTACATCAGATGTTCAACCAGATGGGCGAGGCCGGCCTTGCCCGGCTCTTCGGCGCCCGAGCCCGCGTGATAGCAGACGTTCACACCGACCTGACCGGAGCCCGCACGGCGACATACGATGACGCGCAGGCCGTTGGCAAGCACGGAGCGTGCGCACGGCAGCTCGCTAGAGCGCAGGCACGAGTTAAGCTTGCTTGCGGCTTCGCTTCCCGACGACATTTTCCGCTACTCGCGGCGCTGAAGGCGGCTGATGCCGGTATAGCCGTAAATCCGCCCGCTGACGAAGCAACTTACAGGTCGCTGAGCCTTCGGCGCTAAAAAGGCGCTTCGAGCTTGCCCCAACGCGGCGCTAGTTCCCCCGGCCATTGCTGAGCCACCGCGCGAGCGGTTCCAATACGGAATCCTGCGAGAACCTGATCGCCGCCACAAGAACCGCGACCGCGGTAAAGGCCGCGAGCCCGAGCAGGTCGGCGCCGATGCCGAAGTCGGCGCCGAAGAAGGGCGCCGGGCCGCGGATCGTCGCGTGCTTGAGCAGGTCCACCCCATAGCTGAACGGGTTTACCGAGGCGACGAGCCTGAGCCAGGGCGGCAAGTGACGCACCGGGTATAGCGCACCGCTTAAGAAAAAGACCGGGAAGATCACGAAATTCATCACCACCGCGAAGTTGTCGAGCGCGCGGGTCGAAACGGCGATTAGAATACCGACCGACGCGCACGTCATCGACGTGGCGAGCAGGCCAACGGCGAGCAGCGGCGCGGAAATTCCGCCGTTCAGATATCCCATTACCCCGAGCAGCACCACCAGCATCGCCGCCTGCACCAGCCCGACCAGCGTCGCACTGATCCACCGCGCAACGACTATCCAACTATGCGCGAACGGCGCCATGATCAACATCCGCAGCACGCCCGACTCCCGATCGTAAACCATCGACAGCGAGGCAAGCATCGCGCCGAACAGCAGCACCATCGCTAGCAGCCCCGGCACCAGAAAGGCGCGGTAATTTGCCGCGCCGGTCTCGCGCAGCATCGCCTCGAAGCCCACGCCAACGGTGAGCAGCCACAGCAGCGGGCGCACCATCGCGCTCACCAGCCGGCTGCGCTGGCGCACCGTCCACTTGAGCTCGCGCTCGATGATGGCCCACAGCGGACGCCACATCGGCCCTATCGCTCCCGCCCGCCGAAGCCGCCGTGTATCAGCCACAGGTAGACATCGTTGAGGTCCGGGCGGCGCAGATGCATTGCCCGCACGCGGGAATCGAGTTCCGCTTCCAATCCCGCGATCGAAAAGTGCTCTTCCGCTATGCGAAAGCTAACGCTGGCGTCGGTCTTGAGGCCGACGCCCAGGCGAGCGCTGAAGTGGGCCGTGATCCCGTCTGGGTCGGGGCTCTCGACCTCGAGCACGTAGGCGCCGAACTGCTTGATAAGGTGCTCCGGAGCGCCGCGCCCAATTATCCTGCCCGCGTTGAGGAAAGCCACCTGGTCGCAGGCGGCGGCTTCCTCGAGGTAATGGGTAGTAACGAGCACCGTGACCCGTTCTTCGCGCCGCAGCCGCGCGATAAACTGCCACAGTGCCCGCCGGTTGACCGGATCGAGGCCAAGCGTCGGCTCGTCGAGAAAAAGCACGCGCGGGCGATGCAAAACGCCGCGCGCCACGTCAACCGCGCGCCGCATCCCGCCAGAGAGTTCCCCTGCCGGCGTACGGCGCTTGGCGTCAAGATTGAAAAGCTGCAAAAGCTCGTCGATTCGCGCCCGCGCCAACCCGGCTGGCATCTTGTACAACGCGCCGGCGAAGCGAAGGTTCTCTTCAACCGTGAGATTGCGGTCGAGCGCTGACTCCTGAAACACCAAACCGATCTGGCGCCTGACCGAAACCGGCTGGGCGCGAACGTCGCAGCCGGCGACGGTAGCGCCGCCATGGGTCGGCCGCGCCAGCGTTGTGAGCATGTGGATGGTCGTCGTCTTGCCCGAACCGTTCGGGCCTAACAGGCCAAAAAACTCGCCCTCGCGGATTTGAAGCTCGATCCCGTCCACGGCCTTGAGCTTGCCGAAATTTTTGGATAGATCCCACGCGCTTACGGCCAGCCCGCCGCGGGCGAAGGCTTTCTCGGGCCGAAGCTGCTCGGCCGGTCCCAGGCTCAAAACGGCCCTGGCCGTTCTGAGCAGCGCAGGGAGGGCCATCGCAGCACCTTTAGGCGCTCAGCTTGGCCGAGTTGCGGGCATTGCGGAAGATGACCGCAGGATCTTGCCGGCGCGGGTCGCGTTTGCCGTCGTCCGCGCTGGCTGCGGCGTTGGCCGTGGCGATTGCGGACAAAACCACATCGTGACGCGGAGCAAGGCTGCAAACCGGGTCCGTGTTCGCCGCGTCGCCGGTTAGCATGTAAGCCTGGCAGCGGCAGCCGCCGAAGTCTTTGAATCGCTCGGGACAACCTCGGCAAGGCTCCTTCATCCAGTCGAAGCCGCGAAACCGGTTAAAGGCGGGCGATTCGTTCCAGATCCAATCCACGCTATGGTCGCGTACGTTGGGAAATTCTATGCCGGGAAGCTGACGGGCGGCCTGGCAGGGCAGCGCAACGCCGTCCGGGGCCACGGTCAAAAAGATGCTGCCCCATCCGTTCATACACGCTTTGGGCCGCTCTTCGTAGTAATCCGGAATCACGTAAAATACGCGCATACGCCCCTTCCAGCGCTCCTGGTACTCATGCGCAATCGCTTCGGCGCGCTGCAACTGCTCGCGCGTGGGCAGCAAGCGGTCCCGATTCAGTAACGCCCAGCCGTAGTACTGGACATTCGCAAGCTCGACGTAATCCGCGCCGACCTCACCTGCCATCTCGAGCATCAGGTCGATCTGGTCGATATTGTCGCGATAGACAACAAAGTTCAGCACGATGTCGTAACCGTACTGCTTGACCAGCCTGGCCGCGGCCAGCTTGTGCTCGAAGATTTCGGTTCCGGCCATGAAATCGCTCAGCGCTCTGGAGCTCGCCTGAAAACTTATCTGGATGTGGTCAAGTCCGGCCTGCTTAAGGGCTTTAAGCCGCTCCTCTCCCAGGCCCGCGGCCGAAGTGATTAGGTTGGTGTAGTAGCCGAGGCGGCGGCCCTCGGCAACCATCGCTTCGAGGTCGCGGCGCAGCAGCGGCTCGCCGCCCGAGAAACCTAGCTGCACCGCCCCCATCAGCCGGGCCTCGCGCAGAACACGGATCCAATCCCCTGTTTTGAGCGTGTCGCGCTGGCGGGAGAAATCAACCGGATTCGAGCAATAGGGGCACTGAAGCGGGCAGGCGTAAGTCAGCTCTGCGCACAGCCACAGCGGCTTAGGCAGGTTGTTTGAAGCTGATCCATCCCTGGTCATGAGCGACGTTCACAAACTCCTTGACGTCGTTTTCAACCGCGGCCTTCGGGAACTGGCGCTGGAGGTCGTCTATAACAGCGGCCAAGGTCCGCGTCCCGTCAAGTCGCTTAAGCACCTCTGCGGCACTCGAATTGAGTTTTATCATGCCCTCGGCATAAAGCAGAACATAGGCCTGCTGTGCCGGTTCCCATTGCAAGCGAAACTTGCTCGAGACCACAAGGACCGTGTCACGGTCGGGGACAGCCACGGCTTATCGTTCGAGCGCCCGGCGCGAAGGCGCGAGCTTGTCCACGTAAGCCACGTACATCGCGTCGAGCATCGACCATAGAATGTCCAACTTGAACTGCAAGATCTCCAGCGCGCGCTCCTGCAGCTCGCGCGTGGTAAAGTGCGCCAACGTCACCTCAAGCCCGTACTCGACATCCTGCGAGGCCTCAGCGATGCGGCGGCGGAAATAGTCGTAGCCGCCGGAGTCGATCCACGGGTAATGACGCGGCCAGTTTTCCAGCCGCACCCGATGAATGTTGGTCGCGAACAGCTCCGTCAGCGAGGCGCATACCGCCTCCTGCCACGGCGCGATGCGCGCGAAATTGACGTAAGCGTCGACCGCAAAGCGCACCGCCGGCAGCACGGCGCGCAGCGAGACTATCTCGCCACGCTCAAGGCCGCACGCCTGGCCGAGCCTTATCCAGGCCTCGATTCCGCCCGCCTCGCCTTCTTTACCGTCGTGATCGATGATGCGCTTGATCCAGCGTCGGCGCACTTCCCGGTCGGGACACTGGGCCAAAATCGCCGCGTCCTTACGCGGGATATTTATCTGATAGTAGAAGCGGTTGAGCACCCAACCCTGAACTTGCTCGCGGTTGAGGCGCCCCTCGTTCATCATGATGTGATAGGGATGATGAATATGGTAAGCCGCGCCGCGTTCGCGCAGCTTCTGCTCGAACTCTTCTCTGCTCCACGGAGGCGTTGCGGCCATTTGCGGGACCCGTTGTGCGCGGTTTGGGTTAGAGAACTATCTCCATCCCGTCGAAGGCAACTTCGATTCCCTCACGGTTGAGTTCGGCGCGTTCGGGCGAGTCTTCTCTCAGGATAGGATTGGTGTTGTTGATGTGTATCAACACCTTGCGCGGCTTTTTTAGTCCGTGCATCACCTCTATCATCCCACCCCGGCCCGACTGTGACAAATGGCCCATCTCAGCCGCGCGCTTGTTCGAGATTCCCGCGCGCAGCAGCTCGTCGTCGCGCCAGAAAGTCCCGTCGGCAAGCACGCAATCCGCCTGTTCCATCAGCGCCAGTATGCGCGGCTCAAGCTTGCCGAGCGCCGGCGCGTAGAAAAGCCTCTTGCCGCTATGCCGGTCTTCGAGCAGCACGCCAATCGTGTCGCCCGGATGTGGGTCATAGCGGTGCGCAGAATACGGCGGCGCCTTGCTTTCCAAGGGTGCAGCGACAAAGCGCAGGCCGTGCAATTGAGGAATAGAAAACTCCCCGCTCACGCTCAGCTCAATCCGGTGTCGCTCGACGCCGCAATAATGCGCAAGCATATTTAACACCGGGAACCCGCCGGTCAGGTCCTGATAGACCATGTCCGTGCAGTAAACGTGAAGCGGGCTGCCTTCGCGCAAAAACAACAGCCCCGTCGCATGGTCAATTTGACTGTCGACGAGCACCACGCCGACGATACTTATGTCTCTGACGGCCCTTCCGGGCTGCAGCAGAGCAAAGCTTTCGATCTGTGCGCGAATATCGGGAGAAGCGTTAAAAAGGACCCAGCTCTCGCCGGTGTCACTGACGGCGATTGACGACTGCGTACGGGCCCTGGTCTTAATCAACCCTTTGCGCAGCCCGGCGCAATTAGCACAGTTACAGTTCCACTGCGGGAATCCACCCCCGGCTGCCGAACCGAGTACACGAACTATCACTGTATGGCGGACGCCTCAAGCACGCACGCGCACAGGCGAGCAACCCGGCGACCGTTTCTGCGCCCCCCTTCACCTTCAGGTCAAAGTGGAGCACGCCACGAACGGTTAGAAAAAGAGGAGGCTAGGGAGCCAGAACGCTCCCTAGCACAATCCCCTAACGATTGTAGATATAGAGCGTTAGCTCGAAACCGAGCCGAAGATCTTCGAAGGCAGGTTTTGTCCACTCCATACTGATTTCCCCTCCATAGAAAATAAAACTGCCGCGCCCGACGACTTGTGCCCCGCAGGCACGCATAACTTTATCTATTCCTTGATTCGCCCCTTGTCAAGTACCGAACCGGAATTTAATAAGCAACTTTCCTTTTACGCCAGAGGCACTAAGCGTCTAGTCGCTGGGCCGTCCGGGCCCCACTAAACCGACGCTCCGCGCTTTGACGTACTGATAGATTTGGTCGGCGTCATCCACATCGAAGAACCCCGACCACGTGGGCATTCCCTTGTCCGGGCGGCCTTCCATCATCATCGTA
>JAKBMB010000007.1 GCA_021831785.1 Deltaproteobacteria bacterium | reverse complement strand
ACCAACGTCGAGGGCGTTTTTGCCGCCGGCGACGTCGCCGACCGCGTCTATCGCCAAGCGGTCACCGCCGCCGGCACCGGCTGTATGGCCGCGATCGAGGCCGAGCGCTGGCTCGAAGCGCGCGCCGGATAGCGGCAGCGCTTTACCGACGAAGCAGTCAGGAGTTCAGAGAAGCGGAGGTTTCCCAGAGGGTCGAGGGTTTCAGGAGAGGCGGATGATAAAGCTGACGGTCGAAGACTTTGGTCCGATACGCTCGGCCAAGAACGTTGAGGTAAGGCCGTTGACCGTCTTCGTCGGGCCAAACAATTGCGGCAAGTCGTACCTCGCGATGCTGGTTCATGCCCTGTGCCGGACGCCCGAGGGTCTTGGCCCGCCTGGGTGGCCCCGCCCTCACTTCCCGCCGCACTCTGCCAGAGTCTTCGAGGGCGGATTACAGGATGCAGGCCCAATTGGAAGAGCCGTGGTCAAGCCCCGAGCGGCCGCGCTCTAGGGCTGCCGCAGCTTGAGTCTTCGACACGATATGCCGCGTACGCGCGAGAGCTTTTCGTCGTTGGTCAGAAGCTTGGCGCCGGCAATCAAAGCGGTCGCCGCGATGATTGCGTCGGGCAGCTTCAGGCCATGCTCCCGGCGTAGTCGAACGGCGGCGTCGGCCACTTGCTCGCTCAGGCCTACAACTTCCACGTCGGACAGGAAAGCCCGAATTCGCGTTTCGCCCCCGGGCTCGAGGCCCGGGTAGGAGAACAGTTCCATCCAGGTGATCACCGAAACCAGATACTCACCTTCCGGCAGGAGCTCGTCGAGCAGGCCGCCGAGAAGATAAAGGACCGCGTTGGTGTCGAGCAGCCGTTTCAAGGCCACTCGCCGCGCGCGCGGCTCTGATAGGCGAGCGGCTCTTCACTAAGCGCGATCACGCCGGCGTGGCGCGCGAGATTCGTGGCGGCGGGGCGAGGCTTTAACGGACTCAACGATTGTTCGATCTCAAGCCAGTCCCGGTAGTCGATCTGCACGGCGATCGGCCGCAAATCCTCGTCAACGATGATCTTCTTGCGAATAGTTCCCATGCAAGTCATGTTGTCGCCGTTGCAAGACCGCGCGGAGCGGACCGCCGGAGCGTTAAGGCTACCAACTACATCTTAGCTCCCAGCGCTACCCCGCGCCACCGACGTGGGAGCACGAGAGGTCCAGGCTCGGCCTGTTCGCTCGCCGCGGGGTCGGGGAGATTGCCCGCGATCTCGACCGGCGCAAGCCGGGAGCTTAAGATAGATGCCGTGTTCGTCGCGATCGGACACGAGCCGAACACGGCGCTGTTCACCGGCCAACTGGAGATGGACGAGCTCGGCTATCTTAAGGTTGTGCCTGGAACGACGCGCACCAACGTCGAGGGCGTTTTTGCCGCCGGCGACGTCGCCGACCGCGTCTATCGCCAAGCGGTCACCGCCGCCGGCACCGGCTGTATGGCCGCGATCGAGGCCGAGCGCTGGCTCGAAGCGCGCGCCGACGCATAAGGCCGCATGTGCGGCAGCCGCGCTCGGGGAAGCTCAGCCGGCGGTGGGGGGTGTGGCGCGCGCGGTTACGCCCGGGTGTTGGCTTTGTTGCGCGAGCCGGAGAAAAGCCTTCCCAGCAGCATCGCCAGCGGGTCGTAGTGCTCATCGACGACGCGCTCTTTGAGCGGAATTATCGCGTTGTCGGTGATATGGATTTCCTCGGGACAGACCTTGGTGCAGCACTTGGTGATGTTGCAGTAACCGATGCCGTGGCGGTCCTTGAGGTCGGCGAGCCGGTTTTGCGTGTCGAGCGGATGCATCTCGAGGCTCGCGGCATAGACGTAGTTGCGGGGGCCGGCGAATTGGTCCATCAACTGATGGTTGCGCAGCACGTGGCATACGTCCTGGCATAGGAAGCACTCGATGCACTTGCGAAACTCCTGGATGCGCTCGACATCCGCCTGCGCCATCCGCCAAGTTCCGTCGGGTGCGTCGGCCGGCCGCGGAGCAAAGCGCTTGACGGTTTTCTTGACCCTGAAGTTCCAGGAGACATCCGTCACCAGGTCCTTGAGCACCGCAAACGTGTGCAGCGGCTGAATCATGACCGGGCGGTCGAGCGGCAAATCGTTAAGCCGCGTCATGCACATCAGCCTGGGATATCCGTTGATCTCGGCCGAGCACGAGCCGCACTTGCCCGCCTTGCAGTTCCATCGCACGGCGAGATCGTTGGCCTGGCGGGCTTGGATCTGATGCACCGCGTCGAGCACCACCATCCCTTCCGAGATTTCCGCCTGGTAGTCGCGGAACTCGCCGGCTTGGGCGTCGCCGCGCCAGATTCTAAACGTCGCGGACGAATTCACTTCATCTCCTCGATAATCTGCCTAAGCTCGGCCGGCATCTCCGGAATCGGCTCCATCCGTACTTCGAGCGCGCCGGCGTGCCCCGCTCGCGCGACCATGTTGACCTTGCCGAAGCGTTCGTCCTTGTCGGGGTAGTCGAGCCGGAAATGAGCGCCGCGGCTTTCCTTGCGTTCCAGCGCGCTGCGGCATACCGCCTCGGCGACAACCAGCAAGTTGCCGAGGTCAATGGCGGTGTGCCAGCCCGGGTTGTACATGCGATTGCCGTCGACCTCGACTCGCGCCGCTCGCTCCTTGAGGTTTTCGATTTTTTGTAGAGCGCCGCGCATCTCATCTTCCGTGCGGACAATTCCCACCAATTCCTGCATCGTCTCCTGCAGCTCGCGCTGCAGCGCGTATGGCGATTCCTCTTGCGGGGCGCGATTGCGCTCGAACGGGGCTACCGCGCGGCGCGCGATTTGCCGGACCTGCTCCGGGTCCACGCGGCCGGCGGGATTTTGCTTGGCGAACTGAGCGGCATACCGGCCGGCCCGCTGGCCGAACACCAGCAGATCCGACAGCGAGTTGCCGCCCAGGCGATTGGCGCCGTGAAGGCCGCCCGCGCATTCACCGGCGGCGAACAGCCCCGGCGCGGTCGTCATCTGGCTGTCACCGTCGACCTTGATTCCGCCATTGAGGTAATGCGTCGTCGGCCCGACCTCCATCGGCTCTTTGGTGATATCGAGGTCGGCGAGCTTTTTGAACTGGTGGTACATGCTGGGCAGCTTGCGCTTGATATGCTCCTCGGCGTTGGGAATCCTCTCTTTGATCCAAGCGATATCCAGGTAGACGCCGCCGTGCGGGCTGCCGCGGCCTTCCCTGACTTCGCGCACGATGCAGCGCGCAACGTGGTCGCGAGTGAGCAGCTCGGGCGGGCGGCGCGCGTTTTTGTCGCCTTGGGTATAGCGCCAGCCTTCTTCCTCGTTGTCGGCCGTCTGATCGCGGTAAAGCGGCGGAATGTCGTCGAACAAGAAGCGGCGCCCGAGCTTGTTGCGCAATACCCCGCCCTCGCCGCGCACGGCTTCGGTGACCAGAATGCCCGCCACGCTCGGCGGCCAGACCATCCCGGTGGGATGAAACTGCACGCACTCCATGTCGCGCAGCTCGCCGCCGGCGCGATAGGCAAGCGCGATCCCGTCGCCGGTGTATTCCCAACTATTGCTCGTGACCTTATAAGCGCGGCCGATGCCGCCGGTGGCAAGCACCAACGCCTTGCCTTGAAACAGATGGAAGCCGCCCTTTTCGCGGTCATAGCCGAACGCGCCGATCACGCGGTCGCCGTCTCGTACCAGTTCGAGGATGGTAAATTCCATGAAGACGTCGACGCGATCGTAAATCACCCGGTCCTGAAGCGTGCGGATCATTTCAAGGCCGGTGCGGTCGCCGACATGGGCCAGGCGGGGATAGCGATGGCCGCCGAAGTTGCGCTGTAAAATTCGCCCGTCCGGCGTGCGATCGAACACGGCGCCCCATCCCTCGAGCTCCTTGACCCTGGCCGGCGCCTCCTTGGCGTGCAGCTCCGCCATGCGCCAGTTATTCAGATAGGCGCCGCCGCGCATGGTGTCGGCAAAATGGACCTTCCAGTTGTCGCGCTCGTCGACGTTGCCGATGGCGGCCGCGACCCCGCCTTCGGCCATTACGGTATGCGCCTTGCCGAGCAACGACTTGCATACGATCCCCACTGAGGCGCCCGCCGCGGCTGCCTCGGCCGCGGCGCGCAGCCCGGCACCGCCGGCGCCAATCACAAGCACGTCGTGGTGATGCTCGTCGTACTCGGCCATTAGAACAATATTCTCCAGTCGCTAATCACGCCCATCGCGCAAAGCCGAATATACAAATCTGTAAAGCCTACCCAGGTCAAGCTAGCCCAAAACCAGGCGTTATGCCGGCCGTTGAGCGCACTGGAGCATCGGTAAAGCCCCCCGCGAAGCGGGCATTCGGAAATGCGATCGACTCGGCCACCGCATAGGTGGCGCAGCGAATGGCAGCCGAAGGTGTAGCCCACCAGCAACGACACGTCTGTCGCCAGCATTAGCGTGCCCACGCCGACGCCGAACCTGACCGCGCCGCTGGGACTGGTAAACCACAGACCGTCCCACACATCCTTGGCCAGGATCAGCACCAACACGACCGCCAAATACATGAAATAGCGATGGATGTTCTGGATCAGCAGCGGTAAGAAGTTCTCTCCCCAGTAATGCTTGCGCGGCTCGCCCACGGCGCAAGCCGGCGGATCGGCCCAAAACGCCTTGTAGTACGCGCCGCGAAGGTAATAGCAGGTCAGCCGAAACCCCGCCGGCACCCATAGGACTAGGAGCGCCGGCGAAAAGAAAAGCCATCGCGGATACCAGGCCGGTCGGCCGGGCCCGAACCACGCACCGGACGAACCCCAAAGCTCGGGCGAATAGAAAGGCGAGACGTACGGCCCGAATCGATAATGGTCGCCCTGAAGCGCGGCCCACGTGGTGTAAACCACGAACGCGCACAGGCCCAAAAAAACCGCCAACGGCGACGCCCACCAAGCGTCGCGCCGCGCCGTCTCGCCGAAGCGAACCTCTTTTGCCACCGCTGCTGCTTGTCGCACCACGGCCCCTCCCCGGCAGTGTAGGCGATTGTGTCGTGTAATTACGGCGCCATCAGTCTACCACCACGCGCACCAGATTGCCCTCGCCATAAGGATGAAAAATGCTGCAATGCTAGATGAAGCAAGCTAAACCGGCAAACCCTCGACGCCCGATCGATGCGATATCTGCACCGTCCGCGCAAACTGCCCGCCCTAATGAGCCGGCGCGGCGGTTACGCCGCGGCCTGTCGGCAGCGAGTTGTACCGGGGGTGCGAGCTAGCCTAAGATTTGCTGTCACATGACGAGCTTCGATCCATCCCGACAGGCGGCGCGGCCGGCAGTCTACCTTGAGACCTACGGCTGCCAGATGAACGCCGCAGACTCGCAACTCGTGATGGGCATCCTGCGCAGGGCGGGCTACCAGCGGGTCGAGCAGCCCGAGCAGGCCGACGTGATTCTGCTCAACACCTGCGCGATTCGCGAGCACGCTGAGGAGCGCGTGCTCGGCCGGCTTTCGGACCTGGCGCGCCTGCGGTCTCGGCGGCCCGAGCTTAAGCTCGGCCTGCTCGGATGCATGGCGCAGCACAAGCGCCAGGCGCTGCTCAAAAAGGCGCCCCACCTGGACCTTGTCGCCGGCCCCGACACTTATTGCCGGCTGCCGCAGATGCTGCGCCAGGCGAGCTTCGATCCGATCGTGGATGTGCAGCTTAATCGCGACGAGACCTATGCCGGCGTGGTCCCCGAATACGAACATGCGGTGCGCGCGTATGTGACCGTGATGCGCGGCTGCGACGAGTTCTGCGCCTTTTGCGTAGTTCCCTATGTGCGCGGGCGCGAGCGCGGCGTCTTGCCCGGCGCCGTGGTCGATGAGGTCCGCGCGCTAGCGCGCCGCGAGGTCAGGGAGGTGGTGCTGCTCGGCCAGACCGTCAACGCCTACCGACACGACGCCGTCGACTTCGGCGAACTGCTCAGGATGGTTTGCGCGGTGGACGGGATCGAACGGGTCCGCTTCACCTCGCCTCATCCGCGCTTCATGAGCGCGAGCATTATCGAGGTGATGGCGGCCGAGCCAAAGGTGCAGCCGTACCTGCATTTACCGGTCCAGTCGGGCTCCGACCGCGTGCTGCAAGCGATGGCGCGCGGCTACCGCGTCGATGAATACCGCGCGCTGGTTGACCGGCTGCGCACCGCGCTCCCGGAACTCGCCCTTTCGACCGACATTATCGTCGGCTTTCACGGCGAGGACGAAGGCGACTTCGAGGAGACGCTCGCGCTGATGCGCGAGGTAAGCTTCGATTCCGCATTCATCTTCAAATACTCGCGGCGCGAACACACCAAGGCCTACAAGCTCGGCGACACGGTCAGCGAGGCGGAGAAGGCGGGACGCCTTTGCGCGGCGATTGCGCTTCAGGAGG
The DNA here is from genome assembly GCA_021831785.1 of Deltaproteobacteria bacterium. GTDB lineage: Bacteria > Desulfobacterota > Binatia > Binatales > Binataceae > JAJYYI01. The sequence continues at coordinate 294,213 of JAKBMB010000007.1, read as the reverse complement.
CGATATCGCTGGCTCGCAACCAGCGTCTCATCGGGCGGCAATTTTCGGTGCTGACCGAAGGCGCGGCGCGACGCGGCAACCGGATGCTCAGCGGCAAGACCCCGCAATTCAAAACCGCCGTTTTCCCGGCCACCCACGGCGTGGGCCCCGGCGATACCGTCTTGGTGCGCGTTGAGTCGGCAACCTCGCACTCGCTTGGCGCCGCATTAGCGCAGACCCGCGCCGGCCCGCCGCACGCGCCGCCGCGCGAAGTAAGCCGCGCCGACGTCTCCGGCGTCTAGAGACAGAGCAACCGCATCGCCTGCATACCGTACGCTGCGCCAGATGCCGGTAATCGGCGTCGCAGCGTGGGCAAAACAAGCCATCTATTTGAGAGTTGGTGAATTTTTGAGTAGTGGGGCGGGCCGCCGTGCCCGCCATGATGCGGCAGCCTGCCAAAAATTCACAGGCTCTGAGCGCGTGCCGGTCACTATTTTCCGCACTTCTCGGTTGGCGCTTTGCCGTCCTCGAGCTTTCCAACTGACATCCGAGTGTGCTTTCTTGATCCTCAGGCACTAACGTTGAAGCCGTAGGCAACCATGGTGCCTGCGTTATTAGAGAAGCGGGTTTTATCGCTTCTTTGTCGAAGTCGGCGTGTCACTGTGAGCTGACGTGTCCCTTCCAAACGACATCTTGTTCGTTCCAGGATCACTCAACGAAGGAGCCGTGGGGCCTTCGCCTATGTCCGATGCGCGGCCCAAGTTTGGAGGCTCGACCGCCAACGTTGCCGGTGCGCCGGCGGCACGCGGCGTCAAGCGCGCTGCACGGGCGAAAAACCTACGACGAGGGTCTAAACACCCATGTGGAGCAAGGACATCGCAGCAGACGGATTCGACCTGCGGCGAACCGGCATCAATCCTGATTTCTGGTATCCGCTGGCACGTTCCCGAAATCTCAAGGCCGGAAAAATCCTCGGCGTATCCTTCGCCGGCGAGCCGATTGCGCTGGCGCGCACCCGCGCCGGCACCGTTTTCGCGTTGGAAGACCGCTGCGCCCATCGTCAGGTGCCGCTGCACATGGGCGTGCTCTCCGGCGAGACTCTGCGCTGCGCCTATCACGGATGGTGCTACGATCTGAGCGGCAAGCTCAACCGCGTGCCCTATCTTTCCGAAGACTCGCGGCCACGCTGCCGCGGCGTCAGAAGCTATCCGTGCCGCGAGGCCTACGGCCACATCTTCGTCTTTCCCGGCGAGCCCGCAAAGGCCAACCAGGTCCCCCTCCCGAGCATCGCGGAATGGCGCTCGGAGCAGTATCTGACGATGCGCTTCATGCGCACGGTCAACTGCCACTACACCTTCATGCACGAGAACCTGATGGACATGAACCACCAGTTCCTGCACCGCAGGCTGATGGGCAACGTGCAGCCCACGATGCTCGATTGGCGCAAGGGCGAGACCTGGATCGAGGCCCGCTACAAGTTCCGCAACAACGACGCTAAACCGCATCGCGGCTCGTCTTTCATGATGACCGGCGCGGGGCAGAGCGGCGCGCCCGTGGAGCGGGACTTCGAGCTCATGGTGGTTCGCACGGAGTATCCCTACCAGACGCTGAAAGTCTGGCCCGCGCACTCCAACGCGACCGCGGTTAGCTTATGGGCCGCCTACGTGCCCCTCGACCGCGAGCAGCGCGTCAACCGCAGCTTCGGCATCCTGACGGTGCGAAAGCCGCGCGTACCGGGCCTGGCCTACTTGATGTGGCCGGCGATGCGCTACTTCGCTGAGTTGGTCTTCCGCCAGGACAAAATGATCGTCGAGGTGGAGCAGAAAGCGTACGACGCGCAAGGCGCCGACCTGAATCAGGAAGTCTTTCCCGTTACCCTGAGTCTGCGGCAGCTTCTGATGAAGTGCGGCGTCGCGCCGCACGCTGCCGCGAAGCCCGTCCCCGCCCCAACGGTCGTTTAGATGATGCGGCTTAAGGGACGCTGGTCGCGCCGCCTAGCGGCGCCGGCACGCCGGATGTAGCCGTTCCCAGTCAAGGGCGCCGACGCTGCGGCCAGCGGCAAGCGACTATCGATGCTATTAAGCTATGCTATTAAATGCCAATGAATGCAAACTCGCCGACGTGAAGTCCGACCGCTTTCCATTCATTGAAAGATGCCGCCATAAACCCTTTTAGCCTTGACTATGATCTGCGAAAAGCACAAGCGTTCGTTGCGTACCGACAGCCCGGTGGCAGCTTTGTCGGTGAAGTGTGCGATCTGAACCGCGTCAAGCAGGCCCTCGTTCGGCAGCCCGCATTCTGACCTAATTTTCGGGTTTAAGGGCGCAAGCGCAGAATCGGGGAGGTGATTACGGCGCTGCAACACGATATCAAGCTCGGCTACGCCGACATCCAGGCGCTGAGCGACGCCGACGGCGTGGCGGCGTTCTTCGAGCGCCTGGGCTACAACACGAGTGTCCGCAGAATTCAGACGCCGGCGAATCTCGGCATCACGGCCGATTCGACTCTCAGGCCAATCAAGAAGATCGAGCTGCTCGCCGACCAGGAAGGCCTCTTCCAGGTCTATCTCTTCGACTTGCGCTCGGTGACGGTCGCGCACGCGCGCGCGGTCGCGAACGCCTTTCGCCTGCTTGCCGGCAACTATCTGCTGGTCCTGACCAGCGACTACGAGCGATTGGATTTTGTCCTACTGGAGCGGGAGCATCCTACCGGGCCAGGCTCGGGCATCGGAGCGCCGCAAGTCAAAGTTCGGCCGCGGACGCTTACCGTCGAGCGGCTCAAGCCCGAGCGGCTCCATCTGCGGATTCTTCGCCGCTTCACCTTCACCGAGCCGGATCCGTTCGCCCAGTACGAGAAGCTGACAGCGGCCTACACCGTCGCCGCATGGTCGGAAGAATATTTCAATAATCGCGCGCTTTTCTCCGATCATTATCTAAGCGCGCGGCTGCGCGAGTTTCTCCAATGGAATGAGGACACCAAACCCGCGTGGAGCCGTCTGCGCGAACTCTACGCGGGAACCGCGGCACGATTCGGAGGCAAGGACCGCCCGGCAATCGGCCGCGAGCTTTTCGAGCCGATCTTCGGAACCTTGGGATTCCGCGTGGTTCGCGGCGATGATTCCGACGGCCCCGGTTACCTGCTCTATTCGCAAGATCAATCCGATGGTCCGCCGCTGGCGCTATGCCTCGCCTATCCGTGGGATCGGATGCTCGACGCCAAGGATTACGGCCGCGATAGCGCCGCGCCCGACGCTAACCCGGGCGCCCAGGTCGTGAGCCTGCTCGAACGCGGCGAAGCGCCGTGGGTGATCGTGACGAACGGCCGTCTGTGGCGGCTCTATTCACGGCGCGCCCATTCCCGCGCAACCAACTACTACGAGATCGATCTGTCGGACCTGCTCGCCGATCAGGGGCCCGGACCCGCCGAACCGGGCGACGCGTTCCGTTACTTCTGGCTGCTGTTTCGGCGGGAATCCTTCGTTCCCGTGACCGTTGTACGCGAAGGGCGCGAGGCCGCGCTTTCTCTGGTTGACCGCATTCTCGACGAGAGCGAGGAATACGCCCGCAAGCTGGGCGAAAACTTAAAGCGGCGCGTTTTCGAGGATATCTTCCCGCTGCTCGCCGAGGGTTTCGTCGACTTCATGCATCGCGCGGGCGCGCGCAGTCTTTCGCAGGACGCCCTCGATGCCATCTTCCGCGGAACTCTGACGCTGCTGTACCGCCTGCTGTTCATCCTCTATGCCGAAGCGCGCGACCTTCTGCCGGTCAAGGAGACTCGCGGCTATTTCGAGGTCAGTCTCTCGCGCCTAAAGCAGGAGGTCGCCGACGCCGCCGGCCCCGTGCGCGATGAAGCGGCAGCGCGGCTCGCCAAGCGCTATCGCGCCGACAGCTTCGAGCTCTGCGATCGGCTCGCCGAGATGTTCGCCGTAATCGACCGGGGCCGCGCCGCGCTCAACGTCCCGGTTTACAACGGTGGCCTGTTTCTCTCTGATCCGAAAACTGACGACGCCGGCGAGGAAGCCCAAGTCAGCCGCTTTCTTTTGGAAAACAAGATTGCCGATCGCTTTCTCGCTCCCGCCCTCGACCTGCTCGCGCGCGACGAAGACCCGAAGAGCTTCAAGCTGGTTCCAATCGACTTCAAATCCCTGGGCGTCCGCCAGCTCGGCTCGATTTACGAAGGACTTCTCGAATTCAAGCTGCGGGTGGCGAACGAGAAGCTCGCGATCGCCAAGGAGAAAAACCGCGAAATCTATCGCGCTTTCAAAGAACTGGTCGAAGCCGAGCGCGAGCGCGCCGAACGCCAGCGCCGCGTCATCGCCAAGGGCCGCGCCTATCTCGAAAACGACCGCCGGGAGCGCAAGGCGACCGGCTCGTATTACACGCCCGATCACATTGTCGCCTATATCGTCGAGCAGGCGCTCGGCCCCGTCGTCAAGGAGAAATTCGACGCTCTCCGCCCGATGCTGCGCGAAGCGCAGGCGTGGCATCGCGATCGAGTCAAGAACGCGCGCGCCACCGGCGAGGATCCGCGCAAGTACGAATCCGGTCCGGCGGTCGAGAACCGATGGCGCGCCCTAATCGATCGGTTCTTCGATATCAAGGTTCTGGATCCCGCGATGGGCTCCGGGCATTTTCTGGTTGAGGCAGTCGACTACATCACCGACAAGGCGCTCGATTTCCTGAACGGTTTCCCATGGAACCCCGTTACCGCCCATCTGGCCGACGTGCGCGAGAGCATCGTCCATGAGATGGACGAGCAGGGCATCACGATCGACATCCGGCGCCTGACCGACGTGAACCTGCTCAAGCGCCACGTGCTCAAGCGATGCATCTACGGCGTCGATCTGAATCCGATGGCGGTCGAGCTAGCCAAGGTTTCGCTATGGCTCGATTGCTTCACGCTGGGCGCGCCGCTCTCGTTTCTTGACCATCATCTGCGATGCGGCAATTCGCTGATCGGCGTATCGGTTCCCGAAGTGCAGGACGAGCTCCGGCAGGGATCTCTGTTCGGCAACTGGTTTGCCGGGCTGACGCTTGCGACGGATTTCATGCGCCACGTCGGCGAGCTGTCGGACGTGACCAGCGCGCAGGTGTATGAATCGCGCGCCGAGTACCGCAAGGCATCCGACGCGCTTGCGCCGTACAAGCGGATTCTCGACGTGTACACCAGCCAATGGTTCGGCAACGAGGCGGCGAAAAAAGCGCGCGGCAAGGGCGCCGCCGCTGACGCGCCCGTGATCGCGTTCCTCAAAACTCGCGAGGCCGATCGCTTCATCAAGGCGCGCACGGCCGCCGCGCTCGAGAAGGCGCTTGCCGCGATGTCGGCGGCAGAGCGCCGTATCGCGGCGACGGCGCTCGCGGCGGCCGGGGAGCGGCGCTTCTTTCATTGGGAGCTTGAGTTCCCAGAGGTGTTTTACGGTGCCCGTCCAGGCACGGAGCGCGTTACCGACCGTCTCGATGACGCCGGGTTCGATGCCGTCGTCGGCAACCCGCCTTACGCGCGAGTCCAACAACTCCGACAGAGCGACCCGGCAGGCGCCGAGTTTGTGGGTCAGAGATACCGGTCCGCGGCCAAGAATTTCGATATCTACCTGCCGTTTCTGGAAATCGGCCTGGGGTTAACGACCAAAGAGGCTGTATATATCGTTCCAAACAAATGGTTCGCGACAGATTACGGAGCGGGTCTGCGCGAGTTGGTGGCCGGTAAAAAGGCGCTGGCGCGTGTCGTTGATTTCAAGGACTTTCAACTGTTCGAAGATGCCACCAATTATACGTGTGTTGTTGGCCTTTCTCGTACATCCCGCGAGACCTTTGCCTTTGTTGACGCCTCGACGGGAGAGATTGGGCGCGAACAGGACCGCCCGGCGCCCGGAAGCGGCGGCGTTTGGACGTTTAGCGGTGGCGCCGAGGCGGCGCTGTTGGAGCGGCTGCTCAGCTCCGAGTATCCGCGGCTAGGAGAATTTATCGATCGCGCATTCCAAGGGCTTCGGACCAGCGATAATGACGTTTTCGTCTTTCGAGGCACGGAGCGCGTGTCCAAGGAAACCGTTCGAGTCAGCTCGCGCGCGACGGGCAGCGCGCACGAGATCGAAACCGCGCTCCTGAAGCCCCTTCTTTCGGGCGACGAGATTCGAGCTTTTTCCCTGTCGCACAACGACCAGTGGATTTTGTTTCCCTACGATCTGTCCGGCTCTGATCCGCGTTTGTTCAGCGAGCGGCAGTTGAGGGCTGATTTTCCGAAGGCCTGGCGCTATTTGAGAGAATGCGAGCCGCGGCTTCGTGCCCGCGAACGAGGCCGCATGGATCACTCGGGCTGGTGGGCGTTCGGCCGATCGCAAAACCTCGATCAATTCGAGCAGCCCAAGGTGATGTTGCCAGACTACAACGATCGTCCCTCGGCCGCATTGGATAGCGATGGAAAATTATATTCCATCACCGCATACTGCCTGACGCTCCGTCGAGGCGCGCCGCTCTCATTGGCGAGCCTAACCTGCCTGCTAAATTCGCGTCTGTTGTTTTGGGTCCTCGCCAAGACCGGAACAGCGCTCCAAAGGGGTTTCGTTCGCTTCATGCCCCAGTACCTGCTGGAGCTTCCGATCGCGATTCCTGACGGCTCGCAGCGCGCCGAGTTGGAGAGTCTGAACAAACGCGCGGTCGAAAGGGACTACGGTGCCGTAACGACCGAACTGGACGCTGCGATATATCGGCTGTACGGTCTCACAGAATTGGAGATGTCGCTCATCGAGGCCAGCGCACGGTGAGAGTGTTGCGCGCTGCCGCATAGGTATCAACGGCCAATGCTGTCAGAGGAGCAGATGCGGGTCGAAGAGGAGCTGGCGACGCTGGTTGAAGAGGTTTACGAGCTTACAGCCGAGGAGAGGAAGCTGCTGCGCGCCACCCGCCCCGTCCGCGACCCGATCGACGTGCTCAAGGCTTCCCTTGATAGGGCGACTTTAGCCGCTCCGCCGGCCACTGAAGGAATTTGACGTAGGATTATTTTCGTCGTATATTCGCCCAACCAACATGAGCGATCGAACCTCCATAGAGTGGACCGATGCCACGTGGAACCCGGTTCGGGGCTGTACAAAGGTCAGCCCGGGCTGCAAGAACTGCTACGCCGAAACTTTCGCAGAGCGCTTTCGCGGCGTTCCCGGTCATCCATTCGAAAACGGCTTCGACCTGCGGCTTGTCCCCGAAAAACTTCGCGAACCCTTGCGCTGGAAAACCCCCCGCCGCGTATTCGTCAACTCTATGAGCGATCTTTTTCATGACCTGGTTCCAACTCACTACATAGCCGCAGTAGGACAAATGATGCGCGAAGCGTATTGGCACACGTATCAAGTACTGACGAAGCGTCACGAGCGAATGCACGCGCTGCTCTCGGGTGACCTCCGGTGGCTGGCCAGCTTGCCCAATGTGTGGTTTGGCGCGAGCTTTAATCAATATCTCCAATACCGAGACGACTCTGAACTCGGGCCGAATATGGTTCAGATGGTCAAGGAGATGTGGGAGCAAAGGCAGCGGTAATTTGCCACGGTCGCGCAATGCTACGGTGTCCGGTGGCCCTGAATCGACCAAATTGGCGTGGTCGCTTGTAACCTAAAATGAGCATACGCACAGAAGCATTGATAAAGCCTGAACTGCTTGTTTGGGCCCGAGAATCCGCGGGTCTCGACGCGGCGGTTGTGTCATCGAAGGCCAAGGTGCCGCTCGATAAGCTCAAGAAGTGGGAAACCGGAGAAGTAAAACCGTCGATCGCGCAGCTACGGAAGCTCGCCGAAGTCTATAAACGCCCGCTCGCGGTGTTCTATCTGGCCGACCCTCCCGAAGACTTTCAGGCACTTCGTGACTTCCGCCGGCTTCCCGAGAGGCTATTGGGAAGTGAATCGTACGAGCTCCGGCTCGAAGTTCGTAAGGCCCAATACCGCCGCGAAGCGGCGCTCGACATCTACGCCGCGCTTGGCGAGAAGCCACTCAAGTTTGCGGGGATTACCGACGTAAAGAGGGCGCCCGAACCTCTTGCCCATGAGGGTCGTGCGCGGCTCGGAGTCACTCTGGCTGCCCAGCTTGCGTGGCACTCGGAATACGACGCGTTCAACGGCTGGAGGCGGGCGATCGAGAAGCTGGGCGTCATGACCTTTCAGGCTTCGAACGTGGATGTCGAAGAGATGCGCGGGTTTTCGCTGGCACTGACGCCGCTTCCCATTATCGTCCTGAACATTAAAGACCCCGTTCGAGCCAGGATCTTCACGCTACTCCACGAATTTGCCCACCTGATGCTGCGGGAAGGAGGTATTTGCGATCTTGATGAAGCTCCCGGCAGCAGGTCTCGAGACCAGCAATCCGAGATCGACGCGAATATGGTCGCTGGCGAAGTATTAGTGCCTCGCGATGCTCTCGTGCAGGATGCCCGTTTACGCTCTTCCGCTGGACGCGGCGAGTGGTCTGACGACGACATTGATCTCCTCTCGAAACGTTTTAGGGTGAGCCGCGAGGTGATCGTTCGGCGCCTGCTTATCGCTGGCTTGGCGACCGGGGCGTTCTATCGCAAAAAGCGCGCCGAATATGCACAACAATTCAAGGCGACGACCAAGCCCGCCGGATTTGCCCCGCCATACAAACTTGCACTGAGTCGAGCCGGAGATTCATTTTCCCGTCTTGTGCTCGCGGGCTACGCCAGCGAGAAGCTCACCTCAAGTGATGTGTCCGACCTATTGGAGGTGCGTGTAAAGCATCTGCCTAGAATTGAGCAGACCCTCCTGCACTCCGGCGCAGCCTCAGCGGGAGCGTGAAATACAGCATCGACACAAGCGCGATCCTCGACGGATGGCGGCGCTACTATCCGCCCGACAGGTTTCCGTCGGTGTGGCGCAATATCGAACAGTTAATCGCCGGCCGTGGCCTCTGCGGGACGGAGGAGGTTCTGATCGAGCTGAAGAAGAAAGACGACGATGTTTACAAATGGGCGAGGAATCAGGCTGGGCTCTTCCTGCCCATCGACGAGGCGACTCAGAAGTCCGTTAGGAAGATACTCTCGGCATACCCGAGGCTGGTGGACGCGAGAAAGAATCGCTCGACAGCCGACCCGTTCGTGATCGCCGTAGCGCAGGTCAACGGTCTTACTGTTGTGAGCGGAGAGATCCCGAGCAACAATCTGCGAAAGCCGAAAATCCCGGACGTATGCTCCGCGATGGGCATCAAGCACATTCGGTTGCTGGAACTGTTTGGGCTGGAACGATGGAGGTTTTAGCGGCTTGGATGATCCCGCGGCAAGGCGGCGCGGAGTGCCTTATACCGATTCCTTAAGCACCGAGCGGCTGCACTCCAGCCGGACTCAAATCGCCACCACGACCTCTTCGCGAATCGGAGCGCCGGCCGGTGGCGTCTCGGGCGGAATCGCTTCGCCGTCCTTGCGGAGTCCCTCCAGATGACAGCGCAACGCGTCGCGCGCCATCGCCCGCGCTTCCTCCAGCGTCCGCCCGAAGGTCACGATCTCGGGGAATGCCGGAAACACGACCGCGAAACTGCCGTCGGTCTGCGGCTCAAAATAGACCGTGTAGTGGTAGGAACCTTGTTCCGCTGTCATTGGCGCCCGCTTTTCGCCCTTCGAATCCATCGGATTAAAAATACCACGACCTGCCGCCTGGCCGCTATCCGAAGGCATCCTTACGCTTGCCCCGCGTATTCTCGGCCCAGGCCGGCTTTACCGGATGCGCGTCCCGGAGACGAACCGGAAAGACAGCGTGAGCCGGACCGCGTGCCTGCCAAGAGTCCTGGGAGTATAAAAGAACCTATGGAATTCACGGCTGTTTTCCGCAAGGTGCCTGAGGGTTACATCGCGTTCGTTGAGGAGTTGCCGGGCGCGAATACCCAAGCTGCGACCCTCGACCAAGCTCGAAAAAACCTCAAGGAGGCGGTCGCACTTGTGCTCGAAGCGAACCGCACCCTGGCTGAAGAATCGCTTAAGGGCCAGAAGGTAATAAGAGAACCTCTACTGATTCAGGAGCGATGAAGCGGCGCGGCCTGCTCCGTCATCTGGAGCGTCACGGCTGCGCTCTTCTTCGTGAGGGCGGAAATCACACGGTGTATGTGAATCGCGGCAAGGGCAAAGCGTCGACCATTCCCCGCCATCGTGAGGTCAACGACTTTCTGGCGCGCAAGATTTGCCGCGACCTCGAGGTGCCCGAAGCTGAGTAGGTCGCCGAACGATGCGCGTACCCTACGTCATAGACAACCAGTCCCATCGTATGGCGGACATCCTGGGCACGCTGTTGCGCGAGCATCAGGGACGCTCGCTCGACGTGGCGACGGCCTACTTCACGGTCGGCGGGTTCGGCCTTATCAAAGACGGGCTGCTCGGACTCGGCAATTTCCGGCTCCTGCTCGGCGCGGAGCCATCCAGCGGCGAGCAGATTGGGCTGCGCCCGGATGCGGAAGTTGTAAAGGGATTATTGACCCGCGACCTCGAAGCGCTGCCGTTCGACGAAAAGACGCTGCGCCTGGTCGAGGACCTGATCGCGTTCCTTAGGCGCGACGCGGTCAAGGTGCGCCTTCACGACAAGGGCTTTCTCCACGCGAAATGCTGGCTCTTCTATTCCGACCGTCCGGGCCAGCAGATGCTTTTCGACCGCTTCCGTCCGATTCTGGCGATTGTCGGTTCTTCCAATTTTACCGCGCCGGGGCTTTCGTCAAATCGGGAGCTGAACCTGACCCACAAGGTTCTGATCGATCCCGAAGAAGTCGAAGACCCCGACGCGGCGCGGGCGGTAGCGTGGCTTAGCGACGCACGGGCAAGCGAACGCATCACGGCAGAGAATCGCCAACTGCTCAAGAGCGAGGTTGGCGCCCGGGCGATTATTGATCTCGAAGCGTGGTACGAGCGGAATTGGAACGACTCGCGCGAGTTTAAAGACGACCTTATCGACTTGCTCGACGCCTCGAAGTTCGGCCGCAACGAGTATACGCCTTTCGAAATCTACATGAAGGCGCTCTACGAGTACTTCAAAGACGAACTCGAAGACGACGCGCCGCGCGCCACACGTTCGGCCGTGGAGCTTTCGGAGTTTCAGGAAGACGCGGTCAAGAAGGCGCGCAAGATTCTGGCCCGCTACGATGGGGTCATAATCGCCGATTCGGTCGGTTTGGGAAAGACATGGATCGGCAAGAAGCTCCTCGAAGACTTCGCCTATCACATGCGGCAGAAGGCGCTCGTGATCTGTCCGGCCAGCCTGCGCGAGATATGGGAAGCTGAGCTGGCCGACGCGACAATCTCGGCGAGCGTGCTCTCTCAGGAGGAACTTGGCCGCGAGGAATTCGACCCGCGACCGTGGGCTGACGCCGACGTCGTGCTGATCGACGAATCGCACAATTTCCGCAATCCCAACGCTCAGCGCTACGCGAGCATCGAAAGCATCCTGGGCGGCAACGGCCGCCGGGGCAGGGAAGGCACGCACAAAAAAGTAATCCTGCTGACGGCGACGCCGATCAACAACGACCTGATGGACCTCTACAACCAGCTTTCGCTGGTGACCGGCGGGGACCGGAGTTATTTCGCCGCCAGCGGAATCGGCGACCTGTACCGATACTTTCTCGCGGCGCGGCGTTCGACGCGATTGCAGGACGGCGCATTCGCGCTGTTCAACCTGCTCGAAGAGGTTGTCATCCGGCGCACGCGCGCCTTCATCCGGAGCGCCTATCCAGAGGCGACGATCGCCGGCAAGAAAGTCCACTTCCCGGCGCGCAAGCTCAGGACGGTCCGCTACAACCTCGAAGCGACTTACGGCGGCATCTACGACGAGATCGTGTCGGGAATTGAGAGCCTGGCACTCGCGCCGTACAATCTCGAATCCTACAAGAAAAAGGGCGTCGAGGTTGACGAATTCGAGGCCGGACGCGAGCAGGCGCTGGTCGGAATTTTCAAGAGCCGGTATCTGAAGCGCTTCGAATCGAGCGTCGAGGCATTTCGTATCAGCGTGCGGCGGGCGCTCGCTTTCCTGAAAACCTTCGAGTCCTACATCCTGGATGGGCGCGTTCTGCGCAGCCCGGATTTTCATCGCGCGATGAGGTTTGTCGCAATCGAGGACGAAGAAGACGACGCCACGCCGCGCTCGCTGGCAGATGAGATGGACGCCGGCGACGACGCGAAGCGCGTGCTCGAAGGGATGGAATCGATCGATCAGACGAAGTACGACCTGCGCCGCCTGCACGAGGCGCTCCAGCACGACATCGAGATGCTCTCCGCCATCTGGGATCGCGTCAAGAGCATCAGGCCCAAAGACGACGTGAAGCTCAAGACGCTCAAGGAGATTTTGGCGGGCAAGCTGCGCGGCCAAAAGGTGCTCATCTTCACCTACTACAAGGACACCGCTCGCTACCTGTACTCGCAGCTCGGAAACCCGGACAGTCCTGACGCCGCGGCCTTTCAGAAGCGATTGGGGAACGTTCAAATTCGGCGCATGGACAGCGGCGCAGATGCGAAAGAGCGCGTGCGGATGGTCCGCAGCTTCGCGCCCAAGGCGAATCGTGGACCGGAAATCGCCGGAACAGACAAGGAAATCGACATACTGATCTCGACCGACGTGCTCTCCGAAGGGCAGAACCTGCAGGACTGCGGCTATCTGATCAACTACGACCTGCACTGGAATCCGACCCGGATGGTGCAGCGGGCCGGGCGCATCGACCGGATCGGAACCGACTTCGACACGCTATGGATCTACAACATGTTCCCGGACGAAGGGCTCGAACGGCTGTTGCGGCTGGTGGAGAGCCTCTCGGAGAAGATCGCGGCGATCGATGCGACGGGCTTTCTGGACGCGAGCATACTTGGCGAGACAGTTCATCCGCGGAACTTCAATACACTGAAACGCATCCGCGATGAGGACGGCTCCGTTATCGAAGAGGAGGAGCAGTTCACGGAGCTCGCGACCGGGGAGTTCCTGATGCAGCGGCTTCGCAACCTACTCGACAGCGGCGGCAGGGAGATGCTTGAGTCGCTGCCCGACGGGATTCATTCAGGCTTGCGCTCGGCAGGCGCCAAAGGGGTTTTCTTTTACTTTCAGGCACAACCCAAAAACAGCGACAAGCTGCACTTCTGGGAGTATGTGGACTTGAAGAACGACGGCGTCCTCGACAACCGCCACTTTATCGCGAATCTGATCGCGTGCAATCGAGAGACGCCGCGCGTGGTCGATCCCGAGACGTTCGCGCGCATCTTCAATGTGCAGGAACGCGCGATCGATAAGGTCCGGCAGTCGTCGCAGCAGCAGAGCGCGCTGGAAGTCGCGCCGCGCAGCGTCGAGGCGATTCAACAGACCATCGTAACGCTGCTCCAGGGCTACGTTAATCATCCGGAGGTCAGCCGGCCGCGCGCGATCGAAGCGATCAAGTTTCTAAATCAGCCGATGTGGCGCACGCAGATCGTCGATCTTCGCCGCGCTTACAAGGAATTTCAGCGGAACGCGGACATCAACGCGCTACTTGCGGCGGTCGAAGACATTCGCGGTCGGTTCGGCAACCAGCATTCCGAGCACCAAGCCAATCCCGCGAAACCCGCCATCACCCGCGACGACCTCCACCTGATCTGCTTCGACCTGATCTCTAGCGGGTAACTGGGTCAACGGCTGCGGGCGTGAAAAAAATCAGGTGCCGAATCGTTGCAACCGCAGCCGATGTATTAGCAACGTCAAGCCTACGGCGTGCACGTGGGAATCTAGCGCGGTGCAGCCGACTTGAAAACGAGTCTGCACTATCGCGCCGCGCCAGGCGGCGCGTTTAGAAGACCATCGCTTTGTCGGCCTCCTGGGTCCAGGCCGTGAGCTCCTCCATCGAGCTTCGCCGCGCGCCCTGGACGAGGGATTCGGCCTTAATCCCACGCGCATCGATGCAGGTGCCGCAGACGCCGACCGTCGTTCGTTTGCCGATGAGTCCGCCGAGCATACGCTCCAGATTATAATGGCCGGCGGGCGTGCTCTGGCCGGCGACGGCGCATCCCACGGCGTCGCCGATCAGGAACACGGTAATCTTTGTTGCCTCGTTCTTCGCCAAGGAAGCCGCCAGGCGCAAGGCGTTGTAATTGCGCTCCGTGCCATAGGGCGGGTCGTTAAGAATAAAAAGGTACTTCATCGCCACGCTCCCTTTTTGCCGGGCGTCCTCGCTACCAGCCGAAGTGCAAGGACGGCCAATCATGCCGAATGCGCGCCAGGTAATATTTTTCGAAGGCTACCTTGAGAGACCTCGCCCACTTTCCCTGCTTGTGAACCACTTTGTTGCGCGGCGGTAAGAACGGGTCGGCGGAGAGGTAGAAGCCGGTATCGCCCGCGTCCGCGATGCAGGTTACGGGCGCGGTCAGTCCGTCGCGCTTCGCGCCGCCCTTGAACTCGGCGACGATGTTATGAGCTGCCGCCTGCGCCATCAGCTCCGCCCAGTGTCCGGTCTTGGGGACTGCTACCGGAACCGGGGTTGCTCCAACCGGCGCAATCGCCACGGCCACGCCGACCGCGTAAAGGTTGTCGAATTTCACGCTCGCCAGTTCCGGCTTGACGAGCACGAAGCCTTTCGGATTCGCGAGTCCTTCCACTCCCCGAACAAACGCGGCTCCGAGAAAGGCAGGGATGACCAATGCAAAGTCGAAGGCATGTTCGGAGCCGTCCGCCAGAACCAGCCGGTCGGCGCGGGCTTCTGTGAGTTTCGCGTTGAACCGGTGGCGAGGCTGCCTTTGGTTTTGCGCACAGGCTTTAGAGGCGCCGCTTCCGGCTGCGCTTTGTGTTCGGCGGCGTGCGAAGCGGATGAAAGGCGCGTTTTTCTTCGCTCCGATCTTGCGATAAGGTTTTAGCGATGCGGCGAGGGGATGCGGCCTGCGCTCATGGCGCGGCAGCCGCGGTGTGCTTTCTTTCAGCGGAGGTCAGGACACAAATCATGTCGTACAACTGGCGAAGCAAGATAATCACGCAAGGTCTCGAACGGGCCCCGAACCGTTCGATGCTGCGCGCGGTGGGTTTCGGCGATCAGGATTTCGAAAAGCCCTTGGTAGGCATCGCCAACGGCCACAGCAACATCACCCCGTGCAATCTGGGTCTCGGCCTGCTGGCGGAGCGGGCTGAGGCGGCGATCAAGGGCGACGGCGGAATGCCGCAGGAGTTCGGCACGATCACCGTCAGCGACGGCATCTCGATGGGCACCGAGGGAATGAAGTATTCGCTGGTCTCGCGCGAGGTCATCGCCGATTCCATCGAAACCGTGTGCAGCGCCCAAGCGCTGGACGGCCTGGTCGCCATCGGCGGGTGCGACAAGAACATGCCGGGCGCGCTAATCGCGATGGCGCGGCTTAATATCCCGGCGATCTTCGTTTACGGCGGAACCATCAAACCCGGGCATTACAACGGCCGCGACATCAACCTGGTCACCGCGTTCGAGGCCGTGGGCGAGCGCACCGCGGGAAAAATCAGCGACGCCGAGTTGCTCGAAGTCGAACGCCACGCCTGCCCGGGCGCCGGCTCGTGCGGCGGGATGTATACCGCCAACACCATGTCCGCGGCGATCGAGGGCATGGGGATGAGCCTGCCCGGCTCTTCCACCATGGCCGCCGTTGACCAGGAGAAGGCCGACAGCGCGGCGCGCTCGGCCGAGGTCGTGCTGCAGGCGATCCGCAGCCGGTTGACGCCGAGCCGCATCATGACGCTCAAGGCCTTCGAGAACGCGATCGCGGTGGTGATGGCGGTCGGCGGCTCGACCAACGCCGTGCTCCATCTGTTGGCGATCGCTCATGCGGCAAAGGTCGAGCTGTCGTTGGATGATTTCGAACGAATTCGCGAGCGCGTGCCCGTGCTGTGCGAGCTCAAGCCTTCCGGCCGCTATCTCACCGTCGATTTCCATCGCGCCGGCGGCGTGCCGCGGGTGATGAAGATACTGCTGAGCCGCGGCCTCCTTCACGGTGACGCGCTGACCATCACCGGTCAGACCGTCGCCGATGCGCTGGCCAACGAGCCCGCCGACCCGCCGGCCGGCCAAGACGTAGTTCATCCCTTTGACAATCCGGTCTATCCGCAGGGGCACCTGGCAATTCTGCGCGGCAACCTGGCCGAAGAGGGCGCCGTGGCCAAGCTCTCCGGTGTAAAGAACCCGGTGATGACCGGCCCGGCGCGCGTTTTCGACGACGAGGAGTCGTGCTTGCACGCGATTCTCAACGGGCGCATCAAGCCGGGCGACGTCGTCGTCATCCGCTACGAAGGGCCCAAGGGCGGCCCGGGGATGCGCGAGATGCTCTCGCCGACTTCCGCGCTGGTCGGCACCGGACTGGCGGCGTCGGTGGGACTTATCACCGATGGACGCTTCTCGGGCGGAAGCTATGGACTGGTCGTCGGACACGTGGCGCCCGAGGCGCAAGTCGGCGGCACAATCGCGCTGGTCAAGGACGGCGATTCCATCACCATCGACGGACGTGAGCGCCGCTTGCAGCTTAACGTTGCGCCGGCGGAGCTGGAGCAGCGCCGCAAGCGCTGGCAACCCCCGGCGCCGCGCTATACCAGCGGCGTCTTGGCCAAGTACGCCAAGCTGGTGTCGTCCGCGACCCTCGGCGCCGTGACCGACTGAGTTCCTGCGCGGCCGCTTAGGGGTCACGCCGGCGTGCCGCCACGCGCGCGCAGGGCCCTGCCCCGCCGGTTGGAGTACCCGGCGGGTCGCGCCGCGTCGATTTGGCGTTCGCCCGCTTATGCGGCACCGGCCCGGGAGTGCCGCCCAGCGCCGCTCGGCCGCCTGCCACGGCTCAGCGTTCGAGTTCGGCCTGCAAACCCTCGAGCGTGGTCTGCGGCGCGGAACAGGTGCGCCTGCGGCATACATAAGCGGTCAGGTGGCCGCCGACCTGCCCCTTGCCGGCCACCTGCTCGGGCACAAAGCGATGCTCACTTGAGCCCGGAGCCGAAGCAAAAATTGCGCGGTTAGGCAGATAACGCCGCCCGAGCCACTCAAGCCAGCGCTCGAGCGCGGCCGCTTTGTCGTCGCCGATTAACACGATTTCGTCGGCCCCTTGTTCGTACAGGTCAAGAGCTTCCAACATATGGGCCAGCGCAACCGGCTGTTCCTGCATCGCTGAGGCGGTTAAAGCCAGGATTCGCTCGGCTTCCTTTAGGAAGCGCTCTTCGCCAAAGTACGCGAAAAGCCGCAGTAGCACGAGGCACATCCGGCTGTTGCCCGAGGGCGTTGAGCCGTCGAACAGTGGCTTGGAGCGGGTAATCAGCGTCTCGTGATCGTCGGCGGTGAAGAAAAAGCCGCCGTTTTGCGCGTCGGCAAAGTGGTCGAGCACGACTTGGACAAGCGCGCGCGCTTGGCTCAGGTAGTCCGGCGTGAGGGTCGCTTCGTAAAGGTCGATAAGGGCATAAGCCACGCAAGCGTAGTCTTCGAGATAGCCGTTGGGCTGCGCCACGCCGTCTTTGAAGCAGCGCTTAAGCCGGTTTCCGTCCCACAGCCTGGTCGTCACAAACTTAGCCGCGCGCTCGGCCGCCTCAAGATAGCGCGTCTCGCCCAGCATTCTGTAGCCTTCGGCCAACGCGCTTATCATCAGTCCGTTCCAGGCGGCAAGGATTTTTTCGTCGCGTCCGGGCTTAACTCTGGCCTCGCGCGCGGCAAATAATTTCTGCCTTATCTCCTCGACCATTGCTGCCGTCTTGGCCTCTTCGACGGCGAAGAGCTTTGCCGCGTCGCTCGCCTCGATAGTGCGGCGCAAAACGTTGCGGCCGTCGAAGTTACCCTCCTCGCTCACGTCAAAATATCGTGCAGCAATAGGCGCTAGCTCATCACCTAAGACCGCGCGCACTAGCTCCGGCGTCCAGAGAAAAAAGGCGCCCTCTTCGCCTTCGCTGTCGGCGTCCTGGCTCGAATAGAAACCGCCTTCGGGGCTGGTCATCTCACGCCGCACGTATTCAAAGATTCCACGCGCCACCTGCGTGAACTGCTCCTCCTCCAGCGCGCGCGCCGCGTCGAGGTAGAGGCTTGCGAGCAGCGCATTGTCGTAGAGCATCTTTTCAAAGTGCGGCGCGAGCCATGCGGCGTCGACGCTGTAACGATGGAAGCCGCCGCCGATCTGGTCGTGGATGCCGCCCTTGGCCATCTTAGACAAGGTATGGCGCACCATCTCGGCGTACACCGGCTGCTTCGTCCGGCGGTAAACGCGCAGGAACAGCGAGAAGATGAAAGTGTTGGGAAACTTCGGCGCTTGGCCGATTCCACCGTTGACGCGGTCGTAATGATTGGCCATCGCGCCGGCCGCGCGCTCGACCGTCTCGGCCGACACCTCGGCGCCTGGAGCCTTGAGGCTCGAGAGCGTGTCCAGGGCCCGCGTCAGGCGTCCCACATTCTCCGCGACCTCCTGCGGACGCTCGCGGTAGGCTTGCGCCACCGCCCGCAGCACGCGCTTAAAGCTTGGCAGGCCATGGCGGTCCTCGGGCGGGAAATAAGTACCGCCGAAAAACGGTCCTCCGTCCGGCGTGAGAAACATCGTCAGCGGCCACCCTCCGCGGCCCGACAGCAACTGCACGGCGTCCATGTAAATCTGATCGAGGTCCGGGCGCTCCTCGCGGTCGACCTTAATCGGGACGAAGAACTGGTTCATCAACTGAGCGGTCTCCTCGTCGTCGAAGGACTCCCGCTCCATTACGTGACACCAGTGACACGCCGAATACCCGATAGATAGCAGTATCGGCTTGTTCTCGGCGCGCGCCCGCTCAAGCGCCTCGGGGCCCCAGGGATACCAGTCCACGGGATTGTAGGCGTGCTGGCGAAGATACGGGCTCTGCTGATTGATTAGACGGTTGGGCTTTTTCGGCACGGCTGCCGGCTGCGCTTTGTCCCCGTTCAATATCGGTTCCTCCGTTTAATCTCGCGCCTGCCTTGCGCGGCCGGCGGGGTGGTGGTGGCCGCAAGCCGTGATGATGTCCGGCTGATGTTGTCGCATCTCGCGCTAGCCGGGAACCTACCACACCAGCCGGCGGATTGTCATGCTCGGGTTCGCGACAGCTCCGGTTCGTTCCTGAAATCCCGCGAGGCCTGCCTTGCGCCATCTGGTGCAACGCCGGCCGCCCGGTTGAAGCTTGAGGGGTGAAGGCCGCGAAGCTCTCACGCCCGCAAGGGTTTGGCCGGCGCGCGCGGTAGCGATTTACTCCTCGCCGTACACTAGAATAGTTAGCGATGAAGCTGACCGAGCCGGCATTTCAGAGCGGCAATCTGCGCCCCGAAACATCAGGCGAAGGCCCGCATCCTGAGCTTTCCGGCCGGCGTTTTCGTTTGCTCGCCGCCGCGGTTTTGATGCTCGCGGCGGTGATGTTCTTTTCGCGCCTGGGCGGCCGCTCACTATGGTCGTCGGAAGGACGCTGGGCCGAGGTCGCGCGCGAAATGACGCTCAGCGGCGACTATTTTTGGCCGACGATCAACGGGCGCGTCTATTACGACAAGCCGCTGCTCTCGTACTGGCTGGTAGCCGGGGCGAGCGAGCTTGCCGGCGGCGCTGACGAAGGCGCAATTAGGTTCCCCTCGGCCTGCGCCGGGCTGATCGCTGTGGCGCTGACGCTGTTCATCGCTCGCCGCCTGTACGGCGATGAGACGGCGCTGCTGGCGGCGCTGGTTTTGGTCACCAGCTTTAGCTTCGTTTTTTTCTCCCGTCACGCCTCGGCCGACATGGAAACGGTGGCCGGCGAGCTCGCGGCGCTGGCGCTGTTCCTTAACCATCGCGCTCGGCCCACGTTGGGCTGGCTGGTGCCGTTTTGGCTGATGATGGCACTGACCTCGCTAACCAAGGGGCTCTTGGGTTTTACGCTGCCCTTGCTAATCGCTTTAATCTACGGTTGTCTTGCCGACGGCTGGCGCGATCTACTGTCGGAGTTGGCTGACGCGCCGTTGGTAGAAGCGCCGCTAGTCCTGGCGCGGCGCAACCGTTGGCTTTTTAACCGCAAGACGCTGCCCGCTGTGCTGGTCGCAGCCGGATTTTACCTGCTGCCGTTTGTCGTCTCCTACCTCAAGACCGGCTCGAATCTCGGCCTTTACATGGTGTTTCGCGAAAATATTTTGCGCTTTGTGCGCCCATTCGACCATCGCGGGCCGCTTTTGCTCTACGTTCCGGTGATCTTTGCCCTGATGGCGCCATGGTCGGCCTTCCTGCCCGGCGCCCTGCTTTGCGTCCACCAAATGGTCAAGCGCCCGGCGCCAAGCCCGCGGCGCTCCGGCGATCGATTCGCGCTCGCCTTTTTTTGGGTCACCTTCATTTTTTTCACTGTCTCAGGCTCTCGTCGCAGCTACTATCTGTTGCCGATTCTGCCCGCCGGCGCGCTGCTCATCGCGCGCGCGCTAAGCGCGCAAACCGATGCGCTGGCGCCGCTCGCGCGACGCGCGCTCAACGCCGGGTACTTTATCGTCGCCGCGATTGCCATCCTGGGCATCGTCGCGCTTGCGCCGCCCTCGTTTTTGCCGGGCAGGCTCGCCCACCTTCCCTCGCTGCCTCATCCTGACGTTTTCGCCATGATGTGGGTAGCCGGCGCGGCGGGGGTCCTCTACGCACTCTTTAGGCCGCGTCCGCGCGCTCGGTTTATTGCCGTCTGTGTCGCCGCTTACTTGGCTCTGGCTTACATATTCATCGTGGCGATGCCGGCGGTCGAGGGTTACCGTGGCGAGCGCGTCTTCGCTCGCGCCGTTAACGCTCGTTTCAACGGCGCGCCCGAGGCCCTGGCGATGTACAAAATCTGGGGACCCGGATTGGCCTTCTATTTGCGCTCCCCGCGTCCCATCCCGCAATTCGACGATCCCGCGGCGCTGGCGGCTTATCTTGCGCGCAGCAAGACGCGATGGGTTATCACGCGCGCGCAAGACCTCGGCGCGCTGCAATTACCGTTCGTGATCATAGAGCGCGAGCCGTCCTTTCCATGGGAGCCGGCAAAGCGCAGGCGAGGCAAATACCTACTGCTGCAAATCGCCCGCAACTGACTTGTTTTGGTCCGCTATCAATCACGGGTGCCCTGCTGGCTGCGGCATAGGAGCGCCGCGGGTTCACCGGCGGGTCAGGACCGCCCGGTCAACGCGCCATGCCTTAAGCGCTGCGCCGCTTCACAGCCGCATCGGCATCACCACGTAAACATAGCTTGAGTCGCTATCTACCGTGATCAGCCCCGGACTCACCTCATCAGTGAGGCCTAAGTTAATGGAGCTGTCCTCGGGCACCACCGAGAGCATTTGCAACAGGTAGCTCGAGTTAAACCCGACGGAAAACTCCTCGCCCGAAAACTCGATGTCGATTACGTCGCTCGCCTCGCCCAGGCCTGGCGTAATCGACGATACGGTAAGCTCGGGGCCGTTTATGTGAAGCTTAACTCCGTGGAAGCGTTCGTTAGAAAAAATCGCAGCGCGCTTGACGGCCGCCTGGAGCGGCTTAAGGCCCACGGTTATGGTGTAACGTGGCTGCGTAGGAATGACCGCGCGATAATCGGGAAACTCGCCCTCTACCAGGCGCATTGAAAGCTGCGCCGACCCGCAGTTAAGCCAGGCCAGCCGCGATTCAATCATCAACTCGACCTCGTCCTGCGAGTTAAACGCGATAATCTTGTCGATCTGGCTGACGCCCTTGCGCGGCAAAATAGCACCGCGCTCGGCGGCAAATCCCGGCGCCTCGCGTTCAATCATCGCCAGCCGGTGGCCGTCGGTGGTGACCAGGCGCGCCGTGCCGGCGGAGGTCGCCTCAATGAAGACCCCGTTGAGGGCATAGCGGCTTTCATCCGCGCTCGCGCTGAACAGCACCCGGTCGATCATCTGGCGCAGCACCTGCGGCCCGATCTTAAGGCGCGCTCTGGCGCTCTCCGGCGCCTGCGCCTCAAGCTGCTCCCCGGCCGGCATCGCGGGAAAACTTCGCGCGTCCAGGCTCATCATCTTGAAAACCGCCCGCCCGCATCGCACCTCGACCTGGTCGTTGTCCAGCGCGCGCAGCGTTACACTATCGCCTTCGGTTTCCTGAACAATCTCCCACAGCTTGCGCGCCGGCGCAGTAATGATCCCGCCCTTGGCTACCTGGGCCGCAAGCTCGGCGCGAATCCCCACTTCAAGGTCGGTCGCGGCGAGCCTCAAGCGGTCGCCTTCGGCTTCCATCAGAACGCTGCCGAGAATCGGCATCGTCGTTGGCCTTTCGACCACCCCTTGAACTAGCGACAATCCGTTGCGCAGCGACGACCGCTCTATCGTAAATTCCATTTCGCCTTCCAACTGACTATTACTACTAATCTTCTGATAAAGCTTTTAGATTAAATAGGAATAGTAGGTTCTGTGTAAATCTCAAAATTGGGCTGAACCGCCCGTAAAATCTAGTCTTTTGCTGTGCATAAACCATAGAACAATGCGGGCCCAATATCCACTGCTCTTGCGCTGGGCGCGCGGCCTGTTAACGGCTGTGAATAGGAGGCCAGTTTGTTGGCGGTTTATCCACACGGTGCTCACCGGCTATGAACTGCACGTTTTGAGCTGGCGTTCGATTTTCTCGATCGTCTGCCGAAAGGCGGAATCGTCGCTGACGCGCTTTGCGATAAGATTATAAGCGTGGATTACGGTTGAGTGATCGCGGGCGAAGTGGTCGCCGATAGTAGGGAACGAGCAGTCGGTCAGCTTGCGGCAAAGGTACATCGCGACCTGACGGCAGAAGGCGATCTGCTGAGTGCGCTTTTTGGAGCGCAAGTCGCCGAGCCTAACGTGAAGCAGGTCAGCGGTGGCGCGTTCGATAGCATCAATGTCCGGCTTTGCCGGCTTTTCCGAGATCAGATCGCGCAGGGCCTGCCGCGCGAAGTCGAGCGTGATGCTGCACGCGCGCAGCGAGGCCAGCGCCACCAGCCGGGTCAACGAACCTTCGAGCTCGCGCACGTTCGAGGATACGCTTTGCGCAACATAGAGCGCGACGTCGGGGCTGAGCGTGATGTTCTCGTGCGCCGCCTTTTTGTGCAGGATCGCGACCCGTGTCTCTAAGTCCGGAGGCCCGACATCCGCGATCAGACCCGACTCAAACCGATTGCGCAGCCGCTCTTCGAGGTCCGGAATGTCGCGCGGGACCTTATCCGAGGTCAGGACTATCTGATGGCGCTCGGCGTGAAGCGAGTTGAAGGTGTGAAAGAATTCCTCCTGCGTGCGCTCGCGGCCGGCCAGAAATTGGACGTCGTCCAGAATAAGCGCGTCGAGCTTGCGAAAACGGTCCTTGAATTCGGTCATGCGATCGCGGCGCAAGGAACTGATTAGCTCGTTCATGAAAATTTCCGCCGACAGATAGATTACTTTAAGCCTGCGGTCGCGGTTGGAGAGCAAGTGATGGCCGATCGCGTTTACCAGATGTGTCTTGCCGAGGCCAACACCGCCGTAAATGAACAACGGGTTGTACTTCTCACCAGGCTGATTGGCGACCGCTCGGGCGGCGGCATGAGCAAACTGATTACCCGAGCCGACCACGAACTCGGCGAACGTGTAGCGGGAATTGAGCGTGATGCCGCGCTCCATGCGCGGGGGCGCCTGGCTGCGAGCCGGGTCGGCCTGATACCCCCCGTAGAGCTCCTGCTGAGGCGAGCGGCTTTTGCTGTTGGCGGCGAGCTTGGCGTCTTGCAGCGTCAGCGCCAACTCGAGCTTTTCGCCGGCCTCGAGCGACAGCGATTCGCGCACGGCGTTGAGATAGCGCTCTTCGATCCACTGGCGAAAAAACCGGTTCGGCGCGGCAAGTGTAACCCGCTTGCCCTCCAACCCGACAAACCGCAGCGGCGCGATCCAAGTTTGAAAACACGCCCCTCCCAGTGACCCTCGCAAGCGATCAGAGGTTTTTTCCCACAAGGCTTCCATTCACTACTCCTGCTTCGAACAAGCCGAGGCCAGCGGCAAACGAGCTCAACCGATCGTGGAACGCAAGTTACGCACAGGCTTATCCACATCTGTGGATAAGCGGCTTTTTTGCTGCTCCAAAGGGCGGGTAGCCGAGCGATGGAGCGTCTTTATTAACTTGTTGTTGAATGGGGCATTTTGGATTGTGGCTTTCGTTTTGCTTGACGGCTCAACTCCTAGCACGCCCCTCACGGCCAACTCTCGCCGCAGCGGATCGCTCTCAACGCCATGACGAGTCTCACGGGCGACGTTGCGGCGCGGTGAAAATTGATAGACCGTTTTCAGATGCCGGACAAGGCGGTCTTTTAAACTTTTTGTAAGTAGCTGATTTTCCGAAAGAATTTCGCCTCGGCTACAAACGCGTTACGGTTTTGCGTTAACATGGGGGGCAAGTTGGTCCAAAGTGGGCGGCTATCGGGGCGCCGTTGGCGATGGCTTTTGCCCTATTAATTCAACTTAGACCAAGTTTAAACCTCCTACATCTTTTGGGGCTCGCCCCGGCAGGATGAAAAAATGGGGAATGCTTTAGGTCGTTCGAGAGCGCTTTTCTGCCGCGCGCTGGCGCGCATTCCGGGCGGGGTTAACTCGCCCGTGCGCGCCTGGCGGGCAGTGGGAAGGGAGCCGCTGTTCATCGACCGAGGGGCTGGACCCTACGTGTTTGACGTCGACGGTAATCGCCTCATCGACTATGTGGGCTCCTACGGCCCGGCGATTCTCGGCCACGCCCATCCGGCGGTGGTCGCCGCCGTCGCCGAACAGGCAAGCAGAGGGTTTGGCTACGGCGCCCCCTGCGAGGGCGAGGTAAATTTGGCCGAAGAGCTCTCGCGCGCAATCGCGCCTGCTGAAAAGGTGCGCTTGATGAGCTCCGGCACCGAGGCGGCGATGACCGCAGTTCGCCTCGCGCGCGCCGCCACCGGCAGGTCGAAAATCCTCAAGTTCGACGGCTGCTATCACGGCCACAGCGACGGTCTTCTCGTGCGCGCGGGCTCGGGCGGAATGACCTTCGGCGTGCCCGATAGCGCGGGCGTACCGCAGCAGTTAGCGGCGCATACGCTGGTCGCGCCGTACAATCGTCTCGATGTCGTCGAGCAGTGCCTTAGCGCCAATCGAGGCGAGGTTGCCGCGGTAATCGTCGAGCCGCTGGCGGCCAACATGGGTGTGGTCAGGCCGCGGGCGGGCTTTCTGGCCGGATTGAGCGCATTAGCCCATAGTTTTGGCGCCCTGCTCATCTGCGACGAAGTGATAACCGGCTTTAGGCTGCGCTACGGCGCGGTCTCGGAAGTGTACGGCGCCGCGCCGGACCTAATTTTGCTAGGCAAGATAATCGGCGGCGGATTGCCCATCGGAGCGGTGGGCGGCCGCGCAGAGTTGATGGAGCTGCTGGCGCCGTGCGGTCCGGTGTACCAAGCCGGCACTTTGTCGGGTAATCCGGTATGCGTGCGGGCCGGTCTTGCTACGCTGGCAGCCCTTAAGCGGCCGGGCGTGTATGAGCGCCTGGAGGCGCTCGGCGCTCAACTCGAGTCGGGCTTAAGCCAGGCGCTCGCTGAGACCAGGACGACAGGTTGTGTCAACCGCGCCGGTTCCCTGCTCACGCTTTTCCTCGGGGTTTCGCAAGTGGCTGACGCCGAAGCGGCGCGAGGGGCCGACGCGCTCAAGTTCTCGCGCTTTTTTTCGGCTATGATCGAGGCCGGGGTATACTTGCCGCCGTCGCAATACGAAGCTCTTTTTGTTTCGCTGGCGCACAGCGAAGCCGACCTGGCGCATACTATCGAGGCCGCCTCGCGCGCGCTGCGCGTCGCGGCTGGCGGGTAGAGCCCAAGGCGCGCCGGCCGCCCTGTTGCAATGCCGATGAGCCCAGCTAAAATGGTGCGTTACGCCTCGTTGGGAGCAGAGGCCACTTCGCCGCCGATCGGGGGTGTTGTTGCCGGTTATTACCTCGACCAATATTTTGGCACCTACCCAAAACTGACGCTGGCGTTGCTCGTTATCGGGGTAGTGTTGGGTTTTTACCGGTTGATCGCCGCGGGCGCCAAGCTGCGCGATGAGCCGCGCTAGCGCCGCGCGAAATGGAGAAGCCCTAGCCCGATCAAGCAAACGGGGGCAAAGATGCTCCGTTTTCGTATCCGGTCGGTGGCGGGTGGTTTTGCCGGAAGGCATTAGGGTCGTTGGGTAGTGTTGATTATGCCGTCGATTTCAGCAATCCAGCGCGCTAACTTGTGGCTGCTGGCCACACTGTGTCTGGTGCTGCTGCCCTGGTCGGCGCAGGTCGCGTTCGGATGTATGGCCGGCGGGGCGTTGGTGGCCGCGAACCTAGTAGTGCTGGCCTGGTTCACGCAACTGGTGTTCGGCGCGGCGATTCGCGGAGGCAGGCCGTCGCCGTGGCTTGCGCTGGCGCCGCTTAAGTTGTTGCTGGTAGTGGTCGTGGCCTATATCGCCGTGTGGCGCCTGAAGCTTAATCCGGGCGGATTCGCGCTGGGCATCTCCACGCCGTTTTTTGCCACGCTGATCGTGGCCACGCGGGCGGCGGTGCGCCGCTCGCGCCTAGCCGTCGGCTCCCGGGCATAGGCAGCTAGCGGTAGGGGTAACGCGATGGTGAACTTTCTCGACATACTTACACAAGGAAAGCTCCCGCCGGTGCTGGTTGAGACGTGGCTGGTGATGGGGATTTTAATTGGGTTCGCGCTGATGGCGAGGCGCGCTTTGCGGTCGGCAGGCAGTGCGCTTTTGCCCGACGAAGGTCTCTCGCTTCGCTCGTTTGCCGAGGCCCTGGTCGAGGGGCTTGACAGGTTTACCGCCGAGGTGCTCGAAACCCACGATCATCGGGACTTGGTGCCCTATTTCGGCAGCCTTTTCATCTTGATCCTGGTTTGCAATCTAACCGGGCTTATACCGGGCCTGGAGCCGCCGACCGCTTTCTCCGACCTCACGTTTGCCTTGGGCGCGATAAGCTTCGTGTACTACGTCTACCAGGGGCTGCGCGCGCGCGGGTTCGGCTACCTGCGTGGTTTTCTTGGTCCGATGTTGGTGCTGTCGCCGCTGATGCTGCCGCTGGAGGTGGCGGACAATCTCTTCCGCCCATTTTCGCTAGGCGTTCGGCTTTACGCCAACATGTTCGCCGACCATCAGGTCTTGAGTATTTTCACCCAATTGACCAAACTTATCATTCCGCTGGCGTTTTACGCCTTAGGGACGCTGGTATGCTTTATCCAGGCGATGGTGTTCACGGTTTTATCGATGGGCTACGTAAAGATAGCCCAGAGCGTCGACCATTAGCCGGGACGGCGTCGCGCCGGCGCACATGGGCCGACGACGACGCCGGGGCAGGAAGCAGACTTTCAGCGAATCGCAGTGTCAGTGAGGTGGGAGGTAAAAAAGCGAATGATTAGGCGACTGGCGCGGATGGGGGCGCTATTCTGTGGGGGAGCCGGATTGCTGCTCATGGCGCCGCTGGCCGCTATGGCGCAGGCTCAGCCGGCGTCCGACATTTCTTTGAAGGCAGGGCTAATCGCCTTGGCGGCCAACATCGGCGTCGGAATCGCCGCTATGGGCTGCGGCTTGGGCCAGGGGCGTTTGGTAGCTTCCGCCATGGAATCGATAGGACGAAACCCCAACAGCGCGGGCACGTTGTTCACGCCGATGATCATCGGACTTGCTTTCATCGAGTCGCTCACGCTCTACGCGCTGGTCATCGCCTTCTTGCTCATGGGCAGAATGTAAAGCGGCAATGGGTGCGCGCTTCGAGCCCGGCGCGCGCAAAGCGGCGTTGACAAGCGCTTCGGGCTCAGCGAAAGGGCGCTTAAGGCCGGACGTGTGTCCTAACTACTGAGGACTCGCAGAATATAGTAATAGGCACACTCTCAGCTTGGTCGTGGGGCAGCCCAGTCTGTACCGTTTAAGCCCCGTTAATTGGGGGGAAGGTCCGGAAGCGTCCTGCCCGCCACGACCCCGCACGGTCTCAATATTTGCAATCGTCAACAGGGGACGCGCTTGCTCGGCCCCACGACTTCAAAGCGCCCGCGCCGGCGCTCTCGGCGCAAAAGGACATATATTGCGCCTGCTCCGCCGTCGGTCGGCCGAGCGGTGACGAAACCCAACACGTGAGCCGAGAGCTGGCCGTGGGAAAGCCAGTAGGTTACCGCGTGCTTTATCACCGGCTCCCCGCCCGGCGAGCGCAACCCACGCCCGCTGACCAGCAGTACCGACTGTTGGCCGTTGCGCACCGAGTGCGCGATGAAGTCCGACAGCGCCTGCTTGGCGACCGAGCGCGTCATTCCGTGCAGGTCGAGGTAGGCCTGAATGGCAAATTCACCGCGTCTGAGCTTGTTCATAAGACGCGGGTCGAGGCCGGCGCGCCGGCCTTCGACGTATTCTTCGGTCTGCGTGACGTCGAAGGGCGCGCTGCCGGATACCAGCTCGCATAGCTCGGCGAGCACGTCCGCCTCTTCGTCGGCGACCGCCGCCCGGCAGAGGGTTGGCCTGCTCGGCTGCCGATAATGCTCCGGACGTCCCAGTGGGCGGACATCGGTCATCGCTTGGCGAAACAACTCCTCGGGCTCGGCGTCAAGTTCAGTTGCCTGGGGCGATTCGAGCGCGGGGCCGCTTGGCGGGGCTGCCCGGGCGACGCTGCGCGGGAATGGAGGTGGCTTAAGCAAGCTCTTTAGGTTTTGGAACGGCGACGCAAAGACTTTTTGCGACGCCAAGGGGCCGCGATTTTTCCCCGCATCGCGTCGGCGGCGCTGACGCTTGCTCGCCATAGCCGGAATCTCCCGCTTACTTAAGACCGCTGGCCTTGCAACACCGAACCCGGGACCCTATAGGTTTAAGCACGGTGGACCTATCGGGCAAACCATTCCACGCAATTACACGCTAGATCAACCCGAGCGCGGGGTCGAGCGTCGGCTGTGACGAAGGTAGAGTACCCGGTGGCGGGCGGCCCGCAGCGGGTCGAGTTCGGCGGTGCGGTTGCGGTAATCGAACGATGGGACGACTATTTTTGATCGGCGGCGTTTCGGCGCTGATTGTTCTCGCGGTTTCGGCGCTTTTGGTCGTGCTTGCCGCGGTCAACCTCAATCGAATCATCGAGGCCAACCGCTCCTACGTGGTCGGCGCCGCGAGTGACGCGTTGGGCCGCCGGGTGTCCGTGCGCCGCATCCGCGCCGAGTTCGGCTGGGGCGTGCTGTTGAAGCTTGAGGACGTCGCGGTGGCAGAGGACCCGGCCTTCGCTTCAAGGGGGCCCTTTTTTCATGCCGCCTCGGTTTCGGGACGGGTGAGCGTGTTGCCCTTGTTGACGGGCCGCGTCGAGGTCGGGCGCCTGGCCTTCGAGACCGCGCAGATTCGAATCACGCGCAACGCTCAGGGCCTCTTCAACTTCGCTACGCTGGGCAAGATAGGCGCTAAGGCAGCGCCGGCGGCCGGATTCATGCCGTCCAGGGGCGCCTCCTTGCGACCCGTTGCCTTATGGTCGCAAGCCGGTCCAGCGGGACCGGGGCGCGTCAAGAGCGTAACCGTCGAAGGCCTGGGCCTCGCCGACAGCGAGGTAATTTATTCCGACGCCTTGTATGCAGCGCAGGTAACGCTGCGCAAAGTGGACCTGACCCTGGAGCCGCTGGACCCCGAACGTCCCTGCAACCTTGCGATACGCCTAGCGCTGCTCGGCGACGAGCAGAATTTCCGGATCGACGGCCGCGCGGGTCCGTTGGCCTCCAACGGCAAGCTCGATTTGGCTGCGGCGCGGCTTGAACTAGCGGTGGCGGTCGGACCGTTAGTCCCGGACCGGCTGAGGAGTCTAAGCTCCCCGGCGAACCAGGTCCTGGCCGCGGTCTCGATACCCGATCCGGTTTCGCTTAAGGGGCGGGTGGCTGGCTCTCTGGGGGCCCCGGTCTTGAGCCTCGGCGGCGACCTCACTCAAGCCAGGGCGTCATACGGCGAGCTTTTTGCCAAGCCGTCCGGGGTTCCGCTGAAGCTTGACCTCCGCGGCGAAAAGCGCGCCGATGGATTCTCGCTGTCGGCGGCCGAGCTTACGCTGGCGAGCCTTCATGCAACCGGGCGTGATTTTACCTTTGCGCCGGGACGAATCACGGGCGATTTCCAGATCGATCGCTTTGATTTAAGTCCGTGGAGCGCGCTTTTGCCGGCGTTCAAGGACTATCGTCTTTCCGGCTCAGCGCAGGCACACGCTAAGGCCGAGCTAGAGGCCGCCAAAGTCTTGCTTAACGGCGCGCTCAAGCTGGTGCAGGTCGCAGCGGCGCCGCAAGCGGGCGGCCCAGCGCGGTTGAGCGGCTTGGACGCGGTCGTAAATTTCACCGGCGACAGCGCCACGCTCGAGCCCGCCGAATTCAACCTCGGCAGCGCCCGTATCGCGCTTCGGGGGCAGGCTGATTCGCTTAGCCCGCTGCACGCCGTCTATGCGCTGTCTAGCCCACAGCTGAGCGCCGCCGACCTTATGGTCGGCTATGCGCGCGAACAATATCAGGCGCGCGCCGTCGCGGCGTCCGGCGAAGTCGCCGTTGCCGCGTTGCGCGGCGCAGCCGCGACGACCGCGCTTGCTTCAACCGACGGACGCCTGGACGGCGTTCCCTATCGCGATCTTAAGCTTAAGGCTTTATACCGCGAAGGGCAGCTTCGCCTTCAATCGATGACCTTGAAC
This sequence comes from Deltaproteobacteria bacterium, assembly GCA_021831785.1. Taxonomy (GTDB): domain Bacteria; phylum Desulfobacterota; class Binatia; order Binatales; family Binataceae; genus JAJYYI01. The sequence continues at coordinate 263,718 of JAKBMB010000007.1, read as the reverse complement.
GCGTATGACGGCGCGGTCGATGCCGCCGGCGCAATGTCGCTTGATGATCGCGTCTTTGAAGCCAACCTGAAAGCCGCCGGCATCGACCTCGGACAAATCGCCGAGCGAGTGGGCAACAACGGGGGTGGTAGGGCGCGCGGCCGGCTCAGCGGTCAGGCAACGGTCTCGGGGCGGGGCGACAAGCTGGCGCAGATCGAGCCGACGCTTCGGGGCGGGGGGCGCTTCGAAGTGGTGAACGGCGCCGTGCCGGGAATTAATCCGGCGGCGGCGATGCTTAAAGCGCTCAGCGACACGCCCGGGCTGGGTCGGGTTCTGTCGCCGGACATCGCAGCGCGCTACCCGCGCGTTTTTCGGAGCCCCGATATGCAGTTCGAGAGCGCGAGCGCTACTTTCAAGATCGACGGTCCGCAAATCTCCTCACAGGACATCAGAGTCGTCGCCGCCGACTACACCATCACGGGCGGCGGATGGGTTAATCTTGATCAGCGCGTCGATATCAAGGCGGACATCATTCTCTCGGGGCCGTTTAGCCGCGATCTCATGCAGCGCAACCAAGTTCTCGCGCTGATGGCCGACGGGCTGAGCCAGGTGCACGTCCCGCTGGTGCTGTCAGGTACGCTGTCCAAGGTCAGCGTGCGCCCCGACGCCAGCGTCGCCCTGCAGCGCGTTCAGCCTGGCGCGGTCGAGAATTTGGGGAAAAAGCTCCTGCGCAACCTGTTCAAGTGAGAGTTTGTGATTTTTTGAGTAGGGCGGGCACGGCGGCCCGCCCTACTACTGCTTCGGCCCATGCCTAACGCCTTTAGCGCTGCACCCTCTCACCCGGAGCGCGAATTACGCTTCGTAATTCGCGCTCCGAGCTCTCCCGGCTTGCGCGCGCGGACTTGCGCCGCGAGCGCGGGAGAGGTGATAGGATGGGCGCCCTTTGTGCTCCGTCGCCCGCATCGTTTTGCGGGAGAGGGTTGGGGTGAGGGTGCAGCCTACGGCGACCTGCGGCAGCTTACCAAAAATTCATAGGCTCTGAGCGCAGGCGCGGCCCGGTCAGGGAGCGAGCTAGAGGGGCCCGCGCATTATAGCTGTCCCCGCAGGGTCTGGCTCCGCTTGGAGCGCACGGACAACGGCGAAGCAGCCTAACCCGCAAGCGGCCGCAACTCGGTTGTGCGGCCGCTCTTCAGCGGGCGAGCCGCACTATGGTGGCACCGCCTGCGCCGGCGTATGGCTCGGCCTCGTGGAAGCCCGCGCAGTAGGGCGAAGAGCTCAGGTAATCATGCACCGCCTTACGCAGGGCGCCGGTGCCGTGGCCGTGAATAATTCGCACCTCAGGCTGCTGCGCGCTGAGATAAGCTTGGTCGAGAAATTCCTCGAGCTTGCGCAGTGCCTCCGCGATTCGCATCCCGGTCAGATTTAGCTCGGTGCCGCCGACGGGCGAAAACTCGACGCTGACCTTGGGCGTTTGAGGCTCGTTTGCCCGGCCAGCGGCGGGGCGCAAGCGCTCGGGCGCGACTTCGATGCGCATGCCGGCGCGGCTGAGCACTGCGCGGCCCGGTTCGAGGCTCACGAGTTCGCCGCGCAGGTTGGCGCCCCGAAGCTCGACTAGGTCGCCGACCTTGAGCTGCGCGGCCCAGGCCGTGCTCGCGGTCTGATTGGCGCCAAGGCCCGCGACGTCTTTGCGCGCCTGGGCGGTGAAGGCGGCCACATCGGCGCGCCGTTTGCTTCCCGCCTTAAGCTGCGCCAGTACCTCGGTCGCTTGCTTAGTGAACTCGGCCACGAGCGTTTGTGCGCGATCGCTAAGGCGCTGGCGCTCCCTCTCAAGCCGCTCGCGCGCTTGCTTGGCCTCCTCCATGAGTTGGCGTTGTTCGCGCTGCGCGTCGGCTTCCCGCTGTTCGAGCTCGACGGCGCGCGCGGCAAGTCGGCTGCGCTCGTCTTCCAGGCGGCGCAGGGCTTTATCGAGCAGCGCGTTTTGCGCGGGCTGGACGGCCAGCGCGCGTTGAATTATCTGTTGTGGCAGCCCGAGCCGGCGGGCGACCTCGATGCCGTAGCTTGGGCCGATCGTGTGCGGCTTGAGCTTATAGCGCGCGACCAGCCGTTCGGTGTCGAAATCCACCGCCGCCAGCTCGAGATCGTCGCGGCCTTGGGCGTACAGCTTGACGCTCATCGAATGGGTCGCGATCGCGACCAGGCAGCGGCGGGCGCTGAGGTATTCGATAAGCCCGATGGTCAGCGCGCCACCCTCCGCGGGGTCGGTCCCGGCGCCCGGCTCGTCGAGAATAACCAGGGCCGGCTCATCCAGCGCGCCGATAAGCTCGCACAGATTCGCGATATGGGCCGAAAAGGTCGAAAGGCTCGCCTCCAGCGATTGCTGGTCGCCGATGTCCGCAAAGATGGTTCGAAACACCGGCAGACGGCTGGCCGGCGCCGCCGGAATCATCAGCCCCGCCTGCGCCATCGTGCACAAAAGCCCGACGGTCTTCAGCGCGGCGGTCTTGCCGCCGGTGTTGGGTCCGGAGATAACGACGCCCCGCTGCTGCGGGTTCACGGCGAGATCGATCGGCACAACTTCGCCGCCGCCGACCAGCAGGATAGGATGGCGCGCGCCATGAAGCGCCAGGCCCCAATCCACAATTTGCGGCTCGCTGCATCGATAGTGCTCGGCGAAGATCGCGCGGGCGTTGAGCGCGTCGAAGTTCACCAGCGCTTGGAAGCTTAGCTCGAGCTCGGCCCGATAGGCGCGCACGAGCCCGGTCAACTCGGCCAGGATGCGGCGCTCCTCCGCCTCGGCTTCGCGCTCCAGCATCATCAGGCGATTGTTCATCGCCACCGCCCAAGCCGGCTCGACGAACAGGGTTTCGCCCGACACCGAGCGGTCTTGAACCACGCCTTCGACTTTTTCAGCATAGTTGAGCTTGAACGGGAGGACGAAGCGCCGGTTGCGAATGGTGACGATGCGCTCGCTGACGACCGCTTCTATCGCCGGCCGCTGGCTGAAGCTCAACAGGCGAGCTTCGAGCTCCAGGCGCTCGTCGCGCAAGCGGGTGCGCAGGCGCTTGAGCTGCGGACTTGCGTCGTCGGCCAGGGCGCCGTCGTCAGCCAGAGCCTTGACCATCGCGTCGACCAGCTCGGCGGGCACGGTCAGATTTGCCGCCAGCACCGCGACATGCGAATAATGCTCAACGCGCGAGCGCATAAAGACTTGGACCGCGCGAGCAACCAGCGCAAAATCGCGCACCATAACCAGCGAGCGGCCGTCCAGCACCGCTCCTTCGCGCGCCGCGGCGAGCAGCAGGGGCGTTTGGGAGGCAAATTCGCTAAGCGGCGGTGTTCCGGCTTGTGCCCGCAGAGCGGTCATTTCGGCGCTCGCGCGCAATCGCGCCCGCACCTGGTGCGCGTCGGTCGCGGGCCTCAGCGAGTCGATCAGCCGGCGGCCCGGCTCGGAGACGGCGAACTCACGCAGCCGGCGCACCACCTTGTCGAACTCCAGCACTTGAAGGTCGCGTTCTCGAATCATCGATGCTTATCTGTTGATACGCCTGGTTCTGCTTAAGACCTTCGACGTTAGATTACAATCTTGCCGCCGCAAAATTGGCGGCGAAGCTTTGGAGAGCGCGAGATGGAGCGAATCGAATCGCGTATTAACACAAATGGTGCCGAGTACAAGGATAACCTGCGCGCGATGGAGGCCGCTATTGCCCGTTTGCGCGTGGCTATCGAGCGCGCGCGCGCGGGCGGTCCCCAGCCGGCGCATCGGCTTCATCAGGAGCGCGGCAAGCTTTTGGCGCGTGAGCGCGTAAAGCATCTGCTCGATGGGCAAAGCCCTTTTCTCGAGCTTTCGCCGCTCGCCGCCTACGGTATGTACGGCGACGAAGCGCCCGCCGCCGGCATCGTGACCGGCATCGGCCGCGTCCACGGGCGCGAGGTGATGGTGGTGGCCAACGACGCCACGGTCAAAGGCGGCACCTATTATCCGATGACCGTAAAAAAGCATCTGCGCGCCCAGGAGATTGCCCTGGAGAATCGCTTGCCGTGTGTCTATCTGGTCGATTCCGGCGGCGCTTTCTTGCCCCTTCAGGACGAGATTTTTCCCGATCGCGAGCATTTCGGCCGAATCTTTTATAACCAGGCGCGGATGTCGGCGATGGGCGTTGTGCAGGTGGCCGTGGTCATGGGTTCATGCACTGCCGGCGGCGCCTACGTGCCGGCGATGTGCGACGAGAACGTTATCGTGAAGAATCAGGGGACGATTTTTCTCGGCGGGCCGCCGCTGGTGCGCGCTGCCACCGGCGAGCAGGTCACGGCCGAGGAACTAGGCGGCGGCGACGTGCATACGCGTTTATCGGGCGTCTGCGATCACCTGGCCGAGGACGACGCTCACGCGCTGGAGATAGCGCGCATGGTTCTCGCCGACGCCGGGCCAAGGCCGGGGCGCGCGCCCGCGCCGGACGAGCCGGAGGAGCCCCACTATGACCCCGCCGAGCTCTATGGCATCGTGCCCCAGGACCCCCGCAAGTCGTATGACGTGCGCGAGGTGGTCGCGCGGCTGGTGGATGGAAGCCGGATACACGAGTTCAAGGCGCGCTACGGCGCCACCGTGGTGACCGCCTTTGCCCGGCTCTACGGCTACGCGATCGGCATCGTCGCCAACAACGGCGTGCTGTTCAGCGAATCGGCGCTCAAGGCAACCCATTTCATCCAGCTATGCTGCGCCAGGCAGGTCCCGCTGCTTTTTTTGCAGAACATCACCGGCTTTATCGTCGGCAAGCGCTACGAGCAGGGCGGCATCGCCAAGGACGGAGCGAAGATGGTCAACGCGGTGGCCAACGCCCAGGTCCCCAAGCTTACGGTCCTAATCGGCGCCTCAAACGGCGCCGGGAACTACGGCATGTGCGGGCGCGCCTACGCGCCGCGTTTCCTTTTCACCTGGCCCAACAGCCGCATCTCAGTGATGGGCGGGGAGCAAGCGGCGCGGACTCTGCTCACGGTCAAAATCGAGCAGCTCAAGCGCCGAGGTCTGACCATGAATGAGACCGAACAAGCCGAGTTCATGCGCCCCATCCTGGACAAGTACGAACGCGAGTCTAGCTGCTTTTATTCCACCGCCAGGCTGTGGGACGACGGCGTGCTTGACCCGGCGGAGACCCGCCTGGTGCTGGCCCTAGCGCTGGCGGCGGCTTACAACGCGCCGGTGCCCTGCTCCGCGCAATTCGGAGTGTTTCGCATGTAGTCCTCTGTGTCAGACGCATGCCGCGCTTCCGTACCGCTTGAGGGCCGTTGAGCTTTGGGCGTGGGGATCGCTTCGAGTAAGGGCGCTCAATGCGAATACGCCAATAACGGGCAAAAAGACAAAAGTTGTTGGGCAGTATGCCTGGGGCTGGTGAGCCGGGAAACGGCCCCGAGAATTTATGGGCGCACGCAGGCGTTAGACCTGAGGCCAAGTCAGGCCGCTTGAAACTGGCATGACGCTTGCTCTACCTGATCTGCGGGTGGAGTGTTAAGCCATTGATTCGGGGGCACAAACCGATGAAAAGCGATCGGGTGGTAGTGGTGGCCGGCGCAAGCGCGGACGCCGTTGACCCAGTGCGCGAGGTGCTTGAGCACAACGGTGTTTTTGCCGTGGCGTGCTGTGATCTCAGCGCTCCACTGTTGAACGGAAAGACGGCTAGTCTTGTGATCGTGTGTTCCACCGCGTCGGCGGATGGAGAAGTTCCGCGCCGAGAATGTCCAACGTTGAGACATCTGCAACGCTACCCTTCGTCAGATGCGGACCGAACTTTCGCGCGCGCGGCCGAAATTGCCCGCAATCCGGTGCCGGTCGTCTTCGTTCACGAGCGGCCCACCGTGGAGGACGTCAATTATCTGCGCTCGTGCGGCGCCTACTATGTGGTTGATCGGCGGGCCGACGAACGCTGCGGATGGCGCCGGCTTTTGGAGTGTGTCGCCGAGACTTTGGCCGGCGAGGTTGAATGTTCGTTCTGCGAGCGTAGGGTGGCGCGGCTCGACGGCTGTGTACAAGGCATCGGGCAGGCCAAGCTTTGCCGCGATTGTCTGTCGTTTTTCGCGCGCAACATACTGTCGCGCGCTCCCGAAGCCGGCTACCGGCCAGAGGGTCTCGCGCGTGGCCGTGACACGGAGTTGCGTCCGTGAAGCCGCGGCGCCGTTCGGCGTGGGGCGGCCGGCGCGCGTCTAGCTCTCGTCCTGCGGGCTAATCATTTTCTCCGGGCGCACCAAGCGGTCGAACTCCTCAGCGTGCAGAAGGCCCAACTCGACGCAGGCTTGGCGCAGGGTCTTGTTCTCGACGTACGCCTTTTTGGCGACCTTCGCGGCGTTATCGTAGCCGATGCGCGGGTTGAGCGCCGTCACCAGCATCAATGAGTTATTGACGAAGTGCGCGATGCGCTCGTGGTGGGCCTCGATTCCCGACGCGCAATGGTCGGTGAAAGAGCGGCAGGCGTCGGCCAAAAGCCCGCCCGAGCGCAGGACGTTATGGATGATCACCGGCTTGAAAACATTGAGCTCGAAGTTGCCCTGTGAGGCGGCAATCGCGACCGCGGTGTCGTTGCCCATCACTTGAACACACACCATGGTCATTGCTTCGCACTGGGTCGGATTTACCTTGCCCGGCATGATTGACGAGCCAGGCTCGTTGGCCGGCAGAATCAGTTCGCCCAGTCCGCAGCGCGGTCCCGAGCCAAGCCAGCGTATATCATTGGCGATTTTCATCAGCGAGCAGGCAAGCGTTTTGAGCGCGCCGCTGGCAGCGGTCAGCGCCTCGTGACCTGCCAGGGCGGCGAATTTGTTCGGTGCCGATACGAAGGGCAGGCCGGTAAGCTCGGCGATGCGCGCTGCCGCGGCCTGGGCGAAGCGCGGATGAGTGTTGAGGCCGGTGCCGACCGCGGTGCCGCCGAGCGCCAGCTCGTAAAGACCGGGCAGTACCGCGTGAAGCTGCAAAAGATCGTGATCGAGTTGTGCCACGTAGCCGGAGAACTCCTGTCCCAACGTTAGGGGCACGGCGTCCATCAAATGAGTGCGCCCGATCTTGACGATCTCCGCGAACATGGCCGCCTTGGCGTCGAGCGCCTGGCGCAGGTAGGCGACGGCGGGAATTACGCGGCGGGCAAGCTGCTCGGTTGCAGCGATGTGCATGGCGGAGGGAAACGTGTCGTTGGAAGATTGCGACATGTTCACGTGGTCGTTGGGATGAATCGGGTGTTTACTGCCGCGTTGGGCGCCGGCAAGCTCGTTGGCGCGGTTGGCGATCACCTCATTGACGTTCATGTTGGTCTGGGTTCCGCTGCCGGTCTGCCAGACCCGCAGCGGGAAGTGCTCGTCGTGCTTGCCGGATATCACCTCCTCGGCGCAGGCCGCAATCAGCTTGGCCTTGTCGGCGTCGAGCAGGCCCAAGTCCCGATTAACCTCGGCGGAGGCCTTCTTGATAATGCCGAGGGCATGAATCACCTCGCGCGGCATGCGCTCCTCGCCGATCGAGAAGTGGATCAGTGAGCGGGCCGTTTGCGCCCCCCAGTAACGGTCGGCGGGAACCTCGATTGGCCCCATGCTGTCGGTTTCAATCCGAGTGGCTTTGCTCGACGAAGGTTCGGCCTTTGGATCGCTCATCTACCTTGCGCTCCTTTTATCCCATGATTCTGCGCGGATGAAACTGCGCTGAAACTTTGCCTCCCCCGCCGCAGCCCGCCCGCCGGCTTTTATCCGCGCTGACGATCCGCAGCCGGAGCCCGTCGCTGACCCCGTACCTGCGCGCGCGAATCGTTTTCCTACTCAGGCGCATATGCCTAAGCCCGCAAGGCGATTATAGCCCAGTTGCGAAAAGCTTTATAATTTGGCGCCCGTGCGCGCCTCCTGCAGGATCGATCTACTGAGGATTGCAAAATATTGAGACAGCGCAGAGTCGTGGGGGTGACCGTAGAGGCCCCAGCTCAGAGTCTGCCTGTCACTATATCCTGCAGTTCTCAGTAGGTTAACCAGCCTATCAGCAAGGGCGCGGTTGGAAATCGGCGGCGGATAGTGGTAAGAATGCTGCGGCTGGGATAGCTTGTGGGCGGGATGCATACATGACGCCTTCGGAGGTCACCCGCACGGCGCTCCGTGGGGTGATGACCGGCCGGCAACACCACTATGGCTGCGGCCTGGCTATCGCACCGGCGCACTTTTCAGCGCCCGCGTAACCGGCTAGCCTTATGGTGCACTGCTTGAGTTGAAGAGAGGAAACAGAACGTCTTATGCCCTGGGTGATTACGCGGCTTTGCCGAGACTGTGTGGACACCGGATGCGTCAGCGTCTGTCCCGTGGACTGCATCTATGAATATGTCGGCGAGGACAAGCAAACTTTCCCCAACCAGCTTTATATCCATCCGGACGAGTGCATTGATTGCGGCGCTTGCGAGCCTGAATGTCCGTGGCAGGCGATTTTCGAGGAGCCGGCGGTCCCCGCTCTGTTCAAAGACGACACCGAGCTCAACCGCAAGATTATGGACGACATGGACCACTTCAAGGTAAAGGCGTTCGAGCAGGAAGAAAAGCCCACTCCGGAGCAGGTCGCCGCTAACAAGGCCAAGTGGGGCCTGCCCGAAGGGTAAGCTCTCTCCTTTGACCCGCCGCGACGGCTCAGCACCTTCACCCCAACCCTCTCCCACTTCGCGGGCGAGGGAGTAGAAATAGCGCTGCGCTGCGCGCCGCCCCCTTCCCAACCTTCCCGGCGGCGGGGGAAGGAGTAGAACGTAAGGCAGCAGCGCCGGCCGATGCTGCGCTCAACCGACAATGCTGAGGGCTAGCCACCAGGAGCCCGAACTATTCAATGCACTTATGACTCACCAACCTAGCGCGCGGCCAAGGCTTCCAGCGCGCGGAGGTCGGGCAGCGGCTTGCCGTCGGAGCGCAACGGCAGCAGGCAAACATGCGTTGCGCCGGCCTTGTAGTGGGCCTCGATTCGCCCGCGGATTTTATCCGCGGTTCCCCAAGCCACGATCGCGTCGACCAGTCGATCGCTGCACCCATCGGCAAAGTCGTGATCGGCGTAGCCCAGGTTTTGTAGATTGCGCGTGTAGTTGGGCAGCCGCGGAACGTAGGTCTTCATATACTCGCGGGCAACGCGCCGCGCGGTCTGAGCGTCCGTCTCCAGAATGACGGCTTGCTCGGCGCAAATCCACGGCTTGGGACCGAGTATCGCGCGGGCCTTGGCGGTATGCTCGGGCGGAACGAAGTAGGTGTGCGTGCCGGTCGCCTCGGTCGCCGCCAGTTGCAGCATCTTGGGATGCAGGGCGGCGAGCAGCACCGGAGGGTCTTCTTTGGGCGGGACCGCCTTGTAAAGCGCGCTTTTCATCTTGGTGACGTACTCGCGCATGTAACTGTAGGGCTTTTTGTAGTCGTGCCCGCGCAGGCGCGCGACCAGAGGTTCATGGCTTACACCGATGCCCAAGGCGAAGCGGCCGCCGGAAAGTTCGGCCAGCGTTTTCGCTCCGGCCGCCATCGTCATGGCGTCGCGCGCCCAGATATTAGCGATTCCCGTGGCGATGACCAGGCGCTCGGTCTTGCTCAGCAGATAGCCCGCGTGAGCGAACGGCTCGCGGCCCACGGCCTCGGGAATCCACAGCGCCCTGTACCCTAGCCGCTCAACCGTGCGCGCGAACTCGGCGGTCTCTTCAGCGCCCATCGAATCAAGAAAAAACCATGCTCCCAGTTTGCCTATTTCCATAGCTCACCTTATCTTTCCCCGCGCGCCGGCGATAAACGGCGTCGCGAACCGCGACCGAGTGTATCCGGCCGTTACCTCTATACTGTATAGATACACGCTCGATGGTGATGGGCGCCACCCTTGCGCAAGACGCCGCGAAAATTAGCCGCCGCTTGGCTATGCCGGCGGCGCGTACGCGTTTCGATCCGACGCGGAAAAAGTTGGCGCGCAGGCGTTCCGCGAAAAGCGGGGCGCGCCGAACGCCGCTCTTACGCTTGTTGCTGCGGCGAGCTAGATTAAACGTTCAGTAAAGCTTCCGGAGCCGGAGACGATGAAACTTGGCATAATGTTCGCTAACAGCGGGCCGTTAGCCGATCCCGATCTTTTGACCCATCTGGCGCAGGGCGCCGAACGGGTCGGCTTTGAGTCTTTGTGGGCGGTCGAGCACGTCGTGGTGCCGCAGGGCTACAGTTCGGCGTATCCTTACGCCAAGTCGGGCAAGATGCCTGCCAGCGACGACGTGCCGATTCCGGACCCGTTTGTCTCGCTGACCTGGATGGCGGCGCACACCTCGCGGATCAAGCTAGCCACGGGTATCGTCATTTTGCCGCAGCGCCATCCGCTGTACGTCGCCAAAGAGGCCGCGACGCTGGACGTTTTGTCGCGGGGCCGATTCATCCTCGGCGTCGGGAGCGGATGGCTAAAGGAGGAATTCGACGCCCTCGGCATCGACTTTCGCCGCCGCGGGGAGCGCACCGACGAGGCGATCGCGGCGTTGCGCGCTCTATGGCGAGAGGCACCGGCGAGCTTTAGCGGCAAGCACTTCGCCTTCGGTCCGGTCTTCAGCTCGCCGCGCCCGGCGCAGCCCGCCGGCGTGCCGATCCATATTGGCGGTCATTCGCCCGCCGCCGCCCGACGCGCCGGGCGATTGGGCGACGGGTTTTTCCCGGCTCGCTCCGAGCCGCAGGCGCTGCGCGAGTTGTACCATCTGGCAAGAGAAGAATGCCTTAAAGCCGGCCGCGATCCGGCGAAAGTCGAGCTTAGCTGTATGGGGCGAGCGTCGCTGGATGCGGTAAAACAGTGCCAGGACCTAGGCGTCGCGCGGCTGGTGATCCCGCCGCCCGCCTACGACCGCGACGGGCTCACCAGGGCGCTAGACAAAATTGGCGACGAGGTGCTTGCGCGTCTTTAGCGCCGAGGCAGCGCGGCCGGCGTAGTCGTATCGCGCGGAAAGAAAGCGCGCTTTCCCTAATAATACTACTGGTGCCGCGCCGCGCTTCTTGCAACGGCGCCAGGCTAAGGCCGCCGCATTGCGGTAAAAGAGCCGGGCGCGTAGGAAGTCACCCGGCGCCGAGCGCGGGCGGTTCGACACGTCGCCTTAAGGAGAGCGCGTCGGGGAGCACCGCAGGGCATGAGCGAGGATATCGAAGCCGTCGGCAGCGCCAAGGATCCCGTTTGTGGGATGAGCGTGAAGGTTCGACCCGAGGCCCTGAGTCATGAGTATCAGGGCACGCGCTTTTACTTCTGCGGCCCTCGCTGTCTGGCGAGATTCAAGGCCGAGCCCGCCAAGTACGCGGGTGATCGCGAGACCGACGGCGCGGATGCCGCCGCTTTGCAGTCGCTGCCCGAATCACGCCCGTCCGGCCCGCCGGTCGAGCACACCTGCCCGATGCATCCGGAGGTCAGACAGAGCGCGCCCGCTGCTTGCCCGAAGTGCGGTATGGCGCTTGAACCGGCCGGCGCGGAACTGGTGGAGCAGACCACCGAGTACTTCTGCCCGATGCATCTTGAGATAGTGCGTGATCGCCCCGGATTGTGTCCGATTTGCGCCATGGCGCTCGAGCCGCGGGTGATCAGCGCCCAAGCGCAGCCCAGCGAAGAGCTTCGGGATATGAGCCGGCGCTTCTGGGCGAGCGTCGCGCTCGCCGCGCCGGTTTTCGTTCTGGACATGTCCGGTCTGATTCCAGGCCAGCCGCTGGAACACGCGCTGGGGCCGAAGTTAATCACCTGGGCGCAGTTTGTGCTGGCCACACCCGTGGTGTTGTGGTGCGGCTGGCCCTTTTTCGAACGAGCATGGCGCTCGATCGTGAACCGTAGTCTCAACATGTTTACGTTGATCGCGCTGGGCGTGGGGGTGGCTTACGTCTACAGCGCGGCGGCGACGCTGATACCCGGCGCCTTTCCGGCTTCGCTTCGCGGCGCGGGCGCGACGGTTCCGGTTTACTTCGAGGCCGCCGCGATAATCACCGCGCTGGTGCTGCTCGGCCAGGTGCTCGAACTGCGCGCCCGCAGCCGCACCGGCGCCGCGGTTAGGGCTTTGCTCGGACTGGCGCCGAAGACCGCCCGCATCGTTCGCGACGACGGCCGCGAGGAGGATGTCGCGATCGATAGCGTCAAGGTGGGCGACCGGCTGCGCGTGCGGCCGGGCGAAAAAGTGCCCGTCGACGGGGTGGTGCTGGAAGGCGCGAGCGCGGTTGACGAGTCGATGATCACTGGGGAGCCGATTCCGGTCGAAAAAAGCCCCGGCGAGCGGCTGGTCGCGGGAACCGTAAACGGTAGCGGAACGCTGGTCATGCGCGCCCAGAAGGTGGGCGGCGAGACCTTCGTCGCACAGATTGTGCGCATGGTCATCGCGGCGCAGCGCACCCGTGCTCCGATCCAGCGCTTGGCCGACGTGGTTTCCTCTTATTTCGTCCCCGCCGTGCTGCTCGCGGCGGCGATCGCGTTCGTCGTGTGGAGCGCGGTGGGACCCGAGCCGCGGCTGGCGTACGCGCTGACGGCGGCGGTATCGGTGCTGATAATCGCCTGCCCGTGCGCGCTCGGCTTGGCAACGCCGATGTCGATTATGGTCGGCGTGGGGCGTGGCGCCATCGAGGGCGTGCTGATCAAGAACGCCGAGGCGCTCGAGGTGCTCGAGAAAGTGGACACGCTGTTGGTCGACAAAACCGGCACCGTCACCGAAGGCAAGCCGCGGCTGGTGGCGGTGATTGCTCATCCCGGGTTCAGCGAAGCCGAGGTGCTGCGCTTGGCGGCCGGCGTGGAGCGTGCCAGCGAGCATCCGCTGGCGGCCGCGATCCTCGCCGCGGCCAGCGAGCGGCGCCTAGAAGTGGCGCCGGCACGCGATTTTCGCGCGCTCGCCGGCAAGGGCGTCGTCGCTGTCGTTGACCAACACGAGGTCGCGCTGGGCAGCGACGATTTGATGCGTGAGTTGGGCATCGAGACCGGCCAGTTGGGCGAGCAAGGCGAAGCCCGACGCCGTCAGGGACAGACGGTCATGTTGGTCGCGATCGACCGACGGCCTGGCGGCCTCCTCAGCGTCGCCGACCCGATCAAAGAGCGGGCGGCTCAGGCCGTGCGCCTATTACGCGAGGACGGGGTCACGGTCGTGATGCTGACGGGCGACAACCGGATCACCGCGCGGGCCGTGGCCGACGCGCTGGGCATCGCCGAAGTGGAAGCCGAAGTGCTTCCCGGGCAAAAGGCGTTGGTGGTCAAGCGGTTGCAGGCCCAGGGACGAATCGTGGCGATGGCCGGCGACGGAATCAACGATGCGCCCGCACTGGCCCAGGCGCACGTCGGGATTGCGATGGGCACCGGAACCGACGTGGCGATGGAGAGCGCCGGGGTGACGCTGGTCAAAGGCGACCTGCGCGCGCTGGCCAAGGCGCGCCGGCTAAGCCGCGCCACGATGCGAAATATTCGCCAGAACCTCTTCTTCGCCTTTGTTTACAACACGCTCGGGGTTCCAATCGCGGCTGGCGTGCTGTACCCGTTTTTCGGCCTGCTCCTAAATCCGATTATCGCCGCACTGGCGATGAGCCTAAGCTCGGTCTCGGTGGTAACCAACGCGCTGCGCTTGCGCCGGGTCGAGCTATAGACGGGTCGGGCGGCTCGCTGGCCTCGCCTTTGCCCGCAGGGCTTACCTCTGCTTCATCTGCGCGTCGCGCCGGGCGCCCGCGCTCGAGCTCGCGAGGGCGCTTGCCCCGACCGCTGCTTTGGGCCGGCATCTGCGGTGTACTGCACGAGCTCGGCAGAGTAGCCTCGGTCCTTTGCCGCTTCATACCGAGAGTTGGTGAGTTTTTGAGTAGTGGGGGGGCCGCGGTGCTCGCCATGATGCGCGGGCGCCACGCCCGCGCGGCCAATGAATCACCGGCGACCGGGCGGGCACGGCGGTCCGCCCCACTAGAGACACATCGGGTGCGGCCCACGGCGGCATGCGGCAGCTTGCCGAAAATTCACCGGCTCTGAACGCGGCGATCGTCAACTGGGTAATCGATGCCCCACATTGTCCCCTGAATGTCCCACCAATCGCCGAACGACTCGCCGAAGAGGCTTGGGGGCAGCTCCAAATAACCGGTCCGAAAAATGCTTCCTTCCTGCGGCATGCTTGTCGAGTCCGGCATAGGAGGGCAGGAGCGAGGAAAGGGTTAAGACGCGGACCGGGGTGTTTGCCGAACAGCGCGAGCCAGCCGGTGCCCGATGAAAAATGCCAGCTCGCCGCGTCCGGCGATCGAGCCGGCGACTTTTGTGATGACGGGCTACCCTTATTGGTCTGGCTGGAGTTGCGGACATCAGCACGCGGGGTTGGTGCTCCGACAAGCCGATCGGCTTTGGCGACGGTTGAAATACTCTTTTTCCGGACCGATCATGGTAGCTGGGGTAAAAAACGCACGGGACCAGTTGTTAGCCGGTCGCTGTTGTCTGGACACTTCGGCGACAGCGGCATTGTTCGCAGCAGCATCGGCGGCGGTATCGAGCCGCAGCGTGGGGGCGCGCTGAGCGTCGAGAAAAGGCAAAGAGCACGAGGGGGCCGGGCGTTGGCGCGGTGCTGTTTTTCGTCGTCTTGGCAATGACGGTTTGGTTCGGCAAAAGCAAAGAAGTTCGCGACATCCCTTTCACCGAAACGGTTCAACCGCCTGGCCTGCACGGATGGCAACCGGCGATGGATCGTCTGAGCTACTGGATTGCGCTGTCGTTCGCGCTAATCGCAGTAATATACGGGCCGTTTTTGGTCAGTCATTTGCCGCCGCGACTGGTGGCGCAGCCGTTTCAAGGCTTCTAGCGCGGATTGCTGATGAAGCTGCGATTTAAGCTCGGCGCTGAGCGCTAAAGGAGGCAAGCGCGAACCGAAGCCGGCGGCGGACTTCGCGAATGGCGACCCGCGGCTTATCTCTCTCGGACTGTCGGGTGAAAGGACGATGAGCCTATTGGTTGATTACGGGCGATCGCCGAAGTCGAACCGCCCGGCAACGGGTCAACAGTGGAACGCATTTTGATCGTCGACGACGAAGCCGACATGCTCGAAAACTGCCGGCGCATACTTGCGCGGGAGGGTTACGAATGTCTCGGCACGACAAGCCCCAAACACGCGCTGCGACTGCTCGAGACGGAGCGTCCTTCGCTGCTGCTAACCGACCTTAAAATGCCCGAGATGGACGGGTTGGAATTGCTTCATCGCGCGCGCGCTATAGACGCGAACTGTCCGGTCGTGGTGATCACGGCCTTTGCCACGATTGAGTCCGCAGTGGTCGCGGTAAAGGGGGGCGCGTTCGACTATCTGGCCAAGCCATTTTCCATCGACCAACTCAAACTGGTCGTCGGCCGGGCGCTCAACCAGCGTCGCCTTACGCTGGAAAACCAGCACCTTAAGGAACAGTTGCGCGGCACCTACGGTTTCGAAAACATCATCGGGCGCAGCCCGGCCTTACAGCAGGTGCTGGAGCTGGTGAGAAAAGCGGCGCGTTCAGAGGCAAATATCCTGATTCTGGGCGAGTCGGGAACGGGCAAGGAATTGATCGCGCGCGCCGTCCATGCCAACAGCGCCCGCACCGCCCAGGCTTTCGTTGCGGTCGATTGCGCCTCGCTGCCGGAGAATTTGTTGGAGTCGGAGTTGTTCGGCTACGACAAGGGGGCGTTTACCGGCGCGGTTGGCACGAAGATGGGTCTTATCGAAATGGCCCATCACGGCACGGTGTTTCTGGATGAAATCGGCGAGCTATCGCTAAATTTACAGGGAAAACTTTTGCGCGCGCTGCAAGAACGGGAAATTCGCCGTGTTGGCGGTACTCGCGCGATCGACGTCGATGTCCGCGTTGTCTCCGCCACCAACCGCAACCTGCATGTGCTATGCTCAAAAGGCCGTTTTCGCCAAGAGCTTTACTATCGCTTGAACGTGGTGGACATAGCGCTGCCACCACTTCGCGAACGCGCCGGGGACGTCGCCCTGCTCGCTCATGCTTTCCTCAGGAAGCACGGGCAAGCCGGCGAGCGGAAGATACGGGGCTTTGAGCCAGGCGTCTTGGAAGTGCTTGAGTCCTATTCATGGCCAGGCAATGTGCGCGAACTGCAAAACGTGATCGAGCGTGCCTGCGCGCTGGCGGACAACGACACCATTACGCTTGCCGACTTGCCCCGCCACATTAGGGATCGCGAAGCGACGACAAACGCTCTGCCGGCGCTTGGCAGCAGCGCGCTCACGCTTAGGGACGCTAAAGCGCGATGGATGAGCGAGCTTGAGTCGGCCTACATCCTTGAAATTCTACGGAGCAAAGGCGGAAACATTTCACAGGCAGCGCGCGCGGCCGGAGTGGACCGCAAGACCGTAAGGCGCCTTCTGACCAAGCATCACTTGCGCTGAACCTAAGCCCTCCCTATTCGGCGCGTGCCTGCCCCGAGGGCGTGGACGTGGTGGTCCAGTCGATCCTGGGGACGGCCACGCCGATCATGGTGTCTCGGGTAACGATGGTCGCGAGTTTCTCTTCGCTCCAGCCTTCGGTGTCGCTGGGGCGCATGGGCAGAACGATGTACCGCGTTTTCTGGTTCGAGTCGTGAACGCGGATCTCGACGTCGGGCGGGATGATGAGGCCGAACTCGGCCAGCACCTGACGCGGCCAGCGGACTACCCGGCGCCGATAGTTCGGCCTCTCGTACCAGGCGGGCGAGTGTCCGAGCAAGGGCCTCGGGTAACAGGAGCACAGCGTGCAGACGATAACGTTGTGCAGCTTCGGCGTGTTCTCGCACGCGACCAGCCAGGTGAAGTCGCTGGGGGTGCCGTGGCCCGTCGGCGCCATCCAGTCGATTCCCAGCTCTTTGCAAGCAGCGACGCCGTCGGCGAGCAACCGCTGCTTGAACTGGGGATCGACCCAGGCGCGGGCCACTACGCGGGCGCCGCCGGTGGGGCCGATGTTGTCGTACCATTCCATGAAGCGGCGGTGATCCTCAGCCGAGAACAGTCCCTTGGCGATGGACAGTTCGCGAACGGCGGTCTCCAGAATCTCGAACTCAATGGCCTCATCGCGCCCCTCAATGGGCGTGTGCGCGTCGGTATGTTGGTGTGACGTGTTCATATAACAACCTCTTGATCGCGTTGGCCCTGGTTAGGGAGTCTTCCCCGCGGTGTTCTCCGCAGCGGCGGATTCGAGCCAGCGCTCGGAGAACTCTGTCTCCAAAGTGTCGATAACGGCCCCGCCGTAGTCGGGCCACAGCTCGCGCTGGTTGAAACGGACCATGTAGAAAGGCTCCCGGCGCCCTTCGTAGCGACCCCACGCCTCGTCCTCGGGGATGACCCACTTGGGCCGCAGCCCTACCACGACACCGGTGTGACCCCGTGTGTAGCCCTGGGTGCGGGTGTGGAACAAGGCCGGCAGGTTGCGGACGGTGACCCGATCGCCGATCTCGAACTTGCTCATGCCGCATCCTCCTCTCGGGCGCGGACCTCTTCCATTTTCGCGATCAGCTCGTCCGGGGTGATGTGACCTTTATCGATGAGCATCTTGGCCGCGGCCAGAAGCCATCGCGCATAGTAAGGGGTGCCGAAATAGAGCGTCTCGCCCAGGTCGTTCTCACGCCGGCGTCTTTCCTCGCTGACCCACACGCCACGCCATGCCAGGCACTCAGCGGTGCAGTGGGTGCGCTTCTCCCAGAGGGCCGTCTTGTGGAGCGACTTATCGAGCGGCCCGTCAGGTTGCCCGCCGAGATCGTGGACCACGTGCAGCATCGCCTCGGCGCGCCGTTGGGAAATGGTGAGCGGTAAATCCGCTTCGTGGCGTTCTTGAGGCGCATGCGCCCTGATGCTCTGCAGCAGCGCCGCATAGAGGGTTGAACTCATAGAGACCTCCTCAAACCGCAATTTCCGGTTTGGCCTTTCTGGTCATCAGGGTCCTTCTGTCCGGAATTGCCCTAAGGCTTTTTCGGTCCAAGATACTGTAGGGAAAGGGCGCTCTGTAGGGAAGGGGCGGCAGTTGCTTCCTCTCGGCCGGTGAAGTGCTCCCGCCGATCGCGCAGCTCGTGAAGATCGCGCTTGGATGGCACATTAGCTAGGTCAAGCCGCAATTCGAGGTTGCGGTCCAGAACGTCCTTGTTCGCCTTGGGTTGCTCGCCGGCGCGCTCCTTTGATTGTCTCGCACCGATGCGGCCCGCGGCACACGAGCTTGCGTCGGCCGTTTGCGCCCGCGCCTTCTCACCGCCAGCCCTGGCGCACCATCACCACCTGCAGACCCCGAGAGCCATAGCGCGGATGCTCAACCGCCAATAGTTTCATCATCGCGATCTGCTCGGCCGGCTCCGCCCGCCTGCTCTGATATCGCACCGTCGAGCGCCACACAACAACTAATCCGCACGCCCGCCGCTCGCCCAACCCGTACGCTTGCCGCATCCAGCCCACGGCCTCCCGTCGGGCTGTGGGCTTGGCTACTTTCGGTTGACCAACCCCTTGAGCGCCTGGTGGTCCAGCGTCAGGTCGGCTGCCAGATGCTTGAGCCGCCGGTTCTCATCCTCGAGTTGTCTAAGCCGCCGCGCTTCCGAGACCTTCGGCCCGCGGTACTTGGCCTGCCATCGGTTTTCGAGGAGCAGGACGTCGCAATTCTCGTTTGCCCAACGATAAGCCCATGGGTTAAGGTTCCCAAAGCCGGCGCGGTAGCGCTATAAAGAGGTTCGTCGGGTAGCGCGAGAATGCCCCGAGGAGAATGAACCGAAATGGCGCAGAACCTTAAGGAAAAGGCGCTGGACCTGGCCTTGAGCCAGATCGAGAAGCAGTTTGGCAAGGGCTCGATTATGAAGCTTGGCGAGGACCGCATCGAAGCCAACGTACAGACGGTTTCGAGCGGCTCTATCGGGCTCGACCTCGCCCTGGGCGTGGGCGGCCTGCCGCGCGGGCGCGTGGTTGAGATTTACGGTCCCGAAGCTTCGGGAAAAACGACCCTGGCGCTGGAATGTATCGCCGAGGCGCAAGTCAACGGCGGGGTCGGGGCCTTTATCGACGCCGAGCATGCGCTCGATGTCGCCTATGCCCGCAGGATCGGGGTCAAGGTGGAGGACCTCCTGGTCTCTCAGCCGGACAACGGCGAGCAGGCGCTCGAGATCGCCGAGACCCTGGTTCATTCAGGCGCGGTCGACGTGCTGGTGATCGACTCCGTGGCGGCGCTTGTGCCGCGCGCCGAGATCGAGGGCGAGATGGGCGAGCCGCAGGTCGGCTTGCAGGCGCGGCTGATGTCGCAGGCGATGCGCAAGCTCACGTCGGTAATCGCGCGCTCGGGCACGGTGGTGATCTTCATCAACCAGATTCGCATGAAGATCGGCGTGATGTTCGGCAACCCCGAGACCACCACCGGCGGCAACGCGCTCAAATTTTATTCCTCGGTGCGAATCGACATCCGCCGCATCGGCGCGATCAAGACCGGCACCGACGTAATCGGCTCGCGGGTCAAAGTCAAAGTAGTGAAGAACAAAGTTGCGCCGCCGTTCAAGGAGGCCGAGTTCGACATCCTTTACAACAGCGGGATTTCCAAAGAGGGCGAACTGGTCGATCTGGGCAGCGAGTGCAACGTGATCGAAAAGCTCGGCGCCTGGTATTCGTTCAACAGCGAGCGGATTGGACAGGGACGCGAGAACGCGCGCGAGTTTCTGCGCGCTAACCCGGCGGTTGCCGCCGAGGTTGAGGCGCAAGTCCGCGAAAAGCTGACCCATAAGCCGCCGGCGCCGGTCCACGGCAACGGTCTGTGAAACAGACGCCGAGGCGCGTCGAGACGCGCTTCGAGGGCGTCCTTTTGAAGCCCGCCCACATGCTTATCGGGACTTTCGCCGGATACCTCGGCAGCGGTTTTCGGCGCCCGTAGCCATCTCGGCCTTCTTGCCGCTAAAATAGACTTCGGTTAGCGAGCAGTATGCATTGGACTGTTGATCGAATTCGCCAGTCGTTTCTCGACTTCTTCGCCCGCGAGGGCCACACGATCGTGCCCTCGGCCTCGCTTATCCCCGAGGGCGACCCGACGCTGCTTTTCACCAACGCCGGGATGGTGCGGTTCAAGGACTATTTTCTTGGGCTGCGCACACCGCCTTATCGCCGCGCCGCCGACTGCCAAAAATGTCTGCGCATCTCGGGCAAGCATAACGATCTCGAGGCCGTTGGCCGCGACGACTACCATCACACGTTCTTCGAGATGCTCGGCAACTGGTCGTTCGGCGACTACTACAAGGCCGAGGCCGTCGAGTTCCATTGGCGGCTCTTCACCGAGGTCTGGAAGCTCCCGATCGAGCGGCTATGGGCAACGGTCTACACCGACGACGACGAGGCCGCGCAGGCCTGGTTGAAGCTCAAGGTTCTGCCGCGCGAGCGAATCCTGCGCTTTGCCGAAGAAGACAATTTCTGGGAGATGGGCGACATCGGGCCGTGCGGTCCGTGCTCCGAAATCCACTTCGACCGCGGCGATCGCGCATGCATCGGCAAAACGCATCCGGGCAAGCCCTGCGGCGTGAACGTTGCGGGCTGCGCGCGCTTTGTCGAGCTCGCCAATCTGGTCTTTATCCAGTACGACCGCGACCGGAACGGCACGCTCTCGCCGCTGCCGATGAGGCATGTTGACACGGGCGCGGGCTTGGAGCGGATCGCGGCGGTGCTGCAGAGCCTGGAGACCGGCCGCCTGCTCGGCAACTATGACATCGACTTGTTCCAAGGGATAATCCGCGCGATTGAGCCTTTCGTCGCTCCCGCCAGGCATTACGGCAAGGATGCTGAAAGCGACGTGTCGTTCCGGGCAATCGCCGATCACGTCCGGGCAATAACCTTCCTGGTGGCGGAAGGGCTGAGACCCGGACGCGACGGGCGGCAATACGTCCTGCGCAGGCTCATCAGGCGTGCCGTATGGCATCGCCGGCGCCTTGAGGTGGACAATCCGTTGCTCCTCCCCAACTGCTGCGACAAGGTGGTTGAGGCCATGCGCGGCGCCTACCCTGAACTGCTTGGGGCTCGGAAAGCTATCGAAGAAGTCGTGTGGCGAGAGGGTGGCCAGTTCTCGTCGACCATTCAACAGGGCCAGCAGGAACTGACCGCAAGAATCGATGGGCTTCGCCTTCGAGGGGAAACGGAGTTGCCGGGCGATGCCGCGTTCCGATTATACGACACCCACGGGTTTCCGCTCGACCTCACGCGAAGCATTCTTGCGGACGAAGGTATGACCGTCGACCTTGCCGGCTTCGAGCGGCTGATGGAGGAGCAGCGCGCGCGCTCGCGCGCAGCCACACGCGCGCAAGAGCCTGTCGCGCCGGAGATTTTGCCCAGCCCAGGCGCCACCTCCCGCTTCGTCGGCTATGAGCGCTACGCGGCGGAGTCGAAGATTGTACGCTGTGTACCGGCAGACGGCGACAAGCTCATCGCGGTCACCGCAGAGACGCCATTTTATCCCGAGGGTGGCGGACAGGTGGGCGACCAAGGTGTGATTGAAACCCAGGATGGTGCCGCGCAATTCGAGGTGACCGACACGCTCAAGCAGGGTAGCCAGATCTTCCATATCGGACGGATCAAGCGCGGCGCCGCTGGCGATTTCGAACCCGGCAAGCTGGTGAGGCTAACCGTAGATCGTGCGCGGCGGGAAGCGGCGATGTTGAACCATTCCGCGACCCATATTTTGCACGCCGTCCTGCGCGAGCGGCTGGGTAAGAGCGTGCGCCAGGCCGGCTCGCTGGTCGCGCCCGACCGCTTGCGCTTCGATTTCTCTCACCCTGGGCAAGTCCAAGACGAGGAGCTTTACAAAATCGAGCACGAGGTCAACGCCCATATCCGCGAAGACGCCGGCGTGACGGCCGAAGAGATGGCTTACGACGCGGCAATCAAGGGCGGGGCGCTGGCCTTTTTCGGCGACAAGTACGGCGACCGCGTGCGGGTGGTGCGGATGGGCGGCTTCTCGCTCGAGCTTTGCGGCGGCACGCACGTGGAACGCACCGGTCAGATCGGTCTGTTCAAGCTGGAAGGGGAATCGGGAATCGGCGCCGGCGTGCGACGGGTCGAAGCGCTCACCGGACAAGGTGCGATTGACGCCGTCCAGGAGCGCGAGAAAGTTCTGGAGCAGATCGGCCGCGTGCTGCGCGCCGGAGGAGATAAGACCGCTATCGCGCGGCTAGAGCGCCTTTTGGAGCGCGAAAAGGAGCTGGAAAAGCGCGTGCGCGCGCTCGAGCAAAAGCTCATCGCAGGCGCCGGCGCCATCAACGGCGACGGCGAGGTGCGCGAGATACGCGGCATCAAGGTCATCACGCGCGAACTCGAGGGCGTGCAGCCGGCCGCGATGCGCCAGCTTGCCGACCGGCTGCGCGAGCAGCACGGCTCGGCGGTGGTGGCGTTGGCCTCAAAATTCGACGACAAGGTCGCGCTCGTAGTTGCAGTCACGCCGGATTTGAGCGCGAAGATTAAGGCGGGTGAGATAATCCGGCAAATCGCGCCGATCGTCGGCGGCTCGGGTGGCGGACGTCCCGACTTCGCTCAAGCCGGCGGGCGGCTGCCCGAAAAGGCCGCGCAAGCCCTAAAGCAGGTTTACGCCTTGCTCGCCTGAGGTTTAGCGTGCCTTCAAACCTCTTCCAGAGTGCTCTCAAACCGTATAATTATGGCTTAAGTAAGATTCATGCCGGTTGCGTTATTTAGTTAGTGCATCTGGCCGGCCTCTGGCCGAGAGGAGGTGCATCAAAGCCATTTCTCAACAGTTGACCGACGACTCCTTGGAACTAAAGTTTGACGACCCTCATCTGTTCAGCAGCTTACTTGGGCAGCATGACGCTCATGTGCGCACGGTCGAACAATCCCTCGGCGTGCGCATCGGCGTGTCCGGCACGTCAATCAAGATTTCGGGCCGGCACGGCGACCAGGCGCTGGCCAGCAAGCTTTTGGGCGAACTCTACGACCTGCTCAAGCAGGGCTACACGCTCTACAACGGCGATATCGAATATGGGCTCCGGATCCTGCGCGGGGACCGCGAGGCGGAACTCAAAGAGATCTTTCTCGACACGATTTTCGTCTCTCCCCACAAGCGCGTGATCTCGCCCAAGAGCGTCAACCAGAAGCGCTACATCGACGCCATCCGCAAGCATGACATCGTCTTCGGCGTGGGCCCCGCGGGCACCGGCAAGACATACTTGGCGATGGCGATGGCGCTGTCGGCGCTGCTCAAGAACCAGGTCTCGAAGGTGGTGCTATGCCGGCCCGCGGTCGAGGCCGGGGAGAAGCTGGGTTTTTTGCCCGGCGACTTGGCTGAGAAGGTGAATCCCTACCTGCGTCCGCTGTACGACGCCCTGCACGATATGGTTGATTACGAGCGGGCGCGCCGCATGATCGAGCGCGGCACGATCGAAGTCGCGCCGCTGGCCTTCATGCGCGGGCGCACACTCACCGAGGCGTTCGTCATTCTTGACGAGGCGCAGAACAGCACCACCGAGCAAATGAAGATGTTCCTTACGCGCCTGGGCTTGAGCTCCAAAGCGGTCATCACCGGCGACATCACGCAGATAGACCTGCCCAGCGGCAAGCTCTCGGGGCTCAAGGAAGCGCGCACTATCCTGAGTGGCGTGCCGGGCATCACGTTCATCTACTTCAATGAGGCCGATGTAGTTCGCCATCGGTTGGTGCAGTCGATTATCGCCGCCTATGACGCGGCGGAAGCGGCGCCAGGGGGCAACGGTAGCGCGAGCTAGCGCCGTGTTTTGGAAGTTCGGCGAATAATTCATGCGCCCGCGCGCGCACCGTCGTGATGCGGACCGTTTGCGCATGCTGCCGGTTGGCCGTCGTGCTCGAAGCATGGGCTTCGTCGATTGCCGCTCGATGATGAGCCGGTTTGGGTCGATGCGTGCGTGGCGGCGAGATTGACCCGCGCGCCCAAGCTGGCTGGCGATGCCGTTTGAGGTCGCTGCGACCGGTGTTCGCGCCAAAGCTTTGAGCGCAAAACTGCGCGCGCAAGCGCTGGCCTTGCTGAAACTGTGTCGGCTCGAAGAGTACGAGCTTTCGTTGCTACTTACCGATGATCGGACGATGCGCAAACTGAACCGCCGCTTTCGCGGCCAGGACCACTCAACCGACGTTCTCGCCTTCCCGCAGATCGACTCACCCCTGGACCTGAGAGCGAAGGGTCGCGCAAGAACGGAGCGAGTGCTCTCGTCGGGCTCCGTGCCGCTGCTGCTCGGCGACGTGGTGATTTCGCTCGACACCGCCCGGCGCCAGGCGCGAGAGCTAGGTGTGGGGCTTCAATCGCGCTTGCGCGCGCTTTTCATCCATGGCTTTTTGCACCTGCTGGGCTACGATCACGAAAGCTCGGCCGTTGAAGCTCGGCGAATGTTCAAGCGGGAGCGTGAATTACAACGCAGTCTTGATAAACTGAATTTAGGCGTAAGACGGACCGCGCCGGCGCGATGAAGAGTTCTTGGTTCAAAGTTGGTGTCGGCGGGCCGACACTTGCGCATTTCACCCGCGCCTCCAAGAAGGCCAGCGCGTTTGATAACTTGGTCTCGATATTACGCGAGGGCGTTTTGCGCGCCAGCGGCCGCATGGTCCGGGGTCAACGGCCGGTCATCTGCTTTTTCGACGCGTCGCTCGAAGAATTGGCGCGGGCGCTGACACGGCGCAACCGGCGCCGCTATGAGCCGTTCGGGGTGGCGGTAGACCGGCGCTACGCCTTCCGCAACGGGGCCAGGCCCGTGATCTACCTGCCTGCGGATGAAGCGCGAGGCCTGTTGCCGCGCGAGGAGTTGTGGCGCGCAGTGGCGCTTCAACTCGATCGCGACCCGCCCGTAGACTGGAGCTTTGAGCGCGAATGGCGCCTGGCGGGCGACCTGCCGTTGCACAACAAGCACGTGGTGGCGCTGGTCGAAACGTGGCATGACAGCGAAGCGATCTACGATCAATTCAACGGCAATCCGCCGTGTGCGGGCGTAATTCCTCTGCGCGACATGTTCGCTTACGCTTAGAGAATGCCTTTTGAAACCTGGCCTCGGTGGCTCCTAGCCGTTCTCAGCGGTCTTCTCCTGTCGCTGGCGTTCCCGAAGGTTGACCTGGGCGTATTGGCCTGGGTGGCCTTCGTCCCTTTGCTCTACGCGCTTTCGAATGCGCGGATGGCGCAGGTTTTCTTTTACGCCTGGTTGCAGGGTTTCAGCTTTTTTGTCGTTTCGCTGTACTGGATCGGGATCACGCTGCATAATTTCACCTCGATGCCGCTATGGCTCACGCCCGGGCCGCTGGTCCTGCTGGCGGCAATCGAGGCGCTTTACGGCGCGCTCGCGATATGGGCCGCGACCTACGTCTCGCGCAACTTGCCGCTCGCGCTTTTTGTCACCCTGCCGCTTGCCTGGGCCGGCCTTGAGTGGGCGCGGGCGACCTTCCCCATCGGCTTTCCGTGGAACTTGCTCGGCGATGCGGCCTATCGAAATCTCGTCCTGATCCAATATGCCGAGTTCACCGGGGTTTACGGTATCTCCGCGCTGATCATGCTGTTCAACGCCGTGCTGTTCGAGGTGCTGCATCGCGAGGGTAGCTCGCGGCGCAAGGTTTGGGCCCTGTCGACGGTGACCGCCGCGATGGTCGCGGCAGCCGCCTTCGGGCTGGCAAGGATTCAACAGGTGGACCGTCAGGAGCCGGCCGGAGTGCTTAAGTTAGCGATGGCGCAGGGCAACATTGCGCAGGAAGTTAAATGGGATCCGCGGTTTCGCGCCAACAGCTTCGAGGCATACAGTCAGGCCACGGTCTTTGCCGCCCGCAACCAGGCTGACCTGGTCATCTGGCCCGAAGCCGCCGCCGCCTTTGTCTTTCAGCCTGAGGCGAATTATCCGGATAGCCTCGCGGCCGACGCGCGGTACCGTCAGATGCTGCTGGCGTTGGCCCGCCAGACTAAGCTCCCGATTCTGTTCGGCGCCGTCGCGTTGCGTCAAAACGGCGATGGGTTTGCGCCGGTCAATCGCGCTTACCTCGTCTCCGCCGACGGCCGTGTAGAGTCGTACTACGACAAAATTGAACTCGTTCCCTTCGGCGAGTACGTGCCGCTGCGATGGCTGCTCGGCGGCTTCGTCAGCGCCGTGGCGGCGGGATTCGGCGAGATGGCGCCTGGCGGGCAGCAGACCTTGTTCGACGTCAAAGGAGCGCGCCTGGGCATACTTATCTGCTACGAAAGCCTCTTCCCCGATCTGACGCGCCGCGCGGTCGACGGTGGGGCCGATATACTGGTCAATATCACCAACGACGCTTGGTACGGCACGACCGCGGCGCCTTATCAGCTACTGTCGATGGCGGCGATGCGGGCAGTTGAAAATCACACGCCGATGGTGCGGGTGGCGAATACCGGGATCAGCGCCGTGATCGATCCGCTGGGCCGAATTCGCGCTAACACCGAGCTTTTTAGGCGCACCACCCGTTTGGTGACGGTCAAGTTTCGTCCGCGGCGCACACTTTACGCGATAGTCGGAGACTTGTTCGCACAGACCTGTTTCGGGCTCACCGCGCTGGGCCTAATCGTGGCCTCGCTGCGGCCGGCGCGCACCAACCCTAGCGAGGTGGGCGTCTCGCGCCTGGTCTCGTTCAACGGATGCAGTTAGAAAAGCCGGCGCGCATAAGGGTGCCGATACTCGCGAGTCCGACTCCATGCGAAAAAGCGCCAAAACGTGCCGCTTCTTCACAGCCGCGGCTCTCGGCGCCGTGTGCGGCCCATTGAAGAAGGTCGGTCTCCGGATTACGCCGGCGCGGTGCATCGGTGCCATGCCGGTTACGCCAAAGACCTGAATATGTGATAATAAATATGAGGGCTATATAAAAAAGCAATCGGAGTTGAGGTGAGAGTTTGCTATGGCGCTTAACGAGATGCGGGAACAACTAAAGGATCTCCAGACCCGCTTCGACGTGCTCGGGAGGCGTCTTTGACCTCCCCGCGCTGAACGCCCGCCACGCAGAGTTGCTCGCGCAATCAAGCAAGCCCGACTTCTGGGATCGTCCGGAGGCGGCGCAGGCAGCGAGCAAAGAGCAAGACCAGATCAACGAACAGCTTGGCCTCCGCCGCCAGCTCGGCGAGCTCCTGGACGAGACCGCGCTGTTTCTCGCCATGGCCGAAGAGGAGGGCGCCGAGGACTCCGAAGCCGCTCACGAAGCCGCTAAGACCCTGGCCCAGGCGCGCGCCGCGCTCCAGGCGCAGGAGCTGCGAATAATGTTAGGCGGCGAATACGATCGACTGGGAGCGATCATGTCGATTCATCCGGGCGCCGGCGGCGTCGAAGCGCAAGACTGGGCCGAGACGCTGCTGCGGCTGTATCTCAGGTGGACGGAACGCCACGGTTATCGCGCCGAAGTGGTGGATTTCCAGGCGGGCGAGGGCGCCGGAATTAAGAGCGCGACTTTGACCATCGAGGGTGATTACGCCTACGGCTATTTGAAAGCCGAGGCGGGCATCCATCGCCTGGTGCGCATCTCGCCGTTCGACGCCAACGCGCGCCGGCACACGTCTTTTGCGTCGGTCTTCGTTTATCCCGCGATCGACGAGAAAATCGAGGTCACGATTAATCCGGTCGACCTGCGCGTCGATACCTTCCGCGCGAGCGGCGCCGGCGGCCAGCACGTTAACAAAACCGACTCCGCAGTACGCATCACCCATCTTCCCACCGGTATCGTGGTGACTTGCCAGAACGAGCGCTCGCAGCACAAGAACCGCGCCACGGCGATGAAAATTCTGCGCGCGCGGCTGTTCGAGCTGGAGCAGCGCAAGCAGCAAGAGAAGCTCGAAGAGTTTAGCCGCGCAAAAAAAGAGATCGCCTGGGGCAGCCAGATCCGTTCCTACGTGCTTACCCCATACCGTATGGTCAAGGACCATCGCTCGGGTCTGGAAGTAGGCAACACGGATGCCGTGCTGGACGGCGAGATCGACCAGTTTATCGAGGCCTACCTGCTCGGTGTACGCAGAGGCGACGGCGCCGGCCGCGCCGGCGCATAGATAGGCGTGCCCGACGCGTCGAGCGCCGTACCCGGCTTGCCGCGCGAACCGAGGTTGCCGCGCGGACCCGGGTTGCGCGCCGTCAGTCGGGCTTGACCTCGAACGTAACCGTCATCTTGTCGGCGACCGCCACGGCGACCGAACCATAGAGCGGTCACCTGTCCTTGAAGGTCTTGACCAGCTTCGCGGCGGCATCCTCAGTTATGCCGGCAAATTCGAAATGCATCGTGGCGCGATCCAAGACCGGCGGGCCGCTGCGCAGCGCCTGTCGATCGGACATCGCGTCCATCCTGACCTCGGCGCGCTTAAGCGCCAAGCCCCCTTCCTTGGCCAGGCGTTCGACCATGAAAACGGCGCACGCCGTAATCCCGCCCAGGAAAAGCTCGATCGCAGTCGCTGCCTCGCCCGGGCCGCCGTGGTCGGTAAGGTCATCGGTCACGAAATGGTTCGTGCGCGCCCGCCACAGCGCGCGTCCCGGCGTGCCGCTGCTGTACGTGCGCACCTCGCCGGTCAGATATCGTTTGTCACCCATATCTACCGCCCGAAGCCCAAACGCCGACCAAGCGCATCACCCGTTGTCGAGCCGAGCCGGGCACAACTCCTGCGTAGTTGTAGTGCCGGGGTCGAGATGACCCGCGAAATTATCGGCGCCAGGGTTTCAAAAACCCCATGTCCGCCGCGGCCCGGGCGACGAAGCGTCCCGCCACGTTGCATAGCCCAGTCCGCTAGCCCAGCCGCTGGGCGACTATCTCCCAGTTGGTGTTCTCGAAATAGTGGTCCACGTACTTCTTGCGCTCGGTAAACGGCAGATATCTGCCGTAGGCGTGCTCGAATACGTCGAGGATGAAAACCAACTGAAGGCCCGCCAGGTGCCCCTGGTCGTGCTCATTGACCCATACCGTGAGCATCTGCCCGGTCAGCTTGTCTAAATACCCGGCGACCCAGCCGATGCCTGGAATGACGGCAGCGCTCTTGAGCTCCTGGATCCATTCGTCGAAGCTTTTGAAGACAGGCAACAGCACCGAGCTGATCTTTTGCTTTGCGGAGCCCGCGCCGGAGCCTTTCGTGATCTGGTCAAAATAGACCTCATGCAGACGCATGCCGTTGAACTCCCACCCCAAGCGGCGGCGTTCCTCCTGCCACGCCTGGGTGGACGGCTCGAGCTCCTGGAGCGTTTTGAGGAGGCTGTTGCACCTCTTGACGTAGCCCCGATAAAGGTCCAGATGAGCCGAAATCTGATCGTCGGTTATGCCAATCAGTCCTTTTAGTTGCGAGTAATCCTTAGGAGTGTATTCCTTGTATGCCATCGTGATCCTCCCCTGGGGGTCTGCGCGCGCCGCTGGAAAACGCGTCGGCGTCACGTAGCCTCGTCTAATTCTGCCGTATCTGGGCCGCGTTGCAAACACCGCGGTCAACGATGGTGAGCGACAGCGCGCCGGCGGACCTACTCGCAGGGGTGAAGCCGGGAACGGGCACGCGAGCGAAACTAACGACCTGCAAACTCGCGGCGTGGCGGGCAGAACGCTCGGCCGGAGCCAAAAACCTGGCCCTTAGGCGCAACGTCCGAGCGGCTTGATTGGTCGATGGTCGCCGCGCCCGAAAAGACGCCGGCCAAAGACCCGCGCGAACGGGCCCGCGCGGCGCAACTCGACGCGCGCCGCTAGGGAACCAGTTCCGTAGGCGAGAGCGAAGGCTTCTTGGGCTTAACCGCGGGCGTCGCCACGCTGCCCTCGGGCGGGGGCGACGTTGGCACGATGGCCTGGATGGAGATAATGAGCATCCCCTCTTCGTATCGCGAACCGCCGATGATGAGGAGCCCGTGATTGAGCAGCTTAACCTCGGTGGTCATCACCGGGCGTTCGCCCTGAAAGAGCACGAGCTGCATCTTGATGGTGTTGTGATCAACGTCTTGCGGATCGACATGGAGGACCCGTCCGCCGGGAAGAGAGAACGCCATCCCCTGACCGCAGGCCGCCTCTCCCACCTGATGGCTCACCAGGCGGTATGTGGAATAACGGAACAGACGCTGCAGTTGGCCGCCCATCGGACGCAGGCGCTCGTCAAGGCCCCGGTTCGTGTCCGCGGCGAGCACGCAGTTAACCCTTATTTCAATCGTCTTATCGCAGGGCTCGGCTGCGACCAGAGCCGGAACTGCCAGCACCAGGAGCAGCACCACCGCTGCTCTGCTGACGGTCGCCGTGTCACTCGCCAATTTCCGACTCCTCCGGCAGCCAGATTACCGTTGTGCTGCCCTCGGGCTCGCTCCAGAGCGCGACGTGATGGCGGTCCGTCTCCAGCCGGGAAATCACCACTTGGTCTTTGGCATACGGGACGGCCAGACCGAGCGTCTGCGCTAGCTGGCCGCCGCCCGCTTCGACTTCATTGACCGCATTCGAACCCGCCGGCGCGATGGGCGCTGCGATGGGTTCGGCGAAGGTTATCAATGCAAGCCAACTCGCCAATACCGTGGCCAGCGAAGCGGATGTGACCGCCACCGGCCAACTCCAGCCCAAAGCACCCAGACCTCGGCGCAAGCGGCGGGAGAATGGCTCGCGCAGGTACGCCAAGCGGCTTAGCACCTGTTCGGTGAACCCGTCCAGAGAGGGCTCGTAAGCGCTAGCGCGAAGCGTCTCGCCCAACTCGCAAATTTCGCTCAGCAGCACCTCGCATGGTGTGCAAGCGGCAAGATGGCGGGCGACGATTGCAACTTTGTCGGGCTCCAGTTCGCCGTCTCGAAAAGCGCCCAGCAACTCGGCAATCCCGGTACACTCGATCATCACGTTCCACTCCCGCGCGTGCTACCGCTGGCGAAAATCCTTCAACTGTTCGCGCAGCCGCATGCGCGCGTAATGCAGGCGGCTCATCACTGTGCCACGCGGGCAACCCAACGTCTCGCTAATTTCCTCGTAAGAGAGCCCCTCCACCTCCCTTAGAAGTATCACGACGCGATGCTCAGGCGTCAACTCATTGAGCGCCATGCGCAACCGCCCCTTGAGCTCTCCGCCGAAGGTCGTGCTGAACGCGGTATCGCCACTTCCCGCGAGCCGGCGCAGCTCGTTTTCTGCTTCCTCGCCGCGCAGCACCACATGGCGGCTCTCCCGGCGGCGGAAGTCGATGGCCAGATTGGCCACGATCCGGTAAAGCCAAGTCGAAAAACTCGAGCGGGCCTCGAACTGGCCGAGGTTTTGGTAAGCTCGTACGAACGCCTCCTGCGCCAACTCGGCGGCATCGTCAGCGTTTCGCGTAAGCGCCAGAGCAACTCCGGTTAGACGACGCTGGTAACGCCTGACAAGAACCGCAAAGGCTTGGTGGTCGCCTTTTTTGGCCTGTTGGATTAGCTCAAGTTCGTCGCTCGCGTATCTGTTTTCTCCAGTCAATTAGACGTGTCTTCGGAGGAGTCGATTCAATCGAATCAATCGAGATTTAGACCTTCGAGATCGGCCCAGTTGGGTCCCAACCTGAGTTCCACGCGGAGTGGGACATTCAAGGCGGCTGCACCCTCCATTGCTTCCTTAAGCATCCTTGCAACCGGCTTAAGCTGGTCTAATGCAACTTCCAGCAAGAGTTCGTCGTGAACCTGGAGCAAGAGTCGCGCCGTAGACTGATTTTCGCGCAGCATCCCGTCAAGCCGCACCATCGCCAGCTTTATCAGCTCCGCCGCCGTACCCTGGACCGGCGTATTGAGCGCCGCGCGCTCGGCTTGCGCGCGCACCTCGGCGGCCGGCGAGTTAAGTTCGCGCAAATAGCGCCGGCGCCCATACATCGTGGTTACGAAACCGGTCTCCCGCGCTTGGCGCAATGTGGCCTCAAGGTAGCGCTTGACTCCGCTTAAGCGCTCGAAATAGCGGTCTATATATGCGGCGGCGAGCTTGCGCTCGATCCCGAGCTCGCGCGCCAGGCGCTGCGGTCCCATCCCGTAAATAAGCCCGAAGTTTATCACCTTGGCGAGCCGGCGCGCGTTCGAATCGACCGCTTCAGGCGTGACTCCCAATAGCTCGGTAGCCGTGCGAACATGAATGTCCTCGCCGCGCCGGAAGGCCGCGATCAAGGTCTCGTCGCCGGAGAGATGAGCCAGTACGCGAAGCTCGATTTGCGAGTAGTCCGCTGAAAGGAGCACGTTGCCCGGGTCGGCTACGAAGGCGCGCCGGATGCGACGTCCGTCCTCGCTGCGCAGGGGTATATTTTGCAGATTCGGGTTGCTTGAGCTTAGGCGGCCGGTTGCGGTAAGCGCCTGATGAAACGTCGTATGAAGGCGCCCGGTCTTGGCGTCAATCAGGGCCGGCAGCGAATCCACGTAAGCGGACTTAAGCTTGGCCAGAGCACGATATCGAAGAACTCGCTCGGGCAGCGGATGATGCTCCGCGAGCTTGGCCAGCGCGTCGGAATCGGTGGTGAGCCCGCTTTTCGTCTTCTTGATCCCCTTGACCGGAAGCTTGAGCTCCTCGAACAGCAATTGGCGCAACTGCAATGGAGAATTGAGATTAAAAGGCCGGCCGGCCAGCCGATGGCATTCGCTCTCCAACTCCGCCAGTTCGCGGCCGAACTGCGCGGAGATTTGCCGCAGCGCTTCCCCGTCGACCTTAATCCCGGCATCTTCCATCGCGGCCAGCACCGAGGCCAGGGGCATCTCGACTTGGGCGAACAGTTCCAGCAAGCCCGCTTCCTGCATGCGCTGGCGCAGAACCGGCATCAACGTCGCCACCATCTCGGGCTCGCTCGCGCCGTCGGCCAACTGCGCATCCGCGCTTGCGGCGGAGAGGCCGCCGTTGCGGCCGCTTACCAGATGGTCCTGATAAAGCGCCGCCAGCGCCGGCTCCGGGCGCTCAGCATTAATCAAAAAGCCGGCCAACATCGTGTCAAAATCAACTCCGGCGAGCTTGATTCCGCGCGCTCCAAGGCGCCGCTGATGGAATTTCGCGTCGTGGCATGCTTTGGGCAGGCGCGCATTCTCAAGCAGCGCCGCCGCCTTTTCGAATGAGGACGCCTCTAGCGCGCAAAAAGGGCGATCTTCGCCTTCCCCCATTAACTTCAGGACCTCGCCGTCCTCACCCTCGTCCGATAAATGGACGAACAGACGGCGGACTTTAGTCATTTGCTCAACGATGCGTTCGAGCGCGGAGCTCGGCGTTAGCGTGTCCGGCTGCTTTTTCGAGGGCGCACTCGGCGCCAGCTCGCGCAGCAAAGAATGAAACTCCAGTTCCTGGGCGAGCGCCGACAGCGCGTCGCGGTCAATCCTGTCGAGACCCGCAAAGCCCAGTTCATGCGGTTCGACGTTAATCGGCGCGTCGGTGTCGATCCGTACCAGCTTGCGCGCGAGTTCCAGATTGGGCCGGTTCCCCGCGATTAGGGCGGCGAGCTTTTTGCCGCCAGGCAAATCGCCCGCTTCAAGTTCGTCCAAGTGTCTCAGCAAATTGGTGAGGCTGCCGAATTTTTTGATCAGCGCCACCGCGGTCTTCCCGCCCACGCCGGGCACTCCCTTGACGTTATCAACCGCGTCGCCGCTCAGCGCCATCACGTCAATTAGGTCGCGGGGCTCGACGCCGAAGCGCTGCCGAATATCGTGCGCCGTAGTGCGTCGGTCGCGCATGGTGTCCCACAAGCTGATATGGGGCCCGACCAACTGCATGAAGTCCTTGTCGGCGGTCACGATGACGATGTCGAAGCCCTCGCGTGCGGCGCGCACGGCCAGCGTTCCAAGCACATCGTCGGCTTCGTAGCCGTCGAGCAGCAAGAGCCTGATCCGCAAGGCTTCGACGATTCGATAGATATACGGGACTTGCGCCAGCAGCGCGGACGGCGCCCCTGGCCGATTCGCTTTGTAATCGGCGAACAGATCGTCGCGGAACGTTTTTTTCGGCGAGTCGAAGGCGATCGCGATATGCGATGGGCGCGCTTGCTTGAGCAGCTTGAGCAGCATCCGAGTAAAGCCGTAGACGGCGTTGGTTGCGACGCCGCGAGAGGTGCTCAACGCGGGCAGCGCGTAAAAGGCGCGAAAGACATATCCGGACCCGTCGATCAGGTAAAGCGTGCGGCGGCGCTCGGTCATAGAGACACGTTAACAGAGCGCTGCAACGCCCTTCTAGGGCCGTTAATTGCCTAACGTCGGTGCAATTACCCGACTTTGCGCCTTACCGGCTTACGCCAGTCGCTCGATGATGTGCCGAAATCGGGCCCGGCGGCGGCGCTTGCTCGCGCCGCCGCGCGATCTCCTCATCCCAAGCGCGAGTCCGGGTCTCGGGTATGCCTCGGATTTGGAGGGAAACTCACACGCGGCCGGTTGAGCCGAACAACCCCGGGTCACGCTGGCGGCCGGTTGTCAGACCCTGCGTAATGAATCTAGCGCCGCGGCCGGCTGGTCATGGCTCCCAAGCTGGGCGACCGCAGCCGGGCTGGAATAGAAAGTCGGGAAATAAATTATTGCTGCTCGGCGCTCCGGCTTGGCTCGCAGGCCTTGTCGCTCGACTTGGTGTTGGATTCACTGCCGGCGACCGGGGCTTTCGGCGCCTCGTTTGCGCTCGCGCCTTTAGCGTCGGCGGTCGGGTTCGTCTGAGTCTGCTTCGAACCATTGCGCGCGTAGTCGGTGGCGTACCATCCGCTGCCTTTGAGCACAAAGGAGGTACGGGAGATAATTCGCGATACGTTGCTGCCACATGTTGGGCAGTGCTTAATCGGCTTGTCCGTAATGCGCTGGCTGCACTCAAAAAGTCCGCATTTGCTGCACTGATATTCATAGATCGGCATAGCAGTTCATCCGCCTGGACTAATAACCATTTTTCCCGGGTCTTCAACTCAGGCCGACGATTGACGTCCGCCCCAACCGTTTGCCTCCACGATGTCGGCTTAATGATACCAGAGAGGCGCCCTCCGACTAATCCCTCGGTCGAGCAAGTCCGATCGATCGATTGGCGCACGGGGCCGGCGTCCATCACAGCCCCGAAGCCGGCGCAATCAGCCTTGAGCTTTCTTGCTCCTTGAGCCCACCGCGACGACGCCCCGAGGCGAGCGCCGGCGACCAATCATGATTGCGCCGAGCCTAGTGCGGATTGAAGCCTGACGGCAAGCTGCTGCGGATGAGCGGTGAGAATCTCGATTTCCTTGCGCCGGCCCTTTTCGCCCCGGGCAAGACGCACGTATGCCACCGGCACCAGAGCCGCTCGCGCAAGCATGCGCAGCAACTCATTGTTCGCCTTGCCCTTGTCGGCCGGCGACTTGAGCGCCACCACGGGCCCGTGCTCATCGACGCGCAACACTGCCTGGCGTCCGGCTGCGGGCCGTACACTCAACGCGATTCTGAGGCGATCGGGTTTGATGGTCAGCCAGGCGGCGGATGTCTTAGCCCGCGCGGCGAACGGAGGCCGCGACATTATGTATGATTTTCGTCTGCCATCGGTAAGCCATCGACTTACGTTCAGTGGACAGGCTCGGCGGGCAAACATGACGAGCAGCAAACGCGATGAAACTAGGGCGGGGCCAGGCGGCCTCGGTCTAAGAGCGCATCAACTCGGCCTCGTCCGCAGCCAAACTGGTGTACACTTCCTTCTCAATCTCCCGGTAGCGCGCCAATGCTTCGTCGGCGCGATGTTCGTTGCCTTGCTGGGCAGCGATCTCCCGCATTTTGCGTTCAATCCAAGCCAGATGCCAAGACTCGTCCTCGCTGACCGCTTTGAGCACTTCCTTGGTTTCCGGCTCGGTGTTCGGCATCGCCACGTGGGCCATGTAGCGGTTTTGCGCGCGCTCCTCGACAACCACCGTCAGCGCAAGAAGCTCCAGGATACCCTTCGGCAGGCCGAGCCGCGCTCCCAGGCGGCGCTGATAGCCGTCGCTCAGGCTGATCGGGGTACCACCGAGCTCCACGATGTGCTTGGTCCATAGCCACGCATGGCGAACCTCGTCCGCCAAGTGGCGCGCAAGCTTAAGCTGTGAATCAGCATCTTTAAGATGTCCGATTAAGTTAAAGAGCAGACGGGCGCCATGAAGTTCAGCGTCGCGGTAAAAGCTGAAAATCAATATCTGCTTGTCCTTGGCGGATGTAGAATTAGTGTTCATGATGTGCTCCTAACGGATAAGCAACTAGAATGCGCGGGTCGCGGATACTTCGCTCATCTACGCGCACCAGGCGGCGTTATTGGCCTCCGGCCTTTGAGCGCCTTATATTAGGGTATCTGAACGCCTCATATTAGTTCATCGTCGCGAATAGACCAATACGTCCAAGGTAATTTCGCCCCAGCGGAGTCCCGGACGCAAAAAATCACTCTCGCCATGGAGCGCTGGTACACCCAGCGCTCAAGTGGCACGGCTTGCTTGGCCCAGGGCTGCTCTATACCCTAGCTTAGCGGCGAAAGGCCTTGCAAACGAGATGACGCTGGGAGTGCCGGAGCGCAAGACTCTGCCGGGCGGTGTACGGTAGTACGATGGTGCACAGTTCGGACACCTACTGGCTTGCCCTGCGCGGGGTGCGCGGCTTGGGTCCGCGCACATGCCGCGTGTTGCTCGAGCGATTTGGTTCGGCCGAGCGCATCTTTGGCGCGAGTGAGAGCGAGCTGGCCGACGCCGGCATCCCGATCAATGCCGCGCGCAATCTCCTGAACTTCGACCAATTCGCGCCGCTTGAGAGAACCTTGTGCGAAGTCGAGCGATTGGGCGCGCACTTGGTCAGATGGTGCGACGCCGAGTACCCCGACAACCTACGCCATATCGCCGACCCGCCGCCCTTCTTTTATCTGCGCGGCAATCTGCAGGCGGTCTTGCCCAACAGCGTTGCGGTCGTCGGCGCGCGAGTCGCCAGCGACGCCGGCCTGGGCATGGCGCGCCGGCTTGGGCGTGAGCTCGCGGCCAAGGGAATGACGGTGGTGAGCGGCCTGGCGCGCGGCATCGACGCCGAAGCCCATCAGGGCGCCCTGGAAGCCGCAGGACTTACGATCGCGGTGATGGCCTGCGGCATCGACGTGATCTATCCGCCTGAGCATCGCAAGCTTGCCGACGCCATCCTCGCCGGCCGCGGCGCGCTGCTGACCGAGCTACCGCTGGGAATGCCGCCGATCGCCGAGAACTTTCCCGCGCGCAACCGGATTCTCTCCGGGCTATGCCTGGGCGTAGTGGTGGTCGAGGCTGCCGAGCGCAGCGGCTCGCTAATTACCGCGCGCATGGCGCTGGAACAAGACCGCCAGGTGTTCGCCGTCCCGGGCAGCCCGCTTAGCGGGAAGACCCGCGGCAGCAACCGGCTTCTTAAGGACGGCGCAAGGCTGGTAGAGTGTGTGGAGGATGTCCTCGAAGAACTGGCGCCCCAGCTTGGGCCGGTGAATTCAGCGAGCGTCGCTTCACCGACCGGTCTCGAAAAGACCGCGCGCGCCGCGAGCGCAGCCTTCACGCCCGAGACCGAGGAGGTCCGGGCAGTGGTGGAATCGCTCAAAAAAGAGGATCAAAAGCTGCATATAGATTCGATCATCGAAGAGTCCGGCTTGCGCGCGCCGATCGTGCTGAGAATATTGCTCGAACTCGAACTCAAAGGGGTCGTATCCCAACATCCCGGAAAGCTATTCGCGCTTGCCGCACGATAGACCAAACTGCTTGACGGCCCTGTTTTTAGCCGCGAAGATCCTTTGCCCTTAGACCGGAGGTCAGGCACTAACCGGTGGCCAAAAATCTTATAATCGTAGAATCCCCAGCCAAAGCCAAAACCCTCAGACGCTTTCTGGGCTCAAACTTTCAGGTTGCTCCCTCGGTGGGCCATGTTATGGACCTGCCGAAAAGCCGCCTGGGCGTGGATATCCGCGACGACTTTAAGCCGGAATACCACGTCATACCCGGCAAGGCCAAGGTCATTACCGACATCAAAAAGGCCGCTTCCGGCAAGGAGCGCGTCTATCTGGCGACCGACCCCGATCGTGAGGGCGAGGCGATCGCTTGGCATATCGCGGAGAAGTTGGACCTTCCCGCCGACAGACTTCGGCGCGTTCTATTGCACGAGATTACGGCGGCTGCGGTAAAGGAAGCCGTCGCCCATCCGACCAGCCTCAACCACCATCTCTACGAAGCCCAGCAGGCGCGCCGCGTGCTCGACCGCTTGGTGGGCTATCAGATAAGCCCGCTTTTATGGAAGAAGGTCAAGCGCGGCCTGAGCGCCGGCCGCGTGCAGTCGGTCGCGCTGCGCATCGTCGTCGACCGCGAGCGCGAGCGCGAAGCATTTCGCGCCGAGGAATACTGGACGGTTGACGCCGAGCTTGAGGGTCAAGGCCCGCCGCCCTTCAAAGCAAGTCTCTACAGCTTTCGCGGCCAGCGCATCGATAACAAGGATTACAAGCTTGGGCGCGACGAGGCCTACCAGGTTATCGAATCCTGCCGCCCCGCCACCTTTCGGGTAAAGAGCATCGAGAGCAAGGAGGTGCGCCGCAATCCGGCGCCTCCCTTTATAACCTCGCGCTTGCAGCAGGAGGCGGCGCGCAAATTGCGCTTCTCACCCTCGCGCACCATGAAGATAGCGCAGCGCCTTTACGAAGGGGTGGGTTTAGGCGACGAGGGACCGACCGGACTCATCACCTATATGCGCACCGACTCGCCGCGGGTCTCCGAGCAGGCGCTCGAGTCGGTGCGCGAGTTCATCGCGCAACGCTATGGCGCGCGCTACCTGCCCGACAAGCCCAACCTCTACCGCGCCGCCAAATCGGCCCAGGAAGCCCACGAAGCCATACGCCCCACGTCGCTCGCGCGCGACCCGGAATCGGTCGCGCCGTATCTGGAGCGCGACGAGCTGGCGCTCTATACGCTGATCTTTAACCGGTTCGTTGCGAGCCAGATGCGCCCGGCGGTTTACGACCGCACCGTGGTCGACATCGAAGCCGAGCGCGCAATCTTTCGCGCTACCGGCCAGGTGCTAAAGTTCGACGGCTTCGTGCGCGCCTACACCGAGGGTCAAGACGACGGCGACGACGCTCGCGGGCCGAAAAAGGCGGCCGCCGGCGCCGAGCCTGAAGAACGCTTGCCCGCGCTCGCCGAGGGCGAGGCATTAAGGCTGCTCGAGCTTAAGCCGGAGCAACACTTCACCCAGCCCCCGCCCAGGTTCACCCAGGCCACGCTGATCAAAGAACTGGAAGAAAAGGGCATCGGCCGTCCGTCCACCTACGCCAGCATCATGACCAGCATTCTCGACCGCTCCTACGTTGAGGAAGACGAAAGTAAACGCCTGCGCCCCACCACGCTGGGCAGAACGGTCAGCGATTTGCTGATCAACTCGTTTCCGGACATCATCGAGACCTCCTTTACCGCGTCGCTCGAAGAGAAACTCGACGAAGTCGAGGAAGGCCGTGAAAACTGGGTCGAGATTCTGCGCCGCTTTTACGGCCCATTCTCCCAGCGTCTGGGCGAGGCGGAACGGAAGATGCCCGACGTCAAGCAC
Source organism: Deltaproteobacteria bacterium (assembly GCA_021831785.1). Taxonomy (GTDB): domain Bacteria; phylum Desulfobacterota; class Binatia; order Binatales; family Binataceae; genus JAJYYI01. The sequence goes on along the minus strand of JAKBMB010000007.1, from coordinate 224,432 downwards.
GCCGGCCTCAAGACGGACATAAAATGCGAGCTCGACGGCGGCGCGATGGTGATCAAGTGGGGACGCAACGGCGAGTTCCTCGGATGCTCTAACTATCCCGCGTGCCGAAACACCAAGCAGTTCGCCCGCGACGAGCAGGGGCACGTCCTGGTGGCAGAGGACGACCAAGCGCCCCCGGCGACCCAAGAGATCTGTGAGAAGTGCGGGAAACCCATGGTGCTCAGGCGCTCGCGCTTCGGCGCCTTTCTCGGCTGCAGCGGTTATCCCCAGTGCGACGGCATCAAAAAGCTCGGCGTACAGGCGCTCGATATCGGCGTTAAGTGCCCCGAATGTGGCCAAGGCAACATCCTCCAGCGCCGCAGCCGGCGCAGCAGAATCTTTTACGGCTGCAGCCGTTACCCCGCCTGCAAGTTCGCAAGCTGGGACAAACCCGTCGCGCGGCAATGTCCCAAGTGCGGCGCGCCGTATCTGGTCGAAAAGCCGCAAAAGAATGGTTCCTTGATGCTCGCTTGCGCCAAGCCGGGGTGCGGCTACAAGACTCAAGTCGAGGCCGTGAGCGGCTTTTCTGCCGACTCCTCCGCTTCCCCGCCCAACACTTAACGCAACCTGCCTTGCCCGTAACCGGGGGCCCGCCGAGGCGCCCGCGCGCGCCGACCTGCGGCTGCACTAGGGGTCTGAATCGAGCTATAGGCATCTAAATCTAGGACGGTCCATATACGGAAATTCCGGCGAAAACGAACTTATGAGCGATAACCTCGACCCAATTGGCGACCCTCTGCGCAACTTTTATGCCTTCTACGGCGCTCCAGGCGAGAGACCAAGCTCGGACGATAACGTCTCCCAGCTTGTGGGTAACGCTCTTGGGTCTCAACATGACCTTGTGCTTCTTGAACGCGCCCTCAAGGATGACTGCTCGCGCAAAGACTTCCTCACGTGTCGCACGATTGTTGAGGAGCTAGCCAATCGCCTTACTGACGACGAGTTCTTGCGCGAGATTTCGGGCGTACCCTCTACTTCAAACGCAGAATTCGAGCGGCTATTGAATGGCGTACTGTGGTTTAGCCTTGCAGCTTCCCTCGATAAGCGTGTTGGCGGGATGCCGAAGTTACCACCAGAATTTGAGGCGCTTAACCTACATTTCTCCTTGAAGGTCAGAATGGCCGTTGTCGGCTCTCTTGTGCGGAGGCTCTATGTAGCCTTGGTGTATATGAGGGAAGGCACGCTCAACAATCTCATCATGCGAGGTGCTAAGGCGCACAAGCCCTGCTGCGCACAGGTTCAGAAACTATTGAATTCCGACTATGTGCGCCGTTTGAGGAACGCACTTTCGCACGGCTGCTTTTCCACCTCAATAGCTGGTCTTACCTTACACGACGACCACGGCGTCCTGGTGGGGACCCCTCGATTTCTTAACGGGCTTTGTACTTGGCTCAATTTGATTCAACTTCAGGCCCTCGCAGCAAGCTCTCCACGGGAGACAGTCATGTAGGATTGCCTTGCCGCAGCGCGCCGGTTTCCCGCTGACCCTCGAGCTTGACGCCAAAGGCCTGCCAAAGAGATCCTGGGTGAAGATCAGCCGGATTCGGACGCTTTCCGTCGAGCGCATCGGCCGCCGGCTCGGCCGCGCCATGCCCGAGGCGCTCGGTCAGGTGATCGAGGGGCTCAACGAAATTATTGGCTAGAGTGACGCAAAACCCTGGAATTAGACCGGGGATAAGTTGAGTAAGGGAGCTTCGGTGTGGTCCTCGGGGCCAGGAGGACAACGATGCCGAGGCGACGCGGCAGGGAGCGTTTGCCAAGGCCTACCTCGTGCGCGACGGCGAAGGATGGAGGCTTCGAAATTTCTACATCGCCGGGGGACTCAAAAGTCACCTCGTTGACGCAGATAAAGCTGACATTCTCACTTTGGAAAGTTTTGTCGCCAAGGCCGATCAGGGCAAACTCTAAGTCTCGCGCTCCCAAAACGGCGGAGGCTTAGCTGGGTAAGGGTTCACCGGAGAGGCTGGCTGGCGTAGTTTGTTTCACAGCTAATCGCCTCAGCCATCGGCGGCCTCATATCCCCCGCAGGCATCACGCTGCGCGCCGCACGAGACTTGCGCGGCGAAAAAAGCAGCGTACCCTGCAACGGCGATTCGGGTGTGACCGCGGGGCGCGAATTCCCGGATGCCGGCAGCGCGCCGAATCGAACGCCGGCACGAGGTTGCGCCTTAGCGCGGGTCTGCAAGATGAGAGAAGGTGCGGTCAACGTCATAGGCGCCGGTCTTGCCGGAAGCGAGGCCGCCTTTCAGCTCGCCCGCCGCGGCCTTCGAGTGCGCCTGTTCGAAATGCGCCCGCAGCGGATGACCGAAGCCCATCGCACCGGCCTTTTCGCCGAATTGGTATGTTCAAACTCCTTGCGCAACGCTTCGACCGAGACCGCAGTTGGCGTGCTCAAGGAGGAGATGCGCCGGCTCGGCTCGTTGACTATCGCGGTTGCCGACCGCACCCGGGTGCCAGCCGGAGCGGCCCTGGCGGTCGATCGCGAGCGGTTCGCGGGCGAAGTCACCCGCGCGCTGAGCGCTCATCCGATGGTGGAGGTGGTCCGCGCGGAGGTTACGGCGTTGCCCGAAGGAGTGACGCTCGTCGCCACGGGTCCGCTGACCAGCCCCGCGCTGGCGGCCGAGCTGTCCAAGCTCACCGGGCCTCGACGGCTCTACTTTTACGACGCGATCGCACCCATCGTTGTCGCTGAATCGATCGACGAGGGGATCGCTTTTCGCGCCTCGCGCTACGGTAAAGGCGGCGACGATTATATCAACTGCCCCATGACGCAAGCGCAGTACGAAACCTTCGTCGATGCGCTGCTGCAGGCGCAGACGGTCAGCTTTCATCCCTTCGAACGGCCGGTCTATTTCGAGGGCTGCATGCCGATCGAAGAGATGGCGCGCCGCGGCCGCATGACCCTAGCCTTCGGACCGATGCGCCCGGTGGGGCTGCTCGACCCGCGCAACGGGCGCCCGCCCGCGGCGGTGGTTCAGTTGCGCCAGGACGACCGCGAGGGCCGGCTTTACAACATGGTCGGCTTTCAGACCAAGATGACCTATCTCGAACAGCGCCGCGTGCTGCGCATGATTCCCGGGCTTGAGGCGGCTGAGTTCGTCCGCTTCGGCTTGCTTCATCGTAACACCTTCATCGACTCGCCGAGCCTGCTCGAACCCACGCTGCGTATGCGCGCTCGCGGCGACTTATTTATCGCCGGGCAGATGATCGGTGTCGAGGGCTACGTCGAATCCGCCGCCGCCGGCTTGCTCGCGGCGATCAACGCCGCGCGCTTGCTTTGCGGCCGGCAGCTTGTAGTGCCGCCGCGCGAGAGCGCGCTGGGCTCCCTCGTCGCCTATGTCACCGATTCGGAGCGCCGCAATTTTCAGCCGATGAACGCGAACTACGGTTTGATGCCCGATCTGAAGCCGCGAGCGCGCGGCAGGCAGAAAAAGCTTATGATGGGGATGCGCGCGCTGGCTGCGCTTGAGGCATGGATCGACGCACAGGGTCTGGAGCCGCCATCTACCGAACGGCTCTATGCCTAAGCTGCGCCTGGCATGGGGACGACTTCGGGCCCTTGCGCTAACCCGCCCCCGCGCGCAAACGCGCGGCGCCGCGCCGTGCGCTGCGGCGGCAGCGCGCATGACCAAGTTGCGCGCGTTAACAAAGGAGCGCACCCTTGATTAAAACTATTGCAGGTCAGGCGCTCTAAAAAATGAAACTCGCCGCGCTCGATGTCGGAACCAATACCGTGTTGATGTTGGTGGTGGAATGCGCTGACGGGACCAACCCGAAGCGGCTTAAGGAACTCACGCGCATAACCCGCCTGGGACGCGGCGTGGAGTGCACCGGCCATCTGGACCCTGAGTGCGCTGCACGCACGCTTGAGGCGATTTCCGAGTTTGCCGCCCAGGCGCGCGCGTTGGGCGCCGAACGAATCGTCACCGCCGCGACCAGCGCCCTGCGCGACGCGCGCGACGGCGAGGCGTTTATCGCGCAAGTGCGCGCCGCAACCGGCGTCCAGCTCGAGGTCATCTCGGGCGAAACCGAGGCGTATCTTTCTTATCTTGCCTCGGCGCGCGGGCTGCGGCTCGACCCTGCCGCCGATCTGCTTATCATCGACATCGGGGGTGGTTCGACCGAGCTTATCGCGGCGCGCGCCGGCGTGCCGCTGAAGCTGGTGAGCCTCGAAATGGGTTCGGTGCGGCTGACCGAGCGCATTATCAAGCACGACCCGCCCACGCCGAGCGAGAACCGTGAACTGGAGCAGACGGCGGACGCGATACTGCGCGCGCTCAACTGGCGGTTTCGCCCTGAGGTCGCGGTGGGAATCGCCGGCACCGTGACCACGCTTGCCGCGGTCGCGCTCGGGCTTGACCACTACGACCACGAAGCGGTCCACGGCGCGCGGCTCGAGCGCCGGCGTGTCGTCGAGGTGCTCGAATGGCTGCGCGCGCTCAATCTCGAGCAGCGAAAGGCATTGCCCGGGATGATGGAAGGACGAGCCGATGTGATCATCGCGGGCGTCACGATTCTCGAGCGCATTCTCGCTCACTTCGGGGTTGACCGCCTCATTGTGAGCGACCAAGGCGTCCGCTGGGGGTTGGTCTGGCGCGAGCTGGAGCATTCGCTCCGCGCCTGATGCAATTTTGCGCCGCGACGTCCTGCGGACCAACGATTTTCCCGCGCAAAGCTCGCGCGAGCGAGTGCACTCGGCGAGGCGCTATAACACCGCGTTCCCGAGACGCCATAATCCTGCGTTCCTAACTCTGAAGCGAAAGTAACTTTATCGATGAAGACTCGGAAGTCCGCGCCCTAGGCCTGCGGCATACGCCAAAGGCAGAGGACCGGCCTGCGGGTTTTTGGTGCGTTGGACGTTGCCCGGTCCGCGGGCCCCGGTGGCACGGGCGGGCACCGTGGCCCGCCCCACTAAGATTTATTTTCGCTTCAGGGCTAAGATAAGGTGAGCGCCATGCCTGCATCCAACACGTCGGAGTCGGCCGGATATGCGCGGGCCGGACGCGTCTGTGCTGGTCCAGCGCTGCTCATCCTGGCGCTCGCGTGGGGCAGCGTATTGCGCTTTGAGGCCCTGGGCGCGCGCGAGATGTCCGCCGACGAAGCCGCTTCCTGGGCGAGCGCGGCGGCGCCCACCGTGGCTCGCGTCATTAGCCTCCAGACGGGGCTCAATCCCGGGAAACTGCCGCTTCACGACCTTCTGCTGCACGCTTGGATGGCGCTCTTCGGCGATGGGCTTTTCGCGATGCGCGCGCTCTCCGCGCTTTGCGGCGTGGCCGCTATCGCGCTGGTCTATCTGGCCGCCAGGGAGCTTTTGCAAGACAGTAAGGGTTCGCGGACCGAGGCGGCATTAGAGCGCGCCGCCCTAACGTCCGGCTTTGCGGCACTATTGTTTGCGCTGAGCCTCATCACGATCAAGTACTCGCGCGAGGCGCGGATGTATCCGCTGCTCCTGGTCGCGGAGCTTGTCCAGGTGGTTCTCTTTGTCCGCGTGCAGCGCGCCCCGAAGCTCGCGCCGTGGTCTGCGCTCGCGCTCTTCACGGCGCTTTCGCTCGCCGCCAATTTCAGCGCGGCATTTCTACTCGGGGCCGAGGCCGTCTATCTTTTGCTTATTTTCCGGCCTTCGCGTGTCGCAACGCGAGAGGCCGGCGAGCCTCGAGCGCTTTACGCGGCGCTTGCGCTCGCCGCCGGTGTGCTGTTGCTTTTGCCGCTGGCCTGGGGCGCGTTCGGCGCCGCGATCGACGCGGCCCGTACCGGCGCTCTGCAATGGATTGCACGGCCGGCGCTCTGGGAGCCGCTGGCGATCTTCAATAAAGCCACGGGGACGTTTGCGTTTCCGATAATCGCGCTTGCCGCCGCGGCCGGCGCGCTCCGGGCCGGGCGATGGCGGCGAGCTGAGGTTCGGTTTTTGCTGGCGTGGATGTGGGCGCCGGTCTTGATAATGTTTGCCTTTTCGCTGCTGATAAGGCCGGTCTTTGTCGAGCGCTATGTACTCTCCAGCTTCGTGCCTTTTTTTATTTTAGCTGCGGTGGGGATCGCGGCGATCGACTCGGCGCGCGCAAGATTCTCGGCGGCGGCATTGTGTCTCGCGCTGACCTTGGGACACGTCTATGCCTACGGGTTAAGGCCGCACGACGCCCAATGGCGCGAGGCTACGGCGATCGCGCTATCCTCAGCGCGGCCGGCCGGCGCGATCGCTGTCGCTCCCGCATACGCGGTCAACGTCGTTTGCTACTACAGCACGGCGCCGGCTCACTCGCGAGCCGTCTCGAACCCCCGCCTCGTGCCGGCATCGATTGGCGAGATAGCCGGCGCCGTTGCCAACGAGCCCGCCGTTCTCGTTCTAGGCGACCAAGGAGTCGCGGTGTCGGAGCGCGCGCGGTTGACCGTGTCCTTTCCCCATTTGCTAAGCCGGCTTCGCGGTGTTGAAGTGCGGCTGCGGCGGTAAATGGGCGGCGTTTTTTCGCGCCCCATTTCCCCGTATCGCGCCGGCCGCAACAAGCTCGCTAATGCCCGACCGCCTGGCGGGGCCGCGAAGCTCGGCCCAGCGGACAGGTCCTCGTACACCGCCCTCGCCTCGGGCTAGGCGCGCAGCCTGATCTTCGGCGCGCGCCGGCGCGCCGCATAAAGCCGAGCGCGGTGGCGAATCCCGTGGGCTTCGCGTCCGGCGGCGCGAATTTGCTCCACAAACGTGCTGACTTCGCTGCGCAAAAGTTCAAGGTCGATCCCATCGCGCTGCGGCCCAAGGTCTTCCAGCGAAAAAAGCGCTTGCGAGAGCAAGTTTATCGGCCCTTGACGCAAGCCGCGCGCAAAGCGCAGATGGAGCGCCGCGGCGATTCGATTAAGCGCGGCCACGGTATCTTTCAGCGGCGCGTCAACCTCGTCGGCGACTTGTTCGAAGCGCTCGCTCGCCGCGAAGTAATCGCCGCGGTTGAAAAGCTCGATCGCTTCTTTGAGCCGTGGATTCATGTCAGCCGAACGGGCGTCGTCGGGACTCTTCCCGGCGCTAAGCGCACGCCGCATTCGCGAGCCCTGGAGCGCGCGTCATGCGCAGCCGGGCCGGAAGTCCGGGCAGCGCGAAGCCGGGGCGGCCGCCGATCCGTCGCGCAATCGTTCGCGTTCAGACTTTTGCGCAAAACCTCTAACCTCGGGCCGCACCTGTCTGCGTGCTACGCACAGGCAGGTCGGCGCCGCCACAAACATGACGGCCCGGCCGGGGCGCAGCCGGCTTGTCGTCCATCCGGCTAGAGCTGTTCCTTTTCTTCCACCGCTCGGTACTCTTCATCGCCCAACGCACGGGCTTTAGTTGAGCCGTATCGGTCGTAAAGCTCGAACAGGCTCGACTTGTGCGGACGCACCTTGCCGAGCGGGCATTTGCGCCAGTCCTCCAGCGACTCGTCGCAGTAGCCCATTCGGTTCTCGCCGCACTTGGGCTGCAGGGAGAGGGCGAGCTCGGGCAGCACGCGCTTGATTTCCCGGCGCATCGCCGCCGCCATCTTGCGGATTTCCCACTGCGCGCGCACGCATAGCCGAACGTCGCATATATGGAGCAGCTCGGCGAAATTGACCATCAGATGAAAGTTCGTCGGCGCGGCGTTGGGCAGTACGAAGCGCGCGTCCTCGGCGGGTAGCCCGGCGCCGAGCGCCTTAGCGTAGAGCTCAGAGCATCGCGCCATGAACTGCTCGAACTCGTCTTCGAGCCCGGCCCGCCGCCATGAGTCAGGCATCACGAAGCCGAGCCGCTGCTGATTGAATCTCACGTAGCGCTGGCTTTGCTGCTCGAAGCTGATCCCGATACGATGGCGAACCAGTTGATGGGACAGCGAGCGCGAGACGCCCGCGATGGCGAACCAGAAGACCACCTGCTCGAGCGGCGAGTTGTGGCCCGTCTTAAGTCTCTCTTTGATGAACTCGCGGATTCTTTCGGGGCCGAACTTGCCGTCGTTGATCTTGTTCCAGATTTCGATCGGCGTATCCGACGAGTAGCAGGTGCGAAAGGCCGCGTAGAGTTTTTCCAAGGGCGCGCTCGCATAATCTATTAGCTTTACTTCCATCGCCGGCGCAAACCTTTAATCTATCGATTTGATTGTGGCCTTGATTGTAGCCGGCGCGCGTGCGGCTCGCCACGCCCTCAGTTGGCGCCCCGCCTGCCTGTGCGTAGCACGCAGACAGGCTAACCGGGCCTGCCGATCGGCGCGCCGCCGGTTGATGCGGCGACGATGGCCGGCGCTATGCCAATCGGCGCGGGGACCTGCATGACGCGCCTGAGCCCGGCGGCGAGGTCACGGACGCGGCAGCGGTCCGCGCTTGGCGAGGCCGCTTAGGGCCTGTCTGCGTGCTACGCACAGGCAGGTTGGTTTTTCATGACACGTCTTGTGGATCAGGTTTATCGACGCCTCATTCGTCACCTTATGTTTCGGCTCGACCCCGAAACCGCTCATGCCGTGGCCGTGACCGCGCTAAGCTTATTTCCGGCCGCTGGCAAGCCGGCGGACCCGCCGCAGCTAGCGCGAAATCTTTGGGGGCTTGAGTTTCACAACCCGATCGGCCTTGCCGCGGGCATGGATAAGGACGCGCGCGCGGTGGGCGGATGGCAGTGGATGGGCTTCGGCTTCGTCGAGTTGGGCACGGTCACGCCGCTGGCTCAGCCCGGCAACCCGCGTCCGCGCCTGTGGCGGCTGTTGCAGGAGCAGGCGCTGGTCAACCAACTGGGTTTTCCCAGTGCCGGGATGGAGGTCGTGGCGCGCCGAGTCAAGCGTCTTCGCGCCCGCGGATTGGGAATCCGGCTCGGGATCAGCTTGGGGCCGAACAAAACCACGTCGCGGGAGCACGTCGCGCGCGACTATCAGACGTTGATCGGACGCCTGGCGCCGCTCGCGGACTTCATCGTGGTCAACCTAAGCTCGCCCAACACGCCGGGCCTGCGCGAGCTTCAAGGAGCGCGCGAGATGCGGGAGTTGCTTGAGGCGATGTTGGAGGCCAGAACGGCGGCTTTAAGCCTGGCGCAGGTTCGAGCGGGTGGCGCGCCTGCCTGCGCCGCGGCAGGCAGGTCGGCGCAACCAGTGGTTCCGGTTCACCCGCCGGCGCCCGCGCCCGAAGCCGCATCTAGGCAGGACGCAGCTCCCCGCGCAGCGAAGGCCGCACCCGGGCAAAGTTCCACGCCGGGGCGTGTTTGCCCCTTGCTGGTCAAGCTTGCGCCCGACCTTGAGCAAGGCGCGCTGGAGCGCGCCTGCGACGTGCTGGTTGAGCTGAGCGTTGACGGCGTAGTGGCCTGCAACACGACCACGGGCCGCGAGGCGATCGAGCGTCGCGGCGTGCCTGAAGGCGGACTTAGCGGTCAGCCGCTTAAGGCGCGCGCGCGTCAGGTGATTCGCGCGATATACCGGCATACGCATGGCCGGCTGCCGATTGTCGGCGTCGGCGGGGTCGGCGGAGCGGCTGACGCCTACGCGCACATCTGCGCCGGAGCAAGCCTGGTCGAGCTTTACACGGCCCTGGTCTTCGAAGGGCCGGCCCTGATCACGCAAATCAAGCGCGGGTTGTGCGCTCTGCTACGGCGCGACGGCTTCAACTCGATCGCTGATGCGGTGGGCACGCAGGTGTAGAACAGTCCGCGAGAGCCCGCGGCAACGACGCCCAGTCATGAGCGCCGCCCTCGCCTGGTGTCCGCGTGCCGGGCTTACGCACCGGCCTGTCTGCCGCGCCAGACGCGGCGCAGGCAGGGCGTAGGCCGCTTCTACCGTGGAGCGGGTCGGGGTACGCTTTAGGCTCGATGGCCTGAGGTGATGCATGCGTTCCGGAAATGCCGACCGTCCATTGGTCAATTCCGCGCTTAAGCGCGATGGTCTAAATCGGGTCGCCCCCAATATGCTCGACCGTGTCGAAAAGACCGCCTTAAGCGCAGCCAAAGCGGCCGGCCGCGTGTTGCGCGACCGGTTGGGACGCGCCGGTAAGGTGTCGGTTAAATCCACGGCGATCGACCTCGTGAGCGAGGCCGATTTGGAGGCGCAGGCGGCTATCTTTCGAATCATCAAGAGCCGCTTCCCGCGCAATTGTATTTTGTCGGAGGAGGAGGCCGGCGATCGCCCGGGGCTGGAGCAAGAGTCCTTATGGGTTATCGACCCGCTGGACGGCACTACCAACTTCACGCACACCTTTCCCCAGTTCTGCGTCTCGCTGGCGTATTTGCACGGCGGCCGCCCTTTGGTCGGCGTGGTTTACGACCCGCTCAGAAACGAGCTTTTCCAGGCGCAGCGCGGCAAGGGGGCTTATTTGAACCGCCGGCCGATTCGCGTGAGCGCGGTGCGATCGCTGGCGCAGGCGCTTTTGGCCACCGGCTTCGCTTACGACCGGCGCAAGCGCGCGGACTTTTACCTCGCCTTCTGGAAGGCCTTTATGATGCGGACGCAGGGGACGCGGCGCGCCGGTGCGGCCGCGCTCGATCTCGCCTACGTTGCCTGCGGGCGGCTTGACGGCTTCTGGGAGTTCGGCCTTAAGCCGTGGGACGTCGCCGCCGGCGCCTTGATCGTCGAGGAAGCTCGCGGCCGGGTGAGCAATATGGACGGCAGCCCGCTCAAGCTCGACGCCGGCAACATCCTGGCCACCAACCGCCGCCTGCATCGCCCGATGATGGCGGTGCTGGAGCATACGCTGAAGAGCTTCGTCGCGGCACCGGTTTCGGAACGGACGTGACGCTGGGGCCCGCGCCGGCGCTCGTGCGGTCAAGGAGGCGCCGAATCCACCGCACGGTTGGGTGCTTGTGCTTTCGCCCGCGCTGGTATAATTCGGTCTTGGCTTGCCATCGCGCCCCGGTAGTGAAAAGGACATCACGGAGGCCTCCGGAGCCTCAAGTTCGGGTTCGACTCCCGGCCGGGGCGCTCGAAAAGTCTCCGTAGATCAAGGCTTTTTAGAGAGCTAACGTCACCTCTTGCCGCCGGCCTTGCCGATTTGCAACAAATTTGCAACACCCTCTGGCATGGCGAGCTTTTTCAAGCGCGTCTCACCGTTGACCGGGCGGGTGTCATGGCAGGTTCAAGTTCGGCGCCGCGGCCGGAGACCCTTAAGTCCGTACTTTCAAGATTCGGCGGGAAGCTGAGGCGTGGGCAAATGCGGTCGAAGCCGCGCCTGCGCTTGGGCTACCGGTGCTAACCGCCGAGGCACACAAGGTCACGCTCAAGGAGGCTTTGGATCGTTACACAGCGGAGATAACTCCGACCAAGCGCGGTTGGTCAAGCAAAGAGACTTATATCGCTCGCGCCATCCAGCGGATGCCTATCGCTGATTTGTTCCTGGCGGCTATTCGTAGTGCTGACGTCGCTGCCTTTATCCGAGACCTGCAGGCAAAAGGTCTTGGGCCTCAGCGGGTGCGGCTTTACCTTGAGTTGCTCTCGCATCTGTTTACCATCGCCAGGACCGAATGGGGCGTATGGAAGCGCTGACCAACCCAGTCCAAAACGTGCGCGAACCAAAACCCCCGCCAGCACGAGACCGGCGCTTGCAACCGGGCGAAGAGGAGCGCCTGTCGGCGGCGGCCAAACCGCCTTTGCAGGCCGTGATCCTTTTTGCCCTGGAAACCGCGGCGCGCCAGGGTGAGATAGTGGGACTTACGTGGAAGCATGTTGACCTAAACAGCCGAACTGCTTATCTGGCGGACACCAAAACTGGCGAGCCGCGCAAGCTCCCGCTCTTCCCAACGGCGCTTGAAATTTTGTCAAGCTTGCCGAGGCGACGAGGAGGCGGTTTTCGGCATGTCTGCCAATGCTATTCAGCTCGCTTTTCAAAAAGCCTGCCGCAAGGCCGGCATCGAGGACCTGCATTTTCATGACCTGCGCTACGAGGCGACCAGCCCGCTTCAATCGGATATGACCCGGACCCCAGCCCCGAAGCCTCGAAATCAAGGCAGCACGGCAGAGCATCGCGAGTTACGGTCATGCGCTTACCTCCACGACCAACATCGGATAGGACTCCGACTACCTCTTTGACGCGATAATAGCTCCCCGGGGTGGCCGGGGTCGCCGCACCGTTGAGCATTTACCCAGCGCGAAAAAGAACCATGAGACCTTGGGGGGATGGATGATTGGCGGTGAGGTGGAGTGCGACAGTTGCCCCCTTATCTAACGACTTTGCGTCAGTTGTTATGCTGCTTAAAGACTTTTGGTCGTTAGACCACTTCTGGTCGCTTGACAAATTCTAAGCGGCGTGCCTAGAGTACGAGAGCCCTGGAGTTTTTCGGGCCATTTCAAGCAAGTTTCTGTTGGGTGACGCAAATGTCGACAGTAGAAGATCCAGCGAGCGGCAGACTGACGCGGAATGTCATGTATCCCTTCGCCAACGTCAACTTCCTGGCGAAGAATCCGCCTCTGTGCATCGAAGGCGGGGATGGGGTCTATGTGGTCGATAGGCAGGGCAAGCGCTATCTCGACGGTCAAGCGGGCTTGTGGAATGTGAATGTCGGCCACGGTCGGCCTGAAATCAAGCGAGCGATAGTCGAGCAGCTTGACCGTCTGAGTTTCTACTCGCTATTCGGGAACACCACGAACAGTCCATCCGTCGCGCTGGCCGCCGAGCTTTGCCGTTTGACAGAGCAGGAAGGGATGAGGCGCGCTTTCTTCTCTTCGGGCGGCTCGGAAGCTATGGAGGCCGCCTTCAAACTCGCTAAGCAGTATTGGCGCCTCGCAGATGAACCCGCGCGGACCAAGATCATCTCGCTGCGTCGTGCATATCACGGTGTTACGCTGGGCGCGCTATCCGCCGGCGGGATGACGGTTTATCGGGAACAGTTCGAGCCTTTGCTGCCGGGCTTCTTCCAGGTCGAGTCGCCACACGTCTACCGCAACCCTTTTACTTCCGACCCAATCGAGCTTGGTCGACTTTGCGCCGAACTATTAGAACGCGAGATTCTTCATCAGGGAGCTGGGAGCGTTGCGGCCTTCGTCGCGGAACCGGTTCAAGGTGCCGGCGGCGTGGTTGTTCCGCCGTCGAACTTCTGGCCGCTCGTGCGCCAGGTTTGCGATCGGCACAACGTGCTGCTGATCTCTGACGAAGTGGTGACCGGTTTCGGACGGATCGGCAACATGTTTGGCTGTCGGGCCTGGGGCGTCAAGCCCGACCTGATGGTTTTTGCCAAGGGTATCAACAGCGGCTATGTTCCCCTCGGCGCGACGCTGATCAACGCGCGTGTGGAGAAGGCGTTTTTATCGGACGACAAGGCGCAATTCACGGCACGAGCTTTTATGCACGGCAATACATATTCTGGCCACCCGCTAGCCTGCGCGGCGGCGCTGGCCAATCTTCGAGTCGTCGAAGAAGAGGACTTGCCGTCGAATGCCGCTAAGGTCGGCCAATATTTTCTCGACCGACTCAAGGATATTCAGACGCGGCACCGCAATATCGGGGACGTACGCGGAAAAGGGCTGATGCTTGCGGTCGAGCTTGTGGCCGACCGGAAGACAAAGAAACCCTTTGATCTGTCCGAAGATTTTGGAGCGCGAATCTGGGAACGATGTGTCGAGAAAGGGGTGCTCATTCGCAATCTGGCGGATACCTTCATCATCTCTCCTCCACTCACATTTACCAAGGAGCACGTAGATATCGTCGTAGACGCGTTTGATGAGGCGATCGGCGAGGTCGAATAGGCTTAGCTGTCGACATAACCGCGCGCCCGCCACACAACGCCTCACCTGAAAGCAGCACCGGTGATATCAGATTTGTAGGGTAGTTGAAATGGCGACGGGATGGCTCTGCCACGAGCTCTATATGTGGCACAACACCGGAAACTGGGCTCAAGTGTTTCCGCCGGGCTTGACTGTTCAGCCGGGGACGCACGCCGAGAATCCAGAAACCAAGCGGCGTTTTCGGAATCTTGTTGAGGTGAGCGGGCTGCTGAACCATCTTGTACAGATCAGCCCGCGTCCTGCTACCCCCGACGAGATCGCTCGGGTTCACACTCGCGAACACATCGCGCACATCAAGGCCCTGAGCGACGCCGGTGGCGGTGACGCCAGTTGGCTTACGCCGCTCGGTGCTGGCAGCTATGAGATCGCGCTGCTCGCGGCAGGGGGTGCCATTGCGGCAGGTGAAGGGGTCGTGTCCGGTGAGGTGACCAACGCCTATGCTTTGATTCGTCCCCCAGGTCATCATGCGCAACCGAATCTCGCTATGGGCTTTTGCCTCTTTTCTAACGCAGCCGTCGCTATCCGCCACCTCCAGGCCAGGCTTGGTGTCGGACGCGTTGCCACCGTCGACTGGGATGTACACCATGGTAACGGCACACAGGCAATCTTTTATGAAGATCCCACCGTTTTGACGATCTCGCTGCATCAAGAGAATCTTTACCCGCCTAACTCCGGGTCAATAAGCGAAAATGGCACTGGAAGAGGGTTGGGCTTCAATCTCAACATACCATTGCCTCCTGGTTCCGGCGCTGCTGCGTATCGTGCGGCGTTCGAGCGGGTAGTCATTCCTGCGCTGCATCGCTTTAAGCCCGAGCTCATTGTTGTTCCCTCGGGGTTTGACGCATCCGGCGTCGATCCCCTGGGACGCATGATGCTGTCGTCCGGCGCTTATCGCGAGCTAACGCACCTGTTGCTAAGTGCCGCTCGAGAGCTTTGCGGAGGGCGGATTCTTATGACGCACGAGGGTGGATATTCGGAAATGTATGTGCCTTACTGTGGGGTTGCGGTCCTCGAGGAATTGTCAGGCGTCAAGACGCATGTCGACGATCCTTGGCAGCCGCTGATGATGGCGTGGGGCGGGCAAGATCTCCAGCCCCATCAGTCCCTGGTTATCGATAAGGTGGCCGCTCTAGTCGCACGAATTTCTTAAGGCGGGCGTCACGGAACTGGTAAAGCCTACCGGTTTAGATGCAATGGAACTTATAGCGATCGCGCCTCGCAATGTTTGCTCAGCAACTCAGTCATCGAGGAGAGGTTCTCAATCAGCTTCGTCGCATTACCGTAGTGTACTATTGCTGGTTGGCGGTCAGTTTGGAGATTGCCTGCTCGAGCACTAGGGCGAACTCAGATGTTCCATTTTTATCTGCTTACGGCGGTCCCTTAGAGCTTCATTCCTAATGAACGCTGGCAGACTGCGGTGCGAATCGTGCCACACAGAGCGGTTGCCCAACCGATCGTAGGCGCAAAGCTCGGTAAATATGAAGCGACTACTTTAGAAGGGGAGTCGACCGCCGACTTTAATCTGCAGGGGTAAGGTCGTATGGAATCCCAAAAAGGTTTGACCACGAAAGGCAGCAATTTTGACCGACCATCGGTCGGAAAACTGAGCAAAGGAAAAAGCGTCATGACCAGGCGCGGTTTCCTTGCGACGGCCAGCGCGACCGGCATGGGAGCAACACTGCTCGCTAGTCTGAACGACGCCATGGCCAGGGCCGACATTCGAGCGCCAGTGCCCTTTGGGTCGGCTCTGCCGCTGTCGGGCTTCGCCGCCGCGGACGGGATAGAATTTCGCCATGGTCTTGAGTTAGCCGTAGAGCACGTGAATGCTGCCGGAGGGGTTCTTGGCCGACCGCTTCAACTGCATATCGAGGACACGAAAGAGATGGGAGCTGACGTCGTGACGCAGGCGATGCAGCGCTTGGTGGACCGGTACAAGGTGTCAGCGATCATCAACGGCTACAATGTCGGCACGAACATGGTAGAGATGGACGTCGCGGCTGATAATCATATTCTGTTTATCCATTACAACACACTTATCTCTCACAACAACAAGGTGAAGAGTGACACCCATAAGTACTACGGCTGCTTTCAAGGCGACCCTCCGGAATATTGGTACGGTCCCGGGGTATTGTTGTTCCTTAGGACCTTAAGTGAGTCGGGCCAGTGGAAGGCGCTTAACAACAAAGTAGCCATAGTGACCTCGGCAAACGAGTATTCGGTTGTCATAGCCAACGCGATTCGCGCCAAGGCGGCTGACTATGGCTTTGTGGTCTCGCTGTTCGAGACAGTGCCGTACCCTAACAATCAATGGGGTCCTACGCTTGCCAAATTGCGCAAAGATCCGCCGGCGGCGATCACGGTGACGCACTACCTACCTCAAGATTTGGCGCAATTCATGCTCCAGTTCCGGCCGAATCCCACGCAAAGCTTGATTTACATGCAGTACGGGCCGTCTCTTCCCGCATTTCGTCAAATCGGAAAAGAAGCGGTTAACGGCGTGATATATTCCACCGTCATCGGTGAGCTGCCTGATGAATTTGCGGCGCCATTCGACAAGGCTTATAAAGCTAAGTATGGCGCGAATTCGGCGCCTCTTATCGGGTCGCAGACGTACGACGGTGTCTGGCACTGGGCATTGGCCGCGGCACTGGCAGGTGGCGCGCCAGAGCCGGGCGACGAAAGGCAGCAACGCTTGGTGGCCGAAAAGCTGTTGCGCCTTATCTATCGCGGTGTGAACGGCAGCTGCCGGTATATTCCTGGAGAGCAGTCTGCGTACTGCTACCCGGATCAGGTGCGAGACCCGTCCCTTGGTATGCCGCATCAGTTTCGCCAGCATCAAGACTATACGGCGGAGCCTCAGCTGATTGCTCCGTCGCTGTACGCAACGGCGAAGTTTGTGCAGCCGCCGTGGGTGAAGCTGTAGAACACACTTCGGGCTGGGTAGTATGACCACGCTCCTGACATGCGCCGACATTTCGGTACACTTCGAGGCCCTGGCTGCCATCGATCGATTGTCGTTCACTGTTGAGCGCGGGCAAGTGCTTGGCATCGGCGGACCCAACGGAGCTGGCAAAACGACATTGTTTGACGTCATCTGCGGACTCGTGCGGCCTACGGCCGGTCGAGTTCTTCTAAACGGCGTTGAGATTACCCGTCTAAGGCCGGACCGCATTTGCCAACTTGGCGTCGCCAGGACCTTTCAGCTCAACGCCGCCTTTGACAGTTTGACGGTTCGAGAGAACGTACTCCTGGCGTCGTGCTTCGGGTACCGGCCTCGGTTAATTCCCCCGGTTTGGATCGACAAAGCTACGCGAGCCCGCGTTGACGGCGCGCTGGAGGCGACGGCCTTACTCTCGATGAGCCAGGAGCCCGTAGCAATGCTACCGGTGCTGTATCGCAAGCTCCTAATGATTGCCGGCGCGCTGGTTACCGACCCTCAATTAGTCTTGATGGATGAGCCGGTAGGAGGTTTAAACCCTGGGGAAATCGAGCGAATCGCCGAGCTGGTTGAGCAATTGGCGGCTCAAGGTACGACCATTGTGCTCATCGAGCATGTGATGCGGTTTCTAATTCGTTTGTCAGATCGGGTTATGATAATGCATCACGGGCAGAAGATATTCGAAGGTGCTCCCCGAGCGATGATTTCTGATAGTGCCGTAGTGGAAACGTATCTCGGTGTCGGGTCGGCGCAAGCGCTTCAGCAATGGCTCGGGAGTACTGGCCGATGAGCGAGGTCGTTCTGGAAATTCACGATCTGCATAGCGGATACCAGAGTCGCGACGTGCTCAGAGGAATCAGTCTTGCAGTGTCGCGGGGTGAGCTAGTAACCATCATCGGTCCTAACGGCCACGGTAAGAGCACTCTTTTGCGTACCATTTTTGGATTACTGCCCAGTCGGAAGGGTAGAGTCGAATTTTTGGGTAAACCACTGGGCGGGCTGACACCTGAACAGATCGCCCGGCTTGGCCTCACGTACGTGCCCCAGGGTGATGCGTTGTTTCCGGATATGACCGTGAGAGAGAACCTGCTTATGGGTGCCTACCTCGAACGCAACGCCAAGGAGGCTTTGAGGCGGCTCGACGAAGTATGCATGCTCATGCCTAAATTATCGGAGCGTAGCGCTCAGCTAGCGCGCTGCTTATCTGGCGGCGAACGCCGCATGGTGGGTATTGCGCGCGCGATCATGGCTAGCGGTCGCTTGCTGCTAATCGACGAGCCGTCGCTTGGGCTTGCGCCGCTGGTGACTGATTCCATTTACAGATTAATCGGTAGGCTTAAGAACAGCGGTCGTACGATTCTCTTGGTCGAAGAAAATCCCGCCCGGGTCGTGGACATGGCCGATCGGTTGCACCTTCTTGACGATGGCTTGATCGCCTGGACAGGACGCGGTCAAGAGCTGATGTCGCGCGGCGAATTATTGTCCACCTATCTCGGTGGATGAATTTGCCAATGGACGTTGCGATCCAAATCCTCGTTACCGGACTTACGGTCGGGGGTATGTACGCGTTGTCGGCTATCGGCTTGTCTTTGGTGTGGGGCGCCCTTGGGATGCTTAACATGGCTCATGGCGTGCTTCTGACGCTGGGAGGTTACGTCGCGTTCGCGGCCGTGACTTATGCAGGGGCACCGTGGCCGGTGGCTGTTGTCGCGACCATGGGCGCAGGAGCTTTGATGGGCTTTTTTATCTACCATGGTGTGGCGCGTGTTCTCTTGCGCAATCCAGAGTTCGATACAGTTGTCATCATAGCCACCGTTGGTCTCGCCACCGCGCTGGAGCACATTGTACTACTTGTCTTCGGGGGGCAGCCTTATGGCCAGCCCGTTAGCTTCCAGGGAAGCCTTTCTATCAGGACAATTAACGTTCCGGCGCAAAATCTCGCTGTTATGGTCGCTTCGTTCTTATTCATGATGATTGTCGCGGCACTGCTCTCTAAAACGCGTACTGGGCGGGCAATCCGAGCAACCGCGCAAAATCGCGAGCTTGCTCGAATCCTGGGCGTTCCCGTAGAGCGCGTTTACGCTCAAGTCCTGGCCATATCAGGCGTACTCGCTAGCATTTCGGGACTACTGCTGTCCGGCATAACTATGCTCTCTCCCACGCTTGGCGATGATCCGATGCTCAAGGCGTTTATCATGTGCGTCGTGGCCGGCTTCGGCAGCGTGCCGGGCGCGGCGATCGCGGCCTTTGCTCTCGCCTTAGTGGAACAGACAGTCGCCTTCGCGCTCGGAGCACGTTGGGGATTTCCGCTTCTTCTGCTCTTAGTGATCATCACCCTGATCCTTAGACCTCAGGGCGTGCTCGGACGCGTGCGCGCTATCCGGTTGTAGTCAAGTCGGAGCTTTGCGGAATGAGGATCAAAGGCCGCCTGGACGCAGGGCTTGCCAGCGTTTTCCTGGCAGTGGCCGTTAACCTGCCTTTGATCATCAATAGTCGCTATATTCTGGGCGAAGTTATTTTGCTTTTTTTCTACATGGTTATCGCCGCCCAGTGGAATCTTCTTTACGGCGTGGCGGGCGTGTTTTCTCTGGCTCAAACTGCACTTTTTGCCTTCGGGGCGTACGTCACCGCAATGTTGGGTTATTACTTTGGCCTGAACTTGTGGCTGGGCATGCTGGCCGGCGCTGTGGCGGCGGTCGTACTAAGTGTCGTCATGGGCATAGCCTGCCTTCGCTTGAGCGGCCCCTACGTGGCACTGCTGACACTAGCCGTGGCACAGGCGCTGTATGTCTTGATCATCACTGACACTGACTGCTTCAGAATGGAGGGCACGACTTGTCGCCAGTTTACAGGCGGGGCCGTGGGCTTTTCCGGGTATGGCGACCTTGGTACGAGGGCATGGTTCGGTAATTCGTGGCAAGCGTTGGTCGCCGACTACTACATCGTTTTGGTTGTTTTGATCATTACATTGGTGTTCACGTATCTGGTCTTCCAGAGCTCGCTCTGGCTCGCCTTTCGCGCCTTGCGAGACAATCCCAGCCTAGCCGTCTGTCGCGGCATCAATCGCTTCAAGTTTCAGCTGTTGGTCTTCGCGCTCTCGTCGTTTTTCACGGGTCTAGCGGGCGGGGTGTACGCTGGACACTTCCGTTCAGTCTCGCCTAGCGTTTTCTCGCTGTCGTTACTGCTCCTAGTCATGAGCATGGTTGTGGTAGGTGGCGTTGGCTCTTTTTGGGGTCCCGTAGCCGGCTCCCTGATGCTTATGGGCGCTGACGAGATGATGCGAGAGCTAGGGCAATTTAGGGAGGTAGGACTAGGGCTGATCCTAGTAGGCTTCGTGCTTTTGTTGCCTCGGGGTCTTTGTGGTGCGCTAGAGGGTTTGGCCGAACGTCTGGGTTGGTTAGGCGTGGCATCGTCTGCTAGCTTCGCACGCGGTTCCACTCAAGTTTGTGCCGCCAAGCGCAAGTTTGGATTTCGCCGTAGCGCAGATAATTATTGGACTAGGACATGATCGTAGGGATTCCGAAAGAAGTAAAGGCTGACGAGAACCGGGTTGCGATCACCCCCGCCGGAGTCATTGCGCTGCGCGATCACGGCCAGGACGTCTTGGTTCAGGCGGGTGCTGGCTTGAGCAGCGGAATCGATGATAGCAAGTATCGTGCGAGCGGCGCGCAGGTGGTTAAATCGGCGGCCGAGTTGTGGGCGCGTTCGGAGCTGGTGCTCAAGGTCAAAGAACCGCGGCCTTCCGAGTATCGTTTCTTACGCCCGGGGTTGCTCCTGTTTACTTATCTTCATCTCGCGGCCGAAAAGACCTTGGCGCGCGAGCTGGTGCGTCGTCGCGTGACTGCGTTGGGCTACGAGACGATCCAGCTCGACGACCATAGTTTGCCCCTGCTGGCGCCGATGAGTGAAGTGGCAGGACGCATGGCAGTGCTGGCCGGCGCTTGGTGCCTGCACGCCTCGATGGGTGGATGCGGGATGCTGCTCAGCGGTGCCACCGGGGTCAAGCCGCCTCGGATGCTTGTGCTCGGCGCAGGGATTGCGGGCGCCAACGCTTGCCAGGCGGCTGCTAGTATGGGCGCGGACGTGACGATTGTCGACCGCGACGTGACGCGTCTGCGCTACGTGCATGACATCCTCGGTAGCCGGGTCGCAACGCTGATGTCAAACCGCGCCTCGATCGAGGAAGAGCTAAGGCAAGCGCATCTAGTTATAGGGGCGGTGCTGATTCCTGGCGCGCGGGCGCCGCGCCTGATTAGCGAGTCGATGCTAACCTCAATGCAGCACGGTGCCGCCTTGGTTGATCTCTCGATAGACCAAGGCGGTATCGCCGAGAGTTCGCGTCCGACGACTCACAAACGGCCGACCTACGTCCGTCACGGCGTGGTGCATTATTGCGTGGCCAATATGCCCGCGGCAATGCCCCATACCGCGACCTACGCGCTCACCAATGCCACTTTGCCCTACGTGCTCGCCATCGCGGAGCATGGGGTGCTCGAAGCAGGCCAGCGCGATCCGGCTATCCGCCGGGGACTCAACACCTACGAAGGTCACGTTGTTCATCCGGCGGTTGCTGAGGCGCTGCGCACCGAGGCGCACTCTCCTTGGGACTGAAATCAAGCGGAGAGGCCGTAGCCGTGACCAATGATTTCGAAAAAGGTTCCTGACGGTCATCAAAACTGATCTCTTCGGAAATTTGAAGCAGCGCCGTTCCAACACTTGGGCGTGTTCGACGAGAATCGTCACTGGATGCCTTTAAGAATGAAGCAACCTAAGCGCAGGCTCTAACTGTCGCTGATATTTCCAACAGCGGTCTGGCTTGACCTGCTTGCGCTAGTTGGCTGACAGGCTGTTCGTTCCGGTAATTGCGAAAGTCGGTCTTGCTGAGCTTCCTAACATCTCCCAGCGCATCAACGTCCAGGCAACTGTGCATATCTCGTCCTCCGGAATTTGCGGACTATTGATTCCGTGAAGAAGAGGTGTAACTTCTAGAGCCACCGCCAGGGCAGCATTGGAGTGAGACATGTCAAGCGCAAAGAGCGCAAGAACCGCTAATCAGGTGATACAGGGTGCGCTCCGCGCTCTGTGTTTAAACGGTGTACAAGCGACTACCACTCGCAAAATTGCCGCAGAAGCGAAGGTACCTCTGGCAACGCTTCACTATCATTTCGAGAGCAAGAGCGCTCTTCTGATGGCTGTACTGAAGCATCTTATTGATGAGACCACCGCCGCCCTTCGTATTGAAGCAAAAAGGAGCGCTGACCTTGCGTCCTGTGTCGAACAGCTGTTGAGGCGAGCATGGTTATTCCTGATCCGAACCCGCGATCTGCAACTTGTTCAGTATGAACTGACTTTCTATGCCCTTCGCGAAGGCGCACAGTGGCTAGCAGAGCGTCAATATGACGCCTACGTGAATCTTTATCGTGACCTCCTGTTTGACGTGGCGAAACAAACTGGAGCATTGAACGCGAGTGACTGTGCTGCTCTTGCGCGGTTCATTCTAGCCGGCATCGACGGTTTGCTGATTCAGGAATTGGCAAAGCCTAATCGCAGTCGCTCGGCGAAAGGGTTGGAGGTCTTGATTCGAGCGGGACAGTCGTATGCGCTTCTCTTGCAGAAAGAGTGCAGGGAGCGCAACCACCGGAGACAGAAGAAGGCGACTATGGAGCTTGACGTCCTCCCGGGTTCTGGTCAAGCGGCTTTAAGTGTGTAAGAGGGCTTGGGTAGGCTAAGCACGTACGATCTCCGATCTGGATTTGCCCCTAAGGGGACACTATTGGAGGGTTGAGTCAGTACTAGTTTGTAGTGCCGGGTAGCCTGCACGCCAGCGTGCCGTCAAGAGTTTGCGTGCTGGGCGCGTCGGCTTGCGCTGCCTTTGACTGTGGACGCCACTACGGCTGGACGGATGCTTAGGCAGTCGCTGACGCGACTGCCGTGCAACACGGTCGGTCATGACACTGTCCTTAGATACTCGCGTGGCGAGCGCGTCGCCATGCCCTTGTCCAGATGGACCTCGTTGTGATGCACGAACCAGGCGGCAGCTGCGCAATCATTTCGGCGGCAGGCGCCATTCTACCCAGCGAGCAAGCGAACCCGCGGGTCTCGCGCGCGGTTTAACAGGGACTGTTGTCGGAGAGCCACTCGGCTGGGTGCGGTGCGCTCTGCGCATTGGGAAAGCGATACTCAAGGCTGTCGCTCTTCAGGTCCCGCCCGAGACTCTGCCAGTGGTGTTCAGCCTGCTAATCACCTTGCGATCGCAAGAATCGAGACTGGACAGCACTTGGACCGGCTCCCCGTTCCGGTAGCGGATGGTGAAAACGTCCGAGCACCAGCGCAGGTTAGTCCTTAGCGTTATCACTACGCCGTCATGGCTACTCTCGCGCCGGGCAGTGTAACGCGGCGGCGGCAGCTGACTGATCGGTATGGTGCGGTAGATCCGCTTGTAGTTGAGCCGCCGACGGCCCGGGGCGCCCCCGGGGGAGTTATTGTCAAATGTCGTGGATCGGCCGGTGATGATCAGGCGGCCTCCCTTGGTTGATGCTGGCTCGCAGGGGCGAGGCCTGGGGCTTCGCCGCGGCGAACTCCATCGACGAACTTCACGCCGGCGCGGACCAGCGGCAACAGGTGAACGCCATCCAGACGCCGCCAGCGCTGCTGGGTCATGTCGAGCAGCTTGAACGCCATCAGCAGCCCCTTGGTTCTCGATCCTGCGCCCCTGGTTGCCCGCTCGCGCAGCCGCACGGTGGCGCAGGGTGACTCGATCACGTTGGTGGTGCGCAGATGCTTCCAGTGTTCGGCCGGAAAGTCGAAGAACGTAACCAGGCGTTCCCAGTGGGTGGTCAACGATTCGACCGCCTTGGGATACTTGGCCTGAAATTCGGTCTCGAAGCGCGACTTGGCAGCCTCGCATTCGGCGAGGCGTGGGCGGTAAAAGCCGGGTCTGCGGCGAGACTCGCCGTCCGCTTTGCTGAGCGCGGCCAACGCCGTCGTTCCAGATCGTGTGATGGCGACAGAGCGAAGCGGCCGAGGATCGGGCGCGCCGGCTTTGACCGGCCGGCCTAGTTGGCGGGGATCGGCGCCTTGAGGTACATCCGACCGGTGGGCTTGGCCACGCCGGCAGCGGGCTCCAGCGTCACCGCGGCCATCAGCAAGCGTTCGCCCGAGGGCGGCGGATCGATCGAGGCAATCACTTCGCGCCCGGTTTCGGCGTGAAAAATCCCTGCCGGCACAGGCCCGTGCTGTTTAGTGATCCACCACATTTCATAAGCCTTGCCCGCGGGCGTAGGCGGTAGACCTGCGGCCTGGATGACGGCGCTGCGCCTGGTCGCGCTCATCGCAACCAACGCGCGCGCGCCAGGGGCGGGGCCGAGCGGCTTAAGATGCATCATGTGCGCGTCGGAGGCCATCAGGACGCTCTGCAGCCGCGCGCGCCGGTTGAGCGCCTGCTCCAGACGCACGGCTTGAGTCCGCGCCGCTGAGCGTTCGCTAGACAGGCTTAGCGCCTGCTTTTCCAACTGCGCGATACGCAGCCGGCGCTGCCGGTCGATACGCCCGAACTCGCGCGCGGCCCCGCCGGCAAAAAACGCGAGCACCAGCGCCGCCGCCGCTGCCATCCCGGTGGCTACTCGCCACGGCCATACGCGCGGTGTTCGGCGCAGTGCCGCGTCGTAACGCTCGTGGCCAGCCGGTCGGCTCGCGCGCGGGGCCGTTGGCCGCTCCGCGCTTTGCGCCTGGCGCTCCCCCACTTCTGGGGCGCTAAACCGTCCGGCTGGTGAAGCTTGCGGTAGGCTTTGGTCCAGCCGCGCCTTAAGCTTAAGCCAGAGGCGTTGTTCGGCTGGCGCCGGCTCAAGCGAGAGCGCCAGCGCCGCAGCCGCCTCTCTGAGCGCTCTAAGTTCCGCCTCGCATTGGGCGCAGCCTTCGCGCAGATGGGCCTCGAGCGCCGCTTCATCGGGCGCATCAAGGCGTCCGAGGGCGGCAAGCGCAAGCAAATCCTCGAGCTCAGCGTGGTCCATCGTTACTCCGGCAAACCGCTCAGCATCTGGCGCAGCTTGAGCAGCGCGGCGCGCATCCTGGTCTTGACCGTGCCCAGCGGCAGAGCGAGCCGCGCCGCGATCTCGGTCTGCGACAGGTCCGAAAAGTACGCCAGCTCCAACAGCTCGCGCTGCTTAGGGTCAAGCGTCTCCAGCGCGTGCTTTACGATTCTTCCGCGCTCGGCGCTGTCGAGCTCATCAGCCGGGTCCGGCGTTGCTTCAGGGTTGGGCTCGCCTATGCCCGGCGCAAGGCGGCGCGCCCGAATCGCCCTGAACCGGTCGATTGCGCGGCTGCGCGACATGGCGACCAGCCATGCTGCCACCGAGCCGCGCGCCGGGTCGTAAAGAGCGGCTTCGCGCCAGGCCTGCCAGAGCACGTCCGCGACCACCTCTTCGGCGTCGGCCTGATCGGCGAGGAAGCGGAAGGCTAGCGCTGACAGCGACGCACCGTAGCGCGCGTTAAGCGCCTTCAGTGCGTGAGCGTCACCATTGGCCATCGCGGCTACCAACTTGGCATCCGGTTTTCTCTCGGTGTCGGCACGAACCACGGCATCATCCCCAGATACGCGCCCAAGTGGTAGTCAGATTGTTGCCCGCGTGGCACAGGCTCGACTCCGCGTGCCCATGGAGCAGAAGCGTGTCGAGAGCAGAGAACCGCCTGGAGTTGCCAAGCGAACAAAAAAGCTCGCGCGACGGCCCCGTTGCGCGTGCGGCATCTTTGACCAAAACGGCCGCCGAGTCAATGTATTGCTCGGGTTCAGGGCGTTCACGAGAGCTCAGGCCTGAGGGTGGTCTGGCGAGTGGACAAGCGTGAACGTTCGATGCCGGATGCGCCGGCGCTCCGCGGCGGGCCGGAAGCTCAAGCCGCATGCAATTGCCCATAACAGGGGATTATCTATAAGAGAATTGAGGTGATTACATGTAAACAAGAGGGCTATTCTGTGATAAAAGGTGCTTTTGTTAAGAGAACGCCGAATTCACGCTCTCTGGGCTGACGCATAATTTTCGGCATTTTGTGCCGTCGACCCCAACGGTGAGAAAATGACCTGCCCAGCTTGCGGTCAAAACAACACCGAAGACCGGAAGTTTTGTTCCGACTGCGGCGCGCTTCTGAATTCGGACTGTCAGTCTTGCGGATTCCATAACCAACCGAGCGCGCGCTTCTGCGGGTCGTGCGGCGTATCACTCGGCAGTCCGCCGGCTTCAGCCAGCGCTCCTGGCGCCAAGCCAAAGATGCCTGAATCGTTCGTCGGCGGGCGCTATCGGATTATCCGCCTGCTGGGTGAAGGCGGCAGCAAAACCGTATATCTCGCGCGCGACGTCAATCTCGACCGCGAGGTTGCGTTCGCGCTAATACGGACCCACGGTTTGGACGAAGCCGGGCGCGAGCGCATCAATCGCGAGGCGCGCGCGATGGGCCGTCTCGGCGACCATCCGCATATCGTCAACGTCTATGATGTCGGCGAGGAGCAAGGTCAGCCCTACATCGTAAGTCAGTACATGGCCGGAGGGTCGGTCGAGAACCTTCTGGAACGCTCGCCGCATCAGTACCTGCCGGTTGCGGACGCGATCCGAATCGCCGGCGAGGTGTGTCAAGCGCTGGAACATGCGCATGCTCACGGGGTCGTTCATCGCGACATAAAGCCCGCCAATGTTTGGCTTACACGGGAAGGAAGGGGCAAGCTGGGGGACTTTGGACTGGCCCTCGCCCGAGACTTGTCGCGGCTTACTGCAACGGGCGTGATGGTCGGAACGGTGGCTTACATTTCGCCCGAACAGGTGCAAGGAACGCCTCCCGAACCGCGCAGCGATCTCTATTCGCTCGGCGCCATGCTGTTCGAGATGCTGACCGGGCATCCGCCCTTTAAGGGACAGGATCTGCTCAGCGCGCTTTCGCAGCATCTCAACGCGACGGTTGAGCCGCCTTCGCGCGAACGGCCGGAGGTGCCCAAAGCGCTGGATACGCTGGTACTTAACCTCCTGGCGAAAAAGCCCGAAGACCGGCCGGCAAGCGCCAGCGTGGTCCACGCGCAACTTAAAACCATCGCCGACAACCTGGGCAGCGGAATTGATCAACTAGCAAAGTCGGTCGCGATCGAGCGGCCCAATCTGAGCATGCACGCCTCCCGCGACGGCACCGTGAGCATCCTATTCTCGGATATCGAGAACTCAACCAGGATGTACGACCGGCTGGGCGATCTGCGGGCGCAAGAGCTGCTGCGGGCCCATAATTCAATCATTCGTGAACAGATCGCCGCGCACCGCGGGCGCGAAGTGAAATCGATGGGCGACGGGTTCATGGTCGTATTTTCGAGCGCGCGCCGCGCGCTGCAATGCGCCATGGCGATTCAACGCGCCTTCGCGGTCTACAGCGACGAGCATCCGCAGCAGCCGCTGCGCGTGCGAATCGGCTTGCACGTCGGCGAAGCTATCAATGAGTCGGAAGACTTCTTCGGCACCGCGGTGATTATGGCGGCGCGCGTCGGCAGCCAGGCCGAAGGCGGCGAAATTCTGCTCTCCTCTATCTTCAAAGAGGTCGTTGCGCCGGCCGGCGACGTGCGATTCGATGAGGGTCGCGAAGTAGCGCTCAAGGGCCTCTCGGGTCTGCATAAGCTCTATCGAGCGCTTTGGAACCAGAGCGATAAGGCCTGCGCAACTTGTGGGGAGGAATTGCCCGGTCATGCGCCGACTTGCCCCCACGCTACCCTGCCCTTGCATCCCGCGCCGGCTTCCACCGCAGAAGTGGAATTGCCGAAGCAAGCGATCGTCAAGCCGGAGCGCTCCGGCGCGGCGTTTCCGCTTAGGCCAGCGCTGATCGCTGCTGGGGCACTCGTAGTGGCGGCCATCGGTTATGGCGCGTTCCGTTACGAACAGGCGCTAGAACGTCGAACCGTTGCTCTCGAAAAACTGGAGCAGGATAACCTCCTGGAGGCCCAAAGGGCTGAAGCTCAAAAGCGCGCCGAGGCTGAAAAACTAAAACAACAACGGGCGCCGAAGGCCGCCGCGGCCGAACCGCAGCAACAGGAGCGGGCCAAGCGGCAACAGGCTGAACAGGCCGCGCGCCTGGAACAAGAGCGCCAGAGAGAGGCGGCAGCCGCGGCCGCCGAGCAGGAACAGCAGCGGCAGCTCGCGGCGCAGCAGGCCGAGCGGGCCAAGAAGCAGGCTGCCGAGACGCAGCGCCAGCAACAGGAGCAGGTCAAGCGGCAGCAGGCTGAACAGGCCGCGCGCTTGGAACAAGAGCGCCAGAGAGAGGCGGCAGCCGCGGCCGCCGAGCAGGAACAGCAGCGACAGCTCGCGGCGCAGCAGGCCGAGCAGGCCAAGAAGCGAGCGCAACAAGCCGCCAAGCGCGCTGCGCAAGCGAAAAAACAGATGGCTGCCGGTGCAAAGCCTGACGCAGAAGCCGAGGACTCCGGCCTCGCTTCTCTCGCTTCAAAAAGAGCTCGCCACAAGGGATACAGCATCCAGATCGAAGATGCGATGGACCGCCCCGACGCCGACAAGATAGCCTCGCGGCTTAAGGCGCTGGGATACAATGTCTATCTCGTTTCGACCGGCGAGGACGAGGCTCGCTGGCTGGTCAAAGTCGGTCCCTACAAGACCGAAGACGAAGCCTCTGCCGTCGAGCAGGAGCTGCGCGGGCGCTATCGCAGCGCGTATCCCCAGGACTAGCGCCTATCTCATAGACGCTTTCGCTTTCTCCGTCATGCCGAGAGTGTGTGATCTTTTTGGTGCAAGTGTATGGCATTGGGTTGAGGTAGCTGATCAAATGGATGCACTCCGGCATGGGCGAGGTGGTGTGTGAAGGGCGAGCTTGCTGAGCGGCAACAACTTCGACTGGAGCCGGTCGACCTCGATTCGCGGATCGAGTGGAGCCGTCCCATGCGCGCTATCTGGCGTGTGCTGGAACGGATGGAGCTGGCCTTGTTCTATCGGCCGATCAAGGCGCTAGGGCCAAGCGGGTCAAGACGCCACCGACCCCAGGATTCTGCTCGCGCTGTGGCTTTACGCGCTTAGCGACGGTGTGAGCAGTGCGGGAGAGGTAGGGCGGCGGTGCGCGATGCACGTCGCCTATCGCTGGGTCTGCGGCGGGGTCTCGGTCAACTACCATATAATCAGTGACTTCCGCAGCGCGCTCGGGGCGGCGCTGGATGACCTTTTCGCGCAAGTGCTGGCGATGCTGATGCATCAGGGGTTGGTCAGCTTGAGCCGGGTGGCGCAGGACGGGACCCGGGTCCGGGCCAGCGCCGGAGCGGCGTCGTTTCGCCGCGCGCCGACGCTCAGGCACTGCCTGGCCGAGGCCGTCGTGCAAGACGCGCAATCCTATCAGCAATTGCTCGACAGCGCCGCCCGCGCCGACGTTTACGAGGCTGTCCGGCAAGGCGTGGACGATATCGTCCACGGACGGACGCGACCGGCCCGCAAGGTATTCAACGAGTTGCGCCGGCGCCATGGCGTATCGCGTTGAACTGACGCTCCGCGCCGAGCGAGGCCTCGACTACCTCTATCAGTGAATCTCGGCAGACGGTCCGGCGGCGCAGCCCGCTGGTTCAACGGGCTCGAAGAGACCATCTACACCCTCGAACGGTTACCTCGCCGCTGCCCCGTAGTGTCCTGTTCCGTAAATTCATGTCATTGAATGGACGAGTTGATCAGCGGGGAGTGAAAACGCTGCGACCTGCTCTTAGATTTGGCCCCTGGCAAAATGAGCGGCCGAGCCGCCAGGTTTGATTGATTGAGGCGTGACAGGACCGCTTGGCTTGCTAATGGCTTTTGAGATGCGCAGAGAAAAGAGTGCTAAATTGTTGATGAACTAGTGGAGCGGGCGACCGGGGTCGAACCGGCGACGTCCAGCTTGGGAAGCTGGCATTCTACCACTGAATTACGCCCGCTTAAGCTGCGACTTTAGGCCGCCTTCTAATTCCTGTCAAATCAGCGCGCCCGCGGCACCGGTTGACCTAGCGCGCACGACGACTCCGTCGATTCGACCGCGGCCCGCAAGACCGCTGTTTCTTTCCCCTGCTGAGCATTGCAAAATATTGATACGGCGCGCAGTCGTGGGCGCGGGCCTGGTGCTCGCTGCGCGGGCAAGGCCCGTGCCTGGAGTTTCTACATATTTAGGCGGCAGCAGCAGCGATGAAGTGGTTGGCGGGGGTAAGAATACCGAGTTTTTGTAGCAGTTCAGGGTGCGCGGCGGCTAGTTTGCGCAGCAAGGTGATGAGATGGAGGCAGGAAGGGGGTTTGGCGTTGCGGCGCCACTTGGGGAGGGCGGCAAAGGCGGGGCTGCGGCGGGCAGCGAAGACCTTAAGTGCGGCGAGCAGCAGGGCGGAGTAGGCGGCGACAGCCAGAGCGGGCTGTCTGGGGACGGCGGCGGCATTGCGCAACTGGGCCTGACCGACGCCCAGGGTGTCTTTGTCATCGCGGTGATTGACTTCGATCTGCCAGCGGTCGAAGTAGATTTGCCGCAGCTGGCGCGCGGGAGCGGCCAGTTCGGTGCACAGCAGATAAGCCGGCTGACGATAGTACCAGCGTCCGCGCCGGCGTTTGCGATAGGGGGTGGGAGCGATCACGAACAGGCGCAGGGGCCGGGTGCGGGCGCCGCCCTGCCACAGCACGCCGGAGACTTCTTTAATAGCGCACGGAGCGGCGCTTGCCGCCGTAAAAGATCCTGGTGATGCGCCCGTGCCGGGCCGGGTCCTGGCGCACCTGCTCGGGAGTGAACTTGTGCGCGCTGTAGATGCGCCGGCCTTCGTCCACGGCGGGGCGGCACCGTCGGGCGTCCTTGCGCGTGCGGGAAATGAGTTGGGTGCGCGCGGGCAGGCCGCCCAGCACTTCGATCAGGGCCAGACGCAGCGCGGCGATCTCATTGCAGGCCATAAATCAAAACATGCTCCTTCGCCTAAAGCGCATTCGGTTTCACGTTCGCTCGCATGCCGCGGCTTTTGGCCGGCGACCGTTCGGAGAGGCGCTTGGGTCGCGCGAGAGGGACGCGCCGCCTCAGATGGTCATGATCTGGTCGACCAGCCGCCCAACCGGGCGATTTGCGCACAGATGCTGTTCGATCACTTCGTCCAGGTCCGAGGGCTTGAGGCTGCGGTACCAGACGCCGTCCGGATAGACGACCAGCAGCGGCCCGTCGCCGCATCGGCGAAGGCAACTGGTCTTGGTGGTCTGGATTGTCCGGTCGAGCCCGCGCTCCTTGAGCTTGAGCCGCAGCGCGGCGAGCAGCGCGCCGCTGCCTTGGCTGACGCATTCGCTGTTGACGCATACCAAGAGATGCTTGCGGATCGGTCCATGGGCGTGGTTCTGCTCGGGGGCCGCGCTTATACTTGCGTGTTGAAGCGAGCGCAAAAGCGCCTTTTCGCCGCCTACTTCGTCTTCGAACCCGGCCAGCCTCACCTTGTACTTGCACAGGTCGCAAGACATCCGCGTCAGGCCTTCGCGCGCTTCGCGCACCCGCAGGAAGACCAGGTCGAGCAAACGGGGGTCATTGCCCAGCGGCGGCGCGACGAGAACTTCGATCCAGGGGAACTCGCGCCGAAAGCTCGCGGCAGCCGCCTCCATGCGCCGCACCAACACGCCGGCGAAGAACAGATACGGAGCGACGATTACGCGTCGCGGCCGCAAACGAGCCAGCTTGCGCAGCGCCTGGTCAAGCGACGGTCCGACGACCCCGCAAAAGGCGCAATCGACCGCAGCGAAGCCGCGCCCCTCCCACAAAAGGCGCGCAAGCTTGTAGAGGTCGCTGTTAGCGTCGGGGTCGCTCGACCCGCGGCCGAGCACCAACACCGCAGTGTCGGCAGCCGGTCGTTTTGGCGCCTCGGCGATGGTCTGGCTTATCCGGTCGCTAAGAATCTCGACCATCAGGGGATGCACGCCGAGCGGAGCGGCCTGGCTAAAGCGTATGCCGGAGAAACCGGCGCGCGCGGCTTCGACATGCAGCGGTATGTCCGACTTCGTATGGCCCGCGGCCAGCAGCAAGAACGGCGCTACCACGACTTCCCGCACGCCGGCGCGCGCGGCGCGCTCCAGGGCCTGGGGCAGAGTCGGCTCGGCAAGCTCGACGAAGGCCGCTTCGAGCGTCCCCGCGGTGCGCGCGCGTGCCGCCTCGACCATGTCGAGAAACGCTCGATTAGCCTCGGCAACGCGGCTGCCGTGGCCGACCATCACGGTAGCGACCGATCTCATGGCTGGTTCGCCGGCGCGGCCGAGTGCGTGCCGTCGTTGCGGCCCCGGCCGCGCCGCGTCAACTTAAATTCCATCACTCCTCGGCCGCGACGGTCACGCGCGGGGCGTCGGCGCAGCGCGCCTTGAGCGCCTCGAACGCGGCGCGGCGCGCCGGATCGAAGTCGCTCTTGGCGCGGTTGGTGCGCGGCACGTAGCAAGTGAGCACCGGCGCTCCGGCCGGGTCGAAGAACCTGACGAAGCAATTGCGCTCAGCGCCGCCGGCGACCTCGGCGCGCGCGAGCGCGCTATGCCGCACGTGCAGATGGTCGGGGCTGCCGCTGAGCTCGATCGTCAGATACTCCTCCGTGCGGCGCACGGTCGGCTTGCCGCAAAGCTCGGCGATAGCGCTCTCGTTGCGCACCACGAAACGAATTTCATCCCATCCCGCCAGCGCTTCGAGCAGCTCGATTAGCATGCGGCCCGGCCCTCCTCGATAAGCGCGATCGCGATCGTCACCCGCCCACATTTGCGTTTGGGCACAAGCACGGTTTGCGCCCCCGCGCCGAGCATCGCGGCCGGCTCGGCGACGCCGAGCACGCCCGCGTGTTTAAGCACCGTGGGCGAGGGGTTCGGGATCAGATGTTCCACGCGGTTGATCTCTTCGCGCTCGAATGCACGCAGCGTAAGCCCGCGCTTGTGCGCGAAGGCGCAAAGGCCGGGCTCGTCCTTTTTCAAGGCGTAGGTGGCGAGGTTGCGCACGCTCAGCGGCGAGAACCGGTTGTCAAGCAGCACTCGCTCGAAGGCCCGCTCGATCTCTTCGACCGTCGTGCCGCGGTCGCATCCGACGCCGACGATCAGCGATTTGGGGCGCACCCAAAGCGTGGGAAGCTCGGCCGGCGTTTGCGCGGCGACGATTCGATGGGAGATTACTACGGCGGCCCGGAAACGGCCGTCAAGCTCGTCGAGCGAAGCGATACGGGACACGCCTTTGGCCGCGAAGCGCTCCAGGTCGGGCAGTCCGGCGCCGTCCTCGGCGAAGACCGCGACCGGCTCTCCATCGACCAGCATCCCGCTGACGGTCTTGAGCGCTTCCCAGTTCTCGATTTCGGCGCCGAGTTCCTTGGCCAGCATGTCCGGCGCGAGCGTCTGGTTAACGTCGGTGCCGGTGGTGACTACCGGCATCGCGCCGAGAATCGCGCCCAGCTCGTTCGCCAACTGATTGGCGCCGCCCAGATGGCCGGCGCAGAGGCTTATCGCGAAGCGGCCGGCGATATCGACCACGACGATCCCCGGGTCGTAGCGCTTGTCAACGATGAACGGCGCGATGGTCCGCACCACGATCCCGGTCGCCATCACGAAGATCAGACCCTCGTAAGCGCCGAAAATCTCCTGAACCAGGGGCGCGAGCTTGCCGTCGAAGCGACGCCATTGCGCGGGCGCGATGGCGTCGTACTTGCGCGCCACGAAGACCTCGCACGCGGGCACGGCGCCCTGTATTCGCCGACAAATATCGACGCCCTGGCGCGTGAGCGTTATCGCGCCGAGCTTGGTCATTCGTCCGTTCCGGCGCTCGGCTCAACGGGCGCGCGCAACGAAAGGCCGGGCGTTTGTCCCTCGAGCACCTCATGGGTTTCGAGGTCGTACTTGTTCGTATAGCCCCGCGGGGTGACGATAAGACCGGCGAAATTGTAGGTGTTCGAGTTGCCGATTATCACCGTGGTGAGCATGCCGATCTCATGCTCGTGCAGATGGGCGAGATCCGACACGGTCACGCTCTGGAGCTTGCGGTAGGCGCTCTTGACGATGCCGGTCGGAGTCGCGCCGGAGCGATGCTTGAGAATTATTTCCTGGGTCTTTTTAAGCTGCCAGTTGCGCCGCTTGGACTGCGGATTGTAAAGCGCGATCACGAAGTCCGCCGCCGCCGCAGCCTCCACACGCCGTTCGATTAGCTCCCACGGCGTGAGCAGGTCGGAGAGGCTTATCGCAGCGAAGTCGTGGGTCAGCGGCGCGCCAATCAGCGAGGCGCAGGCCGAAAGCGCGGTGATCCCCGGGATCACTTCGACGTCCGGGTTGTCGCCGGGCTTCCATCCCACCTCGCGCAGGCACTCGAAGGTTGGTCCGGCCATTCCGTAGACGCCAATGTCGCCGCTGGACACCAACGCGACGGTCTGGCCCGCGCGCGCGATCTCCACCGCCTCGCCGGCGCGATCGAGCTCCTCGGTCATCCCCTTGCGGATCACTCTTTTGCCCTCGAGCAGCTCGGCGATAAGCTTGATGTAAGTCGAATAGCCGATCACCACCTCGCTTTGACGAATCGCGGCGAGCGCGCGCGGCGTGATCTGGTCGTGATTGCCGGGTCCGAAGCCCACCAGAAAAAGTCGTCCTCGCGGGCCGTTGTTCATGATGTCACCTCGCCGGGTTTTTGCGCGCCGGCCGTCTTTTCACGGTCTGGCGCGCGCTTGCGAAAGCCGTGGCTGAAGCTCGGGTCGTAGAGCCGCGACTTGCGTTCGCCCGCGCGCTGCTTGATCGCCGGGTCCAGCGCGGCGCCGACCAGAATCATGGCCTGGGCGCGGATTCCCGCCGCCTTGCTCTTCGCGGCGATATCACCGAGCGTGCCGCGCACGATGCGCTGGTCGGGCCGGCTTGCATTGGCGACGACCGCGACCGGGGTTTCCGGCACGTAGCCGGCGCTCAACTCCGCCACCACGCGGTCAATCAGCGTCGCGCTGAGAAAGACCGCGACGGTTGCCCGATGGCAGGCAAGCTCGCCCAGGCGCTGCCCCGAGGGCATCGGCGTGCGCCCCTCGGCCCGCGTCAGAATCACCGTCTGCGCGAGCTCGGGCACGGTGAGCTCCTGGCCCAACGCCGCCGCCGCGGCAAACGCCGAACAGACGCCGGGGATTACCTCATAGGCGACGCCCGCGCGCTCGAGCGCGACCATCTGCTCGTGAATCGCGCCGAAGATCGAGGGGTCGCCGGAATGAACCCGGGCGACAAGCTTGCCGTCCCGCGCGCGGCCCACCATCAGCTCGACCAGTTGCTCGAGATGGAGGCCGGCGCTGTCATGAATCTCGGCGTCGGCCCGCGCGTGGGCGAAAAGTCCCTGGTCGAGCAGGGAGCCGGTGTAGATGATGATGCTTGCTTGCCCGATTATGCGATGGGCACGCAGCGTGAGCAGCTCGGGGTCGCCGGGTCCGCCGCCCACGAAATAGACCTTGCCGGAACTCATCGCGCCGGCCCCGCTTGCGCCTTGACCAGGCTGTCGGGCGCGCGGTCCTGCTCGGTTATCCCTGGAGCGCGGTCTTCGTCGGCCGGCTCCTCGGCGGAGCGCGGCGCTCGCCCGATGTCGAGCTTGGTCTGCGCGGCTTCTTCCTGTAGCGCGCGCACCAGCGGCACCGCGCGTTTGCTGACAATCAGCGTGGTCAGATAATGGAGCCGCTTGGCGCGGTACGCCTCCAGGTCGCGCGTAACTATCTCCTGCTTGGTGCCGACGCGGCTTGCCAGCAGCGCGCGGTCGCGCAGACCGAGCTCGTCCAGCACCTCGAGGACTTGGTCGAGCACGGCGCCTACCTTCATCAGAACGACCGTGTCGAAACGCTCGAGCAGCTCCTTGAGTTCGTGCTTGCCGTAAGTGGCCGGCACGATCGCGATCGCCTCGTCCGCTTGGCCGAGCGCGACTCGTCCGGCGGCCGCCGCCGCGCCGAGCGAAGACACGCCGGGCACGATCTCGACGCCGATCTCGGGAAACTCATCCGCGATAATCTCGTAGACGTGCAGGAAGGTGGAGTAGAGCATCGGATCGCCCTCGGTGATAAAGGCCACCGACCTGTTCGCCTTGAGATGCGCGACGATCACGCGTGCCGATTCGCGCCAGATGGGGATTAGCCGCGCGAAGTCCTTGTCCATCGGGAACAGCAGCCCCTCAAGCCGCTGGCGGCTTAGGTCAAGCATTGGCTTGATGATTCGCAGCGCGTAGCTCGAGCCGCCGGCTTTGCACGACGGATAACAGACAACGTCAACCGCGCGCAGGACGCGTTCGGCCTTGAGCGTCAGCAGCTCAAATTCTCCGGGCCCCACGCCCACGCCGTAAAACACGACCCCCCCGCCGCTCATGTCGCTTGCTGCGCGCCGGGACTCGTGCCGGACTTAATCGCGCTGATAATGAAGATCGGGTTCAGCGCTTCGAAGCGCAGCAGGTCCAGGATGGGCTTGCTGCGGGAAATCTGCACCAATGTGACGTCGAATTTAAACCCGACGCTCTTGAGCGTGTCGAGGGCCGCGCTCAGATTGTCGAGCGTGATGGCGTTGATCACCAGCCGGCCGTTGGGGCGCAGCCGAGCCAGCGAGGTTTTGATTACCTCGGCCATCTCGCCGCCGCTGCCGCCGATAAAGACCGCATCCGGGTCGGCCTTGATTTGTCCCAGGGCCTGCGGCGCGCGGCCGTGAATCACCTCGATTACATGGCCGAGCTCGAACTTGGCCACGTTTTGCCGCGCGATCTCAGCGTCCTCGGCGTTTTTTTCCAGCGCGAAGATCTTGCCCTCGCCGCCGACCAACATCGCGGCCTCAATCGCGACCGAGCCGGTGGCGGTTCCGATATCCCAGATTACGTCCCCCACGCCGGGCGCCAGGCGCGCCACGCTGAGCGCGCGAATCTCGGCCTTGGTGATGAGGCCCTTTTCGGGCTTGCGCTGAAAGAAGGCCTCGTCGGGCAAACCTATCGTAAGACGCTTCATATCGTATGACGCTTCACAGTCTCTGTGCGGCAATGAGAATCAACACGTTGAGCGCCGACACGGCCTCCAGCCCCGCGAGCTCCTCGAGCGACAGCTCGCGCACGCGCTCGTTCAAGCTGCCCAGCTCCTCGCATAAAAAGGCGCGGTAACCGGCGGCGCCCGCCGCGAGCAGCGCGCGCGCGACCGCCGCCGGCGTGTTCGACGGGTCGGTGAAAATCCCCACCTTGTGATGGGGCACGATTTGTTCAACCTTGAGCGGCCGGCCGTGGAAGCTTAACAAGACCGCGTCGTCCCACGGCTCCTTGATTCGCGCGAACGCTTCTTGCATCGCGCTGGGTGCCGGCACGATTTCGACCTGCGCCTTGCCGAGCCTGCTCACCAAATACTTGGCGACGCCGTAAAAGTTGGGATCGCCCGAAGCCAGAACGACGGCCGGCTCGCGCGCATCGTCGAGCGTCTGCGCAAGGCCGGGGAGATTGGAGCGAATCACGAAGCGGCGCGCCGGATGGCCCGCGAATAGCGCCAGATGACGCTCGCCGCCGCAAAGGAGCCTTGCGCCGCGCACGACCTCGAGCGCGCGCGCCGACAAATCCTGCGGGCCGCCGGCGCCGATGCCGACGATCGTTACCGGGGCGGGTGTTCGCGGCCGAAACGGCGGCGCGAGCCCGCCGGCGGCGCTTTGCGCGGCGGGCCCGTTCTCTTGCGCGCCGGCGGGTTGCTGTTGGGATGCGCCCGGTCTGTGCGCGGCCAGCGCGAGTAGGGCATGGATAATCGCCACCGCGATCGTACTGCCGCCCTTGCGCCCGCGGGCGACGATCGCGGGCAGGTCAAGACGCAGCACTTCCTCCTTGGACTCGACCGCGTTGACGAAGCCGACCGGCACCGCTATCACCAGCGCCGGTCTGACTCCTTCCTCGCGCGCCAGTCGCGCAATCTCGAGCAGCGCCGTGGGCGCGTTGCCGACGGCGATCACGCTATTCGCCAGCAGCGCGCGCGCGCGGCGCATCGCGGCCACCGCGCGTGTCAGGTTGAGCCGCGACGCCTCCTCGATTACCTGCGGGTCGGAAATAAAGCAGTGCGTAGTGATGCCGAAGCGGGCCAGGCGCGGGGCCGAAAGGCCGGCGCGGATCATCTCGACATCAACCACCAGGTCGCATCCCGAGGCGAGCGCGGCTATGCCGGCTTCGAGCGCGTGGCGATGAAAGACGATGTTATCTTTGAACTCGAAGTCGGCGCTGGCGTGAATCACGCGGCGCACGACCGGCCACTGCTCGGGCGTGAAGTGATGGGCGCCGGCCTCGCGATCGATCGTGGCGAAGCTTTCCTCTTCGATCTGGCGGCCGGGGGCGGTTATCTGCTCCATCGAGGCCTCATCGCCGACCCGCCGTCTGCGTGGCAGCGGCTTGCTTTACGCGCGCGCATCGCCCGGCCGCGCCCCCTTAAGATCGTTAAGCGCCGGGTCGCCGGCGTAGAGCCCCAGGAGCTTGCCGTCAAAGTCGGTGAGCATCACGCTAATCGGCAGAGCGGCGCCGGCAAAGCGGCGCAGATGTTCGGCGGCGGCCGCGCACACCTCATCGGGCAGCGCGTCGAGCCCGCCGGCCAGCGCAATTTCCAGGGCATGACGGGCGGTGTTGGCGGCTTCGATCTGTGCGGCAATGGGCGCATCTGCGCCGAGCTTTCGCGCCATAGCGGCCAATAACTCGAGATTTACCTTGGAGCCCGCCGCGTGGGTCATTTTCTTGCCGTCGGCGATCTTGGACAGCTTGCCTATCATGCCGGCGAAGATCGCGTGGCGCACGCCCTTGCGCGCCGCCCAATTGGCCGCGTAGCCGGCGAAATCTCCCATCTCGATAAAGGCGGTCTCGGTCAGATGGGGCAGCAGCGCCATCGCAAACTTCTCCGATTGCCCGCCGGTGGTAAAAACCAACTCGCGCTGGCCGGCGCTTAACGCGACGTCGATCGCGCGGGCGATGCTGGCGCGAAAGGCGGCGGTCGAAAACGGCGTTACCAGGCCGTTGGAGCCCAAGATGCCGATCCCGCCGACCACGCCGAGCCGTGCGAGCAGGGTTTTTTTGGCCAGTTCGGCGCCGTTAGGCACCGAGATAGTCACCCGCGCGCCGGTCTCGCCGCGTTTTTCGTCCGTGAGCGCCTGGCGCACCGACTCGGTGATCATGCGGCGCGGGACCCGCGTGATGTCCGGCTCGCCCACCTCGAGGCCCAAGCCGGCGCGCGTGACCTTGCCGACGCCCTCTCCGCCGGCGATCGCGATCGCCGGCTCTTCGTTGAGCTCGACCGTGGCAAAGATCTCGGCGCCGTGGGTAACGTCGGGGTCGTCGCCGGCATCTTTGATTACCGAGCAGGTGGCCGAGCGCGCGTCGAACTCGCAGCGCGCCACGGCAAAGCGCACTGGTGTACGATTGGGCAAAAGAATGGTCACCTCGCTCTGCGCCTTGTCGGCCAGCAAGGCCGCGGTCGCTGCCTTGGCCGCAGCCGCGGCGCAACTGCCGGTGGAAAAGCCGGTGCGCAGTTTCTTCTCGGACTCGAGCTGTTTGCCGCCTTGTGCCACCTAAACCATCCGGCAAAAGAGTCCGGCCTGCCAGCTTGGGGGCATCCTGGCGCCCGCCGCATCGCGCAGCGCCCCGACTCAGCGCTTAATCCGCGCCGGCCGGCGCGATCAGCCGCGGCTTTACTCGCTCGAGATGCTCGTGCTCACGCTAACAGGAACTGGCGTTGCGCGACTCCGCCGGCTTTCCTGCTCCCCGCAGACCAGCCCCGGAACGCCATTCGGCAGGTCTCCTGACTCTCGGATCGTCCTACTCGCGACAACCTTCCCGCTGCCCACGCACATGGGGCGGAAATTGCAGCAGTGGCAGAGGAGCGCTTTCGTCCCCGATCACAGTGGCGGGGGCCGTGTCGGATTCGCACCGACTTCCCTATTAAGGCCTAGCCGCCGTCTGGCTTATTACCGGGTACACCGCCGCGCCGTGAAAAGTCAAGCCAAACCACCACCCTCGCACACCCGTTACCCGTGTCTCCGGCACAAACAGGGTGGCAGGCCCGAACCTTTTCTGACGCGACTCAACGTGGAATCATTGGTTGCGCGGACCAAGCGCTCGCGCATCATTGCGGGCGCAGTGGCCCGCCCCACCGGAGAAATGTCGGGCGCGGTCTACCATGAAGCGCGCCGGCTTTCGTTGTCATTCCCGCGCGCGTGTCCGGCGTGCGCGAGGAATCCCGGATTCCCCCGACACGGCGGGCAGAGAGACCGGGATTCTTCGCGCGGCAGCCCCGCGCGAGAATGACAAACCAGGGTACCGACAAAGAGGTTGGCTTGGCGCTAGTATGCGGGCTCCGACACGTGCGTCCGCTTGAATTCGAGCCCGTCTCGAGACGCAGGAAGATAGCGAATTTGTATCCGAGGACTTTCTTGAAGGCGCTTAGTTTCTGCTTGTCCCAACTTGCCGACGAAGTGTTCGTTGACTTCTTGATTTCAATCACAAGAAGGTTTGAATCAGTATTTCGATGGCGGACGATGATATTGGGGAACACCGTGCAAGCATGAAGATCGTCGTTCGAGACTTTCTTTCGCTGCAAAGGCAGCGTCTTGGGATTGTCGTGGTTGCGGTTGTGCTCGCAATCGACCTCCCATCCTAAAAATTCTGCTTGAAGATAGTTCGTGAGCTTGTGAGCGATTGAACGTTCGTTCACGTCGTACTCAAGGAGAAGGTATCCCTCGCTCTAAGTTCATCGACCGCGCGGCTTATGATCGTCCGCATGGTCTCGCAATTGTAAGAGTTCTCCAGAGCCGTGGGCGCGCCTGCTGAGTGCTTTCCTTTTTTTTCCCAGCCGAATACCTCCGCCAAAATGGCTAAATCGTCACACGACACTCCGCTAGCGTTCCCCGTGCTATCAAGAGCGGAAATTCGTACAAGCTGAACGTTCCGGTCCCACGCCGGCAGGCGAGAAACGCTTGGCGGTTAGTAGCGAAGTACTGGCACAGCGCCGCGCTCTGTTCTTTACCTTGAGCAATTGTCTTGCTCATTCCTGCTCGAAGGTTCATCTGTACAAAATGGTCTGCTCTGTGCGGGGGTCGGCGGCAAAGTCGCCACTGGTTCCCGATACCGTAGCCGTTTTCTCTCAGCCTTGCGGATCGCGAGCGCGGTTCGCTTGCCATCGTCGATTTTCCGCGCGTTCCAGCGGAAATCGAACTCTGCAACATAGCGGTGAAGATGCTTGCGGTCGACGTTGCGAAACGTGCCATAGATGCCGCGCTTGAGCAGCGTGAAAGCGCTTTCCGCCGTGTTGCTATGAGTCCCGTCGCACTTAGCGTATTCGCGCTTCGAATGGTCGGTCATGCCATGCCGCGCAAATGGCTTGCCGATGCTGCGCTCAACGGACCATGCTGAGGGCTAACCACCAGGCGCCCGAACTATTCAACGCGCGTATGACTCACCTAGCCGAGGGCTCCGCTCCGCTTAAGGCGCGCGATTTCCTCCCAGCTAAGGCCCAGCTCCAGCGCGACTTCTTCGCTATGCTGCCCCAGCTCGGGAGCGGCTCTGTACGGCGGGTCAGCCCCGCCGAGGCTGAAGCGGACCGGGCCGTTGACGACATAGCAATCGGCGATGCGCGGATGGTCCACGGGCGCGAAGGCGCCGATCGCCCGAGCCTGCGGGTCTTCCAGCACTTCCTCGTTAGTTTGCACCGGCGCCCAGAACAGGCCGTGGCGGTCGAAGATTGGCGCCCATTCGCTGCGCGCGCGCGCGGCCACGACCGCGCCGATCGCGCTGATAAGCTCCCGGCAGTTGCGCCGGCGCGCTTCGCTGTCGCCAAAGCGCGGGTCGTCAAGCCATCGCGCGCAACCGAGCGCGGCGCAGAACTCGGGCCAGTGACGCTGATCCTGAAGCATCACGAAGTAAATCCAGCGGCCGTCTTGGCATTGATACGAGTTCCACAGCGGATTTGGCCGCGCATTCCTGCTCTCGGGCTTGGGCGGCGCCCCGCACATCAGGCCGACCGTCAGGTCGGTAGCGTTCATCCAAAGCCCCATCGAGAACAGCGAGAGATTGACCTCGCATCCGCGGCCGCTCCGTTCGCGCGCGAGCAGCGCCGCCGAAACGGCTCCGGCCATCCCCAGTCCCGCCGCGTGATCGATCATTCCCGGCCGCTGTGCCGGAGGGGGTTCGTCCGGCTCGGCCACCGTCGCCATCAGACCGGAGCGCGACCAGCCGGCGGCGTAATCGAAGCCCGGGCGCAATCGTTCGGGGCCGTGATGGCCGTAAGCATTGAGGCTGGCGTAGACCAGGCGCGGGTTGCGCCGCGCCAGCGAGGCGTAGTCAAGCCCCATTTCTTCAAGCGCGTCGAGGCGCAGATTGGTCACGAAGACATCAGCAGTGTCGATCAGGCGCAGGGCAAAGTCGCGCCCCTGCGCGCGGCGCAGGTTTACGGCAACCGAACGCTTGTTGCGGTTGTCCAACTCGTAGCCCGGGGCGACGGCTAGTTGCGAGTCGGCGCGCGCCGGGGCGGCCAAACCACGAATCGGGTCGCCGCCTCTGGGGTTCTCGATCTTAATCACGTCCGCACCCCAGTCGGCCAAGATGGCGGCGGCGGAAGGGCCCGCCACCCACATCGCAACCTCTACCACGCGAAAGCCAGCCAGCGGTCCTTGCATAACAGCGTCCTCCGCTTCGACTCGTAATCGGAATTACGGCGCGGCGGTCGGCTGCGCGGTCTTAAGCCGCCTCTCGTGGGGCAAGGCCTGACCGGCGCCGAGCGCTTGCCGAGTCCTAAGTGTTTTTCGTAGCAAGCCTGCCAGGCGCAGGGAATAGCCGAGGCGCGGCTTGAGGTTTTGCACCTTAACCCGAGTGCGCGCTTTTTGCGATGCGTGCGCGCAGGGTTTCGTCGCCGGGCCGGTGGCGCGGCCCGAGGCGCGTGGCTTGGCCTGCGCCGAGGCCGTCGCGCAAATCCCTGCCGGCGAGCGCAATGGACAATCTCGCGCGCCTTGACCGTGCGTCAAGGGGCGTTGTATAGGTGAGATGCCATCGAGTCGGGGGGATACGCACTCAAGTTGCGCCGTGGATTGCTTCCTACGCAGGGGGAATGCCGCGTGAGCAGGCCCACGCAGAA
Source organism: Deltaproteobacteria bacterium (assembly GCA_021831785.1). Classification (GTDB taxonomy): domain Bacteria; phylum Desulfobacterota; class Binatia; order Binatales; family Binataceae; genus JAJYYI01. The sequence continues at coordinate 181,735 of JAKBMB010000007.1, read as the reverse complement.
GCAGCCGAGCATCCGGGAGGAAGCCGCCAGCCCGGTGTCGCGTCGTGCCCTGTTAAAGGCCGCCCTGAGCGTGGGATTCACGCTCAATCTGGCGGGCGCCCTGCGGGCCGACGAGATCGAAGCCAGAATCCTTCGGCCCCAAGCCGGGGATGTTTTGGTCTTCGCCGGCGGAGCGAATGCGAACAGGATAATCCGCATTTCAAGCTTGCCGATGAGCGGAGGGCCCGCGTTTGCCTGGCCGATGGATCCGAAAACAACGCTGGTTCGCGACGGAACGCGGCTTAATCGGCTGCTGGTGCTTCGGCTTGATCCGGCGATTCTCTCGCCCCGCACTCGCGCGAACGCTGCCGGCGGCGTGGTCGCCTACTCGGCGGTCTGCACCCACGAAGGATGTCCGGTGACCGAGTGGCTGGGGGCACAGCGTGTGCTTGAATGTCCATGCCACGGCTCGCAGTACAACCCCGCCGACGGGGCAAACGTGGTCAAGGGACCGACGCGGTATGGGCTCGCCAACCTGCCGCTGCGGGCGATGGACGGCGCGTTGGTTGTGGCCGGTAAATTTGTTGGCAGGCTTGGGGCCCAGGGAGCCTGACTTCTAACCCAGCCTCGCCACGGAGGATGCGGCTCTGAAAAGTCCGGTTGAGGCGCTGGTCGCCGCCTCTACGCCACACCTGCGCGGCCGAGACGAGCTTAAAGGGGGGTAAAACCATGAGTCCAAATTGGCTTTGCCGCTTGGCGGCAGCATCGTTCTTGGCGTCGGTTGCGCTTTTTCCGTCGGCCGGCGCGGCCGGCACTATCGAGAACTACCGCGCCGTTTCGGATCAACGCCTGCAGGCGCCCGAGGCGGAGAACTGGCTGATGATTCGGCGGACCTACAACGGATGGGGCTACAGTCCGCTGGCGCAGATCAATCGCGACAACGTCAAAAACCTCGCTCCGGCGTGGGTTTTTTCCACCAGCGTCACCGAGGGCCATGAGTCTCCGCCGCTGGTCAACAACGGCGTGATGTTCATCTCGACCCCGCAGGCCCAAGTCATCGCGCTAGACGCGAAAACCGGCGAGGAGCTGTGGCGTTACCGAAAGCAGCTTCCCGAGGACCTTTTCCAGCTCCATCCTACCAATCGCGGAGTCGCGCTCTATGGGGACAGGGTATACGTCACGACCACCGACGCGCATCTGGTGGCGCTCGACGCGAAGACAGGCAAGGCGGCCTGGGACCGGACCGTCTCCGACTATAAGGGCGGGTATTACATGACGTGCGCGCCCCTGATCGTCAGGGGCAAGGTGATGGTCGGAACCTCGGGCGGAGAATATGGCGTGCGCGGCTTCGTGGCGGCCTTTGACGCCGCAAGCGGCCAGCCGCTGTGGAAAACTTTCACGATTCCGGGCCCGGGCGAGCCGGGCAACGATACCTGGGCGGGCGATTCCTGGAAACACGGCGCCGTGCCGGCGTGGATGACCGGCACCTACGACCCGCAGCTCAACCTTGTCTACTGGGGCACAGGCAATCCGGGGCCCTGGCCGCCGGACGTGCGCAAGGGCGACAACCTTTACGCCACCTCGGTGCTCGCGCTTGACCCGGATAGCGGCAAGATCAAGGCTTACCATCAGTACCAGTGGAATGATGCCTGGGACTGGGACGAAGTGCGGGCTCCGCTGATCATCGATCTCGACAAGGGCGGACATGTAATCAAGGAGTTGGTTCACTCGGGGCGCGACGGCTACTTGTGGCAGTTCGAGCGCCGGCCCGACAAGATAAGCTACCTCTCGGCGCAACCCTTCGTCTATCAGAACGTCTTCACCAGCCTCGACCCGGAGACCGGCCGTCCTCAGTACGATCGTAAGCACATCTTCAGCAGCACGAGCACCGCCTCGTTCTGCCCCTCGCTTTGGGGTGGAGACGACTGGGCGCTGGAAGCGTACAGTCCCAAGACCGGCTACCTCTACGTACCAGTCAACGAGAATTTGTGCAGCAAGCTGGAGGGCAAGCTCGGCCCCTACGAGGCGGGACAACTCTATATCGGGGCGGATATCAGCAAGAATCTGGCCTACGTTCGCGAGGGCGCTGATCACATAGGCGAGCTTCAGGCTTGGGATTTGAAGAATAATCGCAAGGTCTGGACGCATACTTTTCCCAAGTCGCAGAACTTCGGCGGAGTGCTCGCGACCGCCGGGAACGTGGTCTTCATGGGCGGCACCAACGACCGGATGTTCCGCGCGTTTGACGCCGAGAGCGGCGACCTGCTTTGGCAGCAACCCACGAATTCCGGCGTGATCGCGCCCCCGGCCGCTTACGAAGTGGACGGCGTAGAGTATATCGCGGTAGAGTCCGGATGGGGTGTCGATCCGCAGCGCGTGCAGGACATTTTCAACAAGGACTATCCCCAGTACCGTAGAGAAGTTCCGCAGGGCGGCGTAGTCTGGGTCTTTGCCCTGAAAAAGTAGGCGGTGGACCACATGCCGCATTGATCGGGAGTAGCCTGACGCTAAGCTGCTCCCGATCGCTTCGATTAGGGCGTGGGGAGGCTTCGCGCAAGCTATGCCCGCTTTTGCCGCGCCGGGCGCGCTTAGCCGCGTCGCGCGGCGGGCCTTCATCGCCGCCCGCTTCGCGTTGTCTGGGCGTTTTTGACTTGTCCTTGAAGTTCGCGAACAATCTTTCAGTAGGCGCGTAACAACAGATCGGCAGCATGGGTCAGCGCAGCCCGGGTCATCGGGCCGGGTGGCGTCGCCGGTCGAACTCGGGAGGAGCAGCTATGGCTAGCGAGCTGTTTGACAGCGGGCTTAAGATTCGGCGCGAGGTTCTGGGGGCGGAGCACGTGGACCGTTCGCTCGCCGCTGCGGATGACTTCTCGCGCCCGCTCCAGGAACTGGTTACCGAATATTGCTGGGGAAAAATCTGGAGCCGGCCGGGCCTGCCGCGCAGAACCAGGAGCATGCTCAATCTGGTGATGCTGACGGCGCTTAACCGGCCCCACGAGCTCAGGCTTCACATCAGAGGCGCGCTGAACAACGGAGTAGCCAAGGACGAGATCAAAGAGGTTTTTCTCCAGGCCGCGATTTACTGCGGTGTGCCGGCGGCGGTGGAAAGCTTTAGGATCGCCCGCGAAGTCTTTGTTGAAGAGGAGAAAGCGCGCGGCGAGAGAAGCTAGACTCCGTATGAGAAGTCGTGGCAGCAAGCGGTTGGCCGGGCGGCGCAAGCGCCGTTGCACGCGCCGCGGCGTCTGTCTCCGTGAGCCGAAGGCGAGAAATCCGAGAGCAACGGCGGATGTGCGAGTCCGGCCGCTGGGCTGCATCCGGGATTTGCTGTGCTGCGCACTCTGTCAGGATAACGTCGCCTTAGGTAAGTACTATAAGACACGACGAATACCCGGTTTCGAGTAACTGGTGAAAAGCGATGGACGATTCATACCAGCTTTTCGCGATTCGCTTCGCCACGATGGAGCGCACCGCGGCGGAGAACTTTGTCGACGGCGATCCGCACAACGGGCCGATGCCAATGGACTATTTCGTGTGGGCGGCGATCGGCGCCAAGCGCGCCTACGTGATCGACACCGGCTACAACTCGGCAGTCGCGGCCAAGCGCGGGCGCACGTTTTTGCGCTGCCCGGCGCAAACGCTGCGCGAGATCGGAATCGAGGCCGCGGCCCAGGCTGACGTGATCCTGACCCATATGCATTACGACCACGTCGGCAACTTCGACCTGTTTCCGAGCGCGCGGTTCCATCTGCAGGACAGCGAGATGGCATTCGCAACAGGTCGCCACATGAGTTATCGAGCGACCGGCGGGCCGTACGAAGTGGAAGACGTCGTGGGGATGGTGCGCGCGGTTTTTAGCGGCCGAGTAAAATTTCACGCGGGCGACGTCGAGCTTGCCTCGGGGCTGAGCCTGCATCATCTGGGCGGCCATACGATGGGGCTTCAGGCGGTGCGCGTCAGGACAGCGCGCGGATGGGTCGTGCTCGCTTCCGACGCGAGCCATTACTTCGCCAACATGGAGCAGCGGCGGCCGTTTCCGATCCTCTCGGACATAGGCCGGGTGCTTGACGGCTACGAAAGGCTTGCGGCGCTTGCCGACTCGCCGGACCATATCATACCCGGCCACGACCCCCTGGTGCGCCAGCTCTACCCGCCCGCGAGTGAGCGACTGCGCGATATCGTCGTGCGGCTCGACGCGCAGCCCGCGAGCAGGCCGCGAACCTCCCCATGAAGCGGGGCGTAGCGCAGGGCAGACCGCTGCAAATGCAACCGGAGGTGCCCGACCGTCCACGGCGGGGGCGCGTCGCGGGCCGGGACGCGGCCGGTTCCATGAATGAATAAGTGCCGACATGTGGCAGTCTCCATCCCGAGGTCTTTTGGTGATGCCGCTTGCCATGTTCGAGCGGCCGGTTGCGGCGAACCGGGGCCGCGGGCGCAAAGCCGGGCCGGTCGGATGTGAGGATGCTCGCCCATGACAGCGCGGGTCGCCTCTTGGTGATTAAGCGATCTTCTAACTTATTGCGCCAGGCGGATCGCGATCGAGCGGCTCACGGGCCTTCGGCCCATTCGCGCGGGTCGGCAATCACCGGCGCCGTATAGCGTCGTTTAATCAGGGGATTTTCCCGGCCGGATAGGACGAGAAGTGACGGCCTTAGACACGCTTAATCCCATGTCGCCGCTAGCGGCGGCGATCGCCAAGCTGTTCGCCGCGGTGCTGGTGATCCTCGGGCTTATCTTCGCGTTGGTCGCCGTGCTTGTGGTCTTCGCGATCGTACGGTATCGAGAACGGCCGGGAGCGCAGCTTCCCAGGCAAATTTTGGGCTCGGATCGTCTGGAAATCGTCTGGACGGCGATCCCCATTCTCTTGCTAGCCGTCATCTTTGTATTCACCGTTAAGGTGATGCACGCCGCCAGCCCTTCGGCTGCATCGCGCTCGCCCGATCTTTTGGTCGTGGGCCATCAGTGGTGGTGGGAGGTGAATTATCTCAAATCGGGTGTCGTTACAGCTAACGAGCTTCATTTGCCGATAGGGCAGCGGGTGCTTATCCGGCTTGAGTCGGCCGACGTGATCCATGATTTTTGGGTGCCGCGTTTGGGGCGTAAGCTTGACGCCATCCCCGGACATCCGGGCTACCTATGGCTTGAGGCGGACGCGCCTGGAGTTTACCTTGGTGCCTGCGCCGAGTTCTGCGGCGCCGAGCATGCCTGGATGCGCTTTGAGGTCGTAGCGCAGCCGCCGGCGCAGTTCGCGGCTTGGGAACAAGCCCAGCTCGCGGTTCCGCCGGTGCCGAGGCCGGCGCCAGCGCTCGCCGGCAGGAAGTTATTCGTTGCGCGCACTTGTGTTAATTGCCACCGTTTCGCCGGCACCTCAGCCGATCGGCACGTCGGGCCCGATCTGACCCATCTGGCCGACCGGCGCATGCTGGCCGGCGGCGCCGTGGCAAACACGCCTTCGACTCTGGCGCAGTGGCTCAAAGACCCGAACAGCATCAAGCCCGACAGCCATATGCCGAATTTCCAGCTCAGCGACGCCGAGGTGGCTGAGTTGGCCGCGTACCTGGAGAGCACGAAATGAAAGGCTACGAACTGGGCGAAACCGCGGTGGGCGCCGCCGTCGGGGGTGAACGGGCCGTCTGGGCCCCCCACGAGAGCCTGCTCGGGTGGGTCGCTTCGGTTGATCACAAGCAAATCGGCATCATGTACATGGTCGCCGCGTTTGCGTTTTTCGGCCTCGGCGGCATCGAGGCCTTGCTGCTTCGGATTCAGCTCGCCGTCCCGCACAACAACTTCCTTTCGCCGGAGACCTTCAACGAGCTTTTCACGATGCACGGCACGACCATGATCTTTCTGGTCGCGATGCCGCTGCTGACCGGTTTCACGGTGTACCTGGTGCCGCTCATGATCGGCGCGCGCGACATGGCGTTTCCGCGGCTCAACGCGATGAGCTTCTGGCTGCAAGTGTTCGGCGGCGTGATGCTCTACTTCAGCTTCTTCGCGCGCGGGGCGCCGAACGCGGGTTGGTTCAGCTACGCGCCGCTCAGCGAGTCGGCCTACTCCTTCGGCAGCGGCCAGGATTACTGGATACTCAGTCTGCTGGTCATGGGGATCGGCACCGTCGCGGGCGCAATCAACGTGATCGCGACCGTGGCGACGCTGCGCGTGCGCGCAATGACCATGCGGCGGCTGCCGTTGTTCGTGTGGATGACCTTCGTCAATTCGTTCCTGATGTTGATGGCCCTGCCGATCCTCAATGCGGCGCTCGTGATGCTGCTTATCGACCGCCAGCTCCACGCGCATTTTTTCACGCCCGCCTCCGGCGGCTCCGCAATCTTGTGGCAACATTACTTCTGGGGCTTCGGCCATCCCGAGGTGTACATCGTAATTTTGCCGGCGTTTGGCATGATTTCCGAGATAATCCCGGTTTTCGCGCGCAAGCCGATCTTCGGCTATGAGTTCGTGGCCGCCTCGACCGTCGCGATCGCGTTCTTGAGCTTCGCCGTGTGGGCCCATCACATGTTCGCGGTTGGACTGAGCGACGTGTTCAACCTGTTCTTCGCCGTCGCGAGCATGTCGATCGCGGTGCCGACGGGCGTCAAGGTCTTCAACTGGACGGCAACGCTTTACGGCGGCCGGCTCAGGTTCACGACCGCGATGATGTTCGCGCTCGCCTTTCTGGTGATGTTTACCATCGGCGGGCTGTCCGGCGTAAGTTTTGCCGTGGTTCCGATCGACTGGCAGCTAACCGATACCTATTATCTGGTTGCTCACCTGCATTACGTGTTTTTCGGCGGCACGGTGCTGGCTTCGTTCGCGGGCATCTATTATTGGTTTCCCAAGCTGACCGGCCGCATGCTGTCGGAAAGCCTCGGCAAGTGGCACTTTTGGCTGAGCTTCATCGGGCTCAACCTCACGTTCTTCGTCCAGCACGTACTTGGCATGATGGGGATGCCGCGGCGGGTGTTCACTTATCCCGATCTGCCTTACTGGGGCGCCCTGAACATGCTTTCCACCGTAGGCGCGTTCGTGCTTTTGGCCGCGGTGGTAGTTTTCGCGTGGAACTTAGGCGTCAGTCTCAAGCACGGCGAAGAGGCCGGCGACAACCCATGGGACGCCTGGACGCTCGAATGGGCGACCAGCTCTCCGCCTCCGGTCGACAACTTCACGCGCGTGCCGCCGGTTCGCGGACGCCGGCCGCTATGGGATCTGGCGCACCCCGAGTTGGCTGACGAGCTTCAGGGCCGGGCGGCCTGAGCAGGCGCGATGTTGTCCAAGAGCAAGCTCGCGATGGTCTTGTTCATCGTCTCCGAGGCGAATTTTTTCGCCCTGCTGCTTATGGCGTACGCGTACTATCACGCGCTGGATCCCGGCGGCGCAAACGGGGCCGGCGCTCTGGATGTAGTAACCACGGGTCTGTATTCGGTTTGCCTGTTCTCGAGCAGCGCGACGCTGTGGGCCGCCGACCGTCGCTTGCGGCGGCAGGAATACCGGGGCGGCATCCGGTGGCTGCTGGCAACGATCGCGCTCGGCGCGATTTTCCTTTACGGGCAGGGGCGCGAATATGCGCGGCTTTTGCGCAGCGGCGTGACGGTCAGCCGTAATCTTTTCGGCACCACCTTTTTCACGCTGACCGGCTTTCACGGGTTGCACGTTTTTCTCGGTCTTTGCGCGCTGGCCACGCTCGCCGGCCTGGCGCTGCGCAGCGGTATCCGTGAGCGCCAGACCCAGGCGGTTGAGGCGGTCGGGCTTTACTGGCACTTCGTCGACGCTGTGTGGGTCGTGATCTTCGGCGTCGTTTACCTGGGTTCGGTACTCTAAGGGATGGAAAAGCTGTTGACGGCGTGGGACCTCGAACCGACGGTGATCGCCGGCGGCGCGGGGCTGTTCGCCGGCTACCTGCTGTGTCATACCTGGCGCGGCCGGCGCGCGGCAGCCTTCTTCGCCGGTGACCTCATGCTGGTGCTCGCGCTGGTCTCGCCGCTCGACGTGCTCGCCGACAACTACCTGTTCAGCGCCCACATGGTGCAGCATCTGATGCTCGTGCTCGGGGTTCCGCCGCTGCTGCTGCTTGGCGTGTCGGAAAGCTTTGCCCGCGCCGTGGTCGGCGTGCCGCTGCTCGGCAAGGGGGAGCGCTATCTCGACCATCCCATCGTGGCTTGGAGCTTGTTCACCGCGACGCTTTGGGTCTGGCATCTCCCCGTGCTCTACGACGCGACGCTTGCCAGCGAAGCGGTTCACGTCTTCGAGCATCTGACGTTTTTGGTCACCGCGACGGTTTTCTGGTGGCCGGTCCTCTCGCCGCTCAAGCGCTCGCGCTTAAGCCCGGCGCCGGCGATCGCATACCTATTCGCCGCCGCGTTGGCCAACAGCTTGCTGGGGATTCTTTTAACCTTCGCCCGGGCCGGCCTTTACCTTCCGTACCTTAGCCCGCCTGACCGTTATGGACTCGCCTCCTTGCTGCGCGACTCCTGGGGCCTCGATCCGGCGACCGACCAGCAGCTCGGCGGCCTCATCATGTGGGTACTGGGCGGCCTGGTCTTTCTCGGCGCGATACTCGGCGTGGTGACGCGATGGCAGCACGCGCCCGAGCCCGAAGAATGCTGGAGCGCAAGCAGATGAACGGACAGGAGCGCAACACCGCGGCCGCGCGCGACGACACCGAGGGATGGAGCGCTCCGGCGGCGCAGGAGATTCCGCAGCCGAGCTACGCGCCGGCGACGCTGGCGATGGGAATCGCGCTGCTGCTATGGGGAATCGCCACCGCGTGGCCGATTTCCGCGGCCGGGCTGGTCTTGGCCGTGGTGTCGTTGGCCCGATGGATCGGGGAGCTGACGCATGGCGAATGAGAGCCGGCCGGCCGCCGAGGCCGGCGAACAGCTAAGCCCTGAACGCCGCGTCTTCCTTGCTCGGCTGAGCATGGTGCTCGCCGCGATCGGCGCGTTGATTGTAGCGATTCCCGTGGTGGGTTTTATTCTGGGTCCGCTGTTCGAGAAGTTTCCTCGGGTCTGGCGGCGGGTGGGCGCGCTTAACGACTTCAAAGTAGGTGAAACCGTGAAGGTGGATTTCCTCGATCCCTCGCCGCTGGCATGGGCTGGCGTGGCCGCGAAGACCGCTGCCTGGTTGAGGCGCACGGGCGAGGGTTCGTTCGTGGCGTTCACTTTGCACTGCACGCACCTGGGATGCCCGGTGCGCTGGATCGCGACCGCGGACCTGTTCCTCTGTCCATGCCACGGCGGCGTGTTTTACGCCGACGGCAGCGTGGCCGCAGGGCCGCCGCCGCGCCCTCTGCCTGGCGTGCCGGTGCGGGTTCGCGACGGGCAGGTGGAGATTTTGGCCAGCGCTGTGCCGCTGTCGCGCTGGCGCTCGCGCTAAAGCGCTAGAGGCCCGCGCTTTACCCCTTTCCGTTTTCCACCCGGCAGCGCGCCGCGGTGGTTGGCGTCCGCGCGTAGCGTGAAGGGTCCGACCCGGTGCTGAAGATTCAACCGCGTAGATTTCGGCCTGCCCGGTTCGGCATCCAGCGAATCGCCTGGTGGTGCAAGCCGCTTGAAGCCCCGCGCCTCATCGTGACACTCGACGAGGATGGGAACCCACCGTTAGGGAACAAACAGCAATGAACGTGAAGAATAGTTCGACTCGGTGGCCGCTTTTTAAGGTCCTCAGGTTAACTCTCGGTACGGTAGGTTTGGGCGTTTTTGCCTACCTTCTGCTTGCAAGGTCCACGGGGCCACGGCTATCGTTTCGGCGTTTTGATCCCGTACTATTGGCCAACACCAAACTGGCGGGCAAGCCGGCGGTGATCGATTTCAGCGCGGCTTGGTGTATTCCGTGCCGCGAGATGGAGGCAAGCACCTTTGCGAATCCGAAGGTCATTACAGAGGGCGAGCGGTTTGCAAGGCTGCGCGCTGACGTGACTACCGAAACGCCTGAGGGTAATGCAGCTATCGATTACTTTCACGTTGACGGAGTACCGACAATTATCTTCATCGACTCCAAGGGAGCGATCCGCAAACAGGTAGTCGGCTACATGGGGTCTGGCACGTTTCTTGACGAGCTGCGTCGAACTCACTGAGTCTCTCGGTCCAAAAAATGACAGACTTCAAAAATGACGGATTAATGCGCAAAGACCTTATCGACATGCAACGCAAGCTGGACGCAGGTGGCCTTAGCGCATATCCCAAGCCTTGGAGGCCCAAGACGGCTCAGCACGAAGGTGAGCTTTTACGGGAGTAGATATGGTCGAGCTAATTAACGTTGAGCAGACGGTTCGCGAGCGCTATACGCGAGGCGCGCGCGAACCTGAGCCAAGTCTATGTTGCGCGGTCGAGTACGATCCGGCATACCTCCAAGCCATTCCGCGCGAGATCATCGAGCGCGATTACGGATGCGGCGATCCGACCCGGCATGTCGTCCCAGGAGAAAGTGTGCTTGACCTCGGCAGTGGAGCCGGCAAGCTATGCTTTATCGCAGCCCAGGTTGCCGGACCCAGCGGCCGCGTGGTTGGGGTCGACATAAACGCCGAGATGCTGGCGCTGGCGCGAAGGTATGCGCCGGAGGTGGCCGCGCGCCTTGGTTACGCAAACGTTGAGTTTCGCCGCGGTAAGATTGAGGACCTGCTGACCAACTATGATGCGGTCGATGCTTACCTCCGCGAGCATCCCGTGGGCGGCGCCGAGGCGCTTGCCGAGCTCGATTCGTTCATCGAGCGCCAGCGACGAGAGGCGCCGCTGGTAGCCGATTCAAGCATCGACGTGGTCATCTCCAATTGCGTGCTCAACCTAGTCAGAGATTCCTCCAAGCGCCGGGTGCTTGACGAGATTTACCGGGTGCTCCGGCGAGGCGGGCGCGCAGTAATCTCCGACATCGTCAGCGACGAGCCGGTGCCCGGCAAGCTCAAGGCCGACCCGGAGCTCTGGAGCGGTTGCGTGTCTGGGGCACTTGAGCAAGGAGAGTTCTTGAAAGCATTTGAAGAGGCCGGATTTTACGGCGTCGAGATCACCAGGCGCGACGAAAAACCGTGGAAGATGGTCGAGGGGATTGAATTCCGCTCGATTACGGTGCGCGCGTACAAGGGCAAGGAAGGGCCATGCCTGGATTGCAATCAGGCCGTTGTCTATCGCGGTCCTTGGCGGCGCGTCGAAGACGACGACGGCCACTTCTTGATACGCGGACTCCCGATGGCGGTGTGCGAAAAGACCTTCCGCATCTACACCGGCGAGCCGTACGCGAGCGACATCGTTCCTGTGGCGCCTAGGGTTGAGGTGCCATTAGCCTCGGCGACGGCATTCGATTGTTCACGCGACAAAATCCGCCGCCCTCGGGAGACCAAAGGACCGGACTACTACGCGACGACGGCCACGAATGGCGGCTGCTGCGGTCCCCGCGGCTCATGCGGCTAAACCCGAGGCAGCCCTCGGATTCCGATGCGCACAGAGGCTCAAGCTCAGCGGCTATATCGTCATAGAAGTTCCCGGGTGGGGCGCGCCGAGGAAAACGGTGTGGTCCGAGGAGAAAGTTGCGATGGTTATGAACGGCCGCGATAGGGTGTCGCGATATGGATGGCTGGCTGGCGCAAGCGCGGTGCTGTCCGTGCTCGCCTGTTACGGCACGCTCGCCGCATCTCCTGAGGTTGGCGCAAAGCGCCAAGCCGGTTCTCAGTTCGGGCGCGTTGCCGAGCCGCAGCGGATTAAAGGGCATTGTCATGTTGAAGCGTAACGACGAGTTGGAGCGATGAAACTTGTTGAGCGTGCGGTAAAGGCCTTCGACGAGCGCACCGGACTTATCACCGCGCTGCGCCAGGTTGCGCTGCATCCGATACCGCCGGGCACCGGCTGGTCGTACGTCTTCGGCAGCGCGGTGATGATCGCCTTGATAATTCAGGTAGTCACCGGCACCGCGCTGGCGATGGGCTATGTTTCTTCGGCGGGAGAGGCCTACCAGGCGCTCCAGTTCATCACGAACAATGCCTTCATGGGAAATTTTTTGCGCGGGATGCATTTTTTCGGCGCTTCCGCGATGGTGCTTTTGCTGGGCATCCACATGACGCAGGTGTTCGTGATGGGGTGCTACAAGTACCCGCGTGAACTCAACTGGATCACCGGCGTAGCGCTGCTGATCCTGGTGGTCGCGATCGGGTTCACAGGACAATTGCTGCGCTGGGATCAGGTTGCGGTATGGGCGGTGGTGGTGGCGGCGGAGCAGGCAAGTCGGGTTCCCATCCTAGGCGCCTCGGTGGCGCGCTTTATACTGGGCGGCGATACGATCGGCGCCCAGACCCTAAGCCGCTTTTTCGCCCTGCACGTGTTTTTCATTCCCGGGCTGATCTTTGCGTTTGTCGGCATCCATCTGCTGCTGGTGCTGCACGACGGCATCTCGGAACCGCCGGTCTTAGGCGAAAAGGTGGACCCTAAGACCTACCTGGGACGCTACCACAAGCTGCTCGCGGAGCGCGGCGTCCCTTTTTGGCCCGATGCCGCATGGCGCGACGTCGTGTTCGGGTTCGCCGTCGTGGTGGCGATTGCGCTGCTGGCGTTGTTTGTCGGCGCGCCGCGCTTGGGTGAGCCGCCCAACCCGAGCTTGCTCGCCCAAGACCCCGCGCCCGACTGGTATTTGCTCTGGTACTATGCGGCTTTGGCCCTGATACCCCATGGGCTGACAGCGCCATTCATCGTGCTGGCTCCGCTGCTCGGCATTCTCATTGTTCTGGTCGTGCCGCCGCTGTGGAACCGCGGCGAGCGCCATCCGCTCAAGCGCCCGTGGGCGGTGGCGGCGACGATCATCGTATGGCTGATGGTGGGGACGCTTTGGCTGGAAGGAATTAAGGCTCCTTGGTCGCCGCGGTTTGAAGCCAAGCCGCTGCCGGTCAGCGTGGTTGGGGTCGCCAGCGGCCCGGTCTACCGGGGCGCCGTTTTGTTTCATGACAAAGGCTGCGAGTTTTGCCACGCGGTGGCCGGCTATGGCGGCGCGCGCGGACCCGATCTGAGCACGATCGGCGATGACCTTACGCGCGACGAAATTACTATCCGCATCCTCAACGGCGGCTATAACATGCCCGCTTACGCCGCCATCCTAAGACCCGACGAGCTAAGCGATATCGTCGCTTTTCTGCAATCGCGCTCCATAAAACGCCTCTCGCCTGCGCAACAACAAGCGATGGCGGCTCACTGAGCGGGCTCGGCGCCTTTCTCCAGCCGCGACAACGCTTCGCGCGCGCCGGCTGTCGGCGTGGGCAAGTGAAATCGCTCTTCGCCGGCGAAGGCGTTCTTAAGGTTCGATCATGTCGTTTTGCGGCACTTGTGGGCGCGGAGCTTTGGCGTCCCCTTCTCGCAAGTCATTACGGCGCGAGGACCTTCGCACGCCCGACCACGCCAACCCGCTGGAGCTAAACAATTCGCGACTCGAAGTCAAGGCCGGCTTCATCGCCGCTTAGCCGTCCTAGCCGACTAGCTTTAGGCGAAGCAACGCGGCGAAGGTATCAGCCTTAGGGCGCACCCGGCGACCGTTTCGCGCCAAGCCGCGGCGGTCCTGCGCCTTCATTCGAGGCCGCCGACGGGCGAACTCGTCCGACCCATCTATGGCCGCTCGCACCTTGGCGGGCTCGGGGTAGTTGGCATAACCGGCCGCAGGCGCTAAAAATTGAGAGCGTACGGCTCAATGGCAATTTGGAAGCATCTAGCGCGCGCGGGTCTTGTTTGCCTTTTAGTAGGCTGTAGTTCGATTCTTCAGGACGACGGAGAGACCGCGCTGCACCAGGGCCGATTGAACGATGCCGCGCGTCAGGTCCGAGCCGCCCTGGCCGACGACCCCGGAAATCTACAGTTGCGCGAGCTTGCGGCGGAGATTTTCACCCGCCGCGGCGAGCGATATTACGAGCAGCGCGAGATGATCGCCGCGAGTAAGGAGTTCGAGACCGCGACCCACTACGACGCGATGTATGCGCCGGCCTATGATTACCTCGGTATGATCGCCTTCTGGAACCACAACTGGCAAAGCGCGATAGATTATGGCGATCGGGCGTCCGAGCTCCAGGGGAGACCCGATCCTCCGTACGTCCAGCAGGCTAAGCAGGAACTCGACAAGGTTAAAAACGGTGGGCTCGCGCCTATCTCCCGCAAACCACCCGCCAAGTCCGGTGAGGCCGCCGGCAGCTCCAAGTAAAGCTTTTTCCGCAGGCAAGCTCTAGCAGATTGCTCGCGCCTCCAGCATCGAAGGTCGCAAAGTAAAGACAAAGGACCAGGCAACAGTGGACACCAAAGCAACGCGCTCCGCGAGTGAAAACGCAAAGGACGAGAGCGGCTCCGGACCGACCCTCGGACAGGTACTGACCGCCGCCCGCGAAAAGCTCGGGGTCAGCCGACAGGAAGCCGCTCAGCGCGCGCACTTGTCATTAAGCTACGTCGAGATGTTGGAGGGCGAGTCCTATAAAAGGGTTTCGGACCAGATTTATCTCGTTCCCTTCTTGCGCCGATACGCGAGCGCGCTCGGCCTAGACGGCGAAGACCTGGCCATGCGCTTTGTGCGCGACTTCCAGTACATGGAGAACGAATCGGCGCGGATGACCGCACCTGTGACGCTGAAAAGCAGGCGCTCCAACCGGCGTTATTCGTGGCTGGCGATTGTGATCGCGGCGGCGGCAGCGATCGCTCTGGCCAAGTTCGGCCAGAGCTACTATCGAGAACAGTCCCCGGGTTCGTCGGCTCATACCCGAGCTTCGTCCGCTTCCACCACCTCGCTGCGTCAACCCGCACCTGACTCGGGCCAAGCAGCGCGTCCCGACAGCCAACCGCCTGTGGCGGGTCAGTCCGTCCCGTCGGCGGCCGTTTCGTCGTCAAGTATGCCTGTGGGCATGGGATCAGCGGCTGAGGCCCAGCGCGCGACCGCTTCAGGGGCAGCCTTAGCTCCCGCGCGCGCGGCCGCTCCTGCTACCCCGGCGCGTTCCCTATCCGACTCCTCCGCGAATAACGAGGAAGACTCCGCGGGCACCGAGTGACGCCGGCGCGCGCCGGCAGATCGCAGCGCTGGATAACCTCAAACGTGTCCATCCTCCGGCCGGGTTCAACGGAGGTTCACCGGCAAAGCGATGGTTGCAATCTCGTCGTGCTTCCTTGCTCACGCATCGGCCGTGATTAAATTCAAGTCAGGAATGATGGGCCGTGCGGCTGTCATAAGGCCGCGCCAAGGAGGTGAAATTGGTTATGGTGAGGGAGCTTCAGGTCTGGTCACCGATGAGAGAGCTGGAACGGTTTAGGCGCGATTTTGACGACTTGTTCACGCGCTTTCTGGGTGGCAGCGAGACCGCGCTCGGCGGGCCGCCAATTGAGTCTTTCGTCGACGGTAATCGGTTGGTGGTTCGTGCTGATTTGCCGGGCGTCGATCCCAAAGACGTTGAAGTGACGCTAACCGGCAACATTCTCAAGATTAAAGGTTCGCGTCACTCCGAACATGAAAGCAGGGGCCGCGACTTCATGCATCGCGAGGTTAGTTACGGTAGCTTCGAGCGCTCGCTGACGCTGCCGGAGGGGGTGAAAGCCGACCAGGTAAAGGCCTCGTACCACAACGGGGTGCTGGAGTTAGAGGTGCCGATGCCCGAATCCATGGCGGTGCGCAAGGTGCCGGTAGAGATCGCCCCCGCCGAGGCAAAGCGTTAAGCGTCGCTTGACCCGGGGTCCGGCGCCGTCGCCTCTTCTCTCCGCGACGGCGCCGGACCCGGATGCCTGGTTGCTTTGTTTCCCCATCTGCGGCGCTCAGTGGATCGCCGCGCTCTTTCTCGGGTCGCTCTTCTGCATCAAGAATACAAACGGGATCATCAGAACAAAAATAACGGTGAAGACCCATATCGTGTCGATGTACGAGAGCGCCGACGCCTGAGCATGGATCTCTGAGTAGAGCCGCGCGTAGGTCTGCGCCGCGGCGTCGTGCCTGCTGAGTCCGCTGTGAAACAGTGAGCGGGTCTGGTCGTTGAGCCGGGCCCGAAACGCCGGATCAAAAACCGTTGCGTTGCTGATCAGCCGATCTTGATGAAACTGAGAGCGCCGATCGACCACCGTAATCGCCATCGAGATGCCGACGCTGCCCCCGATGTTGCGGCAAAGATTGATCAAGCTTGAAACCTCGCGGCTTTTTTCTCGCGGAACCCCCACGTAGCACATAGTGTTGATCGGAATGAACAGGAAAGCCAAACCGGCGGTCTGATAGCAGCGCCATAACATGGCCGTCTTGAAATTGATATCGAGGTTCAAGTTGGTCATGTGATACATCGCCACCGCGGACAGAAGCAAGCCGAATAGAATCAGCCATCGCGCGTCTGTTCGCGACACCAGCGCGCCGACCAGCGGCAACAGCGCGATGATTATCACCGCGCCGGGCGAGAGCACCATGCCGGAGAGTTCGGCGGTGTAGCCCATCAGCTCCTGCAAGAACAGCGGCAGCAAAACCGTCGTCCCGTACAGCGTTACTCCGAGAAAGAACATCATGCCGTTGCCGATCGCGAAGGTGTAGCTCCTGAACAGCCGCAGGTCGACAACCGGATTCTCGCTGCGCCATTCGAAAATCACGAACGCGACCAACGCCGCCACCGTGATCACGGTCAAAACGATAATCAAATGCGATCCGAACCAGTCCTCTTCTTGACCCTTGTCAAGCACGATCTGAAGACATCCCAAACCTAGCGTAATTAGCGAAAGCCCCAGGTAGTCCATCTTGAACTTCGCCCGGTTCGCGGTTACCTGCCGCTTAAGATAGGGCGGGTCCTCGATCATCCGATACGACAGCAGTAGAGATACGATTCCGACCGGTACGTTGATGAAGAAAATCCAGCGCCAGTTGAAGCTATCGGTAATCCATCCGCCGAGCGTTGGGCCGATCGCCGGGGCGAGCACCACCGCCATCCCGTACACCGCAAACGCCATACCGAACTTCGCGGGGGAAAATGTGTCGGCCAGGATGGACTGCTCGCTCGGCTGCAGCCCGCCGCCGCCGGCCCCTTGTAAGGTGCGGAACACAATTAGTAGCGGCAGCGTTGGAGCAAGCCCGCACAGGAAAGAGCTCAGGGTGAAAAGCGCGACGCACAGCATGTAGAAGCGCTTGCGCCCAATCAAGCCCGAAACCCATCCGCTGACCGGAAGGACGATCCCGTTGGAGACCAAGTAGGACGTAAGCACCCATGTGGCTTCGTCCGCGCTCGCGGCGAGCCCTCCGGCGATGTGCGGCAGAGCGACGTTGGCGATGCTGGTGTCCAGCACCTCCATGAACGTCGCCAGAGTTACGGTGAGCGCGACTAGCCAAGGGTTGTGAGACGGCTGCCAGAAATCGCGCGCCGATGTTTGCGCGCTCGGCCGCGCGGCGCTCATCGCAGCCAGATCGTCGGCTCGACCGACATTCCCGGGCGCAAGCGATGGTCGGAGTCCTGTGCTTTGTCGAAGCGGATGCGCACCGGCAGCCGCTGCACCACTTTAACGTAGTTGCCGGTCGCGTTTTCAGGCGGCAAGAGGCTGTACTTCTCGCCGCTTGCTCCCGGTAGGCCCTCGACGTAGCCCTTGAAGTCTTGGCCGAGCGCGTCAACGTAGATTGTTGCCGGCTGACCGACGCGCATCTTGCGAATCTGTGTCTCCTTGAAATTGGCCGTAACCCAGATGTCGTCGAGGCGCACGATCCCCATCAGTTCCTGCCCGGGTTCGACCCGATGACCCAACTCGACTTTCTTTTTGCCCACCACGCCGCTGACCGGCGCGTAAATTTTCGTATAGCTCAAGTTGAGCAGCGCCTGGTCGAGCGCCGCCTTAGCGCTTTGCACGGCGGCTTCCCTGGATGAGATGTCATTTTTTGCGGAGGCGACGGATGCGCGGTCGGCCTCGACCGTGGCCGCGTCGACTTGGCTGACCCGTATCTGTTCTTCGTACTGATCGCGCGAAACCACGCGCCGTTGGAACAATTCTTCGTATCGCTGCACATCTCTCTGCGCTTTGAGGTTGGTTGCCTGCGAAGCTTTGAGCTTGGCGTTGGCGGACTCGTAGCTGGCCTTAGCCAGCTCCACCTGGGCTTGGGCCTGCAGCAGATCGGCGCGCGCCTTCTCCGCTGCGACCTCGTAGTCGCGCGGGTCGAGTTCAACCATAAGCTGCCCGGCCTTTACGGCTTGGGTGTCGTCGACGTAGACGCCGGTCACGGTGCCGTTGATGCGCGAGCTGATCGAATTCAGATGGCCGTCGATCTGGGCGTCGTCGGTCGACTCATAGGAACTTGTGTATTGCCACAGCCGATCGCCGCCGGCTACTAACAACGCGGCCAGCGCGCCCAGGGCGGCAACGTGTAAAAAACGTCTGCGCGCAGGGCTGCGGCGCTTCGCGCCAGGCGGGCCATCCTGCTCCGGCTCGCCCTGACTCCGGCTGGCCGTCATCAGCTCGCCGTTTTGGGTTGGCGTCTGCGGGACACTCTGGAGGGCCTCCTGCCTGTGCCGCAGGCGTGCCACCTCCTCGCGAAGACTCGCCACTTCCCGCCGCAGCGACTCCCGCTCCTCGGCCCAGCGATCGTCCTGGCCGTTGGCCGGCGATACTCCGCCGCGGTCCTCGAGGTCCGCCCTGTCCGTCGCCATATCCGTCCCCGATCTGCGCCGCGAACAAGCAGGCATCCCGCGGCTCTCGAACGTTACAGAGCTATCGTGGTCCTCGCCGCTCGCCCGACCCGGCTCCGTCGGCGCGCTGCGCCGCCCCCTCGCGCCGTGCCGCGGGCCGCCCGCGAGGCGCCAGCCGGTCGCCAAGCCAGCGCAGAAATTCCGTGCGTTCGGCGAGGAAGTTCTCGTCCGTCGGCGCCATGCCGGTGATCAAACGCGCGAGCTGGGGAAATGCGTAAGGGAACAGCGTAACCGCAACCAGGGAGATGAATAGATGCGCGATATCGGGCTCGTCGGACAAGTGTCCCTGCTCCTGCGCGAGCCGCAGCTTGGCGACCGCAGCCTTGAAAAACCGCCGCCGCGCCGGCTGGATCACTACCGGACCGGCGCTCAAATCGAGCGCCTCCCATTCCAGCAAACGCACCCAGTCGACGTCCTCGCGGCACTTCTCGTCCCATTGCACCAGCGCCGCGCTCATCCGGTCGGGCATCGACTCAAGAAACCGCTCGCTTTCCGCGCTCTTGCGCCGCAGGATCTCGTAGTACAGGTCCTCTTTCGAGCCAAAGCAGTAAAACAGCATCCGCTTGTTTACCCCAGCGCGGCGCGCGATCGCGGCCGTGCGCGCGCCGGCCAATCCCTTGGCACAAAACTCGGCTCGTGCTGCTTCGAGGATCTTCTCCCGCGTCCGTGCCAGGTCTCGCATAAAGGGCTAATTAACCGTCTGGTGATTTGATCATTTAGCATATTAACCCGATGGTGAATGTTGGTCAACAGGCTTCGCCCAACACCGGCTGTCCCCGACGCCGGCTCCGGCCGGCAGCCGTCAAGCGTTCTCTGCCATGGTCTGCGCGGGTCCGCGCCGCCGCGCTTTGTCGGCGCGCTCTTCGCCCGCGCGGCGGCGGAACGCGCGGGCGCCAACGGACGCCCGCGCCGTATAAGGCTGCGCGACGGGCCGCCGTGTCACGCCGGCGCCGCCTCTTGGCGGCAAATCGAAGGCGAAACTGCGCGGTTGATACCGGCGAAAGGCGCACGCGGCCGGGTAGTGGGCTCAAGGGCGAACCGCTATCTTGTAGGCGGTGGAGTCTACGTCAGAAGCATTCAGCGGACTGAGCGAGGCCGAGGCCGGAGCCCGGCTCAAAAGGTTCGGGCCCAATCGGTTCGTGCGTCCCTCCAAGAGCGCGCGGGTCAAGGAATTGGCGCGCACGCTGGCCGACCCGATGGTGCTGATGCTGCTCGGCGCGGCGGGGTTTTACGCGGTTCTGGGCGACCGGCACGACGCGCTCGTCCTGACGGTCGCCGCAGTCCCCGTTCTCATCGTGGACGTCCTGTTCGAATTAAGGGCGCGCAAGGCGTTGCGCCGCCTGGCGAGCGCGGTTGCGCCGCGCGCGCGCGTGATTCGCGAGGGCCGCCAGCGTGAAATCGCGACCGCGGAGGTGGTGCCCGGAGACTTTCTGTTTGTTAGCGAGGGCAACATCGTCCACGCCGACGGAATCGTCCGATGGTGCGCGAATCTTGCGGCCGACGAATCGCATTTGAGCGGTGAAGCCGAACCGCAGGAAAAAGTCGCGAGCGAAGCGGCGGCCGGCAAAGTCCCCGCCGACGAGGGCAGGCTTTTTGCCGGCTCGCTGGTCCTCAGCGGCCACGGCTACGTCGAGGTCACCGCTACCGGCGAGCGGACCCGCTACGGCAACATCGCGCGGCTGGTCAGCGAGACGCCCGATGAGCGCACCCCGCTTGAGCGCAAGACCGCGCGCATGGCGCGCAATCTCCTCATCTTGGCGCTGACCGCGGCGGCGGGAATCTTGGCGCTGATGCTGATGCGGGGGAATACGCTTAAGCGCTCGTTCCTTTACGCGGTCACGCTGGCGATCTCGGCCGCGCCCGAGGAATATCCGCTCGTCATGGCCCTGTTCTTAGGCCTCGGCGCATGGCGACTCAGCCGCCACGGGGTCCTAGCGCGCCGCCTGTCCAGCGTCGAGGCGCTCGGTTCGACCACGGTGATATGCCTGGACAAGACCGGCACCCTGACCGAAGGTCACTACGGCCTGGCGCTCTACGAACCGCTGAGCGCCGGCTCGTCCGCCAAGGAATTGCTGGAGGCCGCCGCCCTTGCCTGCGAGCTCAACGCGGCGGACCCGATCGATCAAGCAATCCTGTCCCATTGCCGCGAGCACGGAGTGGACGTCGCCGCCCTTCATTCGCGCTGGAAGCTGACCTACGACTATCCTTTTGAAACCGCCGGAAAGCATATGTCGCACGTCTGGGTCAGCAGCCGGGACGCGGGCGAAGAGCGCCCATCAAAGGCGCGAATCGTGGCTAAGGGATCGCTCGAAGGAATTCTGGAGCACTGCGTCCTCGGCGACTGCGAGCACGCGGCGGTCGAGGCGGCGCATGCGGCGATGGCCGATAAAGGAATGCGCGTTTTGGCGGTAGCGGGCCGATGGTCGGCCGAGCCCGGCGCGGCCGCTTCCTACGCCGGCGCTTCCGCGGCCGGCAACGGCAGGTTCACCGGACGGCGAAGCGAGGACGAGCGCGGGCTCAAGCTTTACGGTTTGCTGGCTTTTCGTGATCCGCTGCGCGCGGGCGTCGCCCGCGCCGTCCGAGAGTGCCAGCAAGCGGGCATCAAGCTCAAATTAGTTACCGGCGATCACGCGATCACCGCGCATGCGGTCGCCGAGGCCGCGGGAATCATCCACGAGGATGACAAGATTCTGAGCGGCCAAGACTTGGACCGGCTTGCACCCGACCAGCTTACGGCTCTGGTCACCCGCTCGAGCATCTTTGCCCGCGTGCGGCCCGAGCAGAAATACGCGATAGTCGATGCTCTGGTGCGCTCCGGCGAGATCGTGGCGATGACCGGCGACGGCATCAACGACGCTCCCGCCCTGCGGCGCGCGAACATCGGTATCACCATGGGCAGGCGCGGAACCGAAATCGCGCGCGCCGCGGCGGCGATGGTTTTGCTCAAGGACGAGCTGGGAGGCCTGGTGGCGGCGATTCGCGAGGGCAGGCAGGTGTTTGCCAATATCCAGCGCGCCTTTTTCTTTCTCGCCGGGTTCAAGGCGATCGTGGTCGGCCTGGCGCTGCTCGCCCCGGCGCTAGGGATGCCGATTTTGCTGCAACTGGTTCATTTGGTGTGGCTCGAGCTGGTGGTGCATCCGACAGCGGCGCTGGTTTTCGAGGGCGAGCCGCCGGTGGGCGACGTGATGCGCGAGCCGCCGCGAGCACCCGCGGCGCCGCTGCTCCCGCTGTGGCCCGCGATGCGTGCCGGCTTGACCGGCGCGCTGGTGATGGCGGGCGCGCTGTGGCTTTACGCGCATCGCCTGAGCTTGGGCGCCGCGTACGCGAGAAGCGCGGCGATGGCCGTGATCATCGGCGGCGGCGTGATGCTGGCGTGGGCGGAGCTCGCCGGCAGCCGCCCATGGTGGAGGGCCCGCTGGCCGCGCCGGCTGCGGTTCTGGGCTGTCGTGGCGGCGGTCGGCGCCAGCCTTCCGGTATGCATGACGTTCGCCCCTCTGGCCAACTTGATGCACATGAGGCCAATCTCGCCCGCCGACTGGGGATACGCCGCGCTCATCGTGTTGATCGCCGTCGGCTGGAGAGCATTCGGCTGGGGACCTGCCCCCGCGCGCCAGGCCCGAGGTTTGCCAGCTCCGTAGGCGGCGCCGATGACGCAAGCTAAAGCCGCGATCACGAAGGCGCGTCGGCACCGCTCGAAGGCGCGGGATCAGTCCGCCGAGGCACGTGTATCCTAAGGTGAAGACCAAGCCGCTGCACTACGCCGAAGAAGCGGTTGCGTTTTTGTGCGCGGCCGACCCGACGCTGGCCGAAATCATCGCGCAGGTGGGGCCGTTCCGGATGATGCTGCGGCGCGGCCGGTTCCAGGTGCTGGTGCGCGCAATTATCTTTCAGCAACTCGCCGGCGCCGCTGCGCAGGCCATCTACGAACGCTTTGTGGGCTTGTTTGCTTCGCGTTCTTTTCCCACCCCGGAACAAGTCGCGTGCGTGTCGGAAGAAAGGCTGCGGGCGGTGGGCTTGTCGCGCCAGAAAGCCCTCTATCTCAAGGACCTGGCTGCTCGCGTCACCTCGGGCACGCTCGACCTGACGCGGTTCAGCGTGATGGACGACGAGGCGATTGTCGAGCAGCTGATTCGAGTCAAGGGAATCGGCCGCTGGACCGCCGAGATGTTCCTGATGTTCAATCTGGGGCGTTCCGACGTGCTGCCGGTTGACGATCTGGGGTTCCGCAGCGCGGTGGTCAAGGCGTACCGGATGGAGCGGATGCCCAAGGCGGGCGAGCTTAGAAGCCTCGGCGAGAACTGGCGCCCTTATCGCACGGTCGCGGTCTGGTACTTGTGGCAGAGCCTCAAGGCGAAGGCGTCCGTGCCGCGCACCGGCGGGACGGCAGTCGGCGGCGCAAGGCGCGCGAAAAACGCGCTGAAGAAGAGTCGCCAGCCTCTAGATTGACGGCTGGGCCGCGCAATGCCTTGCGCCGGTTTATTCGGCCCTGGGGCCATGCGATGATCAACGCGATGAATTTCGCCGACCGCATGGCCGCGCTCGCGCGCGCCAAGCAAAGCGTGCTGACGCTCGGCATCGATCCGCAGCTCGATAGCGCAAAGGCGCCGGGTGTGGCGCCATCCTATTCGCTGGCGCGCTTTTGCTGCGAGATCATCGAAGCCTGCGCCGACCAGGTAGTCGCGGTCAAATTCCAACTGGCGTTTTTCGAGGCCCGCGGGATCGACGGAATGCGCGCGCTGGCCGAGGCGATCGCGCTCTCGCATCGCCTGGGCTTGCCGACGGTCGCCGACGGCAAGCGCGGCGATATCGGTTCCACCTCCGCCGCGTATGCCGAGGCGTTTCTGAGCGGCGGCGATTTTGCCTGCGACGCGATGACCGTAAACCCGTATCTAGGCGCCGACGCGATCGCGCCTTTCCTTGAGTATGTCGAGCGCGGGCGCGGCCTTTTTGTCCTGGTCAAAACTTCGAACCCGTCCTCGGGCGACTTCCAGGACCTGGCGGCGCCCGAGCGGCCGCTGTGGGAGACGGTCGCCGCGCGGGTCAAAGAATGGGGTGAAAAGTTCGTCGGCCAAGCCGGCTTCAGCTCCGTGGGCGCGGTCGTCGGCGCCACCTATCCCGCGCACGCCGAGCGCGCCCGCAAGCTCATGCCGCGCGCGCTGATCCTCGTGCCCGGCTACGGCGCCCAGGGCGCGAGCGCGGGCGACGCCCTGGCTGCGGCCTCCAGTGGGCAGGCCCCGGGCGTGCTGGTGAACGCAAGCCGCGCGATCATGTACGCGTACCGCGGCCGCTTAGGCGAAAAACCGCCCGAGGCGGCGCGGCGCGCGGCGCAGGAGATGCGCGCGGAGCTTGCGCGCGCGCTTGTGGCGCGCCACGGCTAGGAGGCCGGCCGGCACGCGCCTACCATAGATGAAGCGTGCTCGGATGGCCGTGGCGGACGGACTTCTCCCGCGCCGACTGGCGGCTCATCACCGCGATGGGGAAATTCGCCTCCGCCACCCGCCTACATTCCTCGTGGAGCCCGCGCGAAACGTCGTCCTGATTAACCGTTTGTGTTGCATCACGGCGGTCAACCGTTCGGTAACTTTCGCAAGGCCTGGCGCACCGTCTGCCGCGCGGCTACATGCCGAGCTGCAGGGCTTAAGGCCGTCGTGAGCGCGCGGCTGATCGGCGTCCGCCGGGTGCTATGAAACGTGGCTGCTTATTGAAGATTGCAAAATATTAAGACAGCGCAGAGTTGTGGGGATGGCCTGGTGCTCGCTACGCGGGCAAGGCCCGCGCCCCCAGCTCAGAGTCTGCTTGTCGCTATATTCTGCGGTTCTCAGTGGAGCTATTGTCAGATGTTGTGGATCGCCCGGTCATGATCAGGCGACCTCTCTCTCGGCGGTCTCCCTTGGCGATGGCATTTTAGCGAATACTGTTCGGTCGCAAACCGGCGCCGGCGGAAAGCCGCAGGTTGGTTGGCGCGGTCGCCCGCGCGCGTTATAATATTGATTAAAGGAGACGTTGCCTATGGCTAACGCTAACGTGACCCACGTCACCGACGCCAACTTCGAGCAGGAAGTAATGCGGTCGACCGAACCCGTGCTGGTGGATTTTTGGGCGCCATGGTGCGGTCCGTGCAAAGCTATCGCCCCGGTCATCGACGAGCTGGCCAACGAGTACGCGGGGCGGCTCAAGGTGGTAAAGGTTAACGTTGACGACAACCCGCAGGCTCCGTCCCGCTTCGGCGTTCGGGGAATACCCACGCTGCTGGTTATCCGCGGCGGTCAGGTCAAGGAACAGATTGTTGGCGCGGTGCCCAAGCGCCATCTCGAAAAGGCCCTCGAGCAAGCCCTCGCTTAGCGCCGCGTAAAGCGCGTTCCCTGTTTGCGCGCCGACTGCCGGTTTACGGTCATGACCGCGCCTGGGCCGCCTGAGAGATGCGGCCGAGCGCTCTGCGCGGGCGAACCAATGATCGCTTGGCGTCTTTGGTGGGCCGCCTCGCCGCTCTGAGCGGGCGTGTCGCAGGCTTCTGTGTAGGCAGCAACAACGCCTCTCCCGGTCGGGAGAGAAAGCCTGCCCTGAGGAGCCGGAGGCGACGAATGGGCCGCCGGCAAGCAGCCTGTGCCCGCTCTGATTACCTCGCCCAGTCGGGTGAGCGACCAAAGAGAAACAACAATTGCCGCGCGCTGCGCCCGGCTCAGCACCCTGGCCCTCTCCCACTTCGCGGGCGAGGGAGCAGAAAAGAGCGCTCGCCGGCGCGCGGCTGGCAATTAGGCGCCTCGGTGAGTAAACATGTACCAGTTTCGGCGCAGCAAAAGAGGGGGAAATTCCAAGTGACTCAAGGTTCACGCAAGATAGGAGTGGCGGCGATTTTAGCCGTTTTGTTGGGAGTGCCGGCGATGGTCGTACGGGTCTCGGCCGAGGACGTGGTAACGATTGGAGTCTCAACCACGCTCAGCGGGTCGATCGCCGAGTTGGGACAGACCGGCCTAAGAGGCATCCAGATGGCGGTTGACAGGCTGAACTCCACCGGGGGCGTGTTGAACAAGCAAATAAAAGTGGTCAGCGCGGATGACGGCGCGTCGCCGGCCAACGGCGCCTCCAACGCGCGTCATATGATCTTGGCCGATAAAGCGGTAGCGATCTTCGGTCCGGTGAGCAGCGCGGTGGGTACCGCTGAAGAGACCGTGGCGGGCCAATACAAAACCGTCTTTTTCGCCTTCACCTCGAATGACATCAAGATTACAACGACGAATTTCAACAAATACGCCTTTCAGGTGGTGCCGAACACGGTGATGGAGCCGCGGGCGATCGCCTATTACTTCGCCGAAAACGTCGCGCCTAAGGCCGGCGGCAAGAAAATTCAAATCGCCACCATCACGCC
The DNA here is from genome assembly GCA_021831785.1 of Deltaproteobacteria bacterium. Classification (GTDB taxonomy): domain Bacteria; phylum Desulfobacterota; class Binatia; order Binatales; family Binataceae; genus JAJYYI01. The sequence goes on along the minus strand of JAKBMB010000007.1, from coordinate 155,774 downwards.
GAACTACAGCTACGGTCGCGACACGGTAGAGGTCTTTCTTAAGACGCTCAAGGAACTTAAGGTCAACTTCGAGGTCGTGGCCCAGGAGTTCCCGCAGCTTGGCGCCACGGACTATACCAGCTACATCTCGGCGCTGCTCGCGGCCCATCCCAACTACGTCTTCGCCGGCATCTACGGCGGCGACCTGATTACCTTCACCAAGCAGGCCCAGGGCTTCAATTTTTTCAAACAAACCAAGATCATGGCGCCCTATGGCCGCCAAGCGATGCGCGCGCTGGGCGGCGGCATCCCGGACGGCGCCATCGCCTGGGACCGCGCACCGTTTTGGGCGGAGAAGGCCCCCGGCTTTAAGGAGTTCATGGCTGACTACCATGTTAAGGTGGGCACCTGGCCGTCAGCGTGGGCAATTATGGGTTACAGCGCGATTCAAGCATGGGCTTACGGCGTGTGGAAGGCCGGCAGTTTTGACGCCGACAAAGTGGTGGCGGCCTTAGGCGGCGCGACGGTGCCGACGATCCGCGGTGACCTCACACTGCGCGCGTGCGATCATCAGGCCAACGTGCCTGAGTACGTGGGCCAGGTCTCGGCACAAATTAGCCCGCTGTACGGCCAGCCGGTCTATTCGCAAACCATTGCGATTCCGGCCAGCAAAACCATGATTACGTGCGAGGAGGCCAAAAAGCTGCAACCCTAACGAAGGAACATGTTCCGCGCGGCGCCGCGGGTGCGAGAGCTTCGCCGCCGTCGCGCTGGGGATGTCGCGCCCGCAAATGCCTCAGCGAGCCGTGGATAAGGAAGCGGCGGCATAGATTCGGTCGGCGAGGTCGCGAACGACCATGGAGCTCTCGAAGACGCGGCCCCGCGCGCGGTCCGCAGTCACCGGTAGCCGAATGGCGCGAGATAAATTCATTGGGGGGGTCGAGTGGTTAAGCATCTGGTCCGAACGGGGCTTGCGGCCGTCTCGGCCGCGATGTTGACTGGATCAGGATGGGTGGTGCCGGCTTACGGCGCCGACACGGTCGCGGTCGCCCTTTCGACCACGCTCAGCGGCTCGATCGCCGAGGTGGGCCGCACCGGCTTAAGGGGCATCCGGATGGCGCTCGACCGGATCAATGCCCAGGGCGGTCTTTTGGGCAAGCAGGTCAGGTTGGTCAGCGCCGATGACGGGGCGTTTCCGGCCAACGGGGTCTCCAACGTGCGCCATATGATCTTGGCCGACAAGGCGGTTGCGATTTTTGGCCCCGCGACCAGCGCGGTCGGCACTGCGGTTGAGACTGTCGCCGGCCAGTACAGGCTTCCGGTTTTCTTCCATATGGCCAACGATATCCAGATCACCACCAGCAACTTTACCAAATACGCTTTCGAGCTGGTGCCGAATACGGTGATGGAGCCGCGGGCGATCGCCTATTACTTCGCCGAAAACGTCGCGCCTAAGGCCGGCGGCAAGAAAATTCAAATCGCCACCATCACGCCGAACTACAGCTACGGTCGCGACACGGTAGAGGTCTTTCTTAAGACGCTCAAGGAGCTTAAGGTCAACTTCGAGGTCGTGGCCCAGGAGTTTCCGCAGCTTGGCGCCACGGACTATACCAGCTACATCTCGGCGCTGCTCGCGGCCCATCCCAACTACGTCTTCGCCGCGATTTTCGGCGGCGACCTGATTACTTTCACCAAGCAGGCCCAGGGCTTCAATTTCTTCAAGCAGACCAAGATCGTGGGATTTTACGACCAGGTACCGCTGCGCGTGCTGGGCCAGGATTCCCCGGACGGCGCCATCGGTTGGAACCGCGCGCCGTTCTGGGCCGAGAGCGGACCCGGCTTCAAGGAGTTTCTTGCCGATTATCGCGCCAAATTTCACGACGCACCTTCGGCTTGGGCGATAACCGGCTACAGCGCCGCGCAGGTGTGGGCTTACGGCGTGAGGAAAGCCGGTAGCTTCGACGCCGACAAAGTGGTAGGGGCCTTGAGCGGCGCGACGGTACCGACAATCCGCGGCGAGATCACGCTGCGCGCCTGCGACCATCAGGCGGAGGTGCCCGAATTCATCGGCCGGGTTTCCGCGCAAATCGACCCGCAATACGGCCAGCCGATCTATTCGCAGACCGTTGCCATCGCGGCGAGCAAGACGATGCTGACGTGCGCGCAGGCGAAAAGTCGCCAACCGTGAGACGTTTTGGTGACGTCCAAGCTTAAGGCGCTGCGGGGCTCTTGAAGCCAGACCGACGCGCGGCGGCGCTTTAGGGGGGAGAAGTTGAGCGTCGATAGCCTTGTCGTCGAGTTGCTCAGCGCCATGACCACGGCGGGCAGTCTGTTTATCATTGCGGCCGGGCTAACGCTGGTGTTCGGCGCGATGCGCATCGCCAATATCGCGCACGGCAGTTTTTACATGTACGGCGCGTTCCTGGTCAGCAGTATCGTGAGCAGCTTTGGCGGCACGGCGTTTTGGTTCTCGCTTGCGGTTGCGCCGATGATTGTGGCGGCAATCGGGATAGTGGTTGAGGTCACCGTGCTGCGCCGGGTGTACGATAAGGACCATCTCACCCAACTGCTCGCGACCTACGCGCTTTTCCTGATTTTGGCTGACCTGGGTCTGAGGTTCTGGGGCGCTCAGAGCCGCGCGGTGCCGGCGCCGGCGATTCTTTCCGGCAGTGTGCGGCTGGGTGTAGCCAGCTTTCCGATATACGATCTTTTCGTGGTTGGCGCCGCGATCGCGGTCGGCGCGAGCTTGTGGGCCTTGTTGCGCTTTACGCTTTTAGGTTGGCGCATCCTGGCCGCGGTCGAGGACGCCGAAATGTTGGCAGCCAAGGGCACCAACGTGCGTCTGTTGTATACAACAGTGTTCGCTCTAGGCGCGTTTTTGGCCGGCTTCGGCGGCGCGGTGATCGCGCCGCTGCAATCGATCGACACCGGCCTTGACGCGAGCATCATCGTCGCCGCCTTCATCGTGGTAGTTATCGGCGGGCTCGGTTCGGTAGCCGGTGCCGCGGTTGGCGCCGTCATCGTTGGTCTGTTTGAAGCGCTTGGCATCCTATGGACCCCTTCCTGGGCGCCGGCCTACATCTATCTGGCGATGATCGTCGTCCTCCAGCTACGCCCTTCAGGGCTATTCGGCGCGGCCGAGACGACGTAGTAGGTGGGCCATGGGGCAAACCGGAGCGCCGAATAACAAATCGCAGCTTTGCGCGCCGGCGCTGCGGGTCACGCCGGCGCGAGTCGGGCCGGCGCAGGCGGCCGATCCTGTCGCGGACCCGGCACAACAGGCCGCCGACCCGTCTGCGCCGCCGCTAGGCGCGCCCCCATCGAACCCGCGCTGGGCGCGCCAGGATGCGCCGGTTGTGGCGCCGATGCCGGCCGCGTGGTCCGCCGGGCACGCGCTGGCAATGCTCGGTCTTAGCACGGCCGCGGCGCTGGCGGCATCGTATATGCTGTCGCCGGTATGGCTGCTTGAGCTGCAGCACGTGGCGGCCCTGGCCTTATTCGCTGTGGCGACCAACCTGCTGGTCGGCTACGGCGGCTTGGTGTCATTCGGCCAAGCCGCGTATTACGGGCTCGGAGCGTACACGATCGCCCTGGCCTGGTTGCACTTCAAGGCGCCTTTCTGGCCGGCATTTATCGCCACGCCGCTGGTCGGCGCGCTGAGCGCCTTTATGGTCGGCCTGGTGGCGCTGCGCACGCGTAAGCTCTATTTCGCGCTGCTCACCTTGGCCTTCGCGCAGCTTTTCTACACTGTCGCCCAGCAACAGTACGAGCTAACTAACGGCGCTACCGGCATCTTCGGCGTCGGCGTGCCGGCCGCCCTGATGGACCCGCAGATCGGCTTCCTTTTTGTCTTCGCGGCCGCGGCGCTGGCGATGCTCGCGTTGTGGAAGATAACCGTATCTCCGTTCGGCCTCACCCTGCGCGCGATTCGTGAAAACCGCGCGCGGGCGCAGAGCCTGGGCATCGACGTGTTCCGGCACGAGCTTTTGGCCTTCGTGCTGGCCGGAGCTTTCTCCGCGCTTGCAGGTGGGCTGTTTATTGTCCACGATCAGTCGGCGTATCCGGAACTGCTCGACTGGACCAAGTCGGGGGAGCCGATCTTTATGCTCGTGCTCGGCGGGATGAACTCGTTTTTAGGCCCCGCGCTGGGCGCTCTCGTCTATCAAATCAGCCATGAGGTAATCGTCCAGCATCTCAGGGACTGGCAACTGGTGCTCGGCCTGGTAGTGCTGGCGATCGTTTTGTTCATGCCCGACGGAATAGTGGGGTTGTTCAGCGCCGAGCGCTGGCGGCGCTGGCTGGCCCGTCCGCGAAGCGTAGGCGGCGGCGAGACGTAAACGCGCGCGTGCAAACCACGGTGGACGCGGCCTGGCGGCCGCTCATTTGACCATGGCCCAGATGCTCGAGACCGACGCGCTGACCAAGGTCTTCGGCGGATTTTGCGCCGTGGACCGGGTGACGCTCGCAGTCAAGGAAGGGACGATCCATTCGGTGATAGGACCCAACGGGGCCGGCAAGTCCACGCTCTTCAAGATGCTCACCGGCACGCTGGCGCCTACCTCGGGACGGGTCCGGTTCGCCGGCCACGATATCACCGGCGAGCCTGCGCATCTTATCACGCGGCGCGGGCTTGCCCAGTCCTTCCAGATTACGACCATTTTTCCAAGGCTCAGCGTGCTTGATTCGCTCAAGATGGCGATCGTGGCCCGACTCGGGCGCAGCGCCGACTTCTTGACGAGTTTTCAGGACTCGGGCGCGGTGTGCGACGAGGCGCTGGAGATCATCGAACAGGTGGGGCTGGCCTACCTGGCAGCGGCCCAGGCAAGCACGCTCTCGCACGGCGATCAGCGCGCGCTCGAGGTCGCGCTCGCGCTGGCCACCAAGCCGCGAATGGTGCTGCTGGACGAGCCGACCGCGGGCATGTCACCCTGGGAAACCCGGCGCATGGTCAATCTGGTGCGCGGCCTGGCCCAGAGCAGGAACCTCACCGTGCTCTTTTGCGAGCATGATATGGACGTGGTCTTCGAGATTTCCGAATTGGTTACCGTAATGCACCAGGGGCGGGTCCTGATCGAAGGGCCGCCCGACGAGGTCCGGCGCAATGAACAGGTCGCCGAGGTTTACCTCGGCAGCGAGGCCCGCGGCTAAACCGATGCTGACGGTCGACGCCATACACACGTTTTACGGGGAGAGCCATATTCTGCAGGGCGTCTCCTTGACCGTGAAAGAGGGCGAGGTCGTGGTGCTGCTCGGACGCAACGGCGCCGGCAAGACCACGACCATGCGCAGTATCATGAACCTGACGCCGCCACGCCGCGGGCGGATAAGCTTTATCTCGCGCGATATAACCGGCCGGCCGCCGTATCAAATCGCGCGCCTCGGGCTTGCCTTCGTACCCAGCGGGCGGCGCGTGTTCAGCTCGCTCAACGTCGAGCAAAACTTGCGCCTTGCGGCCCGCAGCGACGGCGCGAGCGGCACGACGCGGACCACCGCTTACGTTTTCCGGCTGTTCCCGAAACTGGCCGAACTAAAAACGCGGCGCGCCGGCTTTTTAAGCGGCGGCGAGCAGCAGATGCTTAAGCTGGGAAGCGCCCTGCTAGCCAACCCCAAGCTGCTTCTGCTCGACGAACCCAGCGAAGGGCTTTCGCCCGCGATCGTCGGCAGCCTCGGGGAATGGATCCGCACGCTCAGGGAGGAAGGTCTGAGCATTCTTTTAAGCGAGCAAAACGCGCTGTTCGCCCTGCGTCTTGCCGACCGCGGCTACATTCTGGAAAAAGGCCGCGTGCAGCACGAGGCTCCCGCGCGGGAACTCTTTGACAGCAATGAAGTCAGAACGTACCTCGGCGTCAAGTTCCCGCAAAGCGCCTGATGCGCGCCCGCGCGCGGCGCCGCTCGCGCCTAGCCGTTGGGGCGGCGGGCGTGCAAAATTCGCCGGCGCAATTGCATCACCCGCTCGCCGCGCTGATTGAGCCCGTGGGTTTCGACGTACACCACGCCGCGGTCGGGCTTGGTCCTTGAGGGCGTGACCTCGAGCACCGTCGTCTCGGCGTAAAGCGTGTCTCCGGCGAAGGTCGGGCCGCTATGGCGGACCGCTTCGTATTCGAGATTGGCGATGCAGTTTTCGCTCACGTCCTTGACGCTCATTCCGACCACCACCGACAGCACCAGCAGGCCGTTTACCAGGCAGCGCCCGTGCTGCGACTTCTCGGCGTAGGCCGCGTCGAAATGCAGCGGATTGGTGTTCATCGTCATCAGCGTGAACCAGGTGTTGTCGAACTCGGTTATCGTGCGGCCCGGCCAGTGTTTGAATACCTGACCCGGCGCGAAGTCCTCGAGATAGCGTAACATCGCGCTGTGTTTCTCCTTTTTGCCGGTTTGCCGAGAAAGATTCTGCGGCTCTCGCTCGCGCGTTGCAAATCCCTCGGGCCGGCGCTTGCGGACCAATTCAACGGTGAGTCGCGAATTCGCTGCCGCGCTGGGGGCGCCCAAGCTCGGCGAGCAGTGGATGGGCCGGGGAGTTCTTCGGTTACACCGGCAAGCGTAATGCTGCGTTTAACTTCCGCCGCCGGAGCGACGGGACCTTCATCGCGTTCTCAGCCCAGGAGTGGCGCGCGCGCGGCGAACTGGTCGCGGGGGCGTTGGCTTTGCCCGAAAAGCAGCCCGTCCTGGGAGATTCGTCGCTCGCTCACGGCGGGATTTGATTTCCGTTGGTCAGAAGCGGTACGGTCGTTACATAACTACTTCGTCTGGGCGGGTGGAGCTTTTGCACAATGGAAGTAGGACTGCGCGATGCGAACCAGCGCTTCTCCAAGATTATGAAGGCCGTTCGCGGCGGTGAGGAAGTGATGCTGACCGAGCGCGGCAAGCCGTCTGCCCGGATCGTGCCGGCGCGCCCGGCCGGCCAGCCCGAGATGGCAGTTCGCCGGCTGGAAGCAACGGGCTTTCTGCGCGCCGCCGCCAAACCTTATCCCATGCCTGCTTGGAAACCCCGTCCGCTTCATGGAGTGCCGATGACGCAAACCTTGCGCGAAGAGCGTGAGTCCTCGTAAAACAGTCGTCGAATGGGTCTACTTCGATACCAGCGTTTTGGTGAAACGCTACGTGCGCGAAGAGGGATCACGGCGGGCGCGCGAGCTGTTGCGCCGTCATCGATTACTGTCCTGCGCAATTGCCCCGCTGGAGGCGTTGTGCGCTTTCTCAAGGCGCCGGGCAGCAGGCGAGCTTAGCGCGCACAGCTTCGGCGCGATCATGTCCCGGCTGCGCGCCGATCGCGGCCACTGGGAACTGGTTGAAGTAAACGCTTCGCTTCTCGGCCGTGCTGAAGCGGTGATCGCCAAGGCGGAGGTCCGGACGCTGGACGCACTCCATATAGCCTCGGCTTTGGCTTTCCAGGAGCTTTTAGGCCTGCGGGTGCCGTTCGTCACGGCCGACGAGCGACAGTGGGACGCGGCGCAACAGATGGGCCTGCAAGTCATGTCGATTTCTTCAACCTCAAGGTGAGACAGGCGAGAAAGCTGGCGGCCACGGTCGTAGTGAAGCCCCTGGATGGCGAGGTCGTGAAGTCGATCCTCGCTTCCAGCGATTTTCGCGAAGCTCTCTTCAAGTCCGCCTAAGTTACCCGTCGCAGTCAACGCCGCAAAGGAAGTTCGGCGGCCCTTCGAGAAGCTAGTCTGATCGCGGTTCGCCGGCGAGGTTCATTTCTGGCCGCGTGCATGATCAGCCATTTTACGGGGCTTCGATGCTGCTGAGGTTTTGATCGCGTCCGCGCTACTTACGCCAAGGTCGCCAGTTGCACAATACTGGCTTTGGGGTCTAACGGCGGCTGCGGGTCATAAGGTGGAAGAACTTAAGCTGGGCCTCTCGCTTTCGCTGAGCGGGCGCTACGCCGAGATGGGCGGGCAGGCGCTGGCGGCGCTGCAGCTCTTCGTCGCCGATCAGAACGCTGCCGGCGGAGTGCGCCTCGGCGGCCGGCGTTTTAGCTTGAAGCTTGAGTGCCGCGACGACCAGAGCATGCCCGAGCGCTGCGCGGCGATCTATCGCGCCTTATGCTTCGAACAGCCCGTGGACATTGTGTTCGGCCCTTACGCGAGCGGCCTGGTGCGCGTGGCCGCGCCGCTTGTCGAGCAGGCCGGGATGGTCCTGGTCAACCACGCCGGCGCGGCTGACGACCTGTGTCAGGCCGGTTGGCGTCTTATGGTAAGCGTGCCGAGCCCGGCGAGCGATTACTTTCGCAGCTTTGCGCGGATGCTGGGCACGCTTAAGTTCTGGCGCAAGCGGGTCGCATTGGTCAGCGCGCCGACGCCGTTCGCGCGCTCGGTGATCGAGGGCTTCCAAGCCGCTTGCGCCGAACGCTCGGTGCGCCGGCGCGGCGTACGAATTCGTCTAAAGCGCGTGACCGCCGAACGCGACCCCGAAACACTGGGCGAGATTCTGCGCCAGATGCGCCGCGGGCGGATCAACGTGCTGGTCAGCGCCGGCAGCTTCACGGAGGACGTTGCCCTGATGCAAGCCGCGGGCGCCTCCGCGCTCAATCTGCCGGTGCTGGCCTGCGTCGCGGCGGGCATATCGCGCTTCGCCCGCGAAATGGGCGCGATGGCGGAAGGGGTGGTCGGACCGAGTCAGTGGGAGCCCGAGGCGATCGAAGGCGTGACAATCGGGCCGCGCGCCCAGGAATTTGTCAGCCGTATACGCCGCGCTGCCCCGCACATAAACTGCGACTATCCGGCCGCGCAGGCCTACGCGGCGGGACTGCTCACCGTCGCCGCGCTCACCGAGGCAGGCACGCTCGACCAGGGCCAATTGCGCCAGGCCTTCGGCGCCTTGCGCACGCGGACCCTGTACGGTGACTTCGCGATCGCGCCCGTCACCGGCCGTCAGGTCGGCCACAAGACCTTGCTGGTGCAATGGCATCAAGACGAAAAAGTCGCGATCGATCCCGCAGCCCACGCGATTTCCGGTGCGCTTGAGCTGCCCTCCGGATGGCGTCTGCTCCTCACCGCACTGCGCAGCCTGCGCCTGACGATCTCCGACAAGTAGTGAAAAACGCGGTTGCGCTTGAACCACGTGGCCGGGAGCGTCTAGCTTTGTCCTTAGGCGCGCTCCCCAATCGGCAGATCCAACTGACGCGGGTGAAGCCGTGCATCTAAGCAAAAGCGCTGGAGTCACAGAGTCAAACGATGCAGCCGAAATCTAGCAGCGAAGCGAGAGGCGCCAAGCCAGGCGTCCCGACCGGCGCCTTCGATGCGGTGCGCGCGAAGCAGAGCGTCGCGGCAACTCGTCCACAGTGAAGCATCCGAGCGGCAAATCCGAGCGGCAATCGTACCGGCCCGCGCGCGGATCGCGATGGCTATGAACGCAGCCGGCGATTCTCGGCAAGGGCGCGGACCGCAGACAAAGACCGGGTCCGCACGGCCGGCGAACGCGCCGCCGGTGTCGCTGACCTTATGGAAACTCATCCCGCCGGGGCCGTGCCTGGTCGCCGGTTTGATGTCGGGCACCTCTCATGACGGAATTTCGGCGGCGTTGGTCCGCATCGAAGAGCGTGACGGACGGCCGCGCTACGCACTGCGCGCCTTCAAAGTCTCGCCTTATCGGCGCGCCTTACGGGAGCGAATGCTGTCGGCCGCTGAGGGGCGTCCTGCTCGGCCTTTGTGGCCAAAACGGTCGGCGGACGGTCAAGCCAACGGCGGGGCCGCGGCCGAGCTATCAACGCTTAACTTCGCCCTTGGACGCGCGCTTGCCGAAGCGGCCTTGAAGCTGCTCGAGCACGCGGGAGTGGCGCCGCATGAGCTTGCGCTAATCGGCTCGCACGGCCACACGTTTTTTCATCTGCCGCCGCGCGCGGCGCATCGCGGACAGACGCCGTCCACGCTGCAGCTCGGCGAGCCGGCGGTTATCGCCGCGCTTACCGGCGTTCCCGTAGTGGCCGACTTCCGGCCGATGGACATGGCGCTTGGCGGCCAGGGGGCGCCGTTGGCGCCGCTGGCCCATCTACTTCTGTTCGGCGACCCAGGACGCGGCCGCGTAGTACAAAATATCGGCGGAATTGCCAACGCAACGTATCTCCCGCCCAACGCGAGAGTCGGCGACCCCCGCCTTATCGCCTTCGATACGGGGCCGGGCAACATGCCTATCGACGCGCTGGCGGCCCGCCTAAGCGCAGGCCGGCTGCGGATGGACAAGGACGGGCGACTGGCGGCGCGCGGCAAGGTCAGCGAGCCGCTGCTCGCGCGATTGATGAAGCATCGCTACTTTGATCGCCAGCCCCCTAAGTCAACCGGGCGCGAGGAGTTCGGCCTAAGCTTCGTTCGACAGCTAACCGCATGGGGCAAAAAGCTCAGACTCTCCGAGCTCGACCTCATCGCGACCGCGACCGCGCTCACCGCCCGGTCGATCGGCGAAGCGGTGCGCCGTTTTGTTGCCCCGCTGGGGCCGGTCGAGCAGCTAATCGTCGCCGGAGGCGGGGCGCATAATCGTACGCTGATGCGGATGCTCAAGGCGCAGCTTCCCGAGATCGAGGTGCTCAACGCGGACCAGTTGGCGGTGGACGGCGACGCGGTCGAGGCGATGGCGTTTGCGATTCTCGCCTACGAGATGATACGCGGACGGCCGGGAAACATCCCGAGCGTCACCGGCGCGCGTTGTCCGGCGATCCTAGGCAAGCTCACTTTGCCTCCAAGCCTGCCGCCTAGACCTGCAAATGGCCGCGCTCGGCAAGCGGGCGCGGGAATATCGGCCTGATCTTTGCTTTAAAACGCGCCGGTTGGCGCTCGGCCCCGTTGACGCTACAATAATTTACAGGCACTTTGACCTATACGCCGCGCCAGAGGCGCTGCGGAAGGCGTCCGACCACTGCAACGGTCCCGCAAAACGGCGCCTTGTGCCGACCGTCGAGCCCGTGGGGGCTTCGATGATGTCGCCAACGAAGAAGGTTAGCCGGCAGGTGAGACCGTGTTCAGCGGAATTGTCGAGGACCTCGGGACCGTCCGCAGCGTAGCTCCCTGCGAAAAGGGCGCCGTGCTTACCGTCGAGCCTAGCGCTATCCCGCCGGCGCGAGTCAAGATCGGCGATTCGATCGCTGTCAACGGCTGCTGCCTGACGGTGACCGGCAAGCAGGGCCGGACGCTCTCGATGGAGCTGTCGGCGGAAACCCTGCGCTGCACCGTGCTTGGCGAGCTTAAGGCGGGCACGCGTGTCAACCTCGAACGCGCGCTCAAACTGGTTTCGCTGCTCAACGGTCATCTGGTCAGCGGCCATGTCGACGGCATTGGCCGGATTGTCGCCATCGAGCAAGAAGGCGACTCGCGCCTGGTGACCTTCGAGGCTCCGGCCGGACTGTCGCGCTACTTGGTAGAGAAAGGCTCGGCCGCTGTAGACGGAGTCAGCCTTACGGTGTTCGCGGTTGACGGGCCGCGCTTTCGGTGCGCCCTAATCCTCCACACGATGAAGCTTACCACGCTGGGCCTCAAGTCGGTGGGCTCCACGGTCAACATTGAAGCCGACCTTTTGGGAAAATACGTCGAGAGACTACTCGCCGACCGACTGAGCGAGATGACCAACCATGAACCGTGCGCGCCCGCGCGATAGGATTTCACGCCTCGCCTTATCGCGGCTGCGATTGGATTTCGGGAGGATGCTGCGATGGGCTTGATGCAAATTCCGCGCAAGATCGAGTACGCCCTGCGCGCGATGATTTATCTGGCCGACAGCCGCGAGGGCGTAGCCAGCGGCGACGCGATTTCGGCGCGTGAGCAGATACCCAAGCATTTTCTTGAAAAGGTCATCCGCGACCTTATCCGCCGCGGATTGGTGCGCTCCAGGCGCGGCCCCGGCGGAGGCTATCAACTTGCCCGTCCGGCCGACGCGATTTCGTTTCGCGACATAATCGAAGCCGTCGAGGGTCCGATCATGCTCAACGTGTGCCTGGACGGCACCAATTCCTGCAATCTTCAATCGGCCTGCCGAATGTACCGGGTGTGGGAAGACGGCCAGCGTGCCCTGCTCGATGTCTTCTCGCAGGCGACCCTCAAAGAAATCGCCGCCTCGACGCCGGCCCTCAGTTTTCTTAGCCGACCAACGACTACTCTTCAGGCGGAGGCCGCGAAACCCTGACGCGCGCTCCGTCCGCAACGCCTGTCGCAAGTCGTCCACAGGTTTTGGCTTCTTCAGTCTTACCGGAACTAGGACATAAACTCGTGACCCTGCCGCCTCCCCTGCGCGGGGCTATTTGCCGGGCCGGCGGTGAATAACGGGTTGACGAGACATCGCCCGCCCGGGCTAAATGGGGCGCGGCCTCTATTGCATCATCATCTCGATTAACCGCGGCCCGCGGTCGGCCAGCGCGCGTTTGAGCGCCTTGACCAGCGCCTCGGCACTCTCCACGCGCACGCCCGGCACGCCCATGCCGCGTGCTAACTGCACCCACTCCAGCCCCGGGCGGTCGAGCTCGGTTAGCGCCAGCGCCCTGGGGCCCGGCTCTTTGACGCCGGCCCGCCACAGTTCAATCTGAAGGATGCGATAGCTGCGGTTGTTGCAGATAAGCGTGGTGACGTTAAGGCTCTCACGCGCTTGGGTCCAGAGCGCCTGTAGCGTGTACATTGCGCCGCCGTCGGCTTGGAACGAGATTACCTTGCGCTCCGGGCAGGCGACCGCCGCGCCGGTGGCACAAGGCAAGCCCTGACCGATTGCGCCGCCGGTAAGCGCAAGGTACGTGTGCCGAAAGGCTCCTGAGGCGTTGACAAAGAAAGGCAGGCCCGAGGTCGCCGCTTCATCCACGATTATCGCGTCATCCGGCGCCAGGGCCGCGATCGCCTGGCCCGCCGCGGCCGCAGTGAGCGCGCCGCGGGGCAGGTCGGGGCGCTCCAGGTCAGGCGCGGCTGTTACCCCGGTAGGCGCGGCGAGCGCGTCAGCCAGCGCCTCCAGAGCAGCCGGCGCGTCCTGCTCCGGGTGCGCCAGCACGGCGACGTCTCGCCCCTGCGGGATCATATAACTCGGAGTGTTCGGATAGCCGAAGAAGGCAACCGGCGCGGGCGCGCCGGCGATCACGATGCTCTGGTAAGGGGAGAGAGCTTCGGTCGCTTGCTCGGGAAAGTAGGGCAGCCGAATCAGGCGCGGCAGATCGGGTCCGCGCTCTACGCGGGCGGGGAACGTTTCGCAGAACAGAGCACAGGCACATTGGGCGGCGATTCTGGCGGCCGCGCGCAAACCGCGTGCGCGCAAGGCTTGCCCGCCTAAGAACAGCGCGCAGGGCTCTGCCGCGCGCAACAGCGCCGCGGCTTGCGCGACAGCTTGCGGCTCGACCGGCATCGGTTCGATGCTCGGCTCGGGAGCCGCCGCGCCCTTTGCCGCGCCCCATTGGCAATCCGCGGGAACGATGAGCGTCGCCACACGACCGAGGGCGCGCCCCGCCGCGCCAACGGCCGCAGCCATGTCGGACGCCGCGGATTCAGGCGCGCTCACCGTGCGCAGCCATGCCGAGACGGGCTTGGCCAAGCCAACGATATCGGAGGTGAGCGGAGCGTCGGCGCCGCGATGCCACGTAGCATGGTCGCCAACCACGTTGACCAGCGGCGAGCGCGCCCGCCGCGCGTTGTGTAGGTTAGCGATGCCATTGGCGAAACCGGGCCCGAGGTGGAGCAGAGTCATCGCCGGCCGGTCCGCCATGCGCCCGTAACCGTCCGCCGCGCCGGTGCAAACCCCTTCGAACAGCGCCAAAATAGCCCTGATTCCGCCAACCCGATCGAGCGCTGTCACCAGCGGCATTTCGGTCGTGCCGGGGTTGGCAAAGCAGACCTCGATGCCGCAGGCGCGTGCGGTCAGAATCAAGCTTTCTGCTCCGTTCATGTTCACCGTGCCTTATTCTTTGCCGCAGCGCCAAGCCGCCGCCGGCGAATTCTCGCTTACGCCGACATCGTAATCTATTTTTTCCTTGCGCCGAACCAAATAAATATCGCCAACAGCGCGACGCGAGACTGCCGAGAAGCTTCGCGCTTCGGATGGCGGCGGCTTGTCTTGACCGCCGGTCCGAACCCAAAGCGCGATTCGCATCCTCGGGTTAATCCTGTTTCAAGCTCCGAGTTGCCCCCCCGTCCGTCATCACGCCGCTATTAGGCATAATGCCGCTATGAGGTGCAAGGCCGTTATTAGGGCGTGAACGCACTCCATCCCATCATTTCCGCCATCCTGCTACCATAACGATCGCGATACCGGCCTTATCAATCGCAATTCAGGTCTTTACCGCGATAGGTATAGAGGCGCGAGTTGCCGTATAATCGACCGCCGAGTGTGATTGCGATGCGCGACACAGAGTTTCCAGACCCATGGCCCTGCTTGAGCTTAAGGAAGTCTCGAAAAGTTACCAGCGCTCGACCAGCGCCCTCCAGGTGCTGGACAAGGTTTCGTTCGCGATCGACGAGGGCAACTTCGTCGCTATCGTGGGGCCGTCGGGATGCGGCAAGTCGACCCTGCTCAGAATCATCCAAGGACTTATCCCCCCCAGTTCCGGCCAGGTGCTCTATCAAGGCCGCCAGGTGGACAGAATCAACCTTGAATGCGCCCTGGTTTTCCAGTCTTTCGCGCTTTTGCCCTGGCTTACGGTCAAGGCCAACGTTGAGTTGGGCCTGGAGGCCCGTGGTCTTGATCCTGACGAGCGCGAAAAACGTGCCGCGATATATATCGACAAAGTCGGCTTGGACGGTTTTGAGGAAGCCTACCCACGCGAGCTGTCAGGTGGGATGAAGCAGCGGGTGGGCCTGGCCCGCGCCCTTGCTCTGGAGCCTAAGGTGCTCTTGATGGACGAACCGTTCTCCGCTCTGGACCAGTTGACCGCGATCAACATGCGCGCCGAACTGCTCGACATGTGGCAGTCTCCCGATCTTCCGGTGCGAACCATAGTGCTGGTCACCCACAGCATCGAAGAGGCGGTGGAGATGGCCGACCGAGTGCTCGTGATGGGGCGCGGACCGGGGCGGCTGGTCGGCGAGCTAACGGTGAATCTGCCGCGCCCGCGCCACAAGCGCGCCGACGTCTTCAGCTCTTTGACCGACCAGATCTTCTCACTGATCGAGGAGCGCGGCTGATGGTAGTTGGGGAGATCAATCCGATTCCCCAGAGCGGCATAACTCAAGTGATCGGCCTTTTGGAGCTGCTCGAAGCGCGCGGCGGCAACGAGGACGGCTATCGGTTGGCGCACGATCTGAATTATCCGCTGAGCGACATGCTCAACGTGATGAAAGCGGCTGAGGTCTTGGGCTTTGTCGCCACCCCAAGTGGAGATATTGTGCTTGAGCCGCTCGGCAAGCAATTCATCGAAAGCGACATCAACCAGCGCAAGGCGCTGCTGCGCAAGCGCCTGAAGGAACTCGGCCTGTTCAGCTACCTGGTGCGGCTTTTGCGCGGCCAGGAAGACCACTCGCTCGAGCGCGAGATCGTGCTTTCGCACCTGGCTATGCTGCTGCCTAACGAAGACCCGGAGAGCCTTTTCTCCACCATCGTCAACTGGGGACGCTTCGCCGAGTTGTTCGGCTATAACCAAGACCAGGAGCGGTTCTACCTCGACCAGGAATAAGCGGCGAACTCGATCGTCCGGCGCATGGACCGGCGGGACTTATAGCCGAGCGGCACAGTGCGCCGCGCCGAGGAGTGCCGCGCGTTGGTTGAGCGACAGACGGACTGCGACGCCCTTAAGCAAGCCCGCGAGGCGTCCCTTGCCGAGGAAACCGCGCATGAAGCTGCCGTCCGCGAGCACGCTTTTAAGCTTGGGAGCGATGCCCCCGCCAAGGTAAACGTGTGTCGCCAGACAGCGCAGCGCCAGGTTCCCCGCCTCAGCGCCGTAGAGTGTGGCAAAAAGCTCAAGGGTTTGCCGGCATAGCTCGTCCTTTCCGGCAAGTCCCGCATGCGAAATCAGCGCGCTGGGGTCCGCGCTCTGCTTGAGTCCTGCCGCTAGCCATCGCGGCTCGGGCGCGTAGCCGCCGTCGCGCAGAAAGCGATATATGTTGTGAATCCCGGGGCCCGACAGCACGCGCTCATAGCTTACGTGCTCCCCGAACATCCCCCGCAGGTACCGCAGCAATTCGATTTCCAACTCCGTGCGCGGAGCGAAATCGGCGTGCCCGCCCTCCGAGGCGATCGGACGGTAATGCTGTCCGTCCCAGTAAAGCACCGCTTCGCCCAGCCCGGTTCCGGCGGCGATCACGGCGAGGTTCCCGGCGTTCGGCGCCGGCCCGGTCTCGTTCAGGCACTCGAACTCCGCGGGCCTGAGACAAAGCATTCCAAGCGCCATGGCCTCCAGGTCATTGAGCAGCTTGACTTTCGGTAACCCGGCGGCACGCGCAAGTTCGGCCGCATCCAGTTCCCAGGGCAAATTAGTCGTGCGACACCGGCCGCCCACCACCATCCCGGCAACGCCGAAGCACGCCGCGCTAAGCTCTAGCCGGGGCCCCGAACGCAAAAAGTCGGCGACGATTTCCGCCAGCGACGAATGCTGCGCGCTATGGAACTCCTGTTCGCGGACGACGCTCAGACGCTGCTCATCGCCGTCGAACGCGGCGATCAACGTCTTGGTGCCTCCGATATCGCCCGCCAAGAACATCTGTGGCACCAAGGCTTACCTGCGCGCCTGCGCCCCGCCATTGCGTGCATCGCCGCCGCAGGCGTCGTCGTCACACCTTTTCCTACGTTGCCTTAGCGAGATGCGCAAGTCACTCTATATTAGCGAGTGGATGAACTCGCCCAAGTTTCAACCAGCGCTTCTTGCGGCGCCGCAGCGGGCGCCTCACGATCGATTTGCCCCGTTTCGTCGAACACCCTACCCCTGGCCGCCGGCAGATACGCACACGGGCGGGTGGCGGAGGCGGGAAACCGCCTCGCGGTTTGCCAGCCAGAGCAGACGGCCGTTGAGCGGCCGTATTAGTTGAGCAGGCAGCCGCTGCGGATCCTCCGATCCCTCCAGGACTTGCGCCAAAGGCGCGGCCTTGTCGGCGCCCGCGACCAGAAAAATCACCAAGGCCGCTCGATTTAAAAGCCCAAACGTCATCGTCACGCGATGCGCTTTGAGGCGCGGCACATAGTTCGGCGCCACCCAGCGCGCCGTTTCGTTAAGCGCCTCGGTGTAAGGAAAGAGCGAAGCCGTATGGCCGTCGGGGCCCAGGCCTTGAAGCGCCAGGTCGAGGTTCGGCGGCTCGCCCAACGCGCGGGCGATCTCGTCCTGATAATCGCGTGCGGCGCCATCGAGGTTGGCGCGCTCGGCCTTTATCCGATGAACTCGTTCGGGGCTCAAGGCGAGCTTGGCGATCAATGCCTCGTTTGCCATCCTGAAGTTCGAATCCGGATGATCGGGGGGAACCGCGCGTTCGTCTCCCCAGAAGAACTCGACCCGCTGCCAGTCGACGCGCTCGCGATACGGCGCTTGCGCCAGCATTTCGTACATCGGACGGGGCGTTGAGCCGCCGGAAAGCGCGACCGCGAAGCGTCCGCGCGCGCTGATCGCGGCCTGCGCCGCCCGCGTGAATTCCTCGGCGGCGGCGGCCGCCAATTCCGTCGCATCGGCGACTACCTTTATTTCACCGCGCTGCGGACTCATCCTTCCATCGCCAGGGCCATCCCCCGCGCCAAGGCGAGCGTTTTATCAAACATCGGGTCGCGTCCGAAATCCGGTAGCTGGCGCGCTATGGTCTCGCCCGCGGTTCGCTGCGGCACGGCCATCACGCGGCTTGGGTGCTCGATACCCTCGTAAGTGACGCTCAAGCGCTTATCGTCCGGACGGGCGAACCGGGCCTTGGCCGTCTTTGTGCCTTGGCGCCAGGCGATCGTAGCGCTGATCAGCTCGTATTCCCGCTGCTCAAGCCTGCGGCAGGTCACGTTTATCGGTCCCGTCGGCGTCTCGAAGCTCCAGCTAATCTCGGTGGCGGGCGTCACCTTTCCCGCCTGCGGGCGCCATCCCAGGCGCTGCGCCATCCAGCCCGCCAGGAGCCAAGCCTGAGGCAGGGCATGAGGACCGTGCTCGATCGTCACTTCGCTTATCGTGCGCAGGGCACCCGGCACCGCGGCCGGATCCAGCGCCTGCGCGATTATCCTGCGCCACGGCCTAAGGCGCCGCCAGGCCAGGTCGGCCACGGAGCGCTCGGCCTGTGCGGAACAGAGCCAGTCGGTGACGGCGACTATCCCCTGCCGAGGGTCGCGCCAGATGAAGCTGTCGTAAATCATCTGGTCGACCATCTCGCTCAATTCCTGGAACCAGACCTGCGCCAACGGCATTGAAAGCCCGCTGCTCCACCAGAGCGAGGTCGGCAGATCGCCCAAGATAAGCGGCCGCACGATCGAGGGCAGACGCTCTAGTCCGGCCTCGTTGGTCTTCAACGTGACTTGCTCGCTGAAGACCTGCTGCGAGGAATCGACATGGGCCGAAATGAAGGTCTCGGGCTCCGGCGAGCTTCTGTCGCCCTGCTCAAGCAGAAGCAGGACGCGGCACGGATGAAAGCGCACGATCTCAATAAGCGTTCGGTCGATGTCCTGGGGCCCGCCCTCGCCGGCGCAATGGATGATCAGGTTCGACATGCAGGCGCGGGTCGCGTGCGACCGAATCTCCTCGGCCTGTTCGGGATGGCGCCAGAGCTTGACCAACTCGCCTTCAAGGGCTTCGATCGCCACCTTGCGCGGCGGATGGGAACCGGGCGGCTGCATCGCAGCGGCGCTCATAGGGTCCTCCATTTGCGGCCGTCGCCCTCGATGAGCCGGTCGCCCTCGACGGGCCCCCAGGTGCCGGCTTTATACTCGGGCAGCCATTTGACCGGGTTGCGCGCCCAGCCTTGTTGAATCGAGCCGGCCCATTGCCAGGCGGCTTCGACCTCGTCGCGGCGCATAAACAGCGTCGCGTCGCCGGCCATCACGTCGAGCAACAGCCGTTCGTAGGCCTCGGGCGAAGCCTGCTCGCCGAAGGTACTACCGTAGCGGAAATCCATCTTCACCGGATAGATGCGCACCTTCGGTCCCGGCAGCTTGGCCGAGATGCGCAGCGAGACGCCCTCGTCGGGCTGAATCCGCAGCGAAAGCGCGTTGGGCTCCAGCGGATTAGCGGCGTCAACGTTGAACAGCACGCGCGGCACGTGCTTGTACTGCACGGTAATCTCGGTGGCGCGCTTGGCCAGACGCTTTCCCGTGCGCAGGTAGAACGGAACGTTGGCCCAGCGCCAGTTGTCGACGAATACGCGCAGGGCGACGTAAGTTTCGGTCGTGGAGTCGGGCCTAACCCCCTTCTCGTTGCGATAGCCGGGCACCTCGACCCCGCGGCAATAGCCGGCCGCGTATTGCGCGCGCACCACGTAGCGCTGGAAGTCCTGCTCTTCCATCGGACGCAAACAGCGCAAGACCTCCAGCTTGTGGCTGCGAATAACTTCCGCGGTCATCTGGTAGGGCGGCTCCATCGCGGTCATGCATACGAGCTGCAAGATGTGGTTTTGCACGATATCGCGCAGCGCGCCCGCCTCTTCGTAATACCCCGCGCGCGTGCCGATGCCTTCCTCTTCGGCCACAGTGATCTGTACGTGGTCGATGTTCCTCTGGTCCCATAGCGGCTCGAAGATTGAGTTTCCGAACCGCATCACCAAAATGTTCTGCACCGTCTCTTTGCCGAGGTAATGATCGATGCGATAAATCTGGCTTTCGTTGAAGGCCTGGGCCAGTTCGTCATTGAGCTTGCGCGCCGTCTCCAGGTCCCGCCCGAGCGGTTTTTCCACGATGATGCGCGAGAAGTGCTCCTTCTGGTTGGCGGGGTATATCAGCCCCGCTGCCTGAAGCTGCCTGACGCATAAGCCGATCATCGTCGGCGGAATCGCCAGGTAGAAGATTCGATTGCCGAGCGTGGCCCGCTGCGACTCGATCTGTTCGAGCGCGGCCTTAAGCGCCGCGTAGGATTTCGCGTCTTGGAACGAAGCTGTCCGGTAAAACAACGCGCGCTCGAAGTCCTGCCAGTACGTGGCGTCGTACCTGCGGCGCGAAAACTTCTGCACGCCTTCCGCGGCAAACGCGCGAAATTCGTGATCGGCCATCTCGGAGCGGGCAAAGCCCACCACCGCAAACCCGGTCGGCAACAGGCCGTCGAGCGCAAGGTTGTACAGCGCCGGCAGCAGCTTGCGCCCCGAAAGATCACCCGACGCGCCGAAGATGACCAGCGTGCACGGCTGCGGATGAAGCGTTTTCTCCAGCCCCACGGTAAGTGGATTTTCCGTCTGATTGTCAGCCATCCTGAGGGCCTCTTCTGCTGCCCGGGCCTGCCGATTTCGTTGGCCGGAGCGTCGCGTCAAGCCGCGATCGTATGCATCGGCGTGACGCCGGTTATTTGAGGGTCGCGTTTAGCGGCCGCTTTCCATTATTCTAAGCGGCCAGCCGATAATTGTAAGCGGCCGGTCGATTTTTTCGGTCCCACGGCCGGTGCGCTGTTCGAGCGCCGCCGGTCGGCCGATGGCGCATTTGCGCGCCGATGCGTGGCTGCCCGCGCCGCGACAAACGCTTGGTTCAGATAGTTAGAGGCCGGCCAGTCGGCGCGCGTAGGCGGCAGCCGGCTTGAAGTCGTATTCGCGGTAAGCCTGGAGCTTTTCCGCTTCGAAGCCGCCCTCCGCGTGCACCGCCAGGACTTCCTGGTAGCCGCCGAAGTCGGAGGCGGTTAAATCGCTTATCAGGTTGAGCAGGCGCAAGCGCTGCTCGGCGTCGACTCCCTTAGCGCCGCCAAGATACTTGAGCACGTAGGCGCGCGTGGCCTCGCTTTTGAGGTCTTCCGTCGCCGGGGCGGTGACCAAAAGGCCGCCGGCGAGGTCTTGTACGATTTGCACCGCCTGATGATAGTTGTGCGCGAAGTGATACTTGGCCACGTTGGTGAGCAGCGTGTTCGGCACCGCAAGTCCGTGCTCGAGCGAGCACGAGGCGGCAGCTTGCTCGATGAGGCCGCGCACCGTCGTATGGTAGGCGGCCAGATAGGTAAGCTTGTCGCGCACGTGCGAGGCCCTAAGAATACCATTGGCCTCGGCGATTGCGTACGCCGAGCCGGCCAGCAACTCCAGCAGCGGCAGTTTATAGGACACCGCCGTGAAGCGATGGAAGCGCACGAAGTTGAGCGCCAAGGGGCCGGCGAACTCGGCTTCGCCTTTGAGGAAGATTCGCTCGTCGGGTACGAACACATCGTCGAACACCGTAAGCGTTTCCATCATTTTGTGCCGCGCGCTTATCGGATGCTCGAAGGCGTCCTTGGGCGCGCTGCCGTGGGCACTGCTGATGAGCTTAAGCCCCGCGCTGGCCACCGGCAGCGCGAAGGCGACCGCGTAGGCCTTCTCATCCGCTCTCATGGCGCGCGTCGGCAGTACGATAAGCTCGTTGCTGTTGACCGAGACGGAAGTGTGAACCTTGGCGCCACGCACCACGATCCCGCCTGGCTGCTCCTCCACAATTCTTAGGTAAGAGTCGGGGTCGGCCTGCGCGCTCGGCGCAAGCGCGCGGTCTCCTTTGACGTCGGTCTGGGCCACGGCGAGCGCTAGATCGTTGTCGCGGCAATAGCGGTGAAACTTTTCGACCCGAGCCAGATACTCGGGCTTGCCCCTGGCCGCCATCTCCGCGCCGAGCAGATGCAGAGCAAACAGGGCGTCGGTGCCGATTTCCTTGACTAGGACAACCAAGGTGGCTCCCTCGCGCGTCGAGGAGGCGATTAATCGGCTGCGGGCGGACAAATCGCCCGCGCCGCGCGGCAGATGATAGTAGCGGCTGTATTCGGCGCCGTTGTCAGCCACCACTGCAAGCGCTCGGAAGTGTTCCTCCTCCGCCATGCGGTAATCGATCGCGCCGTGATCAACCGCGACCTTCATTACGGGATGAACGGTCACGTCATCCACTTTTTCGCCGCGGAAATAAACCGCCCGCCCGTCGCGCAATGACTCTTTATACTGCGACTCGCTTCTAAGCCCCATCATACCGCTCCTTAAACCTGTGGAGGTCCGGTTCGGCTAAGCCGGTGCGTCTGTCCATAGAACGGCGCCGTAACAGTATACGCGTCAAACCTGCCAGCATACGCTTGTGATAAGCAGATTAAAACTCTTCACTTGACCTTGAGGCGTGTTCGGTTTAGATTCTTGCTGCGAACAAGACGACAAGACACATCGTACAGTCAATTATTATTATGGCGATTGCAGAGCCTTTGAGGGAAGCGGCTATGCTGCCAGCGGCGTTGCGCCGGCCGGCTTCTCGCGAGGCGGGCACGAGTTCTGTGGTTTGTCAGCTCTCGGTTCGGAGTTGGCGCTATGAAAACGGTTAAAGTATCTCGATTGGACATGACGGTTTCAAGCCGTCGATTGGCGGCGTTGGTCGTGGCAGTGACCATTGCTCTGGGCCTAGCCGGCTGCTCCGGGCAGCCGTTGACAACGCGTGAAGAGGGCACCGCTATCGGCGCCGGGGGCGGGGCGGCCACCGGCGCGGTGATCGGTGCGATAACCGGCAATCCGCTGATCGGCACGGTCATCGGTGCGGGTCTGGGCACAGTGGGCGGCTTCCTGGTTGGCAACGCGGTGCAGAATCAACAGGCGCAAAACCAACAGACGCAAGGCCAGATCCAGCAGCAACAGCAAGAAATCCAGCGCCAACGCCAGCAACTGGAGCAGCTAAAGCAGCAGAGCGAGACCGAGTAGCGACGGTCGAGGCGACCCCCCGCGAAACCAGTTCCGCTTAAGGGGGAACTTCTCTGGCTGCGTGAATAGGCATCAACAGCAAGCATCTTCTGGCCGGCACGCAGTCAGCCGACCCGATCGGCGTCGGCTGCAACGGGGCTGACGCACAACGGGTCGAGAAACCGGCTTGGAGGTCATCTATGGCGATCACCTGCGAAACTCATAGCAACGGGAAACGAAAGTGCGGTTCTATCGTTGCTGTCGCGCTCGCCGCGGTTATGGCTGCAGCTCTTGTCGGATGCTCCGGTCAGTCGCTGAGCACCCGTGAGGAGGGAACCGGGATCGGCGCCGGAGCGGGTGCCGCGACCGGGGCGGTTATCGGCGCCATAACCGGCAACCCGCTCATCGGCGCGGCCATCGGCGCGGGCTTGGGCGCCATCGGCGGCTTCCTGGTGGGCAACGAGGTACAGAATCAACAGGTCCAAAACCAGCAGACCCAGGGTCAGATTCAACAACAGCAACAGGAGATCGAGAATCAGCGACGCCAGCTCGAGCAGCTAAAGCAACAGCAGGAGACGGAGTAGCGGACACTTGCCGTAATTATCGCTCGTACGGCCTGCTTAAATTATCGAGACCCAGCCGTCCCAGGGAGAGTGGCCCCTGTTTTTCGCGCTCTAACGAGCGCAAAATCCTCAGCAGCGCAATGGATCCCCCAGGGGTGGTGCCAACCCCCGCGTTTATAAGAAGCGCAGCTCGCCTGGCCATGAGTTGATTCGGTCGCTAGAGCCGTCTCGTGCTGCGGCGATCGCCGTGCCCGCACGCTCAAAACCATCCCGACGCTGTCACGCCGACGGCAGATCGGGCCGCGTCGCGCTTCTGATAGCCCCGGGGCCTAGTTATCGTAGTCGGTGCCGGGCGTGCGATTAATCTTTAGCCGCAAAGGCTTTGACGCGGCGCACGGCGGCGTACCCAGCCCGATTTTTCCCGATGGCAGCTACCTCTCGCTCCCGATTCCGGATGTGGGCGGCAAAATCTCATACCGCGATCTTGCCTCCAAGCACCATTCGCTCGGGGCTTTGGTGGCGACTCTGTCGCGGCGAAGGGTGCGCGCCGGCCACCGGGCTCATCTGGACCCGGACCTGGATAAGGGCGCGCTGCGTCCGCGCCCGCCAAAATGGCGGCCGCTTTTTGGTCAGGCCGGAGCCGCGCAGGCCCATCTCGCCCGCGCCGGCGTAACCGTCGGCGATCTCTTCCTCTTCTTCGGATGGTTCCGGCAAGTCGAGCCGGCCGAAGACGGATGGCGCTACCGGCGCGACGCCCCTGACTGCCACGCGATCTTCGGCTGGCTTAAGGTTGGC
Source organism: Deltaproteobacteria bacterium (assembly GCA_021831785.1). Taxonomy (GTDB): domain Bacteria; phylum Desulfobacterota; class Binatia; order Binatales; family Binataceae; genus JAJYYI01. The sequence continues at coordinate 131,797 of JAKBMB010000007.1, read as the reverse complement.
GAGATCTGGCGCGTAGACGGCGAGCCGCCCAAACATTTGGCCTGGGCCGCGTACCATCCGCATCTAAATTCGCGCCGCGCGCGCAAGCATAACACGCTATACGTGGCCGCCTCTGAGCTAGGCCTGCCCGCCGCCGCCAAGGCGCTGCGCGGCGGCGGCGTCTTCCCGCGGCTGCGCGAGGAGCTTTGCCTGAGCGCGCCGGGCTATTCGCGCAGCGTGTGGCGGCTGCCACCCTGGTTTCATCCCCAAGCGGCGCGCAAGCCGCTCTCGTACCATGAAGCGCCGGCTCGCTGGACTATGCAGCGACAGCACGTGCTGCTGCGCACGACAGCCCCAGGGCAGGAATTTGTGCTGGATTGCCGCGATTATCCTGAAGCGGCCGCGTGGCTTTCGCAGTTGTTCGCAGCGCATCCGATGCCGGCGCGCGAGCTTCGCGCTGACTGTGCTCGCGACGAGCACTTTCGCGTTGACGACGAGGGCGGCGCTGGCTAGACAGGTCCTGGCGATCCCGCGCGGCGCTACCCCTGATTGTGCACCTGGCGGTCTGGCGAAGGTCGCGCCCCGCCCGCGCTAGACTTTTTCTGAACTCGGCGTCCCTCCTCGCTTTCGTAACATTTCGTTAACAAATCCCTGAGCAGCTTTTCATCAATGAGTAAAGCGGCGGCAACGCCAGCCATCTAGGATTTGGGCAGGAAATAACGTTTACACCTGCGGCCAGGGGCGCCGTGACGGCCATGAGCAAGGCTGCAACGGCCCCGGGTAAGGCCAAAAAGGAGGAGCCATCGGTTCGCGATGCCGTGTGCGAGGAAGCTCTTACTACCGACCATAGCGATAATCGTGGCATTCGCCTGGCATGCCGGCGGCTTAGCAGCGCTTTTGATCAATGCCGCCGGTTCGACGTTCGTTTACCCGTTGCAGTCCAAATGGTTCGCGGTATATGCCGACCTCGACCATGGCGTGGAGTTCAACTACCAGTCGATAGGCTCCGGCGGAGGAATCAGGCAGCTAATCAACCGGATTGTCGATATGGGCGCATCCGACGCGCCGATGACCGACGAGCAGCTAAAGAACGCGCCCGGCAGGATACTTCATTTCCCGACCGTGCTCGGCGCTGACGTGATTACTTATAACCTGCCGGAAGCCGGCGCCAAGCTGCGCCTGACCGGAACAGTCATCGCCGACATCTATCTGGGAAAAATCACCAAGTGGAACGACCCGGCGATCGCCCGCATAAATCCTACCCTGAAACTTCCTGCGGCTGATCTTGTCGTCTGCCATCGCTCCGACGGTAGCGGCACTACCTATATCTTTGCCGACTACCTGTCGAAGATAAGCCCGCAGTGGCAAAAGCAGGTCGGTCGCTCCACCTCCTTACGTTGGCCGGTTGGGTTGGGCGGCAAAGGAAACGAAGGCGTCACTGCGCTCGTCAAGCAAACCGCGGGAGCGATCGGTTACGTTGAGTTGACCTACGCGCTCGGCAACAAGCTCCCGGTCGCCGAGGTCAGAAATCGCGACGGCAACTGGGTCATGCCGAGCCTCGATAGCGTTAGCGCCGCCGCCGCCAACAGCGTCGCCCAGATGCCGGTGGACCTTCGCGTCTCGATCATCGACGCCGGCGGCGAGGTTTCCTACCCGATCTCGTCCTATACCTACCTGCTCGTTTACCAGCGCCAGACCAACCTCGCCAAGGGGAAAGCGATCGTGGGTTTCCTCAGATGGGCGCTTCATGACGGCCAGCGCTACGCCGCACCGCTCTTTTATGCCCCGCTGCCCGCGCAGGTAGTTGCTCTGGAAGACGCGCAAATCAAGGCCATTCAACTTCCTGCTCCATAGCCCCACGCCTACCGAATATGCGCAGTCGCAGCGATTATCACAGGTTCAAGGCGCATTCCGCGATGCTAGGCGCGTACGGCGAGAAACGCGCAAGGATAAGTTGGACAGCTAGGGTTGAGGCCATTTAGAAATATCGGACGGTATAGCGGCGACGGTTATTTCACATGACGTTAATAAGGCACTCATTCCCAGTTAACTCGTCCGCGTTATCTCTAAGCCTCGAAGTAAGTCATGTCGGTAAAGCGGCAACCAAAAGGTAGAGGGCGCCTAATTCGAGTGAACCGAAGTAATTATCAACAGCGTGTGCATAAAGCTGTGCATAGAAATGCAGCCTTCACACACAGCGGGCAGTGGACATGGGAGCGACCGGCATGCCCTTGACGAATAGAAACCTAGGGAGATGAAAGCACTTATGAGAAGTCTAACGCGGACGATGGGACTCTGCACTTTTTCGCTGGCACTTATCGCCGCCAGCGGCTGTTCCACGACCTCAAACCAGGGCAACGCAATGAAGCTCGCGGCAGCGGATCCGCCTGAGAAGAGCGTGGTGGCGCCAGACGTCTCGCACTGCGCGCTCGTAACTATCTCGAGCCCGGTGCTCTACGCATGCAACGGAAAAGTTTACTCCGAGCATAAACTTGCGCGACTTAGAGAAGAGGCTCGCCGACAGAAGGCCCGCGAGGACGCCAGCAAGAAGCCAGCCACCAATTCCGGCGGAGCGGCCAACGGTCAGGGCAACTCAAGCGCCAACGCCAATTCCACGGCAGGCACGAGCGCCAGCTCTAAAATGTAGTGCCTTTGTAGTAGCCGACTAATCCTAGGTCTTCGATAAGTTTTCGAGCCCACCTGCGCCGAGGAAAGCTCGGCGCAGGTGGGAACAGCGAGGCGGCGGGGCTCGCATAGGCTGAGGTGCGCCTGCACGTAGAGGTCTGGGTGCGCCAGCAGACGGAGAGCAAAACAAACCAGCTCTTTGAGGAAATCCGTCCGCAACGGAAAGGAGATGGGATGAGACTCAAAGTATCGTTCGGAGCTAGAGCCTTTGCCGCGGCCACAGTTTTGCTGACGCTGTTATGGACTCCGCGCCTGTTTGCCCAGGTGGCCTCCGGCGGCGGAGGGCCTGGGTCAAGTGGAGAGCTCCACCTGTTTGTGGATCCGAACACGGGCCAGCTCTTCATCAAACCAGGTCCCGGGCGGGTGCCGGTCTCGCTCCCGGTGAGCGCGCTCGGCGCCGCTCTAGCAAAGCCGCCGCAACCGCCAGCGCAACAGCAACAGCAGTTGCAGCAGGTCGAGCAGCGCCAGCAGGCGCTCGAGGCCAAGACCCAGAAGCTGGAAGCCAACGCTCAGAAGACGGCCGACCAAGTCACACAGATGGTGCCGGCCTGGCAGCATTACGTCGACACGTTCGGCAGCCGGATGTATATCGGTGCCCAGTTCTGGGCTGACTGGGCATGGTATCCCCACACTTCCTATGGTCCCCAGCTCCTGACCCAGATCAACCCGCCCGGGCCTGGAAATGGCGGTTACAACTCCATCGACATCACGCGCTCTTATATTAACGCCTTCTTCAACCCGACCGACGACTGGATTTTGCGCATTACGCCCAACCTCTACCGCCAGCTCGGGGGAGCCACCAACCAGGGTTATGGCGCGCTCGGCGGGTTTGGCCAGACCGTGAGCGGCAACTACTCATGGCGGCTCAAGTACGGCTACATGCAGTACACGAAAATCTTCCAGGGCGTTGATGCGCTCAGCGACGATAGCCTGATCGTTGGTCAGCAGCCGGAGCCGCTGGTGCCCTGGGAAGAAGACCTGTACGGCTTTCGTTACGTCAACCTCGTCACCTGGAACATGAGTATGGCGTCAACCTTTCCGGGGATTACGCTGCAGGGGCCGATTCGGTTCGGAGAGCAAAGACTTCAATACATCGATTATAACGTCGGAGTCTTCGACGAAGGCAGCTTTCATGCTTTGGAACAAGCGGACACCAAAGAAGCTATGGCGCGGGTCTCTGTCTACCCGTTCGGGGCGCGCTGGAGGTATGACGGTCTCGGCATAACCACCTTTTACGACTGGGGTTGGGGAAACGTGACGCCTGATCTCATGAACCTACCAGCCGATCTCAAGGGACCGCAGAGCGAAATCATGCGTCTGGCGGAGATCGTCCATTACACGACCGACACTTGGCAAATCGCGTTTGAGTATGACTGGGGGCGTAACGCCTGGTCGCCAGGAAACCAGTTCTCCGCTTCGGGACCAGCGCAGATATTCGGCGTGGAACCGTCGACTGAGGTCCCGTCTTACATCGTGTTGAATCAAGCCGCGTGGGCTAACCTCTCGAATGCGTTGATGAACAACGGGCGCTCCTACCAACAAGGTCTAAACGTTTTTGGCCACTATGTTCTCGGCGATACCCCCTTCACCTTGTTCGGGTGGGCCGAGCAATGGTTGCCCGCGACCAACGTGAAGGTGGATCCGTTTGACTTTATCCGGCTGGTGGCCGGCATCAGCTATCAATACAACGAGTACGTAAGAATCGCGCTTGATTACCAGTCAATTCTTTACTACCACAAGCAGATGGCCTTTCCGGTGTCTTACGCACAGACTTTCGGATGGACCGCGCCCACGGGGTTCACGGGCAGCACGGTTCCCTACGCCGTTGCTCCCGACCAGCAGACCGTTATGCTCAACTTCGAATACGCCTTCTAGCAACGGCGGGCGAACAGCGCCGAACGGGAACGGCCGCACAGATGATGGGGAAGCGCGGGCGGCGCGTCTAGGGCAATCTGCCAAGGCGCGCTGCCCGCGCGGTCGAGCGGTTGGGTGAAATGAGATGATGGGGAAAACGAAACCGAAGAAATGGCTCCGCAGTCAATCCAAGCCGCGCAAGGCGCGGCCCGCCGCGATAGTGCTCGGCGTGGTCGCCGGCGGATTGCTTTGGAGCTGTAACGCGCAGAATCCGCCGCCACCCGCGGGCGTTTCCGCCGGCGCGGCGCAGGCCAAATCGGGCAACACCGCAGGCATCGGCGCGCCGGCGGACGATCCGGTCAGAAGGTTCCTCGGCAAAGGACCTGCCGAGCTTATAAGAGAGCTTGGTCCGCCGACGAAAGTCATGCCGTCTGACGTTACCGGCGGCAAGATCTACGTCTATGCCAGGCCCGGCGCGCGCTATGTGTTCGAAACCGGCGGCACGAACCGAATCGACTTGGCGGTGACCGTCGAGTAAGTTGACGTGGCGAAGGGATTGCCGCCGGAGGCGTAAAACCGAGCGATTATGGATACTAATCAAGAAGAGCTGAGGCGCGGACTCGTCCGGAGCGCGATCGAACTGGGCGCTATCATATCCGGTTTGTTTGCGGCCGGCGGATTATTCTGGGCCTGCGGCGGACAGAATCCGGCTTCCTACTGGGTGAACACCCCCCACGGCCAGAGCCAGCCGCCGGATGTCTTTGTTCCAACCGACGACCCGGCCAAGCGGTTTATCGGCAAGGGGCCGGGCGATCTGTTCAAGGAGCTGGGACCGCCCTCCCAGGTCATCCCGTTTCCGAACACCGGCGGCAAAATGTTCATTTACGCCGAGCCTGGCAAGCCGCATTACGTGTTCGAGACCAACGGTCTCAACCGCATCGATCGCGCCGCGACGGTCCAGTAGCGCGGCCGGCCGACAAAGCGCGCATTGCTTAGCGCCGCGTCGGCGTCGAGTAGAACGCGCCGGCGCCTGTTCAGAGTGCCGGTCGTCGCGCCCGCGCCCCATCCCTGGGTTGCAAGTGGCTGGCGACTCAAGCTGCGCCCGCGCGAGCCGAGCGTAAGTCCCGCGCCGCGGCTTAGCGGCCCTCGATTTCCAGGGCGCGGCCGGTGGCGTGGTCCACTTGCGCCTTGGCGTACGAGAAGTCGTACAGCGAGTCGGCATAGCGGGCGTCGTCGTCGGTGTAATGGCGTTCGGAGTCCTCGAGAAAGACGATATTGGTGAGTCCGGCCTCGTAGCGTTTTTCGACTAGCTCAAGCTCCACGCGCGAGGCGGCCAGCGCCTTCTCGGCGCGGTCGATGCGCTCGACCGAGGCCTGCCAGTTCAGAAACGAAGTCTTGACTTGGTAGATGACGATCTGGTTGAGATCGGCAAGACCGTACTCAATCGCTTTCTGACTCAACTTAGCCGCCTGTAACTGGTGCGTAGTCAAAAAGCTGTTGAAGATGGGCCAGTGTACGACCAGGCCAAGAGCCCAGTTATTGGCAGGCATCGAGATTGCCGTACCCATCGTGGTTGACTCCGAGAAGACGCCCGCGCTCGGAAAATAATCGCTTCGATATTGAACTATCTGAGCGCCCATTGCCTCGATCAGCGCCTGGAACATTTTGATGTCGGGTCGAGTGCGGTAGGCAAGTTGCAGCAACCCTCTCATCGTATCGCTGATCTTTCCGTAGGTGAGTATGTCGGCCGGTTCGTAGCTCGGCGCGAGGTCGCTTAAGCCCATCGCGTTATCGAGCGCCACTTTGGCGTCCGCGACCGCGTAGCGCGCGTCAACCATATGAAGCTGGGCGCGCTGCAGCTCCGCCTCGGTAGCATAGATGTCCACGTCGGGCCTGAGTTTGGCCGCCGCCTTGACCTGGGCTTCATGGAGGTGAAACCGGCGCTGCTCGATCGCCTTTTCGTAGACGCGCACCATCTGTTTGGCTCTAAGCAGCGCGAAATAGCGGCGGGAGACCTCGAAGATCAGGTTCAGATCGGTCAGTCTCTGCCGGTACTCGGCGGCCTGGGCCTCGAACTCGCGCTGCTTGACGAAGCCGCGATGGCGGCCGAAGTCGAATAAGAACTGGTCCAGTGAATAGCCGCCCAAGAAGTTGTTGTACCAGGCGAACTGATTGCCGTTGCGCTCCTGCGCCCCGCGCGAAAAGTTATCCGCGTGAATCGTCGGCATATTATAAAAGGGATACGCGATGTACTCGGTGTTGCCGACGGGATTGTTGGTCGCGCCGATTTCCTCCGCCACGCCATGGAGTTGCGGACCCATCAGCGCGCGCGCCTCGCCGATTTTCTCGCGGCTCGCGTTCGCCTCGTAGATTCTTTGCTTGCGCCTGGGGTGGTACTTGAGCGCGACTAGTATGGCTTGCTTTAGCGTTAACTCGGCGCCGGGCGTGATTGGGTATTCGTCGACCGTTGCTGCCGGTCCGGGCCCGCTTGACAGGCACATCAACAAACCAACCGATAAAATCCACAGCGAGAATTTTGCCTTACACTTTGCCATAGGAGGATCTCTCCGCTCTGTGGTTAATGTGGTTAATGTTGAAGGATTACGCTAACCGGTTAAAGCCGGGGAAGCGACCAAAGAGGATCGTCGCGCCGGCCCGCGCCCGCCGATGAATCGCGGCAATCCCTTATAAGCCGACTCGCAAATCCAGCACTAGCCGGTGGTCTAGATCGGACCAAGTAGAGCGGCAAACGCAATTTCGCGGTCCTTATATAACGTCTGCTTTACGGCGCGAGCGCCAAAGCTCCCGGTAGACGCAAGAAGGCGGTGCTTTATTCAACGTCCGCGACCCGGCGCGGTTGGCGCCGCATGCTTCGCTTTCGCATGAGCGGGCCCTTGCGAAGCATCTGCGCTTGGCCATAGTCTATTGTCAGGTGGACCAAGATGGCGGCTAGTGGGCGTGTGCTCGCGCGGGCCGTGCTGATCGGTATCTGGTTGACGCTATCGCCGTCAACGCTGCACGCGGATGATTTTTCCCAGAACATACCCCTAAGCCGCTCGCTCACCGGCTATCTCCAGGTCAACAACCATTTCCCGTTGGCGCGCGCTCAGGTTCTCGACAACCGCCTCGGCGACCGCAAAGTTATTTTATTCGGCTTCGTGGCCAGCACCGATGAAAAAATCACGGTCGAGTTGCGCGCAGGCGAATTTTTCGGCAACCCGTGGATCGATATCGACGATCAGCTTAAGATTCGTCCCGAATTGCGCGCCGCCGAGCAGCAGCGGAGCACAGTTGCGCCGGCGCCGGCCGTCGGCTCGACCGGCAGCATCAACGCGTTGTCTGAGCCGCAGGCCGGCTCGGCGACCGCGGAGATGCCCAATGACATCCAGGCCTATGAGGAGCAGTTTCAAAACGAAATGGTGGGTCCCGGTTTCGGCGCCTTCGCGGGCGCGGTGCCGTTTCTCGGTGCCGGAACTCTGGTAGGATTGCCCTTTTTCTTCGGCATCCCGGTCTTCGGCTTGAGCCCCTTCGCGGTAAATACCACAACGGCCCAACCAGTGGCGGGCCCGGTCTCAAATACCGCGCCGGCCGGCACCGGCCTTATCGGCGCGGCCAAGCCCGGTGCGCCGAGCGGTCCTGGCGCGATCGGTGCCAACCGTCCCGGCTTTGAGACCGGGCCGTTCCTCGGCCACTTTCGACCCGTTGGCGGCCTCGGGCGTCGGTAGCGCTGGCACGCCTGCCTGCGCTGATAGGGCGGCGCGCAGCCCGCGTCCGGCCGCTTTGGAAGCGCGCGTTTTTTCAGAGGGACACGACACGCAACGACAGTGTCGCACCGCAATTTGCGCTCGGCCGCAGCGCACGGCCGGCCGCATTTCGCGCGCGTGCTCAACCAGGCGCACCCGACGCGCCGGAGACAGGCGACGAGCTCTGCGGCGCTCATTTCGCCGATCGCCTGTGGCCTGCGATATTCACAAGCAGTTGCCCCCCACGCCAAGCCGCCGCGCCGGTCAGCGTGGAGATCATGCTGATGATCCTTGATCGCCGCTCCGAAGGTGACACAATGCGTCTTGGCCGGTCGCGCGAAATGCGAGACATGGTAGGATGAACGGCGCTTTGGGCGACAAAATTCTACTCTTGCGCAAAGAGGCGGGCACCAGCCGCGGCTTTAGGGTCGACTATTCGTCGCTGCTTAATTCCGCCCAGCTCGAAGCCGTGATGCACGACGAAGGGCCGGCGCTGGTCGTCGCGGGCGCCGGCTCCGGCAAGACGCGCACGCTGGTCTACCGCGTGGCGCGGTTGATCGAGAGCGGCGTGCCGCCGCAGGCGATCCTGATGCTCACGTTCACCCGCCGCGCGGCGCAAGAAATGCTCTCGCGCGTCGAGCGGCTGGCGGGCGAGCGCAGCCGGGCGGTGACCGGCGGGACCTTTCATTCGTTTGCCAACGGCGTGCTCAGGCGCTACGGCAAAGCTATCGACCTGCCGAGCAACTTCAGCATCCTCGACCGCGGCGATACGGAGGACCTGATCAACTTGGTACGGGGGCAGATGGGGTTTGCCTCCAGGGAGCGCCGATTTCCCAACAAGGGCACGCTCGCGGAAGTTATCAGCATGGCGCGCAACAAGGCGCGCTCGCTGGACCAGGAGCTGGAGGCGGACTTTCCCCATTTGCTCGATTACGCCGCGGACATCGCGCGCCTGGCCGAGAATTACACGCAGTACAAGCGCGCGCGGGCGTTGCTCGACTATGACGACCTGCTCTACGTGCTGGCCGAGTTGCTGCAAGGCAGCGCGGAGGTTCGCCGGCGCCTCTCGGACCATTTTCGCTACATCCTAGTCGACGAGTATCAGGATACGAACCCGATTCAGGCCGATCTGGTACGCTTGCTCGCCGCGACCCATCAAAACGTCATGGCCGTGGGCGACGACGGCCAATCGATTTACTCTTTTCGCGGCGCCGATTTTCGCAACATCCTGGAGTTCCCGCGCCGATTTGCCGGCACCCGGATCATCAAGCTTGAGGAAAACTACCGCTCGCTGCAGGGCATACTTGACCTTGCCAACGAGATTTTGACGCGCGCTTCCCATAAGTACAGCAAGACCCTTTTTACCCGCCGCACGGGGCAATTCCGCCCGCTGCTGGTGCGCGCCCAAGACGAGCACATGCAGTCGCGTTTCGTCGCCCAGCGCATCCTTGAACTGCGTGAAGAGGGCGTCGAGCTGGGCGAAATCGCGGTGCTTTTCCGCTCGAGCTTTCACTCTTTCGACCTCGAGCTCGAGCTTCAGCGCCGCGATATACCGTTCGTCAAGCGCGGCGGCTTTAAGTTCGTCGAGACCGCCCACGTCAAAGACGTCGTGGCGCATCTGCGCGTGGCCGCCAATCCCGCCGACGCCGTCTCCTGGCTGCGCGCGCTGACGCTGATTCGCGGCGTGGGCAACCGGCGGGCCCAGCTCCTGGTCGAGGCTTTGTCGCGCGCGGACGACCCCGAGCAGGCACTCAAGGACAAGGCGCCGGAGGCGGTCGGCAAGCACCCTACCGCGGCCCAGGCGCTGGCGAAATTGGCCGCGCTGACGGCCTCGCTCAGGCGCGCCCTTGAGCCGCCGGCCAATCAGCTCGCCACGGTGGTCGATTACTACTTACCGCTGATGCGCGAATCTTACCCCGATGATTACCCCCGCCGCGAGCGCGACCTGGAGCACTTTCAGCAAATTGCCCAGCGCTACCGAAGCTTGCAGGCGATGCTCGCGGACATGGCGCTGGAGCCGCCCTCCGACGCGGTCGGCGGCGTGCTTGCGGCCGACCGCGGAGACGAGTGCTTGACCCTCAGCACAATCCATTCGGCCAAGGGTCTGGAGTGGAAGGTGGTGTTTCTGATCTGGGCCGCGGACGGCCGCTTTCCGCCGCCGCAAAGCGTCGGCGCCGACGAGCTCGAGGAAGAGCGGCGCTTGATGTACGTCGCGAGCACGCGCGCTCGCGACGAGCTTTACCTGGCTTACCCGATTTACATGTTCGAACGCGGCGTGGGCTTCACGATGGGGCAAGTGTCGCGCTTCTTGCAGGACCTCGACCCGCAAACCCTGGTCTGCGCATCGCTTCAGGAGGAAGTTACCGACTAATGCAACGGCCGCGAATCAGCGGGCGCGACGCGATCCGCCCCGCCGGCGAACCGCGCCGCCGAAACCGTCTCGCACACGAGCTTGGAATGTCAATCGCGCACAAGCAGCTTAAGGCCGGCGGCGACGGCGCGCCGCCGCCATCAGCAACACTCACGGTCCTCGGCGCAGGTGACGCCTTTGCCAGCGGCGGCAGGCTTCAGGCGAGCTACGTCTTAAGGAGCAAGTCGGCCAATGTATTGATCGACGCCGGGCCGACGCTGCTGGCCGGACTCAAGCGCGCCGGCATCGAGGCCGCCACGCTCAACCTGGCGCTGATAACCCACTTGCACGGCGACCACTTCGCCGGGCTGCCGTTTCTGATTCTCGAGTATCTGTACGAGAGTCCGGCCCTGCGCCGGCTTACGATCGCGGGACCGCGCAATCTCGAAAGCCGCGTCTGGGCGATGTTTCGGCTGATGTATCCGAAATCTCCGGCCGAGCGCGTGGCGCGCAAGCTCAAGTTCGTCACGCTTAAACCCGGAACGCGTTCACGGTTCGCAGGCGTAACCGTCGACTGTATCCGCACTCCGCACACGACCGGCGATGTTTCGCTGGCGCTGAAAGTCACGACCGACGGCAAGTCGCTGGTCTTTTCGGGAGATACCGGCTGGACCGAAGATCTGGTGGCGCTGAGCGCAAACGCGGACTTGATGCTGCTTGAGTGCACTTATTTTGAAACCGAGGCCGCGTTCCATCTCAGCTATCCGCGCATCGCCGCTAACCTCGAGCGCTTCAAGGCGCGCCGCGTCGTGCTCACCCATCTGGGACGCGAAACGCTGCGGCGCAGCGGCGAGATCGGGCTTGAGATGGCGTACGACGGCATGACCTTGCCGCTCTGAGCGGGCGCGATGCGTTCGCGGTTCGATCATCCGCCGCGCGATGAGCTTTTCAGTCAGAGCGTATTTCGTAAACGCATTCGCCTTCTCCGTCATGCCGAGCCCTTCGCCCGTCATTCCGCGCGAAGCGAGGAATCCCAGCGGACAACGGGTCAGGGTAAACTCCGCGAAGCATCTACGCGAAGCGATTTGGCTGAAAGGCGATGGTATAAGGGCATAGAATCGCTGCGCGCAGATGCTTCGCTGCGCTCAGAGCTTGTGACTCATTTAAGTAGGGCGGGCCGCCGTGCCCGCCCGGTCGCCGGTGATTCATTGGCCGCGCGGGCGTGGCGCCCGCGCATCATGGCGGGCACGGCGGCCCGCCCCACTGGAAGAAAGAGCAAGGCGGGCACGGCGGCCCGCCCCACTGGAGGCAAGTCGCAGGAGCAATTCGCCGCCGGCGCAATCCCTTCGGCAGCCTCGGGGCTCCGGCTCAGGGCGCTCAGAATAACATCCGTACGCTACAGTCATTTATGAGACTACTTCTAGTCAATTTGCAGGTTTAAGGCGCTGTCGAGGTTCGCGCGATTGGGCTAAAATCGGTGCGCTGCCCGGCACGCGCGCGGCTGTGGCGCAGAAACCATCGGAGCGCGCCAGCCGCAGCTTGGAGGAGGTCAGATCGAAATGGGAATCGCCGAGGGTAAAACCGCGCTGGTCGTGGGCGTGGCCAACGAACGAAGCCTCGCCTGGGCGATCGTGCAAAACCTGGTTGCTCAAGGGGCCCGAGTCGCCCTCACCTATCAAGGCGAGGTGCTCGAACGGCGCGTACGCCCGCTGGCCGAGCAGGTCGGGGCGACGATAATCGGCGAGATGGACGTCGGCGACGAGCCGAGTATCAACGGAGTCTTCACGCGGGTCGGCGAACTCTGGGGCGGATTGGACATGCTGGTCCATTCGGTGGCCTTCGCCGAGCGCGAGGACCTGCAGGGCAGGTTCCTCAACGTCAGCCGCCAAAACTTCATCCGCGCGATCGAGATCAGCGCGTACTCTTTAGTGTCTTTGGCGCGAGCGGTGGAGCCCTTGATGGAGCGGCGCGGCGGCGGCTCAATTCTCGCCCTGACCTACCTCGGCGCGGTGCGCGCGGTGCCGAACTACAACGTGATGGGCGTGGCAAAAGCGACGCTCGAAGCCTGCGTACGCTACCTCGCCGTCGACCTGGGCGAAAAGAACATCCGCGTCAACGCGCTCAGCGCCGCTCCGGTGCGCACGCTCTCGTCCGCGGCGATTCACGGCTTCTATGATATGGTACACGAGGTCGAGCGGCGCTCGCCGCTAAGACGCACGATCAACCGCGAAGAGGTCGGCGCGATGGCTACCGCGCTGTTGAGCAACCTGGCAAGCGCTGTCACCGGCCAGACGGTTTACGCCGACCTGGGCTATAGCATCGTGGGCCTGTAGCCGAAGACGTATGCTGAGAACGTATGCCCGAAGGCGCCTGACTGCCGGTGTATGGCCGCAAGCTAATGACCGGTCCGCGCGGACGCATGATTCGCGCGTGACGTCTCAGGTTGCGCCTAGCCGGCGCCTTGCGCGGCAAACCCACGGAGGACCCCACAATGAGCGTAATCCCGGTTCCCCAGCTAACCGATAACTACGCCTATCTGGTGGCAGACGACGCAAGCCGAGAGGCCACCGTCATCGACTGTGCCGAGGCCGACACGGTGCTGGATGAGGTCAAGCGGCGCGGCCTCAAGCTTGTCGCCGTGCTCTCTACCCATTGGCACGGTGACCACACCGGCGGCAACACGGCTCTCGCGGCGAAGGTGGCGGGAATTAGAATATACGGCGCGCGGGCTGAAGGCGGCCGCATACCTGCGCTGACCGATCCGGTCGATGACGGCGATACGATCCAGGTGGGCGGCCTTGCGGGACGGGTGCTGGGAATTCCGGCCCACACCAATGGCCATGTGGCGTATTATTTTGCGTCGCTCAAGGCGCTCTTCTGCGGTGATACGCTGTTTATCGCCGGCTGTGGCCGCGTGTTTGAGGGACAGGCCGCAACGATGGTGGCATCGCTGCGCAAACTAGCGGCGCTGCCCGACGACACCCAGGTCTTCTGCGGACACGAGTATACGGAGAACAATTTGCGCTTCGCCCTCACCGTCGAGCCCGGTAATCCCGCGCTTAAGAAGAAGTACGAGTGGGCCGTGGCACGCCGGCGCGAAAACAAATGGACCATACCCTCGACGATCGGCGAGGAAAAACAGACCAATCCTTTCCTGCGCACCGACAGCGCTGAAATTCGCGCATCCCTTAAGCGCTCCAACCCGGGTCTGAGCGACGACCCGGTCGAAATCTTCGCTCAACTGCGCGCAATGAAAGACCGCTTCTGATGCGACGCGCGCCGCGGAGCTTCAACAAGCGCCCGCGCAAAGCGCTAAAACGGCCGCACTAACACCAGGAAGAGAATCGCGAGCAGGATAACGCTGACCGCCCCATGAAGCGCGGCGAATTGCTTGGTGGCCGCGGGATGCGACGGATCGCTTTCGAGCACTCGCGCGCGCAAATAAAGCCGCCCGTGGATGAACAACAGCGCCAGCACCAAAAAGAACTTGGCATGGAACCATCCCCGGTATAAGAACTTAGGCTCTGCGATCAGCAGCGCGACGCCCAGCACTATCGCCACCAACGCCCCAGGGTTGGCTCCGGCGCTGAGCAAACGGCGAGCCAGAGCGTAGCCCCGGCCCTTGTCCGACTCGGATTGCCCGCTGGCGATGCGCAGCAGCGTGGTAACCGCGAGCAGGCCGCCCATCCATAGGATAACGCCGAACAGGTGCAGGATGCGTAGTGCTGAAATCATGCGCGAATAAGTCCCTCTCTAGCCGCCAGCATCTGCGACGCCGCGGGCCGTGACGAGCCCGACCAGCATTATCAGCGCGGCCCCCACGTAAGGCGCCGTTGGGCCCAGAGACTGGTAGGCAGCGCCGGCGAGCAGCGGACCCACGATGCGGGCCAGCGACAACGCCGACTGGTTAACTCCCAGCGCCTCGCCCTTGCTTGCCGCGCCGGCGAGCTTCGACAGCAGGCTCGCGATCGCCGGGTTGGCAAAGCCGTAGCCCGCGGCGGCCAAGCCGAGCAGCACGAGCAGCCACGCGGTGGACGAAAAACTTGCCAGCGGACCCAGGCCCATCCCCAACGCTACAATACCGAGTCGAATCAGCCGCGACTCGCCAAGCCTCCGCGCCAGCTTGCCGACCAGGTAGCCCTGTGCCGCGGCCTGCGCGATGCCGGCCCAGGCCAGCGCGCCGCCGACCGCTTTGGCGCCGTAACCATAGCGCGCCGCCGCCACCAACGCGAAGGTCGTCTCGAAGGCCGCGAAGACAACGGTGCACAAGAAAGCCAAAACCAGCAGCCGGCGCAGGTCGGGGCGGCGCAGCGTCGGAGTGATAGCTGGCATCGCCAGCCGCCCACGGCCTGACCGGACCGCCTTTTCCGAAAAAGCAGCCGGGAGAGATTCAGGCAAACTGTACAGGGCAAAGGCGAAATTAGCCGCCGCAAGCGCGCTTGCGAAGTAGACCGGCACGCGCAGGCTTGAATAGCCCAGCAGGCCCCCGAGCGCCGGCCCCAGAACGAACCCCAGGCCGAAGGCAGCGCCGATAAGTCCCATCGCCTGCGCCCGCTGCTCCTCGGAGGTAATATCCGCCATGTAAGCCTGGGCCGTGGACACCGTGGCGGCGCAGGCACCGTGTACGATGCGCGAGATTAACAGCCCGGCAAAAGAGGCGGCGTATCCGTACAGCGCGTAACCCACCGCGGAGCCCGCCAGACCGAACAGCAGGATTGGACGCCGGCCCACGCGGTCGGAAAGATTCCCCAGCATCGGAGCAAACAAAAACTGCGTCGCCGAGTAAGCCGCGAGCACCGCCCCAACCCCGGCGGCGCCGATCCCCAGACGGGCGGCAAACAGCGGAAGAAACGGAATGACGATGCCGAAGCCGAGCAAATCAATGAATACGGTGACGAACAGAATCAGGCGCGCCGACCGAGCCACCGGCCGCAAAGTAGCTTCGGTCCTCAAGGCTCGCGGTTCTCCCATCTTCTCTACTCCGCTTAAAGACCCAATCCGCGCCCGGCAAGCAAAGCCGGCCTCCCGCCGTCGGCGGTGTCGGCCTGGTCTGCGCGAACGCGGTCTTTGGAGGGCGTCAAAAGGCTCGGTCGAAGGCTTATTGTAGCCGCTTAAAAGCGTGCCAACCAGCTTAACGCGCGGGCGGGTGTGCTTCAGAATCGAAGCGATAGATTAACTCGTCGCGCCTGACCAGACCTAGCTTGCGCCGGATTAAGCTCTGCAGATATTCGTCATCAAAACGCAGTTGTTCAACTTGGGCGCTTAAAACCGCGTTCTCGCTTTCCAACCGCCGGCATTCCGCCCGTAGCTGGACTTCCTGCTGACGCAAAGCAAGCAGATCTTTCAACCCGTGGTGAGACCAGGTCAGGTGAAAAATCACCGCGACGAACGCGGTCGAGAGCACCATCAGAACCAGACGCTCGCGCAGCACCCTGGCTAATCGAGTCACTCCTCGCACCCTAATTTCGGGCATTGCTCCAAATTAAGCATCCTTATCCGCGAACGCCATTTTAATCGCCCTTAAAGGGCTTTGGTAAGCGGATTTCACCGGCTTTAAAATTTTTTTCTATATTTCGAAAATCTTCTCTTGATTTAGCAATAACGTTTTTATATAAATACGGACGAAAGCGGTTTGGCATCCAAAGCTTACTTAAGCAAGGATGCTCCCGCGACGCCAGCGCAACCGATTTTGGCAAGGAGGTACTTATGCCTGCAGCAAAGAAGGCTACCAAAGCCGCGATGAAGAAAAAGCCCCCTAAGAAAAAGAAGTAACGTTTTATCTCTGCATCCGCCGCACTTCCAGCTTTAGCGGCAATACTGAGTTTTAATGCGCTAGCGTCGCTTACCGAGACAGAGACCGTAACTGGTCTCGCAGAAGAAAAGGGGTCCTTCCTAGGAAGGACCCCTTTTCATTTTCATTCACCGCGCCAATCAAAATCGGACAGGGCATAGCGCGCCGCAGACGCAAGACCTTTCGCCCTTTCGGCGCATCGCACAGCAGATTCGGGGTTGACGCTGCCCGTTTTCAACCGGCGATATGCAGCGCGATAGAGTAGCATTTTCCCCCGTCTCTAAAGCGCGCGCTCCAATGCCGCAGCCAGCCAGCTCAGCATGACCCCGGCCAAAAAAGCCATCAGCGGCAACGTCCGCCCGGTGTACGAGCGTTCTATCTGGATGCGGGGCAAGATGTCTGAGGCGGCGATGGCGAGGAAGGTTCCCGCTGAAAAGGCGACGGCAGCGGCGACCGAGAAAAAACTGGCGTGTTGGAGGAAGTCGAAGGTCAAAGTGGCACCCACAGGCGTGGTGACGGAGTAGGCCAAAAGCCATATCAGCGTCGCCGCGGGCGACCAATGGTCTAACAGCAGCAGGGTGGTCAGGGCGAACGCCTCCGGTATTTTGTGCGCGATGACCGCAACCAACACCACCGAGCCTAGCTGGGCTTGGCCGTAGGAGGAGGCAACCGCCAAGCCATCAAGCATGCTGTGGAACGAAATTCCGACCGCCACCGCGGCGCCGACGTGAACGTGGCGTTTTTGGCCATGCTCGGCCGGATGCTCAGGATGCGGATGGACGATCAGGAAATGCTCGAGGACGGCGATCACGGAAAAGCCGCCGACCAACGGCAGGCCGAGGCTTTGCCCCAGAACAGGTGCAACGTTTGGAATCATGTGAAAGAAGGCTACGCCGAGCAGGATGCCCCCGGCAAAGCTCACCGGCACGAGTTGGCTCTCTGCGGGCTGCTCGGACAGCAGTAGGCGCGTGCCGCCGCCGGCCAGCGAGCATAGCACGATGGCGCCCAGGTATAGACGCAAGTCCCAGGTCATCAGCAGCACTTGCGCTGGAAACGGCCGACCCGACTCGCGTCCGTTTTAATCATGGGTATGATAGCTGGTACAGGAAATCCGGTCGGTTGCGCAAGCGGCACTAAATTGCTACTCAATAGTATGCCTCTGTCAACCGCAACGCGTTGTGGTCTTTTATCGGGTCCGGCCCGCGCCCTGGCGCGGGCTTTTTCGTTGGGGAGAAGCTTATGCGCCACGCGGAGCTGCGCGAGGGACTAGCCTTTGACGACGTGCTCCTACTCCCTCAAGAATCGGATTTACTGCCCTCTCAGTGCGACGTTTCAACCTACCTGACGCGCAAAATTCGTCTTAACATCCCGCTGGTGGCCAGTCCAATGGACACGGTCAGCGAGTCGCGTGCGGCCATCGTGATGGCGCAGAGCGGCGGCATGGCCTTCATTCACCGCAACCTTTCAATCGAAGATCAGGCCGCCGAGGTGGCAGCGGTCAAGAAGTTCGAAAGCGGGATGATCGTCGATCCGGTGACGGTGCATCCCGATCAGAAAATCGAAGACGCGCTCGAGGTCATGCGCCGGTGCAGAATTTCGGGCCTGCCGGTGGCGGTAGAAGGCCGCCTGGTCGGCATCGTGACCCATCGCGACCTGCGCTTTGAAGGACGGCTCGATCGACCGGTGCGCGAGGTGATGACTACCAAGGTGGTCACGGCGAGCCCGGGCATCACACTCGAACGGGCCAAGGAGATTCTCCAGGCGCATCGCATCGAAAAGCTGCCGCTGATCGATGAACACCAGCGGCTTCGCGGGCTGATCACCGTCAAAGACATGGAAAAGGCCTCGCGCTATCCCCAAGCGTGCAAGGACGCGCTGGGCCGGCTGCGCGTCGGCGCGGCGATCGGGGTGGGACCGGATGCCGAGGAGCGGGCCGCGGCGCTCAAGCGCGCCGGCGTTGACGTGCTTTGCCTCGACACCGCGCATGGCCATTCGCGCAACGTAATCGACACGCTCAAGGCCATCAAGCGGCAGTTTCCCGAGCTCGAAGTCGTCGCCGGCAGCGTGGCGACCACCGAGGCCACGTTGAGCCTGATCGAGGCGGGGGCGGACGCGATACGCGTCGGCATGGGCCCCGGCTCGATCTGCACCACGCGCGTGGTCTCCGGCGTCGGCGTCCCGCAGCTCACGGCGATTCTGGACTGCGTTCCGGTGGCGGCGCCGCGCAAGATACCGGTGATCGCCGACGGCGGCATTCGTTTTTCCGGCGACATCACCAAAGCGCTGGCCGCGGGCGCCGACAGTGCGATGATTGGCTCGCTGTTCGCCGGCACCGAGGAGAGCCCGGGCGAGGTCGTGATTTATCAGGGCCGGGCGTACAAAGTTTACCGCGGCATGGGTTCGCTCGGCGCGATGATGGAGCGCGCGCGCGACCGTTACGGACAGCAAGAGATCAGCGACGAGAAGCTCGTGCCCGAGGGAATCGAAGGGCGCGTGCCGTACCGCGGCGCGCTGGCTTCGAATGTCGAGCAGCTCGTCGGCGGGCTGCAAGCCGGGATGGGATACGTCGGCGCCGCAAACCTGGCCGAGCTCCGCCAGCGCGCGCGCTTTATTAGGGCGAGCGAAGCCGGGCAGCGCGAGAGCCACGTGCATGACGTGTTCATCACCAAGGAAGCGCCAAACTATCGGCTGTGAGCCGAGGTTCGCGGGCAACCGCTGATAAAGCTGCCGACGATGCCGGAGTCGCGTCTAGCACGGAACCTTTTCGACCGCGAGCTCGCAATGCTCTGCCGCGCATTCGGAGACCCCGGCAGCGCTGCCGGTGCCCGCGCGCAATATAGTTCCCTGCGAGCAGTTTGTCCGCGCGGCGGCGGACGCTGGACCGGCCGCCGCGTAGCGCTGCGGCCTTGCCGAAAGCTCTGTAGCTCATTCTACCGGTATCGGTCGCTGACGGTAACCGAGGCCGCGCGAGTCGGCTCGATGACGCTGGCGACGGCGCTGCATGAGTCCGCCTTGCAAGAGTCTGTCCCGATTAACCGGGCGCAACCCTCGCCGTACGGTCATGCCAAAGCTTAGAGTGGCCGTCTTATTCGGCGGGCGTTCGGGAGAGCACGAAATCTCGCTGCGCTCGGCGCTCGCGGTGATGTCCGCGATGGACCCCGCACGCTACGAGATCGTACCGATCGGCATCGACCGCGACGGGCACTGGTTTTTGCGCGAGGACGCGCTTTCGGCATTAGCCGACGCGGCCGGGCGTCTGGCGGAGCTCGACGCGGGCGGCGTCCTCGCCGCGCTACTGCCGTATCCGCTGGCGCAGGGAGCGCTATGCAGGGCCGGCGCCGAGAACGGTGCGCACAGGCTCAAGCTCGCGGCGGGCGAGCAGGTCGATGTCGTCTTTCCCATTTTGCACGGCACCTATGGCGAGGATGGCACCGTGCAGGGGCTGTTTGAGTTGGCCGGCGTTCCCTACGTGGGCTCGGGTGTGCTCGGCTCGGCACTGGGGATGAGCAAAGATGCGCAGAAGCGCTTGATGCGCGAGGCGGGCATCCCGGTCACCAGGTTCGCTGTGCTGACCAAGGTGGGCTTCGAGGAAAATCGCGCGCAGGCACTCAAGTTGGCCGGCGAGTTGGCCTATCCGCTCTACGTCAAACCCAGTTGCCTCGGTTCTTCGATCGGCGTAAGCCGCGTCTGCGGACCGCAAGAGCTTGAGCCGGCGATTCTCGACGCTTTGCGCTACGATCGCAAGATTCTCATCGAGGCCGCGTGCGAGGGCCGCGAGCTGGAATGCGCCGTGCTCGGCAACCGCCAGCCGGAAGTCGCCGGTCCGGGCGAGATCATGGTCGAACGCGGTCATGCGTTTTACAGCTACGAGTCTAAATACGTCGATCCCAGGGGCGCTAGGCTCATGATTCCCGCCCCGCTTCCGGCCGCGACAGCGCAGCGGATTCGCGCGATGGCGCAAGCGGCGTTCATCGCGCTTGACCTACGCGGAATGGCGCGGGTCGACTTTCTGGCGCGTGAAGACCTAAGCGAGATTGTCGTGAACGAGGTCAACACCATTCCGGGCTTTACCGAGATCAGCATGTACCCCAAGCTGTGGGCAGCGGCCGGTATACCGATGTCGAAGCTCGTGGACCGACTGATCGAGCTCGCGCTCGAGGAGCACGCCGAGCGCCGAGCGCTGAGCTTCACTTACCGGGCCAAGACGCCGGCCTGAGGCCGCAAGGGCAGCGCGAGGGCGACGCGCGCGGCCCGCTTGCCGTGGATTTCTTATGACGAGCCCTCTCCGCCTTCTAATCGCGACGACCAATCGCGCCAAGCTAGGCGAGTATCGGCTGCTGCTGGCCGATTATCCATTTATCTTGATTTCGCTCGCTGACGCCGGCCTTGAGGTCGCGCCTCAAGAGAGCGGTGCGAATTTTGCGGAGAACGCGCTGATCAAGGCGCGCTTTTACCGCCGGCTTAGCGGATTTGCGACCTTGGCCGATGATGGCGGACTCGAGATCGACGCGCTGGGCGGCGAGCCCGGCGTGCGTTCGCATCGCTGGCTTGACGGCCGCGAGACCAGCGACCAGGAGTTGATTGCCGAGGTGCTGCGCCGGATGGCGGGAGTCGAGGACGAGCGGCGAACGGCGCGGCTTAAGGTCGCCGTGGCCCTCGCCTACAAAGCCGAAGGGAAGGAACACGAGGCGGTGGTCGAGACCGCGCTCGAGGGCATCATCGCGCGCCACGCCTACCCCAGCTTTCGCGCGGGTTTCCCGTATCGGGCGCTCCTGTATCTACCTGAACGCGGCTGCTTTTACGCCCAACTCGACGACCGGCAGGCCGCGTCGGTGAGTCAGCGCAAAGCAGCGCTCGAGCGCGCGCGCCCCTTTCTGTTCGAAATCCTGCGGGCTACGTAGGCGCGCTGCGCCGGCACGCCAGCCGCTCGGCGCCCAGTTTGGCCGCCACGCTGGCTAGCCCTGAACCGAAATAAATCTTAGTGGGGCGGGCCGCGGTGCCCGCCCGTGCCCAGCGCGGGCAGGGCCGCCCGCGCCACCGAGGCCCGCGGACCGGACAACCTCCAACGCACCAAAAACCCGCAAGCCGGTCCTCTGCCTTTGGAGCATGCCGCAGGCATAGGGCGCGGACTTCCGAGTCTTCATCGATGAAGTTATTTTCGCTTCAGAGCTAGCTCCGCCTCGCGTTTAACCTTGGCGTCGTCGGGCGCCGCCGCAGCCTGCGCCCGCAACTCTCGCGCCGCTTGCTCAGCCGCCCCCGTCTGCAACAGTCGAAAACGGCTGGCCGCCGCATCGATCATCGTGCCATCACCGGCCGTCAGCGCCGCGCCAGCCCTTCCAACTCGCGCAACGACCACTGCCCCGGATTAAAATCCCATAGACGATAAGTCCCAAAAGCGTGCGCGGATGAAACGCCTTGCGCCCGCTTGCTCGATAACCACCGCTCAGCGCCGAAAAATCCATCTCCCCCAGCACGGCGCTGAGCCTGAGCACCCAGCCTAGACCGACCTCGCGCAGGTAATCATCCAGGCGTTGCGCGCGGTTCGCCGCGTCCTGCGTCCAGCCGGCCGACTACTTCCTGCTGGAACGGGTCCCGCCGCAGCGGCGCTGGCTCGGATGGTATGTCAGGCGGCTCTCACCGCTGCTCTATCACGTGTGCGGCGCGAGGCTTGATCGCGAAACCGAGGCGGCTGTCCGTGCGGCCGGCTTCACCGAGGTCCAGAGCGCCACGTTATGGCTCGATATCGTCAAGCGAATTGAAGCCGTCGCCGGGAGCAGCAACAGCTTAGCATAATAAAGTAAGCGCAATTTTTGCCCACCTTTTCGAGCCGTAAGCTCCACGAAGGACAACGTTTGAGCTCCGGGATTTTCCGGGCGCGATGGTTCGCCGGCCCTTGGACAGAATCGGCGGGATGCTGCGGTTCGACTCGTCGTGCCTCGCACGTTGAGGGTCACCCGATTGCTAGTCCGGTTGGGCAGTGAAAAGCCCGGGTTCATGGGCCAGCGTTCCTCGCGACCCGTTCCCTTTGCCACATCGATCCCGATCGTTGTAACTTCCATCCTCGGACCCTCCCGTTATCTTGCGTGATGATCAAAGTTGCCATTCTGGCCATTGCGAAACCGTTTCAGGAAACGGGCTGGGTGCATCCCATCGGTCGACGCCGCGCAGGTTGCGCGAGATCCCGACTCGCCGGGCGCGGAGCCTGCGAGCGTGACACAGCGAAGCGGCCCGTGAAGGGTTGGCGCGCTTACAGCGGAGCAGAATTGGAACCGCCGTTCCGACCCGGCCTCATGCAAGACGTAAGACCCGGCTATGCCCCGGCGTGACCAAGCCGTGCCGCTCTTGACAGCAGGGGTTAAAAAGAGTTAATCGGTCTTTTTAGAGAGTTTGCCTCATGAACAAGGACGCGCCCGCCGAAGACCAGGGCGGCGAACGCTCAGGCTCCGGCCCCATACCCTACGGCCAGCTCCTGCTGGACGATATCTTCCTTTTGCTTGGCCTCAACGTCACCATCGCCGTGGGCTTTTACATAGTCTGGGGCCTTTTGAACATTTCCGGCACCCCCCCGTTCCCCGAGCTGATCGGCGCCCCGGCGCAGACGGCTAGCCAGGTTCAAGCAGCCACGCGGGCGCAGGCGGCCACCGGGCCTGCGGTGCCCAACGCGCCCGCTGAGGTCCCGGTTCGAGCTACAGGATCGGCAAGTGCGGCCTTCAAACTGGTGGCCAGTGAAGACCAGGCCAACGCCGGCTTCAATTTCAATGGCGGAACCAAAGGGCATCCGGTCATCACCGTCCCCGTGGGAGCAGAGGTGGAACTGACTCTGGTCAACCGGGGCAATACCCCGCACAGCGTTCAGATTATTCCCTATGCGGTCACGCCCCCGTTGACCGCGCTTGCCCAGCCGGCATTTTCCGGTGCCCAAACGCCGAGTCCGCTGGCAGGCACGCCACCCGGTCAGTCGGCCGGGGCCCGATTTACGGCGAACAGGCCGGGCAGGTACCTACTGATCTGCGGGGTTCCCGGCCACGCCTTGGCAGGGATGTACGGGATTCTTGAGGTCTCTGAGTCGGTGTCCATCAAGCCGACGGTCGTCGCCAAATAGATGAGCGACCGGGTACAAGCGAACCTTTGCCGGGCCGCGCAGCGTGGGTCAGCCGAAGAGAGGTAAAAGAGAAAATGCCTATCGCCGCTCCGGAGCGCATATGGTGGAAGCCGCTGAGCAGGGCGGAGCGAGTGTGGGTGGTAACCGGCGTCAGCTTCTTGTTGCTGCTATCCGTGAGCATGCCGATTTGGCACGCTTACGGGGCGGCAGACAATCCGGAGATATCCTACCGTATCTCTCCTGAAGAGTTCGCCCGGGTGGCGCAGGACTTCATCCGGCGCTACCAAGTCGGCACCTACAAGGGTATTCCCGTGGTTCGTCCACCTGCCGGAGCAAGCGCCTATCTGATCGCGCAGCGCTTCCAGTGGTCACCGATCCTCGAGCTGAAGAAGGGGGAGACCTATCACATTTACCTCTCCGCCACGGATGTCCAGCATGGCCTCTCGCTGCAACCGGTCAATATGAACTTCCAGGTGGTGCCCGGCTACGCCAGCCTTCTCACGCTCACCCCGACTGAGGCCGGCGTCTACACGATTCTCTGCAACCAATACTGCGGCGTCGGCCATCATCTCATGGCCGGCCGCGTTATTGTCAAGGAGTGAGCACATGGCATCCGGAGCCGCAGCCGTCGCTATTAGGCGTCCGGTCGAGTTCGAGTCGCGTATCTGCCAGGTGACCGGGTTGCGGGTCGACCTCGCCGCCGAGCGGCTGATCACGGTAAACGCCGTGACCGCGGTGGTCTTCTTGCTGATCGGGGGGATCATGGCGCTGTTCGTGGGCTTGACCCGATGGCCGGCGGTGGGCCTGCTTTCGGGCAACCCGGAACTGTATTACCGGTTCCTCACAGCTCACGGCATGAACATGCTGATCTACTGGATCATCTTCTTTGAGGTCGCTGGCCTTTATTTCGGGAGCGCGATCGTGCTCAATGCCCGACTGGTGACTCCCAAGTTGGCCTGGGTGGCCTATGCCCTGATGCTGGCCGGGGCGGTCTTGGGAGACGTGGTGGTCTTCTCGGGACGTGCTGACGTAATGTGGGACGCGTACGCTCCCATGCAAGCGCCGCCGAGCTTTTACCTGAGTTACGACCTGTTCGCGGTCGGGGCGTTTCTGGCCTGCTGCATATTCTTCGCCACGCTGGTTGTAGCCAAAGCCGAGGGTCGCTATCGCGGCTCGGTGCCGCTGGTCACCTTCGGCCTTGCCACCGCCGCCATCCTTGCGGTCAGCTCTCTTCTTGGCGGGGTATTTACCTTTGTGCCCGCCTTGCTGTGGTCGTTCGGGCTGATGCACGAGGATCCTGAGACCTATCGGCTCACGATCTGGCTTCTGGGTCACGGCACGCAGCAGGTCAACCTGGCGGCGATGGTGTCGGTGTGGTACCTGCTGGCATACATGACGGTGGGTGCCAAGCCGTTAAACGAGAAGCTTAGCCGGTTCGCGTTTCTGCTCTACATCCTGACCATCCAGCTCGGCTCGGTTCATCACCTGCTGGTCGACCCGGGCCTGTCGCGTTCCTTTAAGTACTGGAACACGAGCTACGCCATGTACTCTGCGGTCCTAGGGAGCATGATCCACGCCTTCTCGATTCCGGCCGCGGTGGAGGTCGCGCAGCGTGCCAAGGGCTACACCCGGGGCTGGTTCGAATGGCTCAGAAAAGCTCCCTGGAAAGAGCCGGGATTCTCGGGGTCGGCGCTGTCGCTCCTGATCTTCGGATTTCTCGGCGGCACCACCGGGGTGGCCTTCGGTCACGGGCCGGTCAGCATCCTACACCACAACACACTGGCCATCCCGGGCCACTTTCACGCAACGGTGGTCGGCGGCACCACGCTGGCGTTCATGGCCCTGACCTATTACCTGCTTCCACTGGTCGTTCGCAGGAAGGTGGTGGGCTGGCGGCTGGCCATTATCCAGCCCTACCTGTACGGAGTGGGCGTGGCCTTGCTCGGAATCGGCATGATGAACGCCGGGGCTGCCTACGGGGTGCCCAGACGAGTCGCGAGCATCGCCTATCAGGGCTCGCCGGTGGCGGTGCACTTCCCTACCGGTGCCTACCTCGCGCTGGACATCGCTGGCGTCGGGGCCGTGCTAGCACTGGTCGGTGGCGCCCTTTACGTCGGCATTGCTGTGGCGACCTTGCTGTGGGGCGAACGGATCCCGGCCTCGCAGCAGCCGCTAGTGCCAGTGGCAAGTTCCCCGCCCGGACTAGCCGCCTTAGGCCATGGTGTTCCCGGCACCGTGGTGCTGGTGAACGTTTTTCTGCTGTTTTTCTTTGTCGTTGTCGCGGTTAACATGTTCTTCCTGGGACACGTCTGGCCGGTGCACTGAACCCGCAGGAGCGGCAGGACTCGTAAGCTTGGGTGAAGCTATCCAGAGAAAGCAGCTACGCGCTGGCGGCCGCGGCCGAGTTGGCCAAAGCGCCGCCCGAGGTATTTCTTCATGCGCGCCAGTTAGCGCAGGCCGCAGGGCTGCCTGAATCGTTTGTCCCGAAAATCTTGCATAAGCTGGTACGCCACCGAATCCTGTGTTCGCTCCAGGGCGGCAAGGAGCGCGGCTACGCGCTGGCCAGACCGCCGGGCGAAATATCAGTGCGCCAGATCGTGGAGGCAATCGACGGCCCGGACCTGTTCGAGCGCTGCGTGTTCTGGAGCAATCGATGTTCGGACTCGCATCCCTGTGTTTTGCACGAAGTGTGGAAGCGGACTCGCCCGGTGTTGGTCGAAGCGCTGGACCGGCTTTCGTTGGCGGCGGTGGCGAAGTTGCCCGGTAGGTTTGCCCAGTAAGTTGCGGAAAAAACCTCGTTTCTCGATTGATTGTGCAGCAGGATTGCGGTCATCCTCGCGTGAGAAGGAAGGGGATGCGGGGAACGGACCACCAGCAGTCTTCGATGTTCAGCCACATTTCGGCGGGACGGCGAATCCCTCGGGACCAGTCTTTGCGGGCGCTCCGTACGATGACGGATGCGGCGCCGAAGGAGTTGAGTGCGAGCTTTGATCAACTCGACGCGGCTCTACGCGGCCGGCTGGGGGCTGCCGCTCACGCTGGAGAAGCTGTTGCGCGCGCTGCCCTTGCAGTGGAGTGCGTCAACGAAATTGAGACAGTTGGTTTCCGCTGATAGGCGAGCAAGCGACCTCGAAAGTGGCCGGCGCCGGCGAGTTGATCCAGGTCTCGGCTGGCGGTCGGAGGACCGTGGTCGCTGACCGAGGAATCGATGCCCCACGGTGTCCCGTAGATGACCCATCGGTGCGCGAAGAAGGTCTACTAATCCTGCGCTGCATGGTCTCGAGCAACTGGCCTAAAAGTTGCTTTCATATTGCTTATTTGAGGGTCTTGCCTCTTATGCTCAGGCCACTCGCAAGAAACAATTCGAGTCAGCCTTAACGATGCCATGAAGCGCGTCTCAGCGCTTGCAAGGACGAACTGGCGCAACGGCCCAATGTCACTCAGTAAGGAGGTCATTCAGCAGCATGGCTTTGATGCGAGGGGATCGACCAGTTCGGTCGACGTCAATCGGATTCGGAGTTTTCGCGTTGGTTTTCGGCATCGTTGGCGCGATGACCGCTCGGCAGGCATTAGGCCAGCTCCCGGCCCCGCCCGAGAGCCCTTCGTTACCAGATAAGGGCGTTGGGCCGATTAAGGAAGTCAAACTTGGGCCGCTCGATCCCGCGTTGGCCGCCAATGGTGAGAAGATCTTCGCGACGCACTGTTCGGTTTGTCACCGGCTTGACTCCCGCTATGTCGGTCCTCCGTTAGGCAACGTCACCAAGCTGAGGTCGCCCGAGTGGATCATGAATATGGTTCTCAACACTAACGGGATGATCATGAACGATCCTGTGGCCCGAGACCTCGTGGGGAAATACGGTTCGATTATGACGGTGAGCGGTATTTCTCCAGAAGATGCTCGGGCGGTGCTGGAATACTTGCGGCAGGCATCAAATCAGGCGGCTAAAAAATGAACCGCCAGGTCACGAGAAAGGGTTTTTGATTGAAAGCGATTCGGGTTGATTTCCTGAAGCGCGCTTCGAAGGAGGAAAGTTGTCATGAAAAAGGGAGGGTTTACCGCCCTAAAAGCTGGCTTAACACTGTTGGCTCTCGCCCTGCTTAGCGCTTCGTGCAATCAGCCGGCATCCAACGCGCCGTCCGAACAAGAAGCGGGCCCAGCCCAAAAGCAAGCTGCTTTGGACGTGTACGTCCCGCCGGGCAAGTACGATGAGTTTTACGCCTTCTTGTCTGGCGGCTTTAATGGGCAAATCAACGTCGTCGGTCTGCCGTCCGGGCGCTTACTCCAGATCATCCCGGTCTTCGGTGTTAACCCGGAAGACGGTTACGGCTTCTCTGAAGAGACCAAGGCGCTGTTGATGACTTCTTATGGATTCGTTCCCTGGGACGACGCCCATCACCCCGAACTTTCCCAAACCAACGGCGTCCCGGACGGCCGCTGGCTCTTCATCAACGGGAACAACACGCCGCGCGTCGCGCGGATCGATTTGCGGGAATTCAGAACGGTAGAGACGCTCGAGATTCCCCATGTCGATGGCCTGCATCCCGCACCGTTCATAACGGAGAACAGCGAATATATCGTTGCCGGCACGCGTTTTAGCGTTCCGATTCCGCAAAAGGATATGCCAATAGCCGACTACAAGGGAAACTTCAAAGGCACGCTGAACTTCATCAAACCCGATCCTAAAACCGGAAGCATGAGCATCGCCTTTCAGATACTGATGCCCGGCTTCGACTATGACGTGGCTCATTGCGGCAAGGGGCCGTCTCACGGCTGGTGCTTTTTCTCCAGCTACAACACCGAAGAGGCTCACACCCTGCTGGAGGTGAACGCCTCGCAGTTCGACAAAGACTTCATCGCCGCCGTCAACTGGAAACGCGCCGAGCAATGCCTTGCGCAGGGCAAGGGTCAGAAAATTCCTGCACAATACTTCCACAACTTCGTCGATCCCGTAACCCACGTGGCAAAGTCGGAAGAACTGAGCAGCACCACCGTACTTACGCCTCAGGCATGCGAGAGCATGGTGTACTATCTGCCGACGCCGAAATCACCCCACGGCGTGGACGTCGATCCGAGCGGCGAGTACATCGTACCCGGAGGGAAGCTCTCCTCTACAATCGCGGTGCATTCGTTCGCCAAGATGACCAAGGCGATCGAGAACAAGGACTTCGAAGCTCCTCAGCCCGACCATCCGTCTTACGGCATCCCGGTGCTTAAGTTCGATTCGATCGTCGCCGGCGAGGTTCAAAACGCGTGTCTTGGCCCGCTTCACAGCGAGTTCGATGGAAAGGGCTATGTTTATACTTCGTGCTTTATCAGTTCCGAGATTATCAAGTGGAAGCTCGGCACCTGGCAGATCGTCGACCGCATCCCGGTCTACTATTCGATTGGGCATCTAATGATTCCCGGCGGCGACTCGGCCAAGCCGTGGGGCAAGTACGTGGTTGCACTCAACAAAATCACCAAGGACCGCTATCTCCCAACCGGACCTGAGCTGGCGCAATCCGCCCAGCTAATTGACATCTCGGGCGAGAAAATGCGCTTGCTGCTCGACTTTCCGAACATTGGCGAACCTCACTACGGACAAGCCATTCCGGCCAGCCTCCTGATGCCGAAAAGCCTCAAGTACTATGACCTCACGCAGAATAAGAACCCCTACGCGATCACCAGCGAAAAGGACGCTCGAGTCGAACGGCGAGGCAACGAGGTGCACGTCTATATGACCGCGATTCGCAGCCACTTCGTGCCCGATAACATCGAAGGGGTTCACCTCGGAGACACGGTTTACTTGCATGTCACCAACCTGGAGCAGGATTGGGACATCCCGCACGGCTTCGCCGTCGCCGGCGCGGGCAACTCTGACCTCCTGGTCATGCCCGGCGAAACTCTGACGCTGAAGTGGGTCCCTAGAAAGGTCGGAGTGTTTCCGTTTTACTGCACGGATTTCTGCTCCGCGCTGCACCAGGAAATGCAGGGTTACGTGCGGGTGTCGCCGCCAGGCGAGAACGTCGCATTGGTGTGGCACGGCGGCGGCAAATAGCCGCGAACGCCGCCACATTGCCGGGGCGGTCGAGCCCGCGAAAAGGCGGTCTCGACCGCCTATGGTCAACCCTTCTCGCAAATTGTTTTGCAGAGCGAAAACAGCGGATGCTGACGAAAGAGGAGATCAAGGGCAACGACGCTTAATAAGTTGGGCATCCGGCCCGGGGCCGGGGGCGCGGCGATTGCGCTGGTGATACTCGCTTTTTCAACGGCAGCCGCGATAGCACACGATAGCGGCTCTCTTGCTCCAAGAACGCCCCGGACGCACCTTGCTAGGTTAGGAATGGCGCTATAACCAGCTTACCAACGGCGAGCAATTCCAGCAGTATATGGGCTCGATTGGCTTTGGATGGTAGGGCTGCTGAGCAGCTCCATCGGTTCGCCGCTCTCCCAGGAGTGGCGGGGCCGGACGAGGCAATGAACCCAGCCGCTCCTGGGGAGCCGTTCGGCGTGTTCTTGTGGAGAAACTTTAATGTACGGCAAATTACAGCAAATATCACGTGTTTTGATCGTGCTTTCCGCAATCAGTCTTGTGCCCGCTTTTATGGCGCCGCTCTGGAGTTATGGATTCAGTGCGCCGCAGTATCCCGAAGGCCTTATGATGTGGATCTATGCAAACCGCATTACAGGACGAGTTGACCTGATCAATGAACTCAACCATTACATCGGGATGCACGAAATAGTCGAAAGCGAATTCGTCGAGCTCAAGATAATTCCAGTATTGCTGGTGTTGCTTATTGTATCTGGTCTTGCGGTTGGCCTTTTCGGCGGACTCAGATCGCTTCTTGCATGGCTGGGCTTTTTCGCGATCAGCGGTCTTGCGCTGCTTGGGGATTTCTATCGCTGGCTGTACGTATACGGCCACGACCTCGACCCTCACGCAGCCATCAAGATACCGCCTTTTACTCCCCACCTAATCGGCGCTTACATGTTTCTCAACTTCCACATCATGGCCTGGCCGGATTGGGGGGCCTTTGCAATGATGTTTTCGTTTGCGCTCGGAGGGGTTGCGCTGGTGTGGGAGCTGGCACATTTGAGCGCTCAGGCATCCCTTGGCATTTCGAGGACTGCCGACGCTGATCGCAAAGAGCGTTCGCAGTATCGATTGGGATAGCATCGCGCAGTTGGTAAAAAGGTGAGGCGACGCCGAAATCGGGCGAGCTGAGCCGCGACTCGCGCCCGCTGTTAGACGAGTGCCGCAGGATGATGGCGTGGCGAGCGATGGCAGGAGTGGGTCTAATCGTGCGCGTCGATTCAGCCGCCGCAGCATGAGCCGCAGCATGAAAGGAGATTTCTCTCTACCAAGGGGACCGGCGGGTGGCCTCGTCGCAGGCCTCTGGCTTGGCTTTACGGGATTGATGGCGATGGCGGTTGTCGCGGGCTGCAACCCGGCACCGCCTTATCCAATTCACTTTGGCGGCGTGGAGTGCGCGTACTGCCACATGATTGTTAGCGATCCCCGCTTTGCCGCTGAGCTGGTGACCAAAGAGGGGCGGGTCTACTACTTCGATTCGATCGAATGTCTGGCGAGCTTTGTGGCTGAAGATGAGGTTGCGCCGGCCGAGGTCCACTCAATGTGGGTCAGCGACTTCGCGCACCCTGATCAGTTGATTCCGGCGGCGGCGGCCTTTTATTTGAAGGCGTTGCGGCTGCACAGTCCCATGAGAAGAAATTTTATCGCCTTTTCGCGTCAGACCGATCGTAGCCAGGCGCTCGCGAGCTTAGGCGGCACCGAGATATCGTGGAACGAGATTCTCAAGACACAGCCCGCTCATGGCGCCACGGATGCCACGATCCGACCCGGCTAAGCCTTCAAGGCTTCAGACAGGTTCGGCATACAGGTCCTCTCGGATGAGCATGGGGCGATGGCTGTTAGGGTTGATATTCCCGCTGTTCGTCATGCTTGCGCTATTCGCGCCCAGCGATGCGACGGCCGGCACCCAGCCTGCGGCGCCGCAGGGTCAAGCTCAACGGCCGACACTCGTGGTCTGTCCTACGTGTGAGGTAAAGCGCCTGGTTGACGCGCTCAGAGAAGCTCCCACGGGGGGCAGAATTGTGGTTCAAAGCGGCCTTTACGTGGAAGGCGAAATTGTGGTTGATAAGCCGGTGGAGATCGTCGGACAAGGCTGGCCGGTGATCGACGGCGCGGGCAAGAACCAGGTGTTAACCGTGAAAGCTGACGATGTGAGCATTTC
The DNA here is from genome assembly GCA_021831785.1 of Deltaproteobacteria bacterium. Taxonomy (GTDB): domain Bacteria; phylum Desulfobacterota; class Binatia; order Binatales; family Binataceae; genus JAJYYI01. The sequence continues at coordinate 100,058 of JAKBMB010000007.1, read as the reverse complement.
GGGACTTGTGATCCGAAATTCAGCAAAAAGTTATCTTGCCGACCTGGCGGGACTCAGAGTTGAAGCAGCCCGCCGCTGCGTTATCGAGGGTAATCGATTAATCGATAATTTCTTTGGCATCTATTTAGCGGCGAGCGAGGACTGCGTGGTACGGGACAACCAGGTGTACGGCAACGCTACCTCGGAGGCATTTTCCGGCAACGGGATCCATCTTTGGAACTCCCACCACATTACCCTTGAGCGAAACTACGTGACCGGCCATAGGGATGGGCTTTACTTCGAGTTTTTGCACGCCAGCGCCGTGCGCCACAATGTCAGCGAGAAAAACGTGCGCTATGGCCTTCATACCATGTACTCGGCGGATAACTACTATCAGAGCAATCTACTGCGCGCGAACCTAGCCGGCGTCGTCCTGATGTATTCGAAACGGCTCAGGGTGATCGACAACCGCTTTGAAGACAATTGGGGAGCGGCATGCTACGGCGCGTTGCTTAAGGATCTTGACGATAGCGAACTGGCAGACAACCTCTTTTTTCACAATTCGGTGGCGCTTTATGCCGAGGATGCCAACCGCAACTTCCTCACGAAGAACCGATTCTACAACAACGGTTTCGCTGTCCGGATCATGGCCAACGCGGATAGCAACGCTTTCTCCGGCAATGTATTTGAGGCGAACGCTTTTGATGTGACCACCAATTCGTCGACGCAGTCCGCGAACTCGTTTAACGGCAATTACTGGGACGATTATCGTGGCTATGACCTCGACCACGATGGAATCGGCGACGTTCCGTTCTGGCCGGTCCGGCTCTTTGGGCTCCTGCTCGAAGAGTACCCGGCGGCGATTGTGCTTTTGCGCAGTCCGTTCGCGGAGTTGCTGGACACAGCCGAAGAGGCCATCCCAGTGCTTACGCCGCGCAACTTGGCCGACGAAAAACCGCTCATCGCGAGGCCTTCGTGGTCGAAATCGCGGGTCTTAAAAAACGCTTCGGTTCAATAAGGGCGCTGGACGGGATCAGCCTGGCGATAAAACCGGGTGAAATTACCGCGGTGGTGGGGCCGAACGCTGCGGGGAAGAGCACGCTTTTGAGATGCATCGTAGGGTTGGTTTACCCGGATGCCGGCGAAATTCGCATCGACGGGCTCAGCATAAACGGCGACTGGCGCTGCCGGCGCAGGCTTGGTTACGTTGCGCAAACCGCCCATTTTCCCGAGAGCCTCTCGGTGCGGGAACTGTTCGCGTTCATTCGCGATATCCGGGGTGCCGATAGCGGTGACGGCAAGGAACTGATCGGGTTATTCGGCCTCGAAGGAGCGCTCGATCGGCCCGTGCGGCAGCTCTCCGGAGGAACGCGTCAAAAGATCAGCATCGTACTGGCGACCATGTTCGACCCGGAAATTCTTATCATGGACGAACCTACGGCAGGCCTGGATCCGCTCTCAAGCCAGCGCCAAAAGAAATGGCTTGAACGAGAACGGGCGCGCGGCAAGACGATCCTGGTGGCCTCGCATATCATCGCCGAAGTCGAGGAATTGTCGGACCGGGTGATTTTCCTTTTGGACGGAAAGGTATATTTCGACGGCGCGCCCGGTGAGGCGGCGCGATTGACCGGGGAGCGGACGCTCGAGCGCGCGATCGCTGCGATGATGGAGCAGCGTTCATCATGCGGCAGATGATGACGGTCGCGCGGCAGGCCGCGCGCGAATTAATGCGCGGTTGGTGGGTCGCGAGTTATGGGCTGTTTTTTATGCTGCTGGCGTGGGCGCTCTTTGCTTTCGGCGAGCGGCCCGCGCAGGCGGTCGTAAGCGTCCTCGACCTGGTTCTGCTCGTGATCCCCTTTGTGAGCATCGTGGTTGGCGTGCTGTCGTTCTATAACTCGCGCGAGTTCGCGGAGTTGCTGCTCGCCCAGCCGGTTGCGCGCTCCACAGTTTTTTTTGGCCAATATCTCGGGTTATCGGTGTCGTTGGCCGCGGCGTTCACGGTCGGCCTTGGCGCGCCGTTCGCTTGGTACGGGTGGAGTACGCGGGACCAGGCGGGGACGCTTTTGGTGCTGCTGCTCGCGGGAATCTTTCTCACTTTCATTTTTGTGGCGTTTGCCTTTGCGATCGCGGTTCGCACCGAGAACCGCCTCAAGGCCTTGGGCGCCGCGATTTTCCTTTGGCTCTTTTTGGCGTTGGTTTACGACGGGCTGCTGCTGGCGGTGATAATGGCGTTTAGTGCGTATCCTTTGGAGAAGCCGCTGCTAGGGTTGTGCGTCCTCAACCCACTCGATGTGGCGCGGATTCTGATATTGTTGCGGCTAGACGTTGCCGCCCTGATGGGATACACCGGGGCCGTCTTCAAACAATTTTTCGGCAGCACACTGGGGCTCGGACTTGCCGGTGCGTGTCTTGCCGCATGGGTGGCGCTGCCGGTACTGGCGGGGGTTAACGCGTACGCGCGGCGCGACTTCTAGCCCGCGGCCGGCGAATCATTACAACAGCAACGCCTTTGTGGATTTGCTCAAAGGCCGCACGCCGCGGTATTTCGGATAATTGCTTGCTGCTCGGCTGCGGCAGAAACTTACCGGCCAAAGCTCGCTTTTTTCAGACTTTTTCGCTGACCTGCTCGATAGTCACGGCCGCCATCTGGGCCAATGATGAGGCCTTTGTTACGAACGGGCCGCCGCCATCCCGTCGAACAAGCCGAGGGCCGGTGTCTTTAAAATGCGCTATTCAAGTACTAATGTGAGAATGAGTTCGAGCGTTCGGCAAAGCTAAGCAGAGGGCGGCGGCCGCCAGGCCAGGCCGAGAAGCGGGGTTTTTGCTTAGGGTCTGAGTTGCTGGCCGTTCGCATCGCGTTCGGAGGGTTCGCCATGGGCCGATTTTTACGCCTTTTAGTCTGGCTGCTGGTCGCCGCGGCGGGGGCCGGCGGGCTTGGTTTTTTGGCTTTTGCCAGGGGCGAGCAGCCGGGCGCGATGTGGTTCGTCGTCGCCGCCGCGTGTATTTATACAGTCGCCTATCGCTTCTACTCGCGCTTTATCGCCAATCGGGTGTTGGAGCTTGACGACGCCCGGGTAACCCCGGCAGTGCGCCTGAACAACGGCCGCGACTACGTGCCGACCAATCGTTGGATCACGCTGGGCCATCATTTCGCCGCTATCGCCGGGCCGGGACCGCTGGTCGGGCCGGTGCTCGCCGCCCAATTCGGCTATCTGCCCGGGATGCTGTGGATCGTGATCGGCGCGGTGCTCGGCGGCTGCGTCCAGGACTTTGTGATACTGGGCTGTTCGCTGCGCCGCGACGGACGGTCGCTAGGCAAGATGGCGCGAGATGAGATCGGCCCGCTGGGCGGAATTGTCGCGCTGGTCGGCGTAATGATGATCATGGTGATCCTCATCGCCGCGCTGGGACTAGTGGTGGTAAACGCGCTCAAGAACAGCATCTGGGCGACTTCGACGGTTGCGGCCACGATTCCGATTGCGATGCTCATCGGAATCTACCTGACCTTCTTGCGTCCGGGCCGAATCGTTGAAGGCACCACGATCGGTCTAGCTCTGATTCTTCTCGCGGTGGTTGGCGGACGCTACGTGGGCGACTTTAGCTGGGGCCATTACTTTTTGCGCAGCGCGCCCGAGCTTGCTCTGTGGATCATCGGCTATGGCTTTTTGGCCTCGGTGCTGCCTATCTGGCTGCTGCTCGGGCCGCGTGACTATCTTTCGGCGTTCATTAAGGTGGCGACGATCCTCTTTTTGGCGCTGTGCATCGTCGCGATTCATCCGCCGACGCACATGCCCGCCCTGACCGCGTTCACCAACGGCACCGGGCCGGTGTTCGGCGGCAAAGTCTTTCCTTTCGCCTTTATCACCATCGCGTGCGGCGCGATCTCGGGCTTTCATTCGCTGGTGGCGTCGGGCACCACGCCCAAAATGCTGATCAAGGAGCGTGATGCACGCATGGTCGGCTACGGCAGCATGATGATGGAATCGTTTGTGGCCGTGATGGCGATCATCGCCGCGATTACGCTTAAGCCCGGTGTTTACTTTGCGATGAACAGCCCGGTGGGCAGGGTCGGAACCGGCGTCGCCGCGGCCACGACGATCTCGTCGTGGGGCTATCAGGTGACCGACGCCGAAATGCAAAAGCTCGCGCACGACGTCGGGGAAACCACGCTTTACGCGCGCGCGGGCGGGGCGCCGACGCTGGCGGTCGGGATGGCGCAGATCTTTTCCAACACGTTGGGCGGTCGCGCCGTGATGGCGCTCTGGTACCATTTCGCGATCATGTTCGAAGCGTTGTTCATTTTGACCACGCTCGACGCCGGGACCCGGGTTGCCCGTTTCATGTTTCAGGATCTTGTCGGCCATATCTACAAGCCGCTGGCGGCGGCCTCCTCCTACGCCAACATTTTCATCACCTCTTTTTTGGTGTGCGCCGCGTGGGGTTACTTCGTCTACTCCGGAACCATCGACCCCCTGGGAGGCATCAATTCGCTCTGGCCGTTGTTCGGTATCGCCAATCAAATGCTCGCCAGCATCGCCCTGTGCGTCGCGACGACGATCATAATCCGCTCGGGCAAGGCGCGTTACGCCTTCGTCACCCTGCTGCCGCTGGTATGGCTGATCGCCGTGACGATGACGGCGGGCGCGCAGAAGGTGCTAAGTCCGCTACCCAATGTCGGCTTTTTTGCCCATGCCCACGCGCTGCAGCAGCAGCTTGTTTCCTCGCCAGGGCTCGCCGCCGGGCAAGCGCGCACGATGGCGCAGATGGTCTGGAACGACCGCATCGACGGAGTACTTACGATCGTGTTCATCGCGGTGGTGCTGACGATTTTGCTTGACGCGATCCGCGTCTGGGCGCGCCTGCTCCTCGCGCCGTCCGAGGGCGCTGTTGAGCGCGTCGAAGCGCGCGTCGCCTCGAGGGCGTCGTGAAACGCCTGGAGCGAACACTCGCGCGAGCGACGCCTGCCCTTGCGCCGCCTTCGCGCCTGCGCGCGGCCGAGGCGGCTGTTGGGCGCTGCGGCGCGGGTCTTGTGAGTTGCGCCGCGGCCGCTTGGCGGGTGGCGGCCGACGAACTGCGCCGACTGAACAGCGCCGGCCTCGGCACCGAAGAGCTTAGGCGGCGCAGCCGGCGCGAGCGCGTGCGCATGGTCAAGGATGCCCTGGCGCAGCGTCATGGGGGTATCAACCACTGCTGCTGACGCGGCTCAAGCCGGGGCCAATACGCCGCGCCGGCCAATAAGCGCATAGGCTGTCAGGCCCGGCAAAAGCGCAGGACGCCGGGTGCCATTCAACGCCAGATAGAGGTGGGGCAATGGTCGTATTCGGCGTTCTCGCCGCGCTTGGCGTTATATGGACGGCGGTCTGGGTCTGGGTTCTTGGCCACTCCGGAGGCCGGGCTGCGTATGAGGAACTTGTTCCGAAGGTGGACGTGATTCGCCGTCGCCTCTTTTACCTGTCTGCAGGTTCGCTAACCCTCCTTCTGCTGGTCTCTTTCTACTGGCTGCCCTACTTCCCGATGCGCGCGCTGACCATCGGTAAGCCGCAACTGGTGGTTCAGGTAATAGCTTCGCAATGGTACTGGAAGCTCAGCACCAGCGAGGTGCCTGCCAAGACGCCGATCGAGTTCGTCGTAACCTCCAAAGATGTAAACCATGGTCTCGCAGTTTACAGCCCGGACGGGAAGTTACTCACCCAGGTGCAGGCGATGCCGGGATACACCAACCATTTGATTTACGCCTTCGAGCGTCCCGGCACTTACATGATTCGCTGTCTTGAATACTGCGGCATGCCGCACTACGTGATGGTAACGCCGCTGACAGTGAAATAGTGAAATAAGCATTCGGTGTGCCTGCGCTGGCGCAGATGCTTGAACAAGGGGGTGATGATGACAGACATAGACCCGCGGGGCGAACGCGCCGCGGCCTTGAGAAGGCTCGCGCTCGTCTACATGACCACGGCGCTCGGCTTGTTCCTGCTTATGGGTCTGCTGGGGCTTCTGATGCGGCTTGATCAGGCCGGACTTTTCGTTTTACCTCCGCTTCAGTTCTACCAGGTCATGACGCTGCATGGGGGCGGGATGATCGCGATGGCGCTGCTTGGCGCTATGGGTGGGCTCGCCAACGCGCTGAGTATGGCGATTAGCCTGAGCCCCCGCTTGCTGTGGGCGGCGTATGTTGTTTACCTCGCCGGTGTGGCGCTTTTCGTCATAGGCACCCTGATTGGCGGCTTTGCCGCGGGATGGACGATGCTTCCGCCACTTCCTTTCGACCCCAGCCATGAATGGCCGCTGTGGGCGGCTGTCGTCTCGTGTATCGCTTATCTTCTTATCGGCGTCGGCTTTCTGCTTTTCTGTCTCAACGTGCTCTATGCGGCTAGGCGCGCCTTCGGTGGGCTTGGCGGCGCGCTTGGCTGGCCCTATCTTTTTTCGGCCGGCAAGAACCAGGCTTCACCCCCGCCTCCGCCTATGGTGCTGGCAGCGACGGCGGTTTCGATTGATGGCGTCCTGACAGTCGCCGCCGGTGCCTTGTTGCTCATGGCGATGCTTGCGCAGGCAGCGGGACTGGTGGGCTCGCTCGACGCGCTTTTGGCAAAAAACTTTATGTTCTTCTTCGGGCATATGACCGCGAACCTGACCATCTACCTTGCGGCAGGCCTCGTCTATGCAACATTGCCGGTCTACGTCGGGCGCGCATGGAAGGCAAGCTGGCCCGTGGTGCTCGCCTTCAATGTGCTGGTGGTGGGCGTAATCCTGCCCTACCCGCATCACCTCTACCAAGATTTCGTTCAACCGCTGGGGATGCAAATCGTAGGACAGGTAGGATCGTACGCCGCCGGCCTGCCGGTGATACTGGTTACCGTGACGGGTGGGCTTACCCTGATTTACCGCTCCGGGATGCGCTGGTCGGTGCCTTCGATCCTCATCGCCTGGGGACTGTGGGGATGGGTCTTTGGCGGCATCGGCGCCCTCCTGGACTCGACGATTGCGGTAAACCAGGTGATGCATAATACGCTTTGGGTGCCGGCGCACTTTCACACCTACTACCTGCTCGGAGCGGTGGCCTTCGTCTGGGCCTACTTCTATCATCTCACCGGCGAGCTCAGCGGCCGCCATGACCGCTTTGCCAGCAAGATTGCGGCCTGGATGTACGGGCTCGGCGGGCTTGGCTTTGTGCTGACGCTCTTCCTGTCGGGCGCAGCCGGCGTTCCCCGTCGCTACGCCGAGCATCTTCCCGAGTGGCAGATCTTTGCCAAAGTGGGCACGCCGTTTGTGATCGCTCTCGGACTCGGCATCGGATGGCTTGCGGTAGAAATGTTTGCGCGCCTGGGCATCGCCTGGCGCAATGCCGCGGCTCACTCTGCCTGAATCGCGCATCTCATAAATGGGTGATGGAGCGGGATCGGCCGCAGCAGGTTTCGAGGCCTCAAGCGGCTTGCGGCAACCGGGCCGGTCGCCAATGCCCGGGCGTTGGCCTGCTTCTTCGGCGCCCCGGCATTCGAGCCCCGGTGCTCCAGCACTCGAGCCCGCCTCAATAGGCCGCTGCTTATCCGCGCCCGGCTAACCTCGTGCCGTTCGAATTCGAGCTGGGCACATCGCACCCAAGGTACTGCGCGTTCCTTATGTAGCCCCCCTGCAGCCTCGTGCCAATCCCAACGCTTGAGTAGGTGCCCGGCGCAGGGCAACCGAGCCCGCAACATTCTCAGATGGGATCGATAGCCGCGGGCATCGGCATCCCGGCTCGGGGCGCCCGCTTGCCGAGTGCGGAAGCAGTCATGATTTTACCTTATAATACTGGCAGACAGGTCATGACTCCGGCTTATTACGGAGGTGAAGAGTGATCGGTAGCGGTGCGAAAGATCATCTATCAAGCGCAAGCACCGTAGGACGCGATGCGCCGAAACGGTCGAAGCTGATGCCCTGACATGCTAAGCCCGACGCGCAAAACTCATGATCGGCGACAAGCGAAAGGGCGAAAGATTTTCAAGCTTGCAGGCGTAGAGGCCGGTGATGTCGGAGAGAAATTCCTTTTTTAATCTTTACCAGCATAACTTTATCCGCGCGGCTGTCGGGATACCGCAGGTGCAGGTCGCCGACCCGCAGTTCAACGCCACGCAGACGGTAGCTCTAATGCGCCAGGCGGCCGAGCGCAACGCGCTGCTCGCGGTGTTTCCGGAGCTCGGCCTTTCAGCCTATTCGTGCGAGGACCTGTTCCATCAAAGGGCCCTGCTCGACGGCTGCCTTGAGGCGCTCATCGAGGTGTTGACCGCCACCAAGACCAGCCCGGTCATCACCGTCGTGGGGCTTCCGCTCGAGGTGGACAGCCTGCTTTTCAACTGCGCCGCGGTGCTCTATCGCTCGAAAATTTTGGGCGTGATTCCCAAGACCTACCTCCCCAACTACCGCGAGTACTACGAGGGACGGCAGTTTGTTCCCGCCGACTTCCGGCTGCGCGATCGAATCGACATCTGCGGCCACCGCGACGTACCTTTCAGCAACCGCCTGCTGTTCAGAGCGGAGAACCATCCTTCGTTCACGCTTTACGTCGAGATTTGCGAAGACCTATGGGTGCCGATTCCGCCCTCCTCTTATGCCGCGCTGGCGGGCGCCACCGTGCTGGTCAACTTGTCCGCCTCCAACGTGACAGTGGGGAAAGAAGATTATCGGCGCCAGCTCGTCGGCAATCTGTCGGGCAGGTGCCTGGCAGCGTACGTCTACGCCGGCGCGGGGGCCGGCGAGTCCACGACCGACCTGGCGTGGGACGGGCACGGCATGGTCTACGAGAACGGGACTTGCCTCGGCGAAACTCAACGATTCAGTTACTCGGCGCAGTTGCTCACCGCCGACATCGACCTCGACCGTCTAGTGATGGACCGCATGCGTCAGAACAGCTTTGGCCAAGCCGTGGAGCGCCATCGCGAGGCGTTGGCTAAATTCGAGACCGTAGGTTTCCGCGCCGAACTGCCCGCGGCCGGCTATTTGCCGCTTGCTCGCTCCTACGAGCGCTTTCCTTACGTGCCGGCCGAGCCTGCGATGCGCGATCTGCGCTGCCGCGAGGTCTACGAGATTCAGGTCCAGGGTCTAGTGACGCGGCTCCAGAGTGCCAAGATAAACAAGGTCGTGATCGGCATCTCGGGCGGCCTCGACTCAACCCATGCTTTGCTGGTGTGCGCGCGGGCGGTCGACCTGATGGGACTGCCGCGGGACCATATCTTCGCTTACACGATGCCGGGGTTCGCCACCGGCGAGCGCACGCTGGAGCAGGCGCGCCGGCTGATGACCGCGGTGGGCTGCCAGTCGTCCCATATCGATATTCGTCCAAGTTGCATGCAAGTGCTCAACGAGATTGGCCATCCTTACGCTCAGGGCGTGCCGGCTTACGACGTTACCTTCGAAAACGTTCAGGCGGGCGAGCGCACGAATTATCTTTTCCGCCTGGCGAACCTGCACGGCGGATTGGTCGTCGGCACCAGCGATCTGAGCGAGCTCGCGCTGGGATGGTGCACTTACGGCGTGGGTGATCACATGTCGCATTACCACGTCAACGCGAGCGTTCCTAAAACCCTGATTCAGTACCTGATACGCTGGGTGGCGGAAAGCGGGCAACTCGGCGCGGAGTTGGGCGCCGTGCTCAAGGAAGTGCTGGCGACCGAAATCAGCCCCGAGTTAATTCCCGGCCAGACCGCCGGCCAGCCCGCGCAGCGCTCCGAAGACCAAATTGGCCCCTACGAGCTGCAGGACTTTAATCTCTACTACACGCTGCGCTTCGGCTATACGCCGGCGAAGATCGCTTTTCTGGCTTGGTCCGCATGGCATGACCGCAATCAGGGCCTGTGGCCTGACGGCAGTGCGGCAGGCCCGCGCCGCCAGTACGGCATCGGCGAGATAAAACAGTGGCTTGGCGTCTTTGTGCGCCGCTTCTTCGAACTGACGCAATACAAGCGCAGTTGTATACCCAACGCGCCCAAGGTTGGCTCGGGCGGTTCCCTGTCGCCGCGCAGCGATTACCGCGCGCCGAGCGACAGCCAGGCGACCGTCTGGCTGTCGCAGCTCGAGCGAATTCCCGATGCGGAACCGGCCCGAGCCGGCGCCAAGCGGCTTTCGGCCTGAGCCGGCGGCTGCGGCTAGGATGCGCGCCGGGGGTTGACATTGAAGCCGCTACCGCAATAAGAAGGGAGGTGTTTTTAACTTGAGAAACAGAAGTTTGGGGTCAAGCGGACCGCGCGCCTCCCGCAGCGGCGTGAGCGTCTGCGATGATATGACTGGGTGGCGTGGCCGCTCTTTCTCAAGTCTTTTCGTCCACGGAGGAAGTATGCGCCATTTCTACAAGCTCCTGCCCATTGCCGCCATGTCGATGTTGCTTGGGCTCTCCGGGTGCGTAATGATTACTTCGAGCTCGATTTCCGACTCGACCAAGACCGGGGCCGGAAATACCGCTACCGCAAGCGCGAGTGATTGGGGCATTTTGATGCTCACCGTTCCGCAGGGATTGACGGGAGCGGCTAACCAGCAGCTTGTCAGCGCATGTCCTAGCGGCAAGTTCACTGACGTGCAGACCGAGTTGAGCATGCGCAATTTCTTCCTCGCCCAGAGGTACGAGGTGGACGCGGCCGCAATCTGCCAATAAGCTGCGGCGTGAACTGAGTTGAGCCGGAAGCGGGGCGGCATGCGCGGCTGGCTCTTCTTTGTGAGTTCGCCAAAATAGTCACCAATTCGACCGCCCGGCATTTGTAGCCGCAGCGCGAACGCGCTTGGCGCGCTCCGGTCTGAGTTTCATCGGCGCTTGCGTTATCGCCTGGCTCTCGACCAGCACCGTATCGGGATTGTGGCTGCTTTGCTCGACGATCTTCATTTGCCCCGTACAGCGGCTTTCGCGCTTCAGCCGGGCTTTGGCTGGCAGACGCTGTGAGCGCGTGCCGCGGCCGAAGCGAACACTGGGGAGGAGCGATTTTCCCTGGGGCCGCGCGCGCACATCGCAGCCGTGACTGCAGCCGGCGCCGGGCCATCGTGCCTGACCGTCAGCGACTTGCTCGCCTAGCCCCCTTTGACGGACCGCGAGCAAACCGCTAGCTCGGCGATGATATCATACGCGGTATGTGCGGCCTGTGCGGCATCTTCGGCGACAGTCGCCACTGGTCCGACGAGATTGTCCGCGACGGCGACTCCGTTCCGGTCTGGCAGCGCCGGCGCGAGCGGCAGCACCGGATCACGCTCATCAATAAAATTCTTACACCTTACCGGGTAACCGTCGCCGACTGGCAAGGAGAGAAGCTCGTAGTGCGAGGTCCGACCGGCCGTTGCGAGCTAGCCGAGACGGTCGGCGACTTGTGGCAAAAAGCGGAAATCGCGGCTGGGCGCCCGCTTGATCCCTTAGACGCCCAATTTCTGGAGGCGCCGGATGGAACCTGAAGCAGGACCGCTGCCGCTAATCGTCCTCACCGGCTTTCTCGGCAGCGGCAAAACCACGCTGCTGCGGCGCCTTCTGGCCAGCACGGAGTTTCACGACGCCGCGGTACTGATCAACGAATTCGGCGCCGTAGGCCTGGATCATCTCATTGTGCGCAACCTGACGGATTCGGCGGTCCTGCTGCAAAGCGGATGCGTGTGCTGCTCGATTCGCGGCGACCTGAGCGAAGCCTTGATGCAACTCCTGACCCAGCGCGACCGCGGCGAGATTCCGCGCTTTGGCCGCGTCATCATCGAGACCACGGGCCTTGCCGATCCGAGTCCTATCCTTGCCACGCTGATGTGCCATCCGGCGCTGCGCCATCACCTGCGATTGGCCAAAGTAGCAGCGACGGTCGATGCCGTACTGGGCGAAGCTAACCTCGACCGGCATCCGGAACTCATCAAGCAAATCGCCGCCGCGGACCACCTTATCCTAACCAAGATGGACCTGGCGAGCCGCGAGAGTTCAGAGCGCTTGCGCCGGCGCCTGAGCGCGCTCAATCCCGCCGCCGCTATTGACCAGGCGATCTATGGGCGCGTCGATCCGTCGCTGATAGCGCGCCTGGGAGCACGCTCGGCGCCGACTATGGTTGTTGCAGGCGAGGAGGCGAGCGCGAGCTTCGCACCCACCCATCAGAGGCCCGCCGGCCAGCCGGTGAGCAGCTTCGTCATCACGCTGAGCGAGCCTGTCGATTGGGCCGCCTTTGGGCTCTGGCTAAGCCTGCTGGCGTATAAGCACGGCGCGGCTTTGCTGCGCGTCAAGGGCATCCTGCGCGTGGTCGGTTCAGACCTGCCGGTGCTCATTCACGGAGTCCAGCATCTGATTCATCTGCCGGAGCATTTGTCCGCATGGCCCAGCGAGGATCGAAGCTCGCACGTGGTCTTTATTGCCCTGGGGCTGGAGCGGCAAGCGGTCGAGCGGTCACTGAGAAAATTTCTGCGGCTGGAGAATCCGGCGCTGCGCGGCGCGGCCTAAACCGACGCGCGCACCCGGCGCTCGACCGGCTTGCCGGCGCCCGAGTGCGGCCTTGGCGCGATACCCCTTGACGACGCGCCGCAAGTCACGTGCCCCAGGCAGTCAGCGGCCGCGCAAGGCGCCCAGTGCCTTGCGCATCACGGCGAGGGCGAAGTCTATTTCCTCGTCGCTGATCGTAAGCGGCGGCGCAAGCCGCACCACATTGTCGGCATTGAGCGTCCAGTTCACCACCACCCCGCCGGCGATGGTTTTTTCGACGAAGCGGCGCGCAAGCTGCGCCGAGGTAAATTCCATGCCGAGCAAAAAGCCGATGCCGCGCACCGCGCGCACGCGCTTGGCGTCGGCAAGCTCGCGCAATCGATCCAGTAGCCGCTCTCCCGCGCGGCGCGCCCGCTCCCATAGGCGATTTGCGGCGATAAACTCCAGCGCCGCGAGACCGGTTGCGCAGGACAGCGGATGGCCGCCGAACGTGGTGATGTGACCCAGGGGCGGATCGCGCGACAGCGTCTTGAGAACCGCGCTGGGCGCGCAAAACGCGCCGAGCGGCAGGCCGCCGCCCAGCGCCTTGGCCAGCACAACAATGTCGGGCGTCACGCCGAAATGCTCGAGGGCGAAGAGCTTGCCGGTGCGGCCGAAACCGGTCAATACCTCATCGAAGACCAGCAGCGCGCCCAACTCGTCGCATCGCCGGCGCAGCGCGCGCATGAACTGCGCGGCGGGGATTCTAACTCCGCCCTCGGCCTGGACCGGCTCGACCACGACCGCGCTGACGCTCGCGTCAAGCTTCGCCAGCGCGCGCTCGTCATCGTAAGGCAGGTGCACGACCGGGCCCGGCAGCGGCTGGAACGGGGCGCGGAAGCCGGGGTTGCCGGCCAAGGCCAGCGCGCCCAGGGTGTCGCCGTGATAAGCTCCGTCGAAGGCCGCCCATGCCGGCTTGCCGGTATGCTTGCGCGCGGTCTTGAGCGCGCCTTCGATAGCCTCGGCGCCCGAGTTGGTAAAGTAAACGCGGTCGATCGGACTGGGCAGCAGCTCGGCTAGGCGCGAGGCCAGCGCCACCTGCGCCTCAAGCACGTACTCGCCGTAGACCATTACATGCAGGTGGCGGGCAGCCTGCGCGGCGAGCGCCTCCAACACTGCCGGATGGCCGTGGCCGAGAGCCGACACGCCGATTCCGGCGATGAAATCCAAGTAGCGCCGGCCCTCGCGCGTGATCAACCACGAGCCGTTGGCCCGCTCTATCTCAAGCGCGATCGGAGCGTCCGAGGTTTGCGCCAAGTGGCGCAAAAAGCCTTTCTGAAAACCGCTCACGCGCGATACCCCAGATGCTTAAGTAATCGCCCCCGGCCGTGAGGCCAATCAAGCGGCGGCGACTGCATCTGCCCCGGCGCGCAGGCGTGTGACACGCCGAATGCCTTGAGCCGCAGGGCTAACTCCGGACAGCGCCGGTGCGGGTCGTAAATCGCAAACGCTTCGAGCTTGCCCTTGACCGGCGCAAGCCGCCCTTCCAGCTCGGCTTGGCCGGCGACCGCAGACACGTACACGGTTCGGTACGCGGGAGAGGGACGAAAACTTGCCGCCGGGTCGAAAATCACGCTGTAGGAGAAGTTGGAGCCTTCCCACAAGTCGACCGGCTCGCCGCCGATTCGGCGCCATCGCGCCTCCTCGCGCGCCGCGCGCAGCGGCGCGCCCTCGCCGAGGCTTAAGGCGCGCGGCGCAGGCAGGCGGCGCGCGATCCCTTCCAGCGCGCGCGCCACCCGTGCCGCGAAACCGTGCGCGAGTTCCGTTCGGCGCGCCCGGACAAAGACATGATGGAGCGAGAGGCATCCGCGCTGCTCGAACAGAGCAACGTCGCGCGCCACCGCTGCGGCCAGTGCGTCCGCCCGAGCCGGCGCCATCCCGTCACAATCTACGAATCCGCCGCTTAGCCGGCTGCCAAATGGTATGAGATTAGGCGTCAGGCCACGAAGCGTGGCGATCGTATCGTCGCTGCCGAAGGCGACCAGCGCGTCGCAGTTGCGCGCCAGCGCGCGGCTTAAGTCCGCGCGTTCGCGGGCGAAGGCCGTCACCGCGATTCTGCGCCCCAGCGCTCCGTCGGCTTCGGCCACGGTGCGGGCGAACTGGGCGAAAAAGAACGGCTCGGCGGCCGCGCTTTTGATTAACACCGCCGCGCCTGCCACCAGCGCTTGGATTACTTCGTGCAAGCCGGCGCCGACCACGTTGCCAGGCATAATGAAGCCCAGCAGCAAGCTCGGCCGAGGGGCGCGCGCGGCCAGCGTCTGAAAGGCTGTCCGCTCAAACGGCTCGAGCAGCGCGCTTAGCGACTCGCCGAGCAGCTCAAGGCCAAGGCCTGAGCGCGCGGAGACCTGGTCGAGCGTTCGCTTGCGCCGCTCGTAGGCGAGGTCGCGCCAGGCCTCGCATGCGCGAGCCAACGCCGCGGCCGTCTGCCCCGGACCCAACGGCGCCGTTGCCGCGGCCCTGAGCCGGCGCGCGCATCGCGCTAGCATCGCTGCGCTCAGCCCCGATTCGAGGCCGCCCGCGCCGCCGTCGCTATCGTTCATCGGCTTGGCCTCATGATTCATCGGCCCGGCCTCATGGCTCACCGGGTTGGCCTCGATGCCGGCTCGGGTGAAGGCCTGAGAACCCGATGTCTGCGGCCTTAGCGTCGCAGCCGCTACGGGATGGGAGCGCCTGGTTATCATCGTTGAGTTAAACAGGCGTGGGTCGCACGGCGCCGTCATCACCCGAGCACGCCGCTTGCCGGCGCAGATTCGGCGAACTGGGCGATACCGAGCGCGCATCCGCGTGGCTCGCTGAGCGCGGCGCGCCCGAGAATCTGCACCAAGCCCCGGCTTACAATCCCGACATCCTCGGTCAGCAGCGCCGAGACCGAGCCAACGTTGGCGAGATCGAAGAACCTGAGCAATCCAGGTTCGTCATCGCCGATCGGTTCTAGGCGAAGTGGGTCAACGGCGCCGACATGGAGCCAGGGCGGGGCGAGCTTGAGCCGCTGCCCGGTCGCCTTCCCAACATTCGAATTGAACGGCGTGGCATCGTAAAGCTGAGAGCACATCTCGGTCATACCGTACTCGTTGACGACGAAGTCGGGTTGGACTCCCAGCCATCGCGCGCATAGCTCCAAGACTTCCGCGACGCCGAGCGGGCGGGCCTGTCCCTTGGCTCCGCCCGTGTCCATAATTCGCGAGCCATGCGGCAGGACAAGCGTGCGGCGGCTTTGGCGCAAATTCCGGAGCAGCGCGCCGAGTGCGGCAGTAGTGCCGAGAATGCAAACCGGTGCTTGGGCGCGGACAGCCGCTCTCAGAAACTGCCGCGCACCGGCGAGGTCCACGCCGCGCGCCGTGGCGGCGCACAGAGTCGGCGGCTCGGCGAACTCCTCCAGGCACCAGCTTATCATCTGGGCAAGCGAAGACTCGGGCATCAGATCGGCTGTCGGATGCATCGCCAACATCCGCATCCGCGCCCCGTCGGGAAACAGCATCCGCCGCAGATGACCTAGCGCGGAGGCACGGTAAACGTCCAAGCGAGGAACGAAATGCTCCCCCCGCCGCTGCGCACCGCGGCTCGTCCCGCTGCTGCGAAAGACGCGTTGGCTGACGCCGTTCTGCAATCGGGCAAACTTGAACGCCGCGGTGCTGACGGCGGGAATCCTGCCTAATTCGCGCACCGCGCTAGCACTGACACCCGTACTCAGGCAAAATGCTCGATACATTGGCACGGCGGCAAACTGATAAGCGAACACCTTGAGGGCCAACGATTCAAAACGCTCAGGTGCGGGTGTGCTAATGTATTGAAGCACGTCGTCGTAGATAGTCATTTTTGGGAAAATCTTGCTTCAAATCGTACTCGGTTCGGAATCGTCCGCATCAACACGGCCAGACGCGCGTCCGCTGGCGCTTAGTCTACTTGGAATCCCCGCCGTCGAAAGCCGCGCATCAGCGCGCGGCCGCTTGCGGGTGCCAGGGGCGGACGAGGGCGTAAAGTCATCTTAGAATGATCTATCAATTTTTGCATCGACAAGGGTTCGGCGGCAACGCGAATTACGGTTCATCCCCGCTTTGCTATTTGGTTAACGCTATGCTACGTCAAGCAATGAAAGGCCTTTCAAAGGCCTAAAGGCAATGAAAAGATTTGTTACTGGAGTTATCACGGGTTTCATTTTGAGTTGCAGCGTGGCGCTCGCCACTGAGGACTTGAGTCACAATGGCATGTTTTGGATGGGGCTCGACCCTTCCGGCAAGCGCGGCTACGTGACCGGCTACGCCGACGCCATGAAGATTAGCGTCGGCAAGCTCGAAAACCTGGAAATTGCCGCGGAGCTTTTTCGCTGGAAAAGCGCGCGCAAGATCATTCGCCAGGTTTCGCGGGAGCTTCGGGTGGCGGACGTAGGGACGGAGAATTTGATGCAGCAGCTCGACCGGCTTTATTCAGATCGCAAGTACAGCGACCTTGACCTGGGCTCCGCGCTGCAATTGGTTAATCTTCGCGCCGAAAATCAACCGGGAAAACCGCGCCAGGCCGAGCAAAATCCGCCGAAGAATTAGGGCGTTAACTGATGGCCCGCGCGGTGCGGCCTTGGCGCCCGCAAACTATTTCTTTTGGCCCGCCGGCTTTGACGCGGACAAAGACCATCCAGGTTGGGTCCGTCGGGCGAGCGATAGCGGCTGGGGTTGAGGGCGGTTTGGAACTGCCCAAGGCCGGTTCCGGAGGTACAGCGGGGTGAACGCGGCGGTATATCTGCTGGAACAAGTCGCGGCCGCAGTGGTGGGAATCCATGCCAACGTACCGCAGGAGCACCCTTCGGTGGCGGTTGGATTAGGCACCGATCGGCGCGGCAGCGGCGCGCTAGTCGGCGCCGACGGCTTGGTGCTGACGGTCAACTACGTCGTCATGGGGGCGCGCAGGGTGATCGTGACCCTGACCAACGGCACCCAGTACGACGCGCAGATTGCGGCTCAGGATTTTACGAGCAATCTGGCGCTGATAAGGATTAACGCCAGCCAACAGCTTCCCTATCTGGCAGTTGCGTCGTCAAAAGACTGCGTGCTTGGCCAGGAAGCTTTTATTGTCGCCAGCACGGGCAACGAGGGGCGGCGCGCCGACTCGGGACTAATCAGCTATATTGGCCCGTTCGACGCGCTGTGGGAATTTGTGCTGGAGCGCTGCGTGATGCTCTCGGCAATGAACTTGGGCTTTGGCGGCGCTCCGGTGTGCAACGCCAAGGGACAGATATTCGGTGTCTCATACCTCAGTATGGCCGAAGTGGGGCGCTCGGTGCTGGCAATCCCGAGCGAATGCTTCCTTGAGGCGCGCGGTGAGCTGGTCGGCGAAGGCCGGCGCGTGAGCGTACGCCCGTGGGCCTGGTTAGGACTGCTCTCCTACACGTTGCGCGAGCATGTGGTCGTGGCCGGGCTGCTGCCGGGCGCGCCCGCTGAGAAAGCCGGGCTAAAGCAGGGCGACGTGATCCTCGCCATCGACGGCCAGGGACTGAGCGAGCGACGCGCCCTGTACGACGCGCTGCGCTCGCGCCAGCCTGGCGAAGCGGTAAGCCTGCGGATTTTCCGTGACAACAAGGTGCTCACGCTTGAGGTCCACGGTATCCGCATCGACGACTACTTCGCCTAACGCCGATTTCTCGAGGCGGGGCGGAAATTCAGCTCGGTGACCTGCTTAAACCGGGCCTCTGACATGCCCCAAAGCGACCCCCCACGGGCCGAGCTCGGCGCGCTCAGCGAGAGTCGGCCCGAGCCATACTAAGCACCTGCGCCAGATGGAGGGCACGTCGTCCGCCGCACAAGGCAGCTACCTGCGTGCGACAGGAAAAGCCGTCGGCGATGATCAAGGTCTCGGGCGAGCTTTCCCGAATCGCCGGCGCTAGGACGCGCTCGCCGATCTGTCGAGAGATCTCGAAGTGGTCGCGATGATAACCGAAGGCGCCTGCCATCCCGCAGCATCCCGCGTCAAGTTCCGTTAGCTTAAGCCCCTCGATTCGCCCAAGCAGCGCGAGCGCCGACGCCGTCCCGGCGATCGCCTTCTGATGGCAATGGCCGTGGAGCAGGGCGTTGGCCGGCAACGCCATCGAGCTTTCGGCGGCACCTTCGCGAAGCAAAAACTCATCGAGCAACAGCGCCCTTTGCGACAGGGCCTTGGCGCGCGGGTCTTTGGGGAAAAAGCGCAAAAGCTCATCGCGCAGCGTCAACAGGCAACTTGGCTCGAGACCGACTATGTAAACGCCTCGCTCGACGAAAGGCATAAACGCGCCGAGAAGCTGCGCCAGCCGCTGGCGCACCCGCTTAAGCATCCCGACATCATACAGCGGCCGCCCGCAGCATAGGTCCTGTGGCGCAATCCGCACCGCGAAGCCGGCGCGCTCAAGAACTTCGACCGCGCACCGCCCGACATCAGGGTCGAAAAAGTTGGTGAACGTATCGACGAACAGGACCACCTCCCGCCCAGCGCGGTCGCTCCGGCGGCGGGCTTTGAACCAGTCGCGAAACGGCTGGCGCGCAAGCGCGGGCAGAGGGCGCTGCGGATGAAGCTTTAAGGCGCGTTTGGCGAGTTCCGAGAACGGCGGCCGGTGTGAAAGAAAATTCCACAGCCGCGGCGCTTTAGCGCCATAAGCGGAAAGCTCATGAAGATAGCCGACGAGCAGCTCGTGCGCCGAGCGCCGATGAGAGCGATAGTAATGAGCGAGACACTCCGCCTTGTAGGCGGACATATCCACTTCGGCAGGGCATTCACGCTTGCATCCTTTGCACGAAAGGCACAGCTCGAGCGCGCTGTGGAGGGCGGGATCCTCAAGCCCGCGGTCGAGCAGGCCGCCATAAAGCGCCTCGAAGAGAAGCCGCGCCCGCCCGCGCGTGGAATGCACTTCTTCGTGCGTGACCATGTAGGACGGACACATCGTGCCGGCCTCTAGTTTGCGGCACTTGCCGATCCCTACGCATCCGAGGGCCGCGCCGTCCAGACCTTGCTCGCGGCTGAAATCGAGCTGGGTTGCCATCGTCGGCGCTCGGCGCCACGACGCCGGGCGCAGATGAGCGTCGAGCGCCTCGGGGGCGACGATTATCCCCGGGTTCATGGCTCCCGCGGGGTCGAAGATGCGCTTGAACTCGGCGAAATCGGCCAGCAATTGGGGCCCAAACATTTTGCCGAGCATCTGTGAGCGGGCGCGGCCGTCGCCGTGCTCCCCCGACAACGACCCGCCGAACTCGACGACGAGGTCGCCTATATCCAGCATCGCCGTGCGGTAGCGCTCGGCGCCTTGAGGGTCGCCGAACGGAAAGCTGATCCGGCAGTGAAGGCATCCGTCGCCGAAATGGCCGTAGTAAACCGCGACTTTAAGGCCGTGGGCGGTGAGCAAACGATCTAACCGTCGCAGGTAGCTGCCGAGCTTTTGCGGCGCGACGGCCGTGTCTTCAGCCCCCGGCCAGGTCCGCGGCATGCCCTCGATAACCACGCTGGAGCCAAGGCCCGACTCGCGCAATCCCCAGACCGCGCGCTGCTCGTTCTGCTGGGCGAAGACGCGGGCCTCAGTCACGCCCGGCTGTTTGGCGGCGCGCGCCGCCAGCGCTTCGGCTTGGTCGCGGGCCGCGTCGGCTTCGTCCGCGGCGAGCTCGATTAGCAACCAGCCGCGGCCATCAGGCAAAAGCTTGAGCGCGTCGAGCGCGATCCCTCTAGCGCGCGCCAGGGGCACGATGCGTTCGTCGAATCCTTCGAGCGCCTGCGGCCGGTATTCCAGAAGCCAATCCATCTGATCGGCGGCGGCGAAAACGTCCTGGCAGCCCAGCGCCACGGTTATTCGCCGGCGCGGCAGCACCGCCAGCTTCAAGCCGGCGCGCAGAGTGAGTGCGAGCGTGCCCTCGGAGCCGGCGAGCGCGCCGGCTAAGTTGAAGCCGCGCTCCGGAAGGAGCTGGTCGAGGTTGTAGCCGGACACGCGGCGCGGGACCTTCGGATAACGCTCGCGAACCCGCTCGGCGCATCGGTTGCGCAGCTCCAGCAGGCGGCGGTAAATCTCGCCTTCCCGGCCGTCCGCCGCAACCTGCTCGGCCAGCCGCGCTTCGGTATCTGCGCTGGCGCGCAGCGTCGTGCCATCGTAGAGCAGCGCCTCTACTTCGAGCAGATTGTCGACCGTTTTGCCGTAGCGCAGGGAGTGGGCGCCGCAGGAATTGTTCCCGATCATCCCGCCGATATTGCAGCGGTCCTTGGTCGTCGGGTCGGGGGCAAAGAAAAGGCCATGCGGCGCCAGCGCTGCGTTGAGCTGGCTTTGCACCACGCCAGGTTCGACCACGGCTAAGCGGCGCTGCGGGTCAAGCTTGATTATGCGGTTAAAGTACTTGGAGAAGTCGAGCACCAGCGCGCTGTTGCAAGCCTGTCCGGCCAGGCTCGTTCCGCCGCCGCGCGCGAGCACCGCGACCGCGTTCTCGCGCGCCAGCGCCAGCGCGGCGCGCACGTCCCCTTCGTGGCGCGGGACCACCACGCCGAGCGGAACCAGGCGATAGTTCGAGGCGTCAGTGGAGTAAACCGACAGCGTGGCGCGGTCGAAGCGTACCTCTCCGTCCACGCGCCGGCGCAGCTCCTTTTGCAAGCGCTCGATCGATAACGCAGCCATCGCTACAGTGTCGCCCCCCTAAGAGTTCCTGCATAGGTCTTCGGCGCGCGTCAAGCGTCAAGCACCGGAGCGCGCGAATAAACGGCGCGCCGCGCGGTTTAGTTTAACGCCATCAACAGGGCTTTCGAGGCGCGCCGTGCGGCGCCATCCGCGGCCGCCGCCGGTCTCCAGGTCTTTTTTGCCGCCTGCTACAAGACGGTTCGTCCTTGTGCCAAGCTGGTTTCATCGGCTATCAGGTTCCGCAAAGCCTAAGCCCAAGCGGGAGAACGGAGAGCGATGTACGTAATCGACAACGGGACACGTTTCATAATTCCTCGTACGGAACTGACCTACCCGGCTCACAGCCTTAAGTTTCATCGCCATGCCGCCGACCCGGAGCGCTCGCCCGTTGATTTGGTAATGGCGGACTTCGAGGACGCGTGTCCGTACGAATTCAAGGGCGACAAAAGCCGCAAGGTGGCGCTGGAAGCGCTGAACACGCTGGACTTCGGCGCCAAGGTAATAACGGTGCGCCCGAACAATCTTCGCTCGCCCTTCTTTAGCGGCGACGTGCAGGCGGTAGTGCTCGGCGCTCCGAACCGCTTTCACGGATTAATCCTGCCGAAGGTGCGGGAAGCGCGCGAGGTGCGCGAGGTTGCTCAACTGCTCGACCAACTCGAGCCGCGCGCTAACTGGCGCGGCAAGCTTCAATTGGAGGTGCTGATTGAAACGCCCCAGGCGTTAATCAACGCCTACGAGATCGCTAAGGCCTCCGAGCGGATGGCAGGCTTGATCTTCGGCATCGCCGACTTCGCCGCCAATCTGGGAATCCGCGAAATCTTCGAGAACCAGAACCAGAACTTTCATTACGCCAAACAGGCCACGGTCGTCGCCGCCAAGGCGGCCGGCCTACACGCGATCGACAACGTTTTTCTGAAGTTGTGGCGCAAGGAAGACTCGCCGGAAAAAGTCGCGCAAATCCAGCGCCTGTTGCGCGAGAAAAACCTCGGCGCGGCGAATCTGGGAATGGATGGCACCTGGGTGATCCATCCCCAGCAGGCTGAGATCGCCAACGCCTGCTTTACGCCGACGCGCGAGCAGGTCGACTTCGCGCGCCGGCTGATCGCCCTTTATCACGCCAAAGGCGGCGGTTCGATGGCCGACCCGGAGACGGGAGAGATGGCGGACGAGGCGACCGTCAAGATAGCGCTGATGGACCTCGCCAAGGGGGCCCAGGCGGGGATGGTGGCGGCGCAGGAACTGGCGCAATGGGCGGAGAAAAGCCGCGCCGTGACCGGCTACGACATTTTGGAATTTATGCGCGGCGGCGGCTGAGCCCCGAATAGTCAGGGGACCGGGGCGAGGTTGAGCAGCCCCGCGCCCTCGTCCCAACCGAGCATCAGGTTCAAGTTTTGCACCGCCTGGCCGGCAGCGCCCTTGCCGAGGTTGTCGATCGCGGTCAGCACGCAGAGCGCTTGCGCGCGATGGTTCAGGACGAAGCCGATCTCGCAAAAATTCGTCGCCCGCACGTTCTTGAGCTCCGGCACTTGGCCCTCGCCCAAAAGTCGGATGAACGGCGATTTGGCAAAGGCGGTTTCGAACGCGGCGCGAACGTCCTCGGCGAGCGTCCCGGCTCGCGGGCGCAGGAAGATGGAGGTCAGGATGCCGCGGCTGACCGGCAGCAAGTGAGGCACGAACATCACCGCAATCTCGCGGTCTAGGATCGCGGCGATCTCCTGCTCCATCTCCGGCGTGTGACGATGGCTGCCGACCTTGTAGGCGCGACAGTTTTCATTGACCTCGGCAAAGAGCTGGTCCACGTTGGCCTTCCGGCGCGCTCCGGTGGTGCCGGATTTAGCATCGATGAGAATCATCGACGGATCGACGAGCCCCTGCCTGACCAGCGGCAGGAGCCCGAGCAACGCCGCGGTCGGATAGCAGCCAGGGTTGGCGACCAGCCGCGCCTCAGGGAGCTCGTGGCGGTGAAACTCGCATAGCCCGTACACCGCTTCGCGCAGGAACTCGGGCGCCGGATGCTCGATGTTGTAGGTCCGCCGGTAAAGCTCGGCATCCTTAAGCCTGAAGTCAGCCGAGAAGTCGATCACCCTCACGCCGCTTTTGACCAGGTTCGCAACCACTTCCGCGCCGGCCGCTTCCGGCAGGCACGAAAGGACGAACTCGGCGCGCCCCTTGATTAGGTTTGGACGCAGGTCCTCGAACGAAGGCAGATCAAGGCCGGACAGATGGCGATACACGTCGGCCACCTCGCGCCCGGCGTAGTGCTCCGAGGTCAGCACGGTCAGCTCGACCAAGGGGTGGCGGACTAGAAGCCGTACCGCTTCAATGCCCGAATAGCCGGTGGCGCCTAAAATCGCCACCGTGACTCGGTTGTGACGCGTCATATGAAACCTCAACCCGTCATTCCAAGCGAAATGAGCGGCGCTACCTCACGCGCGGAGAAAAGCCCGGCTGGGAGGACGGTCCTAGCTCAAGCTGCCACGCCAGCAAACGCACGGGGATAGACCCAAAAGTTGCTGGCCCATTGTCGGATAGAGCGCCCTCTTCGTTAAGACGGACGCAGGAAATCGGCGCCGGCAGGCCGGCCGGGCTAGCGCTTGGAGTACTGAGGCCGTTTGCGAGCCTTGTGCCGGCCGTATTTTTTCCGTTCCACCTTCCGCGGGTCGCGGGTGAGCAGACCCGCTTTGCGCAGCGCCGGGCGCAGACTCTCTGTCGCTTGGACCAAGGCGCGCGCGATACCCAATCGAACGGCGGAAGCCTGGGCCGACACGCCGCCGCCGGCGACGCTGACCACGGCGTCATAGTCGGCGCCGGTCTTAGTGATCTCGAACGGCTCCAGGATCTGCATGCGGGCGGTTTCGCGGGGAAAGTAGTCCTCGAGGCTTCGCTCGTTGACCCGTATTGTTCCGCTGCCTGGGATAAGTCTGATTCTGGCGATCGCGGCCTTGCGTTTGCCGGTGGACCAAATCACTGGCGCCTTACTTGCCATCTTCAAAAATCAACCTTGCCTCTTGACAGTTACCTGAGCCGGAGCCTGGGCGGCGTGCGGATGCTCGCTCCCGCGGTAAACCTTAAGTTTGGTGAAAAGCTGCCTGCCCAGGCGGTTTTTGGGCAACATCCCGCGCACCGCCATCTCAATCAGCCGCTCGGGTTTCGATTGGAGTATTCGGCCGGCCGTGGTTTTGCGGATTCCGCCTGGGTAGCCGCTGTGCCGGTAGTAAGCCTTTTGCTCTAGCTTTGCTCCGGTCAATTCAACTTTTTGCGCGTTGACGACCACGACAAAATCGCCGCAGTCTTGGTTGGGCGTGAAATCGGGGCGGTCTTTGCCGCGCAGCATGCTCGCCACTCTCGCGGCCAGCCGTCCCAGTGGGCATCCGGCCGCATCGACCAGGATCCATTGCCGTCCGCGCAACGCATCTTCGCGTGAAACGCTTGCTGTTTGTTCCGTCAGCTTCAACTAGATAGCCTCAATGTCGCCGTCGCTGCGCCGTCCGGGCGCGAGCGTCTTGCTGAACGCGTACCGCCGATCATGTGGCGGGGCCGATGGGATTTGAACCCACGACTTCCGACGTGACAGGCCGGCGTTCTAACCGGGCTGAACTACGACCCCGCAGAGCTAACTTTTGCCATTTTCCGGCGCGCGGAGCAACCTCATGACTGGCCATCATAACATAATAAGCCCTCATGATGAGCCCTCCCGGCCAACCGCGGTCCAGGACGCCGGCAGCGCTTATGGTTCAAGATTGCGCCGCGCCAATCATTATGCATATTTTGAATTTGTGACCGCTGGTCACGAAATCCTCGCTCGATAAGCTAAAGACGCCATGTGGATTGTTCGTCTCGCTCTGCGCCGGCCGTTGTCGACAGCGGTGCTGGCAATCTTGATGGTTTTGATGGCGATCGTTTCTCTGTCGCGGATGAGCTTCGACATCTTCCCGGCGATCAACATCCCCGTGGTGATAGCGGTATGGAACTACCCCGGGCTGTCCGCTCTCGATATGGAGCGGCGAGTCGTGTTGATTGCCGAGCGCGCCTATTCGACGACCGTCAATGGCGTCGAGCACATGGAATCGGAATGTTTAAGCGGCGCCGGCATCATACGCATTTACTTCCATCCCGGGGTCAGCGTCGGCGAGGGCATCGCGCAGATCAGCGCGATTTCCGAGACGCTGTTGCGCATCGCGCCGCCCGGCATCTTTCCGCCGATCATCGTTGACTATAACGCAGCCAATGTGCCGGTAGCGCAGCTCACCGTATGGAGCGACACGCTCTCCGAGCAGGAGCTTTTTGACTACGGGCTCAATTTCGCGCGCGTAAGGCTGTTCGCGATCCGCGGCCTTTCCTCGCCGGCGCCATACGGCGGCACGCAGCGGCAGGTGATGGTCAACATCAACCCATCGCAGCTCTATTCCAGGGGATTGTCGCCACAGGACGTGGTCAGCGCCTTGCAGCAGACCAACGTTATTCTCCCCGCCGGCATCGCCCGGATCGGCAATTACGA
Organism: Deltaproteobacteria bacterium; assembly: GCA_021831785.1. Taxonomy (GTDB): domain Bacteria; phylum Desulfobacterota; class Binatia; order Binatales; family Binataceae; genus JAJYYI01. The sequence goes on along the minus strand of JAKBMB010000007.1, from coordinate 74,537 downwards.
GTACAACGTCACGCTCAACGGGAATCCTCCGACGGTCCGAGATTTTAACCACCTGCCGATCAAGGTGGTGGGCGCCAGTACCATTTACATGGGCGACATCGGCTCGGTAACCGACAGCCACCCGCCGCAAACCAATATTGTTCGCGTCAACCGGCGGCGCGCGACTTACATGGCCATTTTCAAGCATGCTTCAGCCTCGACGATGCGCGTGGTCAGCGAAGCTCGGGCCGCGATTCCGCTGATCTTGGCGACTGCGCCGAAGGGGTTCAAGGTCTCGGTCGATTTCGACCAATCGGTGTTCGTGCGCGGCGCGCTAAAGGGCGTGGTGGTGGAAGCGACGTTGGCGGCGATGCTGGTGGCGCTGATGGTGCTGCTGTTCATCGGGTCGTGGCGCAGCACGCTGATCGTGATCGTGTCGATTCCGCTGTGCGTGATGACGGCGATAGTCGGGCTCTATCTCAGCGACCAGACGATCAACATCATGAGCCTTGGCGGGCTTGCGCTCGCGGTCGGAATGCTGGTGGACGACGCCACGGTCGAGGTCGAGAACATCCACCGCAACTTCGCGATGGGTAAAGTGCTGGAGGTCGCGATTTTGGACGGCGCGCGCCAGATCGCGGCGCCGGCCTTTGTCGGGACGCTCGCCATCTGCATCGTGTTTTTCCCGATCGTCTTGCTCGAGGGCGTGGCCAAGTATCTGTTCCTTCCGTTAGGGCTGTCGGTGGTGTATTCGATGCTCACGTCGTACCTGCTGTCGCGCACGCTGGTGACCACGATGGCGCGCAAGCTGATCCGTAAGGAGCATGATGAGGGGGACGAAGCGCGCGGGTTTTGGCCGTGGTTCAACCGCGGCCGCGACTACTACTTCAACCGCATGCGCGACGCCTACGCCCGCTTGCTGGCGCGCGTGATAGCTGCGCGGCGATGGGTGCTGGCCTGCGCCACGGTGATGGTCGTCGCTTCGGCCGGCCTGGTGAAGGCGGTCGGCGTGGATTTCTTCCCGAAGGCTGACGCGGGCATGATGAAATTGCATCTGCGCGTCAGTCCCGGAATCCGCATCGAAGAAACCGAACGGATCGTCGATGCTATTGAGCGCAGAATCCAGCAGATAATTCCCGCCAATGAACTCGATACCATCACCGATGATATCGGCCTGCCAATCTATTACAATCTGGCGTTCTACCAGACCGACAGCATCGGCTCGCAGGACGCCGACATGCAGATCTCGCTGAAGCCCGGGCATCGCCCGACCGGGGTCTATATCCACCGCATACGGCAGATGCTGCGCACCGAGTTTCCCGAGGTGACCAGCTACTTTCAGGCCGCCGATATCGTAAGCCAAGTCCTGAACTTCGGCCTGCCGGCGCCGATCGACGTGCAGATTGAGAGCCCCGACCTCAAGGTCGGCTATAACCTCGCGCTCAAGCTTCGAGACAAAATGAAAGAAATCCCCGGAACCGCGGACGTGCGTATCGCGCAGGTCATGGACTACCCCAGCCTGGGCCTCTACGTCGATCGGTCCAAGGCACTGCAGCTCGGCGTGACCGAAAATGACGTCGCCAACAGCCTGCTCACCTCGCTCAGCTCGAGCTCCCTGACGGCGCCGAACTATTGGCTCAACCCGGTGAACGCAGTCAACTATATCGTCGCGGTCGAGACGCCGATCCAGTTGATCGACAGCATGCAGACCCTGCTGAACACGCCGCTCACGCCGTCGCGCACGGACGGCACCACGCTAGACACCCAGTTCCTGTCCAACGTGGCGACGATCAAGCATGAGCTGCAGCCCTGGGTGATTAACCATTACAGCGTGCAGCGCGTGATCGACGTTGATTCGGAGGTTGAGGGCCGCGATCTCGGCGGCGTGACCGACGACGTCGAGCGCGCGATCAAGGGTCTCGGCACGCTACCCCGCGGGGTGAGGACGGCGATCAGAGGACAGAGCCAAGCGATGAGGCAGTCGTTCAACGGCCTGGAAATGGGAATCGTTCTGGCAGTGATCCTCGTGTACCTGCTGATGGTGACCAACTTCCAGAGCTGGATCGATCCGTTCATCATCATAGTCGCGGTCCCGGGAGCGCTGGTAGGCGTGCTCTGGATGCTGGTGCTGACGCACACCACGCTCAACGTCGAATCGCTGATGGGCGCCGTGATGGCAGTCGGCGTCGGCGTCGCTAACGCCAATCTGGTGATCACGTTCGCCAACGATTTGCGCGAAGAAGGCCACGACGCGGTCAGCGCGGCGATCGAGGCCGGGCGCATCAGGTTAAGACCGGTGCTGATGACGGCGATGGCGATGCTGCTCGGAATGCTGCCGACGGCGTTAGCCTTGGGCGAGGCCGGCGAGCAAAACGCGCCGCTCGGCCTGGCGCTCATCGGCGGACTCATCGCGGCCACTCTAATGACGCTGTTTGTGGTGCCCACGGTCTACTCGATGTTCAGCACCGACCGGATGCGCAAGCATCACCGCGACGCCGAAATCGCCACCTTCGTTGCGCAGTCGGAGGGTGATTGATAGTTTATCCGGCCAGGACCGGGGTCTTTTAACCGCTATGGAAGATAGGGCCTCATCGGCTGCGGTTGGAAAACCCGGCAGCCTGTTCTTCATCGGTTGGGTGCTCGGCGCACTGGCGGTGCTGGGCGTCACGGTGGGGATCGTATTGGCCCGCGAGCGCCTGATGCGCAGCCAGCAGGTTTTGCGCGTGGCGGAAGTGCAACGGGGCCCGAGCGTCCTGGTCAAGCGGCTCTCTTTCGCCGAGAAGGGTCGCGTGGTGAAGCTTCCGGCCGAGATTCACGGCTACTTAGAGACCGCGATTTACGCTAAGGTCAGCGGCTTTGTGCAAAAGATGCTGGTCGACAAGGGCGATTGGGTCAAACAAGGGCAGTTGCTGGCGGTAATCGAGGCTCCCGAGTTGAACAAGCAAATGGCCAATGCCCTGGCCAACTATCAGATCATGAAGATAACCAATGACCGCTATCAGACGTTGGTTAGGAACCAGGTTATAGCGCAGCAGGACGCGGACCAGGCACAAGCCAACTTTTTGCAGGCCAAAGCGACCCTCCAGCAGCTCAGAGATATCACTCGCTACGAAGAGGTGCGTGCGCCTTACGCCGGTATGATCAGCGCGCGCAACGTGGACCCGGGCGTTTTGGTTGCGCAGTCCAGCGCCGCCGCGTCTTCCGCACCTCTGGTTGCCGCTACCGCCGCAAGTCCGATGCCGCTGTTGACGCTGGCCTTGCTCGACACGGTGCGGGTCTACGCTTACATGCCCCAGAGTTCGGCCACTTATATCAAAGACGGCGACCCATCCGTGGTCACGGTTGCCGAATATCCCGGGCGCAGTTACATCGGGACGGTTACGCGCCATCCGGCGGCGTTGATGAGCGCGACGCGCACGATGCTGGTCGAGGTCGATTTCCGCAACAAAGACCATTCTCTACTGCCGGGCATGTATGCCGAAATGGCGGTCCAGGTTTCGGTGCCGAAAAGAGTGCCGAAAGTTCCGGACGACATCTTGATCTTTAACAACGGCAAGGTTTTCGTGCCCACTGTGCACGAAGACCGGATACATCTGGCCGAGGTCACGCTGGGCTACGACGACGGGCGGGTGGTCGAGGTGACGGGCGGGCTTTCCGGTCAAGAACTGCTTGCGATGAACGTTGGCCAGAGCGCCCGCGAGGGTGAGCGCGTGCAGCCAATTTTCAAAGACGGGACCCAGGGCGGCCCGCAAAGCCATTAACCGGGCATCGGCTGAGCCATGTCCGTTCCTCTCCCCATCGGGAGCGAACGGCCGCGCCGCGCAGCGTTTTTTCTGCGCCCTCGCCCGTGAAGCGGGAGAGGGTCAGGGTGAGGGTGCTGAGAGCTGAGTAAGGCGCGCAGCAATTGCTGTTTCTCCGTGGTCCTTCACCCGGCGCGGAGCCTGCCCTGAGCCGCGCCGGAGGGCGCCGGCCTCTCCCGGTAGGGAGAGGCGTTGAAGCCGCCGCTAATCCTGTCCCGCAAGCAGGCGAGAGAGCAAGAATTATTCACCGAACTTTGCACTCGGGAGACTAGCGACGGCAAGGCTCCGACGGAGCGTGGTAAAGCTCAAAGGTCTCGGGCAACACCGCTCGTGTCCCATTCCACCATGCCGCCGGCCAAGTTGAAGACCTGCTCGAAACCAAAGCTCCTGAGGATAGCCGCGGCGATGGCGCTTCTGACGCCGGCGCGGCATATGGTGACGATTACCCTGTCCTTGAGACCCTCGAGTTCCTGCCGCCGCGCGGGCAGCTCGCGCAGCGCTATGAGCCGGCTGCCGGGAATATGCCCCATCTCGCCGCTGCGCACCTCTTGGTCTTCGCGCACGTCGATCAGCACCGGCGGATTGGGTTCGGCCAGGCGACACGCAAGCTCAGCCACGCTTAGCTCTCGCACCTGGCTTAGCTGCTCAATCGTAGGGAACGGGATCGCGTTCTCTTCGAGGCCACACTGATTCGGCTGCAGCACGGTCTGGATTTTGTCGGGCAACGGCAGCCCCAAATGGTTCATCAGGCCGATGTACTGGTCGCGCGTCTTTCCGGCCAACCGCGGGTTGCTCTGCTTCTCCTTGCCGATCGTCGAGGAAGTACGGCCGCGATAATCATGCGCCGGGTATATCAGCGTCTCGTCCGGCAGAACAAAGAGCTTGCGGGTGATACTTTCGTACTGAGCCGCCGGGTCGCCACCGGCAAAATCGGTGCGTCCAGTGCCGCCGATCAGCAGCGTGTCGCCGGTGAACACCCGGTCTTCGACAACCAGAGAAATCGCATCAGGGGTATGGCCGGGCGTATACAAAACCCGAAGCTCCAGCTCGCCGACCGCAAGCTTGTCGCCCTCATCGACGTGCAGGTCCACGCGCGGAGAAGGAGCGCGCTTGTGCATCACGACCCGCGCGTCCAACAAATCCCGCAGAGTGGCGGCCCCGGAGCGATGGTCGGCATGGGTATGGGTGTCTATCGAGAGCGTCAGCGTAAGCCGATGATAGGCCAACATCGCGATGTAACGCTCGATATGCTCCTTGACCGGATCGATAAGGACGGCTTGCCCGGTGGCGTTACAGGCCACCAGATAGGTCTTACAGCTTGCCTGGTTCAGCTCGCGAAATAGCATAGCGGTGCCCCCCTTCCGAACTCATTATACACCCAAGCCTGATTATAGATTTCGCACCTGTGCGCGGACGCTCGACGACTTTCTGCCGAAGACAACCGCGTTCAGTCGACCGAGCGGGCGCGTTGCGGCGTCGAGCCGCTTCAAGTCCGGGCGCTTAACCGATTCGACCAAGGAAGATCCCTAAGATCAAGCCGACCAAGACGTAAGCCGTAAACAGAACGTAAATCAGGTCCCTCTCGCGGAGAAATACTAGGAGACAGAAGACCACGCGCGCCAGCGGGACCAGCGTTAACACCATCAGCCCTATGATCATCACCGCGTCGGGGTCTCCGTGAATCGCCTCACGAAAGATCGTGGACGCTGATGTTCGCTGATGCACTAATCCCTGCTGTGCCTTCTCAAAACTCTTCATGTAGTAGCTTGACGGCCGGCTCAATGCCAGAAGAAGGCCGACAAGCAGTATGAAAACCGAAACGATAAGAATCGAGCGCAGTAGCAAGGGCGTCCAGAAACGCAGGATTTGTTCTCCTTGCTCGCTTTTCGTTCGGTCAGGCATCGGCTAAATGTGGGAGAACGCGCGCCAGCCCATTTCTACCGCGATTAGGAGTTGCAGCAGCACGAAGCCAAAGCGCAGCCATCTGACATTGATAAAAGTCAGCACCCGGCTGCCAACCAGTGCCCCCGCGGTGACTCCCAGTGCAACGGGCGCCGCGATCACAGTCGGCACATCGCCGCGCGCCAAAAAAACCAGCGCGCCGGCTCCCGCGGTGACCCCAATCATGAAGTTACTGGTTGCGCTGGACACCTTGAGCGGCAGATGCATCACTGAATCCATCGCGATGACCTTGAGCGCTCCTGAGCCGATGCCGAGCAGCCCCGACATCACGCCTGCAACCAACATCACCACCGCCCCGGCCGGCACGTTTGCCACACCATACGCGATCGATTCGCCCCCGTATTCCGGGAAATGACCGGAGAGCCGAAGCCGCGCAGCTAGTGCATCACTGCGCGGCAAAATGTCGTCGCCCTTTTTCCGTGCCGAGACATAGGCCGACTGAAGCATGGTCAGCGAAAACAGGAGTTCAAGTGTCCAAGACGGAATACGCCCGGCTAAAAAGGCCCCAGCTAGTGCCCCGGTCACCGTGGCGCATTGCAGCACCATCGCCACTTTAAGATTAGTCCAACCCTCGCGAACAAAGGCCACGCTGGCGCCCGCGCTGGTCGCGACAACTGACATCAGGCTAGCGCCCGCCGCCACGTACATCGGCACGTGCGCCAGAATCACCAGCGCCGGCACGATGAAGACGCCGCCGCCGAGCCCCGAGAGCGCTCCGACAAACCCGGAGCCAATCGCGAGCGCAAAAAGCCATCCAAGAACCTGTGTCATGACGAGGAATTCCCTGGTCCGGCCCGTCGATCTTGAGCCATGTCAGATTTGGCTCTTACTTAACAATTTTGCGACCAAGCTCGCAAGAGAGTGCCCGTTCGAACAGGCGGCGCTATAGACGATGGAACTCGGCGCCGAGGGAAATAAACCGCTATGGAATTTAAGCAAGCCCTCAAAGGGACTGTCGAAGGCGAACTGCCTTAGCTTTTGTCGGGCGCGTCAAATTGCTTTGAGTCAACCGGTGAAAGCAGGTAATTGCTCATCGACGCCTTAAGGCCCGCACGCCGGTCCCTCGGACAGTTGCGCGGTCATTTTCTGCGCCTAAACTTCCTTTTATGTTACAGCGACCTCACGATTCCGCGTTTGACTTCGAGCACGAAATCCGCAGGGACCATCGGCCGGTCTCAGCGACGAGCGGCACGGGGTCGCGCTATGATATGCGCGGGCCGGTCGCCAATGTCGCCTGTGACACACTGACAGGAGAGGATGTCCTGGGGTAATGGCCAGTCGTCCCGCGCTCGGAGGAACCGTGCTTAATTCGGGTCGCATACGCGTCGGCGTCATTCAGGATTTTGCTGAGGAAGGCTGGCTGAGTATGGACCTGGTTGGCGAGATGCTCACTGAGCGCATACGCGTAAGGCACTGCGACTTCATCGACGCGGTAAAGATACAGCCCTCGATGGTCCGACGCTTCGGCTACCTACCGTTTATCGGCGGCCGGAAAACCGCTTTCAACGCAGATCGCTTGATCAATCGCTTCTGGGATTACCCGCGCCTTGTACGCGGCATGCAAGCGCAGTTCACGCTATTTCATCTGGTGGACCATAGCTATAGTCAGCTCGTTCACGATTTGCCGGCAGAGCGCACAGTTGTGACCTGCCATGATCTCGACACCTTTCGCTGCTTGCTTGACCCGGCCCATGAGCCGCGTCCCAAGTGGTTTCGCGCGATGACTCACCGTACCTTGAGCGGGTTTCGCAAAGCGGCGAGCGTGCTCTGTGATAGTGTCGCCACGCGAGACGCCATTCTACAGTACGAATTAATGCCGGCGGCGCGGCTTAAGGTCATTCACAACGGTGTCCATCCGGCATACTGCCCAAGCTCCGTGACAGAGGCCGAGCTCGACGCGCAGCGCGTGCTTGGGCCAGCGCGGGAAGATGCGATTGATATATTGCACGTTGGCAACACTATCCAGCGCAAACGAATTGACATTCTCCTGCGCGTCTTCGCTGGCATACGTGGCGAACTTCCTGCCGCGCGTCTGATACGAGTGGGCGGTGGCTTCACGGTCGGGCAACTTGAGTTAGTGCACGAGCTCGGATTAAGTGACGCGATCGTGGTCGCGCCGTTTATCCCGCGCGCCACGCTGGCGGCTGTATATAGGCGGGCGGCGCTCGTATTGCTGCCCTCCGATGCCGAGGGCTTTGGGCTGCCGGCGGTCGAGGCGCTCGCGTGTGGCACGCCGGTGCTCGCTAGCGACCTGCCCGTGTTCCGTGAAGTCGGCGGCAACGCGGCGAGTTACTGCATGCCAGGGAACATCGCAGCCTGGGTACAGACAGCGCGTAATTTGCTGAGCGAGCGAAAAAGAGCGCCGGAGCGCTGGCAGGAACGGCGACGGGCGGGGATTGACCAGGCGCGCAAGTTTTCCTGGGACGAATACGTGCGGCGTGTCGTTCTTGTTTACCGGGAGCTGCTAGGCGTGTGAGTCACTCGAACGGCGGCCAGCCGCGTAGAAAGCAGCGCACGCCCGTCAACCTGGATCGCGCAAGGGCGAGTACGGCGTGTCTCGCGGACGGCGAGCGGAGATCGCTCCTAGTTGAGGCCGCCAAGCGCGATCTGGCGCACGGTGGGAATTAGGAAGGCCTGCAGAAAATAGATCGCAAAGATGACGACCATCGGCGAGAAGTCGATCCCTCCCAGCACCACCGGCATATGCCCGCGCACCCAGTCGAAGACCGGCTCGGTCACCGAATAGATCGCGCGCACGATGGGATTATAGGGATTCGGCTCGATCCAGCTCATGATCGCCGCGACAATTACGATCCAGAAGTAGAGCTGCAAGACCATCTGCAGCATCTGCGTAATGGTAATTATGAAATTCGCCCAGATAACCACGTTTTGCCTAGTCTAGCTGATTGCACCCAGTTCGCGCGACCGCGCTGCGGCGGCGCGAACCGCCTCGGCCACCCCGGCGGCGAAACCGGCCTCCGCAAACTTGCGCAGCGCGGCCTCGGTCGTGCCTCCAGGCGAAGCGACCATCCGGATAAGCTCGTCCGGACTAAGTCCGGAATTTTCCATCATTACGATGGCCCCGGCAAGCGTTTGCAGCGTCATCCTAAGGGCGAGGCGCGGCTCGATACCCTCGCTCGCGGCAGCGTCGGCCAGCGCCTTGGCGAACAAGTAGACATACGCCGGGCCGCTGCCGGAAAGGGCCGTAACGGCATCGAGCGCCGCTTCTTCCTTGAGCGCCACGGTGTGGCCCACGGCGCCAAAAATCCTAAGCGTTAACGTCTCGTCCGCTTTGCTGGCGCGCGAGCCCCGCACCACGGCGGTCATCCCGCGGCCAACCATCGCCGGCGCGTTCGGCATAACGCGTACCACGCGCGCCCTCGGGCCGAGCCGGCGCTCCAGATGGTCCAGAGTAATTCCGGCGGCGATCGAAATAAAGAGCCGGCCCGGCTTGAGCTTAGTTTTGGCGCCCCGATTCGCCAAGCCGGATCGATCCCCGTCCGGTGATGCAGATTGGTCGAGCGCGCTGCGGATTTCTTCGAGCACGCCGTCGATTATCTGCGGTTTGACCGCGAGCACAATGGCCGCCGCGTCCGCCAAGACTTCGCGATTTTCGGTGGTCGTCTCGACCCCAAGCGCGCGGGCGAGCTTACGCCTGCGTTTGGGCTCGGGGTCGGCCGCAATGATGTCCGCGGCCTTGAAGACCTTTCTCTCGAGCAAGCCGCGGATCAGCGCCTCGCCCATATTGCCCGCGCCGATAAATCCGAGTTGCTTCATCTCATGCGCTCGCCGAAGATCGCCCGGCCGATGCGGACGATAGTGGCGCCCTCCTCGATCGCGACTTCGAAGTCATCAGACATCCCCATTGAAAGCTCGTTTAGCTCAAGTCCGGTCAAGCGCGCAAGGCCGTTCCTCAGTTCGCGCAGGTGCGCGAACTGACGGCGAGAATCCTGCGCCGTCGCCGCCCGCGCGGGGATGGTCATCAAGCCGTCGACCTTCACCACCGCGCGCACGGCATCGAGCAGCGCTTCAAGCTCGCTCGGCGCAACGCCGCTTTTGCCGGCTTCGCCGCCAAGGTTGACTTGGACTAGAACTTGCGGCGCCGCGCCGGCCCGCAGCCCCGCAAGCCGTGCGGCAAGACGCGCGGAATCCAGGCTATGAATCAGCTCGAAACAATCGAGCGCCTGCGCAACTTTGTTGCGCTGCAAATGGCCGATGAGGTGCCATCGGAGGTCGGCGAGGTCGCCGAGCGCGGCGCGCTTGTTAACGGCCTCTTGGACGTAGCTTTCGCCGAAGTCGCAAACGCCCATCCGATAGGCGGCGCGCAAAGCTGCGGGCGGCTGAGTTTTGCTTGCGGCCACCAGCCTGACGCTGTCCGGGGCGCGCCCGCTGCGATTAGCCGCGGCCGCGATACGTTCGCGCACGGCCTCGAGGCGCTCGCCGGTCTCGCGATCCGGGTTCGACGCCAACCGCTCCTTCTCCCCAACCATATATGGGCTTTCTCGCCGCGCCCGGCGCCGACGCATCTAAGGGGCAGGTAGGAGATGCCGCTTGAGGGCGGCCAGCGCGTTTTCGATCGGCAAACCCATCACGTTGCTGAACGAACCGTCGATATGCTCAACGAAGCTGCGCCCCAGTCCTTGGACTCCGTAGGCTCCGGCTTTATCAAAGGGCTCCCGGCTCAGGATATACGCCTCCATCTCCTGACCGGACAGCGCGCGCAAGGCGACTTGCGATAAAACCGCTTCGTGCTCCAGAATCTCTCCCCCCTGGGCGATAGCCAGCGCGGTGATCACCGTATGCGTGCGGCCCGATAACCGGCTTAGCGTGCGCCGAGCTTCGTCCGGGCTCTTCGGTTTGCCGATTATTTCTCCCTCCAGCTCGACGATCGTGTCGGCGGCAAGCACCAGGCGCTCGAGATTGAGCGCCGAAGCCGCGAGCGCCTTGGAACGCGCCATCCGCAAAGCGAACTCCTGCGGCGGCTCGCCTTCGAGCGGCTGTTCCACCACGGCCGTTTCGACCACGTCGAACTCAAGGCCGACGGCCGACAGCAGACCGCGCCTGCGCGGCGACGCGGAAGCAAGGATGAATCGTTTCATCGGTCTACCCGGTCGCGGCGCGGCTTCGAATTGAACGCGCCCCAAGCCGCGGGTTATTGTGCCTAGCTTGTATAATGCGGTTGCGCGGTGCAAATCTCAACCCTAAGTCGAGTTCGCCGAGACTGAGCAAGGCGGTACGCGGCGCTTGGGCCGGCGTAGCGGTCAAAGCGGCTCCAGTCAAAGAACGGTGAACGAGCCGCCGTAGAACGCGCCGCAAAACCAGGCCTCGACAAGGGCTGAGCCGGGCTTGCGCCGATCCGATTTTGATGGGCCAGGAGTTGGGTATTCCTGCGGGCGCCTTTACACTTGAAAGCTGAGGCTATCGGCAGCGAAGTTGAGGCGCGATGGGCGGCGTGAGGAAATCTGGCAAGTCTGCAAAGCATCTGAGCGGCGCTTTGGCGCTCGCGTTAGTCCTGACGCCGCTGCGCGCCGCAGCCGGTCCAAGAGACACTGTGCCGCCGTCGGGGCCGGCAACGACCCCGGTGCCGTCCGTCAAGGCGGCGCCTGCGCCGGCCTGGCTGGCTGCGGCGCGCCAAGAGTTCCTACGAGGCTATCGGGCCGAGCTAAACGGCGATCTGGAGCAGGCGGTACAGGTGTTGGCATCGCTCGGCGGGCGCTACCCCAATCTGGGCGATTACGTATTGTTCTATCTGGGACGCGCGCAAAGCGGGCTCGGCCAGCTTGGCGCAGCCGAGACCAGCTTCGAGCGGCTGTTGCAGAACTACCCTCAGAGTATTTTGGCTAACCGCAGCGAACTCGAACTGGCGAAGTTAGCGCTTAAGCAGGGGCAATTCGCGCGCGCCGAGCAAACCGCCGCGCGTTTGCTGCCGAAAACCGCCGGCAGCGAGCTCGAAGGCGAGACACGCGTAGTCTTGGCCGCGGCGCTGATCGGCCAGCAGGATGTCCGCGCCGCCAACACCCAGTTAGACCTCGTGCGGCGCGAGTTTCCGCGCTCCGCGGCCGACGCCAAGGCGCGGGCGCTGCAGAGCGGACTGCGCAAGCTCTACTCCGACCTCATCGGATTACACACCGCAGCCGAGTTCAGGGCCGAGGCCGAGCTGCTGCTCAGGGAAGGGCTTCCGGAGCAGGCGCTTGCGGTAGTCGACAAAGCGCTCACGCTTAGGCCGAGCGAACAGACGCTGGCCGAGCTTTTGTGGGTTGAGGCGCGCGCCGCCGCGCATACCGACCGCGCCCGCCAAAAACGCGCGCTCGATCGCTACCTGGAAGTAGCGCCGAACGGCGCGGCTGCGCCCCAAGCGACCTACGCCTTGGGGCTGTGGTATTGGCATGTCGACCAGACCGAGCAGGCTAGGAGCTGGTTTAGCCGGGTCACGCGCGACTTTCCCGACAACCCGCTGGCATCCCAGGCGATGTTGAGAATGGCGCGCATTGCCGAGGAAGAGCACGATCTCAGCCGGGCGCGCATCGAATACCTGCGCTTGGCCGCGCGCTATCCGCGGAGCGAGGCCGGCGCGCAAGCGAGATTTCGCGCGCTCTGGATGCTTTACATGGGCGGGGAGTATCGCGCCGCGGCCGAGCAATTCGGCAAGCTGCGCGAGCAGGCGCCCGCGGGTTCGGCCCGCGACAGATTCGGTTACTGGGAAGCGCGGGCATGGGAGAAGTCGGGGCAGCGCGAGCGGGCGCTCGCTCGCTTCGAACAGGTGGCGCAGAGCCTGGCCAGCAATTACTATCCCGCGCTCGCCGCCCGCAAGGCGGCCGAGCGCCCACCCCTCTTGCCGGCCGCCGCGGCCGGCGATCTCATGGCGGAGAACCCGCCGCGGGTCGACGGTCCGGCAGCATTCCATTTGACACGGGTCAACGAGCTTGCAGCGCTGGAGCTTAAGCGCCTGATGGCCGGCGAGCTGCTCGCGCTGAGCAGGTTCGCCGGCCAACAGCAGGACCTGCGCGACTTTGTGCTGGTCAAGCTGCAAGCCGCCGACGACTACTACGACGCGATCATGGTGGCGATGAGGATGGAGCAGCTTGGCGAATTGCGTCCGGCCGTGGCCGAGCGCCTGCGCTACCCGCGCGCTTACTGGGACTGGGTCACCGCGATCGGCACCCGCGCCGGCGTCGAGCCTTATGTGCTGCTCGCGGTGGCGCGCCAGGAAAGCCTTTTTAACCCCCGCGCGCGCTCCGCTTCCGACGCGCAAGGCCTGATGCAATTGCTGCCCGCGACCGCCGGCCGGCTCGCCGGAGAGCCGGCCGGTCAACTCAATCTTTACGACCCGCAGCGCAACCTTGAACTTGGAGCGCTGGAGCTTAGGCGCCTGCTCAACCGCTTTGACGGCGACCTATTCAGGGCCGCCGCAGGTTATAACGCCGGTGAGCAGGCCGTCGAGCGCTGGAACGCAAGGTTCCCCGGCGATGACGACGAATGGGTCGAAAACATCGAGTACAACGAGACTCGCCGCTATGTGAAACGAGTAATCGGAGGCTTGCGCGAATACCGGATGCTGTACCTCCCCGCGCGGCGCGGGGCTTCGCTTTCAACCGTGTCGGCGCGGGACTAGAGCCCGCAGACGACTCGCAGGGAGATTGAGGGTACGGGCGCGCTGAAGGCCCGAGCTTTTCATAAAGCCATGGGTGGACGAAGATTTGACGCGGTCTTTTTTGACCTCGATGGAACCTTGATTGATATTCGCGGGCCGCTCTACGCGTCGGCGTGCTATGCGTTCGAGCGTATCGGGAACCAGCAGGCGTTGACGCGCGAACGTTACTACGAGCTGCTACTGAGAGAGGGACTGTCGCTGGGAGTGCCGGACCAGTTAAGGCACCAGTACGCAAAGCTCGCTCTGTCGCACTTCATGGCCCAGACGCTGAGCGCGCAACTTGAGGTCCTGCCGGGTGTTGCGGAAACCTTGGCCGAGCTTAAGCAGCGCAATTATACCACCGGCGTGGTGACGAGCCGGCCCGGCGACCCGGCGATGCTGAGCGACAAGCTTGACGCCTGCGGATTGGCCGGGTTCCTGGATCACGTGCTGACCGCTTCCATCAACAATCTGAGCGCCCTGGACAAGACGGAAAGCTTGAAGCTGGCATGCGCCCGGGCCGGCGTTTTATCCGCGCATTGCGTCTACGTAGGAGACGAGCCGCGGGATACGATGGCCGCGCGCAATGCCGAATTCGGCGCCGCCATCGCGGTTGCCACTGGTGCCGGCGGCGTCGAGCATCTGCAGAGCCATCCCGAGTTCAAACCGGATTACGTGCTGCACTCGATGGACCAACTGCCGGACCTCCTGCTCCGCCTTGAGCAACGCCGCACCCCTCGCTGACCGGGCGCTGCCGTTCGCGGCCGCGCGCTTTCGCGTGGCCGCGAAGGTGTGTGCGCGATGCGGAGCGGAAAGAACCGCTTCTCCGACGCGCGCAAGAATCCTTAACCGGCGCCTTGCCTACAAAGCTGACAGGCCGCCGGACGCTAGCGATGACGAGCCCACCGGCTCATCGTTGGTGGATCGCTGACCCACACGCCGGCCCGACGTCATGAGGATTGGTCAGCCCCCGGCCTTGTCTAAGCGCTCGGGCTCAGCGGGTGAGCGCGGTAATGACCTGCTCGACGGCAGCCTCGGCCTTGCCTTTCATCTCGTCGTTGGTCGCGTCCTGGATCGGATGAGGCACGAAAACGCGGCGCACCTCGGGCAGGCCAAGCGCGTCGGCCTGCTTTTGCGCCGCTTCGGCAAAAACGCTGGAAGCCAGGAAGACCGCCGGCCTGGCGCTGCTTTCAAACCATATCGAGTCGTGCACACTGCACGTCGTGCACGACCCTCAATCAGCCAGCGCTTCGATGACGAAATCGTTCTCGGCAGCGATGAGGCGCCTGAGTTCGTCGGGCGCGGGCTTGGTGAAGGTCGGCTTGCGGTAGCGGTTCAATTTCACTTGGGGCAGCCGCTCGGCAAGCAGCTCGGCGAGACGATCCAGAAAGACGTCGCCGCGCGGTTTACTGATATCGAGCAAGGCGACGGCGCCGCGAAGCTTGGGCGGCCGAGCGGTTAGCGTCCGCCTCACCGGCACTCGTTCGTCGGTCGGATCGATTATTTCCATGATTCGGTCACACCTCCTCAATCAGGCGGCTTACGCTGCGCGCGGCGGCCGGGTCGTACCATCCGGCGAAAATCGCGGTGAATTTTCCCGCCTCTCCGCCCGCGACAACGATGTTGATGCTTTCCGGGCGGCGAAACTTAGGGATGAGCCGCGCAAGGTCCGCGGCCGTGGGCTCCTTGATGCCGAGGCTTGCGGGCGGCGTTCCCACCGCGCACTCCGAGCTCGGCAGCAGCTTCGCAAGCGGGCGCGCCGTGACCTCCTGGATTCGTTCGCGCACCTGGGCCTTGGTCCATCCGTCGCGCCCGAACGTAGCGGCGTGCTCCGGGGCGACGACGATCAGGACCTCCGGCTCGTAGTTATGCGCCTTGGGATGCCCGCAGGCTTCAAGACCGAGACCCAGGCTCGCCGCGAGCGACCTTGCATTGCGCGAGGTTTGATCCCAGACCTGGCGCGAACCCGATTCGACGGGAAACACGGTCACCACGCTTTGCTCGCGCTTAAAGCCGCGTTCGACGTGAAGCGGCTGCCACGGATTGCGCTCCTCCCATTCGGCAAAGCACGTGGTGTATTTACCCGCGGAGCCGAGCGCGGTTTGCTCCACCTCGCCCGGGCGCGCGCCGCCGAGATTGCGTATCGCCAGCTTGAGCGCGCGTCCGATCGTGGCGTTGGCGCGGTTGCCGTAGCCGAGAACCATTCGGCCCATGTTCATCCCGATCTTATGGCGGACCGGGCCGTTGACTACGATTACCGGAGTGGCACCCCAGGTCGTCGCCATGACGCCGTGGATGTTGAACTCGGGAGTGCATACCGCCTCGAGCGCGGCGAGCACCACCGGCAGGTACTCCGGTTTACAGCCAGCCATCACCGCGTTCGCCGCGATCTTTTCCACCGTCGCCGGCGCCATGTTCGGCGGCACGATTGCGACCACTTCCTGCGGGTCGCGCCGCGTGCCCTGGAGCATGGCCAGGATGCGCTCCGGCGTCGGCGGTATGACCGGAAGCCCGTCGGTGAGCCCGCGCTCGAACATAAATTCAAACGGGTCCTCGGCCGAGCCTAGTTCTATACGGCGCGCGCGCAGGCGCGAACCCGAGGCTTCGGCTTCGAGCTGCTGCGCTGCTTGCGGCTCCAGCGACTTGGAGCCGCACCCGGCGCGCCAGGCCGGGTAGGCGCCCCAGTCGAGCGCCGGCGCGGCTTTGTCGGTGATCTCCGCAAGCTTAGCGAACAGGCCGCGCCACTCGTCGCGCACGAAGCCCTCCAAGCGGCAGAGTTCGGCGCCGTCGGCGCCGACCAGGACGATCGTCGGCACGATTTCGATTTCGAAGCCGTACGAGACCCGCAGCGCCGAATCGTCCAGCATCGGCAGCCCAAGCTTATGCCGCGCGACAAGCTTAAGATTGCCCTCGCGCTCTTGGCCGATGGCCCATATATCGGCCGTCTCGCCGAAGGCGCGAAAGGCCCCGTCGATCAGCGGCAGCGAAAAATCGCACGTAGGACAATCTTCCTTGACGAAGCAGAGCATCGCGGGACACCCGCTCGGAAACGAGCGTTCGCGCCCCGTGGCGTCGAGCAAGGCGAACGAGGGCGGACTCTTTAGACTTGGCGTTTTCCCCACAGCCGAGATTTTACCGTGCGCGCGCCGGAGTTGGAAGTTTGTACGCAACAGAGCGCGCAGCATGAGCTTGCGCGGCTATCCTTGAACACGAGATCGGCCAGGGTGCGTCGGATAGCTTCTAGATCGACAACCACGATCCCATCCCGATGGACATGCGGATGCCGGTAGCGGACGGATAGGTTGCGATCAAGGCCATCCGGGCTTGAGAGCAGGCCGGTCATATGCCGCGCGTGCCGATCGTCGCGCAGACCAGCCTCCTTCTCGACGACGGCATCGGCTGTTTGTATCGCCTGAAGGGCGTATTTGTAGGCGATGCGCGACTGCCCTTCACCGAATCTCTGCGACGACGTTGCGTTGACGGCCTAAACGGCATCGGATAAAAAATTTACTGGCACATCGTCTTTTCGCCACTGAAGCATCCTGTCGTAGTCAGTGACTGGCCAGAAGAGTCATGGGGCGCGACTTAAGAGTTAGGGGGAGCAACGAGGATGGAATTCAAAGAAGTGGTAGGCCGGCGGCGCTCGATTCGCTATTTCCAGTCGTGGCGCCGCGTCGAGCGCGAAAAAATCCAGACCATGCTTGAGGCCGCTCGTCTGGCCTCATGCGCCGTGAACGCGACGTTCTTGAAAGCGATAGTGGTCGAGCGAAGCCAGCTAGACCGCCAAACGCTCGACGCCCTTAAGACACCGGTGTCCGCCCTGAACATCGAGCTCGCCCCAGTCCACATTTATACTTACATCGATACGCAGGCCTTCGTTGGCGCGCAAGGGCGGCTCAGAACGCTGGTGGATGTCGGAGCGCTGAATGCCACGCACGGCTGGAG
This sequence comes from Deltaproteobacteria bacterium, assembly GCA_021831785.1. Taxonomy (GTDB): domain Bacteria; phylum Desulfobacterota; class Binatia; order Binatales; family Binataceae; genus JAJYYI01. The sequence continues at coordinate 57,221 of JAKBMB010000007.1, read as the reverse complement.
CCACAAGTTTGTCGACGAGTTTGTCTGGCCGAACATCCTAAAGCCGCTGGCCGACAATGCGACCCAAGCGCAGACCGTTGCGGCAGCGGCTTCCGATGCGGGAAATGCGATATGTCAGGCGATGCTCGCGGGCGTCGACGAAGGGTTAGGCGTTTGCCTGTCCGCGTTCGTGCCGGACCCTATCAAGAAGGTGGTCAACCCGCCCGACCACTGGTTGCCACTTTGGGTGCTGCTGGTCGGATATCCTGCCGAATCTTGGGAAGGCGGGGGCCAACGCCCGCGTCCGCCGCTCGACGAGCAATTTTTCGAGGGCAAGTACGGCAACGGCTTCAAAGCGGATCCCGCAGTGACCGAGCGACTGAAGGCGGCAAAGATGATTCAGGCGCCCGCGCCGCTGCCGTGGCGCAAACAAGAAATCCAGGCGCTCGCACGCATGTTCGGGCTTCCGGAGTAAAATTTCGCCGCGCAGGGGGACAGCGCAACGCGAGTCTCTGATTTCGGCAGACCTGTGTGGTTCGATGACTCCCATAGCAATACTGAAGAAGCCCCTCGAGGATTACGAGTCGGTCCAGAACTGGTTCAAGGGCTTGAAAGAGCAGTCGGGCGTCGAGGAACCCGCCAACGAGCCCTGGCGTCTCGCTTTGTTGGGGGAGTTTTGCGGTTACCTAAACCTAGACCCCGACGGGGTTGTTAAAGCTTGCCTCCTGATCAAGGAAGGCCGCCAGACGAAAATAAGCGTCAAAGGGCGACGCAAGATGGTTGAGGCCGTAGCGGAGTTTCAAGCACGCCGCGACACCTCCGATTCGCGCGAGCGCGCTCGGCGTGGCAACACTATTCGGAGTTTTCTCATCCACAACGGAATCTTACTTCAATCCGGCATGCAGGTTTGATTCTCGGTTGCCGCGCCTTTGCGTGAGGGGGGTCGCGTAATAATTATGCGAGTCACGAGAATGACGGAGAGCGCGCCGGGCTGAAGGTCATTTTCCGAGATAAGCCGCATACCGCATCCCCGAGTTATCGCACCGATGTTCGGGCTGCGGTCGCTGATTCAATGCGCTTGCCGCACCCATCTCGTGAACGCTCTTATCCAAGCGGCAAGTTGGTTTAGGAACTTGATGGCGAGCGACGAGGAAGGGCGGCCTTCGTCTGATGGGCTGAATGTAACCTGGCGTTGCTGGTCTTGCGACTCGACTGCCCGCAGCGCGAGTCAGTAAGGTCGGGCCGGACACCGAGCAGCCGGTTTACCTAACGACACCCTTAACGGCTGGGCTAGCCGGCAGAGAGGCGGACTGCTTCCGTTACGGGCGACGAGCCAACCGGTATGTTGGCGAGCCCGCCGCTGTGGCTCGGCCCAGAGCAAGCTTGTAGGAAGCGGAGACTGTCCGTAAGACGTCGCTTGGCCTGCACGGTTTTGACAGCTTCGCCACCCGCTGAGGGGGAGTGCTGAGTTAAGTAGTGGGGTAAAAAGGTCGTTGCGCAATAAAATATGGGCCTGCAAGGCCGGTCCTCGGCGGCGCTTCATCGTTTAGCTCACGCCAAGAGGAGGTGCGCGCCGTATGCTCATCCGTGAAGAGGGCAAAGGGGAATATTTCAAGGTCGATCCTGACGGATTCCGCGCGTTTGTGCGCGAGAACAAGCCGCGCGCGACGGTCTCTAAGCTGATGTCGGAGAGGGAGGCGGTAGAAAAGTTCGTGCGCGACGGCGACTATCTCGCCTACGATTGCAACTATTTCCAGCGCGGGCCTTCGTCGCTGATGCGCGAGGTGATCCGCCAGCGCAAAAAGCGCCTCTGGGTGTGCGGCAAGTTCACCTACGTGGCCTGCGCGCTGCTGGTGGAAGCGGGATGCGCGGATCGGGTAGACATCGGCTTCATTGGCTTCGGTCCGTGGATCTCGCGCGCAGTGAGGGAGGGTAGATGCAAGTTCTTCGAGTACTCCAATGCGATCATGACGCTGCGTCTGAAAGCTGGGGCAATGGGCGTGCCGTTTCTCCCTGCCCGTAGCTTCGGCGCGACCAGCGGCTTTGAGTACTCCGGCTGCAAACTTGTGACGGATCCGTACACGGACCAGCCGATTCTATTAGTCCCCGCGCTGAACCCCGACGTGAGCCTCATCCACGTCCATCAGGCGGATGAGTACGGAAACGCGCGCGTTTTCGGCACCGGGATCGCGCATCAGGAGTGTGCGCTGGCCTCCAAGCGAGTAATCTTGTCGACCGAGGAAATAATCTCGACCGACGAGATTCGCCGTGACCCAGGGCGAAACTCGATTCCGCATTTTGTAGTTGACGCGGTCGTGCACGCTCCCTTTGGGGCTTATCCGGGCACCGTGCAGGGTTACTACGCGAGCGACCCGGAAGGGATCATCGAAGCCATGGGGGCGATGTTCCGGGGCGATTTTCGCGACTATCTCCAGAAGCATGTATATTCGATAGGCTCGCACGCAGAGTGCCTTGAAAAGCTCGTGGGAGCACAAAAGCTCGCTGACGTCCGCCGGCGCGAAACCATCCGAGAGGGATACGGCATATGAGCACGCCAGCAGTCAATTTCAGCGAGCGCGAATTCGTTATCGTCCAGGTTTCGCGCCTGCTTGAAGCGAAGTGTATTTACTGGGTCGGCGGCGGCGGCGAGCCGCTCGCATCGGTGCTACTCGCCAAGCGCACGCGAGTTCCTGAGTTACAGTATTTGACCGAAGACGGAGTTGTCGCTCCCGAAGCGCTCGTACCGTTTGACCCCTTGATGACGATGGTTGCCTCGCGCGCCAATTACCGCGCCCTGCAGTGGGGCACGATGAACTATGCGGCCGATATCGCCCATCTTGGTTACGTCGATTACGGCATTCTGAATACACTGCAGGTCGATCGCTACGGCAATATCAACTCCACGGTTGTCGGCAAGTACGAAGGCGGTGAAGGACGCCGTTTTGGGGGCCCGGGCGGCGCCGACAGCATCGCGGCGCTCGCCTGGCGGACGATCCTGATTACCGACCAGCACAAGCGCAAGTTTGTCGAGAAGGTTGACTTCATTTCCTCGCCGGGCTTTGTGGACGGCCCCGGCGCTCGCCAAAAGCGCGGCCTTGCCGCAGGAGGAGGTCCTTGGCGAGTCTACAGCCCATGGGCGATGTTCGGCTACGGCCAAGACTGCCAACTGATGCTGCAGGCGGTGGCGCCGTACGTTACCGTCGACCAGGTGCTCGACGAGATGAGCTTCAAGCCCAAAATGGCAAAGAAAATCGCGCCTCTCGAACCGCCGACCGAAGAGGAACTGCTCATCCTGCGCACGCAGATAGACGTTGGTGGTCAGGTCACCGATCGCGGCCGCTGGATCGAGCTAAAGGACGGCAAATATCGCTTCGCGGAATAAGTTAATTCCGCGCACCCGGATCAATATGGGCGGCCAAGTGACCGGCCGCGGAGATGGGTAGAGTCGCAGTCCGGGAAGTATTGCGTAGTGCGCTAATCGAAACAGCGCGGGTGCTTGCTCTCGCTTGGAGCTCCGCGCTTGGAGCGCCGGCCCTGCCGGCAATCGGGCAGGATGGCCGTGGGTTTGGTGTGAGCGTAACCCTGTAGTGGTTTGCGGTGGGCAGACCGCTGCGCGACCTAACTTTATTTGGAGGTGCGAAGATGAACGATCAGCAGCGCCTTAAATGGGCGTTTGAACAATCACCTACCTTCTTCAATCTGCTAACTACGATTCGCAGCCGGCGCGTCGGACGAGGTTACCGTATCGATTCCGGTACGGAAATAAAGCACCCGGTGACCGGCCGCGTGATGAAACAGGCCGCCGGACCTATGAAGTTCGTCTCCAAGAAGGAGCCCAAACCGCTAACCAAGGTGGAAGAGGCTCTGCTGTGCTGGGCAGCATGCGGTCCCAACGGCTTAGTCGCGTGGGATATCTCACTAGACGGCGGGTTCCACGAGCTTACCTGGATCGCCGGGCGTACAGCGCCCGCCCCCGGCAACTCTCGCGCCACCGACCTGCTGGTGATCAACGATTCGGGAGCTTACATATATAAGCCCAGCGCCTCGCGCACCAAGGTAATCGAGATCGAGGGCGAGGCCGACTACGACAAGGTCCTCCAATGGTATGACGAGGGCCTGATACAGATTCTCGACCGGCGTCCCGACGTAGACTGGGCATTGCGCGTGCCCGGGGCCCCTCATGCGACCCTGATGGGTCCGTATCAGTTCAATATGAACATGCCCGGATCGACTTGGATTATTCCGCTTACCGACGCGGCCTGGCTCAATTCCGCTCTTATTAATCTGTTCGACTGCTGGCACTTGTATATCATTGATGAATGGAACGGCGGTCGTCCTGCGGGGCTTGAGAAGTGGATTGGCGAAGGGAAGCTTGAGTTGCCGACGACTATAGCCGGCGAGGAACAGTTGATTTTCCAGGTCGAGCAATATCCAACCGGCTGCATGGTGCAAAATATGCGGCTGGCCGCCGAAGCTATGGGTTTGGGCACCTGGGTTTTCTGCGGCTTCAATCCTGACGTTCTCATGGGCGCGACGCCCGAGTTAACTCGCGGCCTGGGATTCCATATCGAGGCCCCAAACCCAAAGGCGCCCATCTCGACAGCACAGGTCAAGATCTTCGGTATCGAAGGCGTCAAGGAGGCGACTTACGTGCCATCGCCGCGCTACAAGAGCGCCGAGCAGCTCGTGAACGCCTGGTACGACGAAAAGTATGGTACAGGTGGAACCTTACATCGGGGTGAGGAAAATTATCTGCGTAAGCAGGCATCTCCGTGGAAGCACGAGACTGCCGAGGCGATTATCAACGACCCGCATACGCGACCTGCTGACTGGGTTCACGAAGCGCTGGTCTCATACATAGACTACTGCGTTCAGAACTTTGGCCAGTGGCCGGTTACGTACAACCCGATGCAGGCCCACTTCGGCGCGGTGATCCATAACGTGGACGAAGAATTTTACGATACCTACTACCGGGAGGGCTACATCAACGACCGAATCCGCAATCGGTCGAAGATATGGTAATAACCGAGCCGGGCGATGATGCACCCGTATACCTGGTACCGTATCCTGCGGCTCATTCATATTTACTCCGCAATCGTCCTGGTGGGGGCAATTATATTCAACACGGTGGTCCTGATGCCGGCGTTGCGCCGGATCCCGCCCGCCCATTCCGCGGTCGTCTCGCAGAAAATCGGCGGGGGCCTAATGACACTGGGCGGGTGGGCCATCGTGTTGCTCGGAGTAACCGGGTTTTCGCGCTTGTGGGTGCTCGGGCAACTGCGCCACGTGTTTTCGTGGGAGGTAATCAGGCTTCCGCACCTGCGCTGGGACCTTCTAATGATGGTTTCGTGGTTCGGGCTTCTGGTCACCGGCGCGCTCTCGGCAATCTGGTACAAAACGATCCTGACCAGGAAACTCCCGTACTCCGCGGGCTTGCGCGATCTTGAAGAGCGGCGCGCGGCCCAGCAGAAAGTCGCCGCGTGGCAAGACCGCCTCGCCTATTTCAATCTCTCGTTGGCGCTGCTCGCCGCGCTCGGTGGAATTCTCGCTTCCTTTTAGTCCTGGAGTCACGATGAGTTTATCGCGCCTCACGGACTATCCGTTTTACCGCGAGCGTCTGGAAACGGGCGGACAGCCCGTGCCCTGGACGCTCGCCGATCTGGAAAGTTACGCCGCCTCGCATCCAAGCGACCCGTTCGCCGGCCGCGTCATCGGGGAGGCGATGCCAAGAGTTTCCTTGCAGATGGAGGCAACCGACGGACCGCCGATCTGGACCGCTTTGAATCCGCCCGAGTTGGACCGGTGGGCGGAAGTGGTCGCCGGCATGTGGTCGCGATGGGGCGCGGTAGCCGGCGAAACGGTCGCATTTTTTGATTACGGTTCGAGCCCGCTGGTCCTGCTCGCTTCGGGCGGCTATGTCGGTTATCTGCGGCGCGGCGCCGCGGAGCGCCTCGGTTTATTCGCGGTGTGCAACGATGGCGTGGCCACGATGGCGCCGCGGATGGCGGAGATCGTACAGACCGTGAAGCCGACAATGCTGGTGCTCAGGCGCGAGCTGGTTGCTCCGTTCGCGTCGGCGCTGAAGACGGCGGGCGTTGCGCTTGCGGGAAAGGTCCGATGGGCCGCGATGAGCGAGGTTGAAGGCGCCGTGACTCGCGAACAGGCCGAGGCGGCGGGAACGAGCCTCGGGGTGCGCGTCTTTCGGATTCTCCGATGCGACGCTGTATTTCTGCTTGCCGGCGAGTGTCCGCGCTGCGGGTGCTTTCATCTCGATCGCCGCTATCGAGCCGAAGAGTTGTCCTCGAGCGAGGTAGCGATAACCACGACTTTTGCGCAGACCTGTCCCGCGGTGCGCTACAATCTGGGTGCGGCGCGTGTGGCAGGTACCGGATGCCCGCTTGAGCCCCGCGCGCAGCGAATCGAATGCTGAATACGGAGCCGTTCGACGCTCTCGACCGCCTGTCGCTCGCCGAACTCGAGCGATGGTGGGCGAGGCGCTTGCGCGCGGTGCTGGCGGTCGCGGCCCGGGAGCTTCCATTCTATAGCGAACGGTTCGCCGCGACGGGCTTCGACCCCGCGAGCTTTCGCACGTTGGCTGATCTGAGACGGCTGTCCGTAGTCGCCAAAGCCGATCTGCTTGCGGTGCAGCGTCTGACCCGCAGCCGGCGCGTGGGAATCGAGCGGGGCGCAGACGGTTCCGCCTCGCGCGCGACGTTCAGCCTCAGTTCCGGCACGGCGGGTACGACCTTTGTCACGCACACGGCGCAATGGCGCCGGGCGCAGGGCTTATCGTCGTGCCGCGCGCATTGGTGGGCGGGACTGCGCCCGGGCGGGTCATTCGTGATGTCTGCGCCGGCGTGGCACAGCTACGCAGCTATCCAGCCGTTCATTGCCGCGCACTTCGGGATGCGATGCGTGGTGGTTTCGGGGACCTACCTGCCGCGGTTCGCAGAGCGAATCGTTGACGCGATCCTGCATTTCAAGCCACGCTTTGTCACCATGTTCCTGCCGATGGTTTTTTCGGTTCTGGCCGTGGCTCGTGAAAAAAAATTGTGCTCATACAGGCTCTTCGAGAGCGTGGAAAGTCTCGTCGTGACCGGCGCCCCGATCACGCCTGGCATGCGCGACCATCTGAAAGCCGGCACGGGGGTTGGGCGGGTTGCCGAGATCGCCGGTACGAGCGAGAATTTGCTCGCGGTCGACTGTCCCCAGGCGTGTGGCCTTCATGTCGTACCCGACACGTGTTACGTCGAGATCATCGATCGCCGAAGCGGCAATCATGTTGCCGACGGCCAGCGAGGCTCGGTAGTTAATTCGGCGATGATTCCCCATGGCTCGCTTTATCTTCGATATGATAGCGGGGACATCGGCGTTATGGACCGCTCGGCCTGTCCGTGCGGGCTGCCTTCGCCGCGCATCAAATTGCTCGGGCGATGGGAAGATTGCTTTACTGTGGGCGCGCAAACATTGCTGCCGTACGATGTTCAGCTAGCGCTCGAGCAGGAAGTTCCCGAACTGAGCGGATCGACCTTCGTCATCGTGCGCGAATCTCTAACCGCGGGAAGACTGCGCATCCTTTTGGCCGAATCGCAGCACTCATCGGGAGCGCTCCTTGACTATGCGCAGAAGGCACTCTCCCAGCGGTTTGATGTGACAGCCGAGGTTGGCGCGGCGCGCAATCTGCCGCTTCGTTTCAAGGGCGTGCCGCCGATCCTTTCCGAACGGGAAGCGCAGCTATGAGCAAGGGCGCGCTTGGTCTGCTGGCTGCGTACTGGCCCGAAGATACGCCCCGGTATGCGCACATCCCATTGAAGACGATCGGCGACGTCACGATTTACCGGCATGGCGCCGCCGATCGCGCCGCGCTCGTAAGCGCATCGGGAGCGCTAACCTACGGCGTGCTCGCCGAGCGTTCACGGCGTTTCGCAGACTGTCTACGCGGCAGAGTGAAGCGCGCTTCGCGTGTGGCAATCCTCGCCCCCGACGCGGCCCGAATGCTGGTTGCCGCTTTCGGCGCCTTTGACGCCGAGGCGCTGATCTTTCTGAGCGAGAAGACGCCGTCCGCGCAGGCACTCCAGGCGTTTGAGCCCGAGTTGATTATCGCTCCCGAAGCAATTGCCGGCGCACCGGCTCCGCTTGTCAGCTTCGAGGAGGTGGAAGCTTCGGAAGCGAAGCCGCCCACGGGGCGTCCCGATATTCGCACCCCGCTTATGGTTCTGGCTGCACCCGACGGACGCGGCGAGGTTCAGCATAGCCATCGAAGCCTGGTCGCGAGCGCGGTGTCGACCGAGCACTTTTATATGTTTGCCGAGGAAATCACGCTCCTGATGGTCGAGCCGCCCACGCGATGGTACACGCTGGCGCTCATGCTCGGAGCGTTGCAGCGCGGGGCGACCGTGCTCGCGGGATGGGAAGAAAACCCTCCCGCGCCCGGCGAACGGGTCGATTACGTGGCGTGCGGATGGGACCGAGCGGTGGGAATGCTCGATGAGGCGGGCGCTCGCGGCTTGCCGCGGCGAATCGCGGCGGGCCTGATTGCGGCAATTGAAGGACCGTTCAGCGTGTCACGTCGGCTGCGACTTGCGCGCAAGCTTGGTTGCGATATCCTGACTTTGTTTGGGCGCAGCGATACCGGCCCACTCCTCGCAAGCCATCCGGGCTGGTTCCTTAACGAAGCCGCCGGGATTCCGATGCCGAACGTCGACCTGCGCCCGCTCAATCCCGCCGACGGAACTCCGCTCAACATCGGATGGGAAGTCGTGGAGCGCGCCGAAATCGGGGCGAAGTCCGCGCTTGCGCCCGCCGGAGCGGCGACGATTGAGGGATGGCTGCGCACCGGCGTTATGGCCGAGGTGGACCCAACGGGCTTCTATTTCCTCCATTCGCAGCCGCCCCTGCGCATGGTGTAAAGCCGAGCTTAGCTACCGCCTACGGTTCTGAAGGCGCCGCTTTCGAATCGCGCAATCGCTTTTCCGACCCGGTTTACGAACGAGTCGCGGCCGGCACCAACCCTGAGACGCTCGGCCGCGTAATCGTCGCAGTAGCGGCAATCGCGGCATCCCAGGCGGCAGTCGTGCTTTCTCTTGAAAAACTCGACGAACCTATCGAGAGCGCGATTGGGAATCCTCAGCGGAAGCCGCCCGAATGGCTCCAGATGGTCGAAACCGAGGATCAGGTCGTTAAGGTCGCCCTCGTAGCTCCGGTACGCGTAGGCATTTAGCGCGCGCTCGATCCACGCGCGGTCCATCTCGCGTCCGGCGAGCTTGAATTCGTTGATACCGATTTCCTCGTACAGCGACAAGTCCTCCGGCCTTATCCACGGCGACTTGAGCATCAGTGCTCCGTCGCGAGCTTTCTCGTGCGTGCACCAAATCAGCGGATAGTCCACGTAGGTGCCGAGTTCCAGGCTCTCGTTCGAGTGGGACACCAGGTTGATGTGATACTGGCGAATAGGGCAGTGGAGCAGGCATCCCACGTTCGCTAGCAGCACGAGCGTTGGCCGCACGCGCTTTCGAATCTGGCCGAGCAGCGCCAGGTCGCGATTGATGAACTCGGGCAGGTAAAGAGCGTCGGCGCCTTGATGCGCAAAGAATTGCGCCTTGTCCACGCTGTCGATCGCGGCCGCGGTCGAGACGGCTACTCTAAGACGCGGAAAGCGCCGCCGAGTGAACGCGACTAGGTATGGGTTAGAGAGCACCACGCCTTCGGCGCCGATTTCCTCCAGCCATCCCAGGCGCTCCACCAGCCATCGCTGCCCGCCCGAAGTGAACTCGTGGTTCCCCATACACGCGACGTTCAGGCAGTAGAAGAAAGCGATACCCTTACGCCGAGCATAATCAACGTACTGCGCAAGCTTGTCGGCTTTCGGCTGCGGGAGCCATCGATTGGCGCGTAGGCTCGCGTCACCCGCGACCGAACCGTAGAGATGGCTTATCGGGTGTCCGGCAACCGTATCAAGAAAGTCCGTGTCGAATATGGCCGGGATGACGAGCTTCATCGGTCATCTCCTCTCGGAGGCTCAAGCCGCGGCGTGCCTTTCGTGCCTAAACGGTGGCGCGCGTGCCGCATCACAAAAGACGCGCCTCGCGCCCCAAGTCGAAAGGGGCGCGAGGCGCGTCTTTGAACTGTCACTCGCGCGATCCCGCGGCGTCCTCAAACACCGAAAACATGGATCGACATCGCGGCGGCTTCGCCACGGACCATTCCGCCGCCATTCTCGGTGAGACCGATTTTGGCGTTCCTGATCTGGCGCTTGTCGGCTTCCCCGCGCAACTGCCAGAAGACTTCGCAGATCTGGGCAACTCCGGTCGCGCCGACGGGATGCCCTTTGGCGAGCAGCCCCCCGGACGGATTGACGGGGATTCGGCCGCTGATCTCGGTCGCGCCCTCATCGATCATTCGGCCGCCGTCGCCGGGCTTGCACAGGCCGAGTTCCTCGTAAGTGATCAACTCAGCCGGAGCCGAGGCGTCGTGCAGCTCGATCACGTGCAGGTCCTGAGGACCGACACCGGCAGTCTCGTAGGCCTTCTGCGCAACCCGCGTCACCACGTTGGGCTGCTCGGGGCCGTGGTCCGAGCCCGAGGACAGAACCGACGCAAGCACCTTGACCGGCTTGGCAGTGAAGCGGTTCGCGATCGACGAGGCGCACAAAATCGTGGCGGCCGCGCCATCACCGATCGGCGAGCACATCAGGCGGGTGAGCGGTTCGGCCACGACCGGAGAATTGAGCACGTCTTCGAGCGTGCAGGCGTCTTGGTACTGCGCGTAAGGATTGAGGCTGCCGTTGCGATGGTTCTTCGCCGCGATGCGCGCGTACTGCTCCTTGGTGGTGCCGTACTTTTGCATGTGAGCGCGCGCTATCGCCGCATAGAAGTCCATGAACATTGAGCGCGATTCGCCTGCTCCGCCCGCCGTGGGAGCCGCGCCGCGCGCGGCGCGTTCGGCGCGCAACTTTTCTTGCTCGGCGTTCATCTTGGCGACCATTTCCCTCATCAACTCGACGTCAACCGCGGAGCCGATCGCGGCGAAGGATTTTTTCTTGTCGGTGTGGTAGAGCTTTTCCATCCCGAGCGCGAGCACCACGTCGTACATCTCCGAGGCTACATACAGCCATGCAAGGTGAAACGCGGTCGCCGAACTAGCGCAGGCGTTCTCGCAGTTGACGATCGGAATGCCGCCGATCCCCATCTCGCGCAGCACCACCTGGCCGCGGACGCATTCCTGGCCGGTTATCAGGCCGGCCATTGCGTTGCCGACGGCGGCCGCCTCAATCTGCTTGGCCCCTATTCCCGCGCTCTTGAGCGCGTTGTCGACCGCATCGCGGGCAAGAACCTTCATGCTCGTGTCCAGATACTTGCCGAACCGGATCATCCCGCTGCCGATTACCGAGACTTCGCGCATAATTAGTCCTCCCTGCGCCAGTGTCCGCCCCACTGAAAGCGCTTCAACCACGACTCCCATAATATCGCAGGGTCACTCGCCGCAACAAGTTGGCCGCATCAGCACAATGTCCAAGCCGAGCTCATGGACTAGGACGGGACCCAAGTGTATGAAAAGATCGCGATTTACGATGGAAATTATTCGCGACCCTGCTGCAATCGGGTTGCTGGGCCGCCCGGTAATCGCGCTCAGCGACTTCGACGGAGTCCACCTCGGGCAGCTGGCTTTGCTCAGGGCCACGGTTGAATGGGCTCGGACGGCTTGCGGTAGCCCTCTGGCCTGCGTATTCGACCCAACATCCGCCCAAGCGCTCGCCGTTGGCCGTGCGCCCAGTCAGATCACCGCTCTGAACGACAGACTTGAGCTTCTGGCGACGACCGGCGTCATCGGCGTGGCTTTGGCCGAACCCGCCTCATCCTGGAATGGGCTTTCCTTGGGCGAGTTCATGCGCGAATACCTGGTTGCAAAGATGCGCGCTTTCGGCGTGATGATCGAGCGCAACGCGGAGCTTACCTCCGAGCAAGCCGGCGTGGGCGCCGTAATCGCGGAGTTGGGGCGCGAATGCGGTCTTGAAGTGATAGCCGCGCCGCCGGTTAAGGTGGACGGAATCGAAGTCAGCTCGGCTAGAATCCGTCACCTGATCGCCGCCGGCGACTTGAAGACCGCGACGAAGCTTCTCGGCCGTCACCATTTCTTGAGCGGCGCAGTCGTACACGGGCACAAGCGCGGCCGAGAGCTCGGCTTTCCTAGCGCAAATCTGGCGTGTGAAACACAATCTGTTCCACCGGACGGAGTTTACGCTTCGCGGGCATTCGTCGACGGCGCGCAGTTCGACTCGATCACCAATATCGGAACGCGCCCCACCTTCGGCGAATTCGACCGCGTCATTGAGACACATATGCTCGACTTCAGCCGCGATGTTTACGGCAAACGCATTCGGGTCGCCCTCATCGAGAGAATCCGAAGCCAACACAGGTTTGACTCTGTGGAAGCCCTCTCCCGCCATATAACGGAAGACATAAAGCGCGTGCGGGAAGTTCTCGCGCGCGCCTGACTGTTTTCTCGCGTGCTAGGCCGCGACTGCGAACTAGTTACGGGCGCGCGGGTATTCGGGGTCTATATCCAGGGCTTCGCACACGTTATTGAACGAGAACAGCCAGAGCTTGTCCTCCCTATCGATCCAGGTTTCGGCCTCGCGAAAACGGTTCTGTCCCTTGCGCGTGCGCGCATGCAGATACTTCATGTAGCTCTTGACAGCGTCTTCCAGCACCGCGAACATCAGCAGCTCTTCGCCTTCCAGCAGATGCTTGCGGCGCAGCGTTTCGTGGTACTGGATCGGCAACAGGGCTTCGGGTTGAAAGACCGTCGGCATCCGTTCCTCGGCCGCGTTCTCGTTGGAACGGGCAAAGGCCGCGCGTGCCGCGACCAGGGTCCTGGTCTTGACGATCCGGCTCAGGATCCGCGCGAGCCGCGACACGCCCAGATCGGTAATCTTGTTTTTCACGCGTATGCTCGATGGGTTCTTCGCCATGGGTCATCGCTTCGGGTGTTCCCTGAGCATCACGACCGTAGTTGCCTGCGGGCCTTTCTCTCCTTCCTCCTCGACGAAGCGCACTTCCGTGCCGATCGCCATCCGCGCGAAACCGTCGTGCAGCACGGAGTTGCGATGGAAATAAATCTCGCGGCCGTCGTCGGTGGCGAGGAAGCCATAGCCTTCTTCCGGCGAGAGTTCGGACACGCGTGCGCGCGCCATCTCTTCGTGCGCCTTGACCGCCCCGCGCTGCTCGCGGACGTAGTCTTCGAGTTGGCGGCGGATCGCATCGAAGGCTTCCCTGACCGCGGCGGCGAGGCCCTCCTCGAACTGGCGGTTGGCGACCAGTTCCCGGTTGGGTACGGTCAGCCGGACCCGGACTTCAAACGGGCCGCCCTTGCGATGGTGCCGGACCGGCGCGCCGACCGTTACCTCACAGCCGCTGATCCGCTCGTAGTAATTGTCGAGGTCTTCGACCTTCCGGGTAATTTCAGCCTCGATGGCGGGGTTCAGATTGAAGTCGCGGGCTGTAATCTTCAGCGGGCGTTGCATTTTGTTTCTGCTCCTTAAATGCCCGAAGTTGGCGAGGCGCGCCTTGCGTCATTGCCCTGGCCGGCCGTGCGGCTTATGGAGATGGCCGCGCTTGAGCGCAGGCGTGGGCGGGAACTCGCGCTCTCCAGCCTCCGGTCCGAAGGCAACGTGCGCGTTCACGTGCGCCGGCTGCTCGCAAATTCCGCCGAGCGTTGCGGCGACGTTGGTCGCGCGGACCTGCCGCCGCCCGCCCTCACGGCGCTCGCGTTCGGCTTCGCGCGCGATATCCGAGAGCGAGAGAAGGCCGACGATCTTGCCGTCGGCATCAACTACCGGCAGCCGGCGAACCCGATGCCGGCACATCAGCTTCTGCGCGTCTTCGAGCTCATCCTGCGGGTTGCACGAGACCACGGTCGAGGCCATCGCGCTTTCCACGTTAGCCATCGAGAGAGTCATGTCCTGAGTGTATGCCGCCATGCAGATGTCGCGGTCGGTGAGCATGTCAATGAAGCGCCCCGCGTGATCGAGGAGGCGTTGCAACTCTTCACGTCCCGTGTCATTAAGTCCCTGACTTTCATCGTTTTGTCCTGGTTTTTCGTTTTCTCGGACACATCGGCGTTTTGCGGCCTATTTCCCGGCTGCCGATGTTTCCTGCGATGGCGATGCCCATATTCCGAGCAAAGAGCGCGCCACCCGATCGACCGGAGGCCGGACGGTCGAACGGCCGCGGCTGATTTCCGGCCTTCGGCGACCCGCGCCGGTTGTCAGCCGCGATGACTCCGAATGGCGTACTCGTGCGAGACTACGCGGCGGGCAAGAGCCGTCGAATCCGTCTACTGGGCGGTTTGGAATCAGGGCATGATGGCGCCTTCCGAACCACCTTATCTGTGTGGTTTCGCGCCAAACCTCAGTCTCAGCAGAAGGCGCGTACGATGCACCAGGTGGATGGTGAATCGCACCGCGTGGTTCGCGTCGCGCGCAAGGTTTAGTGACCGCAAGCAGGCGAGACCCGCCAACCGCCGGTTAGTGGTGCAAATCACGGAGCCGGTGCGAGCGCCCGCCGGTGAGTCGGCGTACGATGATCGAGATCGACGGTTGCTATGGCGAGAGCGGGGGTCAGATTCTGCGCACCGCCGCCAGCCCGGCTGCGCTCAGCGGCCGGTCCTGCCGGGTATTCAATATCCGAAAGGTGCGGCGGGACAGACACCGCCTTTTTTCCCACGCTCGATTAGCTCCGCCAGGTCTTTCTGTGGTTCGTCCGCAAGCTCGGTATCGGCGCCGACGGTATCGGAGCGCGTGGCAAGATGGCCGACGAAGTAGGCCACGAAGTGGCGCGCGCCCTTTTGCATGAAACTTCGGCCACGGGCTGCCTCGATCGCCACATGGCCGACCAGATTCTGCTCTACCTTGCGCTGGCGGCCGATGGCGCGAGCGCGGTCAGTGTGGCCGAAATCACGAGTCACTGCCGCACCAACATGTGGGTTATCGAACGGTTCCTTGACGGCCGCTTTGCCGTGCGCCGAAATGAGATCCGGTGGCCGGCGGGCCTGACCGAAGGATAGAATCGCGGCTGCCGCGCCCTAATCTAATTTACGGCAATTTCCAGAACGCCCGCCGCATCGTTCCACGAGGCCGAGGTTTGCAGGGCGTTGCACAGTTCTTTCATTATGGCTGCGATTAGCGCCGCCTCGACGCGCCCGGCGAGGCGCGCCCGGCACGAACGGATGACCGTGGGGCAAAGACGAAGCTGCTTTACGGTGTGGTCTTCGACTTCGATCGTGAAGATGAATGAGCGGTCGTTGCGCTCGCTATCATCAACCGCGTAGTCGTCGATGAAGTTGCCGGTGCAGTACAGGATTGGACGGCTCTTGTAAATTTCGATTCCGCGGCATACGTGGCCTGAGTGGCCATAGACGATCGTGGCGCCGTGATCGATCAGAGCATGAGCAAAACGCGGATGCTCGATCGGCGGCCGGTAACCCCAGTTCGGCCCCCAATGGGCGGAGACGATCAGCACATCCACCGATCGGCTCGCCTTCTCGACCGCGCGCAACAGGTACCTGGCGCGGTTATCGGTGAGGTCGATCGGCGAATGGAACACGCCGGGGCGATCGGCGGTCGCTTCCCAGGCGGGTTCATTGTCGGTGAAGGCGACCAGGCCGATCGTGCGGCCGCCAACCTCGGATATCGCAAGCCGCGAAGCGGCGGCGAAATTGGCGCCGGCGCCGGCGTGGCGGATTCCAAGCGCATCGAGCCCCGCAAGCGTGTCCGTCAGCGCCTCGTATCCAAAATCGAAGCTGTGATTGTTGGCCATCGAGACGGCGTTGATCCCGATGCTTTGCAGGACCGCCAGATTTTTCTGCTCCGAGCGGAAGTGGAATGCCTTCGTCTCGGCATCCCACGGCGTGCCGCGATCGGAAAAGACGCACTCGAGGTTGCATGCTCTCCAGTCGGCCTCACCGAAGCGCGGTTTCGTGTTGCTCCAGGGATAGTCGGGGCCGCTTTCGCGCAGGACCTCGTTCACCAGCCGGCCCAGCATCACATCACCGACTAGAAGTAGTTTCATGGCGCGTTCCTCTTCACATGGCGCGTTCCTCTTCAAAGGTAGCGGTTACTTCGAATGCAGGTTTCACACCGCATCCGATGATTCGGCCGGAGGCATCCGATGTCGCTCGATGCGCCGGATTTCCGGCATGGCTGGCGGCCTCTCCCGATTGGAAGAGGCGTTAAGACTGCCGCTAATCCTCGCTCGCGAAGTGGGAGAGGGCGCGAGAATTATTCATCAAAGGTCTGGAACAGGACACTAGGCCGTGGCTGAGAATTAGTTGCTGGCGCGCCCGAAGGGATTCGAACCCCCAACCCTCGGATCCGAAGTCCGATGCTCTGTCCAGTTGAGCTACGGGCGCGCTCCAGGCCAACAAAGCATTTGCGCGCCACGATGTCCATTCGCGGGTGGTGGCGCAGCCCGGCCTTTTACCTCATCTTTACCTCGTCGTTTTCAGCGCGATATGCCCCGACCTGACCGTTTCGCGGGCCGGGAGTCGTCCTGGCCAGCTTTTTCCGCACCGCGATGTGCTTGACAGGTTGGTCGGGCAACATGGAAGCTTTAAGCGAGGCGGACGTGGGTAGACAAGATAAAGCGCGAGCCCCGCACTTTACCTTGAGCCCGCGACACGAATGAACTTCAAGCGAATCTGGCTATTACTGGCGCCCACGCTGGTGCTCTGCGCGGCGGCGCTGACGCAAAGCTGCGGCAACGGGCTTTTCGGCAGCAGCGGCGTGTGCGGGCAGAGCATCAATCCGTTCGAGTTCGTCCCGCTGATTAGCTGCTCGCCGCCGACTCCCACGCCGGGTCCGCCCGGCCCAGGCATCACCTCGGTATCGATTTGCCCGGCCGTCAGCTCTTCGGCCTCGCCCACGCCCTGTCCTTCGTTTACCGCGACCTCGGCGGCCGTTGGGGCCGTGGTGGCCTTCGAGGCTATCGCCTCTTACAGCAACGGCACCACTCAGGACGTAACCGATGCCGGCACCACTTTCTGGAGCAACTCGAACCCGTCGGTGCTGGCGCCGGCGCCGACGCCCTCGCCCAGCCCGGGCGACTACAGCGCGGCATGTCCAGGCACGTCGGTGGTCGCCGCCAGCCTCAACAGCGGGCTGCAAAGCCAGCAGGTCACGGTCAGCGTGACCGGAACGGCGCCTTCGGGCTGCCCGACCGCGTCGTCTCCTTCTCCGACGAGCGCTGCGCAGCTTAGCCGGCAGCAAACCGCGGCGCAGAGTCTTCCGACCTTGCAATGGTCCTTCAACGCTCAGGCGCCGATTGGCCCGATAATCGTCGCCGCGTCTTCCGGCGCAGCCTATTTCACCTCGACCGACGGCGTTTTGCACGCGCTCAGCGCCAGCGGCCAGGAGCTGTGGAGCATCGCCGTGGCCGGACCGCAGCTCTTGCTGGACCAGAACCAGAGCTTGTACGCAATCGGTCAGCAGGGGTTTGTCGAGGCGCTGGACGCCAACGGAATAACGCTCTGGCAGCTCGACGTCGGCGCCGGCGCGACGGCCCTGGCGCTCGGCCCGGGGGGCGGTCTTTACGCCGCGGGCCCCGCGGGATTACTTTCGTTCAATCAGGACGGCGCGGTGAATTGGTCGCTTTCCGGCGTCTCGGGCAACGCGCTGGCCGTATCGGCAAATGGCGAAGTTCTCCTGGCCGCCACCGGCGGCGCGATCGTCGGCGTGACGCCCGACGGACAACAGAGTTGGACTCTCATGCCCGCCGGCGGTTTTGCCGGGGCGCTGGCTGCCGATACCAGCGGCAATGTCTATGCCGGCTCGGCTGGTGGCGTAATCTACGCTCTAAATCCGAACGGACGTATCGCATGGGAATTCCGAGCGCCGGGCCCGATCGTCGCCGGACCGATTATCGGGACCGACGGAACTATTGATTTCGTCGCCGACGGCCTATATGCGCTAGACCAGTCAGGTCAATTAGCTTGGCAGAGCGCGGCGGCGTCTAGCTCGAACTACGCCGTCGTGGCGGCGACCGATTCGGGGCTGCTGGCCGGCGAGCCCGGCGGCGTCGCCCTGATGTTCGAGTCGAACGCCACAGCGGTCGCGGCGCTGAGGATCAAC
Organism: Deltaproteobacteria bacterium; assembly: GCA_021831785.1. GTDB lineage: Bacteria > Desulfobacterota > Binatia > Binatales > Binataceae > JAJYYI01. Next base: position 39,118 of record JAKBMB010000007.1, on the reverse strand, counting down.
GGTGCGATAAGCGCGCTCGCGGCAGCCGCGAATGGCCAGATTTACGTCGGCTCGCAAAACGGCTACCTCTACGGTGTCAAATAGCTATCTACTGCGAGGTAAAAGCTCAGAGCATTTGCCCCGGCGTCGGCACTTTCCCGGGAGCCCGCCGTAAAACCCCGGTTCTGTGCCTTGCGAATGCGCCGCACCGCGCGGCGCCGAACGAGTAGGATGTGCCGCGAACGAGTAGCCGCTGGTTTAGTTGATGAGTGAAAGGTTTTTGGCCAGTTGAGCGCAATGCTCTCACCTCTCACACCCACGGAAAGATCAGCAATCTCGCGGAAAAGACCTCTTCCAAGCGGCTTACGTCATAATTTGGCGGAATCGGTTGGCCCGTCGTATGAAATCCACCGATGGCCGCCGCCCGGCATCAGGCGGGAGGAATATTTGCCCAAGCAGAGCCTTAAACGGCTCCACGCCGCCTGCGAGGTTCAACTGTTCGAGAGCATGGATTTGGCGGTCGTTTACCTTCATACGAAACTGGTCGTCCAAATATATAAGACCAGCGTCGAACGCGCGATGATACGTTGGCGAGAGGGCGAACGCCGTTACGCACATGGTCAACGCTTCCGGGCGCTCCCACCGGAAGGATATGTGCGGCGTCCTCCAGACGCAGTTGTACGCGTGTCACGGCGCAGCGATTTCCATATGCAAAAAGTACTCGTTGTCTGAATCCGGCCTCTCTGGTTAGGCGGTTCACCTCCATGATAACGCGTTGTCGCTCCGTCGGCATTGTCTCGATCTCTTGCTGCGGAAGTCGGGGAGCGTGCACCGCTTCTTTCAGAAGCCTCAGGACGTTTGCCTGTCGGCCGTAACGATGAAGCACTATGGCGTTCATGGCATACGCCATGAACATGTCTGGCCTGAACCCGACTGCGATCTCGTCATTGCTTTTTCGGTGAAAACTCAGGCCGTCGGTTTCGGCCTTCCGTAGTTCCTCAATGTCGATCTGTACGGATGGAGAACCGGTTGTGAAACTACGGTGGCGTCGGAGGTCGAATCCCGCAAAAAGATTAATTTTGGGTTCGTAACCAATCGAGGATGGTGGGCCCGTCGCGAGCAATCTCAAGTGGTGATCTCACCGCAGTCATTTGGATGCGGTATTCGTTCCTAAGCGAAGGACGCCCTCCGAAGGTGAGCGTCAATGCATAGACCGTGAGAGCTGCCGGCGCGTTCTGCCCGGTGATGATAAATCGCCGCGGATTGCGGTGTGCGGGTGAGGCCAGAGTTCCAACGTACCCAGACTCAGCAATGGCGTCCGCGACGGCCTGGACAAGCTGTTCAGGAGAGGCGGCGGGCATTTATCCTCCGCTCTTTACCGCCGTCTGCCTCTAACGGCTCTTCACGCCCGCCCCACAACGCCGTAGGGTGATGTAGCTGGTATGTGGAACCTTCGCCGCCGGGGCCAAACATGGATTCTTGCTGTGGCTCTGGTGGTCTGTCAAATCGGCCGAGAGCTCCTCGGAGATAGTCCTCCCGCATCTCGACACATGTCCATTTCCTGCGAAGGCGCTCGCAAACCTCGCCCGTTATACAGCTGCCCCCGAACGGATCGATCACGGTGTCTCCCTCGTCCGTGAGCATACGGACGAAGAACTCCGGTAAAGCAGCCGGGAACCGGGCTGGATGGGGCTTGATTCCGTGCTTGTCGCAGTACCGAAGATAGTAGGAGTTGCTTTCGGTGTTCGGGATGGCGATGAGGTTTGGTGGGATCGCCGCGCGGTTATCCCGCGAGAACTTGTCGCTGATGTCGTGGCCGCTCGGTCGTAGTTTTGTGCGGTACCCGTTCTTAAGGAGCCCTTTCATCGCGTCGCTGTAAGGCGCGAGTACGCGCCTGTTGCTCGCTTTCGGCCAAGGCGTGATGGAGAACCACCAAACGACATTGACCGCGTCTTTCACGCGGATGCGACGGACTGTCACCCACTCTGCGGGGCTTGGAAGCTTCGACGGGTTCCACCAAAAGAACTCTTGAGCGAGGTAGAACCCCGTCTCACGGCAGAGCATTATTGCCAACTCGAAGTGATACAGCGACCTCGTCGGCTGGCCCGGAATCCACGCTCCGCCAATGTCGATTACGAGCGAGCCGGATGGTTTAAGAATTCGCTTGAGCTCGCGGCCGAATGGCTTGAACCAATCCACATATTCATGACTTTCGACGTTCCCGTAGTCCTTCTTCCGGACGAGTCCGAATGGGGGGCTGGTAACGATGAGGTCCAGCGACTCTGTTTTCAGGTCGGCCATATACGCCAGCGAATCGCCCAGAATAATCTGGCCGTACTTTGTTTTATGAAACGCCAACATCGGTTTTCGGAGTATTCTAGCAGCCGCCCCACACTTCATGCAGCGATTTCGCTCACGAGAATGAGGACGCCAAAATCATGCCGCCAATTGCAACTGGCGTTGCAGGTCGCGCAGGGGTGTCAGAAGAAATCGCGGCTTTGGCAAACTGAACCAATGCCAACGAGTGGGATGGCGTGACAGGCCGATATTTGGACGCTATACTAATCCCGTCATATTCTTGAACAATGGAACGCCAGATCAGACGGGCTCAGGTTCTTCGCCACGCCAAAAGACTGTTCGCGCGCAAGGGTTACCATCGCACCAACATCTCCGATATCGTATCGCAGGCGAAGATCGCGCGCGGCACCTTTTATCTTTACTTCGAAAACAAGAAAGAGCTGTTCGAGGAGCTTCTCAACGAGGCGCTGTTGGAAATCGGCGGCCGGATCTACCGTATCAGGATGGCTCCCGGTGAGCCTTCCCCCGCCGAGCAGCTACGTAACAACCTGCTGCGCATACTTGACTTCGTGCTGACCGAGCGCGAACTTACCGACATCCTGCTCAACCATTCGCTCGACCTGGATCGTGAGTTTGAAGGGAGGGTGCGGGAGTTTTACGGCCAGATAATTCAGCAAATCCAGCGCTCGCTCGACCTTGGATTGGAGATGAAGCTGGTCAGACCGTGCGACACGCGCGTCGTCGCGGCGTGCATCCTCGGCGGGATTAAGGAGGTCGCCGGACAGACCCTGCGCCGGCCGCAGTGCGAGGTGAAGCATCTAGCCGAAGAAATTTTGAACTTCGGGCTAAACGGCGTTGCTACAAGCGAGCTTGTGCATCCGGCTCCGACCAACCACGGTCGCGTTCTGCGTTGACCGCGCTTTGGCGCGCGACTAGACTCACGTGTCAATCCGAGCGCTAAGTCATGAGCCGGCCCAAGCGAAGCGATCGCGGATGAGTCTTGCGCGCCGCGTGCGGGTTGGCCACAACCGCTTGCGGCGTTGACCGCGGTCGCGTAGCTCTCTAGACTGACATGTCAGTTCACTTTTGGGCGTGATGAGCAGGGCTGGCAAAAATTCTTCGCGGCCACGGGCCGCTTTCTACGATCTCGACGGTACGCTGGCAGCGCTCAATCTGGTGGACGCCGGGTTGTTCGTTTTCGGCAAGCTCAGGGAATGGAACCGGCGGGTCAGCTATGTTGCCCGCTTGATCCGGCGCTTGCCGGTGCTCTACGTGGCCGAGAGAAGCGATCGCGCTTTGCTCAACCGGGCGATTTTCGAAACCTTCAAAGGCGTTTCTCGCGATCGTCTGGCGATCGTCGGGGAAGAATACTGCGACTACGTCATGGCATGCAGGCTTTATCCGCAAGCCCTTGAGCTGATGGAGCAAAACCGCGAGGTCGGGCTCGAGCCCGTATTGGTGACCGGCTCGCCGGACTTTATGGTCGCGCCTTTGGCGCGTCGGCTGAACGTTTCGGACTTCGCCGCCAACCGCCTGATTTACCGCCAGGGCGTGGCCACCGGCGTCCTGCATGAACCGGTGATGGCCGGCAGCGAAAAGGCCGCATGGTGCGCCGGCTACGCGTCGGCAAAGGGTGTGGACCTCAGCGCTTGTTGGGCGTACGCCGATTCGTACTACGACCTGCCTTTTCTATGCGCGGTTGGGCATCCGGTCGCAGTCAATCCGGATGGCGCCCTGGAAGCTTTCGCCCGCACCCGGCATTGGCCCGTCATTCACTTCGAGACCGACGGCCGGCTGCGTGGAGCGGCGGCGTTCGCGCGCCACCTGATCGGAATATGAGGCGCGGGGCGGTGCGCAATTGGTAGCGCGCGCTTTAAGCGCCGCAGCCCGATTCGAGTACAAGGAGCAAGCCGGCTGAAATATGAAGCGCCGTTTGTATGAACATGTGGGGACCGCGCGCTGCGCCGACGGCGCGAAGCGTGCTGCGGCGTGGTTTTCTCGCGACCCGCTTGAAGCGGCTGGCGCGCGTCAAACCGGTGAAGCGGGAGGCGGAGTGCCGCGAAAAAGTGGGAGACCCGCACGGGCCAAGAACCGGACGCATGCGCCCGCGGACCATCGAGCCAAACCGGCCGATGCGTCCAGCGAGTTCGGCGGGCGCGGGCAAGTTTGACGGGCGCACGCGGTGGTCAGACGTATGGCGGCTCCTGAAGCAAAGCTCAAGGAACTAAAGCGCGCCGAGCTGGTCCACGAGATTGGCGCGCGCAGCGACCTGGTAGTGACCCTTACACGCCGCTCCAAGCCGCGCCTGATTGCTTACGGAGAGGAGTTCCTGGAGGAAAAACTGCCGCCCGGTACGCGCGTCGTCTATCCGCCGCCTCCGCTGGATCCGCTGCCCGACCCCGACGTCGCGATACGCTACGCGCTGCTCCATCCCGAGAACGCCACGCCCCTGTTCGCGCAGCTTAACCCGAACATGCGCGTCACGATCGCCGTTGACGACATCAGCTTGCCGCTGCCGCCGATGCGGCGGCCCGACGCGCGCGAGCGGGTGCTCAATATCGTGTTACAGACCTTGGCCGACTACGGCGTGGACGACGTGCACGTGGTCATCGCGACCTCGCTGCATCGGCGCATGACCGGCGCGGAAATTCGCCGCGCCGTGGGCGAGCGCGCTTTCGCCCATTTGTGGCCCGACCGCCTGTACAATTTCGACGGCGAGAACCAAAACGAGCTCGCGATGCTCGGCAAGACCGACCACGGCGAGGAAGTATGGCTCTCGAAGCGCGCCGCGGACTCGGACTTAGTGATCTACATCAACCTGACCTTGGTGCCGATGGATGGCGGTCATAAATCGGTCGCGGTAGGGCTGGCGCCGTATCAGAGCCTGCGTTATCACCATAACCCGGCCACGTTGCGCGGATGCCACTCCTACATGGACCCCAATCGCTCGGCGCTTCATAGCACGGTCGAGCGGCTGGGCAAGGTGGTCAGCCGCGAGCTCAACATCTTCACCATCGAGACCTCGATCAACAACCGCATGTACTCCGGCTTCTTCGATTTTCTGCAAAAGAACGAAGACGAGTTCAACGAATGGGACCGGATGCGGCTGCGTACCTTCAACTGGACGCTGGCCAATATGTCCCATCGGACGCGCCGTGAGCTGTTGCACCATTACGCCGCCCCCTACGAGCTGACGGGCGTGTGGGCCGGAGAGACCGAGGCCGTGCATCGCAAGACCCTCGACCGCGTCTTTCAGCAGTACGCGGTGCCGGTCAGCGGACAGGCCGACGTTCTGATCGTCGGCGTGCCGTACGTATGCCCGTACAACGTCAATTCGATCATGAACCCGGTGCTGGTGCAGTGCACCGGGCTTGGCTACCTATTCAACATGTACCGCAATCGGCCGCTGGTTCGCCAAGGCGGGACGATGATCATATGTCATCCGCTGCGCAATGAATTTCATCCGGAGCATCACCCGAGCTACGTCGAGTTCTTTCATCGCTGCCTGGCCGAGACCACCGACTCCGAGGAGTTGGCCAAGCGTTTCGAGGCCGAGTTCGCCGCCAACCCCACGTACATCCATATGTATCGTTACGGCCACGCGTATCACGGCGTGCATCCGTTCTACATGTGGTACTGGGGCGAGCCCGGCCGCCAGCATCTGGGCCGCGTGATCGCGGCCGGCTGTGAGGACGCGCAGGTTGCCGCCAGGCTGGGCTGGGAGGCGGCGGACACGGTCGAAGAAGCAATCGCGATGGCCACCGGCGACATCGGGCGCTCGGCGACCATCACCTATCTGCACCTGCCGCCGCTGGTAGTTGCGGATGTCCAGTAATCTGATGCGCGTCGGCCGACGAGATGCTCAGCGCGATCGGCTTCCCGCGCTGGAAAAGGTCTTTCGCGGCCGGCGCATCATGCTTACCGGCGCCACCGGCTTTTTGGGCAAGACGTTCCTTTACCTGCTGCTTCGTTTGCATCCCGAATTCGAGCGCGTCTACCTGCTGATCCGCGGTGATCAGCGATCGGGTCCCAAGCGTTTGGAGCGCGAGATACTGACCTCGCCGGCCTTCGCTCCGCTGCGCGAGCATCTGGGAGACTCCTTCGAGCGCCGGATACAGGAAAAGCTGACCGTGGTCTGCGGCGACATCACGGAGGCGGGTCTGTTCAATGATTCCAAAGCGCAGTTTGCCCGCGGCCAGATCGACGCGGTGGTCAACTGCGCGGGGCTGGTCAACTTCGACGCCCCGTTGAATAAAGCGCTGGCGATCAACACGCTGGGCGCCGGCAACGTGCTCGATGTCTGCCGCAAAGCGCGCGTTCCTCTGCTGCACGTCTCGACCTGCTACGTGGCCGGCGCCGCCGACGGCCATCGCTACGAAGACGAAATTCCGCTCGACTGGTGTCCGCAACCCGTCGGGCGCCGCTTCAGCCTCAAGCGCGAGATCCGCGACGCGCAGGCGATCGTGGCGCGCATCGAGTCGAGTTGCCTGGAGGAAGCCGACGGTGCAGCGGGCGGCTTGAGCGAGGAGGCGCAAGACGGCGGGGAGCTCTCGCCCAAGCAGCAGATCGAGGAAGAGCTCAAGCGCGAAGGCCGCAACCGCGCGCTTTACTGGGGATGGCCCAACACCTACAGCTACAGCAAAAGCCTGGGCGAGCAGTTGGTGCTGGCCGCGCGCAATACGCTCAAGGTAGCCGTAGTGCGTCCGGCGGTCATTGAGAGCGCGATTAGGGATCCCTTCCCCGGATGGAACCAGGGCGTAAACACCAGCGCGCCGCTGACTTACCTGTCAGGCGAGGGCTATCGGTTTTACCCGGCGCGCCCCGACCTGATCCTCGACGTGATTCCCGTAGACCTCGTGGCTCACGCCATGTTTCCGATTCTCGCCGCGCTGCTGCTCGGGCGTCAGGAGCCGCTTTACCAACTCGGGTCCTCGGACAGAAATCCGTTGCGCATGGAACGCTTGATCGAGCTTACCGCGGTGGCCAATCGGCGCCATCATCGCGAACAGGGCGAAACCGCCGGCAAGTTGCTCACGCAGCATCTGGAACCCATCGCCGTCTCGCAGAAAACCTACGAAGCGGCCGGATGGCTGCTGCCCCGGGCGCTCGCGCAGACTGCGCGCGCGGGTGGCGTCGTGTTGGGCCGCGACTCACCCGCGGTCAGGCGCCTGGAGCGATGGGCGGCGCAGACCAGCGACCGAATCCGTCTGGGTCAATCGCTGATTGAAATCTATCGCCCTTATATTCAGGAGTTTTCCTATATCTTTCACGGCCGCAATATTCGCGACCTGTACCGGCGGTTGGACCCGGCCGACGCCGAGGTCCATCGCTTCGATCCCGACAAGATCGATTGGAACGACTACTGGGTCAACATTCACATTCCGGGCTTGCGCCGCCACATATTTCCGCGGCTTGACCTACACACGCGCGGCCGCGCGCGCGCGCGGCCGCTCAGGTTCAAGCACCTGATCGATTTGCTGGATCAAAGCGCCGAGCGCCACGGAGCGAAGCCGGCGCTGAGCTTGCGACATTCTTCAGGCCAGCATGCGACGCTCAGCTACCGCGAGCTGCGGGACGCCGCGCGGCGCGCCAGCCTGATGCTCGCGAGCCGCGGAGTGCAAGCCGGCGACCGCGTGTTGCTGGCCGGCGAGAACTCGCCTGATTGGGTGCTGGGATTTTTCGCCGTGGTCGGCGCCGGGGCGGCGGCGGTGCCGCTTGACTCGACGCTTTCCGCTGAAGAGCTGCGCGCCATCTGCCGCGTCGCCGAGCCCGCCGCGGCATTGTGCTCGGCAAGTTTTCGCCAGCGGCTTGGCCCGATGGGCGAGGCGTGCGGCGGGCCGCTGGTCGAACTGCAGTTCGAGGACTTGCGCCGGCCCTTTATCCTGCACGGCAAAACACCGGCGCAGACCGAATGGAGCAAAGAGACGCTCGCTTCGGTGGTTTTCACTTCAGGCAGTACGGGGTCGCCGAAAGGGGCGATGCTTACCCACGGCAACTTTACGGCCGAGATGCTGATGCTCTCGCGCATCTTCGAGCTCGCTCCCACCGACACGGTGCTCGCGCTGCTGCCGCTTCATCATTGTTTCGAATTTACCTGCGGCATGCTGCTGCCGCTGGCCAGCGGCGCCCATATCGTCTACCCGCGCGATATGAGCGCGGGGACGCTTGCGCGGACGCTCTCCGACGTCAAGCCTACGGCGCTGATCGGTGTGCCGGCGGTGTGGCAGGCGATTCATCGGCGCATCGTTGAGCAAATCGAACGGCGCGGCGCGGCGTTCAAGGCCGCCTTTGAGCAGCTTCGCGCGGTTAACCATTCGCTGGAGCGCGAGTTGGGGCTGGACCTGGGCAGCGTCGTCTTTCGTCGGCTGCATGAGACCCTCGGCGGGCGCCTGCGCTTGGCGGTGAGCGGCGGCGCGGCGCTTGCGGGCGAGACCGCCGAGTTTTTCAATGACATCGGCCTGCGGCTGCTCGAGGGCTACGGCCTTACCGAAGCGGCGCCGGTGGTCAGCGTGGCGCGTCCGGACGAGCCTATGCGCCTTGGGGCAGTGGGCAAACCGCTCTCCGGCCTCGAGGTCAAGCTGGCTTTGACCGACGGCTCGAACACCGGCGAGATTTTAGTCCGCGGCCACAACGTGATGAAGGGCTACTTTCGCAACCCAGCCGCCACCCTCCAGGCGCTCAAGGACGGTTGGCTGCACACCGGAGACCTGGGACGTTTCGACGACGAAGGCCGACTCTATATCGTCGGGCGCAGCAAGGACATTATTGTTGACGCGGGCGGCAACAATGTCTACATCGACGAGCTCGAGGAGCTTTACGGGCGCTTGCCCGAGATCAAAGAACTCGCGATCGTAGCGCTCAAGGTCGGCACCGGCGAGCAGCCGGCTGCGCTGGTGGTGCCGGCCTACGCGCGCGGCGAGAACCGGCGGGCCGTCGAGGAAAAGATACGCGCTCACTTCGAACAGGTCAGCCGCGGGTTGCCGGCTTACAAGCAGGTGCGAATTTTACGCTTCACCGGGCGCGACTTGCCGCGCACGCGAACGCGGAAGATCAAGCGGCCCGAGGCGTTGGCTGCTTTGCGCGCGATGGTGGCGAGCAGCGCCGAAGCGGGCGCCGGCGGCGCGCTTGATTTGGAAGGCTGGCTCGCGCAGGCGCTGGAGCAGGTCTCGGGAGGGGCGCGCGCGATATCGAGCGGCTCGCGCTTGTTCGAAGACCTGGGGCTTGATTCGCTGGCGCTCGCTGAGTTGGCCGAGATTATTGCGCAGCACAGCGGGTACGCGCCGACCGCGGATCAGCTTGGGGTTTTAGTTACAGCCGGCGATCTTCAGGAGCTGATCGCGCGCGACTCAAGCCGGCCCCGGTTGCCTTCTTACGCGGAGCTGGCCGAGCCGTACACGCCGATCTTACCGCAAGTTTTGCGCCGCGTCGGGCAGACCGTGCTTGGCGGCACGCTGGAACGGGCTGTCGAGCGATGGCTGAAGCCCCGCATTTTGGGGCGCGGCAATATTCCGGCGAACCGCAACGTGTTGGTCGTAGCGAATCATGCAAGCCATCTCGACTTTCTTCTGGTGCGCTCCGCGCTGGGCAAGCTCGGCGAGCAGCTAGTGGTGCTCGCCGCGAAGGATTATTTTTTCAACAGCGCCGCGCGCCGGTTTCTTGCCGCTAACTTCAGCCCCCTAATTCCCTTCGACCGGGAAGGCGCGCAGCTCGATTCGCTGCAGGCGGCGCTGGAAAAGCTGGCGCGCGGCGCAAGTGTGTTGATGTTTCCCGAGGGCACCCGCACGCCCCACGGCACGGTCCAGGAATTTAAAAGCGGCGCGGGCTACTTGGCTCTGCGCAGCGGATGCGATGTGTTGCCGGTATACGTGGCCGGCACTTACCACGCGCTGGGCAAGGGCCAGTTGCTGCCCCGCCGCTATCCGGTGGAACTGCGAATCGGTCCGGTTATTGCCAACGAAACGCTGGTTAGCATCGCACGCGACGGCGAAGTCTACGGAATCTACCGCAAGGCGGCCGAGGCGATGCGCCAGGCAATACTCGCTCTGGCCGGCCGAGCTACGGCGCCTCGTTCTACCTCCGGCTTGACGGCTAAGGCCGAAACCGCGGCCGCAGCGCAAGAGATGAATGGGGCTGAATCGGCGGGCGCGAACCACACCGGACATGAAACCAACGCCACAAGCGAAAACGCGGCACCGAACGATATGGAGCCGGTGCTCGCCGGCGACCCGTCAGGGCGATCGCGGCCGCCGGTTGCCGCGCGCGACTCGTAGCGCCCCCAGCATGCATCGCGCTGCGGGGAGCTATTGAGGACCGCAGAATACAGCGACAGGCAGACTCTGAGCTTGGCCTTCTACTGTGGGACAGGCTTTTAGCCTGTCAGCTCAGGCTGGAAGCCTGAGCTACCCCCATTCTCTCCTTCTCTCGCGCTGCGGAGGAAGGCCGGGAAGGGAGCGCGGGCCTTGCCCGCTCAGCGCGCACCAGGCCACCCCACGACTGCGCGCCGTATCAATATTTTGCAATCCGCAGTAAAGCGTATGCGGCAAGCTCCGCGTCGTCCAAAGGCGTTCGGATGGGCTCCTCGCGTGAAACCGGGCGGCGCCTGCGACCTGTCAAGCGCGGGATAATAGGCGGTCCCCAAATAAATCGCTGTGCCCGCCTGCCGCAAGCCCGGTTCTCGGCAAAAGCCTCCGAAAGACACCGCTTGGGCCCGGACAGCGGCCGCCGCCGTTCCGCGAGTCCTCATTTTGCGCGGCATTACAGCCCAAAATACTTAAGCCTGGAGGCTCAAGCTTTCGTGGTTTGCCGAAAAATGCGCGCAATGAAGCGGCGCCCCTTAGACCGGGCCTGTCGCCTGGCTCGGGTGCCGCGGGCAAGGAAAGATGCTACTCTTTATGTCGTGTTATACGGTGAAAAGCGCGTTTGGCGGCATTGGTGAGGCGTTGATGAAATTTTGCGCCTCTTTGGGGGATGGTGCGACCGCCCCGACGGACCGCAGGTATGAACGCTGATGATCCAAAATTTGTGGACTTTGCGGCCTGACTCGGAGCAACGCTTGGCGCGCGGCGAGCGGCGCCCCTCGGTAACCGAGCTTTTGCCCGAGCTTCTGATTGGCGAGTATCCCCAGCCTGCTGACATCGGCTGGCTAAAGGAGAGCTTCGGGGTAAGCGCGGTGCACAGCCTCCAGGACGAGCGCGACCTCGTTGTGAACGGGCTATCTTTGGCCGAGTTGAGGCAGGGCTACCGGGAGTACGGCATCCGCTTCGTCCACACCCCGATCGCCGACGGCAGCAGCGAGGATGTCGCGCTGCATCTGGACGAAGCCCTCGCGGCGCTAGGCCGGCTCGCGAGCGCCAAGGAACGGGTTTATCTGCATTGCAACGCCGGCGTGAACCGCGCTCCGACAGTCGCGATCGCTTTCATTCGCCAGCACCTGAAGCTTTCGCTCGAGGAGGCGACGAGCTTCGTCAAGGAGCGGCGCAACTGCGGGCCGTTCGTCTCGGTTTTGGAGGAATTTTTCCGTTCCGGTCGCGGCCGGTGTTAGACGGGGGGGATCAAGGGGCCGCGGCGGCAAAGATTCACGAGCGGCGAGCCACGCTTGACTGGGGCCAGCTCGCAAGCTGGGGGTTGCATCTCTATACGGCGCTGGGTGCCGTGCTCGGGTTGGCTTCCTTGTTGTACGCGGCCGATTTCCGCGCGCGCCCGGCGTTCATCGCGCTTGCGCTGGCGACCGTAATCGACTCGACCGACGGATTCGCGGCGCGCGCGCTGGGTGTGGGGACGCGCTTGCCCGACTTTGACGGGGCCCTGCTGGACAACGTTGTAGACTACCTGAATTACGTGGCGGCGCCGGCGTTTTTGATGCTGCGGCTGGGGCTTTTACCGGCCGCTGCCGCGGGGTTAGCTGCCGCCGGCTTCTTGATGATCGCCAGCGCGTACGGATTTTGCCGCCGCAACGCCAAGACCGCCGACCACTACTTTCTCGGCTTTCCCTCGTACTGGAATGTGACCGCGCTATATATGTTTTGCCTCAAGACGGGAGCAATCGCCAACGCCCTTGCTGTCGCGGTGCTCGCGCTGATGGTGTTTCTCCCGCTCAAGTTTATCTATCCGAGCCGGACGGCGGAACTGCGCCGGCTCACGCTCGTCCTCGGCTTCGTCTGGGGGCTGCTCCTTTTACCATTGCTCCTCGAGCTGCCCTCGCCGCGCCCGGGCCTCGTCTACTGTTCCTTGGGCTTCGTCGTCTATTACTTTGCAGCGTCCTTCGCGCTCCAGGCGCGCTCGCTTTGGAGCCACAGCCGAATCACGGCATCCGCGGCCTCGTGATGCCGGAGAGCGGCGAGCGCCTCATCGAAGCGGGCGAGCGATCTTGGCTGGAGTTTAGAACGGGCCGCGTTCCGGTCCTGCTCATCGCTCCCCACGGCGGACGCGCGCGGCGTCCGGCGCGCAACCATCACCATCCCAAGGTCAACGATCTCTACACCGACGAGCTGGCGCGCGAACTCGCCGTAAGGCTGGAGGCGAGCGCGATTATCAACCGCGCAATGGATCGCAACCGGCTGGACTGCAACCGCATCCCGCAGTTGCTTACCCGCGCCCCTTGGATGCTGGCCGCGCTCGCCGATCATGCCGAGCAGCTCGTGAACGCTCACGGCCGTCTGGCCGTGCTGATCATTCATGGGTGGAACGTGATTGAGCCGCGGGTCGACTTCGGGATCGGCGTTCGCCTGGAGCGCGGCACGCCGCCGCCGACCGGCATGGATAGCGTGAGCGCCGGCACCGAGTTCGTAAGCGACCTGCTGTTCCCCTTAGCGAGGCGACTCGATGACTGGGGAATTATTGCGAGTTTCGGGCTGCGATATCCGGCCGCCGGCAAGAACAATCTTTTGCAAGCGTTCACCCGCCGACATCACGCAAGCGACGCGCCCGCCTTAAGACGGCTGGCCGAGCTTGCCCGCGGCGGCGCGATCGAAGCCGCCCAGATGGAGCTTTCGGTTCCGTTGCGCTGGCCGGGACCGCTGCGCGCCCGCACGCTCGCCTGTGTGGAAGAAGCGTTGGCCGCATGGATCGAACGGCGGCGCAACGGCACGAAAACCGCGACAGCGCCTGCGCGCCGCTGCGCGCGGGCCACACCGGCGCGCGAGACCGGCTTTTCGGGACAAGCCGACCCTCAATTTCAATCGCTTCGCTATGGGATGGAGTTTTACGACCCCGCAGCCTCGCTTGGCGGCATCGCAAGCTTCAGGTTCGGGCGCGGGCTAGGCCGCGCGTCGTTGCTCTTGCTCTGCGCGGGCGGGAAGGTCGTCATGTTCTCGACCGAAGATCGAGCGCGTGTGGCGGCAAACGAGATGGCCCTGGGTGGACTCAAGCTTGCGCTGAAGGAGCGAAGCTTTGGGCTGCGCTTTGCTGGTCCGGCGATCGCGGTTCCCGATGCGCGCGCTTGCTTAAGCGTGGAGCAGGCGCTGGCTTCGGGACGCCTGCTCGAAGTTTCACTGAGCCTAGAAGGACAAGCCGACGGCTGCGCGACGGAGACCCACATCGACCAACTCTTGCGCTTTCCCGAGCGAGCGCCGGCACGCAGCCGTTTCGGCCGAACGTGCGGAGAGGTAAGGCTCGGCGCGGCCGTTTACACGATAGACGCGCCCGGCCGGGTCGGGTTTGGACCTAACTACGGGAGCGCGGGTAGCACGCTCAGGCCGATCAAACAGCTGTGGGCTTACCTTAACGCGCCGCCGGCGCCGATCGCACTAGAAGCCGGACTGCACGCGCCGGACGGCCTTGCTGGCAACCACCTGCGCCGTGGGTCACGGGCGGCCGGTTCTCCTGAAAGTTGGAGTCTCGACGCGCTCGAACTTGTCGCGCCAACTCCTAGCCAATTCCCGCAAAGGCTCATCGCCGTGCTCAGGCAGGGGCCTGCAGGGCAGCCGCTCGCGCTGGCCGGCAGAGTGGAAAAATGCGTTGCGCTGACCCATCCGGGCCCCGGCGGCACAATCATTTACACGACCTTGGGCTTTGCCGCTCTCGAATCGCGCCTGGCTTCGGGCCATGGTACGTTTTGGCTTTCAGACCGAGTGCCGCCCCCCTGGGCTATGTCCCCACAGGCCGACGGCCAAGACGAATAGCTTTTCGCCCGATGTAGCCTCGTTAGGGACAGGCACCGGCGAGCACGGCGGCGTTGACGCTGTGCTGCCCCGGCCGGCAATCAGCAGCCGGCGCCCCTGCCGCCAGCTTCGCCCACCGCTTTGCGCAGCCGGCTGACCACAGCCACCTTGCTCGGGGGAGACGCCGCGCTGCTAGCTACGCAGCCCAGCCGCAAGTGCCGGGCTGCGATCACCCGGTTGGTGCGGGCGGCTTCTAACGCGCGGTCGGCACCGGGCCGCCGTTGGGCGACGGCCGATATGACATCGCGTCGATCGCGATTTTGATTTTATGCGCCAGGTCCGCCAATTGCTTAGCTAACGGCGCGTCGGGAAACTGCTGAACGAACAACGCGCCGCTTTCGCAGGTCTCGGCCAAGCGCGGATCGAACGGCAGGCGCGCCAGGAGCGGTAGCTTGGTCGCTCGCGTAAGTTCGAAAACCCCGCCCTGCGGAAGCAAAGGACGCACCGAACGGCATTGGCTGCAATAGAAAGCGGTCATATTTTCTACGATTCCGAGCACCGGCACGTGGAGCGAGAGCGAGGCGTCAACCAGGAACCGCGTCGCGCGCAAGGCGCTCGGTGAGGAATGTGTCACGATCAGCACGGCGCTTAACGGTGCGATGTCGGCTATCTCGCGCAGCGGGGCCAGGCCGGTGGCAAGATCGACAAAAAGCAGGTCCAAGTCGCCGAATGAAACACCGTTGAGCAGCAGCCCGGTCTCGGACGGGCGAGAAAAAGCAACGGACGCGCTCAGGCCGTCGCCCAGGAGCGTTGGATCAAGCAAGCCCTGCTGCTCTTGCCCGACAAGCGACAGCAGCGGATCGGCAATCAGGTCGGAGCCGGCAACCCTTAAGCCGAGCGGGCCGGCTGCGGGTTCGATGGTGCCGTCGCCGGGGATCAAAATGCCCGGCATCAGCCCCAGCATCGCGGCGACCGAGGGCGCGCCAAAATCCGCGTCAAGTATGCCTACCTTGCGTCCCTTGAGCGCCATTTGCGCCGCTAAGTTCACGGTAAGCGTGCTTTTTCCGGCGCCGCCCTTAGCGCTGGCTACGGCGACCTTTGTCTTGGCGCCGTTAAGGCCCGGCTCGGCCACTCTGCCGTTTTCGATCACTCTTTGCTTCCCCTGAATTCCTCCGCGTTCGGTTTCGGCAGGAGGCCGATCAGGCAGCTTTGCCAACGCCATCCGCGCAACCCCCACCGCTCGCCGGCATACTGCGTCAACTTACTGCCCATTTCCCCGCGCTTCTAAGGCCCAGGCCGATGCGCGCCTACTTTCGCGGTGAAGCGGGCTTCGTCGCTGCCGATCGAAGCTTTCACCATGATGCGCTATGGCACCCCGCGACTTATCGCGTCCACGATGAAATTACAGCGACCTCTGCGTTACAAGACCAAACCTATACTCGCCGGCGCCCACCGACGCTAGGTGTTTTCCTCGTCGTTGTCAGCCGAGCCGACGCGCCGGTAGGCGAAGCGATCGCCTTCGATCCGCCGCTGAGCACGCTCTTTTCGCTCGTGGTCCTGCTGGCAGTCGCGGCACAACCGGGTAAACGGCATGGCCTCCAAACGCGCCTCGGCGATCTCCATACCACATCCCTCGCAGATCCCGAAGGTACCTTCGTCGAGGCGCTCGATCGCCTCTTCGATCTCGCGAATCTTGCTTAACTCGCGGTCGGACAAGATGGAGTTCAGCTCGCGGGCGCGCTCCTCCGAGGCCAAGTCGTAGGTATCCATTCCTTCGTCCTTGGTGCCCTCGCGTTCGGTGCGCAGTTCTTGGTCAACGTCGTTGGCCAACTGCGATCGCATGGTCTCCAACCGCTTGCGCATCGCGGCCAAAAACTTCTTCCGGCTAACTACGCCGTTCTTTTTCGGCATTTCTCCACCGCCTTTTGCTTATGCAACTGTTTCGACGACTCGCGCGTGCAGATCATAGGTGAAAGCCCTTTCTACCCGGGCGCGCGCAAACTGCCCGGCCCTGGCCGCGCCGTTCAGAAACACCGTGCCGTCAATCTCCGGCGCCTGCGACCAGCTTCGCCCGCGCATGCGGGCTCGTCGGTCGGGGCTCTCGCTTTCGACCAACACTTCTATCTCTTTACCGACCAACTCCCGGTTCTTGCGCAACGAGACCTCACCCTGCGCCGCCATCAGAGCGCGCCGGCGCTCACGCTTGACGCGTTGGGGCACCTGGTCGGGCAAATCGTAGGCCGCCGTTCCTTCCTCGCGAGAGTAGGTGAATACGCCGACCCGGTCGAACTGCTGCTCGCGTACAAAATCCAAAAGGCAAGAGAATGCTTGGTCGTCTTCGCCCGGAAAACCAACGATGAATGACGTGCGCAAAGCAAGCGTCGGCAACTTGCGTCTAACCCTATCGAGCAGCGACCGCAGCGCGGATGCCGAGCGTTCGCGCCGCATAGTCCGCAATACTCGATCGTCCGCATGTTGAAGCGGCATGTCGAGATAATTGACCACCTGCGGCAACTCGCGGATTGCGTCCAGAAGCTCGTCGCTAACGAAGTTCGGGTAGCAATACAACAATCGAATCCAGCTTAAATCTTCAACTGCCGCCAACGCGCGCAACAGAGCGGCCAGCGAAGTGCACGGCCGGAGGTCCCGCCCATAGGCCGTCAGGTCCTGGGCCACCAAATTCACTTCACGCACGCCACGCTCAACCAGCGTTCTCACCTCGGCCACGACATCGTCGAGCGGGCGGCTCTGATGCCGGCCGCGAATCTTCGGAATGATGCAGAACGCGCACCGGTGGTTGCAGCCCTCGGAAACTTTGACGTATGCCGTCCACGGCAGACCGGTAAGAAGGCGCGGCGCGTCAGAAGACGCCAATAAATGGGCCGCGCCGGGATACGGGGCCGGGCGCTCCTGCGGCGTCCCCGCACGGCGAAGCAAAAGCTCGGGCAGGTCGAGAAAGTTCCCGGTTCCGACCAAGATGTCGATCTCGGGCATCGCCGCTCTCAGTTGCTCGCCGTAACGCTGCGCGAGGCATCCGGCGACGACCAATCGGCGTCCATCTGCGCGTTCCTTGACCCTCGCAAGACGCAAAATCGCGTCTAAGGATTCCTTTTTTGCCGCTTCAATAAAGGCGCAAGTATTGATGATCAAGACTTCGGCCTGTTCCGGGTCAAGGCTGATTTCAAAGCCCGCGCGCCCGAGCGCGCCGAGCATCAGTTCGCCGTCGACCTGGTTTTTTGGACAGCCGAGGTTGAGCAGATGAACTCTTTCCATGTGCCTGCGCCGTAACGAAAGAATACTCAGGATACTGTCTGCTAGGCGACGCTGCAATCCTTGTTCCAAAGGGTCGCCTTAGGTTAAAAAAGCTCGCCTGAGCGTTTGACCACAGCTTTATGGAGCCCGGACCACGTCGGCGCCCGCCGGGACGTTGAAGTGGAACATCGATGCGTCCAGCCCAACATTCGTTTGCGGATTGAGAAACTCAAGCCGCGTTACGTTGCCGATCTGATCTTCGATGCGAACCGCTTTAATTGAGCAGGTATGTGGATCGACTTCGAGGTCCACGGTTTGGCCTGTCCCTTGGCCCGGCTTAGGCCTGAGAACCACGCCAACGCTGCCGTCGGCAGGCTGAGAAGCAGGCCAAGCAGGCTGGAAATCCTGCTCGAGCCGGCCTACGCCGAGCAGAAAAGCGGTGGCGGCCGAGGACGAGAACGCCCTTGAGATTGGAACCTCGACAACCTGGTTTAGGTCGGGCTGATAGCTATAAAGCGTGGTTCCGTCACAAACGATCGTCTCGTTGTCAGGGGCCGCGAAATCCCAGCGCATCTTTCCCGGCTTTTGGAGGTAAATTTTGCCATGACGCATTTTAGGCTCTCCGCTGAGCGGCACGATTTGTTCGGCGAAGCTAGCACGAAATGAATCGGTGACTTGGTAGTGACGTTGGATCTCGCCGATAAGGCGAGGAAGATCCTGGTGCGCGCATGGGTTCACGGGCTGCCGCGCGCTGACCGGCGCGCCGCAAAAGATACCCACCCAAGACAGCGTGCAGCAAAAAACCCACACCGCAGCGCGCCGAGCTTGATTCGCCTTGCCGACCGGAACGAAAAGCGTGGTCACGTACCTCCGCGGGCAATCACAATTCGCCGCAGCGCTTTGTTCTACTGAGCACGGTTAGGAACAGTATCCCCAACAACAACGTCACGCGCCAAACGCCCGTTCGGCGAGACGGGCTGCGCAAATCCCCTCGTCGCACAAATTAAGAGGTCCTTCAAGCGCAATCGGGAACAGACTTGCCGGCGGGCGCCCCGCAGTTGCGGCTCATCTTATTTTGACGACCGCAGAGCGTGCATTATTCCTGGCGCCTGCTCACGTCGATCGAGCGTGTGAGATACGTGCGAACAAACGGAACAAGCGGAACGCGCGGGCAAGCCGGCCTTCCGACGTACGCACCGGAGGGCCGGGCTGCGCCGGTTAAAAATCCCTTCCAGGCAAAAGCCGCCGCGCTCTCGTTTTTCGTTCCTTCGCGGCCCTAGGTTGACCGTCCAGAACGACACCGGCGACCGCCGTTGGTGGATGCGGGCGGATGCGGCCGAACTCCGGTCTCGGAACGCGCTCGGTCGGCGCCGCCAAGCGACCTGTCGCACCCAAGCTTTCAAAACGCCAAAAGAGCTAGCGCACGACTCGCAGAGTGCGGACCTCACGCGGGCGCAGCCCGTCACCCGGGGAAACCAAGCCTTCGCGCTCCATCTGCTCGACAATTCTCGCCGCTCTATTGTAGCCGATACGCAGACGGCGCTGAATCATCGAGATTGAGGCCTGATTGGTTTCGCTGACAATTTTCACGGCCTCGTCGTACATCTCGTCGCGTTCCGAGGAAGCCTCGCCGGCGCCGCCCTCGAAGCGCTTCGTCTCGAGAATCTCCATCTGGTAATCGGGCGCCCCCTGCGCGCGCAAGAAGTCGGTCACCTTGCGCATTTCGTTTTCGGATACGAACGGGCCGTGTAGGCGCTGCAGCTTGGCCGTACCCGGCGGCATAAACAGCATATCCCCATCGCCCAGCAAACGTTCGGCCCCGATCGCGTCAAGGATCGTTCGCGAGTCCACCCGCGAGGCGACTTGGAAGGATATGCGCGCCGGCATATTGGCCTTGATGAGCCCGGTAATGATGTCGACCGACGGCCGCTGGGTCGCCAAAATCAGATGAATCCCGGAGGCGCGCGCCTTTTGCGCTAGACGCGTGATATCGCGCTCGACGTTTTTCCCCTCGCTCAGCATCAAGTCCGCCAGCTCGTCGATAACGATCACGATCTTGGGCAGCTTGCGATGTTCCGGCGCCGATCGGTCGTCCTCGCCGATGTCGGCTTGGCCGGCCCATTTCGTGAATCGGGCCGCGGCCAGCTCGGGGTCATTTGCCAGCGCCAGGTTGTAGCCGTCGATATTGCGCACGCCCAGCTCGCGCATCTGGCGATACCTGCGCTCCATCTCCTGGGTCGCCCACAGCAGCGCAGCGGTGGCCTTGTCGGGGTCAACTACGACCGGCACCAAGAGATGGGGAATCCCCTCGTAGACGGACAGCTCCAGCATCTTGGGGTCGATCAGGATAAAACGGACGTCGTCGGCCGCCGCGTTGAACACGATTGAAGCGATCATGGCGTGGAGCGCGACCGATTTGCCCGCCCCGGTGGCGCCGGCGATTAATAGGTGCGGCATTCGCGCGAGGTCCGCCGCCGCCGGCCGGCCGCTGATCGTCTTGCCTAAAGCGATCGTCAGATGGCCGCCGGACGCGGCGAACTCCGGCGCCTCGAGGATTTCGCGCAGGTAAATCTTCTCGCGTTTGCGGTTGGGCACCTCGATACCGATCACCGCTTCACCCGGCACGGGGGCCTGAATTCTGATCGACGGGGCTTTGAGCGCCAGCGAGAGGTCGTCCGCGAGGTTTAGGACCTGACTGACCTTCACCCCCGAGGCGGGCTCGAATTTGTACATCGAGATAACCGGCCCGGGCTGCACTCCCACCACGCGGCCCATCACGCCGAAGTCGGCCAGCTTCTGCTCTACAACGCGCGCGCTCTCCTCCAGCATCGACCGATCAAACGCGCCGTCAAACGGCGGCGGTCTATCGAGGAGCGCGTGCGGCGGCAGTTTGGAAGCCCCCCTTGCGCGGCGCGCCGCAGCTTCGTTGGCGCGCCGCGCCGGGGCGTTTATCGACTCGGTCCGGCGAAGGATCGTCGGCTCTGGCCAGCGCGCCCGCTCATCATCCCCCTCAGGCGGCGCGGCCCCCACCTCCGCATCCAGCAGGATTGCCGGCTCGGAGCTGTCCGCGGGCCTGCCGGCCGTCGGCGCGCTCTTCGGCCGAATCAGGGCCTGGCGTGCGCGGCGCACAAGCTCGGTTGGGGCAAGCTCGAATATCAGCGCTAGCGCGAACAGCGCGCCCATCGCGAGAAGCAAGCAAGTGCCGCCGATGCTAACGTAAGCCGTCAACAGCCCGCAGGCCGCGGCGCCAACCGCGCCGCCCCACGAGGCGCCGCCCGCCATTGCGGCGATGCAGCTTAACACGCCCAATATTGCCCCGGCGCCGACTCCCACTCTGGCTATGCGGCGCGTCGGGGCGCCGCGCCAGAGCGCCGCGGCCAGGCAAGCCGCGGCCAGCGCGACCGCGACCGCCAGATGGCCGAAGTAATGAGCCAGCGCCGCGGCGAGCGCGCGCCCGACCGGCCCGCCGAGGTTGGGTTCCCGGCCGGCTTCGTAGGAAGCCGTGCTCAGCGCGGCGAACAAAGCCGCGGCGCCAACGACCAGCGCGCGAAGCTCGCGCCGCAGCCGCTGGGCGCTCGAAGCCGCCTGTGGTTCTGGCTCCGAAGACCGCGCCGGCGAGCGCGGCTCCGCATCAGCGCCGCGGTCTATACCTCGACCACGCACGACATCACGACCGGACTGCGCCCGAACTGGTCGCGCAGGTACCCGCGCAACGCGCGTTCCAGCTCGGCCTTGAGTTGATCGGGCGAGGCCTTAAGCCGCTTCTCCATCGCGCCCAGTCGGGTAATCACCTCGGCGCACGCCGCCTTGAGCTGCGCCGACGAACCGTCGCCGAAGATTAGGCCCTGGGAGAGAATATCGGGCCCGGCGACCACCTCGCCGGTGGCGCGCGAAATTGCCAGCATCACCACCAACGCTCCGTGGCGCGCCAGCGCCTGGCGCTGCTTAACCAGCGCATCGTCGATCGGCTCGCCGGCGCAGACCATGAGGCGTCCGCTCTCGACGCGCTTGTCGCGGCTCAACTGCCCGCCGCTGATCGTCACGCTGTCGCCGTCTTCGAGCAGCAAAGCGTTTTCCTGAGCCACGCCGCATTCGACGGCCAGCGTCTGATGCCGCAGCAGATGGCGATACTCCCCATGAATAGGCACGAAGTACCGCGGCCGCGTAAGAGTAATCAGCTCCGCCAGTTCCTCGCGGCTGGCATGGCCGGAGACATGCACCGGCGCCACGGTCTCGTAGTAGACTACCGCGCCGCGGCGGAAGAGCTGGTCGATCAGGGCATGGATGGCGCGCTCGTTGCCGGGAATAAAGCGCGACGATAACAGCACCGTGTCTCCAGGCTGAACCCGGACCAGCGGATGGGCATCATGGGCAATCTTGACCATCGCCGACAGCGGCTCGCCCTGGCTACCCGCGGCGAGGTAAGCGACTCGCTCCGGTCGATAAAACGCGGCCTCATCAGGGTCGACAAACGTCCCTGCGAGTCCGTCGAGATGTCCGAATTCGAGTCCCAGGCGCAGGCTTTCGGCCATGCGACGTCCGAGCGCCGCCACGCTTCGCCCGCCCTCCCGCGAAACCTCGGCAAGCTGCCTGATGCGGTAGAGATGAGATGAAAAAATCGACAAAAACACTTTGCCCTTGGCGCCCAACACCAGCTCTTTGAGCACGCTACGCAGCGAGCTTTCCGAGGGCGTGCGGCCCGGCTGTTCGGCGTTGGTCGAGTCGGAAAGCAGGAGCGTAACGCCGCGCTCGCCAAGCTTGCCGAAGGCGCCGCGATCGAACGGCCTGCCGTCAACCGGGGAATCGTCGATCTTGAAATCCCCGCTGTGAACGATCAGTCCCGCGGGAGTGTCGATCGCAAGCGCGAACGAGCCCGGCACCGAATGGGTCACCGGGATAAACTCGAGCGCGAAGGGGCCCAGTTGGAGCTGCTGGTAGGGCGCCACGCGGCGCAGATCGGCCGCGATAGCGCGCTCGGCTAGGCGGCGCCTGACAAAACCCAGCGAAAGTTCGTCGCCGTAAACGGGCGCGTTGAAGCGGCTCAGCAGGTATGGCACCGCGCCGATATGGTCCTCATGGCCGTGCGTCAGAATGACTCCCAGGAGTTTCGACGCGGCGCGCTCAAGATAGGTCAGGCGCGGAATGACGGTCTCGATCCCCAGCACCCGTTCTTGCGGGAACAGCATGCCGGCATCGATAACCAGAGCCTGGCCGGCACACTCGAGCACCAGCATGTTGAGGCCGATCTCGCCCAAGCCCCCAAGCACCGATAGTTTTACGTCGTAGTCGGAAGTATACCCCATGACTTAGCGGCCGGCTCGCGCTGGCATTCGCCCTTCTTGGTCCGAGATTATGCTAGAAGCAAGCAAAGGCGTAAACAGTGCTAGGCGATTATGCTTAAATCTCGTCAGGTCAAGATGGGAGAGTAACCAATGTCGGTTAACAAAGCTATTTTAATCGGGAACCTGGGTCGGGACCCCGAACTTCGCTACCTGCCGTCCGGCCAGGCCGTGGCCAGTTTCGGGCTGGCGACAAGCGACACGTACAATGACCGCGCCGGCCAGCGGCAAGAGCGCACTGACTGGCATAACATCGTGGTCTTCGGTAAGCAGGCGGAGCTTTGCGCCCAGTACCTGAAGAAGGGCCGCCAGGTTTACGTCGAAGGGCGCATCTCGACGCGCGAATATGAGGCCAAGGACGGAAGCGGCAAGCGCTATAGAACCGAGGTCGTCGCCCAACGCATCCAATTCCTCGGCGGGCGCCGCGGCGAGCAGGAGGAGCCGGTCGAAGCGGGTGCGGCCGGCGCGGCTACCGCGGCCGGCGCAGATATCAACCCGCCGCTGGACGACGAAGACATTCCTTTTTAGAGCGCCGGCGCGGCAGCCGTGGGCTCCCTTGCCGACCAAGAAAACCTGTCAGGCATCTATCCGGTCTACTCTGTCCGATATCTATCCGGTCCGGACCGCAGCCTGTGCCCGCTCTGATTACCTCTCCCGGCCGGGAGAGAGCCTGCCCCGAGCCTGTCGAAGGGCCGCGCCGAAGGCGCGGGTGAGGGACCGATGAAAGACAACAATTGCCGCGCCGCGCGCCCGGCTCAGCACCCTCACCCTGACCCTCTCCCGCTTCGCGGGCGAGGGGGCAGAAAAAGCGCTGCGCTGCGCGGCCGTTCGCTCCCGACGGGGAGAGGAACAGACATAGCTCAGCCGATGCTGCGCCCTCAACGGACCATACCGAGGGCTAGCCACCAGGCGCTCGAACTATTCAACGCGCGTATAACTCGCCACGCTAGATCAGTGAACGTCCCTGCGCGCCGTCAACCGGCAGACACGCGCCAGTTATCCAGCTTGCCAGCTCCGAGGCCAGAAAAACCGCCGGATAGGCCACCTCTTGCGGATGGCCGAGCCGGCCAGCCGGGAACTCGTGCGCGATAAAGTCGCGCTCGAACTCAGGGTTCGCCTTAAACCGCCGCTCCCACGACCCGCCCGGATACAAGATAGAGCCCGGCGCAATTGAATTGACCCGGATACCCTTGGGCGCCAGCTCGCGCGCGAGCATCTTGGTGAACGAGATCAGCGCCGCCTTCGAGGCATTATAAGACAGCGTGCCTCCGGCCTCGCGCCCGTAAATCGAGCTGATATTGACGATCGCGCCCGAGCGGTGCTTTTCCATCTCGGCAGCGCAAAACCGCGCGAGCGCTACCGCGGAAAAGAAATTGACCTCGAACGCCTCGTGCCATCCGGCTTGCGAAAGTTCGGCTAGGGCGCCAGGTTTGGCGCCGCCGGCATTGTTGACCAGCACGTCGATAGTGCCGAAGCGCTCGACCGTGGCGCTGACCCAATCGCTGGCCTGGGCCAACGAGGTGACATCGGTTGGCTGGAACAGGACCTCGCAGCCGCGCACACGGAGCTCGCCGGCGACCTGTGACAAGGCCTCGGCGCCGCGCGCGCAAATGCTGAGCCGCGCGCCTTCTTCGGCGAACGCCTCGGCGATCGCGCGGCCAAGGCCGCGGCTGGCGCCGCTGACTAGAACCACCTTACCGCGTAAACCTAAGTCCATCCTTGCTCCCTTTACATCGGCCAAAACGACCGTGCTTACTGCGCCATCTGATGCATGCGAGGCTGATGCGTGCTAGAAGTTGATCGAGTAAAAAAGGCGTCGATTACCTTTTTTACACTATGGACCGTGGCGGTGCAGCCTCTAGCTGCTCTCCGGCCGGCGGAAACCTGAGCGCCTGGGCGACGGTGCCGACAGGCTGGTTCCGCTCTGGCGCAGCGCTCAAGACGT
This sequence comes from Deltaproteobacteria bacterium, assembly GCA_021831785.1. Classification (GTDB taxonomy): domain Bacteria; phylum Desulfobacterota; class Binatia; order Binatales; family Binataceae; genus JAJYYI01. The sequence continues at coordinate 14,207 of JAKBMB010000007.1, read as the reverse complement.
AGGCGAGCACGGAAACAGGAGGTTTATGGAAATAAGGGTTGAAGGCTCCCTTGACCAGGCGATGCGCGTGCTTAAGCGCAAGCTGGCCAAAGAGGGAGTATTCAAAGAGATGAAAAAGCGCTCGTTCTACGAGAAACCCAGCGTGCGGCGCAAGCGGAAGCGTTCCGATGCTCAGCGCCGGCGCCGCAAGGAGCAAAAGCGCCGCCGCGCTGGTGCTATGTAAGCCCGCCGGCCAACCGTGACGCGCTTCGAGCCGCATCGCTGGTCCGCGCATATCGTCTCATCCTGACGCGCAGGGCAGCAAACTGCGCGGGCTGTAAACCGATATGATCGGTCGCGCCTGCCAGCCTCATTGAAGTTTAAAAGAGCACGCTTTGCGTCCGAGCCGGGCGATCTGTCGGAGCAATGCCGATCGCGTGCGCCGTCTTGAGCCAACGCCTGAGGCGCCGAGCGCCCTCTTGGAGCGCTCACGGCTTGAAGGCTACGATGATGGCGACGGCAATCAGCAAAGCCGCGCGGCAAAGGCTCAAGCTTTGCGGCAAGAGCGCAAGACGCCGGGAGAAAACGCGAGACGCCGTGAATTGGCTCGACATGATAATCATAGCGATCGTCGCCGTAGGCGCGGTCTACGGTTTATTGCGGGGCATTTTGCGCATGGCGACGATGCTAATCTCGTTGCTCGCCGGGATATACCTTGCGTTGGTATATTACGCCGAGGTCGGCGGCCTCATTCAGAAGTGGTTTCCTGCCGCTAGTTCGACCGTAGCGGCCGCGCTAGGCTACGCTGCGGTGTTCGCGCTGGTTTTTGTGATCGTCGAGGCCAGCGGCTATCTGCTGATGCGCGTGGTGGAAACGGTCAACCTCGGCTGGCTCGACCGGCTGGGGGGGATGCTCTTCGGAGCGGCGATTTCAGCCGCCGTATGCGGCCTTTTGCTGATGCTCATGACCGCGGCGATGCCGGCCGACGCCGCCCTGTTGCGCGACTCGGAGATAGCTCCCCAGGTGCTCGATTACACCGAGACGCTGCTGAATTATATCCCGCCGCAAGTCAAGCAAGCTTATCAGGCAAAGCGCGATTCTTTGACCCGTTATTGGCTGCATCACCTCGCGCCGCAAGCTGCTTCAAGCGCCCAAACTCACGCTTCTCCATCGCCGCCGCCCTAGCCCAAAGGCCGCGATGAGGTCCCTTGACGCAAGCAATCTCCCAATGGACGGAAGCGAGCGGCGGAGCAGCGGCCGCGGCTTGGTTGCCAACAGCGGAGCGTTGCTACCCCGGCCTCGACCAGGGTCGGGCCCGTTGGACATCTCAAGCGCACAACCTCAAGCGTGTGATCTCAAACGCAGCAGACTGACGCAGCACACACAGCGTTCGCCGGAACCTGCCGATGATGTGAGATGGGCCCCGAAATTTAGGGGCGATGCGTGCTCTAGAGCCCATCTCATAAACGCTTTCGCGTTCTCCGTACGGAGAGAATTACCCGACTCGTCCCGCTCGCATATTCGAGGACCGGAGCGGAGAAGCGCAACCGGCGCAAGAGGCTTTTGGCCTCCGGCGCCGGCTCAGATGGGAGCGCAGCCTACGCGGCGCTGCGTGGCGCGCTTTCCCTCTGCGTGTTAGTTATTCGCCTTTTGGGGGTTCTGACCCTCGGTGGTGGAGGCCCTGGTATCGGAGCTGACGCTATTAGCAGGCTGCTTGGAGGCGTAAGCGCTGGTCCTGATTTCCTCGGACCAGTTGGCGCCGATCTGGCTCCCGTAGCGCAGGATTTCGTCGCGGTGTTGAGGGTTGAACTCGTAGTTCTGTTGGTCTTCAGCACCCCAACTCCAAGCGTAGGTTGTTCCGGATGAGACGGCCAGGGCAAGTAGGGAAGCCGCGGCGGCCAGCGAGATTGTTGCAAGTTTAGTTTTACTCATTTCTGAACTTTCCTCCATGAGTTTGTCTTAGATACAGCACGAGGCGTGCCATTCGTATATGCCTATTTGTACATGCTTTAGCCATATAAAGCGTAACTCCAGCCCTGTTTTTCTTCGCTCAATGCGAAACGGTCGCGCTTTTTGCTACGACGCCGCAGTGATATGTGCGTCTGACCGAGCTCTATGGGCTGGACGGTACTGGAACCTTCGTGGCGGCTCAGAAAATGCTCGCGCCAGTACGCTTGAGGGAGATAAAAAGTAGGGTTTCCCCGCGTGCCATCCGCACCAAGCGCTGGCGCCTTGATATCGCGACTCCCGACGCCGGTGCTACGGGCGGGGCCGACAGCATGGGTAACAGCTTGCCGCAGGCGAGCCAATGAAGGTGCAGGATGAAGGTGCAGATAGAGAAGAACGGTTTCGGGCTAACGCCGAGACCTATTAAATACTGCATAAGATAGTGACAAGAATTGCCGCTTCACCGCGGCTCTTTGTGTCATTCACGCGCGCGTGTCCGGCGCGCGCGGGAATCCCGGCCTCCCCTGCCACGGCGGGCGAAAAGACCGGGATTCTCGCGCGGCAGCCGCGCGCGAGAATGACAAACCAGGGAATCCGGCAAGAGCGAAAATGTCACTATGATATGCAGGACTCAATAGGGCGCGAAGGCGCGAGGCGGCGGGCTTTTCTTGCTCTGCCGCAACAAGCGGGCGAGTGGGCTTGCTATGCGACCTTGGTCGCGGCGGCGGCGCCGGGGCCGCGCTTACCGTATTGGTCGCGCAGCGCGGTCTTAAGGAATTTGCCGGTTGAGGTGCGCGGGATGGAGTCGGTGAAGACGTATTGGTCGGGCAGCCACCATTTGGCGAACTTGCCGGCCAGATGGGTCTCGATATCCTGCGGCGTCGCCTGCGCGCCCGGCTTGAGCACGATTACCGCGAGCGGACGTTCGTCCCACTTGGGGTCGGGAATCGCGATGACCGCGGCTTCAGCCACCGCCGGATGGCCCATGATGGCGTTTTCGAGATCCACCGAGCTAATCCATTCACCTCCGGACTTGATCAAGTCCTTAGTCCGGTCGGTAATTTTGATGTAGCCTTCTTCGTCTATCGTGGCCACGTCACCGGTCCGCAGCCACCCGTCGGCGGTGAATTTTTCCGCCGTCGGCTCCATCTTGAAGTAGCCCGCGGTGATGTAAGGACCGCGCACCTGAATTTCGCCCATCGATTTACCGTCGGGCGCCACTTCCTTCCCGTCGTCACCGACCACCCGCAAATCCACAAACGGCGCAGCGTAGCCCTGCTTGGCGCGATAGGCGTAGCGCTGGTCCTCCGGCAGACGTTCCAAATGGGGCTTAAGTGAAGCGATCGTGGCAACGGGGGAAGTTTCGGTCATACCCCAGGCATGAAGGACGGTGATGCCAAATCGGTCGAAGGCGCGAATCAGAGACTCGGGCGCCGCCGAGCCACCGACCGCAAGGCGTAGTCCCGGAGCTAGTCGCCAGCGCGAGGCTTCTTGTTCGAGTAGCTGCAGCACCGCGAGCCATACCGTAGGCACGCCAGCGGAAAACGTCACCTGCTCGCGCTCGAACAGTTCGAGCACGCTTTCACCGTCAAGGTACGGACCCGGGAAGACCAGCCCCGCTCCCATTATCGCCGCCGCGTATGGAACGCCCCAAGCGTTGGCGTGAAACATGGGAACCACCGGCAGGATCACATCGCTTGCCGAGACGCGCATCGTGCTCGCCAAGACGCAGTTGTAGGAATGCAGCACGGTAGAGCGGTGCGAGTAGACCACGCCGCGCGGGCGCCCGGTGGTCCCTGACGTATAGCACATTCCCGCCGCTTCGCGCTCATCGATCTTGGGGTAAGCAAATTCGCCGGTCGCGCCGGCAATCAAGTCGGCATAGCTTTCCAGACCCGCGGCAAGCGGCGCGCCGGAATGGTTCACGACAAAGATGCGCTCGAAGTTGACGCGCGATCGGAACCCCTCCAGCACCGGCAGCAACACGTCGTCGATGATAAGGAAGCGGTCCTCCGCGTTGTTGACGATGTATTCGAGGTCGTTGGGATGCAGACGCAGATTCAGGGTGTGGAGCACCCCGCCGGCTGCGGGAATTCCGAAATAGGCCTCGAGGTGGACGTAATGATTCCACATCAACGTGGCCACGCGGTCGCCCTGATTCAGGCCCGCTTTGCGCAGGGTCTCGGCCAGCGCCCGCGAGCGCCGATAAAACTCGCGGTACGTGGTGCGATGCATAGATTTATCCGGCAAGCGCGAAACGATTTCCACCTTCGGGAAATAACGCCCTGCACGCTCAAGGATATGGGGCACTGTCAGGGGATAATCCATCATCGTTGATTCCATAGCTCTTTACCCTCGCCTACGGTCTATGTCCAGACTCTGAACTCGTGCGCCCGCGGCGCCGGACATCTAGGCGCCCTTCACGCCGGCGCGCTATTCCTTGGAAAAACTCCGCCGAGCTCGCGGCTCGCATCGTCGCGAGCTTCGGCGTACAGCTCACTTCTGATGACTGCTCACCGCCGCGTACACCTGGCCGAACAATTCATAACGTTGCCCGTCGAATCTGGCGAGTTGAAATTGCTCGATCGGGTAAAAGTCGGTCGGGCTCGTGTTAATCAGGATTCCCGCCAGCATCATCGGTAGCTCAAGATTCTTGATGTTTGCGGCCCGCCTCATGATATTGGCCCGCGAAAGGTCATTGCCGCATTGCTTAAGCACATAGACCATCGTCTGTGCGCAACTATAGCCCGACACGTTGAACAGGTCATTTGGGTTTCCGTCCGGATAATACTTGCGCATAAACGCCAGATATTCTTTGACCGCGGGATCGTTGGCCCAACGCGGGTCGCTCGGGTCCTTAAGGAAATAGCCGGATATAATGCCCTTGGATGCCTGGAAACCCGCAGGTTTGAGCACGGTACCGACGGATGCCGAAACAAAGTTAAGGAACTGAGTAGGACGCCACCCGATTTCGTAGGCCTTTCTAATCGCCATGGCGGCGAACTTAGGTGTGGTAATATTAATGAACACGTTCGCGCCGCTGCTCTTCAGGTTGACAATCTGGGAGTCGATCGTCGGGTCCGTCACCTCGTAAGTTTGCTCTTTTATTATTAACTTGCTTGCCGCTGAGCCAAGGCCGTCTTTGACGCCTGAAAGATAGTCCTTACCGTAGTCGTCGTTTTGGTACAGGATACCGATCTTTGCGCCGGGGATGTGGCCGAGTATGTAGTGCGCCCAGATCACGGCCTCGGCGTGATACGTCGGCTGCCAACCCATAGTCCACGGATGGCCCTTCGGGTCGCCCCACTTGCTGGCACCGGTGTAAACGAAAAGCTGCGGCACCTGGTGCTGGTTCATGTACTTCCAGATCGCGGTGTTGCACGGCGTGCCCAGCGGACCGAAGTCCAGCAAGACGTGGTCCTGCTCGACCAGCTTGCGCGTCATCTCGTAGGTCTTGGGCGGGCTGTAGCTGTCGTCGTAACTGATGAAGTTGATTTTGCGTCCGTTAATTCCGCCTTCGTCGTTCACCTTTTTGAAGTAGGCCCCGGCAGCCTTAAGAATGGTGCCGTAAGCCGAAGCGGGTCCGCTGTAAGGCGCGGTGTTGCCGACTTTTATCTCAGTCGCCGTGACCCCGGGGTCCTGCGCCCAGGCGCTTTTGCAAGCAAGCCCCAAAGAAAGCGCGACTCCGAGCGCAAAGACGGCAATCCTTCTAAGTATAGCTAGCTGTTTCTCTGGCCGAGGCATATGACTAATTAACCCCCAATGTTGGCTTCGTTTGCTCCGGTTAGCTCCGTGCAATTGTGCGGGGAAACGCGTCGCGCTTCTCCCAAGTGGGATTGTTCGGATAAAGCTTACGCTCCTTCATTACGAGGTCTACTGCACCAAGGCCTGTCGGTTGATAGCGCCGGCATAAACGGTGCCAAAAGGCTCCCAGCGCTGGCCGTTGAATTTAGCCAATTGAAGCTGTTTGATGGGATAGAAGTCGGTTGGGCTCGTGTTGATCATGATTCCAGACATCAGCAGCGGGAGATTTAAATCGCGGATATTTGCCGCTTCTCTCATAATGTTGGCGCGCGAAAGGTTGTTGCCGCTCCGTTTAAGCACATAGACGAGAGTCTGAGCCACGGAGTAGCCAACCGCATTAAACGCGTCTTTGGGGTCCGCGGCTGGATTATACCGTTGCAAGAAAGCGTAGTATCGCTTCATCGCGGGATCGTCTTTCCACATCGGATCGCTTGGATCCTTGCCAAATATTCCGGTCATAACGCCCTTGGACGCCTCAAATCCAGCGGGCTTCAGCACGGCGCCAACCGAAGCCGAAACATTGTTGAGAAATTGGACCGGACGCCAGCCGATTTCGTGGACCTTCCTGATCGCCATGGCGGCGAATTTCGGCGTGGTGATATTCACGAATACGTTCGCCCCGCTATTCTTGAGGTTAACGATCTGCGAGTCGATTCTCGGATCCGTCACCTCGTAACTCTGCCGATTAACGATAAGCCTTCGCCCCTGCGCAGCAAGCCCGTCCTCAAAGCCTGCGAGGTAGTCCTTCCCGTAGTCGTCGTTCTGGTAGAGGATGCCGATTTTGGCATGGGGGATGTGGTCGAGAACATAATGGGCATAGACCGAGGCTTCGCTGTAGTAAGTTGGCTGCCAACCCATGGTCCATGGATGGCCCTTCGGGTCGCCCCACTTGCTGGCTCCTGTAAGGACGAAGAGTTGCGGCACCTGGTGCTGGTTCATGTACTTCCATATAGCGGTGTTGGGGGGCGTGCCCAGCGGAGCGAAATCCAGCAAGACATGGTCCTGCTCGACCAGCTTGCGCGTCATCTCGTAGGTCTTGGGCGGGCTGTAACTGTCGTCGTAACTGATAAAGTTGATTTTACGCCCGTTGATCCCGCCTTCGTCGTTCACCTTTCTGAAGTAGGCCGCCACGGTCTTGAGAATCGTCCCGTAAGCCGAAGCGGGTCCGCTGTAAGGCGCGGTGTTGCCGATCTTTATTTCAGTCGCCGTGACCCCGGGGTCCTGCGCCCAAGCGGTTTTGACATGCAACCCCAGTATGAGTGCGATTCCTAGCGCAAAGAGTACAATTTTTCGCGGCACGTTCGGCCGCCTACTTCGCCGAACCATATTATTTGGTCCCCCTAATCGATATTTACCTTCGGTTAATCGGCTAATCCGCTGATCCGCTAAGCTCGGCTAGTCCGGCTTGCCCAGCACCGCGCGGGCCGAGCCGCGATTACCTTCGGCAGCCTCTGCAGCAGCGGTTTGCGAGTCCGGCGCCGGCTGCTCACTGGCCATCGAACGAGCGAGCGCCGCGGCCACCCGCCTAATCAGGCCAGCCACCCCGGTCGGCATAACGTACATAAAGATGATCAAGGTGAGCCCGAAAATCGCCCACGGCGCGGCCCGCGAGATCTCTTGCGCATAAGTGGGCACGAATTCGATAAATGCCCCGCCGAAGATCGCCCCAGAGATTGAGGCCACCCCGCCGACCACGCTGCCGACCAGGAAATTGATCGACAAGAAGGCGCTGAACGTGTCAGGCGCAACAAAGGCCACGGCCAGCGCCCCCAATGCGCCGGCGATGCCGGTGTACATCGCGCTCACCCCAAAAGTGAGGGACTTATACAGGGCGGCGTTGACGCCCATCGCTTCAGCGGCGATCGGGTTGTCGCGAATCGCCGTTATCGCGCGACCCGCTCGCCCGCGCAGCAAATTGTGCGCGAGCAGCAAAAGAATGACCAAAACCGTCAGGCTCAGGTAATAAAGGTATTGATCGGCGCTAATCGGTAAGCCTAGAGGAACGCTTGGCTTGTCCAGCACTATGCCCTGCGAGCCTCCCGTCCAGGTGTCGAAGTACTTAAGCACCTGGGGCGTGGCCAGGGCAAGCGCGAAAGTTGCCAGCGCCAGATACAGACCCTCGAAGCGCAACGCGGGCAAGCCGAACAGAAACCCGACCACCAACGAGAGCGCACCCGCCGCGATTATCGCCCATCCGTAAGGGATGTCCCAGCGGGTGGTCATAATCGCCGTCGTGTATGCGCCGATCGCATAGAATGCCCCGTGGCCGAGAGAGAATTGGCCGTTGTAGCCAATCAGAATGTTCAAACCCAGCAGCGCGACCGCGTAGATGAACACCTGGGTGAACTCGAAGGTCTGATAGCTGCTGAGCGCGGCGGGCAGCAGATAACCCACGCCCGCCACCAGCAGCAGGCCCAATCTCATCACCAGACTCCCGGAAGCGGCCGCCTTGCTCCAAGCCTTGACTTGCCCCCCCTCGCGTCGAGCGTAGGCGCCTTTTACTGCAAGGTCAGCGTGCGATCCGCTTTTGCCCCGGCGCATGATCAAACTCGGCTAACGGCAACGCGGCCGAACAACCCGGTCGGCTTGATCAGGAGGGTCAACAAGATAACGGCCAGCGCCACGGTGAGCTTAAGCTCGGTTCCGATGAACGTGACATAGGTGCCGACAAGGTTTTCGATCACGCCCATCAGAAAGCCTCCCAGCACCGCTCCGCCTGCACTATTGAAGCCGCCCAACGTGGCGGAGGCGAAAGCGTAGATAAGAATGCCGCTCATCATGTTCGGCTCGAGGAAAACCAACGGCGCCACCAACATGCCGGCCACGGCGCCCACCAGCGAGGCCAATCCCCAGCCCAAGGCCAGCATCCAACCGACGCGTATTCCCACCAGACGGCTCCCCACCGGGTTCTCGACCACCGCGCGCATCGCCAGACCCAGCGTCGTGTGGCGGAAAAACACGTACATTACGACCAGGACAAACAGGCTCACGCCCCCCACGCCAAGGTCCTGCAAGCTTATTGTGGTCGGCCCGAGGTTGATCGGCGTGGAAGGAAACGGGCTCGGGAAGGGCTTGACCGTGTAAGTGTAAATCCAACCGGCAATGCTGTTGAAGATTGTCAACAAGCCGATGCTGACCATGACGATGGTTAGAACCGGCGCGTTTTCGACCGGCCGGATTATGACCCGCTCGATCAACACCCCGGCCGCGAAAGCGATGGCCAGCGTCGCCGCAAAGGCCGCCCAGTATGGCCAGCCGGCGTTAATCATCGTCCATGCCAGGTAGGTCGTAAACATCGCCATCTCGCCCTGTGCAAAGTTCACCACGCCGGTGGCCTGGTAGATCAGCACGAGAGCCAGCGCCAGGCTGGCATAGACCCCGCCGGTGCTCAGCCCGGAGACGATTTGCTGCAAAAGCGCGGCCATAAGATTCTCTCGCCTAGTAACCCAGATATGAGCGCCGAATAGAATCGTTCTCCCGCAGCTCCGCCGCGGGGCCGGAGGTCACGATACTGCCGGTTTCAAGCAAATAGGCCTGGTGCGCCAACTCCAGGGCCGCTACCGCATCCTGTTCAACCAGCAACACCGTGACGCCCTCGCTTTCGTTGATCGCGCGCACGATGCGGAACAGCTCCATCACCAGCACCGGCGCGAGCCCAAGCGAGGGTTCGTCGAGCAACAGCAGGCGCGGCCGTAGCATCAGACCGCGCGCCAGCGCCAGCATCTGCTGTTCGCCGCCGCTAAGCACGCCCGCCGGGTTTCGGCTTTTTTCCTTAAGCACCGGAAAGAAGTGGAACACGCGGTCCAAGTCTTCACGGATGCCCGTCTTGTCCTTGCGCACATACGCGCCCAGCCGCAGATTCTCCTCGACGGTCAAGTTGATGAACGTACCGCGTCCTTCAGGGACATGGGCGATGCCGCGGCGAACGATATCCTCCGGCGCCTGGCCGTCGATTCGCTCGCCCGCAAAGCGAATTTCGCCGCCGGTCCTGATCATCCCTGAGATTGCCCGCAGCAGAGTGGTCTTACCCGCCCCGTTGGCGCCCAGGACGACCGTGACCTTGTCCTTTTCGACCGCAAAGCGCAGCCCGTGAAGCACCTTGCTCCAGCCGTAGTACGCCTCCAGATTAGACGCTTCGAGCAGAGCTGCCATCACCCCTCACCGTCCGAGATATGCGCGGATAACCTCGGCGTTGCGCTGCACCTGAGCCGGCGGTCCCTCGGCTATCTTGCGCCCAAAGTCCAATACCACGACCCTATCCGAAACCTGCATTACGAGGTTCATATGATGCTCGACCAAAAGCACCGTAACCTTCAATCGGTCGCGAATCTCCCGCAGCAGGCCGACTAGTTCGGTCACCTCCTCATGATTGAGGCCGCCGGCCGGTTCGTCCAGCAGCAGGAGCTTGGGCGCTCCGGCCAGCGCGCGGGCGATCTCGATGCGCTTGAGCGTTCCGTACGGCAAGCCGGCCGCCGGATGGCCGGCCAAATGCTCCAGGCTTAAAAACGAGATCGCTTGCATCGCTTGGTCATGAATGAAACTCTCTTCGCGCCGGGCCTGCGGAAGGCGCAAAGCCTGGCTCAAAAAGCCGGTCCGCGTCCGACTGTGAACCCCAAGCATCACATTTTCGAGCACGCTCATCGTGGAAAAAAGCGCAAGATTCTGAAAAGTGCGGCAGATGCCCATCTCGGCAATCCGATAACGCGGCAGTCCGAGCAGCGACCGCCCCGCAAACGTAATCGCCCCGTTTACAGGCCTGTACAAACAGCTCAGGCAGTTAAAAAGCGTGGTCTTCCCAGCGCCATTGGGGCCGATTAGGCCGACGATTTTCCCCGCCTCCACCTCGAACGTAACCCCGTCGAGCGCGACGATTCCGGAGAACCGTACCACGATATCTTGAACGACTAGCAAGGCGTCGTTTCCAGCCATCCGTGTCCCCCGCTAAACGCGCCAATCCCGGCCGCGGACAACTTGGTAGGCGGCCACGGCGCGGGCGGGGGTTCGCGCCCTCTTTTGCGCCGCGAGCCGTTGACCGTCGCCAGCCGCAGCGGTGCATCGAGGAGCCGCAGAGCCAAGATCGCCCGGCTGCCGAAGCTTACCCTTCAATTTTTACGTCCCCCATATTTTTCGTGCCCTTCGCGCGGTACAACGCGCGGCACGCCTGTTGCTATAGCCCCCTTAAGAAATATCGACAACGAAAAACGGCTGCAACCGTTACGGGCGCGTCTCGTAATTACGGATGAGCGCCGATTCGGTTCGGCCATCACCGCGAACCGCTACTTTTTGGCCGTTGGCCGGAGCAATTCCGCCGCCCATGACTATTGGCCACGAACCTGTACGCTACTTCTCAGACCTCCGGCAGCCTCCTCCATTACATCTTTACGAAACCGCTTCAAACCCGAGACCGCCCGCAAAGCCCGTTCGCCTGCTAAGCTCGCTCGGCAGACCTTATGCGCCGGCGCCGACAGCGTTTCCTTGGCCGCGCCGGCGCGGCCAAACGCAGGACGAGCATCGGGCTCAGCCCGTCCCCCACCCAGTGGATTGCGCCAAAAAGCGCTCTTTGCGCAAGCTTCTCGCGAACGGCGCGACTCCTTTTGCGGCCCAACGCTCCAGATCTCACGCGCAGTCCGTTCATTAGACTAAACTAGTTTAGATGGTCTTTAAAGCGCAACCCCGACTGTACGGCTACTTCTCACCCCCTAATCACCTCGTCGGCTACGCAAGTCGTGGACTCCCCGCATCAGCCCGTGTCACTCCCAAGCACAGAGCTGTCGCCCGACCGCGGCGGTTGTGCCATCAGCAGTAACCGAGCGCGGGGAGATGGCCCGCAAAAGCATCGTCGACAGAACTCCAGCACCGTCCGTCGCACAGCCGGCACACAAATATCGCGCCATTAGCCTTGCTCGAAGGCACCTTCAGCGCCTGCCGAAAAGCGCCCCAAATCCGCGTCCTCGCGCGAGTCTCGACTAGCGATCCGAGGCTGCACAATAAGTCCATCCATGCTGCCCAGGCCTTATTCGCGCCGCCCTGCTTTCTGCGGGTAGCGTCCGGAGCTTAGGCTATGCCGTTCGACACACCCCTGAGTACTCAGCAAAGGCAAGTTCTGCGCTATGATTCCTCGCCGAAGCGCCGAATATCTTCAGGTCCCGTTCTGACCGCTACCCGTTCTTTGCCTTGCACCATCTGGCGAATTTCTTCAACTATGTCGGGGTTGAGCAAAGTCGTGGTGTCTCCTACGTCCATCGTATTGGAGATCGCCGCCAGGACGCGCCGCATGATCTTGCCCGAGCGAGTCTTAGGCATGTCGGGCACGATGCGGATATTCTTGGGTCGGGCAATCTTCCCGATCGTAGTTTCGATCGAGTGGACGACCTTTTCCTCGATCTCCCTGCCCGCTCTGACGCCTGGCTTGAGCGCGATATAGACTTCAGGCATTCGCCCCCTTAAATCATCCACCACCGGCACGACCGCCGCCTCCGCGACCTCGTCGACGAGAAGGCAGGCCGATTCCAGTTCCTTGGTGCCCAGCCGATGGCCGGCGACGTTGATTACGTCGTCGACGCGGCCTAAAATCCGGTAGTACCCATCGGTAGCCTGCATCGCGCCGTCGCCGGCGAAATAAGGCCAGTCGCGCCAGTCTTTGCTCTTCGGGTCGCGGTTGTACTTCTTGTAGTACTGCGTGACATAACGATCAGGGTCGCCCCAAATCGTCTGGAAGATCCCCGGCCACGGGTTGCGGATGCAGATATTTCCCGCGCGGTTGGAACCAGGGGGTATTTCCTTGCCCTCTTCGTCATAAATTACGGGATAGATGCCAGGCACGCCCGGGCCGGCGCTGCCGGGTTTCATCGGATCGATCGCCGGCTTGGTGCTGCACAAAAAGCCCCCATTTTCGGTTTGCCACCAGGTATCCACGACGACCGCTTCGCGCTTGCCTATCACGTCGTAGTACCATCGCCAGACTTCGGGCTCGATCGGCTCGCCGACGGTGGTCATGTGCTTGAAGTGGTAGTCGTACTTCTCGGGCTCACCAGGTCCGGCCTTGCGCAGCATCCGGATCGAGGTTGGCGAGGTATGGAAGATGTTTACGTTTAGGCGCTGGGCGATCCGCCACGGCCGTCCGGGGTCGGGGCAGGTGGGGACGCCTTCGTAAACAACGCTGGTCGCGGCAATCGCCAGCGGACCGTAAACGATATAAGAATGGCCTGTGATCCAGCCGATATCGGCCATGCACCAGTAGACGTCTTCGGGGTGGATGTCTTGGATATACTTAGAGGTTCCCGCGACGTAGGCTAAATAACCGCCGGTGCTGTGCTGACAGCCTTTAGGTTGCCCGGTGGTACCGCTGGTGTACATCAAAAATAGCGGCGCTTCGGCGGCCATCGACACCGGCTCTACTTTGCGCCCGACAAAGTCCTTCATCACGTCATCGACAAAATAGTCCCGCCCCTTGACCATCGGGGCGGTGGTGGCAACCTTGTCGCGCAGGCGCCTGAAGACCAACACCTTTTCAATTTCCTGGCCGTGGTGCTTGGCGACCTCCACGGCGATGTCGGCGTTGGCCTTATGATCGATCAGGCGGCCGTTGCGGTAGTAGCCGTCGATGGTGACCAGCACGCGGCTGCCCGAGTCCGCCGACCGCATCCCGCACGCCTCGCCGCTAAAGCCGCCGAACACCTGGGAGTGAACAACTCCCAGCCGCGCGCAAGCAAGCATCATGATTGGCAGCTCCGGCGTCATCGGCAGGTGAAACGTCACGCGGTCGCCCGCCTTAAGACCGGCGAAATCACGCAGCATCGCTGCCGCCTCGTTGACCCGGTTATAGAGCTCCTGGTAGGTCAGCGCGACGGTCGGCTCGTCCTCGGGCTCGGGCACGAAAATCAACGCGGCCTTGTTTTTGTACTTATCCAGATGCCGGTCGACGCAGTTATATGACGCGTTGAGCTTGCCGCCGGCAAACCATTTCCAGAAGGGCGCATTGCTGGTATCCAGCGTCGTGTGCCAGTACTTGTCCCAGCTCAACAGGTCCGCGTATTCCCTGAAACATTCGGGGAACTTCTCGATACTGAAGCGTTCATTGACCGCCGGGTCCGAAAGATTGGCCTGACCGATAAATTTGGGCGAGGGGTAAAAAAGTTCCTCCTCTCGCCAATGCACCGCAATCTGGGCCTCGCTCAACGCGCCGCCGTCTTGCTCGAGCGCTTTTGCCATAGCTGCCATGTCCCCCTTTTGCGAAATCTGCTAGCGCTTATTCTAGTCGTTCTGAAACCCGCTCGCCACGTCTCGGCTGTAGCTTCGCATCGCAACGGCAGCGACCGGCCAGCCGGCGAGCCCGGCTGAGAGTTTGTGATTTTTTGAGTAGGGCGGGCCGCCGTGCCGCCCTGTGGCCGCGGTGCCAGCCCGGCCGGTGGGTGGTCATTGGCCGCGCGGGCGTGGCGCCCGCGCATTATGGCGGGCACGGCGGCCCGCCCTACTAC
>JAKBMB010000013.1 GCA_021831785.1 Deltaproteobacteria bacterium | reverse complement strand
CGCGCGGCGCCAGGCCGGGTTTATGTTAGGCTATGATTTGGCAGCGGCGCCGGCGCAGCGCTTTATCCGCGCAGGTCGGCGGCGCGCGGCGACGTTTCCATGGTAGGCGAGATTACGCAGCGCCGCGACGCGCCGAGCGCGGCTATGGCAAACAATCCAGGACCACGCTTTTATGAGACGCGAGATTACGAGGCACTGTGAGACGGCGCCGGCAAGAGGCCGCGGCCGGCGGTTCGGGCTTAAGCTGGCCTTCAAGACCATTTTCGTCCCGCCCCGGTTGCGGAGCCGGCGCCCTGGCGCGGCCGCTGCGGCAGCCCGGGGAACGCGCGCGGCAGCGCCTTTTGGCCGCCGCTTAGGCGGGCTGGCGGCGGTTGCCTGGATGGCGTTTTGGGCCGCGGCGTGCGGCCAGCTTCCGAGCTCGCCGCTTCCTACCACTCGTGTGGTGCTGCCCGAGGGCTTTTACAACCCGCCGCGGACCGGCGCGGAGAAAATTCCCCTCAGCGCGGTGATGGTGACCACGCCAACCTTTGCCGCCGAGCAATTCACGGCGAGCGACACCGGCCGCGTCTACCGCATCGTGGTCCAGCCCGCGCTGAGCGCCGGACTGACGGCGCTGCTGACCGACACCTTCGCTTCGGTGCGTATCGCGCGCAACCCCGCCGACCTCAATGCCGCCCTGCTCGCCGTGCATCCGGCGGTGAACCTGGGCCTCAATTTTTCGCAGACCGTTTTTTCCGAGACCATCACCGCAAGCGCGACGATCTATTTGCTGGTGGCGGACCCGCGCAATGCGCAGCAGCTCGAGGAGTTTCAGCGCCAAGCCACCGCGAGCGCCGTCGGCGGCGCGCCGTGGGACGTCGGCGGCTATTACACCGGCTTTCGCGCGGGAGCCGACAACGGCGCGGTCGTCAGCCGCCTGGTTGCCTCCGTGCTGGCCGCGGACCTAAGCCGCCTGTCCGGCGACCTGCGCCAAGCTGCCCTCGGCGAGCGGCTCGCGCGGCTTCAAGAGCGCCGGCCGCTGTCGCCCGACCTTATGGTGCCCAAAATTCCCTACGTTCCGAACGTTCTCGAGGGCGTGGTCGGCCCCCAGCCCTGAAGCCGGCGCGCGGCGCGCCGCCCTATACGCTCATCAGCGCGGTGCAGGCGCGAGGGCGCCAAACCCGGGCTTAATTGTGCTCGCGGGTTATGGCCGTGGCCTGCGTCGCGGCGCTGATACGTATTGCGCGTAGATTATCCTAAACGCCAGCCGCGATCTCAACTTGATATCGCCTAGTTTACTCGACCTGCTATTCGCAGTATATTCATAGTGGGCATCGCGGATTATGACCGGGGTATCTCTCAGTAGTATTCGGGATGGCGCGCGCGGCGGGTTAGCGAAAGCCGAGCTTGGCGCAGCGGAGGCGGCTTGAGCAGGCGTGGCCGCGGCCGGCGCGGACGCGGGCGAGGGCTCGTCAAGGGGCCGCAGCTTACGCCTGGGGCGAGCCGCGCGCCGATATCGGGCGCGGGCGGCGCGATGCTGCCCGGGGCGTCGGGGCGCGGCGGAATCGGCAGCACGGTAGGCGCGCCTGGGGGCTTTAATCTGCCGCCTAGGCGGGACTGGCGGGCGCCGTTCGGCGCGGCGCATCCGGGGCGCGCCAGCACCACGCAGCCGCCCGGGCGGGGTCCGGCGCTGCCGCCCGACAATCGTCATCCCGCGCGCCGCCACGGCGTGGCCGGCGGGGCGGGCGACGACGCCTTGGCGGCCAATCCCAGCTTTGGGCCTAACGCGACCGATTGGCGCCGTCCGGGTCCGGGCGCGCGCCACGCGCCGGGCAGCGTTGGCTACGGCGGACGCGGCGGCGGCGACAGGGGAGGGGGACGAGATGGCAGCACCGCCCAGACCTATGGCGGACCGGTAAACCGCTACGGTGAGGCGCAAAAGCCCGCGAATGAGCGCTCCGCAGGGCAGTATCCCGGCGAAACTCCCTGGCATCCCATCGCTTCCCAGTACCGCAACGCGCGCCCAACGCAGCCACCCCCCTACATCCGCGACGTTGACATCGATTACAACTGGTTTGCTTATACGGCAGACACCGAAATCCTTACGCGAGATCATGGCTGGATTGCGTTTTATGATCTGGCGGCGGGCGAGTTCGTTGCCACGCGCAATCTGGAAACGAAAGAACTCGAATGGCAGGCCGCGCAACCCAGTCCGCTGCGCGACTACGATGGGGAGATCTATCGCTTCCGCTCCCGCAACATTGACCTTGCGGTGACGCCAGAGCATTTGATGCTCGTCGATTCGCTGCCGGACAAGGCGGCGCGTCTGGCGGGAGTTTCAGCACGCGGCGGCCATCGCGGGGGCGAGGTACGGCTTCAAGCGCACATCCTCGCCGATGCGTACACCAGCAATACTCGGATACCGCTCACTGCGGCTTGGACCGGTACGCCCATTGACGAGGTGGTGTTTGACAGTGGCCATCATCGCCATCGGCCGGTCGTGCTCTCGGGCGACGACTACTGCGCCTTCATGGGGTTCTATCTCAGCGAGGGCAGCACCGAGCGCAAGAACGGCCTCCCGTGGCGCGTAAAGATCGGCCAGTCGCCGAAATCCGCCAGGCTGCGGGCGTTCAGTAAAGCCCTCAACAAGATGTTCGGAGCGCGCGTCTCGTATCGCGCTTATGGCGCCGAAGATGGCGGCGGCTTCTATATTCACAGCGCCGCGCTTGCCCGGTTCTGCGAGTCGTTTGGCCATGCGCATGAGAAGTTCGTTCCCGCCGACGTGATGAACGCGCCGCCGCGCCAGTTGCGCCTGTTTTGGGATGCGTATGCGCTGGGCGACGGCAGCTTTCAGAGGCATACGAGCAAAACCGGCCGCATGGCGCGCAATCACGGTGTGCTGCAACGGATCAGCACAGTCAGCCGCAAAATGGCCGACCAGCTCCAAGAGCTGGCGCTCAAGATGGGGTATCACGCCGGAATCGGCGTTGAGCGCCCGGGCACTGGTATCATCCGTCCGAAAAATAAAGAGCCCTACGCGAGCACGTGCCGTGCGCGATATCGCATATCGCTCCACGGCGCGATGCATGCGCGCTTTACCGTAACCAAGGAGAAGTACAAAGGGAAGGTTTACTGCGTTTCAGTTCCTAATGGCGTCGTCTATGTGCGGCGCGTCCGCCGGGAAGAGCAGGGGACTCAGCGATGGGACCCGAAAAAACTCCGGCGGGGAGGTTTGGCCAGATCGGCAGAGAGGGCGGATTGGGGCTTCAGCGTTAGCGGTCCATGCTGGAGCGGCAATACGCCTTTTCAGCCGGTCTGGCCGTGAGTACCTTTTGGACCGCCCTATGTAACCTATCCGCGCGAATGGGACTACCCGGTCGGCATCAATCTGGAGTACCAGCCGCGCCGGATGGGGCTCTACGCGATGCTGCGCGCGATGAGCTACGGATGGGGAATCTTGCGCGCGGTGATCGAGACCCGCAAAGACCAGTTGATGCGCATCCCGTGGGATATCCGGCTGATCAACGCGAGCGCGAAAAGCTCCGCGCGCGACCGGCGGGTCCAGTACCTCAAGGAGTTTTTTAAGAAGCCCGACCGCAAGCATCGATGGCAGGCCTGGTGCCGGCTTATCCTGGAGGACCTGCTCGTGATCGACGCGCCGGCGATCTACATCTGGCGCAGCCAGGCCGGCACGCCGTACGCGCTCGAATGTCTGGACGGCAGCACGGTCAAGGTGCTGATCGACGACGCCGGCCGGGTGCCGGACCCGCCATCGCCCGCCTATCAGCAATGCTATTCGGCGGACACCGAGGTGCTGACGGACAGAGGATGGGTGCGGTGGCCTGAGTTGCGTGATACATGGCGCAAGACTCGCTGCGCAACGCGCGCCCCCGACGGCTCGTTTCAATGGCAGCGCGCTACCTACTTCCATGAGGCCGACTACGCCGGGCCGATGTGGCATTTCGGTTCGCGGGCGCTTGATCTTCTAGTATCGCCGAATCATCGGATGCTGGTTACGCGCGTGCCTCATGCGCTGCGCGATAAGGCGGAGCGGCGCGCTGATGGGGCAATACTGGA
This sequence comes from Deltaproteobacteria bacterium, assembly GCA_021831785.1. Taxonomy (GTDB): domain Bacteria; phylum Desulfobacterota; class Binatia; order Binatales; family Binataceae; genus JAJYYI01. The sequence goes on along the minus strand of JAKBMB010000013.1, from coordinate 103,726 downwards.
GGCGCGCGACTTAGCCGAGCATTACACTCGTACAGCGGCCATCCCGCTCACCGCGCGCTGGACCGGTGTGGAGATCGGCGAGCAGCGATTCCCATCGAAAACTGCGGACCTCCATGAGCGGCGTCTTGAGCTTGACCAGCGCGCCTGTACGCTACGTAAGGCAGGTCTGTCCTATGAACAAATCGGGAAACAGTTGGGCGTTGGGATAGCGACCGCCCATCGTGCAGCGAACCTATACCAAAAGCGAGTCCGCAGGCGCGAGCCTAACGAAGGCCTTCCCGTAACCATGTCCGGCGATGATTTCTGCGCCTTCATGGGTGCTTACCTTGCCGAAGGCTCGTGCAATCTTTCCACGGGAGGGACCGTGGCTATCTCGCAGCGTCCCTACGGTCACGCGTTTGGCGCGTATAAGGAGCTGATTGAGAGAATTACTGGTGAACCAGCGCGGCACGTGGGCGATTCTTTCTTGATTCACCGAGCCGCACTCGTTGAGTACCTTAGGCAGTTTGGCCACGCTCGCGACAAATGGATTCCCAAGAGCATCATGAACGCTCCACCGCGCCAGCTTGACATTTTCTGGCGCTATTTTCACCTGGGCGATGGAGACCGCCATCGAAACCGTCTCTTTACTAGCAGCAGAATACTTGCCGGCCAACTTCAAGAAATCGCCCTTAAGCTAGGATATTCAGCGTCCATCAGGACGGCGAAGGCTCATCTCGGAGCGATAGTAGAAGGTAATACGCGGCGCGCCATTCACAGCGGCGAGTTATATACTGTATCAGTCCGTAAGGCATCTTCGGCCATAGCGACATCCATTTCCAAGCGACGCTATTCCGGGAAAATATACTGCGCGTCGGTTCCGAACGAGGTACTGTACGTTCGGCGCAACGGCAAGCCCGCTTGGTGCGGTAACACCATCAAAGGGCTGCCGATGGTAGATTTTCGCGCGGACGAGATAATTTACGCTCCGATGCGCCCGCGGCCCGAGCTCCCCATCTACGGCTACTCGCCCGTGGAGCAGTGCTTCCTGGAGATAACCGAAGGCATCCGGCGCACGCTCTACCAGCTCGATTACTGGTCCGAGGGGTCGGTCCCCGACCTGATCGTGACCGTGCCCGAGGGCTGGACGCCGGCGCAAATCTCCCAGTTCCAGGCCTACACCGACGCGCTGCTCAGCGGGAACCTGCATCAGAAGTCAAAAATTCGCTTTCTGCCGGGCGGTATGAAGCCGTTCGATATCAAGTCGGCCGGCGGCGAGCTGCTGAAATCCGACTACGACGAGTGGCTGGCGCGAATCGTATGCTTCGCTTTTTCCATTTCGCCCCAGGGGTTCGTCAAAATGATGAACCGCGCAACGGCGGAATCGAGTGACCAAGCGGCCAAGGAAGAGGGGCTCTATCCGCTGATGTCCTACTTCGAGTCGGAGATCATGAACCCGCTGATCCAGGAGCATTTCGGCTACTCCGATATCGAGTTCAAGTTCCAGCCGCGGCCCGAGGTCGACGCGCTCAAGCAGGCGCAGGCGCTGCAAATTTACGTGCAGTCGGGCGTGATCAACGTGGACGAAGCCCGCGGCCAACTGGGGCTGCCCAAGCTCAGCCCCAAAGCCGCCCCCTAACTCGCTCGGACGTTCAAATCGCCTGTGACAAAGGTCGTTCTTTTCGGTACGATTTGGGCAGGCCGAAAGAGTTGTAGCTGACGAGGATATGTTAATGGACGCGCGTGGCCCCGAGACCAACGGACTCGCAGAAATCATCGACCGTGTTAGTAGTTACGATAGTCAGCAAACGACTACTGAGCTTTACGATTTTGGAAAGATGTTGCTGCAAGAAGGGGTCGAGCGCGTCCACTGGCTTGACTCCAAGGCCGGTCTGCTGATCGGATTCTCCGGCGGAGTCATAGCGCTGCTCCTATCGACGATCTCGACGTGGAAGGCCGAGGTGAGAGACCTCCCGCTCGGCGGAATTTTTGCTTCTCTGATGTTCGTTGCTCTGTTTTGCCTGCTGGTAGCCAACGTGTTCAGCTTACTGGCTCTTCGCGTGGAGAAGTTCCTTTGGCCGGATGAAAGGGAGGTATGGCTGGCCAAGGAGTACCTCGACTTTCCCGACCAGCTTCGGCGCTTCTATCTAATTTCGATGTATGAAAGTATCGCGTCGCATGACAAGGTAAATCACATAAAAGCCGACCGTGTCGATAAAGCGCAGACTTTTCTGGTGGCCGGCACGGCGCTGCTCTCGCTCGTGCTCTTGGCGATCACTTTGCGTCTGGCTTGGACTCTTTTCGTTTAGGCGCTTTTCTTGATCACCTTTTTAGGCGGGGGCTTAAGCGGAGGCGGCTTGGAGGACGGCGGCTGCGGCTGACTTTTGGCGTGCGCGGGTTGCTCCATTGAAATCCTCGCTTCTCGCTAGAAAGCGCAATATAGCACCCCTTGCTCTGACGCATCAACGTCCCGGGTCCGCTTTGCGCAATTGCTCAGGCCGTTTATCGTGCAAGGTCGAGCGAGACCGGCACCCTCGGCGCTCTTGCGCACGGCGGGCGGCTCACGCGGCGCGGCAATGTACACCGTTGAAGCATCCGCCGCACCGAGCACAGCGGTGCTAGTGGCGAGTCTCTTTGTGTTGGCGAAGGCAGACGGCGGTGGTAGACTCGGCTCGCGTTGACTCGTTCGAGGGGGAGCAAGGCAGTGGGCCGGCAAGCGCGACAGGAGCTGATCAAGAGATTAGAGAAGGACCGGGATGGGCGATTGCTTATCGCGTACGTGACTTCCACGCGCACAGGATTTGAAATCTCAATCGCCGACGACATTCTACCGCTTTTACGTGAACACCTCGAAAAAGCCCCGGATAAGGCAAAGCACGGCGTCGATCTGTTCATTCACAGCAACGGTGGCTCCGGAACCGTGCCTTGGCGAGTCGTGAACCTGATCCGGGAGTACACCGACAAGTTTGCAGTGCTTGTTCCCCATAGAGCCTTCAGCGCTGCCACGCTGATCGCGTTGGGTGCGGATGAGATCATCATGCACCGGATGGGCTGCCTTGGCCCGATAGACCCCTCTGTCGCGAATGTCTTCAATCCCCCGCATCCGTATAACCCCGCCTTACCGGCCCCGATCAGCGTGGAAGATGTGTCGGCATACTTCAAATTAGTCAAGGAAGAGGTCGGCATCAGCCACGAAGACGAGCTGGTCCAAGCATTGATCGCTCTGACGGAAAAAATCCATCCCCTTGCTTTGGGTAACGTACAGCGGTCCCATAATCAGTCGCGAATGCTGGCACAAAAATTGCTGCGCAAACACATGTCGGTCGAGAGTCAGCATGAGATCGAGACAATCATTGATACCCTTAAGTCGAATTTGTTCTTCCACGGGCACCCCATCAACAGGAAGGAGGCCCGTGACGATTTGAAATTGAAGGTCGTTGACCCTTCTCCAGTGGCAGAACAGGTGATGTGGGAACTCTATGCTGAATATGAGGGCGCGTTGAAGTTAAAGGAGCCTTTTACCCCGATTCACGAAATCGACGTGGCACAGCGCGGAGCACCGACGCCTCCGACGGTGCAGGAGTTGGTGCAGAAAATCCGCGAACTGAGTGCGGCTGGCGTGCAACTCGTACCGGGAGGCGAGGAACAGGTTGTCCGACTGGCTGCCGCTATGGTAAACGTGCTCGGTCGGGTCGCGCCAAAGACACGGCTGGAGAAATTGCCTGGCGCGTACTTGGAGTCCGTTGATCATACAGATGTATTTCTTACGGACATGGCCATAGAGCGCGCGACGATCAATACGCCGGCAGGCCCACAGGACGCAGTGAAACAGGAGGTTCTGTGGCAGCGATGGGAGCTCGAAACATGACGAAGCCTAAAAGACTATCCGTCAAGAAGGAGCAAGACGAAACTTCCCGCACGCCCGTGAGTGTAACACTGACGGGAACGATAACCTGCATGCCGTCTCAATCGCTCGCCGGCAAAACCGTTGAACTGCCCTCGATTGGGCTTCCCATCATGCCTGAGGGGTTCGTTATCGACACCGGCTTCCTTCCGCCGCCGGTCGATCTTCCTGACCGTAGTTGACGTTACGCAGGTGGCGGACCTAATCGCTGGCGACGTGGTAGCCACCGAAGGCCGGGAGTTGGTCGTCAAAGTAGCGGTCCGCTCCTATAACTTCGGTGGCTGAAGTCGCGGCCGAGCGTGCCAGTGTGCGCTGCCCTTCTGGATCTCGTGTTCGTACGTGACGACTTCCGCGGCTTCGCTTTGCCCTCGGGCACACAAATACCCTCCGATGAATGGCGCAAGGCCGGGTGCGAGCTTACGCAGCGCGATGAGACCGCGGCCGTCGGTCCGCAGCCGCAGGTTCGCCGGGCGCGGTGATTTACTAGCCAAGCTGCCGGTGAGCGAATCCCTTCGCGTCGATCCCTTCGCCAAGCCTCAGGACAGGCTTTTCGACTGCGCTCGGCCAAGGACGTCTCGCGCGGCTCACGATGACAAGCCCCGGCGCCGCAAAAGGTGGGGAACGTTTGGCGGAATTGGAGGCGCTCGTGAGTGCCCGAAAGCAAGGTGGGCAACGCGAGGCAGGCTCGGATGAGCCGCCGCGCCATGCGCGCGACGGAGCGCTGATTACCACGTCAAATCGGGTAGGGCGTAGATCTGAGTATAATACCGAAACCGCCCAGTTTATTTCGGTGAATATCGAGTGGGTATATTGACAGGGGCGGCGGTTTCGGGCGAAATAGAGAACGAGGCGGTTGATGCACTCGATTGAAGCGGGCGCCGAGAGGACGCGGGCGAGGAGCGGGGCGGCGGTGGCGGCCGGCGACGGCGCGCGGGCGGCGGCGCGATGCGGCGAGTGCGAGGAGGTGCCGCGCTGGGTGTTGAGGCTTTTACGGACGGCGCGGCGCGATCGGCTGACGGGCTCGCTCGATTTGTCGCTCAAGGACGGCGTGCCGAGCAGCGTCAAGCGGATAATCGAATACCTGGAGCCGAGCAAGATAGCGTAGGCGAGTGCGTGCGGCGGGCTATGGCGGTGATAAGCGGCGGTTGGGTAGCTGGGGCGCGGAGAGCGAAAGCGGAGGCGCGGCGGCGGTGATGAGAGGGCGATTGAGCTAAGGCGGAGAAAGTCGTAAAGAGCGCGCTGTTCGGTGAGAGCAGCGCGACCGGATGCTGCGCTAAACGCAAGCCCGGTAGGCCATCAGGCTTACCGGGCTTTTTTATTTTTCGCGTCCGACGGCAGCAGGCTTTATGCAGACGATTCAGTTTTGGGTGCCGCTTAACAAAGTCGACGCCGAAAAGCGCTTGGTTTACGGCTACGCCTCCACACCGACGCTCGATCTTCAGGGCGAGCGGGTCTCGCTCGAGGCGGTCAAACGCGCGCTGCCCGACTACATGCAGTGGCGCAATATCCGCGAGATGCATCAGATGTCCGCGGTCGGCGTCACCGAGTCCGCCGACGTGGACAAGAAAGGGCTCTACGTCGTCGGGCGGATTGTGGATGACGAGGCCTGGAACAAGGTCAAAGAGGGGGTCTACAAGGGATTTTCGATCGGCGGCCAGCGTCTGGGGAAAAACGGCGAGGAAATCACCGAGCTTTTGCTCACCGAAATTTCGCTGGTCGACCGGCCGGCGAACCCGGAATGCCGGCTCGAGCTGTACAAGCGGGACGCACAAGGCGAACGCGGCGGCGGGCGAGGGCCGGGTGCCAACGGGGTTACCTTGGAGCCCGCCGAAGTGGGGATTCTCGGCCGGCTTATCGCCAAGCTCGCGGGTACCAGGCTTGGCGAGAGACTGTCGCCCCACGCCCCGCACGCGGTGGAAGCCGAGCACGATCTGAACCAGCGTCCGATGGGGCCGCGCGCCGACCAGGCGCTTGAGGCGGGCGACGAGGGCGGGATGACTTGGTCGCCGTACGATGACGCGTACGCCGATCTAAGCCGCATCCTGAGCTGGAGCGAGAACGACGCCCTGGCCAGCGCCGGGATCGGCGCGAATCCATTCAGCGGCGAAGACGGCGATGACGACGAAAACGGCGGCGCCGGCGGCTGTGACGGGGACGCCGGTGACGATGAGGACGATGCCTGCGCCGGCGGCAATCAACGCGCGGCAGGGTGCTCGAGCGAGGCGCTCGAGCGGCGCTCGGACGTGAGCGAAGCGGATCAGCAGCGCGCGCTCGACGCCTACGGCACCGTTGAGTTCGCCGACCCGCAGAACAAGAAGTACCCGTTGGACACGCCGGCGCATATTCGCGCGGCGTGGAGCTATTTCGCGATGCCTGAGAATCGGCGCTTCTATACGCGCGCCGAGCGAGAGCAAATCGAGCGGCGGATTATCGCGGCATGGAAGCGCGAGATCGACCCGGCCGGCCCGCCCGCGGCTCGCGCGCATACCAAAGCGGACGGCGAGGTTCACGCGGGCGGGGCCGGCGGGCCTTGGGGCGCGGCAGCAGCGAATGCAGGCATGGGGAAGAACGGCCGCCCGGCCGCGGCCGCGCGCGAAGATGAACCAACGATCGGAGAACCGCAACGAGGAGAGTATCACATGGGAGCTTTTGACCCCGGCAAGGTGAAGGGTCGCGCCATCGGCCACCGCCAGAGCCTTCACCGCGCAAATAGTCACTTCGCCAAAGCCGCGGAGCATCAACAGAAGGCCGCCGAGCATCACGGCCACGTCGTGCGCGCGCACAAAGCGGCGCATCAGGCGCTCAGCGCCCTGCACAAACTGCTCAAGGAACATCACGAGGCAGCGGGCGGCGCCAAGGCGGACAAGGGCGCGGCAGACTCGGCGCTCATGGCCGAGATGGCGCGCGGCGAATTTCCCCATGACGACGCCGCGGCGCATCTGGCCGCCGTCGCCGGGCATCTCGGCAAAGCGGCCGAGCAGGCGGCGCTCGAGGGCAGCCACGCCGCCCGCGCCCTGGAGCATCAGGAGCTCGGCATGCATCACCTGAACAAAGCGATGGCGGTGTGGGTCGGCGAGCGCGGCGAAGCGCCCGGCGACGCCTACCCGGGGCTTTACGACGTGCCGCCCGGGGTCCATCCGATGGCCCAGGACGAGCTAACGGAGGGCGACGTGCCTGATTACGATCTGAAGTATCCCTATCCCGAGGCTGAACGGACGCTTGATATTCCGCCGTTCGGCACGCCGCCGGTTGCCGTGCGTCAAGGCGCGGCGGGCGGCGCGATCTCGGCGCGCGAGGCCGAGCTTTTGCGCAAGGCCGCCTATCTGGAGGGCAAGCTGGCGGGGCTCGCCAACACGCCGGCCAAGCCGCGAGCCCAGCTCTTCAGCGTCGGCAAGCAGATGCTCGGCGGCGAAGTAAGCCGCGGGCAGGAGCGCGTGGCCGAGCTTTTGGACGGCGTCAACGAAAACGAGGACCCGCTGCGCGCCAGCGCGCGGATTCTGGGCAACATGGCGCTCAAGGGTATCGGCGCGCGCTCGACCTTCGACCCCTCCTATCGCGGCGCGGCCGGCGGCTCGCGCCTGGGCGCGCTGCCGACGCGCGCTTGAGCCGCGGCGCGGCTTAAGCGCAATTTAGCGCCCGCCGGTGAGTGAAACAGAGAAAAGAGGTTAAAAAAGCGATGGCTGGTCTTCCAGGTTCGACATACGGGATGGGGAATTTCGGCGGCTACGACTCCCCTTTGAGAGGCGCGCTCTCCTCGCGCGAGTTCGACGATCTGGTCAAGGCGGTCGCCGAGCGCGTGTCCAAGGCGGACACGATTACGCAGGCGACCGGGCTCTTATGGTACGACCTGCGCCCGATCGTCCAATTGCTCTATCCGTTCAAGGAATTGATCCCGCGCATCTCGCGGCTGCCCCGGGTCCCCGGCGACGGCGGCAACGCCTACCATTGGAAGCGCATCACGGCGATCAACCTGAACAATCTCTCGGTCGGCGTGAGCGAGGGCAACCGCGGCGGCCGTATCGCGATTGACGTTCAGGACCAGACCGCGACCTACAAGACGCTGGGCCTTGAGTCGGACGTGACCTTCGAGGCGCGGCTGGGCGCGATGAACCTCATACCCGACGCGCTCGGCAACTCGATCCAGTCGAATCTGCGCTCGCTGATGGTGGGCGAGGAGCAGACGCTCATCTTGGGCAATGCCAGCACCGCGCTTGGCGTCACGCCCACGCCGACGCTCTCGGCGGGCGGCTCGGGCAGCGCGTTCGCCGCGGGTTCGGTGTACGTGCGCTGCGCTGCGCTTTCCGGGCTGGGCTGGCTCAATGCGAGCGTGCAGAACGGCGTGCCCGGCCAAATCACGCGGACCAACGCCGACAGCTCGGTCGACACCTACGGCGGCGGCAGCAGCGCGCCTTCGGTTGAAGCCTCGGTAACGGTGACCGCCGGCCAGAACGTTACCGCCACGGTGGCGCCGGTCAACGGCGCAGTGGCCTACGCCTGGTACTGGTCGCAGACCTCGGGCGGCGAGCTGCTCGGCGCGATCACCCAGAGCAACCAGGTGATCCTGAGCGGCATGCCCGCCGGCACGCAGCCGGTCACCGCGCTGCAGGTCTCCGGCGCCTACGCCGACAACTCGACCAACGCGCTGTTGTCCGACGGGGTAATCTCCCAGATCTTCGGCGGCGTGTTCGGCGCGGCGCCGGGCACCGCGATGGCGACCAACCAGACGCTGCCCAACGGCGTGTCGATCACCGGCTCGGGCGCGCTGGTGATGACGCTGCCCGCGGGTAACTCGGGATTGACCTTCTCCGGCACCAACATCGAGGAGTTCGACGCGCTTTTGCGCGCGGCGTACGACCAGTACAAGCTCGGCTTCGACCGCATCCTGATGTCCGCGGCCGACGTCACCTATTGGACCGGCGAGTTCTTCAACACTTCGGCCAACTCTCCGTTCCGCTTCTTCGCCACCGTCGACCAGGCCACCGGGCTCTACCTCGCCGGCCAATCGGTCAACGCGTATCGCAACAAGGTGATGGGCAACACGCTGGAGATCGAGGTGCATCCCTACGTTCCGCCCGGCACGATCATCTTCTGGTCCGACCGCGTGCCGTACGAGCTTTCGGGCGTGCCGAACATTCTCGAAGCGCACGTGCGGATGGACTACTACCAGATTCAATGGCCGTGGCGCTCGCGGCGCTACGAGTACGGCGTCTACGTGGACGAGGTTTTCACCTGCTACTTCTGCCCGGCCTTCGCCGTAATCAACAACGTCAACCCGCCGACCGGCGTGCCGACGGTGAGCTGAGCAGGAGGCGCGCGCAGATGAAGCTTCGGCTGGAGTTGGAACAGTTCCTAAGCGAGCGTCGCTTCAAACTCGACGCGCAAAAGCAGGCGCGCGCGCGGCTCTTGAGCGCGCACGCGCGCCTGACCCGCGTGTCGGTGGGCGGCAAGGAGTTCGCCGTGCGCGACGGCGTGGTCGAGGTGCCCGAGGAGCTCGCTGCGGCGCTGATCGCCCAGGGATGGCGCAAGCTTGGCGAGGAGCCCCGGGCCGCGGCGCAGAACAAGCCCGCCGCCGCGGCGAGCAAGGCGCCGAGCCAGGGTTGAGCGCGCGGCGCGCCGCCTCCCGCATGGCGAAACGGCGGACAGCCGGTCACGCCCTCACCTGCCGCAGCGCCGCGACGCTGAGCGCGGCACGCGGCCGGCGCGCAGGGCGGGCGCTGGGGAATTTTTCGCGGCCGCAAAAATCGACCGTCGGTAAGAGGCCTTGATGGCGCTTTCCATCGCCCCAGATCAGCGCGACGCCGCCCTCTTGAGCGACGTCAAGGCGTATATCAACCCGGCACTGGGCACCGCCGACGACACGCTGCTGCAGACGCTGCTCAGCGCGGTCTCGACCTGGATCGCGAAATACTTAAACCGCAACTTGAATGCCCAGACTTACACCGAGGCGCGCGACGGCACGGGCACTTCGTCGATGCGGCTCTTAAATTGGCCCGTGGCCGGCGTGACCCAGGTCACGGTGGACGGCGCGCAGGTCAAGCCGGCGCAGAACCAGACCGACTCGGGCTACGTCTTCAACGCTGCCACCGGAATCGTGAGCTTGCGCCCGGGGATTTTCGGGCTCGGCGAGTACTTCAGCCGCGGCTTTCAGAACGTCGGTTTCGTCTACGTGGCCGGCTACAACACGCCCGGCATGTACGCGCTGGGCGCCACGGCCGCCGGCGCGCCGGACCTGCCGCCTTCGCTGCAGATGGCGGCGATGCAGCTATGCGCGCTGGTCTACCGCCAGCGCGATCGCGTGGGCGACACCGGCGAGGCCGTGGCGACGGCTGGCGCCGAGCGCGTCAGCTACTTCATGGGCGCGCTCCATCCGAGCACCCGCCTGCTGCTCGACCAACATCGCGAGGTCGCTCCGGTGGACGGCATGGCGGTGGCGGCGTATGGCGGCTAGCCGGTCGTCGGCAGCTCCCTTCCCCTGCTTCCCCCGCGCTGCGGAAGAAGGAGTTGAGAGGCGCGGCGCGGCGCGGGCGAAGGAGGTGGGCGGTGCGGCGCGGTGCTGGAAGGACTCGGAGGGCCGCGGCCTTTTTCTGCCCCCCTCGCCCTTTGGAAGAGGGCTGGGGTGAAGGTGCTGGAGCATCCTGCAGCCTGCTCCCCACCTTTCGCGGCGCGCCGGCCTAAGCTTTGAAAAGAGGCGGAGGAGACTTCAAGCGATGCATCAAGATCGTTCCAGTCCCGCCGAGCGCGGGGCGCGCAAGCTTGAGCGCGCGCGCGAGGGCGAGCGCGGCCGCACGCCGCGTCAGGCGCTATGGCGATAGGGCGCGAAGCGATTTACGCGGCGCTGTTCGAGCTGCTGACGCAAAAGCTGGTCGCGCCGGCCGGGCCGTTCGCCTTCGCCGCGCGCCGTTACCGGCCGGCGAGCCAGACCGGCACCGCCAACTTTCCCGCGCTCTACCTGATTCGCGGGCGCGAGGAGTACCGGCGCGAGCTGCTCTACGGCCCGGCCACGGTCGCGCTCCAGGCCCAACTGCGCATCCAGTCGGTCATCGGCGAGGACCCCAACGCGGTGACCGAGACCCAGATGAACGACCTCGCCGACGCGGTCGAGGACGTGGTCGAGAACTACGGCGGCCCGCTGGGCACGCAGACCCTCTCGGGCTTGGTCCAGGTGATTCAGATCAAGGGCGCGCAGCTCATCGCCGACGCCTCCGGCATGGGGCGCTACTCCGAACAGACGGTCGTGATCGAAATGATGACGACCCATTGAAAAGGTGGCCCAATGGCAAGCGATCTAAGACAGTTTATCTTCGGCCCCGGCGCGGGCTGGACGCGGCTGGTCCAGTACGTGGACGGCACGCTGCCCACGGTGTCGCAGCCGCGCCGCTTCGAGGTGGTGCAGGAGATCACGCTCGAGTTCGACCTGACGCTCGAAGAGCTTTACGGCGACCAGATTTACCCGGTCGCGATCGCGCTCGGCAAGGGCAAGGTCAACGGCAAAATCAAGATCGCCGCGCTCGGCGCAAATTTCTTGAACCAGGCCTTCGTCGGCACCAGCGCCGGCGCGCAGAGCGGCCAGCGCCTGATGGCGATGACCGGCGCGCAGCTCGGCGAGGCGGCCACGGTGCCTGCCGCCAGTCCCTACCAGTACACCGTGGTCAACGCGGCGAATTTCGTCGCCGACTGGGGCGTGCGCTACGGCGACACCGGAGTGCCGCTGACCGCGGCCAGCGCGGTTTCGGCCGCGGGCCAGTACGCGGCCGCTGCCGCGGGCGTCTATACCTTCGACGCTGCCGATAGCGGCCGCCCGGTCTTCGTCGACTACGAATACTCGCAGACCGGCGGCTCGACGCTGGAGATGGCCAACGCGCTGCAAGGCGACGTCTCGATCTTCAGCTTCCGCTACCAGGGCATCTTCGGCGGTCAGAAGATCGGCATCTACCTGCCCAACGCCGTCTCCGACAAGTTTAATGTGCAGACCAAGATGCAGGGCTTCACCGAGCCCGAGCTGACCTTCAACGCCTTCGCCGGCCCCGACGGCACGGTCGGCTACATCTACCTGCCGATGGCGTAGGGGAGTTGGGGGCCGACGATGGCAAGAAAGCTCTATGGCGGCGCGGTGAGCGAGCCGCCGTTCGAAGGGCGCGAGATTATCGTTCGCGGCGAGAGCTTTATCGTGCCCGAGCTCGCGCTGGGCGCGCGCCGCAGCCTGTCGCCCAAGCTGCGCTGGATGTACGAGCGCTTCGCCGCGCCCGGCGCCGGCGCCGAGGCGCCGTTCGCCGAACTCGAGCGGCTGCACGAGCTCTGGTTCGAGGGCGCGCTTATCGCGCTCAAGATGAACTACCCGCAGATCAGCGCCGACGTGGTGGCCGAGAATTTCAGCTTAAGCCAACTGCGCCAATGCTTCGAAGCGGCCGTGGGCGCCGTCGCCGAAGCGGGCGGCCACGCGCGCCCTACGCCGGCGGCGTTGAGCGCCGCCGCGCCGAGCGCCCCTACGCCGAGCCCGACTGGGGCGCCATCTACGGACTTTTGATCACGGCTACCGGATGGTCGTTTGAGTATGTCGATTCTCATGTCACCTTCTCGCGCTACAACCGGCTGGTCGAGTACTGGTCGCAAAACCCGCCGCTCCATCTGCTGCTCGGCGCGCTCCTCGCCGGCGGCGGACCGGCGAACGGGCGTGCGAAGAAGGTGGTGCGCTACGACCAACACTCGGTCGCGGAGCTGCTCAGCGCCTGGCGCGCGGTGGGCGGCGGCGTGGCCTAAGCGCGTGCCTACGGCGGGAGCGGGTGGCATTGCGGCGCGCGGCGCGCGTTCGGGCGCCGCGGGACGGTAAGCGATGGCCAGCGACGCGATGGTGCCGGGCCAGTTTTACCCGGCGCAGTTCGACTTAAGCACCGCGGCTGACCAGATGCGCGCGATGCGCGAGCAGGCAAGCGCTACCGCCGGCCAAGTCAAGCGCGCCGCCGCCGGGCTCAAGCAAGGGATGAGCGACGCGATGGCGCCGGTGACCGGCGTCTCCGCGCTCTCGCTCCAGCAGCAGGAGCAGGCACGCCGGCTCGCGCAGCAAACGATGGGAACGCAGCAGCAGATGAGCGACAGCGCGGCCGCGCAGTGGCAGATGGTGATGTCTCCGGTGAGCGGCGGGTTCGAGAACGTGACCCGCGCGGCGCTCGCCGGCACCGGCCATGTAAGGCAGGCGTGGCATGCGATGGGGCGCGACATGGTGGCCTCGCTGGTGCGCAGCCACGCCGAGGCGCTGCTGATGGGCGGCGAGCAGGGCTCGCTCCTGGGCGGCATCTTCGGCTCGCGCCAGCAGGGCGGCGGCCTTTCCGGACTCGCCGGCAGTCTGCTGTTCGGCCAAAGTTACGACGCCGGCGTAGTGGGACGCACGTTGGGCCTGGGCAGTCCGCTGGCGGGCCAGGGGCTGCTTTCGCCGCTGGCTGCGATGGCCGGCGCCGGCGGCGGCCCGCAGGCGGAGATGCTGTCCGCAGGCTTCGCGCCGGGCGACGCTTTGTCCGCCGCGCTTTCGCCGCAAGGAATCACGGGCGCGCCGGCTTACGGCCCGCTCTTAGGCGGCGGCCTGCCGGGCGCGGGAGTTATGGACGGGCAGGCGGGATTGTCCTCGCTTCCCCAGAATCTGACCCAGCTCGGCGATGCGGTGAGAGGTCTGCCCGAGACCTTCGGCCAGCTCGCGCAAAGCGCAAGCGGTCTTCCCGGCGCGTTGTCGGGCCTCACCGATTCGCTGGGCGGCTTTGCGGGCGGAGTTGGCGGGGGCGGCGGCGGGCTCGGCGGATTGGGCTCGATCTTCAGCGGCGCGCTCTCGGTCGGCAGCCTCTTCGGCTTCGAGCGCGGCGGTATCGTGCCCTCGGCCGCCGGCGGGATGATCGTCGGCCCGGGGCATGGCACGCTGGCGATGCTTCATCCGCGCGAGATGGTGCTGCCGGCGCACATCTCGGGCGGCCTGCAGCGCATGGTGAGCGGCGGGACCGGGCCCACGGCGTCGCATAACGTCAACGTGAATTACCATGTCAACGCGCTCGATGCGAAGAGCGTGCGCAGCTTGCTCCAGGAACACGGCGACACTATCGCCAACGTGCTCCAACGCCAGCTCAGAAACTCGCCCCGCGGCGGCTCGGGGTTCCAGATAAGCTGATGGGGAATAGCATTCTACCGACTTTTACCGGCGTTAAATTCAGCGTGCTGCGCAAGCCCCGCGCCGGCGCGACGCTGATCCAGAGTGCCAGCTCGGGCAAGGAAACCCGCGTGGCGCTGTGGTCCGCGCCGATCAATGACTTCGAGCTCAGCTATGAGTTCCTGTGGCAGAACCAGCCCTACGAGGCGATCGGCGAGGTCCCGTATACGGCGGCGGTGCGCTCCTTCGGCGAGCCGATTATCGCGGACGACTGGGCGGGGCTGGAGGGCTTTTTCAAGGCGCGCCAGGGCGCCTTCGACGATTTTCTGTTCAACGACGTGTACACGCCCGACGACGCCGTGGTCAATCAGCAGTTCGCCGCCGGCGACGGCGCGGCCGTCGCGTTCCAGCTTACGCGGATGCTGGGGCCGTACGTCGAGCCGCTGCAGAATATCGCCGGCGTGGTGACCGGCGCGCCGGATACCCCGCCGACGATTTATATCGACGGCGCCGCGCAGCCCTCAAGCGCTTATTCGATTAGCTCAACCGGCGTGGTGACTTTCGCCGCGCCGCCCGCGGCGGGCGCGGTGCTGGCGTGGTCGGGCGGCTTTTACTGGCGCGTGCGCTTTGCGCAGGACGTCAACGATTTCGAACTTTTCATGCACAACTTTTTCCGCCTGCGAAGGGTCGAGCTGACGGGAATCAAACTGTAGCTGCCGGTCAGACGTGGACGCAGAAGTAAAAATCTGCTTCTCGCGCAGCAACACGTTGCTAGGCGAGGCCATTCGCAGCTTTACCGGCGGGCGCGTCAATCACGCGTTTTTGGCCTGGATGGACCCGCAGTTCCAAATCGCGGTCGCGCTGGGCGCCAATCCCAACGGGCTCACGCTCTCGCCCTACGCGCGATTCCTTAAGCCGCCCGAGCAGGTGGTATGCGTGTTTAAGCCGGCGAGCGGCTTATGGCCGGGCATCCGCGCGCTCGCTCCGCTTTTGGATACGCCCTACGACTACGGCGGCGTGATCGCGATGTCGGCGGTTGAGCTGGTCCATCGCTGGCTTAGGCAATGGTTGCCCAATCCCTGGCCGTCAAAGCGCATGTTCTGCTCCGAGTACGTGCGGCGCGTGCTCAAGCTTTCCGGGCTTGACCCGTGCGGGCTTGAGGCGGTGCCCGTTTCCAGCACGGACCCGGCGCGGCTTTTGCACGCGGTAGAAGCAGATGAGCGCTTTACCTTGATAAAGGGAGGACTGAGTTTCGAATGATTCGCAAGCTGATTTGCCTCTGCCTAGTGATCCATGCCTACGCAAACGGCGGGAATTGGCGCTACACCGTGGAGCATTACGCATGCGGCGTCGAGTCGATTACCACTAAATACGAATATAGCGCGTCGCCGCCGGTTGACGCGCTCACGCGCGAGCAGCTTCAGCGCCAGCTCGACCAGTTCCGGCGCGACAACTCGGCAAAACCCACCGACGATTCGGCGCCCGCCGCCAGCAAAGCTATCTAGCGCCAGGATTGAGGAAGAACCGCTCGATGGTGCCGATGCTGGAGACAGGTCACGACGGCGAGATGAAGAGGCTCGGCGTTATCGCCTTCGTTGCCGCCGTAGTTTTCGCGACGGGCTTTTTCGCTTCGCACTTGGTGGGCTCGGTCGATCCGACGTACCGTTTGGGCCGGCTCGAAACGAGCGTCGATGCGCAGCAGCGCACGCTGAACGAAGTGGTGACCAAGCTCGATGTCGCGATCGCGCGGCTCGAGGACGTGGGCTCGCGCGTCGACCAGACGACGGCGCAGATGCGCCAGACGGAGGGAGGGCTTAACCAGCTCGAGCTCAAGATCACGGCGCTCGACGCCGAGATGCGCGCCGACGAAGGCGCGCTCGAGGCCCGCGGCTTTCTCAACCGCGGCAAGCTTCCCAACGGCGGCCGCGAATGAGAGCGGCGACTCCCCAGATGCAGGCCCTGCTCGGGCCGAGCGGCAGCCGCGCGCTGGTGGCGTGCGACCTCTACACGCTCGAGCTGGTCGACGGGACGGCGATGTACTTCACGTCGTTTGATCGCGACGTATCTTACGACGGGATCGTTTATAGCTCGGCGACGCGGCTTGAGGTCGGCGCGCCGGGGCTGCCGGCCATCTCCTGGAAGCGCGGGGTCAACGTCGATCGCCTCACGCTCACCTTCGCCCCCCGGTTAAGCGACCCGGGCGACGTCGGGCTTTCGCTTTCGCAGGCGATTGTGGCCGGACGCTTGGACGGATGCCGGGTCACGTTGGCGCGCGCCTTCAACCCGCTCGTCGCGGCGCAAAGCGCTCTGGCGCAAGTGAATCCGAACCTCGGCGTGATCACGCTGTTCGTCGGTCTGGTGTCCGAGGTGCAGATCGACCGCGCGCTAGCGCGCATGACCATCGCGCCGATCTCCGAGCTGCTCAACATCCAGTTCCCGCGCCATCATCTGACCACGCAATGCCGCTGGACATTGTACGACGTGGGATGCTCCAACTCCCGCAGCACGGCCGACGGCGTGATCAGCGCGGACTCGGCGGTGCTCTCGTCGGCCACGATTAACTTCGACTCGCAGACCGACCCGGGGCGCCCGATTACGGTTTACGGCGCGGGCGTGAACGGCGGCAATCTGGTGACGACGATCGCCTCGGTGCAGGGCCCGACGCAGGCCACGCTGGCGGCCGCGGCCGGCACTACCGTCGACGGCGGCCTTGCGCCGGGCGGCGCCAAGGTGACCATCGGCCTCTTGGCGGAGAACCTGGGGGCGCAGGTGACCGCGGACGCGAATTGCACGCGCAATCAAGTGGTCTCAAGCCTGCTCACCCAGCCGCCGGGCTATTTCGACCTGGGGCGCATCGTTTTTACCGGCGGGAAAAATGCGGGAGTGTCGCGAACCATCCAGTCCTATTACAACGGCGACGAAACCTACGAATCCGCGGTGCTCGCCGACCTTCCGATAGCGTACTGGCGCCTGGGGCAGAACGGTAACGACTACTCCGGCAACGGCTTCACGCTGTCGGTCAATGGCGGCGTGACCTTCGGCAACCCCGGAGCGCTGGCCGGCGACGCGATGACCAGCGCGCATTTCGATGGCTCGACCGGCTACGTCACCGCGGCGATTCCCGATCCGGCGACCTTGCCCGGCACGCAGGCCGCGATCACTTTCGAATTTTGGGTCAATACGCCGCAGACCCAGGCGCAGGGGCTGTTTGATACCAACCCGAGCGGCGACTTGCTGCCGGGCGATTATCGCCAGGCGCCGGGAACGGACGCGTTGCGCGGCTTTAATTACGGCTACGGCGGCTTCGAATGGAACCCGAATCAGCCGGCGGTGGCGGTGGGCTATCCGGCGAACTCCTGGACCCACATGGCGGTGATCTACTACGGCGCCCAGGCGATCAACGTGTTCGCCAACGGGCGGCTGGTCGCCGCGGCCTCCAAGGCGGGTGCGGGCTACTACGAATGGGCCGCCCTGCAGATCGGCTTCAACCTGTTCAACTACAACCTCGTCGGCGGCTACAACTGGGGCATCCCGGGCAGCGGAACGCCGGGCAGCGCGCCAACCCGGGCCGGGTTCTACAAGGTCTGGTTCGAGGGCTATCTCCAGGAGTTCGCGGTCTATAACTACGCGCTGTCGTTCGACCAAATCACCACGCACTACCAGATCGGAGTCAATGGGCCGAACACTTCCGGGCAGGGAATAATCAACTTGTGGCAGGCGCTGCCGTACGCGCCGGCCCCGGGCGACCAATTCACCGTTTACCCCGGGTGCGACAAGTCCGTGTTTGCCTGCCGCAACAAATTCAACAACTTGCTTAACTACGGCGGCTTTCCGTTTACGCCCAACGAGGAGACGGCGCTGTGAACTTGGCAGCACAGGCAGGCCTGTCTGCGTGTTACCTGCCGGCGCCGCTGGCGCGGCAGGCAGGCGCACAGGCAGGCGCGACGGCGCTGCTCGCGCGGTCCGCCGGCGCGGCGGGCGTTATGGCGCAGCGCAAGGCGGTGGTGGACGAAGCGCGCTCGTGGCTGCGCACGCCCTACGTTCATATGGGGCGGCGCAAGGGCGCGGGCGTGGATTGCGCGACGCTGTTGTGCGAGGTCTTCGAGCGCGCGGGCGTGGTTCCCCATGTCGAGCTGGAATGGTATCCGCCCGACTGGTATCTGCATCGCGACGAGGAGCGCTATCTCGTGATGGTCGGGCGCTACGCGGCGCGGGTGCTCAACGGCCGTCCGATGCCGGGCGATATTGCGTTGTACAAGTACGGCCGTTGCGTGAGCCACGGCGCGATCGTGCTGGACTGGCCGCTGGTGGTTCACGCCTGGCGCGCCGCCGGCAAGGTGGTTCTGGCGGACGCGGCCAAGGCGCCGCTCAGCGCGCGGTTTCACAGCTTATGGAGCGCGTGGGAGGCTGCTTGGGGCCGGCCGGCGCCGGCGCTCCAAGCGGGCAGGGCGGGCTGATGTCGCTGTTCGAGGCAGGCGGCTCGGCGGCCCATCCGCCGCGCATCCACGGGCTTAAGCTCCAACAGTCGCGCACGCCGGTCATTCTGCCCGTGGTTTACGGCACGGCGCGCGTGCCGGCCAATATCATCTGGTTCGGCGACTGGGAGCCGTTCCGGCTGCAGCCGGGCACCGTCGGCAAGGGCGGCCCGGTGCTTATGGGCTGGGCATACCTGATGTCCTACATGCTCGCGCTATGCCAGGGGCCGGCGGTTTCAGTGAATCGCGGCTGGGCCAGCGGCAGCTCGGTGTACACCCTTGACCCGCAGAACATCCAAGAGGACTGGGCGATCTCCTTGGGCGACTTCGGCCAGCCGGCCTGGGGATACTTCCTCGGCCAGCATCCCGGCGTGGCCCTACCGTATACCGGCGTATGCTGGGCCGCCCAGGAGTGGCCGACCAATCCGCATAATTACCCCACGATGCTCGCCGAGTCCCATCCGCAGGACGCGATGTACCAGTACACGTTCGAGGTCACCGCGCTTAAGCCGTTCGTCGACGCCGCGGGGAACACGTATCAGGACGCCAATCCCGCCGACATCATCAACGACTTCCTGACCAATCAATTTTACGGCTGCGCGATCCCGAGCGTGTACATCGGTGACTTAAGCGGCTTTCGCGGCTACTGCACGGCTTACGGGCTCTTGTTGTCGCCGGTATTTGACCACCAGCAGCAGGCCGGCCAGTGGCTTGACCTGCTGCTGCGGATTACCAACAGCGACGCCGTTTGGTCGGCGGGCCAGCTCCGGATCGTGCCGTACGCCGACACCGCCCAGACCGGGTTCGGCGTGACCTGGACGCCGAATCTGACGCCGCTCTACTCGCTCACCGACGACGACTATATCGCGGAGAGAAACGCGGCGCCGGTCCAGGTCCAGCGCAAGATTCCCCAGGACCGCTTCAACGCTTACGTCGTGGAGTACACCGACCGCGCCAACGACTACCGCCAGGGGATGGTCGCGGTCTGGTCGGACGCCGATATCGCGGCCTACATGCTGCGCAAGGCGCAACCGCGCCAGTATCTGCCGGTGATGGGCGGGAGCGTGGCGCAGACGGTGATCCAGCTCGAGATGCAGCGCTCGCTCACGGTGCTCAACACCTACCTGTTCCGCGTCGATCAGCGCTATATCCTGCTCGAGCCGATGGACGTGATCGCGATTACCGATACGACGCTAGGGCTTGACGCCTACCCGGTGCGCATCGTTGAGATCGTCGAGAACCACGACGGCACGCTAGAGATCACGGCCGAGGACTTGGGCAGCAACTTCACCCCGGGCTATCCGGTGCAGCCGCACGCCCCGGCCAACCGCTACTCGGGAGGGCTTGACCCGCTGTGGATCAATCCGCCGTTGATCTTCGAGCCGCCGGCGCTCTATACGCAGAGCGTGCTGGAGCTGCTGGTCGGCGTCTCCGGTCAGAACGGCAACGCCAATTGGGCGGGCGCGAGCGTTTGGTACAGTCTTGACGGCACCACCTACCAGTTTTATGCGCAGCTCAACCAACCCGCCAACCAGGGCTTTCTCGCGGCGGCCTTGGCCGAGGCTTCGGGCATCGACACGGCCGACACGCTCGCCGTCGCGCTTTACGATGACACGATGGCGCTCGAGAGCGTGTCCGGCTCGCTGGCGCAGGCGGGGATGAATCTGTGCCTGGTGGACAGCGAACTGATCGCCTTCGCGACGGCGACAGTTATCGGAAGCGGCCAATATAACTTAACCTATCTGGTGCGGGGCTTATACGGCTCGGCGCCGGCCGCGCACGCCGTTGGCGCGCAGTTCGCTTACCTGGGCTCGTTGACCAAGCTCGACCCGTCCATCCTGCGGCTGGTGTACGCGAGCTCGATGGTCGGCAAGACGGTTTACTTCAAGTTTACTTCGTTCAACGGCGAGGGCGGCAGCCAGCAGAGCCTCGCCGACGTGCCCGCGTACGCTTACACCTTTACCGGCGCGGCAGTGAGCACGCCGCCGATCCAGGGCGGCCCGTTGTGGACGGCGGATGCCGTGTACGCCACGGGCTCCGTGATTCAGGCCGACGGCTTTTATTTTGCCGCGCAGAGCGGCGGCACGACCGGGTCGAATCAACCCACATGGCCGCTGGGCGTGGGGCAGGCCGTGAGCGATGGCACCGTGGTCTGGGTCAACTCCGGGCCGGCGCCGGCCTTCGCTCAGGGCACGATAACGCAGCAAGGCACGGAGAGCAGCACCGTTTCGCAGACCATCGAAAACGCGATGACGACCTTGGCCACGGTTTCCGTGTCCGTGCAAAGTACCACCGACATCGTGCTGCTCAGCGGACTTATCGTGACTTACTCCCCGAGCGAGCCGAACATCCAGGTGCAGATTATCGACCAGAACGGCAAGGAATGGGCGGCGTGGAATCCGGTTGCCGTGACCACCGGCGACTTCGAGAGCTGGATTCCGCTGACCGCCTTCGTCACCGGATTGGGCGGCGGGTTGGGCGGCGCCGCCGTCTATACCTTTCGCCTGCAAGCGCTGGTCGTCAACGGCACCGGCACCTGCAACCAGGCTGCACTGACCGCCATCGACCTGCGGCAGTAGGCAAGGGCGCGATGATTGACACGCGGGTTCATTACGTGATTCACGACTCGACCGGCGCGATTCTCGCCGTGGGCTTCTGCGACCGGCTGGTGCTCCAGGCGCGCACAGGCAGCTTAAACGGCGCGCAGTCGCTGCTTGAAGTCGACGCCGCGACACGGCAGCGCGTGCGCTTGTCGCCGAGCGCATTCGCCGTCAGCGCCGGCGCGGTCGTGACGTCCGAGCAGCCGGCATTCGGTTCGGCCACCGCCGTGCCGGGATAGCTGTGCGTTTAATCCACGACGTAAGCCGCCGAGAGGTTTTGAAAGCGATGCGGACCGCAAGCAAATACAAGGCCGCGCTGGCGCTGATCGCGCTGCTGGCGCTCCTGATCTACTGCGGATTGTCGGGCGGATGGCTCGGCGCGGTGACGCCGATAACGCCGATTCCTTCGACCGACACCGGGCCGCAGTTCATCACCGACGTCAACAACGCGCTTGCGATCTTGCAGCAGAACGAGACGACCGCGCTCTCGGTGCTGACGCCGGAGGTGCTCGCGCCGACGATCGCCAATCTCGGCAGCGTCTCCGGCACCGTCACCTGCAACGTCGCACAAAGCTCGGGGTGTCAGATGACGCTCACCGGGCCGGTTACCAGCTTCTCGCTCAGCGGCGGCACGCCGGGCCAGTTAATCACGCTCCAGATCAACCAGGGCGCCTCCGGCGGAGCGACGCTCTCGTGGCCGTCGGCCGTGCAATGGGAAGGCCCGGCGCCGGTGATCAACCAGACCCCAGGCGCGACCCAGCTCTATGAGCTGCAGACCTTTGACGGCGTGACCTGGTATCCGCTGGTCCACTCCTCGCTCACCGGCAACGCTATCACCGGCACCGGCTATCTGCCCGCGATCGCCGGCTTCAACGGCATCGTGCAGGGCGCGCTCAACGTGATGGCCTACGGCGCCACCGGCAGCCCGACCAACGCCACGGCTACCACTACGTCCGGCTCGGCCAGCGCGACCTTGAGCACCGCCGGCGACTTCCAGAACGGCCAGCACGTCGTTCTGATGCATGCCGGGGCGGTGACCTCGCTTGCCACGCCCGCCGCTCCGACAGTCAAAGCAGTTGCGGAAGGTACTAGCGTCGATAGCCTTCTTGAGCCGGAGTACAACTACGTCGGCTGCGCGGCCGACTCAAGCTCGTCGCCTTTCCATAACGCGAACTGTACTACCTCGTGGACCTACCAGATCGTCAACGTCGACGGGAACCGAGGCATGACTGCGCCAAGCCCGGCGACGACAATCACCAACGGCCCGGCGACGCTCTCGGCACAAAACCGCATCGTCGTAACCTGGGACGCCGATCCTAACGCAGTTGAAACGCTGCTCTATAGCTGCTCCGGCTCTTCGTGCACGCCGACGCTGCTCGCAGTCGTGCCTGCGCTGCCTAGCGTCACAGGTTACTTGTGGAGTTTCAACAAATCATGCGCTCAATCCCCCAGCGGCTCGCCGATCTGCAATGGCTATATCGACATGGGTGCCACCGGCGGCAATCATCCGGAGGCGTTCGCTTACGACGAAACGCTCGGCACCGCGCTTCCGTCCGGCGCGACGAATCAGAATCTCTACACCACCATTACTGCCGGCGCCGGCGCGACGGCCGTAACGCTGGCGAATGCGCCGTCAGTGAGCAGCAGCACAATTGCGATGTGGCACGACGACGCGCCGGCCTTCAATAGCGCGATAAGCCAGGCTTGCGGCGAACAACAATCCCCTAATCCGGCGACGCCGCGCTCGCGCCAGGTACTGGTTCCCCCTGGAACCTACATGCTCGGCGAGTCGCTCAACTTCTTCGCCTGCATGGGCGTGAGGATGACCTGCGCGTCCGGCGGCGTCGATATCGGTTATGCCAATAACTGCTATCTCGGATGGCACGGCGCGAACGCGGTGATTGATCTGAATCAGGCCGGCGGCACCGTGATCGAAAACTTCACCATTCCTGGCGTCGAGGGCTTCGGCAGTACGCCGTCGCTGGGGATTAATATGGACGCCAACACCACTAACGCGGTCCTCGATCCGGGCGCCACCGGTACGACGAACGCCGGCGGCTACTCCGTAAGTGGTCAAAGCTCCACTAACATCTTGCGCAACATCTATATCGGCACCGCTGGCGTGGGCGTATCTATAGCGCGTACCACCGACGATCTCAACGAGAAGATGTGGTTCGAGAACGTCCAGATGGGCGCCGCGCCGGCGGGCCCGGATAATACTGGCCTTGCGGGCGGCTATATCGGCTATTACACCAGCGGCTGGAACGCCGCCCTTATGCGAGTCATCGGCGGCATGGTGGCGGACCGAGTGATGGGGCTGATGTTGAACCGGATTGGTTCGGTTGTGCTCAATACGCTGAATTTTGAGAGTGATGTCGTCGATATATACGCATCCGACACCATCGGCGCAGGCAGCGGATGGGTGAACGAGACCGGTTCCTGGTCGGAGTGCGCTGAGCATCATCTGTATTCCCCCATCTTGGGCTTTGGTCAGGGCTATCGCGCTACAGGGAATTTATTAAGCGCTTCCGGCGGTTCTCTGAACAATTGCCTGCTTCCGAATCAGTTCTATCTGATGCCCGGTCAAGGCGGCCTTACCATTCTTATCGGCAACACCATTGCTACGCAGCAAAACGGCGGACTCATCGCCGTTGAAGCTTCAGTTACCGCAACCTGCTGCGGCCGCGCGCTTAACAGCTCGATTATCTCTATCGGCAATCAGTACGGGACGATGACGCCGTGGTATCCCACACCTGCTATAGGGCCGCAAGTTCCAGGCAACTCGGACAATATCGTGCGCCTGAACGTCACCTCAATTGAGGACATTTTTGGTGTCTACGCTAATACGTATCCCAACACTGAAATCTCGCTCAGCCACGGCATCCAGAGCAACAACGCAGGCGCTGCGTTTCTCGGCGGGACGACGCAGCTTCAGGTTGCGTCGCTTGCTCCGCCGAATAATATGCAAGTCTCTCCCCAGGGCACGCTCGGCAGCACAACCTACACATACTACGCCGCGTGCAAGGATGCATTTGGGAACCTCACTGCGGGAAGCGCAGCAGGCTCTACCACAACCGGGAACGCCACCCTTAGCAGTGCTAACTACATTAATGTACAAACTGACCCGGAACCCGGGTGCGTTGCGTCCTATTGGTGGCGCAATGGAACGGCGGCAAGCGACATGTTCGCAGTCATGCCAGGCAATACGGTCAATGATACCGGCGTAAATGCACTGAATGGTGCAACGCAGATCGCGATGCCGGCGGCGACGCAGCAGGGCGTTCTCGCCGCCGGCTCGCTGCAGAACGGCTGTTCGGGCTCGGCCGCGTTGGCGAGCGGTACGGTCACCGTGAACAACGCATGCATCACCGGCTCGCGCCCGATTTTCGTAAGCGGGCTCAACGATACCAACCACGTATACGTGTCGGCACAATCGGCCGGGAGCGCTACGGTTAAGTCAACTTCCTCGACGGACGCAGCGACGGTGTATTGGGCGCAGAATTAAGCGGAGGGTGGCACATGGCGCAGAGGCGCGAGTGGAAGTGGCGGTGTACGAAGTGTGGCATGGAGTACATGATAGCTGCCGGCGAGTTGCCACCAGAATGGTGCACGCGTAGCTACGGCTTTGCGCACTGCGGCGGCGCCGAATTTCTCAAGACCGAGGAGAGCACGGCGGAGCCGCCGGCGAATCTGGACGCGTGGGCAGCCAAGCAGCAGCCATAGCGGCAGAGTTGCTCGGCGCGCTCGTCTGTCTCGCGCTCGGGCGTCCGGGACACGCGGAGCTGGCGCTCAACCGCGCGCGCAAGCGCCTGGCGCGGATGATGGAGTAGCGCGTAAGGAAGGAGTTGAGTCATGCGCAGCGCATCACTGCCCGGCGGCAATAGCCAGGCGCTCGTTTTCTCGACGCCGGGGACTTATACCTGGGTCGCTCCCGCGGGCGTTTCGCTCGTTCGTGTCATGCTTGTGGGCGGCGGCGGCGGAGGCGGTCCTAGCGCTTCCACGAATGGCGGCGGCGGTGGCGGCGGCGCCGGCACGATTCTGCGTTACCCAGTGCCGGTAGAAGAGGGTCAATCGTATACGGTAGTCGTCGGCAGCGGCGGGACCGGCGCAGCTGTCGGTGCGGCGGGGGGGAATGGCGGTCCGAGCCTCTTTTACGGCGGGTTGGTCGCCAACGGCCAGCTTGCAGCCAATGGCGGCGTCGGCGCTTCGAGCGCCGGAGTGGGCGGAACTGGCGGCCAAGCTCCCGCTCCCTTCGGCCCCACCACTGGCTACGCCGCGGGAGCTGGAGGAATCGCCGGCGCTCTCGGCGGCAATGCGGGCAGCAGCGGAAATAACGGCCTGGTGATTAATGTTGGGGATATCAGCTTTATTGGCGGCGGCGGCGGAGGAGGAGGCAATACCGCGGCTGGGACCCAGGCTCCGCCTGGAGGCACCCCACTAGGGGCGGTAAATAACTCTGGAACTACCAACCAAATAGCCACATCAGGTAGCTATATGCTCAGTGGCTATGATGGCCTCGCTCCTGCGGGCGCATACAGCGGCGGGTCCGGCGGCTCCAGTTTTTTCAGCATCGGAGCAACTAACAACAACACCACACCCGGCATCGGCAGCAATGCCACCGGCTATGGTGCCGGCGGGGCCGGCGGGGCCGGCGGCGCTACGGCCTATGGCGGCGGCAATGGCAGCGGCGGACTCGTGATTATCGAGGCGGTGGGTTAAATGCCAACACAACTAGTTAAAGGCTCGACGGCGCTCACGGTCGGCACTGAGGCGACACTGGCCACCGAGACGGCGATTGGAACTTATGTGATGTTCGTTGATGCCTCGCCGCTCTGGCCAGGCGACCAGCTCGAAGCGCGCATCTATACCGAAGAGGCCGGCGAGGCGGCTCCGGTAATGGTCTTCCGCGCCACTTTGTGCGGCGCGCAAAATACGCCAATGCTGCTCTCGGTTCCGATTCCCAACACGACAACGATTAAATTTACGCTGCTCCAGGCCGCCGGCACGCCGCGAATGATTAGCTGGGCGATCGACACACTCTAATGAGCTACTACTACCGCCAGGCCGTCCTGCCGGACATACGGCTCGGAGCGGCACTCGGCGCCGCATGCGGCGTCGGAGCGGGCGTTGCGGCTGCGCTTGCGGCGTTGATGCTGGCGTATCCGTCGATGACCGCTGAGACGATGGCGGACCTCTTCGCCGCGCTAGCCGTCGAGGGCGCGATCGATGCGGGCGTTGCGGCTGCGCTTGCGGCGCTGCTTGAGGAATCCGGCGCAATCTCGGCGGCGGCGCTTTGGCGCGCAGTGACGAGCGCGCTGCAGATGAGCGCACCGCTGGCGGCCGCGTTGGTGGCCGAGGCGCCGCTATGCAACGCCATGACGCTGGCAAGCCCGATGTGACGGAAACGTCAGGAGAGGACGAATGCATAACGTGAGACCCGTCGAAGAGTTGAAAGAGATTTTCGCCGAGGCGCGCGCCGGGGCGCATCGGCGCAATTCGGACTGGCTGCGCCGGCGCTTGATTAGCTGGTTTGACGCGCAGCGGCGCTTATGTGCGAGCCTCGCGCAGAAGGCCGAGGCATTCGGCGACCTTGGCGCGGTCTGCCGGCTGTTCCTTGAGCATCGAAGCTCCACCACGTGGCGCGTGCGCGTGTTCGAGCGGCCCGGGGGGCCGCTGCTCAATGAGTTTTGCTGCGGCAACCTAATCCCCACGCAGGGTGCCGACTGGATCGCGAACCTGTTCACGCCCGGCGCGCCGACGGCGCAGCTTTACATCGGGCTGCTCGGTCCGCAGCAGACGGCCCCCGGTGGCTCGATAGCCTCGGGCTCGAACAACCTGACCTTCAGCGCGGCGCCCTCGCCGGCGCTGGCCGTTGGCCAGGCGGTGAGCGTTCCCGGCGCGGGCGCGGGCGGGGCGAACCTGCTGGCCTTTGTCGGCACGGTGGTGAGCTCGACCTCCTACGACCTGGTAACCACGCTCGGCGGCTCGACGGCGGCCGCCGCCGGCGCGGGCGTAAGCGGCGTGAGCGTGACCTGCGGCCCGGCCTTCGCGATCACCGATACGCTGGCGACGCGCGGCGGCTACTTCACCGGCTTTTCCAACTCGGCGCTGCCCGCCTGGACGCCGGGTGTTGCGAGCGGCGCGAACCCGGTGAGCCGCGCCGGCGTTGCACAGACCTTCAATATCACTGCCGGCAGCGGCATGATCTGCGGCGGCACGCTGCAAGACCAAAGTGCGGTGGCCGCGAGCTACTCCAGCGGCAACCTGATCGGCGAGGTGGAGTTCACCAACAGCGCGGGCGCGCCGATATTCCAGCCGATAGCCACGGGCAACGCGATCAGCGTCACGGTCACGCTCAATACCAGCGCGGGCTGAGCTATGGGAAGCTTGGTTAAGCTGCGTCGCTTTGAGATGCCGGCCGCCCGGCGCGGGGCTGAGCTCCCCGAGGTGCTGCTCTATATGGCGGTCGGCGTAGTCGCGGGCCTGCTGCTCGCTTTCGCCGTGGTCGCAGCCGCAAGAGGTGGCCTCTGATGGCCGTGGTCTCCGGATTTTTGGTGGCCGGCGAGGTCGGCAAGCTGATCCAAATGACCCAGCCCGGCGTAGATATCAGCGCGGCTGAGTCGCTCACGATCGTAGCGATGCCGCCGAGCGGTGGGGCGCCGCTCGAGCTTGTCGCCGGCTATGTCAACGATCCGGTGCTGGGCGAGATGGCGCAGTACGCGACGACCGGCAGCGACTTCACGATGCCGGGTCTGTGGACCCTGCAGCTCTGGGTGCGATTTGCCGATGGGCAGCTCTTAAAGGCAATCCAGCAGGCGGTCCAAGTATACTCATCGCTTTAGTATGGCGTCCCGCAAAGAGCTTGAATAATTGGCAAGCTGCCACATGTTGCCGTGGGCTGCGCCCGATATGTTTCTAGTGGGGCGGACCGCCGTGCCCGCCATGATGCGCGGGCGCCACGCCCGCGCGGCCAATGAATCACCGGCGACCGGGCGGGCACGGCGGTCCGCCCCAGTTAAATGAGTCGTAGGCTCTGCGCGCAGCGATTCTATGCCCTTGCGCCGTCGCCTTTCAGGCAAATCGCTTCGCGTAGATGCTTCGCTTGGCTCAGCATGACTGAGAAAGTAAAAGCGTTTATGGGATAGGCTCTAATCAATTCAACTATGGTCATTGCTTCAACAAGCAAGAAGGAGGAAGTAGATATGGCTGACACGAATGGAGGCGCGAGCGCGGTAACACTGGAAGGGCTGGCGGCGCAGGTCGCGCGGCTGGCCGCCGTGGTCAAGAGCATCGCGGGCGGCGCCGAATTGGCGGAGGCGGCCGAGGTGACCGGCTCGGGTCCGTACTTTCGGCGCGAGTACCAGGAGATCGACTCGGTCGGCGCGCGCGGCGTCTACAGCGCGCCCGAGTTTCGCGGCGAACAAGTAAGCGCGGTGCTGGCCGGCCGCAGGATAGCGGACAGCAATGAGGCCTCGCGGCAGGAAGCGCTTATCCGCCAGCAACAGGAAGCGCACAACATGTATCTGCGCCATCAGGAGCAGAACCATCTGCTGTGGACCGGACTGTTCGCGGTGGTGCTGAACTCGTTGACCGCCAATCAGTCGAGCGACCAGGGGCAGCAAAACAGCATGACGGCCGCTCTTGCGCAGATCATGGAGAAGATGGCCGGGACGACGCCGCCGGTGACCGTCTCGAGCCCGAAGAGCGCGTAGCATCGCAGCGCTCGCCAACGGCCAGGGGCGCCCTGGCGCGATACGCCGCGGCGCCCCTTCGTGCGCTCGCCGCGGCGCCCCGCCACCGCCGCGCGCCGTTTTCGTGCCACCGCCTCCTTTATGACCCTCTATGATCCTCGCAGCAGTGCGTAGAGGACTGGCCAAGCAGGTCTGTCGCTGGTGTTCCAAGTACTCCGCCAAGAGGTGGCGCTGTTACGGCCCGAGATGCGCAGTGTAACGCCTGTTTCCGCAGCTCAACGCGCCGGCGGTCTGGGGGCTTAGGCTAGGTCGGTTAAGCCGGCTTAAGCGAAGGGTGGATTTCTCGCCGTCGCACCGTCGAGCAAAAGCTAACAGCGGCGCCTGCGAGCCTTCTCGCTTGCGTCGCGCCGCATGGCGGCCGGCGCGCGCCGGCCGTGTCAGGGCCAAAGCCCCAATGCCGCTGAACGGTAACTTGTCGCCGCGGCTTGGCCTTATATGATCCCATCATAGCGGAAACATACTCATTCGCCGGGCGTCGAAAATATAGTCGTGTGACTAGCCGGATTTCTCACCGGCGGGCGACTGAGTATATAGAATGGGCGGCGCGCGTGCGCTATACTGGTAGTTGCGGCCCGAAGAGCGGCGGTGAAGCCGCGGGCGCAAGGCTAGGGCAGCGAAAAGGTGGGCGGCGGACCGCAGCGGATGGGCCGCGGCGAGCTCGACGGCGCGCCGCATTAAACCGGAAGAAGGGAACGCGCGCAGGGCGGACCGGATGGGATTTGCGCAGGCGCTAAAGCTGGTTTTGGAGCTGGAGGGCGGCGCGGCGGATAACCCGGGCGACCCGGGGGGTGAGACGGTCTCGGGAATTACGCGGGAGACGTTTGTGCAGTATTGCGCCGAGGCGGACGGCCGCGGGGTGGGCGATTTTCCGGCGCTGTCGGCGACGCAGGTCGCGGGCTTTTACCGCTGGTACTGGGACCAGGCGCGGGTGTTTGACCGGGAAAGCGGCGCGTCGCGGCCGCTGTTGGAGATGGTCCCCGAGCCCGCGGACGAAGCGCTCTTTCAGTGGGCGGTGAACTCGGGATGGGAGATCGCGCTGCGCGGGCTCCAGGCGGCGCTGTTGGCCGCGCCCGACGGAATTGTGGGACCGCTCACGCTCGGCGCGCTCATGCGCTTTAACGGGCGCGGCGCGGCTTTGGCGGCGCTGATTCTAGCGGCGCAGATGATGCATCTGGGGGACACGCACGATCTGGAGTGGCCATTTTTCAGGGGAATCGTAGACCGCGTGGAGCGGACGGAGGAGGCGATATGAGCATCGGCAGTTGGTTTGCGGGCGTCGTTACCGACGCCGGCCAGTTTTTGTCGAACGCGGAGCCCCCGCTGCAAAGCATGCTGGCGAAGCTGGGCGCGACGGTGTCAAGTGACTTTCGCGATGCCCTGGGGTTCTTCGCGACGGACGTGTTCTCCCAGGTCGAGGCGCTGATCAAGGCGGAATTGGCGAAGGTCGAGAGTCAATTGGCGGCCAATCCGATAGGAGCGATTGCGGCCGTCGCGGAGGCGGTAGTCGCCGGGCTGCCCGGGATCGGCGTGCAGGTCGGCGCGCAAGCGGTGCTGAACATGGTCAGCGCGCTTGCCGCACAAGGGTCGACGGCCGGCAGCGCCGGCGCGGCCGCTTGACCGCGTAAAAAAGGTGGTTACGTGCGGCCGCGCGCGATACCGAGCAACCGTCTACCGCGCGGTGCGAAAGCCCGGCCGGCACCGCGGCAGGGCGGCGTTGAGCGCGCGCGGTCTGGCTTTCAAGGGAGCAGGCTTAAAGTGCAGCGTACAGTTCAGTGGCTGGAACACGCGGTGGCCTCGCTGGTGGCCGCCGTTTTTGCCACCGGCGCGATCTATCAGCTACCGCATCGGTATCAACCCTATGCGATTGCGGCGCTCGGCGTATTGGGATATTTAGTCGGCGTGCGGGCGCCGACGCCGGGCTATCAGCGCCTTGCGCTCGAAGAGGGGCGACGGTCCGGCGCCGCGAACAGCGACAGCGCCAAATCACTTTTGCGAGGACAGTTCTGACCATGCCTATGCTCTGTGGTGAACCCTGCGCCTGGTGCGGCCAACCGTGTCATCTGGCCGAGACCGGCGACGGCCTTCCCTCCCATGACCATCTGTGCGCTCCGCATCTCACCGGGCGCTTTATCGCGCTCACCAACGAGGTGCTCGAGCTAAGGCGCAAGGTGTTCTACAACGAGACCAGCGGATGATGCGCGGGTCTCTGCCCGTAGGCGCTTTTCCGGCGCTGCTCATGCTCTCGGCGTGCGCGTTTAGCGCGTGCAATCCCGCGCTAATCAACGTCGAGACGCCTGCGCGATGCGCGCGCGCCGCCACGCCTTTGGGCGAGCTTCCTCCAAAACCTCGTCTGCCGGAGGTTTCCGCGCACGCCCAGAATTGCGTTTACGCGCTGTGCCTGGACTCCGCCAACTACGCACGGCTGCTCGAGCGCCTGCGAATTCTGGAAGAGGACGACAATCGCCTGCGCGAGCTTTGTTCGACCGAGCTCGCCGCTGACCCGCGCGTCCTCTCCGTCGCCGCGGCGCCGGTGGGCGAGCGTTAGGCGCCGGCGCAGGGCAGCGCGCATCCGCTGCGGATGCGGTCCGCTTTGCGCCACGGACAGCCCCGAATTGCTCACATCACCTGGCTTGAAGCTTGGAAAAAGTAGGAACTTAGCGCCGCTTAGTCAAACCGAACGAGGCTTACTCAATTCGCAAGAGTAAATTTCGTACTGCGCGCGGATTGCGTCCCGCCCGAGCGGAGGCGCAAGGCTGCTGCCGACACCTCATACTTCTAAAGTATTGCTTTAGCTTTTATCCAAAGACCGCTGCGCCGAACGTGTTGAGAGGAAACCGTCGAAGCTAAGCGTGCTCGTCCTATGGGTTGGTGTCCTTCGCTATGGTAAACATAGTGGCTGAAGGTGAGCTAGAATTTCTAACGTACTGGGAGGGAGATTCTACTCCTGCTCACACCCATCGCGTGCGTATCAGTAAGCTTGTCCCTACGGGGTAGCGCTCACCTTTCGCCGTTCGACTCGAAAATTCACTGCCACTACGCGGCGGGGTGGGGCGTGCTACCGGGGCGGACGCGCAGGCTCTTGTCGGCGCTCGCTATGGTGCGCATTATAAAGCCGCTACAATAGCACGCGATTTCCGCAAAGCGCGCGATGCCGAGGGAAGCTGCGCTGGGGAAGGGGGACAGTGTCATGAAATCCACGATGATGCATTATCCTTTGACGATCGCGCATCTGTTGGAGCGGGCGAATCGCTACTTCCCCGGGGTCGAAGTGGTGTCGCTGCTTCCCGACAAATCGCTCCATCGCACCGACCTCGGCCGGCTCACGACCCGGGCGCGCGCGCTTTGTCAGGCGCTGCTCGGCGCGGGCTTGAAGCCCGGCGACCGGGTGGCCACGCTGATGTGGAACCATTACGCGCACTTCGAGGCTTACCTGGGGATTCCCGCGGCCGGCGGCGTGCTGCATCCGCTCAACGCGCGGCTCCATCATGGCGACCTCGAGTACATCGTCAATCACGCCGAAGATCGCTTCCTTATCGTGGATTCAGCCCTGCTGCCCAGGTTCGAGGAGGTCAAAGACAAGGTCAATCTGGAGCGGGTTTTCGTCGCCGCGCTGGGAGACGCCTCGGTGCCCGCGGGCTATGAAAACTACGAGGACTTACTCGCCCAGGGGTCGGACGCCTTGGCCGGCTATCCCCAGCTCGACGAGTATCAGCCAAGCGGGATGTGCTACACCTCGGGCACGACCGGCCGGCCGCGAGGCGTGGTTTACTCCCATCGCTCGACGATCATTCATACCTACGACGTCTGCCTTGCCGGCGGGATTCGCCCCTCGGACGTGGGGCTGCCGATCGTGCCGATGTTTCACGCCTTGGCGTGGGTATGGCCGTATATCGCCGCGCTGGTGGGAGCCAAGACCGTCTTTGCCGGTCCGCACACCGACCCCGAAAGCATCATCGAGCTCTGCCGCGCCGAGGGCGTCACGTTTGCCTCGGGCGTGCCGACGGTATGGCTTCGCGTGCTCGAAGCGCTCCAGGCCGCTCCCGAGCAGGCGCGGCTTAGGCCCGGGATGCGCCTGCTTATTGCCGGCTCCGCGGTGCCCGAATCGCTGCTTCGCGCCTACGACGCGCTGGGCGTCGAAGTGATCCATAGCTGGGGAATGACCGAGGTGACGTCCTGCGGCACCGCGGCGATCCTCAAGCCTTACTTTAAGGATTTGCCCGAAGACGAGCGCTACCGGCTGCGAGCCAAGCAGGGCTATCCATTGGGCTTCGTCGAGGCGCGCGTCGCGGTCGAGGGCGGCAAGCCGGTCGCGCCCGACGGGCAAAGTATCGGCGAGCTCCAGGTGCGCGGACCGTACGTCTCCGGGTCTTACTTCAAGATGGCGCCGGATGCGGAAAAATTTACGGCTGACGGCTGGCTGCGCTCGGGCGACGTTGCAACGGTGGACCGCGAGGGTTTCATCAAGATCACCGACCGCAGTAAGGATTTGATCAAATCCGGCGGCGAATGGATAAGCTCGGTTGACCTCGAGAACGCGATCATGGCGCATCCCGACGTTGCCGAGGCGGCGGTAATCGCCGCGCCGCATCCGCAATGGGACGAGCGGCCGTTGGCCTTCGTAGTGCCCAAGCAAGGGTCGACGGTGACGGCTGACGATATACGGCGGTTCATCGCGGACAAGTTCGCCAAGTGGTGGCTGCCCGACGACTACGTTTTCATCGACGCGATCCCGCGCAGCTCGACCGGCAAGTTCTCGAAGCTTACGCTGCGCGAGCGCTACCAGAGCTATTTCACGTCCCGCGCGCGTGGTTAGCTGGCTGGTGAACAACGTTGCACCCGCGAGAGCCCGGTCTCCTTTTTCGCCGCAAGGCCTAAGGCGCGTCGAGGAGCTTGCGGCGATAGCCCGCGCAGGGCAGGCTCTCATAAGAGAGCGAGACCAAGGGCGAGACAACCGAGCAAGCAAGGAGCGGATGGCCGATGGAGGCGCGCAGAACCGTACGTCTTAAGGTTAACGGCGTGGCTCGTCAGGCCGCGGTCGAGCCGCGCCGCCTGCTCGCGGATTTCCTGCGCCAGGACCTCGGACTCACCGGCACGCATATCGGATGCGAACACGGCATCTGCGGCGCCTGCACCGTGCTGCTCAACGGCGAAGCGGTGCGCTCGTGCCTGATGCTCGCGGTGCAGGCCGACGGCGCCGAGGTCGCCACCGTCGAGGGGCTGGCCGCGCCCGACGGCACGCTTAATCCGCTGCAACAGGCCTTCCGGGAACATCACGCGCTGCAATGCGGTTTTTGTACGCCGGGGATGCTGATGGCGGCGTACGACCTGATTCGCGTCAATCCCACGCCTACCGAAGACGAGATTCGCGCCGGCCTATCCGCCGTGCTATGTCGCTGCACGGGCTACCAGGGGATCGTCGATGCGGTGAAGGCCGCCGCCGCGCAAATGCGCCAGTCGCGCTGACACCATATCTCACTGGGGCGGGCCGCCGTGCCCGCCTTGCTCTTTCTTCCAGTGGGGCGGGCCGCCGTGCCCGCCTTGCTCTTTCTTTCAGTGGGGCGGGCCGCCGTGCCCGCCTTTCGGGCCGCCAGGCCCGAACCTCTGTTGTGCCGCGCGGCCCGAAACAGCACCCTCACCCCCACCCTCTCCCAAAGGGCGAGGGAGCAGAAAAGCTGCGCCGCAGGCCCGAACCTCTGTTGGCTTGACTTAGCGCGCTAGCCGGCCGTGGAGTACCCGCCGCTCACGCTGATCGTCTGGCCGGTGATCCATGAGGCGTGCGCCGAGGCCAAGAAGGCCACCAGCGAGGCCACGTCGTCGGGCCGCCCCAGGCGCTTTATCGCATAGAACTGCAGAATTCGGTCGCGGTTTGCCTTGAGGAACTCGGCGTCGGAATGGGATGTCTCAATAAGCCCCAGCGCAACGGCGTTGACCGTGACCTCGGCCGGACCGAGTTCTTTCGCCAGGCTCTTGGTGAGCGCCAGCACGCCGCCGCGGGAGGCTGCGGTCACGGCCAGGCGTCTTTCGCCCACGCGGGCCGAGTCGCCCACGATATTTATCACGCGGCCGAACCTCCGCTGCACCATCGCGGGCGCGAAAACGTGGCAGCAGCTCATCACGGCGTGCAGCCCGACGGCGATTTGCGGATGCCATTGTTCGGGCGCGGTGCGCAAGAAGAGCTCTGGGGCAACAAAGCCGGCATTGTTCACCAGGATATCGACCGGACCGAGCTTGTCGGCGATCTGGCGCTGGAGGGCCCGCACCGATGGATAATCGCTCACGTCGGCCTTGAAGGCCTGAGCTTTGCCGCCGGCGGCAGTTATTTCGGCAATGGTCTCCTGCGCTTCGCTCTCCGAATGCAGGTAGTTGACGGCGACCACGGCGCCCTCGCGGGCAAGCGCGGTCGAGATCGCGCGGCCGACGTCGCGCGCGCCTCCGGTCACTAGCGCAACTCTATCTTTTATCCTCAGTTCCATAAGGCTGTCTGCGTTCTCCTCGCTTTGCTTCGTGCGTTTCGATATTCCTGCGGCGCGCCTTCGTTTTCCCCTCTCCCGCTGGGAGAGGGCCGGGGTGAGGGCGGCTGTGCCCATCCGCTTCCCAGGCACCCTCGCCCTCTCCCGCTTCGCGGGCGAGGGGACAGAAGAAGAGGCGGGCGAGCGCGCCTGCGCGCGCGGTCTGCGCTGGTTGCCTTGCGCTACCGGCCGCGCTTGTTTGCGCATAGTTGAAACAAGCGCGCGGGCGTTATCGGCAGCTCGTTGGGCTCGACGCCCAACGGGGCGAGCGCGTCGGCCACCGCGTTAGCGATCGCGGCCGGGGCGCCGATCGTGCCCGATTCGCCCACGCCGCGAAAGCCGCCGAGCGAAGTGGGAGAGGGCTGCTCGACATGTTCCACCTCGATCCGCGGGATTTCGCTGGCGGTCGGCAGCATATAATCCATCAGGCTCGCCGTGGCCGGCTGGCCGAACTCGTCGTAAACCATCTCTTCAAGCAGCGCGCCGCCAATACCCTGGGCGACGCCGCCGACCACCTGCCCTTCGACGATAAGCGGGTTGATGATGCGGCCGCAATCTTCGGCGGCGACGTAGCGCAGCACGCGCACGGCGAAGGTTTGCGCGTCAACCTCGACCACGGCGGCGTGGGCCGCGGCGGTGGCGGTGCCATAAAACGGGTCGTAAAAGCGGGTCGCCTCCAGGCCCGGCTCCATTTCCGCGGGCAGCTTTTTGCGGCCCGCGTAGGCGGCCTGCGCGATATCTCTCATGCTGACCCGGCGCGCCGCGCCGGATTTGCCGCCGGGCTCGTTGGCGACGGCCGGCGCGGTTTCCAGCAGATGCGCCGCGATGCGGTCGGCCTTCTCGCGCAGCGCGCGGGCTGCCAGGATCGCCGCTCCGCCGCCCATCACCGCGCCTCGGCTGGCGTAGCTTCCGGTGCCGTAGGGAGCGAACGCCGTGTCGCCGTACATCACCCTGACATCTTCGAGCGAGACCTCCAGTTCGTCGGCGACAACCTGCGCGAGCGCGGTCTCGAGTCCCTGGCCGTGCGAGGCGACGCCGAAGATCGCCGTCACGGTTCCTGAAGGGTCGACGCGAATCGTCGCCGCCTCGGTGCCTGCCGGGATCGGCATCCCTGGGGCAGCCGGAGTACCCGAGCCGATCCCGGTGAGCTCGCAGAACGAAGCGAGACCGACTCCGACCAGGCGCCCTTCGCGCCGCGCCCGGGCTTGCTCGGCGCGCGCCTGTTCGTAGCCCAGCCGCGCAAGCGCCTTGTCGAGAAGCTCGGCGAAGGGCGCGCGGTCCCAGACGATCCCGGTCGGCGTCTTGTAGGGGAACTGGTCGGCGCGCACGTAGTTGAGCATGCGCAGCTCGACCGGATCGCGCTTAAGCCGGCGCGCGGCGCGATCGAGCAGCCCCTCCATAACGAAGGTGGAAATCGGACGCCCCACGCCGCGATAGGGCCCCACCGCGGGCTTGCAGGTGGCGACGGCGCGCGCTCTCGCCCAATAATTAGGCACGTCATATGGCCCGGTCAGGAAGCTCACCGTCTGGATCGGCTCGATCGTTAGCGTCCAGGGATAGACCGCGTAGGCGCCGACGTCGGCGAGAACGTCGGCCTTGAGCTCTAAGATTCGCCCTTCGGCGGATACCGAGAGCTCGGCGTCGATAATCTCGTCCCAGCCCTGAGAGGTGGCGAGCAGATCCTCGCGCCGGTCGCTGGTCCAGTTGACCGGCCGGCCAAGCATCTTGGCCAGCGCGCTCACGGCGACCTCTTCCGGATATACCGAAGACTTGGCGCCAAAGCCTCCGCCGACGTCGCTGGAGACCACGCGCACCAGATGCTCGGGCATCGCAAGCGACGCGGCGAGCGCGGTGCGAACGACCCCCGGACACTGGGTGCTCGAGCGCAGCGTAAGCTCTCCCGAGCCCGCGTTGTACCGCGCAACGCAGCAGCGCGGCTCGATCGACACCGCGGCATGGCGGTGAAAGCGAAAGCGCTCGCGCACCGTCACCGCCGCTTCGGGATGCGCGCCGGCGCCGAGACCCGCGCTGGCCGCGCCGTGCTTGAACTCGCGCGCGACCATCACGTTGCTCGCCGCCTCTTCATGGACCCGCTCGGCGCCGTGAGCCGCGGCCGCCTCGACATCGCTCACCGCCGCCAGCGTGTCATATTCCACGGCGATCCGGTCCAGCGCGTCCTCGGCGATATAGCGGCTGGCCGCAACCACGGCGGCGACGGCTTCGCCCACAAAGCGGACTTTGTCGCGGGCGAGGATCGGCTGTTCGGTGGCGACGTAGGTCCTCATCGTGGAGGTGGCGCGAAGCGGCTTGGCCAACTCCCCCATCTGCTGGCCGGTTACCACGGCGATTACGCCGTCGAGCGCGATGGCGCGCGATAGGTCGATCGCCGCGATTCGCGCATGCGCGTACGGGGAGCGCAAAAAGGCCGCATAGAGCAGCCCCGCCGGCTGCCAGTCGTCAGCGTAAGTGCCTTGCCCCATCAAAAAGCGACGATCCTCGACGCGCTTTATCGCGGCTCCGACCAGCGCCCCAGATTTGCTCCTTACCGCCATCCCCATCGCCTCGTTTGAGTATTTCCGCTGCCGTCTCCAGGCCTGCCCACATCCTCATCCTCCCCTTAAAGCGGGGAAGCAATCAGAGGTTCGGGCCTGGCGGCAAGCCTTTTCTGCCCCCTCGCCCTTTGGGAGAGGGCGGGGGTGAGGGTGCTGTTTCGGGTTGCGTGGCACAACAGAGGTTCGGGCCTGGCGGCCCGAAAGGCGGGCACGGCGGCCCGCCCCACTGAATAAAGAGAAGCAAGGCGGGCATTCTTCGGCTTCGCTCAGAACAGGCTCCGGCCCGCTCCGCTGGAGAAAAGAACAAGGCGGGCACGGCGGCCCGCCCCACTAGAAGAGAGCACAAGGCGCGCAGGGCGGGCGAAGGTCGGGAAGGGGGCGCGGTCTCCATACGTCGCAATCTTCAATGAAGCGTCTGGCGGGCAGCCGCGACAGCGCGTGTCAGGGCGCGCTTGACGAGCACCTGGGTCAGATGGCGCCGGTAGGCCGCTGAGGCGTGCAGGTCGCTGGTCGGGTTGACCAGTTCGCTGGCTAGCGCCGAGGCGGCGTCGATCTGCGCCTCGCTGAGCGCACTGCCCTCAAGCGCCTGCTCGACCGCGCGCAGTTTGACCGGCGTCGGACCGACGCCGAAGGCCGCGGCGCGCGCGCTGGCGCATTTTCCATCGGCGCGCAGCGTCAATTGCGCGCCGACTCCGGCGATCGCAAAGTCGCCGTGGCGGCGGGCGAATTCCTCGAACGCCCATCCGCTTCTCGCCGGCGTCGTCGGCATCCGGACCTCGGCCAAGAGCTCCCCCGGCTTAAGCGCGGTGCCGAGAAGGCCCTGAAAGAAGTCCGCCGCGCCTATCACGCGCTCCCCCGCGCGCCCGCGAACGGCCATCTGCCCCTCGAGCGCGCAGGCCAGCGCCGGATACTCGGCCGACGGATCGGCATGCGCGATACTGCCGCCGACCGTGCCGCGGGTGCGCGTCGGCAGATGGCCGATAAGGCGCGTTGCCTCCACCATAAGCGGCAGCTTTTCGCCGGCCAGCGCGGAAAACTCGACCTGGCGCTGGCGCGTCATCGCGCCGATGCGCAGCCATCCGCCGTCCTCCCGCATATACGAAAGCTCGCCCACGCGGTTGAGATCGACCAGCACCGCCGGCGCGGTCAGCCGAAAATTCAAAAGCGGGATCAGGCTTTGACCACCCGCCAGAACGCGCGCATCCTCGCCGTAGCGCGCCAGAAGCTCAAGCGCCTCCTCCACCGTGGTGGGGTCGTGATACTCAAACGGCGGTGGTTTCATCGCGCGCCCCTCAAAGCCGCCCTGCCTTCAAACCTTCTCTGCCTTACGCAACTGCCATCCCTGGTATCTTCAGCATCTCCCGCCGCGCTGCTTAGACCCTCGTCGCGCATGCGCCTCTTGTTGGCGCCGTTTGCGCGGCCGGGCGCGCGCTCCTCGATATCGCGCGGCCTTCAATAATAAATCATTCGACCAAGCGCGATGCCAAGCGCCTTGAACCAAGGCGCGCGCCGTCTAGAAGCGGGCCTTTGGCACCGGCGCGCCGGGCACCTCGGAGCGGGCGCGGAAGATCGTCCCTTTGCGCGCCGGGTCTTCCAGATTATCGGCGCTTACGACGTAAAGCTCGCTCAAGTCCGGCCCGGCAAAGACCAGGCTGGTAACCATCTTTGCCGGCACCTTGACCCGCCGCTCCATCGTGCCATCCGCTCTGATGCGGACGATCTCGCCGCCGCCGTACACCGCCACCCATAGCGCGCCCTGAGCGTCTCTCGCCATCCCGTCGGGCCATCCCTCGGGCAGCCGCGCGAAGACGCGCCGGTCGCGCACGCTTCGGTCGCCCGGCACATCGTATACCCAAACCGCGTTGGTTACCGAGTCGCAATGGTAGAGCAGCTTGCCGTCAGCGCTGATAGCGAGCCCGTTGGTGAGCTGAATTCCCTCCCAGAGCAAGACCGGATGCCCTGGCGGGTCGATGCGAAACAGGTTGCCCGGGACCGGCTCGCCGCCCCCCACGGCGTCGAACTCAAGCGTGCCGGTATAGACGCTGCCCTGCGCATCGACCGTAAGATCGTTGAGCCCGCGCAGCTCGCGCCCCTCCCAGCGCGTGAACAGCTCGCGCGTTTTGCCCGTGCGCTCGCTCCAATGGATCAGGCCGCGCCCGGTCAGCACCAGGCCGTCGCCCTCGTTGAACGCCATTCCGCCGACGCCGCGGCGCTTTGGAATCAGCGTCTCGACGGTTCCGTCGGGGAGCCGGCGGTAGATTCCGCCGTTGGTCACGTCGCTGAAGCAGAGACGGCCGCGCTCGTCCATGCGCGGCGCCTCGATAAGACCGTAGCCGTAGGCAACCGTTTCAAAATGCATTTGCGATACCTGTCTTTAAAAACACCCTTCACCATGCAGGCTTATGAAGATACTGCGTCCAAAGACTTAGTATGCCGCAACGCTCTCTCTTCCAGTGGGGCGGGCCATGCTGCCAGCAGGCCGGGCACCGTGCTTGCGCTGCTCTCTATTCTAGTGGGGCGGGCCGCCGTGCCCGCCTTGCTTCTCTTTATTCTAGTGGGGCGGGCCGCCGTGCCCGCATTTCGGGCCGCAGGCCCGAACCTGCCTTGTGCCACGCGGCCCGAAACAGCACCCTCACCCCAGCCCTCTCCCAAAGGGCGAGGGGGCAGAAAAGGCGGGCCGCCAGGCCCGAACCTCCCTTGAGCCGCCGCTACGCGGCGTCGTCGGGTCGGTCCACTTCGAGCTCGACCGCGATGATATGGGGCGCGCCGCGGGCGAACATCTCGAGTAAAAAGCCGCGCAGGTCCTCGGGCGCAAGCACGCATTCGGCGCATCGCTCGTTGCGGCCCATCCGGTAGGCGACGCGGGCGCACCCGCGCTCAACGCTGATCAGGCGCAGGTCGCCGCCGTCGGCTTCGACGAGGCCCCGCGCCTGCTCGATCACTCGTTGTGCCAAAATATCCGCGGCCATGGTTCTGATGATGCGCGCTTAATCCTCGATGGCGCGGCTTCGCGGCTCGCCCGCGCCCCAGAAGAAGGTCCCGCGGCCGGCCGCGCCGCCGACCACGACGATCTCGTAGCACGACGGGTCCTCCACCACTGGCACCATCGTTTCGGGGCTCTCCCACAGCCACATCAGGTCCGGCCGCGCGGCCGCCATCGCTTTGCGCTCCTTGTTGAGCATCGCGAGCCTAAACGGGATGCGCGCGGCCTTGAACAGGGCGCGGCGCAAACCAGGCTTGTCAAAGCCGCCCGCGGCGAAAAGCTTGGCATGCTCCGGACAGACGAACAGCGTATGATGCTCCTGCTCCTCGGTGTCGTAGCGCGGGTCGGCGCGCCGCCCGATAAGCCACATCGCGGTCGCGACCTGCGCCAGGTTGGCCGGCGGCGAGGCGAACACGGTGAGCAGCCCGTCGGGCTCGGCGCTGGCGAAGTCGAACAGCTCGCACAACCCATAGACGAAATGCACGGTCACCACGCTCTGCTCGGCGGCCATCCCGCGCTCGACATGGTAGGGCGTCCACGGGTTGCGCTCCTCGTTCTCGCCCACGCACATGCCGTACTTGGCGGGGCTGCCGATAGTGTCCATGTCGGAGACGCCGGGGTAACAATGGCCGAGGTTCATCATGCTGAGCCTCAGCGCGCGGCCGATCACCGTGTTGGCGAACGACGGCGCCCCAGGCCCCAGCGCGCACATCCCCGAGTTAAGCCCGATCCGCGCGCGAATCGGCCCGTTGACCCATACCAGCGGCGCATGCGGCCCGGTTGACATCGCCTTGTTGCGCAG
Source organism: Deltaproteobacteria bacterium (assembly GCA_021831785.1). Classification (GTDB taxonomy): domain Bacteria; phylum Desulfobacterota; class Binatia; order Binatales; family Binataceae; genus JAJYYI01. The sequence goes on along the minus strand of JAKBMB010000013.1, from coordinate 62,045 downwards.
ATGCATCGCGGGCTCGGCCAGACATTGGAGCGCCGCGATCAGCACCGGCAGATGCTCCGGCCGGCATCCGGCCATCACCGCGTTGGCCGCGAGCTTGCGCACCGTTGCCTTGCCGAAGCCGGGCTCGAGCACCGCGATTAGCTCGTCCGGGTCGCGCCGCGTGCCGGCGAGCATCGCCTCCACCGCGCCCGCGGTCGGCGGGCGGGCCGGCAAGCCGTCGCTCCATCCGTATTCAAGGAACGTGCGGTCCATCCGCTCGGCGGCCTGGAGCGCGTCGGCGCCGGTGAAAGTGAGATGCTCGTCCTTGAGCAGGACGATCTCCTGTGGCGGCGCGCCGTCGGCGCTCTCGCGCGTGAGGCCCGCGATCACCTGTTCGATCGCGCCCGCGGCCGCGGCGTGAATCGCTTCGGCGGGCTGGTTGGTGAAGGGCAGGGGCACCACGGCCAGCGGCAGGTCCGCGATACCGAAGCTCGCGGCGCTGCGCCGCGCGTCGCGCACGAAGGCCTCGGCGGTCATCGCGACGGTGGCAACGCCGCGCTTCTCCAACTCAACGAGGTCGTGGACAAGCCACGACGTGCATGACCCTCAATCGGCGGTCGTGCCGACGACGACGTTGCACTCGGCGGCGATCCGCGCGGCGTCGGCCGCCGTCGCGTGGCGCATCAGAAAACCCACGCTGCCCTGCGCCCGCGCGAAGGTCACGCCGGCGTAGCGCGCGCGCAACAGCTCCTCGACCCGATCCAGCGCCGCCTCCCCGCCGCTCTTCATATTCCAGTAAAGTCCGACGCGCTTGCCCTCAAGACTCGCCGGCCGCACCGCGCGCTCGAAATGGCTCTCCACCGGCTCGGCCACCGGATTCAGCACCTTAAGCGTAGCCATCGAAGCCCGTTATTCCCCCTTTGTGCTCGACGCACTGCAACCCTGGTTAATGCTACTGACGACTGCGCAACATAGCGATAGGCGCACGCTCAGCTTATTCTTCTACCGTGCGGCAGGCTCTTAGCCTGTCATCCCGCGCTAAAAGCCCGAGTCGCCCCCATCCTCGCCTTCTCCCGGCAACGCCGGCAAGGTCCTATTTCTGGTTTCTTCCCCGGCTTGCGGGGGAAGGAGTAGGAAAAAGCAGCGTGACGAGGGAAGGAGTCGAAGGCCGCGAGCCGTTTCTGCTCCCTCGCCCTCTGGGAGAGGGCAGGGGTGAGGGTGCTGAAAGCGCGCGAAGGCATCCCTTTCCCAGCCTTTTCCCGCGCGGCGGGGGAAGGAGAGGAAGGGGGGCCTGGCCTCGCCCGCGCTGCCGCATGCCGTCGTCGGCTGCACCCGATGGGTCTCTAGTGGGGCGGCCCGGAGCCTGTTCTGAGCGAAGCCGAAGGACCTGCCCTGAGTCGTGTCGAAGGGATGCCCGCCCCACTAGAAAAGATTCACAACCTCTCAGCATGACGGAAAAGGCCCGGTTCTTCCTTCATTCTGAACGAAGGTCGCCGTTCTTCTGTCATTGCGAGCGCAGGCCGCCGGAATCGAAGAATCCCGGGTTCGCTGTCATTCTGAACCCTTCGGCTTCGCTCGGAGTTTGTGATTTTTTTGACGTTAGCGTCTGGTGTAATCCTGAGCGAGCGTTGCGCGAGTCGAAGGATCGCGGAAAAACTAGGGGTCTTTCGACTCTCGCCGCGCCGGCCTTCGCTCAAGATGACACAAGATTGGGCGGAACCCAAAAAACTCACAAACTCTGAGCATAAAGTCCGGCTGCCGGAGTGAAGAATCTGCGCGCGGCGATTTTTCTGTTTCCCGACAGTCTCTTCCAGGAGGAGGGCCGGGAAAGGGGGCGTGGGCCTCGCCCGCGCAGCATAGGACCCCTCCGCTACGAGCTCGGCCGCGATGATATATGGGGTGCCTGGCGGGCGTTAGATAGCGTCGCTCACAAGTTGCGGCCAAATTCATCGATGGTCAAGTCCGAGTCCCGTATAAGCTTGCGCAGCACGCCCTTGCTGAGCTGTGGATGACGCGGGACGGTGAGAACTTTGGTCGAGCCCGGCTTCTTGAGCGTGACATGGCTTCCCTTCTGCCGGTCCCTATGCCATCCCGCCTTGATGAACGCGCGGATTGCGTCATCTCCCGAGCAAACAGGGAGGGAGAGCGGAGACATTTTTACGAGGAAGCGCCGCTACCGGGTTTTGACAGCGCCTGTCTTCGTAAAGACAACACGGTCTTGACGTAATTGCTCATCGCAGCCCATTGGTCGTCTGAAATTTCCTCTGGTATAATGGCGCTAGCGTGAGGAAACCCCAGCACCTCGAACGACACCCGGAATGTCCCATGTGGGACGGAGGGTCTCTCAATGTCTCGGTCAAGCAACGTCTTCGGCGTAATCCCGCGGCGCACAGTGCTCCGCCGAGAGGCTCGTTGGCGAACCCGCAAATGCGGGGAAAATGCCACCTCAGCGCTTTTCAGGGCCATCAGGTAGAAACGCACCGCCTTTTGGCTGGTCGCTCCGTCGACCCCGCCGCGCTGCTGAAACGCTTCGCGAAGTTGGCCCGGCGTCGCTGTCTTGATATCCAGTTGCCCGACTATCGGCTCATAGTTCCGTAAGATCAAACTGGCGAGATGATCCTTCCATTGGGGAGTCTTGTAGGCACGGACTAATTCTCGAAAGGTTTCGGTTACGGAACCGTCACCGTCGATGAGACCCAAAAATTTTAAGGCCGAATTCAACTGACTCTGGGCAGTTCCAGACATATGCCGCAGCATGCTCGAGTCGAGCCGTGTCGGAATGGCTGTAGCTTTAAGTCGGTCCAGTAAGCCGCAAAAAGTTTGCCAAGGCACGTAAGATGCAACAGGTCTTAACGCCTCGTTTCGCTGGTTTTCGTCGTTCGACATCTTATGCTTTACTCGTCGGATTACCTGTACACAAGATTATCAGAGGTATTACGGTTGTGTAAATTTACGAGACTCGTTCGGGCATGATGCCATTATAGGCCGCATCCGCTAACGCGTCAAGCGCAGCACCAACGGCACGGTCACCGCAGTAGACGAAGTTAAGGCAGCCGCTAGCCGCCTGCGATGGCTGCCCGCCGCAAGTCAATCACCGGGGGTTGACCGGATGTGGTTACTAAATCAGTGCCGGGCAGATGTAGACGCGAGGCGTTGGGTGGTAGCTGAGCGGAGCGCAAGAAAGAAACGGGAGGCGAGGGTCTGGCAGAAATTTCGGGCCTATTTAGTCGGAAGTTCGATCTCAACCTCGACCGTTTCGACGTCGGCGGGAATATCGTTGACCGCTCTGGTCTCGATACTGGCCTCGATAGCTTCGCGGATGTTTCGAAGCGCCTCTTCTCGTGAGCGGCCTTGCGACACGCATCCGGGTAGGGCAGGGCATTCAGCGACGAACCATCTGTCCTCATCCTGCTCAATCGTTACCACGAATTTCTTCACGCGAGTTTCTGTCGTTGTCCTCATTGGACGCCACTCCCGGACGCTCCGAGGTCCAGACGCGCAAGCATCATGCCAAAACGCGTTTCGAACTCTGCACCATTGGTTCTGCCAACCAAGCACTCTCTGCGCGGCAGCGCTACGCAAGCACAACGAGGTGACCTTAAGTTATTGTAGCACATTAGGATATACAGGCCCTAACCGATTTCACTTAAGGCGACTAACGTGGGAGGGAAGGGGCGCGCCGCGCGCTCGAAAGTGTGCCATGCGCGCCTTGCTCTTTGTTCCGGTGAGAGCGGGCCGCCGTGCCCGCCTTGCTCTTTTCCCCAGTGGGGCGGGCCGCCGTGCCCGCCTTTCGGGCCGCCAGGCCCGAACCTCTGTTGTGCGTGTTGCGCGCGAGGAATTCAAATTTGCGCCAACCGCTTCATTGCTCGGAAAGCTTCGTCGCTAGAAGCCGCATGAACGCCGCGACCGCGTTCCAGATCTCGCGTGCTTCCTCCTCGGTATACTTGCGCTCGATATGCATCGTAGGGTTCCTCCACGCATTCTTGACTGCCCTCAAGAATACTGTCGCCTCGGAAAAGAATGGTTCATCGTCCCGCCACTTGGGGCCTCGCTGCGCTTTCGGCTTCTGAAGCTCAGCGTCGCACTTTTTCAGGATCGCGTCCCAGGTGGGGTTTTTCTCCGGGTCGAGGCTAGGATCGTTCAGAGACCGCCCTATGGCACGCAGGCCGATTTCCATAACGCGCATCAGATGAAAGACACACGCCGTGGCTCGGTCAAAGGCCAAGCATCAACCCGCCTCTTCCACGTCATCGCGTGCAGAGGGGAATCTTTGCACCACCTCCGGCCCCATCAGGTCGGGCGCAAGATAGCGAGCATTTTCGCTCGATAAGCGCCACAGGAGGCAAGCCGACAGTTCATCTATGACCCGCCGATGTAGCTCCGCGCCCAGCCTTTCGAATTCATCAATGCGGACGGGCGGGTTGTCAACTAGCTCCAGAAGGCGGTTCATGGAGCATAAAGAGAGGGTCAGTCCAAGCTCTCTAAGAGCGTTCGCAAAAGGAAGTAGTTCGTTCCGAAAGCGCTCGCGTTGGTCTTCCGGAAAGCGCCCAGTGAACGGCCTCTTCCCCTCTTGCGTCGCCAACCTTACCGCTCCGCTCACCGCGCCGAGACGGCTAGCCAGATCGCACAACAATTCTCCTTTGAAGCGAAGCATATCCCGCAGGGAACCGATACCCTGCGGAAATACTACGCCGCGCCACCTATCTTTGTCATGTTCTGGGTGGTCACGCGAGTCGAACAGAAGCCGCCAGCAGTGGCGCATTGCCGCGGGGGGTCGCCCGGGGATGCGGAGACTACTGCGCGGCGGCCGGCCCGGCTGGGCCCGCGTTCAGCTCAGCCGCGTGGCGCATCCAGTTCTCCAGATCGGCGCGCAAAAAGCGCCAGTCCGAGCCAAGCTTGAACGCCCGCAGCTCGCGGCGCCGCAGCATCCGGTAGACTGTTGACGGATGGCATCGCAGCATCCGCGCCACCTCACCGACCTTAAGCGCCCCGCTGCTGGCGTTGGCGCCCACGGCCGCGACCTCATCCAGGTTGGAACTCTCGATCATCATCGCCAAATCGACCTCCCTATCTGTTGCGACTTGTGAACTCCAATCACGCGACGCGAATTTCGCCCACGCCATGTTCCCGGGCGACCCCTTACCGGTTTCTGTTGCGCGGAGCGCTTCGCGCGCGGCTATGTATCGTCTCTTTTCGAATCGCTTACCCTGAAACAGTCGTAATCAGGTCTCACTTGCTCAGTGATCGTGCGCGTACGCACCAAGCCCGCGGCGTTATTTAACGTAACGCTTTACTTATTTCACTCAGTCCGCCGTCCTCACCGTCGAATCCGGGCCGCCGGCGCCTGATTCCGGCCCCGGTGCGGGCGTGATTATTTGCGCCCCCGGCTTGGCTGCCCGCGTGCCGCGGGCGGCATTTTTACCGAGCGCCTTGCGCGGCGCCGGAGCGCGAAGGCCTGTCCCGCCGCGTCTCGGCTCGCTTGCAAGGGGAAAAAAATCCTCGCGACGCGCGAACCCGTCGCGCAGCGCCTTGAGCACCGCGCGCAGCCGCACCAGGGCGGCTTCGCCGGCCTGGTCGATCGGATAGCCGAGCAGCGCTTCGACGGCCCCGCGGCTCACGTGATGCTCTTCCTTAAGTCGCTCTATAGTTGAATTAACTCGGCTGAAAAGCGGTATTTCCGCGTCAAGCTCGGCGAGAGTCGCCTCGCATCGGCTAAGCGCAGCCTCGACCACGTCCTGCGGGATCAAGGCCAGGATACACGCGCGCTGGCGTCGCGCGCCGGCCGCGGCGACGCTCTCGTAAGGGCGGCGCGATTCTTCATGCGGCACTTGAGCTTTTCCGCGCGGGCGATAGCTCACGTCGAAAACTCGGACTTCGCGCACGTTGGACTCGAGGTCCCAGCAGAAGGCCTCGACCTGCGCGCGCTCGCGGTCGCGCACGAGTTCGCGCGTGCCGAGCTGCAAATTTCCCCAGGCTTGGGCGATTACCCGCGCCAGCCGCAGCGACGGGCTTAGGCTTAGCTGGCGCGCGCGGCGCAGCGCGTAGATCGCCTCCTGCGCGAGCGCGGGCCGCTCGCAGGCGCGCATTACCTTGGCGAGGGCCCCGGCCTCGTTGCGCGGAAAACGCCGCGCCATGAGCAGCGCCGCCCGCAGCTCAGCCGTGGCGCGCTCGATGCCGGGCGCGGAGTCGATACGAAGGCCGGCGCCGCCCACTTCGGCCGGATCGCGTTGAGCAGCCGACTTTGCCTCCATGTGCGTTGGTCTCCTTTTTAACTGCGCTGCAGGCAACGGGCGAGCAAAGACTCGCCGGAGCCGGATTCCGTGTGGCTCAAATACTCACAGGGAGCGCAAAGCGCGTGGAAGCCGGCTGTCCGCTTTGCACCGGCTTTGCGCTTCGCCAAGTTATTTCGCAGCGCGCCTAGTCGAGGTAATCGCGCGGACGTGTGCTTCGCACAGCCATTGGTCGCGCCGGCGCGCAGCGAATTGCGCTTTGGCGCCAGCCTACGCGCCGAGCACGCAAGCAACGCTGTGCGCTCGACCTCCGCATCGCCGTGTGGGCCAACAAATAAGGGGTTCATGCGCTAAATTCCTTAGGGGCGAGCTTCCAAAGTAGTTTAGTTAACTATGATTTGTAAATACAACTATATCTTGTTATTGTCAAGTAAAAAACCAATAAACCAAATATTGATATTGATTTACAAATGTGAGGTGTTTATTATCTGTTTTGAGCGTCGAGAAACGTCTCCCACGCACGTGGCCAAATCACTAGGCGGTTTTCGTTGCCAGAAACAGTTACGGTGCGCTATGTTGCGTCCATCCTGCAACTTGGAGGCGCGCCGTGGAACGTCGCGATTACATGACCGAGGCCACGCTCAGGATTATTGAAGAGCTGGGAGAAGGGTCTGTGGAAGAGGGCGTGCGCCGCTTGCGCTCGGAGACCAGCCGGGCGATCAATTGGGTCGCGATCGGGGTGAACAAGGCCGGCGGGGCCAAGACCGTAGCGACGCGGCTCGGCGTGTCCACCCAGAGCGTTTATAAATGGATGGACCAGGGGGTCAGGCAGTTGACCTACGAGCGTGTCGAGCGTCTGGCCGAGGTTACCGGCTTTCCGGTAAGCGTGCTCGCGATATGGCGTGGTGACAGTGGGCAAAGATCAGGCGACCATTGAGGACCTCGCGGCCGATCCGGCGCTGGCCGCGCGCCTGCCGGCGGACGCGATTCCGGCGCTGATGGGCGAGCTGGCGGCGCGCCAGGCGGCGCTGTCTGCGGTGAGCAGCGCGTTGGCGGCGCGCTGGATGCAAGCGGCGAGGTCAGAGGCCCTTGGCGCCGATGCGCCGGCCGCGGCCGGCGACAGCCTACTCAACGTGCGCCAGGCCGCGGCCAAGCTCAACATGTCGGAGTCGTGGCTTTATCAGAACGCGTGGCGGTTTCCGTTTTTGGTGCGCCAGGGCGGTGCGCTGCGCTTTAGCCGCCAGGGGCTCGAACACTATCTGCAGGCGCGCCAAGCCGAGCGCGCCGCGGGCAAGTGAGCGCGCCGATGCGCGGGATGGGGCGCGTGTTCTTGCGCGGGCGCACGTGGTGGATCGCCTACATGGCCGACGGGCGTGAGGTGCGCGAATCCTCGCGCAGCGTGCGCCCGGCGGACGCCCGCGCCCTGCTCAAGCGCCGGCTGGGCGAGGTCGTGAACGGGCGATGGATCGCGCCGGAGTTGCGACGCGTGAGCTTCGATGACCTCGCGGCGCTGATAGTGCGCGACTACGAGGCCAACCGCCGCCGCTCGCTTGACGCGCTCAAGCGCCGGCTTGCGCATCTGCGCCGCGCCTTCGGCGGCGTCGGCGCGCGCGAGATCACGAGCGAGCGCGTGCGCCAGTACGTAAGCGCGCGGCTAGCCCAACGCGCCGCCAGCGCGACCGTCAATCGCGAGCTCGCGGCGCTGCGCCGGATGCTGCGCTTGGGCCGGCTTGCCGGTCGTTTGAGCGCGCTGCCGGCGATCACGCTTTTGCGCGAAGACAACGCGCGCCAAGGCTTCGTGGGACCGGACGAGTTCGCTGCGATACGGGCGTGCTTGCCCCACTACCTCAAGGACCCGGTGACGTTCCTTTATTGGTCGGCGTGGCGGCCCGCGGAGATGCGCACGCTGGAATGGCGCGACGTTGAGCACGACGCGGGTTTGATCCGACTTAGGCCCGAGCGCAGCAAGAACTACGCCGGGCGCGTGCTGCCGATAGTCGGCGAGCTGCGCGCCGTGATCGAGCGCGCGCTCAAAAACCGCCATCCCGACTCGCCTTACGTCTTTCATCGCCGGGGACGAAGACTTTCGCGCTTCGACGCGGCCTGGCGGCGCGGCGCGGCGCAGGCCGGGATGCCCGATGTTTTGGCCTACGACCTGCGCCGCTCGGCGGTGCGCAATCTGGTGCGGGCCGGCGTCTCGGAGCGCGTCGCGATGGAGCTTAGCGGGCACAAAACCCGCCGCGTCTTCGATCGCTATAATATTGTGAGCGAGGCCGACCTGCGCGCGGCGCTGGGCGCGCTCGCCGGTTATTTGACGCCGCGGCCGCCCGCTGCGCAGGCCGGGGGGCATGCGCGCTAGAGCGCTTTGCGCAAGGGGGCTGCGGGTGCCTTGCGCGCCGCGGCGCCCAGCGCAGACAGGCTTCGCGCCGCCGGCTGTAGCGCGCGGAACTCCGCGCCGCGCGCGCGACGACGCGCCGCGGTCGGCCGTCCCTGCGTGCTCCGTGCGGGGGGCGCGCCGCCGGCCGCCGCGTGGCCTGGCCTTTCGCGGCCGACCGCGCTGGGGCGATGGCGCATCTCTTGAGCATGCGCCTTGCGCAAGTTGCGGGCTTTTGCCGGGGCGGCGGCGATTGAAGCGCGAGGGCATGGATGGGGATGTCCGAAAAATTGTCCGAGAAAGGGATATAAACCATGCGAAAACCTGGGGCCGCGCCGCCTCCCAACGCGCACGGCCCCGCGAATTTCCGCCAAATTTGCGCACCGCTGTTCTCCCCGCCCGTGATTAGACATCCCGCCACGATCTCCAATGCTTCTTAAGAGATAGGCGGAGCAGCCGACAGGAACCAGTCTTATGACGACGCGGCGAGAGTATCGAGGCCGGCCGTGGTTGTTTGGTTAGGGCGCGGTTAACGCAACGGTTATCGCCCTGCTCGATTCGTCCAAGGGGACGGAGCTTCGCGGTTGTAGGCGGTGCCGACTAAGAGGAGGCGAGAAGGCCGGCGCGTGTGACGCTTCGAGAGCGAATGGGGAGCAGCCTGCTACGCCCTCATCGGGTCGCGGACCTCCTCGACGGTTTGCGCATGCGTTGGCTTACCGCTGCTCCGATCAGGCTTGTGCTACGCAAGCGAAGCGCTGGACCGGCCGGGAAGATTCCACACGACTTCCGCCGTACGACGGTCCGCAATCTAGACCGCGCTGGCGCTCCCCGCTCGGCCGCTATGGCGATGGTCGGCCATCCCACGGAATCGATCTATCGTCGCTATGCGATTGCGGCCCAGGGCACGCTGAAGGAGAGCGCTGTGAAGCTAGCTGCATTGCACGCCTTCGAACAAGGTGGCAAAAGAGTCGTCCACATTGAAAGGCCCAAGCCCGCATCGTCTCTCTGATGTGTTCGACACATCTGAGCCGCACCGGGAAAAGAGAACAATGTCCGCATCCAACGACGGCTGAACACACCAGCGTTGATTTTGGCCCGCAATCCGATTCCTTTGGAATCACACCAAGGTGCAAGGGCGCCGTAAGGGTGGCGTGCGGCGCATACCTCTGAATGTAGGCATTCGCGGTGCGAACACGCAGATGAGTACGACGGAAAGCCTCAACCGGCTGCATCGCTCCGTTCCAATCCTTGACCGAGTCCTACATCGTAAGCGCCGACCGTCGTTGGAACGGCGGCGAACGCCGACAAAGATAGTTGATAGACGTTACTAACCCCAGTTGTGTAGTTCGACGGCGTGGGAAACGATTGCGGTGTGGGATACACGACTTGGAGATCCCTCAGAAACCCGCATGCCAGTCCGACCGCAACAGATTGCATCTTGCTGCCCGTTGGCGAGACGACAATCTTCTGGGTGGCACCGTATCTCCCGTAGAGGTCCAATAGGAGCCTGAGCGTCTCGCGGTAATCGAACGTACTGGTATCGAATTCTTCCTTTTCCCTGAGAGAGTCGATACCGTTCAGCTGCCGAATGGCATCCTTCCGCCACTGATTTTCTGCTCTCGGTGGGGTGCCGTTGATTATCGTGATGCCTGAAGCTTGAATCTCCGCGGTCACCGCAGCGAACTGTGTAGGTGGAGAGCGGGAGGTCTTTGCGGGCCTGTTCACGGGCGACACCCTTCGAAAGCCTCTCCTCGTAAACTTCGCGAGCCAGCCGATGGAGCTCTTCCTCTCGCGCAGACAGGGCCGCTCCGACCGACGTGTCGATCGCTGCGCCTGAACCCTGCCGGTTCTGTGTGGCTTGCGTTCGCCAAGCATCGGGAGGCGTCAGCTGGGCCGCCTCTATCGCTACGGAGTATCGGGTGGAGTACTCGTTCACGTTCGCCGTCCGATGCCGAATCCACTGCCGCCAGCAGTCCATCGGTGCTCGAACGTGAAGCTTGATCTCGCACATCTCGAAAGGGGTCGTATGCCGATGCCGCATCAAGAATCGGATCAGCCCTCGATCCTCACGAATGCGCTTCGTGCCTCGACCGTAAGAGACACGCGCTGCTTGGACAATGGCATCGTCGCTGCCCATGTAGTCCACGACGCGAACGAAGCCGCTGTCGAGGACACGAAAATCCTTGCCCAAAATCGCGTCCAATGCCGGAACCGCGATCCGTGTGATCTCCTGTGTCTGCTCAGCCATATGGTTGAATCAGCGTACGATGTTTTCCGCATACATGGGAGAGAGGGAAGCCCCAATCAAGCGAATGGGCGATTTCGCGAAAGCCGCGAAAGCCAACGTCCGAAGGGCCACATCACAGCCCGTTTCTAGACCTGCTCTCATAGCGTGCTCGCGCGCGGCTTCAGCTTGCTTCGGTGCGTGGGGCTCTTCATCTTTCAGCCTCGAGCGGTATCGGGATGTCGTCACACAGCCCAAGTTGAGCCAAAGTCACGACGTGCGGAACTTGACATCTCGAAACATCGGCTCGCGGGAAAACTGGCGCCCCCTGCGGGATTCGAACCCACGGCCCCAGGATTAGGAATCCTGTGCTCTATCCTAACTGAGCTAAGGGGGCGCGCCAAGCAATCTCTCTCACCAAATCATGCTCGCCCGGCGTTGCGTGGATTACCGGATTAGGGCTGGAAACGGCGGACCGGCGAACCCGCGTCGGCCAAGCGCGACAGGCGCGAATCTCACGGCCTGTTTAGCACGCGCTTCGATCCGTAAACAAGGCTGCACGCTTCGCGATAGGCGGCGCTCCTCGCGCGGCGCTGGCAGCCCCGATCTAGCTCTGTTGCTTCAGCGCGGAGCGCGCGAGCACCGAATCGGCGCCGGCAAGCAATGCGAGAGCGGCCAATTCTTGACACGCCAACCTCGTTAGTTTATGAAAAACGCTGTTCCCTAAGCGCTCCCTAGACTAGCAAAAGTGTTGCCAAGTTTGATTAGGGGTTTTTCGCCGATTGCGAAAGGTGACTGGGCGGATAGTCCACGTACGAAGATCGCGCCGGACCGACCTCGGCGACCAAGGCGTCGGGCAGGTCCGCAGACGCTCGCAACAGGACGGCGGTTGGTTCATGCCGGACTTGTCGCGGCTTGGTGTTTCCTCGTTGGCATCACCTGCGCTCAGGCAGCGCCCGCCAGCGTTCTTCAAGCTGACGCGAGTCGCATCGCCAACAGCGGCGCCAGCGGCTACTATACCGTTGAGCAGGCGAAAACCGGTGAGGGGCTGTTCGCCCAGCACTGCGCCGCTTGTCATGGGACAAATCTAGAAGGGCTTTCCGGACCGCCTTTGGCGGGGGACGTGTTCAAGAACGACGTCGAGTTTAACAAGATTACGGCCACGCAGTTATTTGGATTTATCGCCACGCAAATGCCGTATGATAACCCGGGCAGGCTTGGCAAAGATGAGTACGAGCTGATATTCACGTATATCCTTTACCGCAACCATTACCCGTCCGGCTCGACTCCGTTCTCGTCAGCCGCGCTCGGAAGAGTGAAGCTGCTGCCTTTTCCCGGCGCGGATGACAAGCAAACCGGCGAGAGCGGGCGATAGCGACGAAGTTCAAGCGCCGACTAGCGGCCGGCAGGGGGCTAATTGACCATAAAAGGGGGGAGCATAATGGGACGACCTAGATATAGGCTCGGGTTTGTGGGACTTTTGTGCGCCGGCGCCGGAGCGCTGCTGCTGGCCGCGGTCTGCGGGACCGCGCTTGCGCAAGGCGAATCTGGTTCTGCGCATACGGTGGCGATCAACGTTCCGCTGGCTAATCCCCAGGCGGTCCGCGTGACGGACCAGATGCTGATGAACGCGGGCCGGGACGGCGCGAACTGGGTGATTCATGGCGCCAACTATTCGAACCAGCGCTTTTCCGAACTGCGGCAGGTCGACGACCGCAACGTCCGCAGGCTGGCTCCCGTGGCGATCGTGCAGACCGGGATGACCGCGAGCTTCGAGACTACGCCCTTGGTGATCAACGGCGTGATGTACATCACCACGCCGATGGTCAACGGTTACATGAAAATCATGGCGCTTGACGCGAAGACCGGAATTACCCTTTGGTCGCACGCTCATCGCCTCGGGTCGATGAAGTTTTGCTGCGGGCCGGTCAACCGGGGCGTAGCGGCTGCCTACGGCAAGCTTTACCTGGGGACGCTGGATGCCAAGTTGGTGGCGATCGACGCCGCCGACGGCAAGATGCTGTGGGAGCAGCAGGTGGCCGAACCCATGGCCGGGTACTCCGAGACCATGACCCCGCAGGTCTACAAGGGGATGGTGATCGTGGGGAGCTCGGGCGGCGAGTGGCCGATCCGCGGCTTTGTCGCGGCTTACGACGCCAACTCCGGCCGTCCCATCTGGCGTTGGAACTCGACGAACCCGGCGAGCTGGTCCGGCGAATCGTGGAAGTCCGGTGGCGGCATGGTGTGGACCACGCCGGCGATAGACCCGCAGCAGGACCTGGTGATCTTCGCGGTCGGAAATCCCAACCCTGACATGGACGGCTCGGTCAGGCAGGGCGACAACCTCTACACCGACTCGATCGTCGCCTTGCACGCGAGCAACGGTGAACTCGCCTGGTATTACCAGGAAGTGCCGCACGACGTATGGGACTATGACGCTGTCAGCAATGTTATGCTGTTCGATGTCAACGACCGCGGCAGACGCATTCCCGCGGCCGGCGAAGCGGGGAAGACGGGATTTTTCTATATCGTGGACCGCCGCAACGGACAACTGATTAGGAAGTCCCAGCCCTTCGTGATCCAGTCCAAAAACTTCATGATGCCGCCGACCAAGACCGGCGTAGACATCCTGCCCGGCGCTAACGGCGGCAGCGAGTGGTCGCCGCCCGCCTTTTCGCCGCTGACACATATGGTCTACGTGTTGGGCATGGACCAGCTAATGACCTTTACCACGGTGACTTCGCCGTTCGTCCCGGGCCACATGAAGCTTGGCAGCGCGTTCTTCAACGCCTCCGGCGCTAAGAGCATTCAGGACGGCACGTTCACGGCGATCAACGTGGACAACGGCAGAGTTGCCTGGCAGTATCACGCCCCTGAGCCGATGATCGGCGGCGCTCTGGCCACCGCCGGCAACCTTGTGTTTACCGGCGAGGGCGACGGCAGCTTCGATGCCTTTAACGCCAGGACCGGCGCCATGTTGTGGCGCTTTTACCTGGGCGCGGGCGTCAATGCGCCTCCGGTGACTTACGCGGTGGCGGGCAAACAGTACGTCGCGGTGGCGGCGGGAGGCAGCTTCCAGCTAGCCTACGCGTATGGCGATACCGTGGCGATTTTCGCCCTGAAGTGAACGCTCTGTCTGACACCGCCTCGCGAGCCGAGCTGGTGCGGCTCGCGAGGCGATCATGCTGAGCCGGCGCGCCTAGGCGAGTCGACACGGACAACGTAGGTCGCGTCAGCGCAAAGCGCTCCGAAACGCGCCGGCGGGGGCGGGTCGCGAGTGCGCCGTTTCACGCGATATAATGCCCCGAGCGATGAACGCATCCGTGGCCTGGGGCTTGCGGCGCGCCAGGGGCCTATGCATGCTCACCAATGATGGTTCGATGACCGAGTTCGTATGGATGGCGAGACGCTATGACACTGAAAGTGCTGAGCGAGCACGCTTGCTTCGGAGGAATCCAAGGCTTTTACGAACATTCGAGCCAGGCTACCGGCACGACGATGCGGTTGGGCGTGTATCGTCCCCCGCAGGCTAAAGCCGGTGCGGTCCCGGTTTTGACTTACCTTGCCGGGCTGACCTGCACCGAGGAAACTTTCTTCATCAAGGGCGGCGCGCAGCGCCTGGCCGCCGAGCACGGGCTGATGCTGGTCGCGCCGGACGCCAGCCCGCGCGGAGCCGGAATTGCGGGCGAAGACACCGACTGGGACTTCGGCACCGGCGCGGGCTTTTACCTCGACGCCACGGTCGAACCGTGGTCGAAAAACTACCGCATGTACAGGTACGTGACGGAGGAATTGCCGGAGCTAATCGGGGACAACTTTTCGGCTGACCGCAGCCGCCAGGGAATCTTCGGCCATTCGATGGGTGGTCACGGCGCGCTGACGATAGGCCTCAAAAACCCGCAGCGCTACGCTTCGATTTCCGCTTTTGCGCCGATCGCCGCGCCGCTTCAATGTCCGTGGGGTCACAAGGCTTTTTCGGGATACCTCGGCGGTGACCTTCGCGCCGCCAGACGCTATGACGCCACGGCGCTCTTGGAGGACGGCGCGCGTTTTCCGGGCGTGCTGCTGGTCGACCAAGGAGAAGCTGATCAATTCTTAAAGCAACAGTTGAAACCCGAGCTGCTCGAAGCGGCCTGCGCTAAAGCTGGGCAGCGATTAAGCCTGCGCCTAAGGCCCGGGTACGACCACAGCTATTATTTCGTCTCGACCTTCATGGCCGACCACGTGGCGCATCATGCGGCGGCGCTGCGCGACGGGGCCGCGACCCGCTCCTGATTCGCTTGGCCGATCGGCGCGCGCGTGTCTCCGAGCCTAAACGCGCCGGCGCTACCGTTCGCTGCGCGCAGCCCTGTCACCGGATAGCCGACCGGCCGGCCGCGACTTTGCCGAACTACTGTAAGCAAGGCATATTAACCGATATTATTAAGCAAAGTAGGTGTCGTTATGCAGAGTGAGCGAACGACGCGAGAGTGGGGGGGCGAAGCTTGGTGTTGCGTAGCTCAAATCGACTAACGCACTTTTGCGCGCGCGTCGAGCGTGGGCGGGCCGCGTGGACGGACGGAGGAAAAGGCCTGATGCGATGGGTCTTCGCATAATAGGGCGAGAATCGGGAGGAGCGGATCATTCGGGTCTGCATCGGGGGACGATAAGGCGCTGTCAAGGCTCCCATGGCTATCGAACCGGAATGGGATAAAGAAGCGGTCCGCTCAATCGCGTTCTCACTCAAGCACAAACCCGGAGCCTTGCTCCCGATCCTGCATGAGGTGCAAGGGCGTTTTGGATACATTCCTGCCGAGGGTATCCCGGTCATCGCCGCAGTCCTCAACCTATCGCGGGCCGAAGTGCACGGCGTAGTCAGCTTCTACCATGATTTTCGCAGCGAACCCCCTGGCAAGCACGTAATCCGCGTCTGCCGGGCCGAGTCGTGCCAGGCGATGGGCGCCGTTGCGCTCGCTTCCCATATCAAGCGAAGATTGCAGCTTGACTTCGGCCAAACCAGCGACGACCGCTTGTTCGCCCTGGAAGCGGTCTACTGCCTGGGGAACTGCGCCTGCTCGCCCGCGATAACGATCGACGAAGAGCTTTACGGGCGCGTCACAGCGCAGCGCTTCGACCGGTTGCTCGCGCGTTTCGAGGGGCGCCGCTCATGAGCGAGACGATATACGTTCCGCAGGACTCAGGCGCGCTTTCGCTCGGCGCCGGCGAGGTCGCGCGCGCGCTGCAGGCGCACGGCGCGCGGCGTGGCGAGATGCCGCACATCATCCGCACCGGCTCGCGCGGCCTTTACTGGCTCGAACCGATGGTCGAGGTCGATACGGCACAAGGCCGTGTCGCGTACGGTCCCGTGACCGGCGCGGATGTAGAATCGCTGTTCGAAGCCGGTTTTCTCGACGGCAAAGATCATCGTCTCCGGCTGGGTCTCACCGAGGCGATTGCGTACCTTAAAAAGCAGGAGCGCCTGACCTTCGCCCGCGTGGGGATAACCGACCCGGGGTCGCTCGACGCGTATCTCGCGCATGGGGGATACCGCGGCCTTAAGCGGGCGCTGGAGATGACAGGGGCGCAAATAGTTGACGAGATTTCGCTTTCGGAGCTTAGGGGACGCGGC
This sequence comes from Deltaproteobacteria bacterium, assembly GCA_021831785.1. Classification (GTDB taxonomy): domain Bacteria; phylum Desulfobacterota; class Binatia; order Binatales; family Binataceae; genus JAJYYI01. The sequence goes on along the minus strand of JAKBMB010000013.1, from coordinate 45,630 downwards.
GGCGCGGCTTTTCCCGCTGGCATCAAATGGAAGACCGCGCTCGAGACCAGCGCCGATCGAAAGTACGTAGTGTGCAACGCCGACGAGGGCGACTCGGGGACCTTCGCCGATCGGATGCTCATGGAGGGCGACCCCCTTGTGCTGATCGAAGGGATGACGATCGCAGCGGTTTGCATCGGCGCCGCCCAGGGATACGTCTACCTGCGCTCCGAATATCCCCATTCGTATCGCGCCCTGGTTCGCGCGATTGATGCCGCCTACGAGCGCGGCTACCTCGGCGAGGATGTCCTGGGCAGCGCGAAGAGGTTTGATCTCGAAGTGCGCGTTGGGGCCGGCTCCTACATTTGCGGCGAAGAAACCGCGATGCTTGAAAGCCTGGAGGGCAAGCGCGGGATGGTGCGCTACAGGCCGCCGGTGCCGGCGGTCGAAGGACTGTTCGGCAAACCAACCATCGTTAACAACCTGGTGACGTTTGCCACGGTGCCGATCGTTCTTGAAAAAGGGGGCCGCTTCTATAAGGACTACGGCATGGGCCGCTCGCGCGGGACGCTGCCGATCCAGTTGGCCGGCAACGTCAAGCGGCCCGGGCTTATCGAGAAGGGCTTCGGCGTCACGCTGCGCGAGATTATATATGATTATGGCGGAGGCACCGCGAGCGGGCGCCCGTTGCGCGCGGTGCAGGTCGGGGGACCTTTGGGCGCTTACCTGCCGGAGAACGAGTTGGACACGCCGCTCGACTACGAAGCGCTGGCCGCCCGCGGCGGATTGCTGGGCCACGGCGGCATCGTCGTCTTCGACGACACGGTGGATATGGCAGAGATGGCGCGCTATGCGATGGAGTTTTGCGCGCTCGAATCGTGCGGCAAGTGCACGCCATGCCGAATCGGCTCGGTCCGCGGGGTGGAAGTGATCGGGCGCATCCTGAAGAACGTGGAGCGCGAAGCGAATATCGCTTTGCTCGAAGAGCTGTGCGAGACGATGAAATTCGGCTCGCTGTGCGCGCTCGGCGGGCTGACGCCGCTACCGGTGATGAGCGCGCTTAGGCATTTTCCGGGCGATTTTGGTCTCTCGCCGAGCGATCTCGAGGCTGCGCAGGAACAGCAGGCGCTTACCGGCCGGGCGCCCCAGGGCTAAACTGAGAGTTGGTGAAGTTTTGCGTAGTGGGGCGGGCCGCCGTGCCCGCCATGATGCGCGGGCGCCACGCCCGCGCGACCAATGAATCACCGCGACAGGGCGGGCACGGCGGCCCGCCCCACTACAGACATATCGGGCGCAGCCTACGGCGACATGCGGCAGCTTGCCAAAAATTCACGGGCTCTGAGCAAAGGGGAACAGCGATGCTATCGATCACGGACAAGGATTGGGGAACGCCCGCGCGGAATTCGGGACAGTTTGCAACTCTCGAAATTGACGGGAAGCCCGTCACCGTGCCGGTTGGGACGTCCATCCTGCGCGCTGCGGCGCTGGCCGGCGTTAATATCCCCAAGCTCTGCGCGACGGACTCGCTCGAGCCCTTCGGCTCTTGCCGCCTTTGCCTGGTCAAGATCGCCGGGCGAGGCGGCTACCCGGCCTCGTGCACGACCCCGGTCGCGGCGGGAATGAAGGTGCGCACCCAGAGCGACAAGCTCGGCGAGCTGCGGCGCAACGTGATGGAGCTCTATATCTCGGACCACCCGCTTGACTGTCTTACCTGCCCGGCCAACGGCAATTGCGAGCTGCAGGACATGGCCGGAGTAGTTGGGCTTCGTCACGTGCGCTACGGGTACAGCGGCAGGAACCACCTCGACTCGCCCAAGGACGAGTCGAATCCGTATTTTGTTTTCGACCCCTCCAAATGTATCGTCTGCTCGCGCTGCGTGCGGGCCTGCGAGGAGGTGCAGGGAACCTTCGCGCTGACGATTCAGGGCCGGGGCTTCGCCTCTGTCGTCTCGCCCGGCCAGCACGAGCCGTTTATCGACTCCGAGTGCGTGTCATGCGGCGCCTGCGTACAGGCCTGCCCGACGGCGACTCTGATGGAAAAATCGATCGTCGAGAAGGGCCAGGCCGAGCACAGCGTAATCACTACGTGCGGCTACTGCGGCGTCGGATGCTCGTTCAAGGCCGAGATGAAGGGCAATGAAGTGGCGCGGATGGTGCCGAACAAGGATGGCCAGCCCAATTACGGGCATTCGTGTGTCAAAGGGCGCTTCGCTTGGGGCTACGCGGCCCATCCGGACCGCGTAGTCAAGCCGCTTATCCGCGAGCGCCGGAGCGAACCGTGGCGCAAGGTCTCGTGGGAGGAAGCAATAAATTGCGCCGCCGCAGGCCTGAGGCGCGTGCGGGAAAAGTACGGCAAAGACTCGGTGGGGGCGATCACCTCGTCGCGCTGTACCAACGAGGAAACTTACCTGGTACAAAAACTCGTCCGTGCCGCCTTCGGCAACAATAACGTTGACACTTGCGCGCGCGTTTGCCACTCCCCTACCGGATACGGCCTGAAGACCGCCTTCGGCACCTCGGCGGGCACGCAAGACTTCGCCTCGGTGCTGAAAGCGGACGTGATCATGGTCATCGGCTGCAACCCCACGGACGGCCATCCGGTGTTCGCTTCGATGATGAAGCGGCGGCTGCGCGAGGGCGCTAAGCTGATCGTCGCCGACCCGCGCGCAATCGACTTGGTTAAGAGCCCGCATATCGAGGCCGCCTCCCACCTGCAGCTTCGCCCCGGCACCAACGTAGCGCTGGTCAACGCGATGGCTCATGTTGTGGTGACCGAGGGGCTGACGGACGAGACTTTCGTCGCCGAGCGATGCGATACGAGTGCCTATCGGACGTGGAAGGAGTTTATCGCCAAGCCGCACAATTCTCCCGAGGCGGTCGAAGAGGCCACCGGCGTAGCCGCGCGGGCGATTCGCGCCGCGGCTAGGCTTTACGCGACCGGCGGCCGCGCAGCTATCTACTACGGTTTAGGCGTCACCGAGCATAGCCAGGGAAGCACGATGGTGCTCGCGATGGCGAACCTGGCGATGGCGACCGGCAACCTGGGACGCGAAGGGGTAGGGGTCAATCCGCTGCGCGGCCAGAACAACGTGCAGGGCTCGTGCGATGTCGGCTCGTTCCCGCACGAGTTGAGCGGCTATCGGCATATCTCCGACCCGGTTCTGCGCGCTGCATTCGAGCAGGCCTGGGGTGTGAGCCTCGACCCTGAGCCCGGCCTACGCATCCCGAATATGTTTGACGCCGCGCTTGACGGAAGCTTCAAAGGACTCTACATCCAGGGCGAGGATATCGCGCAGTCCGATCCCAATACGCGCCATGTGGTCGCAGCGCTCAAGGCGATGGAGTTCATCGTCATCCAGGACATTTTCTTCAACGAAACTTCGAAGTACGCCCACGTCTTCCTACCCGGATCATCTTTTCTCGAGAAAAACGGCACGTTTACCAACTCGGAGCGGCGCATCTCGCGGGTGCGCAAGGCAATACCGCCGCTGGCCGGCAAAGAAGACTGGGAGGTGACCGTGGCGCTCTCCAACGCCCTCGACTACACGATGAAATACTCGCACCCGTCCGAGATCATGGACGAGATCGCGCGGTTGACGCCGACGTTCACCGGCGTCAGCTATGAGAAACTCGACCGCCTCGGCAGCGTGCAATGGCCGTGCAACGAGAAGGCGCCCCGAGGAACCCCGGTGATGCACGTCGGGCAGTTCGTGCGCGGCAAGGGAAATTTCACCATCACCGAATATATCCCGACCGAGGAGCGGACGAGTCGGCGGTATCCTCTGATTCTGACCACTGGACGAATCCTTACTCAATATAACGTCGGCACCCAAACCCGCCGCACCAGCAACGTCGTGTGGCATCGCGAGGATCGGCTCGAGATTCATCCGCACGACGCCGAGCAAAGAGGCATCCGCGACGGAGATCGGGTCGAAATGAGCAGCCGCGCAGGCGCCACGACGCTGCGCGCTCTGGTGACGGAGCGGGTCCAGCCCGGAGTCGTGTATACCACTTTTCATCATCCGGAGTCGGGTGCCAACGTGGTCACGACCGAGAATTCCGATTGGGCGACCAACTGTCCCGAGTACAAGGTGACGGCTGTGCAGGTCATGCCGGTCACTCGCGCGGCTCGCCGCGAAGAGGTGCGCCTCTATGCGGCAGAGGCGAGCGCGGCGAAGTAGCGCGGGCGGGGTGGAGCGACGATGGAGATCGCCCATCTGGTCGTCATGGCGAACCAGATTGCGGGATTTTTTGAGCCGCTACCGGACCGGGACGAAGCGATAAAGAGCGTGGCGCGTCACTTGAGAAATTTCTGGGACCCGCGAATGCGCAAACAACTGGCGGCGTACGTCATACAAGGCGGCGACGGCGGGCTGAAGCCGCTGGCGCGCGATGCGGTTTTGATGCTCCACGCCGAGACGCAGAGCAGATCGGCGCCGTAGCTGGCTCCCGGCAGCTCGATCAGTCTGACGCACGCGCCGCGCCTCGGTTTTCGCTTCACGAGCGCCGTGGGTAGCAGATTGTGAAGCCCTTGCCGGCGCGCGCCCAGATGCGCTGCCTGCCTTTGAGGATACCGGTGCTGAGCGCAAGTTAAGTCTGGTGCCTCAGAGCGCTGTGCAGCGACGCCACACGATCGCATGCGCGCGACTTCGTGGAAAAGCGTATCAGTTCAAAACAACGCGCCGCGTGTCTTCGGCGTTGCCGTAATTCGCGGCGCCATATTATTATGAGGGCTGTTTCCGCCCCGTTTCGCTCAATCGCTCGCCGGCATTCGCCTACCAGTAGTGGTTGCGAGGGGCAATCTCAAGCGAGGAGGACAAGGCCGTGAAAGTCAAGGCAGCGGTGGCGCACAAAGCAGCCCAGCCATTACAAATCGAGACCGTCGATCTTGCCGGACCCAAGAAGGGGGAGGTCCTGGTCGAAATCAAGGCGACCGGCGTATGCCATACCGACGCCTACACGCTCTCGGGCCGTGACCCCGAGGGTTTATTTCCCTCGATAATGGGCCATGAAGGCGCCGGGGTGGTGGTGGAGATAGGCCCCGAAGTTACATCAGTTAAGCCGGGCGATCACGTGATTCCGCTTTATATTCCCGAGTGTCGCCAGTGCCAGGCGTGTATCTCCGGCAAAACCAACCTCTGCACTGCTATCAGGGAAACGCAAGGCAAGGGATTGATGCCGGACGGAACTAGCCGCTTTTCATTAAACGGCAAGATGATTCATCACTACATGGGCACTTCGACCTTTGCCAATTACACCGTGTTGCCCGAGATCGCGGTGGCTAAGGTTCGCGAAGACGCTCCATTCGAAAAAATCTGCTATATCGGCTGCGGCGTAACCACCGGTATCGGCGCCGTGATCAACACGGCAAAGCTACAGCCCGGCGACAATGCCGTGATCTTCGGGTTGGGCGGCATCGGGCTGAATGTGACTCAGGGCTGCCGCTTGGCCGGGGCAAATATGATCATTGGAGTCGATCTGAATCCGGCGCGCAAGGCAGTCGCCGAGAAGTTCGGACTAACTCATTTCGTCAACCCCAAGGAGGTTGAGGGAGACCTGGTCCCCTACCTGATTAACCTGACCGGCGGGGGCGCCGACTTCAGCTTCGAGTGCGTCGGCAACGTCAAGCTCATGCGCCAGGCGCTGGAATGCTGCCATAGAGGGTGGGGCACCAGCGTGATTATCGGTGTCGCCGGCGCAGGGGAAGAGATATCTACGCGCCCCTTCCAGCTAGTAACCGGTAGGGTTTGGAAGGGAACTGCTTTTGGCGGCGCCAAGAGCCGGCGCGACGTGCCGAAGATCGTCGACTGGTACATGAACCGCAAGATCAATATCGACGACCTGATCACTCATATAATGCCGCCGGACCGCATCAACGAAGCGTTTGACCTGATGCACAGAGGCGAGTCGATACGGTCGGTAATCCGCTTCTGAGGTTAGTGGGCCGGCGACTCGGAGTTGCCGCTCGACGGCAACCCCCACGGGCTAGCGGCCCCCTTAGCTCGAGTCGGTGTCGCCGCTTGATTAGGTTGGTCAAAAAAGCAAGGCGGGAGTGTCGCGCAACCCACTTCCCGCCTTGCACGAGGAATGATACTCGACCCGAAAAAGCGCGGGCTACGCCATATTAGCCATAATCGCCGGTATGATGGTCGATTCCCGTAACTCGGCAACCATCTGACCACCTCCTGCACAACGACCTCAGCTAATACGATCCGCCAAGGCGAAGCGGTCGGCAAGTGCTTTAGGGTGCGATCACGGTCAGATTGAAGGGCGCGTGCGCGTTTGGCCTGACAGAGCAGGGCGCAAGCGCAAGCTCCACGTCCAGAGAACTAACAGGCTCGCTATGCGGTTCTCCCGCGCTATGGCCTTTTCGGCAAAGCCAGGCTGCCTCGCCTTCAGTGGACCGGCCAGCGCAATGAACTTGGAGTATCTCGTCGCCGGTTCGCGATTCAGTCGAAGGGAACCGGCGGACCGATCAGCGGCGTGCGGATCGGGACCGCCGCGCCGATCACAATCGCGATCGAGTTGCCGCCCGGATTCTGGTTGGGATTGGCGTTGATTTTCCAGTTGCCCGTAACCCAGATATTTCCGGACGGATCGATTTGGCCGCCGGTGATGCGCTCGAGCGCGTTGCTTTGGTAGCCGGTGTTAGGCGATATCGGGTCGCCGACCCGCAAATACCGTGGACATTTCCAAGACTTGGTCCCGCAAAACCGGCTGATACCGGTCGGGGTCGTGATCTCGTGACCAGGCGGCATCACCGGCTCCGCACCGAAGTTGAAGACCCACACGGTATCGTCACCGTCGACCGCGATTCCCCACGGTACGGTCAATCCGCCGCCAGTAAAGGGTGAGCCGGCCGCCGGTATCCGCGTGTTGGCCCGATACAGCGTAATCGAAGGGTTTTTGGCCGTGCCGGGATTGGTCGCCTTTGGGCAGGGTACATCGAGCCAATCCGAATTGGCTACCCAGACGTCGCCTCGGCTATCGACCGCGTCGCCGACCGGGTGGGTGAGTACGGTATTGCCGTTAAAGATGCCGGGCAGTGTGTCCACGAGCTTGCCGGCGGGCGAGATTATCGCGACCGAGTCGTTGAAATTGTCAGTGACCCAGACGTTCCCCTGACGATCCACCACCTCGCCAAAGGGCTTAATCTGCGGCTGCCCCGGCGCCGGCGTCGGGCCCAGCGGGATATTGAACGCCGCGTCGGGGTTGCCCTGGGGGATTTCCGTGATCGAGTCGTTGCCGCAATTGGCCACGAAGATATTTCCTCGCCGATCTGAGACTGTTCCCTGCGGCCACGAGATATCACCTTTGGTGTAGCCATCCGCAGGTGAGATCGGCTGGCCATTCGAACGGAAGAGCGAGACGCTGTCGCTGGTGGCGGCCTGTGGCGTGTTGGCGCACGGCGGATCCTGGAAGCCGAAATTCGCGCTCCAGATATTACCGGTTGGATCGAAGGTGATGCCGTAGCCAGCGCCACTGATACCGCCGCCGACAAAGGGCGATCCGGGGAAATTCTGGCCCCAGGGATAGAACTCCATCAGGCGATTGCCTGCGCAGGCGTATTGGCTCGGCGGTTCGGGGATATAGTTGTTGGCAACCCACGCGTCGCCATGCCCGTCGATGGCGAAGTTGGCCGGTCCGTTAAGTAGATTATCGGCGTTCTGCTCGCTGTAGAATCCGCCGGTGATCTTCAGAAACAGCAGCCAGTTCGTTGGCCGCTGCGCGAGAAAAGGGCTGTAGATCTTGGCTTGTTCCGACAAGTCGAACAGCGGATCGTCCGACGCCAGTCCTCCGTCCTTCGTAAGAAACGAGGGATTCTTGACGATGTTCGCCAGGGCCTGCAACACGGTCTTGGGTTTTCCTTCACCAGCCGGCGTGGCCAACTTGAGCAGCTTCTCGCAGTTACTCTGTTCTGCGACACAGCTTGCCACCGCATTGCTCAGCGAGTTGAACGTCGCCAGGGTCGACGTCTCCGTTCCGTTAGGCGTCCGATCTAGCACCACCCCGACATCGCCGGAACCCGGGTCGGCAAGGTTGGCGGCCATATGGACGGCGTTGCTCATGCCGTAAGGATTGCCGGTGATTTTTGAGCCATCAATGAATTGCGCAAAAGCGTTTCCGGTTGCAACCGTGGTAAGTTCGTCTACAACCACGCTCTGAGGCGCATTGTCCACGCTGCCGATTGCGCTTGCCAGCATGACTTGTCTCGACACCGCCTCAACGAACAACAACGGCCGCAGTTGTTCGTCCCGTGCCTCCGGCGGCGAATAAACGATCGCGAAATGACCCTTGGAATCGGTCTTGTCGGTGCCGAGGAATCGCCACTCCGTCCAGTGAGTGTGGAGTATCGCCACGTAAAGCAAGACTTGATAGTCCGGCAAGCCGGCGTGGTTGCTCTCGACAAAGCCTTGAACTTCCTCAGTGGGTTTGGCAAAAGCCGCGGGTGCCAACGCTAACACCATCGACGCAATAACCAGGGTCAGGACTCCTCTACCACAGATCGACGAAACTCGATTCCCTAAGCTTTTCATCGGCGATGCGCTCTCGTAATTGGCACGATAGGTTTCGAACGTTGTTCCTCTAGCTTTTTGCAAGAGCCATTTCAAACGCTACTAGGCGCGCTCCGCCTGGCCGCTGGGCAATGCTGTAGATGGGGAGGCATAGCACGGCGTCTTGATGCAGCGAAAGGCGATTTACTTTGATGACCTCCAACCGGTTTGCTCGTGGAGAAACCTTGTCCGGAATTTCCGTGCGCAGGCTACGGTCTGCCGACGAAGTGGCCAGTTCCATCATTTCGGGTGGTGCGAAATCGTAATCCGGCCCCTATCCGACCGATTTCCAAATACACCTCGCCATCCCCCATGTGCGTGCAGTCGATCTGGAAGCCCACCACCGCGGTCGGCTGTCCCACCAGCGCCGGCAGCGCTGCGGTTTTCCGCAGCATGCCGGCAAACAGCCGCCGCGTAAGATGCCCCTCGGCCAACAGCAACCAGTAGTAGCGCGCATGTTTGATGAGCCATCCGCCGCTCTTTACCAGTCGTTGCTGCAAGCTGGTCGGCGACCAAGTGGCGACCCGCGTCGGCAGCGCCAGCCGCCGCCACAGATTGCCCAGATTAGAGGTGATCACGCTGAGCCACAGCCGCACATGATTGGCGCGGAAGCGGTGGCAGGAAGGCCGCGTCAGCGCGGCCACCTACTTGTCCTCCTCGATCCATTGTTCCGCCGTGCCGCGCTTATTGTAGAACCGCACCACCGCCCGGCTTGATGCCGCCAGGTTAGTCACGATGAACCCCACGCGGGGAAGCAACTCGCCGAAGTGGAACTCGACCCTTCGACTGCGCTCAGGGCGGGCTCTTCGCCACCACCCGCCGCGCCCTGGCGACCAACTTCTGATTGAGCGTTCCAAGACCGGCGGGGTTTTCTGGCTGCGTCAGCACTTCCGTCTCGAATGACTGTAAGCGGGAGGTCAACGCTGCCCCACGCTCCCAGACCTTACGCAAGTCGTTGAGCCGAAAGGTCGGATCCTGGGACAGCCACGCCGCGTCGTTCAGGTCTTCGTAGCCCGCCAGCCGGCGATATACCGGCTGGCGCGGCAGGCCTGCCCTGAGCGAAGCCGAAGGGTCGGATACGGCAACTGCACGTTCTTTCCCCGCCCGTCGGTCAAGTGCCGTTCGATGAGCTCGCCAAAGCCCAACCGTTCATCCAACTCACGCACCAGAATCAAACCACCGTCGGAAGCTTGCCCTGAGGGCTTCTCGAAGGGTCACTCGCGTGCCCTGAAAATCGCCCCGCAATGAGCTGTTGAACGAGAGCTGAAAGGGACGATTTTCCGTCTCACCCGCCGGCTGCCCTCCTCCGTACCATCCCAGGAGCATCCAAACTCGCATCCATCAGGGCTTTCCCAGCATCTTATCAAATTGGTAGTTCACTGAGAAAACCGAAATCCGGGATTAGGTGTCAAAGCCCTGGGTTTTGCGCACGTTATCGTTGATCTCGAGCCAGGGTACGCGATCGGGCCAGAAGGCATGGCGCAGCGTGGCTGGGGGATGCCCTGGGTCGGCCTTGATGTCCGAGAAGTTAGAGCGGTTTACGAACAGCTTGTCCGGTATAGCGTCCAGGTCGACGGTCACATTACTCCCGCAATTGGTGCAGCGGTTTCGGTGAACCGTTGCCGAACTGTGAAAGGTGTGAAGCTGCGGCCCTTTGGTCCACTTGAATCCCGAGCGGGGAAAAATCGACCAGGTCACAAAGGGTGCCGCATTTACCCGACGGCATATCGAACAGTGACAGTGATGGGTGTCAACCGCCGGTTCGGTAAGTTGAAACTGGTTGGCACCACAAAAGCATGACCCCGTTATAGTTTCGAACGCCCCCATTGATCGAATCCTCCTTTGGACTGTTTATGGCGCGACCGGCTTCAGATTAACTCTAGCAGTCTTGGCGTCGCCATAATTGCCGCAGAATAACCCTTGGCTTGCACAAGTGTCAAGGGTTGTCAGGGCGAGTGGCGGCACATCAAGCGTGCCCGCGGGCGGTGCGTGAGGACCTTACCGGGCTCAACGCGCAATCCACGACAAGAGCGGCGCGACGCTAAGACCATCAGACTGCTCTCGCCGCGCCGCCTTGAAGATTCGTGACATCGCCGGTTCGGGCTTTATAAGGGTCTGGATGTCCCGCACCGGATCGCCTGCTGGGTGATGAGCCCGAACCGGCACTCGATTTGCTCGAGCCAACTCGCGTAGCTGCGGGCGTCATGAACCTGGTAGCCGGCATGGGGGGCCAGGGGCGCTTGCCCGGGCTGGTAATTGGGCTGACAAGCGGATGGAATAAGGTGCACGCCAACAAGCGGCGAGCGCGATGGCATACGCGCTCGCGCGCCGCGGCAAAAAGCGTAGATGAGCCGTCGACTGTCACCCGTTGCAAGCGCCGCCTTTGTGCTTGCGCTCTTTAGCGCGTTTTTCGCGCTGGCCGCGAACTCGCCGGTCGCCGGCGAAGCTCCTGCGGAGCGCCCCAGAATCGAGCTTATTCGTGTCGAAGGTTCGATAAACCCGGCGGTCGCGCACTATATCAGCGACGCGCTTGGCGCGGCGCGGGCGCAGCGCGCAAGCGCGCTCGTGATCGAGCTTGATACGCCGGGCGGGCTGATTAGCTCGGCGGAAAGGATCGTGAAGGACCTCCTTGGCGCCGCCGTTCCCGTGATCGTGTACGTAGCACCCGCGGGCGCGAGGGCCGCGTCGGCCGGCACCTTTATCGTGCTGGCGGCGAATATCGCCGCGATGGCACCGGGCACGACGATCGGCGCCGCGCATCCGATTGCCGCGACCGGCGGCGAAATCAAAGGTGCGCTTGGGGTCAAGATGGAAAACGCCACCGCCTCCTTCGCTAAAGCCATCGCGCGGGAGCGCGGCCGCAACCAGGAATGGATCGAGCAAGCCGTGCGCCGCAGCGTCTCGATCGGCGAGGACGAGGCGCTTAGCCAGCGCGTAATCGACCTGGTCGCGCCCAGTCTTAACGACCTGCTCGCCGCTGCCTCCGGCCGCACCGTCGTCGTCGCCGGGCGTCAGGTCACCCTTCAGCTCAAGGACGCGCTGGTGCGCCGGCGGACAATGACTTTAGGGCAGCGCGTGCTCGACGTGCTGGCCGACCCCAACCTCGCGTACTTGCTTTTGATGGGAGGGCTGTTGGGCTTGTACTTCGAATTCGCGCATCCGGGCGTGGTTGTTCCGGGCGTCGCCGGCGCGATCAGTCTGCTGCTCGCGTTGGCCGCGCTCGAGATGCTGGCCGTGAAGTTGTCGGCGCTGCTGCTGATTTTCTTGGGCGTCGCGATGCTTGTCGCGGAGGCCTTCGGCGCCGGCTACGGTGTGCTCGGCCTGGGGGGTGTGGTGGCTCTGGTGTTCGGTTCATTGCTGCTGGTCGACAGCTCCAAGACCGATATCCTCCCGCGCCGCGAAATCGTCTACGCTGGCGCCGGCTCGCTGGCGGCGATAATTCTCGCTACGGGCTTTCTTGTCGTACGCACGCGCGGGCGCGCGCCGACTACCGGCCAGGAAGGGCTGGTGGGCGAGACCGGCGAGGTGCGGTCGCCAGTGGCGCCGGCGCGGGCAGGTACGGTCTTCGTCCACGGCGAGTTGTGGCGCGCGATCGGCGACGAGGAGCTAGAGGCGGGCGCGCGCGTGCGCGTATGCGGCGTAAGCGGCCTCGATCTCAAGGTGGAACGAGCGCGCTAGCCGCCGCCTGCGACGAGTGAACCTCGCTCGCCGGCGCGGCCGAAAGGCGCATTAAGGAGTAGGCTTATGACGGCGGCAGGGGTGCTGTTCATTATTTTCGTCATCTGCGCGGTTTTCGTAGTCGGCGGTCTCAAGGTGCTCAAAGAATACGAGCGCGCGGTGGTCTTCCGCCTCGGGCGTCTGATGCCTTACCGGGGCCCAGGCGTCACCTTCGTGATTCCGGTGGCGGAGCGAATGACGCGCGTCGACCTGCGGCTGGTCGCGCTCGACATCCCTCCCCAGGACGTGATCACTCGCGACAACGTCACGGTCAAAGTGAGCGCGGTGCTGTATTTTCGCGTGATTGAGCCCTCGCGCGCCGTGACCGAGGTCGCCGACTACCTCTTCGCCACGCTCCAGCTCGCGCAGACCACGCTGCGCGCGGTCGGCGGCCAGACCGAGCTCGACGACCTGTTAAGCCAGCGCGACAAGGTCAACGCGCGAATCCAGGAGATCGTCGACGCGCAGACCGAGCCGTGGGGAATTAAGGTGGCGCTGGTCGAAGTCAAGAATATCGACCTGCCCCAGGACATGCAGCGCGCGATCGCCGCTCAGGCCGAGGCCGAGCGCCATCGGCGGGCCAAGGTGATCGCCGCCGAGGGCGAATATCAGGCCGCGCAGCGCCTGGCCGACGCCGCCGAGATCATGGGGAAAAACCCCATCGCGCTGCAGCTCCGCTACCTGCAAACGTTGGCGGAGATCGCAACCGAGCGCAACTCGACGACCCTGTTCCCGGTGCCGATAGATTTGCTTGAGCCGTTCTTCAACCTGCGCCGGCAGACGCCTCCCGCGCCCGCTGCCTCAACCGCGCCGGACCTGCCCGCGCAGGAATAGGCCGCGACTATCGCTTGCCCGGCGAATCGAGCGCCAGCGAACGAGATGAAGGCGTGCGGCAGTCCGCTCGCCGCGCCGGTCCATCGCCGCCGGCATCCCGTGCTGCTGCACCACCCGCCGGATGCGCCCCATATGGCGCCCGGCCAGCGGGCGGGCGCCGAACCCATCTCCGGCCATACGGTTAAGCTGTCGAAAAAGTCACCATTGCGAAGCGGCCACGAGCCTCAACCCTAATTCGCTCACAAGCTCTCAGCAGGGCTCAGCCGAACGTGAAGTTCGGCAGCAGGATGATGCAGGGCATACTGACGTGAGAACGAGGAAATGACCAGAACCACAGGCTGAGCGCGAAAATCGCCACTGCACCGCCAGTGCCGTGAAGTGCCACGGACAAAACGGGGTGTGATGCGTAGTTTTGGCCTCGCGGCTTTCGGCGCATCACAAAACGACAGTGCGGGAGGTCCGGCGTCAGGCGGTCAAAGCGAGGACGTTGAGAAAATTAGATGCGTCGTTGACGCTTCTGGCGCCTTTGAACCGCTACAATTGTCCGCCGCGCGGGCCTCGAGCCTGGCCCCGCCATACCCGTCCATCTCCAGATCAATTACTTTGTCGCCGGCGGTCGCAAGGCCTATCACTCGCGCCCGGACCACACCTGTCGCCGGATTGACTAATTGCCTCAACCGGAAATGCCGCCTCGACGGTCGCTGCGCGCCACCCTTCCAAACGCTACGCCGCTTCGGCGCAATGTTAAAAGCGCTGCACGGGGAGACCAGTGCGAGTCGTTTTTTCCGAAGCAGTCTATTGACCTTGCGTGGTTTGTACAGCGGGGGACGAATTGCTCAACCGCCGCTGCAGTTCCTTCGCCTCGACGAGGACATCAGCGAGGGTGTATTGGTCCAAAGTGTCGAAGAAATTTTCTCCCGCCTTGCGGAGCATGGCGGCCAACATGCAGACTCCGGTTATCTTACAAGCACCCTGCTGGCGAAAGCACTCAACAAGTCTTGGTTCGCCTTCGCTGTAGCGCACGACCGCGCCGATGCTTATGTCGCGCGGAGCGCGCGCCAGCGTAATACCTCCGTTTCGGCCCCGATAGGTGCGAATGAAGCCGCCACGCCCGAGATAGCGCACCACCTTGAGGAGATGAGCGCGAGAAATGCCGTAGCTGCTCGCTACTTCCGACACTAAGCAAAGACGTCGGTCGTGCACGCCAAGATAAATCAGAACACGTAAGGCGTAGTCGGTGTAAACAGTCAGCTCCATACCCTGTCGGTCTACTTCACGCACATGGGCGTCATTATTTGCAGATGGGCGCTGCCTTTCGCCGGGAGCGGGCGAACTTTTCGTCAACTGATCATGACATAACGGGTAGCGACGTACACCTCGTCGGTCGCCGGTTGATGAGGCGGCCTGGTTGCCTGTAGCTTTAGGGCCTAAACGCTATAAAGCCGTCCTTGGAGTTCCTCGTCAAGCAGGATCGCTTGCCTGACTCAAGGTAAAGTGCTATTTTGCATCGCAGTTTTCGGCGCGGCAAAAATCCGGCTTGGTATAGTTGACTTGTTACGCTGCCGCGAGTTGGGGGGTTGGGGGCTGCGACTGCTGTTGCGCGTGCGAAGTCTGCGCGTCGGATGGCGCGCGCGCTCACACCCGAGTTCCAGACTGCCCGCAGATTGCGGATATTAGGTACGAGGTGTCGAGATGATTAAGCGACATGTTCGTGCGCCTCCAAAAGTTTGAATAGGGGGCGAGCCATTCGGTTGGACACTTCAATTTTGTTCAACCGAGTTCTACAGACCATAGAACAACGGAGGGGGAAAGATGGCGATCGATTTTACTCTGACCGAAGAACAAAAAATGGTGCAGAAAACGGCCCGTGAATTTTCTCAAGAAGTGCTGAAGCCGTTGGTGGCCCAAGCTGATGCCGAACCCGATACGCAGAAGGCCTTCCAGATTATAAAGCCGGCTTACGTCCAGGCTTATAAGCTTGGCTTTGCCATGGGCTTTCTGCCGAAGCAATACGGCGGCGGCGGGGTCAGCAACGTGGACTTACAGATTGTAGCTGAGGAAATTTGCGCGGTAGACCCCGGCTTCGCGTGCATCTTGCTGGTAAACGGCTTGGGCTTGCTGCCTTTGGCGTGGTTCGGCTCCGAGCAACAAAAGAAGAAGTGGATTGGCGAGGCCACAGGTGATCCCACCGGCGAATATCTGGCCGGATGGGTTGTTAGCGAACCGGCTGGCAGTCCGGGCGGGACGGCAAACTTTGACCACCCTGGCGCTCATCCTGTCGGCATAGGACTCACCGCCACACACGACAAGGCGAACGGCGAATACGTACTTAAGGGACAGAAGTATTGGCCCAGCAACGCCGGCGGCTGGGACCTCAAGGGCGCTAACGTTAATGTGGTCGTTGTTCGCACCGATCCGAAGAGAGGAGGCAAAGAGGGGCTGAGCGTAATCCTTGTACCGAGGGGAACGCCTGGCATCCGGTACAATCAGCCCATTAGCAAGATCGGGCAGCGGCTCGAACAAAACAATTTTATCGAGTTCGAGAATGCGAGGGTGCCGGAAGAAAATGTTTTCGCGGTTGGAAATGGCGACCTCGTCATCAGCAAAGCTTTTACCTGGTCGGGCCCGGTGGCTGGAATCGCGGCGGTAGCCGTGGCGCGGACAGCTTACGAATGGGCGCTCAACTGGGCTAAGACTTACACTGCCGGCGGCAGGGAGCCGATTATCCATCACCAGGCAGTCGGGTACCTTTTGACCGATGTCGCGATGAGTATAGAGGCGTGCCGCGCGTTATGCTGGAAGGCGGCTCATTACCTGGATATGTACAACTCCGAGGGGCACGCGATCGGGGCGATGGCTAAGGTCTTCAGTGGCGAGACCATGTTCAACGCGGTCTTTAAGTGCATGCAGGTTGTCGGTGTCAACGCTCTCGACAAGCTCAACCCTTTGGAGAAGTGCTTAAGAGACGTCGTGGTGTTCCCTCTGTACGACGCCGGCAACATGGGGATGCAGCGGCGCAAGATCTGGGGCGTGATCGCCGATCTCAACTTCGATCCGCGCGCCATCACGGACAGTAAAGAAATTAGATTCAAAAAGTCGATGGAAGGATGGGGAACTGCCACAGCCAATCTAACCACCTGAGGGCGCGCCGGGTATCTCTAGGGAACCGGTAGATACCGTGAGGTGAGCGGCGTTGAGTCGCTTTACCGCGAGGGCCGGCGATACGGGCGTCGCCGCTATCGCCGGCCCGATCCTGCCGGAAGTCCGACATGGCCGATTTGGAGGGACAGCGCGGTTGATAGTAAGCGGCTTAGCTCGCTCCCCACGTTTTCCGCTTTCGAGAGCTCGGTCAACAAAACCGGCCGGTGCTGTCCTCCAATCGCGATAGCGAGCGCGCGATCGCCTGTAAAATGCGCGGCGCCGGCGGCTTCCAACCCGCTGACGCAGCCTGGTCCAGGTCGAAGCAGGAGAAAAGCGTTGGGTCGCGCGGAACGTGAGCTCGTTTGACCTGCACCTCGGCTGGCGTGTGAGTCTGTCCGGCGAATCCGTAGTACTATGATGGTCTTTGGGCCCGGCGGCGGGGGTGGCGAACTCGCGTTGCCGGCAAAGCGTCGGCTTTGCGCAGGCCGCTTGCGCAAGGTCGAGGAATAACCGACTGATGAGTCCTCTATCAGGTGACCGGCGCGGCGCGATCCAAAATCTCCTCACGCGAGCCGGCATCGTAGCTTATCGCTCCAGCGTTTGTGGAATCGAGATGAGTTCGGTGACGCAAGGTTCGAAGACGAGGGCATCCCGATGAACCAGCACGTTACTCGGCCGATATTCTGGAATGTTCCGATCGCGTTTCAAGTATTGCTTTACGTTTTACTGCTGCTGCTGGCGGCCTTCTACGCCTATACGGCACTGCGCTGGTACCGTCTGATTAGATCAGGGACCAGCGAAGATCGCTTTGACCAACCATTCAGGCGGCTTTGGCTTGTGGTTCGCGACGCGATAGGGCAGGGGGTCGTGATCCGCGAGTCCTGGGGCTGGATGCACTACGCTATGTACGTGGGGTTCATCGGGCTTTTTATCGGCACCACGATCGTAGCGATCAACAGCGACGTTCGCGCCTTTTTGCGGCTGTTTGGCCTAGATTTGTACTTCTACTACGGCGACTTCTACCTCTTGTTTAAGGCGGCGATGGACACGTTCTTCGTCCTGCTGATTGCGGGCGCGCTGGCTGGCGCCGCGCGCCGCTGGCTGGTCAGGCCGGGCGTGCTGGCCCGACCGGCCTCCGAAAAGTTGAACGACAACTGGGAAAACCGGCTTGGCTACTGGTTCGCGGCGCTGATGCTGGCGCTGGTGGCCTTGACCGGTCTGATGCTGGAGGGCGCGCGAATCAACGCCGAGCGGCCGCCGTTTACGGAATGGGCGTATATCGGACGGCAGCTTGCGCGGTTAGAAGCGGCCTGGGGAGCGGGCGCGATGTTTCACCGCTATCTTTGGCTGGCGCATATGCTGCTCGTATACGTGCTGCTCTTTTCGTTCGCGTTCTCGAAGTTGCGCCACATTTTCTTCGCGCCGGTAAACTTGTTTTTTCGCGCCCTCAATCCCCGGGGCCGCTTGACGCCGATCGCCGATTTCGAGAACGCCGAAAGCTTCGGCGTTGCGCGGGTTGAACAATACACCTGGAAGCAGTTGCTGGACATGGCGTCATGCCTCGAATGCGGCCGCTGCACGATCAACTGTCCGACCGTCGCCACCGGCAAACCGCTTAATCCCAAGCACCTTGTGATCGCCCAACGGGAGCATCTGCTGCGCCGCGGTCCGGCGCTGCTCCGCGCTCGGGCGGGGACGCAGGAAGAGGCTCAAGACGGGGCCGAGGACATGGTCGCCCGGGTGGCGACCGAGCCTGTGATCTGGGGCTGCACGACGTGCGGCTGGTGTGAGGAGGGATGCCCGGCCGGAATAGGACATATCCAGCGAATCGTCGACATGCGCCGCTATCTAGTGCTGATGGAGAGCAAGTTTCCTCAGGAAGCGACGGCCGCGTTTAAGGGGATCGAAGTGCAGGGTAATCCGTGGGGCTTGGCTCAAGCCAAGCGCGCCGACTGGGCCGCTGGGCTCGACATACCGCTGATGAGCGCGCTCGGAGACTCACGCGCCGTCGACGTTCTGTACTGGGTCGGCTGCGCCGGCTCGTACGACGAACGCAACCAACGGGTCTCGCGCGCCTTTGCCGGCCTCCTTCGGCAAGCGGGGGTGCGCTTCGCCATCCTTGGCGCTGAGGAAGCCTGCACCGGCGACCCGGCTCGACGGCTCGGCAACGAGTATCTTTATGCAACCATGGCCGCCCGCAACGTCGAGACGCTCAACCGTTACAAGCCGCGCCGGATCGTTACGCAGTGCCCGCATTGCTACAACAACCTCAAGAACGAATATTCCGACTTCGGCGGCGATTTCGAGGTCACACACGAGGCCGAGTTTCTCGACGAGCTTATCCGGACCGGCCGTCTTAAGCTCAGCCAGGAGATTCGCCGGCGTATCACCTACCACGACCCGTGCTATATGGCCCGTCACAACCGCAAGTGGGAGGGCGCCCGCGCCGCGCTCGGCGCGATTCCGGGGGTGGCGCTCGCGGACGTCGAGCAGTGCAAGCATCGCACGTTTTGCTGCGGCGCCGGCGGCGGCGGGTTCTGGAAAGAGGAGCGCGAGGGCACGCGGATAAATCAAAAGCGCTTCGAGCAGCTAACCCGCGCCAACCCAAAGACGCTCGCTGTCGGCTGCCCATTTTGCATGACTATGATGGAAGACGCCGTCAAATCGCGCGCGCTCGAGGAGGAGATTGCCGTGCGCGATCTTGCCGAAATCATCGCGGAATCCGCGGGCGCGCTCAACAAATAGGCGCGCTTGGCAGGCGGTTGGGCCGGAATGCTCGCGGAGAGCCGCGGTTTTTCCGCCGGCGCCGATCTGTTATTATTTGGTTCGACACGTTCTCGGTGGCGCACCGTGAAGATCCGCGACAAAAAAAAGAGCCTCGGGTTGCGAGCAGTTCTGGCCAAGGTGCGCAAACCGATGGCGCCGCCCTCGCGCGCTCACCCGGATGTCACGCGTTACAGTCGGCCTCGTGAGAAGAGCAGACTTCGCCGGGGCCACCGCTGAACTGAACGAGGGCTTCATCCCGCGTCCCGGGCTAAGCCCCGTGGCTAGCCGCGAGCGCCGACCATCGCTTAAGCTTGATCCGGAAAACCGTTGCAGCAATGCTTGGCGTCTGGGTCGGGCGGGAGCTGATCGCTCCGGCTTCATAACACGTTCGCGACGGTGAAGTGTGCCGATATGAAACCCGGTACCCATAGGCAGCTCGATACCTCACATACGGCGCGCGGCGGCGCTGCGGGCGGGCGCGGCCGGGTTAGCGCGACCCGACGCGCGATGGGTGTTGCGGCGCGAATGGCGATTGGCGCGACCGTGGCGACGTTTCTTCTGGTCGCCGGTTTTGCCGTGGCCGCGGGCTTCGAGATAACCTCGCCGTCCTTCACCGACGGCGGTATGCTGACCGCGGCAAACGCGGCCAGCGCGAACGGATGCGGCGGCCAGAACGTTTCGCCGGGCTTTGAGTGGTCCGGCGCCCCATCCGCGGCCAAAAGCTTTGCCGTGATAATGTTCGACCCCGATGGAGCGAAGGGGCTGGGCGTGGTGCATTGGGTGGCTTACGATATACCGGCGTCGCGCTCGTCTTTGTCCGAAGGCGAGGGCGCCAACCCGTCCGGGCATTTCACCGGGGGCAAGAACACCGCAGGAACCACCGTGTATCGCGGCCCTTGCCCGCCCCTGGGCGATAACCCACATCATTACGTGATCAGCCTCTATGCGCTCGATCTTCCGCCCGGCACGCTCGCTCCGGGAATTTCTCGCGACGAGCTGCTCGCGGCGATACGGCCGCATATCTTGGCGGAGGCGAGCATAGTCGGCCGTTACGGCCGCAACCCGCTTGCTAGCGCGAAGCCGTCGATTCCTGGCGCCCGCAACGTGGACCACGTCGGCGTTAGCGTGCCCAACCTCCAGCAAGCGGTGAGCTTCTTCGTCGATGTGATCGGCGCGGACCTGCTATGGAAGGCGGGTCCCCTAAAGGAAGACGCGAAGCATTCGCCGACCGGCCAACCGCTCGCAGTGAGTCTGGCGATGCTGCGTCTGGGACCTAACGTAAACCTTGAACTGCTCCAATTCGACGTTGGCGGGAATCGTGGTCAGCAAATGCCCAAGAGTACCGATCTCGGCGCGGCGCACATCGCCTTTTACGTCAGTGATATCGACGAAGCGTCGGCCTACCTCAAAGCGAAGGGCGTGCGCCTGCTGCCCGGACCGATAAACACTATCGCCGAACCCAAACGCGGCGAAAAGATTCAGTACTTCCTCACGCCGTGGGGAATGTATCTGGAGCTGGTCTGGCGCCCCGAGCATCTGCCGTACGAAAAAGGCACCGGCGCCCGGCTATACGGTCCTGCGCCCGGCTGGCGCTAGCCCGGGCCGGCGAGCCGGCCGCGCCCTGATGCTCCCGGCTCAACCCGCTATACGCAACGCTGCCGGCACTCCGCGTCGCAAGGCGGCTGGCGCTTGTCGGGGCGCTGGAACTGCCTGGTCTGCTCGACCGCCCGCAACAATCCGGCCATTTGCGGCGAGCTTTCGTGAGTAAACCGCGGCACATTCCGGCGGCGAAAGGGCGCTCCGCGAACTTTCCCGAAATCGGAGGAAGTTTTCGCTAAAAACGCCCTGTGCGCCGCTGTTAGCGAGCCGAGCTCGCCGTCGCAAACGCCCGCCTGGTTTACATTCCGCCGCCCATTCCCCGGCTGTGCCGCCCTTGCGCGCTGCGGCAAACTAACTGTCCGCGACGCGTTTGCCGGCAAGTGCCGTTGACAGTTTGCCCTTCGCGGGAAAACGAGCATGATGCGCCTGCCGATTTGTTCGCGCAGGCTTTAACCATTTCCTGGCGCATCGCTTGCCGTTGTGAACGGCCGCCTGTCGACGGCTCATTGGTCTGCGCCCGCGCCGCCGGCGCGAGCGTCATAAGGGCCAGAAAGCTTAGGGCAATCCAAATCGTGGATCTCAATGTTCACCTCCGGGTTGGCGTGAACCTGCTCGATCTTCGATGAGCAAGCTCGGATCAATTTCGGCGGCATATCCGCCCGCATTAATGAACCTGCCGGCGCCCGGGACTCAGGCGCACAGGTCTTGCCCGCGCCTGTCCCGGGACTTGCCGGCTCGGTGGAACTCAACGCTCGTTGCACAGGGAGCTTCACGTCGGCTGCGGTGCCCCGGAGTGCTGCAATAAGTCACTTCGCGGCGCCTAGGACTCCGCTTGCGGTCGACGCGAAACTCCTCACGCGCGATCTGCTCGGTCAGTCGTTGCTCCCGCCCTTGCTCTGCATAAATTGGTGGAACAGCGCTTCGCGTTGCTGGTGCTGCTGCTGGCGCAGCGATTGCCACTGGGTCAGGAAGTTTTTGGCTTGGTTGAGCTGCTCAGGCGTGAGCACCGCGACTATCTGCTGTGCCAGGTCCGTGCGGTCCTGCAAAAGCCTGCCCTGACTGAGTTGCAATCGGCCTATCGCGCCTTTGACGTCTCCCTTGGACAGGATGGCTTGGGCGAGGTTTTGCCGCGCCTCGCGAACGCTTTGATGATCGGCTTTGAGAGCGGCCCTTTTTGTCTGGAAAAGGGACTTGATCTGTTCCTTCTGCGCTTGAGAGAGGGTGGGACGCACGACCCGCATCGCCGCCATCACTCCGGAGCCGCCGCCATGACCGTGATACCGGGCCCAGGCATAACCCTGCAAACTTAACAAGCCCAGACCTACCGCAAGCGCACCCGAAACAACCATTAATCGACTGTTCCTTCGCATCTTAACACCTCCTGGCTTACAGACGGGGCTGCGTCTTACGCGGATGACAATCGCAAAGCCCACTGTTCTTGCCGCCCAGGCTCTGTCCGATCAGCGCCTCGTTTTCGCGCAGGTGCTGCTCGCGCCCCCTTATGCGCCCACTGCTCTGATGGGTCAGATGACCGGCAGACAGGCGCACGAAGCAGCCGGTGAGGGGTGGCGCACGGTTCCGCCGCGGGAGCATGGCGGCAACTGCGACATCAAGAATCTCTCGCGCGGTTCGCGGGCAGTCCGCAAAGTGAGCGCAATGCCCTTTCGATGGAATCCGCGTGAACACCTGGCCCTGGCGGCCTTTTGCGCCAAGTGGGTCGCGATCGGTGTTCCTGCCGGTGCGGTGATCGGCTCTGCCGTGGCGCTGTTTTTGTGGACGCTTAACCTCGCGATCGAGACTTTCTGGAACAATTCTTGGCTGCTGTTCCTGCTGCCCTTTGGAGGGATGGCGGTCGGGGTTCTTTACCATTTCTTCGGCAAGTCGGTCGAGGCCGGCAATAACTTGGTGATGGAGCAGATCCACGAGCCGGGCGGCGGAGTGCCGGCGCGGATGGGGCCGCTGGTACTGATTGGTACGGTCGTCACGCATCTGTTCGGCGGCTCGGCGGGACGCGAGGGAACCGCGATTTAGATGGGTGGCAGCATCGCCAGTACGATGGGGCGCGCTCTGCGGCTCAGCGAAATTGACCATCAGACGCTGCTTACCGCGGGCGTAGCCTCAGGCTTTGGCGCGGTTTTCGGCACGCCGCTGGCGGGCGCGTTTTTCGGGGTCGAGGTACTGGTAATCGGGTTGGTGAACTTTCAGTCTTTCCTTCTCTGTTTAGTTGCCAGCATCGCCGGCGATTACATGACGAAATGGTGGGGCATTGAGCATACCCGGTATTTCATTCGATCCTTCAGCGAGATGCGGCTGATCCGCGAGTTGCCCGCGCTCAACCCCTTGCTGCTGCTTGTGGTGGAAGACCGTATTCACCACGGTGACGATTTCGAGCGGTTTCAAGGGCGGCGAGGTAACGCCGCTGTTTTACGTCGGAGCGACGCTGGGCAACGCGCTTGCGAGGCTGCTCAGCGCGCCCTTTGGATTGTTCGCGGGCTTGGGCTTCGTTGGGGTTTTCGCCGGAGCCACCAACACGCCGATCGCCTGCACGATGAGGGGCATCGAGCTGTTCGCTGCGGGAGGCAGTCCCGACCTGATGCGCTCGGGGCTTGTCGTGTACCTCGCTACCGCCTGCTTCGTCGCCTACATAATGAGCGGATATTCCGGGATTTACCTGTCGCAAAAGATCGGCAGTCCAAAGCTATTTTCGTCGATGCTCCCGCCCGAGACCACGCTGCGCAGGGCGCGCGAACTCAAACCGGGGCTGGGCGGAACGATGCTCGCCAGGTTGGCCTCGAACACCACCTCCGATAACCGGGCAGACCGGTCAAACGGCCAACGTGAAGAGGCCGACACAACGCAGGCAACCGACGCTCAAACGACTGCTCCGGCCGTCGCTTCATTCGATGGAGATACGAACATGACGCACCAAAAGGAAACCAGTTATCGCGAAACCGGCCGGGTCCGTATCTACATGGACTTGGGTGAAAGACGCAAAAAGCCCGGATTAAGGGGCGTCTTTGCCCGTCCGCTCTACCAGGAGATAATCGCGGCTGCTCGGGCCCAAGGCATTCCGAACGCCGTGGCTCAATATGTGCACCAAGGCTACAGCCTGGGTGGCCCGCCGGAACTAGGCGGCCGGGCGACATCCCATAAGGAGCTCAACCTCTGCATCGAGTTGATCGCCGAGCGCGAGAAGCTTGAGTCGTTCTGCCGCGATCACGAAGAGCTTCTGATGGAGAAGGTGATCGTGTACGAGCATATCGAGCACTGGGACCCGGCGCGAGGTCAGTATGGCGCCATTGAGGACTCACCGCTTTCGTAACCCACAAGCGCGCGCAGGCTGCCGACTATGCGCAATGCTTGAGGCGACCGCTGGCGGTAGCCGTTCTGCGCGTCCCACAATGCCGACGCGGCCGCTCGTTCACGCTGGCCGGGCGCCGCGGTCCGCAAAAGAGGGCGCGGCTTTCCGTGAAAACAGGTCCGACAGCGGCTCGGGCGTTTAACTTGACTGGGGTTAGACCCCGTAATACACGGTTAAAAGTGGAATCGCGCGGGAAGGCCGATCTTCGCCGCGCATGATTGCCCGGCTGGCACCGGCGCCGGAGGGTCTCATTAATCGTCGGAGGTTTCGCTTTCCCGGGGGCGGTGCGTGTCGAAGTTTGGTGAGTAATGTGGGGACGTGCAACTTTATCGGTTCGGTTTGACACTCAAACCGCCGGCGCATCGAAAGAGGAGGGAAGGGGCTTATGTGTTTTATCCATTCAGACCACGCGCTTTCGCGTCGCAGCTTTATTCGCAAGGTTTCTTTGGGGGCCACGGCGGCTGCGGCGGTCGCCGGAGTGGGCTCGCGGCTGGCCGCCGCCGAGCAGGGAATATCTGTGGCCGGCGTGGGCCGGCCGGACGTAGTCGTGGGTGCCGTGCCCGATAAGGACGACCCGCCGCCGACGCCCGCGGTGAAGATCGACGGCTTTTCAAAAACCCTGCATAACCGCTTTAACCAAGATTTGCCGCCGGCAGCGAGAGTCAAGCAGGGTGAGGCAGTACAGTTTTTGTGCCGCGACGCGCTGGATATTGGCAGCGCCGCTCAGACCCTCACGCCCGACGGGTCGTTGAAGCTTGACCTGGGGAAAATCCACCCCCTAACCGGACCGGTGTACGTCGAGGGCGCCAAACCCGGCGACCTTCTGGAGGTCGAGGTTCTCGACGTATCGCCGCTGGTCGATTTCGGCTACGTCGTGATGGGCCCCTTGCTGGGGCTCTTTGGAAGCCTGCGGCCCGAGGCGCTCGCGGCGTTCGCACAGTTTACCGAAGCCTCGCAACTGAGCGACCCGTCGCCCGGTAAGGTGCCGAGCGCTATCCCGGATGACCAGCCTTACAACAGCGGCGCGCCGTTTGTTCAGCTCTTCACTTTCGACAAAGGTCAGAGCACCGGGTTTGCCAAGTTCGTGGGTAAAGACACCGGCACCAAGGCGCAGATTCCGCTCGCACCCTTCATGGGCGTCTACGGCGTGGCGCCGCTTAGAAAGGGCATGTACCGCACCGTGCCGCCGAACTTAAGCGGCGGCGTCGGCGGCAACGCGGATATCAAGCAGTTCACCAAAGGCGCGAAGCTCTACTACCCGGTCTATGTCGAAGGGGCGAAGTTCTCCACCGGCGACGGTCACATGGCGCAGGGGGACGGCGAGGTGTGCGTCACCGCGATCGAGACCCTGATGTCGGCGACGCTGAGCTTTCGCGTGGTCAAGCATCAGATTATCGAGAGCCCGCGGGCGATCGTCCCGGCTTCAGATCCAACCCAGGCTGCGCTTACGCCCGAGATGCGCGCGAAAGGATTTTATCATACGACCGGGGTCGGGCCCGACCTGATGGAGAACGCAAAACGCGCCGTCCGCGACATGATCGAGTGGCTGGTGCGCGAACAGGGGCTGAGCCTGCACGAAGCGTACGCTATCTGTTCCGTGGCGGGCGACCTCAAGATCAGCGAGGTGGTGGATATCCCCAACTGGGTGGTCTCGATGACCGTGCCCCGCGGGATTTTCGTCTAGCGCCGCCAGCTCGGCTCCGCCGTGCAACACGGTTTCTCTGGTCAAGGCCGCGGTCTCACGCCGTGGCCTTGACCGTCATGGACGCCGTCACGCCACGCCCGCGTGCTCCATCGCCTGGTCCATGGTGGTGCAGCACAACAGGTCGCGCCAGTCGTTGTAAAGAATCCCAACGACTCGGCTTTCGTGGGCTGTCAGCACGCAGGAGGGCATTTTCGTTATCGGCCCGAAGATGCGCATCGACTCACTGGCAAAGCCAAACGGGCGCCGCTTGTTCGGCTGCCTTTTATTGAGTCCCCCCTTTCCTTTCTGTTGCCGTCTCTCAGGTTGCGCAGCAACTTAGCTTGGTCACGTCCTTCTTGAACGAGAGCGCCGCAATCTTAAAAGCCTCCGCCAGCGTCGGATAAACGAAAGTGGTGCGCAGCAGGTCCCCAACGGTGAGGCTTTGCTGAACCGCGAGCACGCCGATATGGACCATATCCGCGGCCTCGGCGGCGACCATATGGGCGCCGAGGACTCGGTAGTTGCGTCGCCTGTCCACGACCAGCTTTAGGAGCCCGCGCGTATCGCGCACCGCGGCGGCCTTGGGCACATGCTCGAAGGGGAGTTTTGCGGTCAGGATGTTGCGTCCCGAAGCTTTCGCATCGCGCTCGCGCAGGCCCACCGAGGCGACCTGGGGCGAGGTGAAGATCGCGTGGGGCACGGTCTTCAAGTCTATCCGCTTGCGAACGTTGGCGAGCGCGTTTTCAGCCGCGATCCCGCCCTCCATCGCCGCTACGGTGACCAGCATTGTTTGTCCGGTCACGTCGCCCGCCGCCCAGACGTTTTTGGCGGTGGTCCTGAGCTGATCGTCAACGACCACAGCGCCGCGCCCATCGTGCTGCACGCCCGCCCGCTCCAGTCCGAGGTCGCGGGTGTTGGGCTTGAGTCCCGCGGCGAGCAGCAGCCGCTCCCCAAGGAAGTCAGTGGGCTCGCCCTCGACCAGAGCTTCGATTCTTACGCCGCCCTCGACGGGTTCAACCTGCGTCACCTTGACCGAAGTGAGGATTTGAAGTCCCTCCTCCGTCAGATAGCCCTTGAGCGCCTCGGAGATATCTTCGTCCTCGAGCGGCGCGATGCGCGGCAGGGCCTCGAGGATTGTCACCTTGCTTCCAAAGCGCGCGTACATCTGACCGAGCTCGAGCCCGATCGGACCGCCGCCGATCACGAGCAGCGACTTCGGGAGCTGTTTGAGATCGAGCGCTTCCTTGTATGTGAGAAGAGGCGTTCGCTCCAGCCCCGGTACGGGAAGACGCGCCGCCGATGCGCCGGTCGCGATAATGAAATGCTCGGCTGTGACTTTTTGGTCGCCGACGCTTACTTCGTTGGGAGAGACGAAAGTCGCCCGGTGAGGCAGGAACTTTATCTGAGGGAAGGCCTCCAGAATGTCCCAATACTTGGCTTTGCGAAGTCCTTCGACGAGGTCGTCCTTCTGAGCAATGACTTCAGCGAAGTTCGCCGCTTGTGTGCCTTGCGGCAGACCGGCAAATCCGTTCCTGTGATAGTCGTGATAACGCTCGGCGGCGTAAAGCAAGTTCTTGCTCGGCACGCATCCGCGATTGACGCAAGTGCCGCCGATGACGCCGTCTTCAGCGACGGCGACGCTGGCGCCAAGCTCGGCGGCCCTTATGGCTGCGGCAAAAGCCGCCGACCCGCCTCCCAAGACCAATAAGTCAAAATCATTATTGCTGGCTCTGTTGAACAACATCTCCGCTCTCCACGACGGGTGCCCAAGTAACTAGTTCGGGTTAATGATCAATTCGTCACTTGGGCGTCATACCCTGCTCTCTTGACCGCCTTGACCAGTTGTTCCGGAGAAGCTTTGGCCGGGTTGTACTCGATGGTGACGGTCTGGTTCTGGAGGTTCACGTCAGCCGAACGTACACTCGGGACTGTGGCCAGACTGCGCTTGATCTCCGGGACGCAGGCTATACAGTCCATTCCCTTAACGGCGAGAACCTTGCGCACATGGGCGCCCCCCTTGTTGGACAGACCCTGCGGCGCGCCGGTCCGTGACACCTGGGCTACCGTGGTGGGAGACGCAAAAGCCCTCAGAAGCTTGGGAGCCAGACCCGATCCGGCGAAGAGAACCACGAGCACGGTTGCAACCGATAGCGCGGCCATCGTCCGGCGCTCGCCTCTGATGCCCGAGTTCAGGGCGTAGGCTCTGCGCCTTTCGCGCAGGAAGTAGAACCAGGCGACCGCCAGGACCAGGAGTCCGCCGAGATTGAAATAAACGCCCACGCCGCCCAGGATTGAGCCCAAGCCGACGCTGCCCAAGCCCACCAGCACGGCTGCCAGCGGCAGCACGCAGCACGCCGATGCCAATACAACGGACAACCAGCCGAGCTTTTCAGACTTCAATGGAAGTTCTCCTATTCCATGACCGCGACCGCGATTTCCGACTGATGAACACCGAGTCCAATACGAACCTTAAAACGGAGCAGAACACGGAAGGTTACAAGTCTCCTGGTGCCGGCAAGGCCCCCGCATCACGCCGCCCGGTTAACCTTTACCATGCGGGGCCTGGTTCGCGGTCCCAGAGAAGACAGCCATTGGCGCTTTTGCCCGCATACACTCTCAAAAACGGGAGTTCGAGCGGAAGGTTACGAGCCGCAGATAGAGGTAACTTTTCGCGCGCAGGCCCGTTATAAGGGATGCATGAGCGCAGGTAGCGCGTGGAACGATGAGGCCTTGATGCTCGCTTATGCCGGTGGTGACGGCGCCGCTTTCAATGAACTGTTCAGGCGCTATGGGGCAAGGCTCTTCAACTACCTGCTGCGCGCAAGCGGCGACCGGGCGATGGCGGAGGACCTTTTTCAGGCCACGTTCCTGCGCCTGCATCAGGCTCGTAAGGGCTATGTGGCGGGCACGTTCAAGGCCTTTTTGTTCACCATCGCAGCGAACCTGCTGCGCGATGAGCGGAGCCGGGCCGAGCATAAGCGGCGAGTGAGTATGGACGAGGAAGGCATCGAGACCATACTGGGGGGCAATCGAAGCGCAGACAGCGATCCCGAGTCGTTTATCGAGGCGCGTCAGGTGACCAAGGTGCTCGAAGGCGCGATCGAGCAGTTGCCGCAGGGTCTGCGCGAGGTGCTGCTCTTGAGCAGGTACCAGGGTCTCGCCAATCGTGAGATTGCCTCGGCACTCGGAATTTCGCAAGGAGCGGTGAAGGTACGGCTATTCCGGGCGCTTGCGCAACTCCGCGCCGCCCTCCGTGCACCGGAGAAAGCTGCGGGTGAATCTGGCAATGATTAAGTGCGAACAGACTCAACTCGAACTCACCAGTGCTTTGGCCGAGGGCAATCTGGGCACGCCGTCCGAACTCGAGGCTCATCTGCGTGGCTGCGCGAAGTGCCGACAGGCGTGGCAAGAGATGCGGCTCACCTGGCGCGCACTCGGCGAGCTTCCCGAACAAGAGGCGCCGGGAGCACTTTTGCAAATGACGCGCGCGCGGGTTCTGGAAGAACTCGAGCAGGAACAGGCGCATATCGAGAGCGCCCGAATGGGCAAGTCGGCTCTGGTCAGCGTGACGATGGGCGTGGTGTTTTCGGTCGCCTCGGTCTGGGTGCTCGGTCAGAAAAGCGACTTGTCGGCCTTCTCACCGCAAGTGTTGTTGAGCATGGGCGCGGCGTGGGCGGCGTTGTACGCCGCTGCGGTGCTTCTGGCGATGCGCGACGGGGAGCCGCGCTACGGGATTGCGGCGCGATGGGTTGGTATCGCGGGACTCGTGGCGATGGGGCTTTCGCTCGCGTTGACCGGCTCTTGCTCGATCGGCCAGGCGCTCGATTACTGCCGGATGAGTCCGGGCGCTCGCCACCTGTTTGGCGGCGTGCAAAACCAGGGTTTGTATTTTGTACTCGGCAGCCTTTATTCGCTGGTTCCGCTCCTGATCGCCACGGCCTTTGTCGGTCTTAAGGCACCCCGGCATCCTGTTGTGCTCGGCCTGATGGCGGGCGGGGTATTCGTGGTTCTGGCTCTGCCGGGAATCCTTCTCCAGTGTGGGGCATTCTCCGTGGGGGTGAGCTTGAGTTGGATTTTTGGCGCCGTGGTCGGCTCGCTTGCCGGCGGTTCAGTCGGTTCTCTGGCCGGCGCCGCGCTCTACCGCCGCCTGCGTCCGGTTCACGCCGGCACCAGTGATGGGGCATGACGGAGAGCGGCAAGCCGACAGAACAAGTTAACGATTTGTGAGGTGATAACGATGAGATATCTGATTTCGACGATGCTGGCTTCCCTTCCGGTGTTGCTTGCGTCAACTGCGTTTGCCGATCCGTGCGGCGATGCGATCTGCTCGCTTGCCGGCCGCGCCGGGTCCTTTTTGGGAACCGGCGGAATTCTTGGCTTGCTGGCAGCGGCGGCGATTGTCGTCGGCGTGTGGCTCTATCGTCGCGGCGACCGAATTGTTGGCGGCGCGGCGTCTGAGCGAAGTCACAACCTGAACGTCTGAGTTCGCCAACCGGCTAATCGATGCTCACCACGCCCGAGCACGGTAGCGCGCTCGAAGAAACGGAACACCGCATACGCCGCGAGCCCTGCCTGGACTGAGAACAGTACCCGGAGGTATCGATGCAGACACAAAAATTCGACCTGGTGATTCTGGGTTCGGGATCCACGGCCTTCGCCGCAGCCATCCGGGCGGCGGAAATGGGCAAGACCGTCGCGATGACCGAAAATCGCGTGCTCGGCGGTACCTGCGTCAATCGCGGATGCCTGCCGTCGAAGAACCTCATCGCAGCGGCGGGCATCGTCCACGACGCGGCGCATCCCCGGTATCCCGGAATCGAACCGGCGCGCCTTAAGATGAACTTCGGCGAGCTCATCAGGCAGAAGGACGAGGTGATCGCCTACTACCGCGAGAAGAAGTACCAGAGCATCGTCGGTGACCGCATCAGCGTATTCGAAGGAACCGCGCGGTTCGTTGATCGCAACGCCGTTCAGTCGGGGGATGTCCGACTGGAGGCGGACCGCTTTCTCGTAGCGACGGGATCGAGGCCTTTCATCGCGCCGTTAAAGGGCTTGGACGCTGTTCCGTTTATGACCAGCGATCTTCTGACCAGCCACGAAAGCATGGAACTCACGGAACAGCCTGAGTCGCTCACGATTGTCGGCGGCGGCTATATCGCGCTGGAACTGGGGCAGTTCTTTCACCGACTCGGCACGCGAGTGACCATCCTCGAACCAAGCGAGCGAATCTTGCCCAGCTACGAACCTGAAATCGGCGCCGTGCTCGGTCAAATTCTCCAAGACGAAGGAGTCACTATCCTGACGCGGACAAAGGCCGTCGCCGCGCGCAGAGACCGCGAAGGTGTAGCGGTGGACCTGAGCGGCATTGCTTCCACGACGGTACGGTCGTCGCACTTGCTCGTTGCCACGGGCCGAGTTCCCCATACCGAAGGTCTCGGCTTGGAGGTGGCCGGCGTGCGCACCGATCGGGGCGGCGCGATCATCGTCAACGACGAGTTGCAAACGACCGCTCCGCACGTTTGGGCCGCCGGCGACGTGGTCGGCTCCAACACCGAGAGTCAGATGGCGACGCCGGTTGGTGCCCAGGACGGCGGTATCGCGGCGCTCAACGCGCTTGGCGGCGAGCGTCGCAAGGTCGACCATCGGGTGATTCCGCGCGCCATCTTCACCGATCCTCAGGTCGCTGTGGTCGGACTTACCGACAAGCAGGCGGTCGCGCATGGTTATCGTTGTGCCTGCCGCACCGTAAAGATGGAGCAAGTGCCGCGGGCGCAGGCGGTGCGTAACCCACATGGCGTGATCAAGATGGTCGCCGAGCGCGAAAGCCGCCGCGTACTCGGCGTTTCGATGATCGGAACGGGCGCCGCCGAGGTAATTCACGAGGCCGCGATGGGGATCCGCCTTGGCGCGACTATCGAGGATTTCGTGGGCATGCTGCACATTTATCCGGCCATGGCGGAGGCGCTGAAGATCGTCGCGCTGTCCTTCACAAAGGACGTCTCGAAGCTCAGTTGCTGCGCGGAGTAGCAAACCAAAAAGCCGAAGTTTCAGCCTAACATGATTAAGCTGAAGCACGGAGCAGTAGCGGGACACAGGGGGAACTTTTCATGAAACTTGAAGAGGCCGGATGGCTTCCCGCGCTCGCATGTTGCGTCATTCTGGTGCTTGCGTTGTTGACCTTCTTGGCGGCCTCGTCGATGGCCATACCAAAGGTTTTGCTTTGGCTGCGGGTCCGGTTCGATCGCATGCAAGAATTCGCCGGTTCCCTCTTCGCGCGCATACCGCGACGATCGAGAACGTCTAGGGACGCTCGATAACCGACCGCTGTCCCCTCACGCTTCTCGAGCCCCGGGATGCGGCAAACGGGCCCCGCTAGAAGTCAACCTCCCGCAGCGTAATTCGGCAACGTTTCGTGGACCCGCGGGCCCTTCAACGTTCAATGAGGCCCCGCCCGCTTACCGCGAAGGTTTGCTCCGTGTTGCGATCCCAGCCGTCCCAGAGGAAGGTCTCTTCTTTGCCATCCGCTATCGCGCGAAAGGCGTAGCAGACCTGTTCTTGGTAGAATTCGCAAAAGGCGCCAATCCCGTTGACCGTGCCGTTGAGCTCGTAGGCTTCTGCGGGGCAGGGCGCGCCGCAAAAGTGACGGAACGCGCAGCTAGCGCAAGGCTCGAAGTTCTCAACCCGTCGAGCGGTCACGTATGCGCACCGTTCACTCCGAAGGATCTCGCCGAGGTCGCTGTCGAAGATGTTGCCGGCACGGAATGCCGGCAGGCCGATGAACTCGCTGCACGGAAACACGTCGCCGTTGGCGGCCACCGCGAAAAAGCAACGCCCCGCCCCGCATGGCGAAATGTCGCACATTAGCCGCCGCGCGGTCGGCGCGATGATCGCAGCCAGTGTGTTGGCGAAATTCGCGATCACGAGCTTGCGTCCGGTGCTCGCATACAGCTCGTAGGTGCGATCGAGCGCAGCCATGAAGTAGGATGCGGCGACATGGTCGGCAGGCTTGCGCGGACGCGCCGCCGGCATCGTGCATCGCACAACATTCAGCATCGCGACCGGCACGCCGTGGGCGTGCAGGAACTCGACCATCTTCGTCAAATGGCGCATGTTGTCGCGAGTAATGGTGCTGATCACGCTCCAGCCCCGATAATCCCCGAGCCGCACCATTGCAGACACCACCTTGTCGAAGACGCCGTTGCCCGCCCACGAACGCCGCGTGCGGTCGGCGATCGTCGCCGCGGGGGCGTCGAGCGAGATCCCGATACTAACCTCGCGTTCGCGCAAGAATCTCAGCGCGTAGTCATCCAACAACGTCGCATTGGTTTGAATCCCGAAGCGAAAGGTCCCGGCAAACGCATCGATGCCGGAAAACACCGCGTCGCGGTTCAGCAGCGGTTCTGCGCCGTGAAAGATGACCTGCGGCCGAACACCAGGATGAGTCCTCTCGAAGTAGCGCCGCAATTGCTCCAGCGCCTCGAGCAGCTTTGCCGTCGGCATATGTTCACCCCGCCGACGCTGATCCGTCGGAAGGTAGCAGTAGACGCAATTCAGGTTGCAACGGTCGGTCGGGTTGAAATAGACGGCCGAGGGACTGATGCCGGAGCGCAAGACCTCCATCTCATCGGCAAAGACCGCGGCCTTGCGCGCGTACCGATCGAGCGCCAGCCGGGCTTGCGCGAGCTTTCCTTTACGCACGAGCACCCAAAAAGCCGTCTCGGGCGCCAGGACCGCCATGTATCGCGCGTGACCGATGTCTACTACCTGCAAGGTAGGCAGGGCGCCGCTTTTCGCGTGACGGCGGTGCAAGGTCGTCCTCGCAGGACTCGCGTCAGCGGTTTTTCTTGCCAACGAAGGTCGACCGCAATTCGGGCCTAGACTTTGAACCGCCGACGCTCGCGCGAGCGGAGGCCGCACTTTCGCGTCCGCGTTGATGGATCGTCAGGAAGGATGTAATGCGTCAGACCGGTGCCTCCAGGCGCGCAACGTTTGCGAAAGCCTATTATGATGCGGCGACGCCGTCGCGAGGCCAGATCTTGACGCTCCATCCTGAGTCCTTCCTTATCCAGCGAACAGCCGGTGTGTCTTGGCAGGTTAATCGCTTTTTCTTTCACCCCTAAGCTCGGCAAGTTTCAGCCGAAATCTCCATTTTTTAACCTTCCAATCCCGCGAGATTCTAGCCCGGTAGCGACTCCGCCGTCAACTCGCTGTCCGGCTCTGGGCCCCGGTTCGCTCCCAAGGGCGGCAGCCGAGTCCCGGTGCGAGCCCTTTGTCGCTTTTGCAAGCCGGTCGCGCCATTCGCGCAAGCGATTTCTGACGCAGCTTTTCGCGCATTCCGTCAAGTTGGCAATCCACTTGGAAAATGCAAATCCGGGCTTAATTCCCCAGAGCGAGCCGCGCCGGCGGAGGGGGGAAGGAGTCGAACCTTCCGGCGAACGTGAAGCCCGCCAAGCCGGTTTTGAAGTGCGCCCAAGCCCGTCTCGCCCAATGCTTTAGCGTATTGAAAGGTGCTATATTGTTGGGTTTCTGGAGCAGCGCCTTGCCGCGTCGTAGCGGTCTATCCTTGCCGGTAGCGGACAGTTCGTTAGCAAATGGTTAGCAGAAATGGGGAATGAGAAAAGCCTGGCCGATCGCTCCCGTCTCACGGCGCGAAATGGGGAAAGGCAAGCGCTGGGGGCGAATATGCTCGACCGCCGCACCTAAGCGCATCATGAAACCGGCTGGGCCTAAAAAATCCTTATGTTATGGGCATTATTCGGCGCTTGCT
The DNA here is from genome assembly GCA_021831785.1 of Deltaproteobacteria bacterium. Lineage (GTDB taxonomy): Bacteria > Desulfobacterota > Binatia > Binatales > Binataceae > JAJYYI01. The sequence goes on along the minus strand of JAKBMB010000013.1, from coordinate 11,227 downwards.
AACCAAATGCTAACCGAACAGGGCGCAACACGGACGGGCAACCGCGCGCCAGCCCGGAAATTACCGCCGTTTCGCGTGGTGAAAACGGCCGGGCAGAGACGCGAAAACCGCGCGGTGGGCGAACGGATTCAAGGCGTGGCGCCGGCTTCGGGCAGCCGGACGCACTAGAGCCTGGACCGGGCTCGCGCAAGGCCGTATTGGGCGTTTAAACGGGGTGTTTCAGCGGGCAGGAGCCGAAGCAAGGCCAAACGGGGGCCGGCAGTCCTTGTGCCAGCGCTCAAAGCCGTCGTCAACGTGGACCGCGCCGGCGGGGATCGGCTCGCCGCAATCCACGCAGCGGCTTTTGCGCAGCGCCGCGCCCTCATCGAACGCGCGCCGGTAGACTTCGAGCAGCGGGCTATCCGTGTCCGGCGGCCTATCGTGCGCCCACGGCAGCGGCTTTTTGGGCTCGCTGGGCGCCGGCTCACCAAGGCTTAGGCGCATGTACTCCAGGAAGTTGTTTGGTCCGCCTTGATGGCGTAACCAGCCTAGCGCTTGAACCAGGGCGTCAACCATGTCGTCATGCGGCGCGCTGGGGAAGCTGGTTATTTCATCGAGGAAGCCGGCTAGCCAGTGCGCGGCAGGGGAAGAAACAGCCGCCCGGCCTCGACTAACGGCGATACTGCGTGCGCGCGGGATTCCTTGTCCGTGTCAACGCGGATGGGGAGCACGGGAAGATTCGTTGAACGCAGCTCTTGAATTAAACTTTGCCCGCTCGCCTTGTCCTCGACAAGCACGGCGCCCGGCCGCCAGGTTTGGGCCAGCTCGATGACCTTGCGCTTAAGCGCCGGGAATTCAACCCGCTCGCGCCATACATGGAGCAGGTAGCAGCCCGCCGGCGCCTCGCCGATAACCACGGCGGCGCTGTAGTCGTTCGCCGCGCCCGCCTTGAAGGCCGTATCCAGGCTCAGCACAACTTGGTTGAAGTGCGCCGGCAACTCGCCATCCTTCCAGGTCCTGAACCAAGGGCGTTTGAAGATGGCGCCCTCAGCCGCTTGCGAGCGTTGCTGATAGAGAGCCTGCCATTCGGCGCCGCCGACTGCCGCGCGGATGCTCTCAAGCGCGCGTAGGGGGAACCGTCTAGGCCATAGCGCCTCGCCCTCACGCCGCCGGTCCTCATCGGTTTCGGCTACCGCGGGCATGGAGATAACCCGCCAGCCCTCATCCGCGTGCTCGCGCAGCAACCAGCCGGCCAGGTCGTCTTGATGCCAGCGCGTTTGGATCAGCACGATCGCGCCGTTGGGCTCAAGGCGCGTGTACGCGACGGACTCGTACCAGCTTTGCAGTGAATGCCGGAAAGCCGCCGAATGAGCATCCTCGCGGTTTTTTACCGGGTCATCGATAAGTAGCAGGTCGGCGCCGCGTCCGGTGATCGGGCCGCCCGCGCCCAGCGCGTAGTAGGCGCCGCCGGCGGTCAGGTTGAAGCGATGCGCGGCAGTCGAATCGCCGCTTAGCCTGGACGTGGGGAAAACCGCTCCATGCAGCGGGTCGGCAATCAGGTTGCGCACCTTGCGGCCAAAGTCGAGCGCCAATTCGGCGCCGTAACTCGCGCTGATGACGTAGCGCCGGGGGTCGCGGCCAAGGAACCAGGCCGGAAACAGCGTGCTCGCGGTCAGGCTCTTGCCGTGACGTGGCGGCATGAACAACATTAGCCGCTTAATCTCGCCGCGCTCCACGCCCTCAAGCGCCTCAACCAGGATGCGCAAGTGATGGGGAAGCTGGAAGCGCGGGTAAACCAGCGCGGCAAAAGCGGCGAAGTCGCTGCGCGCCAGCTCAATCGCATGCTCACTCGGTCTCTGTGGCTTTGTCCTGGCCATTTGCCGCCCGGCTGGCGTGGACCTCGATTACCCGGTGCGCGATACGTTCGGGAATCTCGAAGACTGACCTTCCGCCTAATCCCGCGCGCGCCGCCGGCGTTAAGCCCAATTCGCGCGCTAAGGCGGCCTGGGTGAGCATCAGGCGCCGCACAGTGTCCACGCTATCGCGCAGTTCGCCGCGCGCATTTACGATCCCGCGCTCTTTTAGATGCGTGTAGCCTCTCTCGATGAGCAGGCTTAGCCGGGCATAGGACCGCAGCACGGCAAGGAAACTGCGGTCGTCAAGATGGGGATTTGCCAATTGCAGACCGCGCACGATGCGCCATATCTGCCTGTCGCGGATGGTTTGGTGCGATTTGCGGCAGATAACCGGGGGTTTCATCAGACCTCAGCGACCGTCATAGCTAGCCAAGGCGAAGATGAAGCGGAAGATGAGATTCCATTTTGAATGTTCCAAACATGCGACAACATGCACAACATGCGCATCAGGCCTCGCCGATCGGCGCAGCTAGCAGCGCGTTGATGCAGTCGAACAGCGCGGCCACGGCTTCCGCGCGGCTCGCGGCCGCCAGCGCGCATGACCTCGACTATGGCGAACAGAACGTGCTCGAACTCGGCTAGGCGGCCTAAGGTGTAAATGGTTGATTCAAGTCCCATAACGCCTAAGAGGGGGTATTGTCGGTCAACTTCATTGCGCCTTCGCGGGCCTCAAGCAGAGACGCCATGGCCGTAGGCGGGCACAGGCGCATGCGGTATGCTATTGAACGTGATGGAGCGATGCGCATGAGTACCTACGTTGTTCGCGCCTTTTGGGACGGCGAAGCCAAGATGTGGGTTGCAGAGAGCGACGACGTACCGGGATTGGCCACTGGCGCCGCTACTCTCGACGAACTCGCGCAAAAACTCAGCGTCATGATCCCGGAACTGCTCGAACTGAACGGACATATCATCGCGGCGCAGCCACAGTTCGAAGTGCATGCCGTTAAAGACCGCGAGCGCTTTACGCTCATCCGCGCCGCGGCGTAAGAGCGCGCCGGCTTGGCCAGCTACGGCTTTACTCCCGAACTGAAAAGAATCCTCAAAGCCGCCGGCTGCTACCTCGTTCGTCAAGGCAAGGGCGATCACGAAATTTGGTACAGCCCTATCTCGAACAGGAATTTCACGGTTGATAACCATATTCCCTCACGCCACCTTGCCAATGCCGTCCTCAAGCAAGCTAGCCTTCCGAAGGCGTTTTGAGCGCGGCTCAAGTCCCATGACGCCTCAAAACGGAATGTCGGCATCGGCGTCGGCGTTGGCCGCTGGGAGCGCGGGTTGGCGGTTCGCGTCCTTGGGCTTAAGAGAAAGGCTCAAGAACGGGCCGCGCTTGCCTTCTTTGCGCCAGCCGCTCAGCCAAACCTCGAAGGCCTCGCCGCAATGGGGGCAATCCAGGCGCGCGGAACCGTCATAGTCGCGGTCGCGTAAGTCGCCGGGGCGTTTGCGGTCGTTGTGGAAAAGAATGCCGCTGTTGGGATGGTCATTAGGCATCGTGAAACCTCATTGCGCCAGCGCGTGGAAATCCCGCTTCACGGCGGCCATGAATTCGTTCAGCGCGCGGGCCGTCGCGGCGCCGGCCGGATTGCGGTCGGGATGAAACTCCAGCATCAGTCGCCGGTACACGCGCGCCGTCTCGCGGAGCGTGTCGAGCGCCGGGGCCGTCGTCGGCTCGGTCAGGCCGGCCTTCGAGGCGAACCAGGCCAGGACAACTAGGTCGCCGGAGTCGCCCCGCTGCCGGACCCGGCTGGCCGGCGCTACCTGCGAGCGCGGAACCCAGAACAGGCGCGCGCCACGCCGGCAGCGAAGCGCTCTAGGCGTCGCGAAGATCACAGTTACGCCAGGTAATGTGGCCGTCTCGCTCATGGGATCACGTGGAAGGTGGCAGGTCTCTCTCTCGCGCGCGCGGGGGACATCCGTATAAATGATCCTCTTCGAATGAAGTCTCTCTCTAAGAAGAGGTTGATCGAAGTGGATCATATGATCCTCTTGGGGGGAAAATGATCCTCTTCGAAGAGGATCAAAGGGCGTCCGAAGGAGATCATTGATCCACTTCGATGAAGTGGCTGTGCGAGAATGACTTGGGCCGAAGGGGATCATTTGTAGAATATGTTAGAGAGACGCAACCCAGCCGCCCGCGAATCCCTTTTTCCGCGTCTTAACTCCAAGTTCCCAACGCGCCCGCTTGGTCGTCGCGGCGCTGATTCCGCTGCTGCGCATTGCATCCTCGATTTCGCTTAGTTCGCGCGGGCCGTCAGCCAACAATTCGCGCCACAGCTCTTTTGCGCGGTCGAGTTTGCGCCCGCCTCCGTCCTGCCGCGCTTCGTTCTCAGCTTCGAACACGTCCGTCAACGTTTTGTTGACCTCACCGGCGATCCATTGCAAACAAACAGTGCCCTGCTCGCTCGGGGCCAGCCGGAATGCCAGGCCTGGCACGCGCGGGCCGAGGTTGTTTTTGGCCGAGACAAAGAGGCGCCGATTGGGATCATCTGGGTCCATGGTAATGCCCCAGACAGCCCTCGCCGCCGCCGGAAAAGCGACGGAACCACCGATGCGATCTAGACCCTGCGCGTTGCTGTTCTTGTTCAGGTGTTGAATTCCGATGACGGCCGCGCCGTGCCGCGTGGCCAGGTCGGCCAGCGGTCCGAGCACGTCGGACCTTACTTCAGCATCGCGATGGGCATCAGTCCTGGGCATGTACGCGACCAGCGGATCGATGACGATCAGTTTAGCCCCGGGATGCCGGTCAAGCAGGCGCTCCAGGTGCGGCAGGTCGCGGGCCAGGGAAAAACCGCGCCGCCGCGTTTCCCCATTGTCGTCCAGCTCGCGGACGAGCCCGGCGACGAGCGTGTTGCCCTCGGTCGCGTCCTGCGCAATGAGCCGCGGCCGGAGCGTATCGGCGGGATCATCCTCCGCTGAAAAAACAATCGCCTGTCCGCGCGTCTCGTTGGCCGCGCCGTCCGGCCATGTCTTGCCGCTTGATAAGCGCGCAACGATGTCAAGCGACAAGAACGATTTCCCCAGTCCGGGCGAGCCAACCATGAGCGTCAGTTTCCCCAGAGGGATTCGGCCCGGCCATAGCCATTTGACCGTCTCGGGTTCAATCTCGCTGTCGAGTGTAACTTCCAATCCGGCGACCGGCAGTTTTATGCGCTCTGCCGCGCCCACAAGCGTTTCCCAGTTTTGCGCAAAGCCGGCGGCGTCGGTCGCGCGAACGTGCAGCTCGCTCAGGTCTTTGGCGCCGCCGCCGCCGGCCATGTCGAGAATGTGGACCGCGCCGTCGAACCCGAGCTCGGCCAGCCGGCCAATGCAGCCCGTCGCAAACGTCTTGCCGCCCTGATCCGCCTCACGCACGATGAAGATGCGCAAAAACCCGGCAACGTGGGGAGGCGCCAACAAGCGGGGACAGTCCGCGCCAGGAACACCCAACGTGGCGAGTCCGTAGTACCAGCAGGTGAGCGCGTCGCTTTCGCCTTCAACTAGGTACAAATCGGTCACGTGGTCCTTGCGCCATCCGGGCAAGTGCCACAAGCCGTAGGGAACGGGCCGGTCTGCGCCCGCGCTCCACAAGAACCGTCTCTCGCCCGTCAGCGCCAGCCGGATTCTTTGCCGCGGCGCCGGCTGGCCGTCCATCAGCCGGTAGTGGAAAATCAGGCCGCCCTTTCCCTCGACGACGCCATGTCGCGTGAGAAAATCCGCGGGCAGTTTTTTCGCCGCAGCAAACTCAGCCAAGGTCAAGCGGGTATGGAGATTCGTGCCATTTTGGCGGGCACGTGGGGAAAAATACAGGTCAGCGAGCTCCAAACCGAGCGCGGAGACTACCTGCTCGGTCGGGCAACCTCGATGACAGTGGACTAAAATCCTGTCGTCGTTGGGGGACAGGCTCAACGAGGCATGCTGATCTTCATGCGCCGGGCACCGGGCCATCGCGCCGCCGGCAGTGCGCCGCACGCCCTCCAAGCGCGCGAGCAGCGCCGCGAAATCCACGGGGACTACGCGCCGGACCGCTGTCCGGCTGAATCAAGCAAGCGCTCGAGCGCCGCGCGGGGGACCAAGAGCCGGCGGCCGATTCTGATCGCAGGCAGATCGCCCCGCGAAACAGCGAGATAGGCGCCGCCTCTCCCAAGACCGAGCATGCGCGCGGCCTCAGTGATAGTCATTGTGACTCTCTCCGAGTCGGGTTTTTTTGCGTTCATGCCGCCAGTGTATCGCACAGTGATTGACTGTCAATCGTGTTGTGGTGTAAATTTATGTCATGGGCACAAAAACGGATGATGGCTTAGAGCTGTTTCGGCTTCAACGCTGCACGGCGGGTTACGTTTGGCGGCGCGCGGATTTGCGCGCGGCGGACGATTTGGATTTGGGGACGGACCGGATCGAGTCGTTGACCTTGATCCCGCTCAATGACGAGCTTGAGAGCTACTTGCTGCCCGATGATCTTTTTTTGCGGCTCACCGAAGTCGAGCCAACGCCCGCCGGTGTGCTCGCGTTCGCCAACGCCTACGGGCCGCTAGGAGCCGCGGATAGCTTCGATACCTGGCAGTTCGTGATCGGGCAGTTGCGCGCCGCCGTCTCGCTCTACGGCGCCTTGCGCGGCCACGCCGCCGGCGATTCAGGCGGCCTTCAGCGCCTCATCCGCTGGGACGATGCTGGCGTCTACTTCATCGAACCCGGTCAGATTCCGCTTCCCATCGCCACTACCGACATCAACGCCGACCGCCTTAGCCGCTTCGGCCGGGGCGATCTTGCGGGTCCGGCGCGATACCTTCTGCAAGAATCTATCAACCACGGCCTACACGCCGTTTCAGCGCGCCTACTTTGGAACACCGAGCGGACTCATCTTGCGCTGCGCGTGGTCTCCACGTCGCTTGAGGGTTGTGTTTGGCTCCAGCTCGCCCGACTAATCGACTGCGCCAGGAGCTATCGCCAGTGCCGGACGTGCCGTAAGTGGATGCTGATTGACCGCGAATCGGCGGGCAACCGCCCGTCTCGCTTCACGTGTTCAAACGCATGTAGGATGCGGCTCTACCTCGCCCGCATCGGCCAGGCGCGCCGGCTACACGCTCAGCACGTGCCGCTTGCCGAGATTGCCCGGCGCGTCAGCGCCAAAGACGCCAAGACCGTGAAGGGCTGGCTGAGGGGGGAGTAGCGTGAAAGGAAGCTTAAAGAAACGCTCCAGAGATTCCTGGACGCTGATTCTGGACTTCGGGCGAGACGCCGGCGGCAGGCGGCGCCAAAAATGGATCACAGTCCGGGGCAACCGCCGCGATGCGGAACGGGAGCTGGCGCGGTTGCTCAACGAGCTGAACAGCGGCGCCTTCGTCGAACCGGCGCGGCTATCCTTCCGCGACTATGCCGAGCGCTGGCTCGCCTTCATGCAAACCCGGGTCTCGCCCAAGACCTTCGAGCGCTACCAAGAAATCATGCTCAAGCATTTAGTCCCAGCCTTGGGCGACACGGTCTTGTCAAAGCTTCAACCCTTGCAGATTCAGGCGTGCTACGCCGCCGCTCAGCGCCGCGACGGCAGGGGCAGCCTCGCGCCACGCACCATCCTGCATCACCATCGCGTGCTGCGTGAAGCCCTCAACCAGGCCGTGCGCTGGCGCCTGCTTAGCATTAATCCAGCCAACGCCGTGCAGCCGCCTCGCCCGCCGGCGCGCGAGATAGCCGTGCCGAGCGATGCGGACGTAACGGCGCTGCTTCAGGCCGCGGAAGGGACACGCCTCTATCTGCCGCTGTTGGCCGCGATTGGGACCGGACTCAGGCGCGGGGAATTGCTCGCCCTCAGGTGGTCTGATCTCGACCTCGATAGCGGCCAGCTCGCCATCAGCCAGTCGCTGGAAGAAACCAGGGCCGGCCTCAGCTTCAAAACGCCCAAAATCGCCAAAGGCCGGCGCACCATCGCGCTGCCCGCCCATCTCATCACCGTTCTTCGCCGTCATCGCGTCGACCAGGCCAAGGAGCGCCTCGCCGCCGGACCGGCCTACCAAGATCACGGCCTCATCTTCTGCGAACCCGACGGGCAGCCAACCCGGCCTTCGACCTTCACTTTACGTTTCGTCGAGCTGGCCAAGCGCGCCCGGGCCGATACTCACCTTCACGCCCTTCGCCATTTCCACGCTACTTCGATGCTGCGGCTCGGTATCCATCCCAAGGTCGTCTCGGAGCGGCTCGGCCACGCCACGGTCGGAATCACGCTGGATACCTATTCTCACGTCATTCCGGGCTTGCAGGAACAGGCCGCCAAAGCCTTCGATTTGACCTTGGAAAGGCTGGCCTCTAAGACCGCACTCTGAGATTTGGTTAGCAAATGGTTAGCAAAACGGCCTCGCCAACGGTCTTTACGGCAAAATCGTTGGCAGGCGTAAATCATTCGCTGTTTCAGAAAGCCTTTATTTTCAAGGACTTAGCGCCGGCGGAGGGGGGAAGGAGTCGAACCTTCCGGCGAACGTGAAGCCCGCCAAGCCGGTTTTGAAGACCGGTGGGGCCACCGGGCCCCTTCCTCCTCCAATCCCTGGCCAACCGACCTGGGCCTAGGGTCTACTTGTATATCATGTAGCTGCGGCCGAAGGTCTCGCGGGCGATGATCCCCTTCATGATCTCCGGCGTGCCGTCGCCGATCTCAAGGCCGATGACGTCGCGCAATCGCTGAACGTAGGGCAGTTCGTCGCTGTACCCCATCCAGCCGTGCAAGATAATGCAGGCGTGAATCGCGTCAACCGCAACCTTGGGCCCCAGCCATTTCGCCATTGCGCCCTCCTTGCTATGGCGCTCGCCGCGGTCGCACAGCGCTAGGCACTGATAGGCGAGCAATCGCGCGCCGGCGACCAAGGTCAGATGTTCGGCGATCTGGAAAGAGACGCCCTCGCGTTCGGCCAGCGGCTTGCCGAACGTGCTGCGCTGCTTGGCATACTCGACCGTCTCGTCGAGCGACTCTTGCGCGGCGCCTAGGCAGGCCAGCGCGATTAGCGCCCGATTGTAGTCGAAACCGCCCAGCGCTTGCGCGAGCCCGGTCCCCTCGGCCCCCAGCAGATGATCGGCGGGCACCCGAGCGCCGTCAAAGATGAGCGAGCCGCGGCGCGTGAGCTTCTCGCCCGCGCTGCGATAGACCTGGCGCGAAACCTCGGGAACATCAAGCGGCACCAAAAGGGCGCTTATCCCCCGCGAACCGCGCTCGGCTCCGCTCGTGCGAGCGAATAGGATGCAGCCGTCGGCCGATCCGGCAAACGTTATCGAGGCCTTCTCGCCCTGAATTACGTAATAGTCGCCTTCGCGTCTGGCGCTGGTTTTGATCGCCGCCGCGTCCGAGCCGGCTCCCGGCTCCGTCAGACCCAGCGCCAGCAACCGCTCGCCCCCGGCGAGCTTGGGCAGCCACTCCTGGCGAATCGCTTCGCTCCCGTGCCTGGCGACAATATCAGCGCACATTGCCCCCAACTGCAAAAACAACGTCGTATTGTAGTCGCCCCGCGCCAACTCCTCGGCCGCTATCCCGGCGGTCACGTAAGAAGCCTGAGCTCCCCCGTATGCCTCCGGAACGCGAAGGCCGGTGATGCCCATGCTCGCAAGCTCGCGCAGCTTTTCGCGAGGGTAGGGCGTCCCGCTATCCCACGTTTGGTACTCAGGCTTAAGCTTGCTGCGCGCGTACTGCCGCAAGGTCTCGGCAAAAAGCCTCTGTTCGTCGTTAAAGGCAAAATCCACCTGATTAACCCCCAACCTTCGTCTCGCTATGGAAACGTCCGCTGCCTCGCCTTATCTCTACGCTGGACCGGAATCCTTCATGCGGGCATCGTCAATCACCCAATTTAAACCGCTACTTCACCTTCCCGCGCTGCTTTTGATCCTCGCGGGCGGCTCCGGTGAGGCTTCTCACTCATCATGCCGCTTCAATCGACCGCCGTAAACTCGCCCGCCTCACGGTCGATTCACCCTGCGGCCGCCATCCCGGTCTGTGTACCGCCCCAATAAGCACGCGAACGGCTGCATCGCCCCGCCAGCCCCATCTTCACGAGCCCGAACGCGGGTCCTTTGCCCACAACGGCACCACCAACGGCGACTTCTGCGAACCGCCTCGCGCCGGAAAGAGGATTTTTATACCGGGCCACAACTCTACGTGTAACTCCCTACCGAGCGTTTAAGCGGCGGGCCGCACGCGGCGGCCGGAAAATGATGAGGGCGTTCTTTTTGGCGACGAAGTGAATAATGTAACATAATGTTTATTATGCGACTTCGGGCACCTCCCAGGCGGTGCGAAAGAGTGCGCGCCGGATGAAGTCGGGTGTGGGCAACCGCATTTGTCCCTGGGTGCTAGGAAACGTGAGTTAGCGTGGCTGGATGCGAACCTGGGTGTGCCCGCGTGAGCAAGAAATATCGGTACAAGCGTCGTTTAGGGGCGCGAAGGGATAAGGACAGGCAAGGGCGCGCTGCGTGATGTCGCGGGTGCGCGCCTGACGCGCGGTCTTTGCCGCGGGGCGGTGACGTAAAGCCGTGGCCCTTAAATTGGAGGCGACGGTAACGGCGACGGACCCTAGCAGCGAGTGGCCGGCGTAGCGCCCTACCCTAGCGCTTCAGCGGGTCGGCTCTCGTGCGGTGGCGACTTGGCGAGGGTTGCTACAGGTGCTCGTCGGCGGGTCGGGCGTCGTCGTCGCGCCCGGCAAGTTCTTGAACCGGGGCTCCGCTCGACCGCGCGAGGCGCAAGGCGGGTTTCAGCAACCGTATTTCGCCCTTTCGGATCCACTCGTAGGTGGTGCGAAGTGAGACTCGCATCACCACGGCCGCCCGCAGCGGGCCGCCGACCGCATCGACCGCCCAGCGCACCGTGTTTGTGGCGCGGGCCTTGCCGTTGCGCTTGGGCCGCTTAGAGCCTCGAACCAAGCGCTGCCCAGCCTGTTTCTTGTTTTTCCGCATCTATGCTGAAGCTTTACTCGATCGCGGGCGCAACGTCAACCGCATAATATACTTTCTGCTCAAGCTTTCTCGACTACCTCATTGACACTCGCAAGTATAGACGAAGATAAAGTTTTATATGCAGCCAGGACGTGCAACGGGCGAAAAGAGCCTCTACGCAAACGAGGTTGGCGGCGGAAGGTCGCCGAGCGGGAATTGTGAGCCGTGAGGGTTCTTAGCAAATAAGCTCGAGTATCTTTTTGGCTAAATAATTTGGCCTGTTCCTCGTTCGTGCTATTCGGCTTCGCATGGAGCGCTGCGCTTATATTATTGATACCTGTAAAAGTAATGTCCTAGCATAAGCGCAAGGGAAGAGGGCTGTGGCGGATGAAGGAGCGCAGCAGACCGCGCTTATGCTGGAGAGCGCGGGCGTGCCGGCGGCCGGCGCGGGCGAG
>JAKBMB010000033.1 GCA_021831785.1 Deltaproteobacteria bacterium | reverse complement strand
CCTAACGCCTTTAGCGCTGCACCCCCTCACCCGGAGCGCGAATTACGCTTCGTAATTCGCGCTCCGAGCTCTCCTGGCTTGCGCGCGCGGACTTGCGCCGCGAGCGCGGGAGAGGTGATAGGATGGGCGCCCTTTGTGCTCCCTCGCCCGCATCGTTTTGCGCGAGAGGGTTGGGGTGAGGGTGCAGCCTACGGCGACCTGCGGCAGCTTGCCAAAAATTCACAGGCTCTGGGCGAAGCCGAAGGGTTCAGAATGACGGGATGAAAGAATCTTGCCACAAGATTAACCGACCTTCAGACGCAGGAGACTAGAGCCGCGAGACATAGCCGAACCAAAGCGGCGTGCCGCTGCGCGCGGGCCGGGTGCTAGAGCTTCCGGCGGCGCTCATTTGCTGAAAAACGTCCGCAGGGTGTCGCAGGCGAGCGCGATAGCGCCGCGTGTTGCGGGCGTTTCGGCAATCGCGTTGAGCAGGACGAAGTCATGGATGGTACCGTGGAAGCGCACCGCGGTCACCTTGACGCCCGCCTCGATGAGCTTATGGGCGTATGCCTCGCCTTCATCGCGCAGCACGTCGAACTCGCCGTTGATTACCAGCGCCGGCGGCAAGCCTCTGAGCTGTTCCAGGGATGCTTGCAGGGGCGATGCGGTCGGCGCTTTGCGTTTCGCGTGGTCCGGCAGATATTGGTCCCAGAACCATTTCATCGCCCCGAGGGTCAGGAAATGGCCGGTCGGAAACTGGCGATAGGACGGGGTGTCGAAATTGGCGTCGGTCACCGGATAGAAGAGCACTTGGAAGCCGATTTTCGGACCGCCCCGTTCCTTGGCCATCATGGTAACGGCCGTGGTCATGTTGCCGCCCACGCTGTCGCCCGCGACCGCAAGCCGCGAAGCGTCGAGCTTGAGCGCCGTGGCGTGCTCCGCAACGTACTTGACGGCCGCGTATGACTGCTCAATTGCCACCGGATATCTGGCCTCCGGCGAGCGCGTGAAATCAACGAACACCACGGCCGCGTTCGCTCCATTCGCGAGTTCGCGCATGAGCCGGTCGTAAATGTCCTTGTCGCCGAACACCCAACCGGCGCCGTGGGTATACACCACGGCCGGCAGGGTTTCCTTTGCGCCTTTGGGCCGTAGGATTCGGATCCCGACCTCGCCCGTTGGTCCGCCTGGAATCGTCCGATCCTCGATATCGACGGGGAGCTTCTTTACCGGCACCGCCTGCAGGCTGGTGAAGGCCGCGCGTCCCTGGGCGACCGGAATTTCATAAATTGCCGGTCCGGTCTGCGCGTTGATCGAATCGAGAAACTTTCGGGTTGCCGGCTCGATGCCCTTTTCCAGAGAACTCATAAGTAGCTACCTCCGTGTGTTAACAGCCAAGCCTTCCACCCTCACGCTCCGGCGCGGGCGTCATCCTTAAGCTGTCAGACTGCTCAGCATATCGATCGACGGCGCGAAGAAAGTCGCGCCCGAAACCGGCTTTGTATAGTCGAGCAGGCGGTCATGCAGGCCGTCGCCGCTCGCGCCAACCATCCGGCTCAGCATCTTTTGCGGGATGCCGAGATCCCGTGTGTACGCTATGAACTAGGTTAAAGTGGATATCAGCCATACCCGGATGCCAATGATGGGTCAAGCAAATGTTGGTGATTATAAGTTAAAGTAATATGAGTCCCGGTCCCATCGCGCGAGGCTTAAAAACGCGGGCCGCCGAGCGCGATACACAGAACCGCGCGACGCGGCGCGCAACGCTGACTTCGCACGCCAATCGGGCTAGGCTCGTTTTGGCCTGGCCTCCCGGCTCTGACTTGATGGCGGCTGGCGGGTAGGCTAGCTGCTAATAACAATAATTTAGGAGCAAATAATAACACGGCATATGATTGCTCAAGATAAGCTGGCTGGCCGCGCGGCGCCGTATCGCGCCGTTTTCCTTCGCGATGGCGGCCCGCGTGCGGCAAATCAAGGCCCCGATCGCCGTGCGCCAAAGCGCGGCGATCGCTCGCAAGACGCAGGCGTCAGGGTATCGCGCGATCGATCGGGCACAGACAAGGGGCGGCTCGGCGTCCGGCGCCCGCTGATCACGGTTTTCGGCAGCTCGCGGGCCAAACCGGACGACGCACTCTACCAAGAGGGCTACACGCTCGGTCGTCTACTCGGCGAAGCCGGGTTCGACGTTGCGACCGGCGGCTATCGCGGCGTGATGGAGGCGGTAAGCCGCGGAGCTCGGACGGGCGGTGCGCACGTACTCGGCGTCACCGTCGCCAGCTTTAAGGACGAGGCGAACCCGTTTACGGCTCAGGAAATCCGCTCGAAGGATATCTACACGCGCCTGCGACAGTTGATTGAAAGCGGCGACGCATACGTCGCGCTGCGTGGCGGGATGGGTACGCTGTGCGAGGTGGTCTTCGCTTGGCAGATGCTTAAGCTTGCGTTGCTGCCTGCGCGTCCGCTGGTACTGGTCGGGCAGTGCTGGGGGGCAGTGCTCGAGCGATGGCTTGAGCAGCTCACGGTGACGGAGAGCGACTGCGACTGTTTCACGCTCACCAAGACGCCCGAGGAAGCGGCCGCATTCCTCGGGGTACTCTTTTTCGCGGATAAGAAGGCGCCGGCGCAGCCGAAGTGAAATCTTAGGCGCCGGTGGTCTTAATATACGTAATTCTGCCCTTGCTTACTCTAAGCTCTAATCAGCTAGCTTCCCTCCGTATTAGACAAAGTTGTTACTTAAACGTCGTATCCGGCTATTGCCGCACGAACTTTAGGGGGTGTAGGCTTTAACGGCTAAGCTTTCGACTCTCTGGACTGCCGAAGTTTCCCAGGGCTATCGAGGCTGATTGGCGGGTTAAGCCGCCCCTGAGCGATGTCTACAAGCGGTCTAGCCGTCGGCGTCAATTAGGAGAGACGCGAGGTCGAGCGATGGCGGCGCAGTCTGCGCCTGCGAAAAAGGCCGCTAACAATCAGTCCGCTGAGGTTCGTTCTTCGCACTTTTCGCCCCCCTCGTCATTTGAGCAAGCGGCCAAGAAGTCGCGCATCTTGCTGGAGCGGCGTATCCGTGATCAGGCGCGGCGCAGCTTCATCATCGCCGGTGCGATGGGCATCGTGTTTGAGGCGGTCCTTGCGTTGGTCGACTCTCATGCCCGGCTGGCGTTGGCCGGCTCGCTGCTGGCGGTGCATGCGCTCGGCGGCGCCGTGGCCTTGGCGGCGCTGCTGATGGTGCGCTTGGCCGCCTTCGAGCGCCGTTGGCAAGGGCTGGCGCTGGGGCTGCTGCTGGCGCTGATGGCCGTTGCGACCGTGGGTCAGATAAGTCTCGACGAGTTCGCCGGGTTTGACCTGACGCTATTGATGTGCGTGATGGGCGGGAGCGTCCTTTTCCCGTGGAGCGGGCGCTGGCAAGCCGCGGTGAATGTAGCGGCCATCCTGTGCCTGTCGGTGGCGGACAGTATCGTTCATCGCCCGTTCGAGCAGCGGGCTTATCTCTGGATAGCGCTGCTCGGCGCCGCCGGGTTGAGCCAGCTCAACACGGTATACGCGTGGCGCTACTGGTGGGGGGCATTCGGCAAGCTTAAAGGGCTGGGCAAGAGCGGGTGGGGTGGCGCAAGTCCCAAAGCCGACCTTTGGCTCCTAAGCCACAGCCTGGAAGGACTGGTTTCGACGCTGAACGAGCAAGGCGTGATCTGCAGCTTAAGCCCCTGGGCAGTAAGCACGCTCGGTTACGCGCCGGAAGAGTTAATCGGCGTCAAAGTGCACGACCTGATCCATCCGGACGACCTCGAGCGGGCGCGCCAGGCCTTTATCCACGCCTTGCGAACGCCGGGCGACGCGGCCTTCACGGAGTTTCGCTTCCGCCACAAAAACGGCTCTTGGCGGGAGCTCGAGTCGGCCCTGCAGACCACGCGCGACGTGCTCTGGAACAAGATGCTTTTGGTGTTCGCGCGCGACATCACGGAGCGCAGGCAGGCGGAGCGCAGACTTGCGGAAAGCGAGGCCCGGTTCAGGGAGATCTTTGAAACCAGCCTGGACGCGATCCTAATCGTACGGCTGTGCGACCAGCGCATCCTCGACGCCAACCCGGCCTTCGCCGCGCTCAGCGGCTTTGCGCGCGAGCAAACTCGCGGCTGGACCCCGCTCCAGTTGAACTTGTGGGCCGATTTGGAGCAGCGCGAAGCCTTTTACGCCGATCTTGAGACCAAGGGCTTTTCGCATAACAGACAGTTCTTGCTCTGCTCGAAGAGCGCACGCCGGGCGCCGGTGCTCTGCTCGGCGGTCAAGGCGCAATGGGAGGGCGAGCCGTGCGTCATCGCCATCCTTCATGACATCACTCACATTAAGCGCGTGGAGGCCGAACTGCGGTCGAGCGAGGCCAAGTTCAAACAGGTGTTCGACTCGAGCCTCGACGCGATTGTCATCACGAATTTCGAGGACGGAAAGTTTATCGAGGTCAACGACGAGTTTTTGCGCGAAACCGGCTTGACGCGAGAACAAGCGCTGGGCAAGACCGCCGGAGAGCTCCAGCTATGGCTTGACCCCCAGGAGCGCGCGCCATTTGTGGAGAAACTGCACGCCGAGGGCCGCGTGCGTAATTTCGAGGCCGCGTTCAGGACCAAAGACGACGGCGTTGCCCAGCATCTGCTCAACGCCACCGTGGTAGAGGCCGGCGGGGAGCGGCGTGTTATCTTGGTTTCGCGCGACATCTCCCAGCTAAAGCGGGCCGAGCACGAGTTAATCGAGACTCGGGAGCGGGCGTTGGCCGCCTCCAAGGCCAAGTCGGAGTTTCTCTCCAGCATGTCGCATGAGATTCGCACGCCGCTCAACGCGATTTTGGGCACCACCGAACTCTTGGCCGAATCGCCGCTTTCGGCCGAACAGCGCCGTCATCTGAGCGTGCTGCGCGCCAACGGCGGCGCGCTTCTCGACCTCATCAACGACGTGCTCGACCTGGCCAAGATAGAGAGCCGCAGCCTGTCGCTCGAGCAGATTAACTTCGACCTCGAAGAAGCCGCGGAGACGGTGATGCGCGCGCTGGCGCTGCGCGCGCACGAGAAGAACCTCGAGCTGGTCGCGCACGTGGTAGCCGGGACGCCGGTCCGTCTGCGCGGCGATCCGTCGCGGCTGCGCCAGGTGTTGACTAATTTGATCGGCAACGCGATCAAATTCACCGAACACGGCGAAGTGGTACTGAGCGTCGCGCGCGACCCGCTGTCGGGCGCGGCCGGGATGCTGCGCTTTGCGGTGAGCGACACCGGAATCGGCATCCCGCAGGACAAGCTCGACGACATTTTCCGAACCTTCACCCAGGCCGACTCGTCCACCACCCGCAAATACGGCGGAAGCGGGTTGGAACTCGCCATAAGCAGACATCTGGTGAAGGCCATGGGGGGGCATATCTGGGTGCGCAGCGAGCTGGGGAAAGGCAGCGTCTTCTACTTCACCGCGAATTTCGAGCTTCAGCCTGCGTCCGCGCCGGCCGGGCCCAGCGTCGAGCCGGCGTTGAGCGGGGCAGCGAACGTGCTGCTCGCAGGCAGCAGTTCAAGCTGCGCCTTGGCCGTGAGCGAAACGCTCTCCGCGCTTGGCGTCAAAGTCCATACGGTCCAAGACTCGGCGCAAGCCTTGGCGGAACTGAGCAATGGGGTGCGGCAGGGACAGCCGTATTTGTTTGCTCTGCTCGACGCGCAGCAGATGGGAAGGGCCGCCTTCGATCTGGCGCGGCAAATCAAGCGGCACTTGGGCGCCGGACAGCGCGTCGCACTGATGCTTGCGTCACACAACCTGGCAGCCGAGCTACCCGAAGCGCGCGAGCTAGGGCTCGACGTGTGCCTGGTGAAGCCCATCTCGCCGACCGAGCTCAGCCAAGCCGTGCGCGCCGCTCTGGCCGGGACCGAGCCGGCCGCCACGCCCGCGTGCAAGCCCGCGCCGTCGTCGTGGAACGGCGCCGACCCCCTGCGCATCCTGGTCGCCGAGGACTCCAGCGACAACCGTCTCGTGATCGAGACGTTTCTCAAAGACCTGCCGCATCAGGTGGATGTCGCCGAGGACGGCGACGCCGCGCTCAAGAGATTTATGGCCGCGGACTACGATCTGGTTTTGATGGACATGCAGATGCCGGTGATGGATGGCTACACGGCCACGCGGATGATCAGGAAATGGGAACGCGACCACAATCGGCGCCCGTGTAGGATCCTGGCGCTTACCGCCTACGCCTTGCGCAACGAGATGGAAAAAAGCCTGGCCGCCGGCTGCGACGGCCATCTTACCAAACCGATAAGCAAGGCGACCCTGCGCGAGGCGGTCAACGAGAGCGCCGCGCAGCTTTCCGGCGCCGGTAGCCGGCGCGCGCCCGGCACTGCCGCGCCGCGCGTATTCGCCAGAGGTGGCGTCTAGCGGCCGGGGGCGTTACGGCAACGGCGCGGGGTCGCTGCGGGACGCGGCGCTGCGGAAGCTTCAAAGAACCCCGGCAATGAGAGCGGATTCACTGACCATTCACGCGCGCGAATTATTTGCTTAAGGCCCCTGTCGAGCGGGTTCAGCCTTGCCCTTGAGCGTCGCGATCCGCTGCTCGACCTCGCCGTCGTTCGGAAAGCGGCCCGTCTCATGCTTGGAGAAGACGATCTTGCCGTCGACAATAACGTCGAACTGACCGGTCTTGCCCGGCGTGATCTTGGCCTGAGCACCCAGGCGCGAGCGGATTGATGCGGCCAGACTGGCTGCGCGCGGCTTATACCCTCAACTGGTGCAGTAGGAAATCTCGATCTTCACCGTCATTACCGTCCTTGATGCGGGGTTTTCTTTCGGCGATTCACGCCCATCGGCGTCAAAATGGGGCCAAGCGCGCCGGCCTGGAACATGATTCTCGCCGCGTTCGCACTGCCACAAGCCGTAACGCTGCCGCAGCGCGCGATCCGGCGCTCTGCCGGCGCAATGGCCGAGGGAACAGGCGCCTGACCAAGCCCCGGCAACGCGCTCGATAAGCGCGCCGTTACCCCGCAGGCCGGTTGAGCCGGCGCACTCCTGAGTTTTGTGCGAAACCAGTTGCGCGGCGCAAGCGGCTTGCCGGCAAGGATTGGCGGCGCTTAAGACAGCTATCGCCCACCGGGCAATTCGACGAAGACCGCCGCTGCGACCACCGAGGTCCACAGACCGTCGCGGTCGCCTATCGCCGACTGCGTGATGTTGCGCGTCGAGACAATCTTATCGGAAAGCCGCCAGATGTCCTTGCGCGCGTCGTAGCCAACGTTCGGATCGAAGTCAACGCCGAGAATCGTCGCCAACATCATCGCTGCGAGGTCCTCCGCATAGTCGCCGGCCTTCTGGTCGGTCTCGCCGAAGCTGTGATGCTCGGAGAGATAGCCGTACTGGCTATTGTTGGCCGGGATCGCCAGACCCACGGATGCCGCGATCAGACGATGGGGCTCGTTGGTCGAATTATCGCTGGTCACGGTGAAGACGACCTGGCCGGGACTCAAGTACTTAAGACCTTCTTGGGCGCTTATCAGCTTACAGAAGGGGGGAAAGATCGAGCTGACCCTCACGAGATTAAATTCGGCGATTCGCGCGTCGCGCAGAGCTAGTTCGAACGAATTCAGCTTTTCGCGGTGTTTTCCGACTCCTTTGGTTAAAAAACAGCCCGTTGGCCTTGGACCCATCAGTGCGCCCGCCTCTACGCGATATTGGATGGCACGGTCAACTTTCCGGCCACTGTGTGGCAGTCACGATAAGTCTCAGCGCCTTGCAAAGCAACACGGCGTGCGAGGAAATGACCGAAAATTAATGCGCGAGAAGCTGAGCCTATCTCATGAACGCTTTCGCTTTGTTCGTTGTGCTGAACCCTTCGCGTGTCATTCCGAGCGCAGCGAAGAATCCCGGTGTTGGTGGAGCTTTTGCTGCATTGAGACCCTTCGCTACGCTCAGGGCTTGTGACTCATTTAAGTGGGGCGGGCCGCGGTGCCCGCCATGATGCGCGGGCGCCACGCCCGCGCGGCCAATGGCCCACCCGCCGACCGGGCGGGCACCGCGGCCCGCCCTACTACTCAAAAATTCACAAACTCTCAGAATGCCAAAAGATGGCGCTCAGCATGATATCCATGCCCGGCGGTCATTTATGAGACTACTGCTAGTCTCGGCGCCGGACGGCGAACGACTATAACTCGCCGGCGGGTTTGTGTTCGCCGAATACGCGCCTCATCGCATCCGAGATTTCGCCTAAAGTCGCGAGCGCGCGCGCCGCCTCCAGAATCGCCGGCATCAAATTTGTCCCATCGCGTGCGCTTTGCTCGACGCTGGCCAGCGCCGCTTGCGCTGCCGCGGTGTCTCGCCGTCCGCGCACTTGGGCAAGGCCATGTTTCTGCTTTTCCTCGAGCTCGGGATTAACGCGCAAGATATCCGCGTGCTGCCCCTCGCTGCCGCCGAATTTATTGACGCCCACGACAATTCGCTGTTGGCTTTCGATCTCCCGCTGATAGCGGTAGGCGGCCTCATGTATTTCGCGCTGGATATAGCCGCACTCGATCGCCGCCACCGCGCCGCCGAGGTCGTCGATTCTCGCGATATAATCGGCGGCGCGCCGCTCGAGTTCGCGGGTCAGGGTTTCGACAAAATAGGAGCCCGCGAGCGGGTCGGCCGTGTCGGCCGCGCCTGATTCGTAAGCGATCACCTGCTGAGTTCGCAGCGCGAGCAGCGCGCTCTCGGCGGTGGGCAGGGCGAGCGCTTCGTCTTTGGCGTTGGTGTGCAGCGATTGCGTGCCGCCGAGCACCGCCGCCAGCGCTTGCAGCGCCACGCGCACAACGTTGTTGTCGATCTGCTGGGCAACCAGCGTGGCGCCTGAAGTTTGGGCGTGAAAACGCAGCGCCATCGAACGCTCGTCGCGCGCGTGAAAGCGCTGCTTCATGATGCTCGCCCACATCCTGCGCGCGGCGCGAAACTTTGCTACCTCTTCGAAGAAGTTGTTGTCCACGTTGAAAAAGAACGAAAGCCGACCGGCGAAGCGATCGACGTCAAGTCCGGCCTTCAGCGCCGCCTCGACGTAGGCGATTCCGTCGGCCAGGGTAAACGCGACCTCTTGGGCTGCGGTCGCCCCCGCCTCGCGCATGTGGTAGCCGGAAATCGAGATCGGGTTCCAGTTGGGAACCTCGCGGCTGGTAAACTCGATGATGTCGGTGATAAGGCGCATCGAAGGCCGCGGCGGATAGATATAGGTGCCGCGGGCGACATATTCCTTGAGGATGTCGTTCTGTATCGTGCCGTGGAGCTTATTCCACGGCACGCCTTGCCGTTCGGCCACCACCAGGTAGAATGCGAGCAAAATGCCGGCGGTGGCGTTAATCGTCATGGAGGTGGAGATGCGCTCCAGGGCAAGCCCGTTCAGCAGCACTTCCATATCGGCGAGCGAGCTTATCGCGACCCCGACTCGGCCCACCTCGCCGCGAGCCAGCGGATGGTCCGCGTCGCGGCCCATCTGGGTCGGGAGATCAAAGGCGATCGAGAGCCCGGTCTGACCCTGCTCGAACAGGTAGCGGTAGCGGCGGTTGGACTCCTCGGCGGTGCCGAAACCGGCGTACTGGCGCATCGTCCAAAGCTGGCCGCGGTACATCGTTGGATAGACCCCGCGCGTGAAGGGGTACTGGCCCGGAGGGCCGAGTTCGCTTTCGTAAGCGAAGCCTGGGAGGTCGCTCGGCTCGTAAGCCCGTTTTATCTCGATGCCCGAGGTAGTGGCGCAAGCCGCGCGCCGTTCGCCGTCGCGCGCCGTCGGCCCGGCTGCTCCGCGCTCTGGGTCGCGCCCGAGACCGCCGGCAAGCCTTTCCATTGTTTGACTGTCGCGCATCGCCAACACGCCCTAGTAATTTTACTCGACAACCGCCAGAATATCGCCCTTTTCAACCGTCTGGCCGGCTGCGACCCGCACTTGCGCGATTGTACCAGCTTTGGGCGATTTGACCTCGTTCTCCATCTTCATCGCCTCGATCACCGCGATTCCTTGGCCGCGTCCGACTTGGTCCCCGACCTTCACGGTTACCTCCAACACTCGCCCGGGCATCATCGCCTTGACTTCGGCCCGGCCGGCCGCCTGGCCTACAGGCGCGGCGCTCGGCGCTCGCCGGCCGGTAAAGAACGCGACCCGGCTCGGCCCCTGGCGCGAAAACACGGTTAACTCGCCGCCAGTGCGGCCGATAACGAAGTCGAACGAGCGGTCGCCGACCAGCACGGAGTACTCGCCTGGAGCAACGTTAAGCACCGAAGCCTCGAAGCAGCAGCCGTCAAACGTCAGGCGAAGCCCGCCGTTCTCCGACGGCTCGACCGAGAGCTCGTGTTCGGCGTCGTCTAGGCTAACGAAGCAGCGCACGCGCCTGGTGCCCCGCTATGACCGCAGAGCCTCGAGACGGCCCGCCGTCTTCCAGGCCGAAGGCCTGCGGCTTGCCCTCGCATCCGCCGGCGCGGCCGCGCCGGCGCCCGTATGCTGCGCGCTCCAGGCTGCAGCCAGCAGTGCCGCCAAGCGCGCCGGATCGTCGCGCGCTTGCGGTCCGTCCTGCGGATGGTACTCCTGCGCCACGAAGTGGGTGTCGAAGTCGCCGGCGACAAAGCGCTGATGGTCCATTAGCCAGCGATGGAAGCTCAGGTTGGTGGTCAGCGTTCCGGTGATGATGAACTCATCGAGCGCCCGGCGCATGCGAGCGATCGCCTCTTGCCGGTCTTTTCCCCAGGCGATCAGCTTGGACAGCAGCGGGTCGTAATAGTTGGAGACCTCGCCGCCGGCGTAAACCCCGCAATCGTGACGCACGCCAGGACCCTCGGGCGCGCGCATCCAGGCGATGCGTCCCGGGGCGGCGACGAAGCCCTGCAGCGGGTCCTCGGCGTACAGCCGGCACTCGATCGCCCAGCCCCGCTGCGCGATCTCTTCCTGGGCAAACGGCAGCGGCCGGCCGGCCGCAACTTCGATCTGCGTCTTGACCAGATCGAACCCGGTCACCATCTCGGTCACCGGATGCTCGACCTGGATTCGGGTGTTCATCTCCATGAAGTAAAAGTTGCGGTCGGCATCGGCGAGAAACTCGATCGTTCCCGCGCCCACGTAACTTACCGCCCGCGCAGCGCGCACCGCGATCTCGCCCATTCGTTCGCGCATCTGCGGCGTGACGAGCGGCGAGGGCGACTCCTCGGCCAGCTTCTGATGGCGGCGCTGAATCGAGCACTCGCGCTCGCCCAGGTGGACCGTGCGGCCCGCGGCGTCGGCGAAAATCTGGACCTCGATATGGCGCGGGCGGCGCACGAATTTCTCCAGATAAAAGCGGCCGTCGCCGAACGACGCCGTGGCCTCGCTCGCCACCCGACGCACCGCCTCGGCGATCTCGTCTTCGCGCTCGATAAGGCGCATGCCTTTCCCGCCGCCGCCGGCGGCGGCCTTAAGCAGCACCGGCAGACCGAGCTGGCGCGCATACTCGCGCACCTGCTGCGCGGTCTCCAGCGTTCCCGGCGAGCCTGGGGTCACCGGTACGCCCGCGGCCTGCATCAGCTTGCGCGCCTCGACCTTGTCCCCCATCTTTTCCATCGCGCTCGCGCTCGGTCCGATGAAGACCAGCCCAGCGCCTGTCACCGCGCGGACGAACTTCGCGTTCTCGGCGAGAAAGCCGTAGCCCGGATGAATCGCCTGGGCGCCCGCGCGCTTGGCCGCTTCGACGATGCGCTCGGCGCGCAGGTAGCTCTCGGCGGCGGGTGCCGGCCCAATCGGTACGGCCATGTCGGCTTCGCGCACATGGAGCGCGCCGCGGTCGGCTTCCGAGAACACGGCGACAGCCTCGATGCCCAACTCGCGGCAGGCGCGGATTACACGCACTGCGATCTCGCCCCGATTCGCGATTAGGATCCGCTTGAACATCGCTCGCTCTTGGCTCTCGTTCGTGGACACCGTTTATGCCGAGGCAGCGGATCTTTTGCCGCTATCGCGTGCGGAACAAGGCCTCCGCCGCTCTTCGGCGGGCCGTCGCTGCCGCAGCCGTTCGGACATAACATTAGGACCCGCCGCCGATCTGTCAGAGCGGGATATTGCCGTGCTTGCGCGGCGGGTTTTTGTCGCGCTTGTTCTCCAGCGCTTTGAGCGAGGCGACAAGACGCGCACGGGTGTCGCGCGGCCTTATCACCTCGTCGATATAACCCAGCTCGGCCGCCTTGAACGGGTTGGCGAACGTTGCGCGGTACTCTTCGACCAGACGCGCCCGTTCGGCCTGCGGGTCCTTCGCGCGTTCGATCTCGTTGCGAAAAATTATGTTGACCGCGCCCTCCGGACCCATCACGGCGATCTCCGCCGTAGGATAGGCGAAATTAAAGTCGCCGCGGATATGCTTCGACGACATCACGTCGTAAGCTCCGCCGTATGCCTTGCGCGTGATCACGGTGACTTTGGGCACCGTGGCTTCGCAGTAAGCGTAGAGCAATTTGGCGCCGTGTTTGATTATACCACCGAACTCCTGCGTGGTGCCGGGTAAAAAGCCGGGGACGTCAACAAAGGTCACTAGCGGAATGTTGAAGCAGTCGCAAAAGCGCACAAAACGCGCCGCCTTTATCGAAGCGTCGATGTCCAAGCATCCCGCTAGCACCGCCGGCTGATTGCCCACGATGCCGATGGCGTAGCCGCCCAGGCGGGCAAAACCGATGACGATATTCTGCGCATAATCCTTTTGCAGCTCCAGGAAATAGGCGCCGTCAGCCACGCGCAGAATGATCTCCCGCATATCGTACGGCTTGTTCGGGTTCTCGGGCACGATCGCGTCAAGCTCAGCGTCGCGCCGGTCGGGAGCCTCGCCGTCGTCCTTGAAGGGTGGGTCCTCGAGGTTGTTCGAAGGCATGTAGGACAAAAGCTCGCGCGCCAGCGAGAGCGCGCCGCGGTCGTCCTGCGCCTCCAGATGGCACACGCCGGAGCGCGTCGAATGGGTGTCCGCGCCGCCCAGCTCCTGCATCGTGACCTCTTCATGCGTGGTCGCGCGAATCACGTCCGGCCCGGTGATGAACATGTACGAGCTGTCGCGCGCCATCACGATAAAGTCCGTAATCGCCGGGGAATAAACCGCGCCGCCCGCGCACGGGCCCAGTATCACCGAGATTTGCGGCACCACGCCCGAGGCCAGCGTGTTGCGCAGAAAAATCTCGGCATAGCCGGCCAGCGACACCACGCCCTCTTGAATTCGGGCGCCGCCGGAGTCGTTGAGCCCGATCACCGGACATCCGGTCTTCATCGCCAGGTCCATCGTCTTGCACACCTTTTCCGCGAATGCGCCCGAAAGGCTGCCACCGAAGACCGTGAAGTCCTGGGAGAAAACAAACACCTGGCGCCCGTCAATCAGCCCGTAACCCGTGACCACGCCGTCGCCGGGAATTTTGCGCTGTTCCATGCCGAAGTCGGCGCAGCGATGGGTCTTGAACTTGTCCAGTTCGACAAAGCTGCCTGGGTCGAGCAAGAAGTCGGCTCGTTCGCGCGCCGTCATCTTGCCCGCCTGGCGCTGGCGCTCAAGCCGCTCCTTGCCGCCGCCGGCCTCGGCCAGCCGCGACAGCTTCTCCATTTTGCTCAGATTTTCCTTAAGACCCATACGCCACCGTTATAGCCTTGAATCTTAAGGTTCTTGCGCCGGTGGTTGCAACCAACCCGCATGCGGCCGGTCCCGGCTCGACGTCAAACGGCTTGAAGCTGACGAAGGTCACAGCGCAGCGCAGAGGTTTTCATTGGCAGCGCGCCGCGCAAGTCGCGGACAAAGCCGTAGGGGCGACGCATCGGCTAGGCCTTAGCCGCAACCGCCCGAACCGCAGCGCCCGACAACTCAAGGGGCGTCGGCGTCAGCGCGCAGCGGGGTAGGGCCGGAGTGCGCTAGGCGGCGAGCGACGATGATGAAGCCCGAATGCGCCACCATTCGATGGACCGGACGCACGCTTAGCCCTTTTACCTGCCACGGCCGCATCAGGGTCTCAAAGCATTCGATCTCGCCGAAACTTGCGCTGGTCTCAAGCGCGTCCACAGTTTGCTTAAGCTGGAGCGCGGTCGGCACTAGACAGGCGAACACGCCGCCGGCGCGCAGCGCGTTACCCGCCGGACCGAGGGCGCGCCAGGGCTCGGCAAGGTCCAAGAATAGCCGGTCCGCGCCGGTCTCGTCGAAGCCTTCGAACAAGTCGCGCAGCTTCAGCGTCCAGTTCGGCGCGGGGCCGAAAAACGTGGCGACGTTTTTCTGCGTGGCGGCCGCGAAGTCTTCCCTTATCTCGTAGGATATCAGCCGTCCGTGCGGTCCCACCGCGCGCAAAAGAGCGAGCGTCAGCGCGCCCGCGCCAATCCCGCCCTCGATTATAGTGGCGCCGGGAAAGGCATCGCCCCACAGCAGCATCATCCCGGCGTCTTTGGGATAAATCACCTGCGCGCGGCGCGGCAGGTGGGGAATCAAGTCGGCGTAGGTCGGGCGCAGCACGAGAAAAGTCTCGCCGCCGCTGAACCTGACCCAGGAACCTTCCTCTATACCCCACAGACTTTCCGCGGCAACTTCGCCGCGGATCAGGATTCGCGTATTTCGGCGCAAGACCTTAAGGTATCGTCTTCCGCGGCGGTCGACGAACAAGACCCCGTCGCCTTCCTTGAGCTTAGCGTCCAAAACTTGGTTCCCCACCCTCTTGCGCCTGAATTTTAAGGACGCGCAGCGGGCGTTTGGCCGGATATGAATGAACTGCGCATGATTGAATTACAAGTGATTCGTCGTTTTGTACCCGAGCGCCTGGTGCGAACGCCTTAGAAGCATAATCCGCCGCGAGTTCAGCTTTGTTTGCGGCGGACTTTGTTCGCAAGCAGTCTGGTGCGATAATTTAGGTCTGAGCTTAGACGCTGGACAAGAGGATTCCAAGTTTGCCCAAGAGCCGGAAAAGAGATCTCTCGCGGCGCGGTGGCGCGAGGCGGGCGATCATCGGTAATTGCCGTACCGTCGGGATGGTTGCCGTGCTATCGGTTCAAGACCAGGTGTCGAGACCGGCCGGCATGAAGGCATGAGGGCGTAAGATACTTGCGTCTTGGGCAGCGAAAGAGAGTGTAGGAAATGGCGGAACGAAAAGCCAGGACGGCGAGCAAGGCCAAGGAAGCCGTTCTGAAACACCCGTGTCCAAACTGCGGAGCCGAAAGCAAGGTGGTGCTGTACACGGGTTATGGAAGACGCGGCTTTTTTTGGGTGTGCGACAAAAATTGCGGATACACAGCGCGCACGCGTTGAAAGAAGCTTAGAGCCAGGCATGCCTAGAACGCGCAAGAGCAAAGAGGTTAAGGGCGAATTGTACGCCGGCTTTCTCAACACGGTCGAGGAGCACGAGGAAGACGCGGAACTGCCGCGCGACGAAGTGGGCAGACGCAAGATCAAACGCCAGTACGCGGAGCTTTTGGGCATCCGTATCGAGAAGCTCAAGGGCCGCGTCCTCAACCGAGAGCGAATCAGCAAGACGGTTGAAGGCGTCTATTTCATCTGCAACAAGTGCGCCAAGGTCTGTCACTCCCTCGATGAGGGTTTGGTTGAGGACTCCGCTAACGAAAACAATCTATGCCGGGAGTGCGCCGTTGGTAGCTGATTCGCGGCGCTGCGGTGTCAGTGGCGAAGGTCGGCGCAGGCGGGTCGCGCTCGTTTCGGTTCGCGGGCTAGAGTTCGCGCCGATAGCTTAACGCGGCACTGACCGTAGCTACGTCGCTGTATTCGAGATCGCTGCCGGTGGGGAGTCCGCGCGCGAGCCTGGTTGTCTTGACCTCCAGCGGCTTCAGCGCTTTGGCCAGGTAAAGCGCAGTAGCGTCGCCTTCGATGGTGGCGTTGGTGGCGATTATGACTTCGCGTACGCTGCCGGCCGGGCGACCCTCGATACGCGCGATCAACGGGCCAATTTTGAGGTCATCCGGGCCAATACCCTGGGCTGGTGCGAGCGCCCCGTGCAGCACATGGTAAGCCCCGGTGAAGCTGCGCGAGCGCTCGATGGCCAGCAGGTCAGCCGGCGTCTCGACCACGCAAATGATACCGTGGTCGCGCCCCGAATTGGCGCATACGGCGCAGGTTGCGCAGTCGGATAGGCCGAAGCAGGAAGCGCACAGGCCCACCCGCTCTTTCATCTCGAGCAGCGACTCGGCCAACTCAATCACGCGCTCGCGCGGCCAGCTCAACAGCACCAAGGCCAGACGGGTGGCCGTCTTTTCGCCGATTCCCGGCAGCCGCGCGAGCTCGTGCGCGAGTCGGGTCATCGCCGGAGGCAGGCCTTCGATACCGCGGTGATTGTCGCTCATAGCCCGTGCGCGAACCTGGTTTGCCTTCAGTCCTGCGGCGGCTTGAAGCCGGGCAGCCCTCCGGCGAGCTTACCGAACTCGCCGCTCATCAGCTCCTGGGCGCGGCGCAATCCTTCATTGACCGCGGCCACTACCAAATCCTCGAGCATCGCCTTGTCGCCGTCGGAAAACAGCGCCGGGTCGATAGTAACCGAGCGCACACGCATCGAGCCGTCCACTACGACACGCACCATTGCGCCGCCGGCTTCGGCTTCGACGGTCCTTGCCGCCGCGCCCTCCTGCATTTCCTGAAGCTTCGCCTGCAAAGCTTGCGCTTGCTTGAACAAGGCTGTGAGGTCGAGCTCAGCCACGGTTGAAACCCCCTTGCTTTCTAAAACGCCGAGAAGTTCGTTGAGCCTTGCACGGTGAAGGCGTTTCAATTCGCTAATTCCGGCCGGCTTTGGCGCGAGGATGCCTCGCCGGGCGCCGATTCGCGCTTCATAAGAGATCGCTCTCTCTCCTAAGTTGGCTTGAGCGGTCTCTTTGCTTCTTGCTCCTCTTGCGCGGCCGGGTCAAGCTCCACGCGGCGCACGCGGCCTCGCACGCCCAGTAATCGGGCATCGAGTTGTTCAAAAATCATCCGCACCACCGGGTCAGCTTTGAGCGCCTCGCTTTTTGACTCGCGATGGCTCTGGCTAGTCTCGGCGGCGTTGGCCCCCTTAACGGCGTGCGGCTGTTCGGGCGCGGCTACCGGCTGCTGAGCGCTTAAACCGGTAGTTTTGCCGGCCGGCGCGATATCGAGCGCCGGCGCGCCGCCGGCATCCTCGACCCCCGCGGTTTCGGCCTTCACTCTCGCCGCGATCGGTCTTTGGTAAAAGTCCGAGGCAAGGTCGGCGAGCGTTTTGAGATGGTCCTGGAAGTAACGCACGTAGATGTCGCTGCGGGCGGTCACGATGAGCGCGTCGCCTTCGAGGCTAAGGCTTGCGCCGTGCTCCATAAACCCGGCGAGCGCGCCTTTTCTTGCACGGATATGCTCGCGCAATTCGGGCAAGTCGCGGGTTGGCGGCGCGGCGGCGGCGCGGCGCGGTGCGTCAGCCTTCACTTCACCCTCGACTTTGAGGCGCTGTACTCCATAAGGCGGGCTTGAGGCGGGCCTCGGATGCGCCGGCGCGTCTGCCGCGAGGCTGACCGGCTCGTCCGCCGCAGCCGGCGGTTGTGATGCCGGCGATGGCACTGATTGCACCGCCACCGTGTCTTTCGGCGCCGCCGCCTGAGCCACCGCGGCCGCCGAGCCGGGCGCCGCTTGCGCCGCCGATGCATCTAGCGCCGCAGCGGCTTGCGCCGTCATCGGATGCGGCGGTCTGCCGCGCGCGCTTCGCGATCCCTGCGCGGCGGCCGGCCGTCCGCTTTGCACCGCCTCGATCGCGCGCATCAACTCCTCGGCCTCCAGCACCGGCGCCAGCGTCGCCATCCGCACCACCGCCATTTCAAGCAGCAGCTCAGGGTACGGCGAGCGAAGAATTTCCTCTTGCGCCTGGGCCATCAGCCGGAATAGCCGAACGATGTCGCGCAGCGACGGCGCTTGCGCCAGCCGGCTCAGTTCGGCCGCCTCATAGTCGGGCAGCCCGTCGAGCAGCGGTTCGCTGCCCTGGCTTGCGCCTAGCTTAGCCAGCGCGAGGTTGCGCAGCGCTTCCAGCAGGTCGCGCCCTAGCGATTCGACCCTCGCGCCGTCCGCGTAAGCCTGGCGCACGGCGCTGAGCGCCGGCGCAGGCGCGCGGTTCAAGACCACCTCGACCAGCGCCAGTACGCGGCTGCGGCTGGCGACGCCCAGCGCGGCCGCGACCTCGCTTTCGCGCACGCTCTCGGGCGCCATTGCGACCGCCGTCTCCAGCATGCGCTCGGCGTCGCGCATGCTGCCGCCCGCCTCGCGGGCGATGAGCGCCAGCGCCCCGGCTTCGACCGCAACCGCCTCGCGCATTGCCAGATCGCTTAGGCGCCCGACGATCTGCACCGACGGGATGCGGCGGAAGTCGTAGCGTTGCAGGCGCGACAAGATAGTCTCGGGCATCTTTTGCGGTTCGGTGGTCGCCAAAATGAACTTGACGTGCGCCGGCGGCTCCTCGAGCGTCTTCAGCAAGGCGTTGAACGCCTGGTCGGTGAGCTGATGCGCCTCGTCGATGATGTAAACCTTGTAGCGATCACGGGCGGGCCGGTAGGCGAGGTTCTCGATAATCGCGCGGGCGTCGTCAATCTTGCGATAGGTAGCGCCGTCGATTTCAACCACGTCCAGCGAGCGGCCTTCGCCGATCTCGACGCACGGCCGGCATCGACCGCACGGCTCGCAGGTCGGACCATTCACGCAATTCAAGCAGCGCGCTAGAATTCGCGCCGCCGAGGTCTTGCCGACGCCGTGGATGCCGCAGAACAAAAACGCGTGCGCCACACGCTTGCTCGCCAGCGCCTGCCTTAAGGTGCGCGTGACGTGCTCTTGGCCGACAAGATCCTCCAGACGTCCCGGCCGCCATTTGCGCGCCAGTACCAGATGGGGTGATGCGTCCTCGGCCATCGCCTTATCGTTCGATTATTTAAGCCCGGCGCTGCCGGTCAAATGATAGCCAGGCACCCCCGCGGCACAGGGTGTCGGCCGGTACCGTTGCTTCCTTCCGGACCTGGCGGAGTTCGCGGCCTTCCCTTGCGCGGGACCCAGCTATCAGCGGCCGGCAGTCGCCGGGCTAATCGGGCACAAGGCCCAAGACTTCATTTAATTACCAAAGCGGGTGAGTTACAACCGCAAGACCAAACCGCGCTCTAGACCTTATAGCAGCGCCGCCCTTGCAACGGAAGGACGCCTGCACCCTCATCCCAACCTTCCCCCGCAAGCGGGGGAAGGAGGCGGAGAGCCGCTGGCGCGAGCATTAGCCGACTGCTAGTAAAATCGCTATGGAAGCCGTTCGAATCGGCCTGATCCAGATGCGATGCGCCGAGGAGCCCGAGCGCAACCTTGACCAGGCCCTGGCGATGACTGAGCAGGCCGCGGCACAGGGCGCGCAAGTCGTATGCCTGCAAGAGCTTTTTCGTACGCCCTATTTATGCCAGCGCGAGGATGTCGAGCTTTTTGACCTGGCCGAGCCGGTTCCCGGTCCGACCACCCGCGCGATGGGCAAGCTCGCGGCGGCGCGCAAGCTGGTGATTATCGCCCCGGTCTTCGAGCGGCGCGCCGCCGGCGTCTACCACAACGCCGCGGTGGTCATCGAGGCGAACGGAGAGATCGCCGGATGCTACCGCAAGATGCACATCCCCGACGACCCCGGCTACTACGAGAAATTCTACTTCGCGCCGGGCGACCTGGGGTTTTTGAGCCATCGTACCAGCCGTGGCGAGCTCGGCGTGCTGATATGCTGGGACCAGTGGTTTCCCGAGGCGGCGCGGCTGACGGCGATGGCCGGCGCGCAGATTCTTTTCTATCCCACCGCAATCGGATGGTCTCGCGGCGAAAAACCGAGCGCGCGAGACAAGCAGCGCGAGGCGTGGGAGACCATCCAGCGCTCCCACGCCATCGCCAACGGCGTCTACGTCGCGGCCGTCAACCGCGTGGGCGTCGAGGGCGAAATCGAGTTCTGGGGCAACTCGTTCGTCGCCGGGCCGCAGGGTGAAGTGCTCGCGAGCGCCGGATGCGCCGGCGAGCAAGTGCTGCTCGCCGAATGCAGGCTTGACCAGGTCGAACGGGTTCGGCGTCTGTGGCCGTTTCTGCGCGACCGCCGCATCGACGCTTACGGCGGCCTGCTCGCCCGATGGCGCCGATAGGCGGCGGCGCGCGCCGGTAAGGGCAAGGTAAACACGCTCCGTGGCCTGCGCCGCAAAGTCCGCCGCCTTGGTTGCCGGGCATTATCGGATGCCCGCCGAGTGGGAGCCTCACGCTGCGACCTACCTGGCATGGCCGCACAGCGCCGAGACCTGGCCCGGCGCGTTGGACGCCGCGCAGCGCGCGATGGCGCTGCTCGCCGCCGCGCTGAGCGAGTGCGAGCGCGTGCGCATCCTGGTCGCCAACGAGCAGGTCGAGCAAAGCGCCCGCGCGATGGCGCGCGAGGCGGGCGCGCTGCTCGAGCGCGTCGAATGGCTGCACATCCCCACCAACGACGCGTGGATTCGGGATTTCGGCCCGATCTTCGTCAACCGCGTCGATGCGCGCGCGGACCTTCCCGCTCAGCTCGCGCTTAACTGGCGGTTTAACGCATGGGGCGCAAAATACCCGCCGTGGGACCTTGACGACGCCGTGCCGCGCCGGCTCGCCGCGCGCTACGGCTTCCCGATTTGCGATCTGGAGGCCGTGCTCGAGGGCGGCTCGGTCGAGGTGAACGGAGCCGGCGCGCTGCTCACAACCGAGACCTGCCTGCTCAACCCCAACCGCAACGGCACGCTCTGGCGCAAGCAAGCGGCAGAGCGCTTCTTGCGCGACTATCTCGGCGCCAAGACGGTCCTTTGGCTCGACGGGAGAATCGCCGGCGACGATACCGACGGCCACATCGACCAGCTCGCCCGCTTCGCGGCGCAAGATCGGATCGTCGCGATGGTCGAGAACGATCCGGCGGATGAGAACTACCTGCCGCTTAAGGACAACCTTGCGCGGCTTTTGGCGATGCGCGACGAGCGCGGCCGGGCGTTTAAGATCGAGACTTTGCCGATGCCGGATGCGGTCTATTACCGGGGCGTGCGCCTGCCCGCCTCTTACGCCAATTTTTATCTCGCCAACGGCGCCGTTTTCGTGCCGGCCTTCAACTGCGCCAATGATTCGCGCGCGCTCGGCATCCTGGCCCGCCTGTTCCCACAGCGCCGGGTGATACCGATCGCGGCCGCTGAACTCGCGATCGGCCTCGGCACGATTCACTGCCTGACACAGCAGCACCCGCTCCCATGACCAGCCCCCCCTCTTCTTAAACCGCCCCGCTTCTGATTCCTTCCCCCGCCGCGCGAGACTGCCGAGTGCATTTTTGATGTGTTCGCTCGCCCGCCAAGTCGAAGTCTCCCGTCCGCTCCCCTCTCCCTTGGGGAGAGGGCTAGGGTGAGGGGCTGATCCCAGGCTGAGCCGGAAAAGAGAGGTTCGGGCTTGGCGGCCCGAAAGGCGGGCACGGCGGCCCGCCCTACTACAGACATATCGGGCGCAGCCTACGGCGGCATGCGGCAGCTTGCCAAAAATTCACCGGCGCTGAGCGTAGGCAGCCGGAGCGAAGAATCCCGCGCAGTTGATGACTTTATAAACTTATCAATGAAACAGCACACTAAAAGGGTGAAGGACCCGGTTTTTTCCTTCCCCCGCGACGCGAGGGATGGTTAGGAAGGAGGTTGCCGTACCGCGCTTGGTAAACGCTTTCAATCGGCATCTCGCGCCTAATTTAATTATTCATGATTGTCAATATTTATCTTGACACAACATTGACATTCACTACTATTTGAAGCTGCTTCCTGGCGCGCATGGTCAGGAAGCGGCGCGGGGGAGCCGAATCGCCGATGAGGTTGCTTAGGACGCGAGATTCGCCCGATACGGCTCGGCAGAGCGCATATCGGCATTAAAGCAGAGCCGAGCCGGATAGCTCGGGCTTGGGAAGGCTTCGGTTGCAAGAATGGAGAACAGAACGATGGGTATGCGAGATCTCAAACAAATGTTTTATGGTACGCTGGCCGTGGCTGTTCTGGTTTGTTTCGGGACGACGGCCCAGGCGCAGGAAATCTGCGACGACGCGACGCATCCGATAGCGCCGGACTCAACCGTTGATTGCAGCCTGCTCGTGCCGGAGAACGCAGGCTGCACGTTGGCGGGCGTCACAGTCACCGGCAACATCATCGTCCAAAGCCATGCCTATCTCATCGATAGGCCGGACGGACCGACACCGTCGTCCGTCGGCGGGAACGTGATCGCCACCGACGCTTTGTGCGTTTCTCTAACCGTCAGTTCGGTCGGCGGGAACGTAATCGCTACCGGTACGAACAGCGGGTGCTTCAACACGGACAACCTTCTATGCACTCCTAGAGTCGGCGGGAACGTGGAAATCCTGGGCAGCACGTCTCATAGCTTGCCTTGGTGTTTTGAAGGCGACAGCAGTTGCGGTTGCTCCTCTGCCCGGATGACGGTCGGCGGCAACTTCGAGTTCGAAAATAACGCCACGCCGGGGACGATCACCGGTGACATCATCCACGGCAACTTGCTCTTCGAGAGGAACACCGATGGCGGAACCGTAACCGGCGACCACATCTCGGGCAACCTGATTGTCGACGGCAACCACAATTCAGCGTTAGACGTTTCGACCGACAGCGTCGGCGGCAACCTGCAATTCGACGTCAACCATACTTCGGCGAATACGGTCAGCACCAACCACGCCGGCGGCAATATCCAGTGCTTCAGCAACACGCCTGCGCCTACGGGGTCGGGGAACACCGCGGGCGGCGTCAAGTCGGGCCAGTGCAAGAGCCTCTGAGCGGGGCGTAGGCGAGCGGCAATTCGCGCTCTATCGAATGCTTTGGGCTTGAAGTGAGGGAGAACAAAAAGATGCGTATGCGATGCCTTAAAAAAGTATTTTGTGCCGCGCTGGCTCTGACCGCCGTGTTCAGTTTGACGACAATCGCGCGGGCTCAAACACAATGCACCAGCACGTTGACCAACGCCGATGTACCCTGCAACCTGACTGTGCCGCCCGGTGCAACCTGCATCCTTGACGGTGGCACAGTAACCGGCAGCGTTTTCGTCGAAAGCACTGGTTGCCTCATCGTAGGCCAAGGTGGCCACTCCACGACCATCGGGGGAAACATTACTGCCACTGACGCTGCGTGTCTCTCTATCGGCTTCGGCAGCTCGGTTGCCGGCAACGTGACTGTGACCGGAACCACCGGAGACACGCCGGGCCACACTTTTAATTTCCTCTGTAACTCGAGTATCGGCGGGTCGCTCGACATCGAGAACAGCGGGGCGGGCGCAAATTGGTGTATCGGATACTCGGGCTCACCCTGCTCTTGCGCTGCAGGCGAAACCATCCATGGCAGCCTGACCTTCGATAACAACGCAGGCACGACGATCAACAATATCTCCGACAACGCGATAACTGGCGCTCTGTCATGCTCCGGCAATAACGCAAACCTCGCGGGGTCGGGGAATACAGCAGGGGGGGGCAAGTTCGGCCAGTGCAGTGGGTTCTAAGCCGCAAGGGGGCGGGCGCGGGCGTCTAGGTCCCCATCCCGACCTTCCCCTAAAAGGGGGAAGGAGCTAAGAGACGCGGCGCAGCGAGGGTCAAGCCTCTGATTCCTTCCCCCGCCGCGCGAGACTGCCGAGTGCATTTTTGATGTGTTCGCTCGCCCGCCAAGTCGAAGTCTCCCGTCCGCTCCCCTCTCCCTTGGGGAGAGGGCTAGGGTGAGGGGCTGATCCCAGGCTGAGCCAGAAAAGAGAGGTTCGGGCCTGGCGGCCCGAAAGGCGGGCACGGCGGCCCGCCCTACTACGCCAGAATAAGGAATACGCGCCGGGGCAGTGCGCCCCACCGCGAACGCTGGCCCAGGCAACAAGGATGGAGAAGAGGACGATGGACAGACGATGTCTTAAGCAGATGCTTCGTGGCGCGCTGGTCGTGGGTCTCTTTTTGGGCCTTGCGGCGGCCGCGCGCGCTCAGACATGCAGCACGACGATCACCGGAGGCACGTACACCGACCTGCTCGTGCCGGCGGGCGACACCTGCACGCTGCAGGGCGTAAGGGTCACCGGCAATATCGTCGTGCAAAGCGGGGCGACGCTTATCGCTGAGTCGAACTGCGAAACGCAGTCGTCTGTCGGCGGCAACGTGATCGCCACCGGCGCCGCTTGTCTCTACCTAGTATCACCCGGGGTTTCAGTCGGCGGCAACGTGATCGCCATCGGTACGGTCGCCCCCGTGACAAGCTCACAATGCACTAGCGAGAGGAATAACGTATTCTGCCCAACTAAAGTCACTGGAAACGCGGCGATTCTCGGCAGCAGCTCCAACAGCCTGCCGTGGAATTTCTGCTCAGTATCGTTCACCGTAGGCGGCAACTTCGAGTTTGCAAATAACGCCACCGAGGGATATGTCGTTTCCAAGACGATCCGCGGCAACCTGCTCTTCGACAACAACACGGACGGCGGGTTCATCTCTGACAACACCATCGGCGGTAATCTTCAGTGCTCCGGCAACAGTCCGGCACCCACCGGTTCGGGGAACACCGTCAGCGGCGCCAAGCTGGGGCAGTGCAGCACGTTCTGAGCGGGGACGCGGGGTGAGCTCATTCGCGCCCTACAGAATGCTTTGGGCTTGAAGTGAGGGAGAAGAAAAAGATGCGTATGCGATGGCTTAAAAAAGTATTTTGCGCCGCGCTGGCACTGTCCGCCGTGTTCAGCCTGGCAGCGAGCGCGCGGGCTCAGACCACCTGCTCCGGCACGCAGGCCACGAACGTTCCCTACAACCTGTTGGTGCCAAAAGGCGTGACCTGCACCCTCGATGGCATCACGGTCACCGGCAGCGTCACCGTCGAGCCGGGCGGCTGCCTGATCGTGGGTCAAGCGAGCGCCCCCGCCACGGTCGGGGGAAACATCATCGCCAGCGATGCCGCATGTGTTTCTATTGGCTTCGGCAGCTCGGTTGGCGGCAACGTGACCGCGCTTGGCACTACCGGGAATCCGTCAGGCTACAAGTTCAATTTTCTGTGTAACTCGCTTATTGGCGGCTCGCTGAGCATCGAGTCCAGCACGAGCCGCGCAAATTGGTGTATCGGTTACACTGGTTCACCCTGCGCTTGCGCCGCGGGCAATAATATCATTGGCAACTTGACGTTCGATAATAACAAAGGAGCGATCAACAATATCTCCGACAACACGATTGGCAGTAATCTGACCTGCTTGAACAACACCAGCCCGAGCGGGTCTGGCAACACCGCCAGCCGCAAGCTCGGCCAGTGTGCCGGGTTCTAAGCCGCCGCCTCCGTAGTAGGGCGGGCGGCCCTGCCCGCCATTTTTCGCAACGCCGAAAGGCGGGCACGGCGGCCCGCCCTACTACAGAATAAAGAACAGAGGCGGGCAGGGCGCGACGCACAACTGACGCCGTCGCGCAAAGCGCGCCCCAGTGCGAACTGCGCTTGTGTTCGCTTGCCCGCCAAGTCGAAGTCTCCCGTCCGCTCCCCTCTCCCTTGGGGAGAGGGCTAGGGTGAGGGGCTGATCCCAGGCTGAGCCGGAAAAGAGAGGTTCGGGCCTGGCGGCCCGAAAGGCGGGCACGGCCGCCCGCCCTACTAAAGACATATCGGGCGCAGCCTACGGCGGCATGCGGCAGCTTGCCAAAAATTGACCGGCGCTGAGCGTAGGCAGCCGGAGCGAAGAATCCCGCGCAGTTGATGACTTTATAAACTTATCAATGAAACAGCACACTAAAAGGGTGAAGGACCCGGTTTTTTCCTTCCCCCGCGACGCGGGGGAAGGTTAGGAAGGAGGGTATAGCATCGGCGCGGATGGCGCCGCGCTATCGACTAAGACCCACCAGGGCAGTAGACTTTCCTGCGTGTGATGGACTGCGTTCGCGCCTGTCGCGATGCGCGGTCTGTGGCACTTACACGATAGCGGCCCGGTCGCGGCGGGAAGCCCGAAGAGCGGGGTATCATGACCGGCAAACCGCAGCGCCGCCAAGGCCCGCCCCGCGGCGCTTAACGACACTGAAAGCCTGGGAGGAATGAGCATGGCACAAGAGCGCCAAGGTGTGGTAACGATGCACGGTAATCCGCTGACCCTGATCGGACCCGAGATTAGGCCGGGACAGAAGGCGCCTTCGTTCTCGGCCGTGGACAACAACCTCGCTGCGGTAAAACTCGAAGACTTCAAGGGCATGGTCAAGATAATCTGTGCGGTGCCGTCGCTCGATACACCGGTGTGCGACGCCGAGACGCGCCGCTTTAACGTCGACGCCGGCAAGCTTCCCGCCGACGTGCGGGTGCTGACGGTCTCGGTTGACCTGCCGTTCGCGCAGAAGCGCTGGTGCGGGGCCGCGGGCGTGGACAAGGTGGTAACGTTGAGCGACCATCGCAACGTCGAGTTCGGCGAGAAATACGGCGTGTTGATCAAGGAGCTGCGCATACTGGCGCGCGCCGTCTTCGTCGTGGACAAGCACGATAACGCGGTTTACGCCGAGTACGTCAAGGACATCACCAATTACCCTGACTACGAGGCGGCATTGGCCGCCGCCCGCAAGGCGGCTGCGGCGGCCTGATTGGCCGCTCCTCGGCGATTGGCGAAGCTCGACAGATGGAGCAAGATTTGCGGCCCGGGCTGTACGCGGCCATCTTTAGGCGGCGCGACATCCGCCGTTTTCGTCCCGACGCGGTGCCGGACGCCATCCTGGGCAGAGTTTTGCTTGCCGCTCATCACGCGCCGAGCGTCGGTTTTACTCAGCCGTGGAGCTTCGTTATCGTGCGCGACCTTGAACGCCGGCGCGAGGTCAAGCGCGCATTCGAGCAAGAGCGGGAAAAAAACGCGGCCTTGTTCAGCGGCGCCCGCCGCGAGCAGTTTTTGTCCTTCAAGCTCGAAGGGATTCTCGAGGCGCCGCTCAACCTGATCGTGACCTGCGAGGCCGGGCGATTCGGCGCGGCCGTGCTCGGCAAGCCGGGAGTCGAGCAGGTGGAGCTCTATTCGACCTGCCTTGCGGTGCAGAACCTCTGGTTGGCGGCGCGCGCCGAGGGGTTGGGCGTGGGATGGGTGAGCATCATGTCCAACGACGCGCTGCGCTCGATCTTCTCGATTCCGCCGGAGGTCCTGCCGGTGGCCTATCTATGCGTGGGCTATGCCGAGCGGTTTTCCCCCCGCCCCACTTTGCAGGAGGCCGGATGGGCGCCGCGGCTTGCGCTGGAGCAATTGCTGCGCTTCGAGTTCTGGGGCGCGCCGTCCGAAGACCGCGCGCGCGCGCTGGCGCGGCTGGCGCGTGATGCCGATACCTGGCGCGAAATTTTTCCCCATGGCGGGATGCCCGAGTTCTAGTGCGGTGAGTTGCGGGCGCGCCGGGGGAAGGCCGAACTTCTGATTCCTTCCCCGTTTTAATGGTGCTCTTTTACCTGAAGACGCCCTGGGCGCCCTTGGCCGCTACCTTTCGCGGCCGGACTTTCGCGAGCGTCTCATTGCGCGAACGTGCGCCAAGCGCAAGCCGTGGTATGCCTTCCACGAGACCCCGATGCTCGACGAAGTTCTCCAACCGAAAATCCTATGCAAGGACATAACCCAGACTTCCGCCTTCTGGATCGACCGACAGGGCACGCTGGTGCCGCGCCACTCGGTCTACTACATCGTCCCCAAGGACGCCAACTTGCTTGACGAACTCTGCGCCTATTTGAACTCCGGGCCGGCCGCCGAGTGGCTCAACTCTCACTGCCAGAGGGCTGCAAATGGCTTCCTGAGAATCCAAAGCAATGTGATCAAGCGCCTTCCTCTGCCGCCCGCGCTCGCCCGCGCCGCAACAACCGGAAGCCTATTCAACTATGTGCAGAGTAGGGCCCCGAGCGCTTTTCATGCCACCCGCTCAGAGTTTGGGCGATGACGACACCCTTCGATCGTGTCGTCGAGCAAATTGAGCGGCGGCGGGGAGGGGCAGGGCGGTTATTTGCCCCGATGCAGCAGGACGAGCGCAGGCGGCCCGGGGATCGTCAACACGTGGGTCAGGTCCGAGTTCGCCGCGCGCTTAAGCATCGAAAGCGCGCCCGGGCCCGCTGAACGCTGCGTTGCGTAATCGCGCCACGCGGCGGGCGTCGTGAGGATGTATCCGGGCGGTGCTTGCGCAAGCGGGACGTTGAGGATGGCGGTCCTGCGATCGAGGTAGAACGAGAGCGGCGCGAGGCCCGAATCGATTCTGTATAAGGAAAGCGTCGAGCCGGCCCCAGCGGCGCGGTTGACCGCCGCGGCGACCGCTCTATAGGACGAACCCTCGCAGCCGCGCTTCTCCTTCCACGGCAGGAAAAAGAAGTTGATGGCGATCATTACGACGCAGGTTGCCGCAAGCGCGCGGCGCGCCGACGCCCCGAAGCGCGGAACCAGCGAGACTTCCGTCCACCACGCCACAAGCACGGCCGCCGCGGGCCATAGCGGCAGGAGGTAGGCCTTGCGCTTGTAAGCGGCGAGCGAAAAAAAGATCACCGAGAGCAGCCAAAATGTCGCCAGGAGCTGCGCCGCGCGGTTGGCCTTTTCCGACGCGCGGCCGTCGTCGGCCGCGGCCGTTGAGGCAAGCGCCTGCGCGCGAAGGCCGCGAAACACCGCGAAGGGGACCAAAAGACTTAACGGCACCGAATTAAGTAATAACGGGCCGGCATAATACCATGACGGCATCCGGCCCAGGGCGCCGAAAAAACGGCCAAAATTTTCCGCTCCAAGTTGAAGCCCCAAAACGCCGTAATGGCGGCCGATCAGGCAGGCGGCGTACCAGCTTGACGCGATCCCCACGGTAAGCGCGGCAGGCCCCGGTGTGATTAAGCGGCGCGCGAGGCCGGCGCGCTTGGCAACCACGCTCCAAAGGCCGATCGCCAGCAGCGGTAAGAGCGCCCCGACCGGGCCCTTGGCCAGCACCGCGCATCCGAGGGCGCCCGCCAAAAGCCAGCGCGCCCACTCACGCCGCTTCTCGCCGCCGGGGTCCTCGCGCGCAACCGCCCGAGGTCGATCCGGAACCCACCACAAAAAGAGGAACAGCGCCAAGGTCTCGAAGAAAGCCAGCGTCATATCGACGCGGCCGAAGCGCGCCTGGCTTACGTACTGATACGAGGCCAACAGAATGAGGCCACA
Organism: Deltaproteobacteria bacterium; assembly: GCA_021831785.1. Taxonomy (GTDB): domain Bacteria; phylum Desulfobacterota; class Binatia; order Binatales; family Binataceae; genus JAJYYI01. Next base: position 82,113 of record JAKBMB010000033.1, on the reverse strand, counting down.
TAAAAGCGCGCTCGAAGGCCCCAGCTCGGTGAGCGCAAACGCCATCGTCAGGCCGACCCCGGCGAGCGCGTAGGTCGCCGCCGCAAGTCTGAGGTTGAACTCGGTGACCTTGCTTAGGCCGAACAGCCGATCGTTCGCGGTCGCGCTCCAGTGAAACAGGGGCGGCTTATACATCGGCTGGCCGCCGCTCTCGACCGGAAACAGAAGCTGGCCTCGCTCGACCATCCGCTGCACGGCTAGGGCCTCGACCGCCTCGTTGGCGCCGCAAATCTCGGCCGTCCCCAGACGGTGCAAAAACAGCGCGAGACCGGCGCTGAGAATCGCCAGCGCTGCGAATATGCCCAAGGGCGTGGCCCGCGCGGCGAGCGCTCGGCCTCCGGCCGGCACGCGGGCGTTATCCTCGATGCCTGGTGTCACTTGCGTGCTGTCCGCGCCTGCGATCGGATCCGCGCGCCGCGGTTGCAGCGCGACCGGGGCACAACACGTCCGGCCCGTGGGCGCTCCTAGCCGGCGGCGGTGCGGTCGGCGCCGAGCACCGGCGACGGAGCTTAGCGGTCAGACCCCCTAACTGCGGCTTGCCGCCGTCGCTCGGCGAGTCGACATCGAGCGGCCTGGCCTATGCCGGCTTCCGATATGCGCGGCCAAGACAGTATCTCTTTTTGCGGCGTCAAGTTCTATAATGGCGATCGTGTTGTCGTGACCGTTAGGAGGTCGAAAAACCTGAGAACGCGCGGCGACGGCGCACAGGTGAGCGATTCAGATCGCGCTGATGCGAGCTAGGCGCTCGCCGCAGCGCAGCGAGGAACGGAGCAGCCACGATGGTTGAGACCGCTGAAGAACCGCTGGCCGCACTGCTGGATAGCCGCGTGCGCGACTTCCTCTTTTTTGCGCGCATAGGGCGCCTGGCGACCGCGAGCTGCGAGGCGGTGCCCCATAGCGTACCGGTTTGTTTTTGCTTTGACGGCCTGCGCTTTTATTTCGCGATCGATGAGAAGCCCAAGCGCGGGCGTGGCCTGAGTCTGAAGCGGATGCGCAATATTGCGGAAAATCCCGCAGTCGCCCTGGTGGTCGACCACTACGAGGAAGACTGGACCCATCTGGCGTACGTTCTGGTCCACGGGCGCGCGGGCGTGGTCCAAGACCCGCAGGAATATATGCTCGCGATGCGCCGCCTGCGCGACAAGTACACGCAGTATCGCGCTATGGCGCTGAGCCCGGAGCGAAACCCGATGGTCCGCATCGAACCCCATCGCGTCCACGTCTGGGGCGAGCGCTTCGCTGCCCAAGCCCCTTAGCCGCTGCGGCGCTGTCGCCTGGAAGCTCGTGCCCCAGGGGCCTCGTGTGCCGTCACGGATTACGCTGCTGCCCGTTTACTTCCTCCCTTCAAAACCCCCTTCTTGCGGCAACCGATGAAGCCCTCTGCCCCTGGAAAGCTGGAGGAAGAATCGCTGGGAGACGAATTTGAGCTGCGCCAGATCCTCGGGGACTTGAGCGACGAACTTGCGACACCTCTGAGAAGGACCGGCAATCCACTGGATTATCTCGCAAGCCCGAAGATCGCCACTTTAATGTAGCAATCCGGGTACGGCGGCATCATCTACCGCAGCGCGTACCGCAGCGCGATGGCGACGCGTGGCACGTTGACCTGGAACAGTACCATTGAGGAACGAAACATGAACCATAAGCAGAAAGTCGGGGGCAGGACGACGCGGCCACCGGCGCATCCGGGCGCTATCCTGCGCGAGGACGTGCTCCCGGCGCTCGGTCTTTCGGTAAGCGAGGCGGCCTGCCGGCTGGGCGTGACGCGCCAAACGCTTCATCGGATCGTGGCCGAGAAGGCATCGATCACCCCGGAGATGGCGGCGCGGTTAGGAGGGTTCTGCGGCAACGGTCCCGGACTTTGGCTGCGGATGCAGCAGGCCTATGACCTCCGGCACGTCGAACGGAAACTGGGCGGCCAGCTTGAAAAAATTCCAGTTTACCGGACTCCGTGCGCAGCCTGAGTGCGGGAGCGCCAGCGCTTAGCGAGTAGCAACCGATGAGCGAGTTTTAGCGGCGTAGCACGGGACCCGGACTCACAAAGCCCCCGGTGGAGGAAGGCAATTATGCCTGAGCGCGATTCGCTGCGCCTTTCAGTGCGCGCGTTGCTCGTCGACGCGGGATGCGCCGACTCGACGAATCTGCGTTGGCTAAAGCGGCTTTTGCGGGTGCTCTGGTGCTGCCTCGCGATACCGGCAGCCTGCGCTTCGGCGCAGGCGCCGGATCCGAAACCTCCGCAGATAAGCGTTGCGTTTCTTGACCCGCCGAGCCCATTCATTCAAGACCGCAGGCCGCATTTGCTGTACGAGATGCTCATTACCAACTACGCCGGCGCCCCCTACGTCGTCGAGTCAATCGACGTCCAGGCGGGGGCGACGCAGTTCGTTTTCGCCGGAGCCTCGCTCGGCGGGCTCATGCGAATTCTCGGCGCTCCCAGCGCTCCGCCTGAGAGCGCGGCGGCGAGCCGAATTAACCAGCCGGGCGACGCCGGGATCGACGCCGGACGGACGGCGGCCGTCTACATGAGGCTCGATTTCCAGACCGGCGCGCAAATCCCGCAATCGCTCCGGCATACGCTTCATATCATCGCGCCCGACCGAAGCCGCCACGTTCTGAGCGCCGAGCCGCTGGGCGTGAACGCTCGGGCTCCGATCCTCATAGGCACGCCGCTGCGAGGTTCGGACTGGCTTGCGGCCGGAACCTCGAACAATGGTCCAGACGCTTACCATCGCCGCTCGATCATGCTTAGCAACGGCCGGCCGTGGCTAGCTCAGAGGTACGCAATCGATTGGATGCAGTATCGCATGATCGGCGGCGCAGGAAAGACATGGCGAGGGCCCGAGAACCAGAATCGCAGTTACTTCTGCTACGGAAAGCCCATCTACAGCGTGGCGCCCGGCAGGGTCGTGGAAGCTACCGACGGCATTCCCGAGAATGTCCCGCACTCCGGCAAGTATGTCGTTGATCTTAGTTACGATACGGCCGCCGGCAATCACCTTGTCGTCGACATAGGCGGCGGACGCTACGTACTGTATGCGCATATGATCCCTGGGTCGGTTGGGGCCCGGGTCAACGATCTGGTCGGCAGCGGACAAATCCTGGGCCGCGTCGGTAACAGCGGCAGCTCGACCGAGCCGCATCTGCATCTACATATCGCCGACCGCGCGTCATTTATCTTTGGCAACGGCGTTCCATATGTGTTCGAACGCTTCGCCGCAAGTCCGCCGGGCGAGCTTATCTACGGCGAACACGACCGCGTGATGATCAAGAAGAGCGGACCTGTGCGAGAGTTTCGCAATGATTATCCGCCGAGCGACGCCACCGTGACCTTCCGCTGAGCGCATCGGTCTGACTCGACTTGCGCCGCGCATCAGCCGCGCGGCTTGCCCAGAAGATTGAAGCTTCGAAGCGGGCTTTACGCGCTTGCGCGCGATGTTCTTAATGCAGGCTGTGGGCTTGGATTGGGCGTCTGGCCGCGGGCTAACGATGACGATTTCGCGGACGCCCGCGTCGCGGCACTGTTACAGGTCGCCCGGCGCGGCCTGCTTCCTATGTGAGCTCATCGCAATTTCGACCCGGACCGGATTGCGCCCGGCGCCGGCGCGGACTTTGGATTAATGTTGACAGACGGGAGCTTGCGTAATAGCTGTTTGAACTCAGCTCGCCGCCGATGTAGCTCAATGGTAGAGCAACTGACTTGTAATCAGTAGGTTGGCGGTTCGACTCCGCCCATCGGCTCCAAAAATCCGATAAATACAGGGGGTTATTGGGTTTCAACCGTGCGGCTGCCATTGGATGCGCTGCCCTTCGCGAGCGCGCTGGAGCACCACGGTGCGTGGATTGTCGTAGAGCAACTCCTCGGTCAGGCCGCCATTGCCGAACTGCAACAGTTGCCCCCTGCGCAAAGGAAATGCACGGACCGGCGCAAGCTCGCCGCCGCCCATTCGGCGGACAAAGCCTCGCACGGCATGCTGCTTCCAGTTAAGCTACCGGTATCCAGGCAGCCCGGGGGTGATGCGGTTTTCAATTTTCTTGCCGGCGAGCCTTGGGGCCGAGTTTAGGCTTGCGTATCACCAAGGTCTCGTGCCCACGGACCTTAATCGTTCGCGCCGGCTGGGCGTGCGCCTTAACCTTCGCCCCCGAATCGGCGGCGCGCCGTTCGTTGGCGTCGCGTTGACGCCGCCAATCGCTGAGCTCACGGAAGAGCTTCGAGGCTAGTTCGCCCTCCAGCGGATCGGTTCCTTCGTTATGGGGGGCTTTGTCGGCTGGGGTGTCGTCGCTAATCTCCTGGCGAGTCATTGGGGTTTCCTCTCCTGCTCGTTGGATCACGGGCTGCCCGGTCAACCAGGCCGGGTCGCATCGGGATTTGCTTATCGAAGGACTTTACTTGACTGAACGAAGCCAGGTAGAAGAATCCGGCCTTTGCGCGGCAAAAGAGCGCTTCTTACCGTGTGGCCCCGCAAACCCGCCGGCGCTACCATACGGAAGCGGCCCGTTGTCAGCGGCAGCCTCGGCCTCATCGCTTCACTGCGCCCTCGGCCCAGGCCACGGCTCTGAAGTCGGCGCGCGGCAAGTGGGTGGCTGCACAAAGCAAAGCGTCGCCGACAGCAGGCAGTCTATTGCTTAAACAAGCCCTGAAGCTTTAGAGCCAGCCCGATGTCTCCGGCAATCTTGAGCCTGCCCGTCATGAAAGCAACCTGGCCGTTGAGCTTCCCGTTTACCATGTCGAGATAGTCGCCGGCTGCCATCGAAATCGTGATGTTGGGTGACGGATGAGCCCCCTCCTTGACCTCACACTGCTCGTCTTTGATCAGGACGTTCCATTGCCCCCCACCATCGCCCGAAAGGTTAAACTGGTAGATTGCGTTGAGGCCCTTTGCCGCTTCCTTATTGAAGGCGCTTGGCATCTGCTCGAAAGCCTCTCGGCATGTAGCTGGCATCGTAGGCGTAGGCCTCCCTTTCCGGCGAACGCGGCTCGCACTAGCGCGAAACCACAATTGTCATCTAACCGCTGATGTTAAAGCTTGTCAATAGGCGCGAAGCCGTTCGGATTGCGAGCACGCAAGCCTGCGTAGAGTACCAGACTTCAACTCCGCATGTCCGCGCTGAGGGCGCCAACACTAGCGTGACATGCGGGCAGACACGCGCCCGGCGGTTCTTCTCTCACTCGGGTTTTTGGTAGAAATCGATGTGTGCGGCGCGCAAGCTAAAACATATAGCGGCGGGCTTTATGGTGGGCGCCGCGTCGGAGGCAATAGATGGAGTTGAAGCAACTCGAGACGCCGGAGCTCTCGATCGCATATCTGGAGATGGGTGAGACAAGCGGTGCCCCGCTGGTGATGGTCCACGGATGGCCCGACGATGTCACCGCTTTTAGCGGGGTGGCCGCGCGGCTTAAGGGCGCGGGTCTGCGGATTCTCGCGCCGTATCTGCGCGGCTTCGGTCCGACGCGGTTTAAGACGACCGCCGCGATGCGTAGCGGCCAACTCAGCGCTCTCGCCGATGACCTCGATAAGTTCATCTCCGCGCTGGGGCTCGGCCCGGTGACGCTTTTGGGGCACGACTGGGGAGCGCGGGCATGTTATATCTTCGCCGCGCTTCATCCCGCGCGCGTGCGCGCGCTGCTTGCGCTCTCGGTTGGCTACGGCACCAACGACCCGGCCCAGAGCATCTCCTACGCGCAGGCCAAGAACTACTGGTACCATTGGTTTTTCGCCACCGCGCGCGGCGCGGCAGCGCTTTCGTCGGATCGGCGTGGCCTGGCGGAGTTTCTCTGGCGCGCGTGGGCGCCGCGATGGCGCTTCAGCGCCGCCGAGCTTGAGCAGGCCGCTAGTTCCTGGGACAACCCGGATTGGGTAGCGATCACGCTCCATTCGTACCGGCATCGCTGGGGCTTCGCCGCGGGCGACCCGCGCTACGACGGGCTCGAGCGCCAACTCGCCTCGCCGCCGATGATAACCGTGCCGACGATCGTGCTGCACGGAACCGAGGACGGTGCGACGATGCCCGAGACCAGCGCCGGCAAGGAGCATTTTTTCACCGCGCGCTACGAGCGGCGGCTGATTGAGTGCGGCCATTTCATTCCGCGCGAGGCTCCTGACGAAGTAGTCCGCGCAATCCGCGGTCTTCTCTCCTGAGCCTGGCGGCGCGATATGCTGCGTTCAGTCCGGGCTTTTTCGCCCCAAGACACAGGATGCGCCGTACTTGGCGAGCCGGCTGCCCTTATTGTCGCCGCTTTCTTCGGTGTCCGCGGTTGCGCGACCCTGCCGATCGAGCTGCTCGGACCGGTGTGGCGCTTCGCGGAATTGCAACCGGTTGCGGCATTGCGCAGCGTCGGTGCGCATCAGGCCAGAGACATGACAGGCTTGAGGCTTTTGTCTCACGGTCCGGTTAGGCGCTTTGCCCGTTAGGAGCGGTCAGCCGTTCAGCGATGAGGTGCAAAAGGATGTGCCGCGGATGCTAAAGTCGCGGTGGAACGGCCGCCTTTTCGCGCAAAGCGACGGCGGCGTGGTCTGCCTGCGCTTGCGGGGGTTCCAAAGCGTGCTGCAAAGTAAGTGGGGCGTGCCTCGAATCGATGGCAAGCATTCTAGTGTGCCATGGCCGGTTGGGCTCTGGTGAACTCGCCGAATGCAGCGCGCGGAGCAATCGGTTAGTGCTCGGAGGCGGCCAAACGTGGGCGCATAAAGTTGCTTTACATCACAAGGATTGTGCGCTTAAAGCACGGCTCGGCAATTCTAGGCTTGCTAGCTCGCTGCCTGGCGCTGGCCGCCATGTTTTTGGCGTTCGTGGCTGGCGCCGATCGGGCCTGCGCGCAGGACCTCCGGCGAGGTGGCCAAAATTACACGGCGTTTTGCGCTCGATGCCACGGCGCGGCCGGAACCGACACGCCGTCGCCGCAATTCGGCGTCAAAGCGCATAGCTTTACCGATTGCTCGTGGATGAAAATGATGTCGGACGCGACGCTTTTCGGCATAATAAGAAATGGTGGGCGCTGGGCGGGAATGAGAGATATGCCTGCCGTAGCTCCCTCGGTCAGCGACCGGGAAATCCGGGAAATTATCGCGTTTCTTCGGACCTTTTGCGCGCAAGGTCCGTTGTAAGGTCGATTGTCGTGATCACCAAGCAAAGAGCTGTCAACGGAGGAAACTGACGTGCGAATGTTACACGCCATGATTCGTGTCAATAATCTGGAGGAATCGCTTGCCTTTTACCGCAGTGCGCTGGGGATGAAGGTTTTGCGCCAAAAAGATTTTCCGGAGGGCAAATTCACGCTCGCCTTTGTCGGCTACGGCGACGAGAAGGACTCCACCGTCATCGAGCTGACCCATAACTGGGACAGATCGAGCTACAACCATGGCGACGCCTTCGGCCATATCGCCCTCGGCGTGGACGATATCTATCGCACATGTCAGGAACTTAAGAGCAAGGGAGTGAAGGTCGTTCGCGAGCCTGGACCAATGAAGTTCGGACAAACGGTGATCGCCTTTATCGAAGACCCCAACGGTTACAAAATCGAGCTAATCGAGCAGAAATCCTAGCAGGCTCAATCGGAGCGCGGCGGGCCGGGCAATAGGCGGGCAGCGGCGCGGTAGTTAGAGTTAGGGTGCATTCTCGTCATCCTTAAAATAAGCTTGGCGCTTGAGTAAGCGCTTGCCGCGGACTTGTGCCCAGGAACAAGCCGCCGGGGTCACAGGCGAGCGTGTAATTCGTCAAGCGAGCGAGGCGAGGTCGCTGAAGAAAGCCGGGTAGGTTTTCGCGACGCAATCGGGATTCTTTATCTTGAGCCCGCCGAGCTTAAGTCCGGCCACGGCGAAACTCATCGCGATTCGGTGATCATCGTAGGTCTCGACCGTGGCGGGGCGCAGCTTTGAGGGAAGGATGTAGAGCCCGTCGTCGAGTTCCTTCACCTGCACGCCCAAACGCGTAAGCTCGCGGGCAAGCGCTTGGAGCCGGTCGCTCTCGTGATGGCGGATAAATCCGACGTTGCGGATTAGGGTCGGCGAGCTCGCAAACGGCGCCATTACGGCGAGCGTCGGCACCATGTCCGGCATCGCGCTCATGTCCATATCGACGCCGCTCAAACAGCCGGAGCCGCGGACTTCGACTCCCTCTTCTTCGCGGAGGACCACGGCGCCCATCCTCTCCAGCACTTCGAGAAACGCGAGGTCGCCCTGTACTGAGTCCCGCGCAACCCCGGGCAGCCTCACCTTGCCCGCGCATAAAGCGGCGGCCGCGGCGAAGTAGCTTAGGCTTGAGGCGTCCGGCTCGACCGCGAACTGGCCCGCCGTGTAGCGCTGGCCGCCGGGCACGCGTATCACATCGCCCGCGCCTTGCGCCCGCGCGCCCCAGCGCCGCATCAGCCTTAGCGTCATGTCGACGAATGGCCATGCCACCGCGCCAAGCATCGTTAATTCGAGCCCGTCGGCCCAAAGCGGCGCGGGCAGCAGTAGTCCCGAGGCGAACTGCGAGGATTGCCTGGCGTCGAGCCGGCAGGCGCCGCCGCGAAAGTCGCGGCCGATTGGCTCGATTATCAGCGGCGGGCAGCCGTTGCTGTATTCGCTGACGGCGCGTATGCCGAGGCTGGCCAAGGCGTCGATCATCGCGCCGATCGGCCGCTGGCGCATCCGTCGGTTGCCATCGATGCGGAACTTACCCCGCGCCAGCGTCAAAAACCCGGTCAAAAAGCGCATCGCGGTGCCCGCCCCGCCGACGAACAAGTCGGCGGCGGCAGCCGGCACCTCACCGCCGCGCCCCTCAATGGCGATCGCCAACTCCTGCTCGCGAACCTCGAGGGCGAAGCCCAGAGCGCGCAGCGCTTCGATCATGTAGCGCGTGTCGTCGGCGAGCAGCACTCCCTCAAGGGTTGAGCGCCCCGCCGCCATCGCGGCAATCAGCAACACCCGATTAGTGATGCTTTTGGAGCCGGGAACCCTGATTGTGGCGTCAAGCGGGTACGTAATCGGCGTGATCTCGATTTCTTTTTCCCCGCGGCTCATATCGAGAAGTCTTGCTCGACTATATCCGCAATGACAGTGGCAAAAAACGCCACGGGGGTCCAAGGCAACACGCGGCGATCCCGCGTCATACGCAATGATGTATGCCACCTGGCGTGCGGTCCGAGCGGTCGCGCGCAGCCGGTGATGCTTCCCCCCGAGTGTCGTGTCTCTTACATCTCAGTAAAGGCCGGCCGCTGGAATTTGCGGCCCGCTCCGTCATGCTGAGCGCCGTCGAAGCATCTCGCGCCGCCATTTTTGGGCGGCGCGATTGGTCCGATTTGCCTGCTCTGGCTGAAGCGCGCCGGCTAAACAGCGGGCGCGAGCTCCCTTTGACTGCGCTCAGAGTTTGTGACCGAAGTCTAAGGAACAGTGATCGGCTGGACCGGGCGCTGCTCGAAGATGGCATCGAGCTGGCTGCCCCGCAGCGGCCCAATCGCCACCGCCTCGCTTAGGACGGCCGCCCGCTGCGCCGCTACCGCCGGCGTTGGAAGGTTGAGCGGCTGGTTGCCTGGTTGCAGACTTTTCGCCGGATCTTCACCCGCCACGACTACCACGGCCGCAACTTTCTGGGCTTTGTCTAGCTCGCCTGCATGATAATCCTCATGCGCCGCTGTTTTTGAGATGACTTCTAGCATCTCCGGTCGGTCGTTCGTTCAGGCCGCCCGCTGCGAGGCTTGCCCCCAACGGCTGGCTAGCTTGCGCGAGAGGCTATTTTGTGCCGGCAAGCGTCGGCAGCGCGGTGCGGGGTGGCCGGCCGATATCCGTGATGTCCCGGTGGGCAAGATACAGCCTTATCCGGCACCGTCCAACGTATTGAAAAATTCTGGCGGTACGTTAAGGTCGATCCAGCTTTTCAGCAAGAAGGCGCTGATTCGCGAGCCCACCGCATTTAAGGAGGCTCTAACACTGTCAAACGCTGTATAGAGGGCAGTATGAGGCGGCAAGTGATGCCGCTCTGGGCAAACTGTTGTAATTTTTACTGACTTGTGCCTATTGTGTTGGGCCAGGCCATACCAAGGGCCGGACAAGGACTGACGTGAGCGGGTGATGAGGTTCAAAAGCGGCATACTTGGCGCGTTCATAGGTGACCGGATTGGCCTTCTTCGCCGGCGATGGGTCTGGGGGTCCGTCTTACTGGTGGCCGTTTTTGGTCAGTTGTCGCTGATCACCGCGCGTGCCGCCTCTCAAGGCGCTGCCTTTCCGACGCCCGCTTGTATCCAACCCAACGTCAAATTTTGGACCGACATCTTTACCCGCTACTCGTCTCGCGACTTCATTATTCATGATAAAGGGCAGTTGACGAGGGTTTACGAAGTTTTTCACCTCGACGGCTACGGCGACCCGTCGCCGGGCGAAGTGGAGTGGGTTAACGTCTATCTTAAGGCCAAGTATCAGAACCTGTTCTCCAGCCTGGCCCGCGGATGGCCCCCGTTGGGCGCCGACGAGCGGCGCGTGGCCCAGTTTTTCCAAGGGGAGCCGGCCGCTGACTACCTCGGGGCGGCGGATAATTTGCGCGTTCAGCAGGGGATGCGCGAGCGTTTTCGCGCCGCGCTAGTGCGCGCGGATTTTTACCAGCCCGTAATTAAGCGGGAGCTCATTATCGAAGGCGTACCGACCGAGCTGGCGATTCTTCCAGGGGTGGAATCGGGCTTTTATCTGGGCGCGCGTTCGCAGGCCGGGGCGGTCGGCCTATGGCAGTTAACGCGCTCGGCGGCCCGCGAGCACAGCCTGGTCGTTGGCCGGCGCTACGACGAGCGCTTCGACGTGGTACGGTCCACCGATGCCGCGGCGCGGATTTTGCGGCTCAATTACGAGCGTTTCGGCAACTGGCCGCTGGCAATGACCGCGTACATTTACGGAACCGGCGGGATTGCGGGGGCGGTTGACATCTACGGCAACGACTTCGAGAGGATCTACAACCGTTTCAAAGGCTCGCATTTCGGCTTTGCTTCGAAGAATTACTATGCGGAGTTCCTTGCGGCCTTGCAGATAGATCAAAACAAGGACTCATATTTCCCCGGTCTCCGGGAGGAGATCGCCGCCACGCCGCCGCCTGATCTTGAACAGGCCCCTCCGAGAGTCGCCCGGGTGCACTATGCGATAGCTGCCAGCCCGCGCCGCGGCGACGTCCATCGCGCAGTGCTGCATTCGCGTGCCCACGAACATCACTCCAGCCGCCACCATCGCGCCCATCGTCGCAAGCATCATCTGGTAGTCACGACGCGCGCTTGAGGCGTGCCGCCTTCGCCACTTGCCGGCGTCTATTTTGCGTGGTTTGCGGCGCTGGCCGCCGAGCGCGCGATGTGGGGCGCGCGAACTATTGTGCTGCCCGCCCTGAAGCCCGCGGCGGCGCTATCGTCGCCGGTCAGTCAAGCCGGCATGGGGTCCTGCGGCGAATGACCTCGGACCGCCGCCGGCAGCGGTCCGGCACCGGGGTAGGCGCAGCGGCTTTCTGTTATTCTGGCGGCTATGGCTGATGCGAACGCCCGCGGGGCTGCGCGCCGCGCCGACCTGGCTGCCTTGGAGCGGCGTCTTGGGTCGGCGGCGCACGCGGCGTTTCTGATGGCGGCTGAACATGCCCCGGACGAACGCCTCGCCCTGGCCTTTATGCTCAAGCTCGCCGAGCAGGCGCCGAGTTCGGTTGCCGCCGCGCTGTCCGAGCCGCAGACCGCGCGCGATCTGGTCTTCTGCTTGGGCGCCTCGGAGTTAATCGGCGTCAATCTGACCGGCGCGGGCAACGGGTGGCTTGAGCTGTTTCACCTCGCGCGGGCTCAGGATTCGTCCTCGTTTGCGGCGGGCCTGCGATTGGATCTCGATTGGATCGACGATCTTACCGAATACCAACGGGCGCTCAGAGAATTTCGGCGCCGAGAGTTCTTTAAGGTTGCGGTCGGCGATCTGCTCAGGCGATTTAGCGTCGCGGACACGATGACGGCGATGTCGGCGCTGGCCGACCGCTGTATCGAGGCGGCGCTGGCCGGCGCGATGCGGCTGAGCAAGAAGTACGCGGGCGCAAAGCTCGACCTCTACATAATCGCGCTAGGCAAGCTCGGAGCCGGGGAGCTTAATCTGAGCTCCGATCTCGACCTCGCCTACCTTTTCGACGCCGACGCGGCCAGCGTCAGCGCCGACCCGAATGCCGGCCACGAGGAGCGGCTGGCGGCCACGAAGCTGGTGGAGCTAGTAACGGAATTGCTGCGCGGAGCCGGCTTCAGGATCGATTTACGCCTGCGTCCCGGAGGCCGCTTCGCGCCGCTGGTCAGTTCGCTCGAAGGCGCCTTGGCTTTCTACGAAAATTTCGGCCAGACGTGGGAGCGCGCGGTGCTGCTGCGCGCCCGCCCCGTAGCAGGATTGCGCGCGCGCAGCGAATGGCTGCTCGGCGAGCTGGAGCGCTTCATTTACCGTCGCTACTCCGATTTCGACACGCTCAGCCAGTTGCGCGCCATGAAAAACCAGATCGAGCTGGAGATGGGCAGCGCGGACATGATCGCGCGCAACATCAAGCTTGGCCGCGGCGGAATTCGCGAACTGGAGTTCGTCGTTCAAGCCTTGACGCTGGTTTACGGAGGACGCGATCCGAGGATCAGGACCCCGCGCACGCTGGACGCGCTCGAACGTCTGGCGCGATGCGGCTATCTGGCCGCTGAGCGGACGCGCGAGTTAACCGAGGCTTACCTGTTTTTGCGCGACGTGGAGCACAAGCTGCAGGTCGCCGCCGGCCTGCAGAGCCATACTCTACCCGCCGAGCCCGCGGCGCGAGCGATCGTGGCCTCGCGGATGGGCATGGGCAAAGGTCCTGGCGCGGCGAGCGCCTTCGAGCAGGTGCTCGCCGCGCATCGCGAGCGCGTGGCCGCGCTCTTCAACGAACTTCTGGGAGGGGGCGAGAAAACCCGGTCCGCGCCGGTCTCGCGCGAAGCGCGGCAGACCTGGCTCGACGCCTTGGATCCCGAGTTGTCGGCTGCGGGACTCAAGGTGCTGGGCTTCGCCAATCCGGTGGAGAGCGCGGGTCAACTGGTTTTGCTCGCGCGCGGACCCGAGCACGGGCTTGCCACGCCGCGCCGGCGCGAGCTTTTGGGCACGCTCGGACCCCGTCTGCTCGACGAGATGCGCGCCGAGCCCGATCCCGATCTGGCGCTGGCCAATTTAGCGCAGTTCATCGCCGCCGTTGGAGCGCGGACCTCTTTTCTGGCCTTGCTCGAGGCGCACGAGCCCACGCGCCGGGCGCTTTTGCGCCTTTTCGCCTCGAGCCAATACCTCTCCGGGCTGTTCATTCATCATCCCGAGCTGCTCGACACTCTGGTTCGCTCCGACCTCGCGCGGTTAAGCCGGCTTGGGCCGGAGCTCGCTCAAGAACTTGGGGAGCGGCTTGGCGCCTGTTCGGACTACGAGGGCCGGCTTGACGCGCTGCGCAGCTTTCGCCATCAAGAATTTCTGCGCATCGCGATCGCCGACCTCAGCGCTCAGATAACCCTGGCCGATGTCCAGCGCGAACTCTCCGTGCTGGCCGAAACGATGCTTCACTTTGCGCTTAAGGTCGCGCAGGTCGAGGTCGGCGCCAAGCTGCCCATTGCGCGGCAGGTGGCGCTGGTGGTGGTCGCGATGGGCCGGCTAGGGGCGGCCGAGATGTCCTATAGCTCGGACCTCGACCTGATCTTCGTCTACGAGCCGGCCGGCGCCGACCCGCTGTTGAGCCACGAGGCCGCGGCCAAGGTGGCGCAGAAGCTCATCGCGGTCCTGGAGACCAAGACCCGCGAGGGCTACGTCTACAAGCTCGACCTGCGGCTCAGGCCGTCGGGCAACGCGGGTCCGCTGGTCACCTCGCTTGAGGGCTGGCGCGACTATTACCGCGATGAATGCGCAGTGTGGGAGCGCCAGGCGTTGGTCAAAGCGCGCGCGGTCGCCGGTGAAACGAGTCTGCGCGAACGCGTCGAAGCCTGCCGTGAAACAGCGGCCTTCGACCCCGGGCTGACCGGCGCTCAAGTCGAGGAAATCGAGCGGATGCGCGCGCGGATGGAGCGCGAGATCAGTCCCGAGACCGCGCGATCGCTGAACTTAAAGCAAGGCCGTGGAGGTTTGGTGGACGTCGAATTCCTGACCCAGATGCTCGCGCTGCGCTACGGGCGCGCCAACCCCAAGCTTAAGCGCGAGCGCGCCGCGCCGCTGCTGCTCGAGGCGCTCGCCCGCGCCGCGCTGGTCGAGCCCGCGCAGGCCGATCTGCTCAAGTCGCATTACGGCTTTCTCTCGCTGTTGGAACATCGGCTGAGAATTCAGAGCGACCAGCCGGCGTGGGCGATATCGACCGACCCTGCGGACTTAACCGGGCTGGCGCGGCGGATGGGTTTTGATGACGCTGACGGAGCGCGACGACTGCTCGATGAGCTTGAGCGGCGCCGCTCCCAGGTCCGGGAAATTTTCCTGCGCCGCTTCGCCGAGGAAAAGACGCGCGAAGCGGCGCCGAGCGGCGAACGGACGGCCCTAGCTGAGGCCGGCGCGGGGCTTCGCTAAGATGAGCGCGCGGCGACTCTCTCTTTAGCGGCTCGACAAGATGGCCGAACAGCAAAGGCTCACGCTGATTACCGGCGGCGCGCGAAGCGGCAAAAGCCGCTATGCGCTCGCGCTGGCGCAGCATTGCGCCCCAAGCGGACGCGCTTTTTTTCTCGCTACCGCGCAGGTGCTCGATCAGGAAATGGCGGAGCGCGTCGCGCGCCATCGCTCGGCCCGCCCCGCGCGGTTCGAAACCGTCGAGGAGCCGGTCGCCGTGGCTGCGCGGCTAAAAAGCCTCGAGGGCGCCGCCGCCGTGGCGGTGATCGACTGCCTAACGCTTTGGGTCTCCAACCTGCTTTGTGCCGGGCTTAGCGATGCGGCAGTGATGGGCGAGACCGAACTGTTTACCACCGCGCTGCGCTCGGTCTCATTTCCCACGATCGTGGTCAGCGGCGAAACCGGTTGCGGAATCGTGCCGGAAAATCAGCTCGCGCGCCGCTTCCGCGACCTACTCGGCGCGGCCAACCAGCAAATCGGTGCGGCGGCCGACGCCCTGGTCCTGATGGTCGCCGGCCATCCGCTGCGCGTCAAATAAGCCGGCGCTCGCGGTCGCGCCTCAGCGGCTCGGCAGCGTTGCCCCACGACCGAGCGATTAGATGCCCGGCCGCGGCGCGCATGTCTGATCGCAGCCGGCTGGGACCGCGGGCAATTAAGCCGCGGATTCTGAATCGTCAGGCCGCGGCTGCGGCACCGAGCCTCGCGCAAGCGGCGACGGCGAGCAGCACGGCGACTTCGCTAAGCTCGCCCGCGCCGCCGAGCAGGTCTCCACTGACTCCACCGAGCCAGCGGCGGAAAAACACTCGCGCGCCCGCGACGACGGCCGCTGCCGCCACCGCCCCGGCCAGCGCCGGAATCGACAGCACCGGCAACAGCCCGAGCAGCGTTAACAGTCCGCATGCGAACGCCTTGTCCGCGCCGCCGGCCAAAAGCGCGCTTCCCGCACCTTCGGCGCGCAAATAGGTCAACCCGGCGCTGGCGGCTATCATGGCCCAGCGCGCAAGCCCAGGCGCCGCGTAGAGCGCAATCCAACGATACCGGCCGGCCAGACCGGCCAGCGCGACACATTTCAGCAAAAGCGCGAAGAAGATTGCGATCGCGCCGTAATTGCCGATCCGGCTGTCGCGCAATATCTCCAACGCGCGTTCGCGGTTGCGTCCGGCGCCCAAAGCATCGGCCGTGTCGCCCAAACCGTCGAGATGAACGCAGCCCGTCACCACCGCCAGCGACATCACCAGCAAGACCGATCGCAGCGCAAGATCAAGCAGCGGACGCAGCAGAAAATCCTCGACGATTAAAGCGGCGCCGAGGATAAAGCCGGCCACGCTGAAATAGGCCGCAGAGTTGGCCACTTGTTCGGGCGCAACCGAACCGGCCGGCGCAAACGGAAGAATGGTGAGAAAGCTCAGCGCGAGCTTAAGTTCGCCGAGAACTTTTCGGCTTCGTGAAAGCTCTACTTGAGCGCCGCCCGGTTCCATACTCTGTCGCTCCTTTGAGCGTCGCGTAACGGGAGTCGCGACGTTCAGGTCTCAGGCCCATCGTTGGATGTCCGGGCTCGTCGCTTTGGCGCTGCCCTCACCGCCATCTCGGCGCAAAGATGCACCGAGGCGCGCAGGCGTAGTAAACCGCCCGGCTCATCGGCGCTCGGTTTGCTCCGACACGCCGGCGCCGGAAAACGTCGCCATCTCGTTGAGCAGCGTCAACGCCGCGTCAATGATCGTCATTGCCAGCGCCGCGCCGGTGCCCTCGCCCAGCCGCATTCCCAACTCCAGAATCGGCGGCGCTGCGCCCAGATGCTCCAGAACCAGCCGATGGCCGCCGTCGGCCGAACGATGGGCGAAGAACAGGCGTGCGCAAAGGCCCGGGCAGAGTCGTTCTGCGAGCGCAGCGCCGGCCGTGGCGATAAAGCCGTCGACCACCAGGGCGATCTGCGCCGCCGCGGCGCCCAGACACGCGCCCGCCATAGCACCGATCTCGAAGCCTCCCACCGCGGCCAAAATCCCCTGCGCGTCACCCAGCGCCCCGCAATGAAGCTTAAGCGCGTCTTCGACCACCGCGACCTTGCGCCGGCGCCCGTCCTCGTCGATTCCGGCGCCGTATCCGGCCAGAAGCTGCGGGGCGATACCGGTTGTCGCGGCGAGCACGGCGGCGGCCGTCGTGCTGTTGCCGATCCCCATCTCGCCGATACCGAGCAGCGTCACGCCCTGGGCCACTGCGTCGCGCGCCAGCTCGATTCCCACCTCCAGCGCGCCACGGGCCTGCTCGGGAGTCATCGCCGGCTCGCGCGCGAAATTGCGCGTGCCCGCCCCCAAGCGGCGATAGACCACGTTCGGCAAGCCCTCCGCGCGCGTGTCCTGCTCGACGCCCACGTCGACCAGGTCAAGCTTAAATCCGAAGCGGCGCGCGAGCACGCTTATCGCCGCGCCGCCGCGCGCCAGATTGCGCAGCATCTCGACCGTGACTTGCTTCGGATAGGCGCTGACGCCTTGTTCGACGATGCCGTGATCGGCGACGAAGACCAGCATCGCGCGCTGCCCAAGCTTAGCCGCCGGGTCGCCGCGCCCGGCGGCATAGCGCCGCGCGATCTGCTCGAGATGGCCGAGGCTGCCGCGCGGCTTGGTCAACGAGTCCAGCCGCGCGGCCACCGCCCGCGCCGCGTCCTCATCAGGCGGTTTAATCGACGAAAGCGTTTGGGCAAGAAGATTCATCAGCGTTAACTCGCGTGCACCTACACTTTGGCGATCGCCATCGACTAGCGCGATCGTCGGCGCCCCGCCGGCGCTTGAGCATGTCGGCAAAGCTCAGCGCGCGATCACGGCCAGCGTCCAGCGCGCCATCACCAGCACGCAGAGGCAAAGTCCAACAGCGATATACAGCATCGCGCGCGCGGCCCGGATATCTTGCGCCGTCGGTGCGCGCTCCGCAACCCCAAGCCTCGGCCGCTCCTCGATTTCGCCGCCATAGACCGCGGGCCCGCCAAGCTGGATCCCCAGCGCCCCGGCCAGCGCCGCCTCCGGATAGCCGGCGTTCGGGCTCGGATGACGGCGGGCGTCGGCGATCATTGCGGCCAGCGCTTGCCTCGCGCGTCCGCTCCTTAAACCGCCGGCCGCGGCAATGCAAAGCGCGGTGATTCGCGCCGGCACGTAGTTGGCGAGATCGTCGAGCCGCGCCGCGCAGCGTCCGAAGTACAGGTAGCGCCCGTCGCGATGACCGATCATCGAGTCGAGCGTGTTGATCGCCTTGTACGCCATCGCGGCGACCGGCCCGCCTGCGGCCAGGAACAACAGCGGGGCGATCACGCCGTCGCACGCATTCTCCGCCACCGACTCAACCGCCGCGCGCATGATGCCGTCGCGATCCAGGGTCTCGGGGTCGCGCCCGACCAGCGCAGGCATCGCGCGCCGCGCGCCTTCGAGGTCGCCTTCGTCAAGCGCGCGCTCGACCTGGGCGGCGGCCGCGTCGAGGCCCTTGAGCGAGAGCGTCGTCCACGCGACGGCGAGCGCGGCGCTAAGGGCGAAGAATTTTCCGACCTGCGTGCTTATCGCCAGGGCAAGGTACACGGCCGCGCCCGCTCCCAACACGACCGCCGCGGTTAGCAGCGCTCCGTTGCGCAAATCGCGCGCCGGTTCGCCCCGCCAAAGCCTGCGCTCGCCGGCGGCGGTCGCGGCGCCGATAAGCCGCACCGGATGGGGCAGCCATGCGGGATCGCCCAAGAACCAGTCCAAGACGACCGCCGCGAAGATGAGCGGAGTGGATATGTGAAATGCTATTGAGCCGCTCACAACTCGCCTACCTCCGGCGTGACGCTCAGCCAGCCGCCCTTAGCGTGCGCCGCGTCCTCTTCCTAGCCTTCTCCCGCGCGGCAGGGGAAAGGTTAGGAAGGGGAACGTTCTCCGCGTCGCTGGGGAAGGAATCAGAAGCTCGACCTTCCCCGGCCCCGCGGGGCCAGGAAAAAAACAGACTCCTTCCCCCTTTTATCGACCGTCTCGCGCGGCGGAGGAAGGTCGGCATAGGGGGGGTACAATAGAGGGGTAGGCTGAGAGCACACCGGTTAATTCTGCCGTCCTCAGTAGCGGCCGCGTTACTGCGCGACGCCGAGATGGCGCGCCCATTCCAGCATCTGCTGCGCGAGCTTGGCGTGCGCTGTGTCGACCATCGCGCCCTGGTAAATCGCGACCGCGCTGCCGGTGCGCAGGCTTTGCTCCACGGCGGCCAAGAGCCCCTTCCAGCGCTCGATCTCCTCGATGGTGGGCGAAAAGACCTGGTTGACGACCGGGATGTGGGACGGATGGATGAGCAGCATCCCGGTGTACCCGAGCTGCTTGGTGCGCTGTGCTTCGGCGCGCAGTCCCTCCAGGCTGCCGATCTCCCACCATCCGCGCCCGCCAAGCGGGAATGGGACGCCGGCGGCGCGCGCGTCGAGCAGCACCTTGGACAGGACATGGAGGACCTCTTGGCCCTCGGCGGTCCAGCCGAAGCCGACAGCCCGCGCGATGTCGCCGTCCTTGCCCGTAATCGCGCCCATGTGCGCGATGCGCGCTGACGCTATCGCGACTTCGTAGGCTTGCCGCAGGCCTTGCGCGGTTTCGAGCAGCGGGTCGATCAGAACCCTGCCATGCTCAAGATGACGTCTTTTTTCGAAAAATTTGAGTAGGACCTCGACTTCGCGCACCTCTTCAGGCCCGCTGACCTTCGGCACCATCACCGCGTACAGGCCGCGGACCACGATCGCCTCGAGGTCTTCGTCGGCGAGGCCCGACTCGAGCGCATTGATGCGCACGAAAAGCGCCGGCCCGCTGTCGCCCAACTGCTCGAGCGCCCCGCGCACGCTATGACGCGCCGTTTGCTTGTCGCTCTGCGCGACGGCGTCTTCGAGGTCGAAGATGAGCGCGTCGGCGCCATACTTGGGAGCCTTGAGCATCCGGTCTTCGCGGTTGCCCGGCACGAACAGGGCCGAACGTATCGGCCGCGCGCGCGTACTCACGAAGCTAACCCTCCGCAGCTCTCCCGAAACCAAATTGGGGCGTACACGGTGAGGCATCGCTGCTCCGAACATAAGTCGGTCTCGGCCGCTTTGCCCGTCCTGCGTACTGCCTCTGGGCCGCCCCGGGGGCGACCGGCGCTCGCATGGTCCCCGCATGCCGCTGCGTTTAGCGCAGGGACAGTCTAGCAGTTCTAAACCCTGGCCACCTGCGCTGCGCGCAACCTTTTGTGCCACGCTTCTTCATGGCCCAGCTTTTTTAGTTGGGTGCGGGCGCGCCCCTCCGACGCTGACAATTGATCATCGGAAAAAGGGCGTGTTAGCCTTAATCACGCATTTGCTTGGGGGCGCTGTCGCGGTGTGTCAGGAAGCCATGCGTTGCCGCTCCGTCGACCGCGCCGAATCACGCCTTCTCATAAGGAGCACGATCCCATGTCCGACGCGCCTCTCGGCCATATTAGGGTGCTCGACCTGAGCGACGACAAGGGCGCGCTCTGTGGCAAGATATTTGCTGACCTAGGCGCGGACGTAATCAAAGTCGAGCCGCTTGAGGGGTCGCCGACCAGGCGCATCCCGCCATTTCTTGACGACTCGCCCGGTCTCGATTCAAGCCTTTACTTCATCGCCTACGAGGCCGGCAAGCGCTCGGCGACGCTTAACCTCGAGCGGGCCGACGCACGCGAGCTTCTGCGCGCGCTGGCGGTGAAGGCCGATTTTTTAATCGAGTCGTTCCAGCCGGGCTATATGGATACGCTGGGGCTTGGGTTCGAACATCTGGCCGCGTTGAATCAGCGCCTGGTTTACGTCTCGATAACTCCGTTCGGCGACCGGGGACCGGGGCGCAATTACCGCGCCGCGGACATCGTGGTTTGGGCCGCCGGCGGAGTGATGTACCTGATGGGTGAGCCGGAGCGTGCGCCGTTGCAGATGAGCCTTCCCCAAGCCGGGCTGCTGGCCGGCGCCGAGGCGGCGGTGGCCGCCCTGCTTGCCTATCATGCGCGGCTCGCCGACGACTTGGGTCAGCACGTGGTGATTGACATGCAGGCCTGCGTGGTCTGGATGCTCATGAATGAGCAGGCGATGCCGGTCTTCCACGGTGCGCACCTAGAGCGCTCGGGCCGCCGCTTCAATTTCGGCTTCATCAGCCGAAGGCTCCTGTTTCGCTGCGCTGACGGCTACGTGTCGGCGCTGGTAATCGGCGGACCGAACGGAGCGCCGTCGACGCGCGCCCTGGTTCAGTGGATGGCGGAGAAGGGTTTTGCCAGCGA
The DNA here is from genome assembly GCA_021831785.1 of Deltaproteobacteria bacterium. GTDB lineage: Bacteria > Desulfobacterota > Binatia > Binatales > Binataceae > JAJYYI01. The sequence goes on along the minus strand of JAKBMB010000033.1, from coordinate 61,288 downwards.
TTGGATGCTGGTGATGGACTGGGTCTCATGGGTGCCCGGCTTTTTCATGCAGGCCACCGAGCGCGACCTCAAGGAGGTGGCGGAACTCGAAGACGCTATTGAGCGCTTCTTCATGACCATGAATAAGCAAGAGATTTACGCCGAGGCTATCAAGCGGCGTATCTTGATCGCCCCGGTCTACAACGTCGCCGAAATCGCCGAGGACGAGCAGCTTCGAGCGCGCGATTTTTTCGCTTGGGTCGCGAATGACGTACTGGATCGAACCTTGGTTCTGCCCGGGCCGTTCGCGCGCTTTTCGCTGACTCCGCTCAAGGCCCCACGAAGGCCGCCTATGCTGGGCGAGCACAACATGCAAGTGTACGGCGACCTGTTGCGGCTGAGCCCGGTGGAAATCTCGCGGCTTAGGGCCTGCGGCGCCATCTAGCCCAGCGGCGCAAGATGCGCCCGGAACAATCAGGATAAAGTGAGGATAATGAGGACAAAAGGATGACGCGTCGCGCAGGCATCGCCCCTGGCGTTGGCGCGGCCGGCATCTGCGAGAAGCAAGACCAAGGGTGGGATGGCCGATGACACGTTACGCGCTGGAAGGCTTGCGGGTGCTTGATTTTAGCTGGGTCGGCGTCGGTCCGGTGGCGACCAAATATCTGGCCGATAACGGCGCCGACGTAATCCGAATCGAGTCGGCAGTACGTCCCGACACCTTGCGCATGGCGCCGCCGTGGAAGGATGGGTCGCCGGGAGTCAATAGGAGCCAGTTCTTTGCCAGCTACAACACCTCGAAGAGGAGCCTTGCGCTGGACTTGAGCCGGCCCAAAGCGAGAGAGATAGCGCTTAAGCTCGTCAGTTGGGCGGAGGTGGTGGTCGAGAGCTTCACTCCGCGCGTGCTGCGGCAGTATGGCCTTGACTACGATTCTTTGCGCAAGTTGAAACCGGAACTCGTGATGCTCTCGACCTGCCTTCAGGGGCAAAGCGGTCCGCGCGCCGAGTTCCCCGGCTTCGGCCAGCTTATGAGCGGACTCTCCGGCTTCTATTACATCAGCGGTTATCCCGAGGGCTCTCCGTGTCCGCCGTACGGCGCGTATACGGATTTCGTCTCCACGCGCTTTGTCGCGATCGCCCTGCTTTCGGCGCTTGCCTATCGCCGGCGCACCGGCTGCGGCCAATATGTCGATTTGGCCCAGTATGAAGCGTCGCTGCAAAACCTCGCGCCGGCGCTGGTTGATTACTTCGCGACCGGCCGCGTTTTGAAGGCCCAAGCTAACCGTTCGCAGCGCTATGCCCCGCATGAGGCGTATCGGTGCGCCGACGAGTCCGGCCATGAACGGTGGGTCGCCCTGGCGGTTGCCGACGACGCGCAGTGGCGTGCCCTAATGCGGGTACTAGGCGGGGCCGACTATGAACCGCGCTTCGCGACCATGCGCGGCCGGTTGGAAGCCTTCGACGAGCTCGATCATTTTATCGGCGGCCTTGTGCGCGGACGGCATGCGGAGGAGTTGGTCGAGCAGCTTCAGGCCAACGGCGTGCCGGCTTATCGGGTGCAAAGTTGCACCGATCTGCACGGCGACCCCAATTTGGCGGCCTTCGGCTTTTGGCACTGGCTGGACCATAAAGAAATGGGTTCGTCGCCTTATGAAGGCTTCCAACATCGCCTGAGCCGCACGCCGGGCGAGCTCAGGAGACCCGCGCCGCTCTTGGGAGAGCATACCGACGAGATCTTGGGCGGTATGCTCGGGTTTGCGCCCGACGAAATAGAGGAGCTCAGGCGGACGCAAGTTCTGTTGTGAGATCGGCATCGGCGCGGAGCGTTCACTGCCGCGGTCGCCGTCGGCTTTAGAGGCCGCATGTCAAGCCCTCGGCTAACCGCGTGCGGCGCGGTCCTAATCGACGCAGGGCGAGCTGAGCCGAACCTCTATTTCGCGTGCGCGCGGTCCGGCGAATTCAATCAGCACTACGCGCTGCCAGGTGCCGAGCAACAAGCCGCCGGCTTCGACCGGCACCGTCAGCAAGGCGCCGATCAGCGACGAGAGAATATGGTCGCTTACGTGCGTAGGGTCGTGCGGGTGGCGATAGCGGCGCTGGGGAACCATCGCGGTGAACGCGTCGAGCATGTCGAGATCGGTGCCCGGGTCCAGGTCGGCCGTCGTCAGCGCCGCCGTGGTATGCAAGATGAACAGATGGCATAACCCTTGGCGAAGATTTTCGCCTCGCACAAGCTCGTTCAACCGCTCGGTAATGTCCAGAACTTCCTTACTCTTTGTCGTGCGAATCTTCAGCCGCATAATTGTCCATTATATATTTGCGAGCGGTTACACGCTCTGAGGACGTTTGCGCCGGCAGGGGCATGGGTGGCGCAATTCGTATCGAGGGCAGCGTGTAAGAGCTTGCAAAGGTCAGAGGATTTCGCTACACATCTTCTGTACCGGAAAGCCCGGACGACTCTTCGCAGGGAGGGTCTGCGGACCGGGTGGGGCAGCGGTCTCTGTCTGAAGCTTGCTCGCTCCGCGGCTAGCTCAAGAGCAAAGGGGGAAAATAGAGTTATGGGTGGGACAGGTTTTCGACGATGGCTGTTAGGTGGGGCGGTCGGCGTGTTGTTGGCCGCGGCGCTAAGCTCGATGGCGCTGGCAGCTTCGCCCGAGGGGATGCGGCTTTATGTCTTTACCTCGCATTACCTCGGGCCGTTCCCCAAGGCGGCGCTTCAAAACGGGGCGCCCAACACTACCTTTACAATCCCGGTGGCCTTTTTCGTGATCAAGCATCCCAAGGGCAACATCATGTTTGACACCGGGGTCAACGACATAATCATCAAAGATCCGAATTATTGGGGTCCGCTAACCCACATCTACAATCCTGATCGCAGCCCGAACCTGGCGGTGGTAGCCCAGTTGCAAAAGATCGGCATGACCCCAGGGGACATCAATTACGTTGTCCTCGGCCACATGCACCTCGACCACGCGGGCAACGTGGGCCTGTTTCCTAAGGCGACGGTCGTTTTTCAGACCGATGAGATGCAAGCCGCCTTTTGGGCGCCTCCAGGGGCCGCGGCGAACTATATCGCGACTGACTTCAATATGCTGCGCTCGGGTATCGGCAATCCGCTTCCGAACGCACAGAAGGTCATTCAGCTAAACGGCGATCTCGATCTCTTTGGCGACGGCAGTATTTACATTCATCGGTCGGTCGGCCATACGCCGGGAAGCGAGGTTATGGTCGTGCGCCTTCCGCGCACGGGTACCGTCGTACTGACCAGCGACGCTTGTTATCTTAAGGAAAATCTGGACAAGGACATCCTTCCCAGCATCGGTCTGGTTTACAGCCCCAGCGGTACGCTCGAGGGATACCAGTGGATTAAGCGGGTGCGCGATACGGAAAACGGCGACGTGATCTTCGCGCACGATCCTGAGACCTTCAAGGCCCACAAGCACGCGCCGGAGTATTACGACTAAAAAAAGCTGCTAAGGCCTTAGGCCCGCGGCGCGCTCAAGCGCGCCGCGGGCGGGCCGCGCAGTGAGCTTGAAGCACGCGGTCTCGCCGGTTTGCGGCGAGACCGCGTGTGCGAATCTGGTGCTCGCTTCTTCCCCCGCGAGAGCGCAAGGGCGGATGTCGCTGGCCACAGGACGGCTGCAACAATGGACGCCCCGAGCGCCGAGGAATTCGACAGACCAGGACACGCCCCTTCTGCGATCTTCGTCGAGAACCTAACGAAGTGGTACGGCCCGCGCCAAGCGCTCAAGGGCCTTTCCTTCTCGATTGCGCCGGGCGAAGTGGTGGGGCTGCTTGGCCCCAACGGTTCGGGCAAGACGACCACCCTGCGCATCCTTACCGGCTATCTGAGGCCGACGAGCGGCAAAGCGTTGGTCGGCGGCGTTGATGCGCTCGAAGACCCCGCCGGGCTGCGCGCGCAGATAGGCTACGTTCCCGAGGATATCCCACTTTACAATAATATGCGGGTGGCCGAGTTTTTGAGTTTTATGGCGCAGCTTAAGGGACTTGCGCCGGCCGCTGCCGCGCGCGCCGTGGACGAAGTTTCCGAGCGGCTCGAGCTGGGCTCCTTTCTAAAGGTTCTCATTGGCAAGCTCTCGCGCGGCTACCGCCAGCGCGTGGCGCTGGCGCAGGCGCTGGTCAGCGATCCGCGCGTGCTGGTGATGGACGAGCCTACCAACGGGCTCGATCCGCAGCAGATCATCTCGACCCGTGAGTTGGTGCGCTCGCTCGCCGGCGTCAAGACCGTGCTGATAGCGACTCATATTCTGGCCGAGATGCAGAAGATGGCGGACCGGGTGATGATTCTGCTCGAGGGCAAGCTTTTGGCCGATCACGCGCTGACGCAAGGCGGGCCGACCAGGCGCATTCGTCTAAGCGTCGCGGGCGTCCCGGAGCAGGTGCAGGCGCTGCTTGCGCGCGTTGCCGGCGTGCGCAGCGTCGAATGCGAGGCGGGCGGCCAGGACGGTGCCGCGACGTATGTGGTTGAAGCCGAACCGCGAGCGGAGGAGCTCGCCGCGCGCCTGGCCGGCGCCGTAGTCGGCCATGGGTTTGCGCTGGCGGAGCTCGCCGACGTATCGACCGACCTCGAGCAAATTTTTCTGAGCTTGACCAGACGGCAGCCGGAGGCGCCGCTATGAGGGGCTTCAGACTCTTGCTGCTCAAAGAGGAAAGGGCGCTGTTTTCGTCGGAGATTGTCTACGTGCTGGCGGCGATGTTCCTCTTGGTCATGGGCTACACCTTCAGCGTGGCGCTTTTCCTTAACAAAACAGCGAGCCTGGTCCATCTGTTCTTCCAGATGTACGTCCTGTTCTTGCTAACCGTGCCGATAATCACGATGCGGCTTGTGGCCGAAGAGCGCCGGCTGGGGACGATCGAGCTTTTGCTGACCTCCCCGGTCAGCGAGGTGCAGATCGTCCTGGCTAAGTTTTGCGCGGCTATGACCCTGATCCTGGTGATGCTAGGGTTGTCGGGCAGCTACGCGGTGGTGCTGGCGATTTTTGGCGAGCCGGATTGGGGTCCGATTTATAGTGGATATCTGGGCCTGTTCCTGCTTGGCGCCGCGCTCAGCGCAATTGGGCTGCTGGCTTCAAGCCTTACGTCTAACCAGATCGTCGCGGCGCTTGCCTCGCTGGGGGTCTTTTTGCTGTTGTGGTCGATCGACGACTTCGGCTTCCTGCTGCCCGATCCCTACGACGCGTTGGTGACGAACCTTTCGCTCGCGGCCCACTTCGTTCCGTTTGCCACCGGTTCTCTATACCTGTCCGACGCCGGATACTTTATGAGCGCGACGCTGCTCGGGGTATTTCTCAGCGTGCGGGCGCTCGGCCGCCGCTAGGCGGACGCCGCGATGAGAACTCACGGGAGCGGACGTTTGGTCTGGTTCGGCGCCGCGCTGCTGGCGGTTGCGCTGAGCTTAAGTCTAGCCGCAAGGTTCTTTGCCGTGACCCGCGACGGTGCCAACGTGCTCCTGTTCGGGGCCTGGGCGGCGGCGCTGACATTCCTGTTTATCTTTGGGTTGCGCATGCCGGTTCAGATGCGGCTGAGTCGATGGCCCGGCTTTGCTCTGAACAGCGTCATCGTCGTCTTCGCCGCGGCGCTCACGCTGCTCGCCAACATGGCGCTCTACGTCCATGACGTGCATTTCGACCTAACGCGCGAAGGAACCTACACCCCGCCCGAACAGGCGCAGGCCGTGGTGCGCGGCCTTAGCCGTGATGTCAACTTCATTTACTTCTATCACGACGACGATCCCGAGGCTTTGCGCTCCAAGGATCTGCTCCAGACGCTGGCACGCTCCAATGAACGTTTTCACCTGCGCGTGATCGATCCCGACACCGAGCCCGCGCTCGCCCGCCGCTACCAAATAAGGTTCTACAATACGGTCATCGTCGAGGCCGATGGGCGGCGGGCAACCGTTGAGAACACCACCGACCTGACGCAAATGGCGTTCGCCGTTTTGCGCGCGCTAAGGCAAAAAATGAAGACCGTCTGTTTCGTCGTCGGACACGGCGAGTTCTTCGAGCCCGGCGGCATTCAATTCTATTACACCCACACGGAGACCCTGCGTGCGCACGACATACAGGGCGGGGGCGATATCCTTGAAGGCAAAGACAGCGGCTTCGACCGCCTGTACCTTTCTTTGACCAATTTGGGCTACAAACCTGAGCAGATAGATCTGACCAAGGCGTCCGCGATCAGTCCCCAGTGCGCGGCAGTCGTCGACAGCGGACCGCGCGTCGCGTACGCGCCGGAAGAGGGCCGCGTGCTGACCAATTATTTGGCCGCGGGCGGCCGCCTTTTGCTCATGTACGACCCATATTCGCCGATCGGGCCGAGCTTCGAAGCCGTCCTTGAGCGCGTCGGTATCAAGCTTTTAGCGGCTACGGTCCTCGACCCGACCGATCATTACGCGACCGATCCCGAGAAGGTGGCGATTCCCTACTATCCTCCCCATCCGATCACCGAGCATCTGGCGCTTACGTTTTTCCCTGGCGCTCGTCCGATTGTCCTTCTGGAGCCGCCGCCCGGGGTTAAGCTCATGCCGCTTTTCTCCAGCACCAAGGACAGCTACCTGCGCCTGGAGCCCGGCGCGTTGCCCGCCGAAAAGGCTACCGGCGCCACTGCCGCTATGCCGGGCGGCTCTGACGCCGCTGCACCGGACGCGCAGAGCGCGCAAAGAACCGGCCCGCGCGTCCTTGCGGTTGCCGCGAGCGGTCGATGGCCGGGTGCGCCCGCCGGCGCCTCGCCGTTCAGGCTGGTCGTCGTAGGCGATAGCGCTTTCGCGACCAACGCATACTTTGCCTCGGTGTCAAACGGGGCGCTCGCGGTTGCGATCATACGCTGGCTGGCGGGCGACGAGTCTGCGCCATCGGTCAAGCCCGAAACCTATGCCGAGCCCCAGGTCGTGCTGACCAATTACCAGATGAAGGCGATATTCACTGTGGTCGACATTCTCTTGCCCCTGAGCGTAGCGTTGGTCGGAACCTTGGTTTGGTGGCGTCGCCGATAAGGCCGGCGACGATTAAAGTTTTCAGCAGTTCGGATAGAAGGGCGACGGATTAAACCTTGCGCAAGCTGGCGCGAAAAGAGGCCGACAACGATTTGCGTTCCACCCCAGAATGCGCCTGAAGCCGAGTCTTTGGCGGATTTGTGCGAGCGCTTCTAGCCATCGCGGGCGTGCTTCTCGGAACCGCCTTGATTGCCGCACTGGCGCTGTCCGGCCATGTGCCCGGCGAAGGGGGCCTTGTGCGCTTCACGCCCGCCGGCATCATAGAAAAACTCCCAAGTCGCGCCAACCAAATTGAACTTCGCGCGCACGGGGCGATTTTTCGGTTGACACGCACCGCCTCCAAGCACTGGGTAGACGCTGATCGGCCCGATGCCTCCGGGCAGGAGGTCTTAAACCGGCGCGTCGCAGCGGCGCTCCGCTTCCTTGAGGTTACCGCTCCCTCGCGCGTGATTGACAAGGCGCAATACGGTACGGCTGCGCTCGCGCAGTTCGGACTTGCGCCGGAGCGCTATCGCGTCACCCTGTTTGTCGACGGCAAGGCCGCATGTACGATCGACTTCGGCAGCCTAAATCCGTCGAAGACGTCCCAGTACGTGCGCGTCGTTGGGCGCGATAAGCTCTACCTGACGCCGCTTCATCTCGGCCGCCAGTGGGAGGCGGTCGAAGCTTCAGCCGCGCAGGCCGCCGCGCCGTCTTCCGCCTCGCCGGAGCCGGGCCGCGAAGGGCAGCCGGCCTCGCGCGCGGGTCAACCGGCCAACGCCGGCTCCGCTCAGCGATAGCGGGAGCGTAGCGTCGTCGGGCCGAGACCGCGCCGCTGGGCGCCGGTTCGGCTGGCGAGGTTGCGCCGGCGCGCCGCGCTATTCCAGAGTCCAATTTCAACACGCCCAAACCGCAAGGGCACATCCTCTCGCCAACATCCTCACGCGTCATCCAAGCGGCGGATAACGCGCAATTTGCGCAATGCCTCTGCCGCGTAATCAAGGAAGACTCTGACTTTCGGTGGCATGTGGCTGCCGCCGGGGACGACGAGTTGAACCGGCAGGGGAGGCGGCTCGAAAGGACGCAGCAGAGGGACGAGCGATCCCGCCGAAAGCTCTTCGGCAACCTGATAGGACAAGACTCGCGCGATCCCGCGGCCGGCCTTGGCCGCCATGAGCTGAGCTTCAACCTCGTTGACGAGCAGCCGCGGCGAAAGCCGGACTATGGTGGCCCGCTTCGCTGATCCAAACCGCCATTCCAACGGCTCCGATCTCGCCGTGCCAAAAATTGTGTCATGAGCGAGCAGATCTGCCGGTTTCTTCGGAACGCCGCGCTTGGCCAGATAGCCGGGGCTGGCCACGACAACCCTTCGAACCTCTCCCACACGCCTAACGAGGAGGGCGGAGTCCGAAAGAGGCCCAATTCGAACCGCTACGTCGATGCTTTCCTCGACCAAATCCAGGTTGCGGTCGTTGAGTATCAGTTCGAGCTGCATCTCGGGAAAGGTGTCAAGGAAGTTGGTTACAAGCGGAGTGACATGACGGCAGCCGAATTGCAGCGGAGCCGTGATACGTAGTAGGCCGCGAACCGAAGAGTCCGACAGGCCTGTCACCGCTGCATCGTATTCGCTCAACAGCACACGAGCCCGCTCGGCGAGGCAGCGGCCAACCTCAGTAGGGGAGACACGGCGCGTGGTCCGCGTGACGAGGCGTATGCCGACGCGGCCCTCGAGGGCCGCCAAAGCTCGTGTCACGGCTGGCGGAGACCGTAGCACCATCTCATGTACAGCGCTGACCGGCGGTCGCGGCAGGTGAATTGAAGTACGGTCCGGCCTGCACGCGCAATCGCGCAATGGGCGCTCGCCCACGTGCATCACGTCATGGCCGACGCCGCCGAACTCGCGACGGTGGATCCGAAGCCCGCGGCGGGACCGGAAGTTCCGTACGCTGTTGGGCGACTCGCGGGCGTGATGGGCCAATACGGCCGTAACGAAGTTAGAGTAAACGATCGCAGCCTTGACCGGTTCGTCTCGCGGCGCCGAATCGTGTCACGGCGCCTGCCGGTCTCGAGCGTGAATTCCAACGCGGCCTGGTTGAACAACGCAAAGCGCGTCGTATCGCTGCCGTAGCCATAGGTGACGGCCCGGGGGGAGAAGTTGTCGCGCGCGTACGGGCTCAAGAGAGAGGAATGAAGGCTCAGTCCTCACGCCCTGGATGCAGCCGCGAGGGCCACAACTCAGCGATAACCATGAGGAACTGCTCAAAGGTCATGTGAAGGCTGCCGAATCCGCCCTGGCAGAACACCCAGCCGTAGTAATCCAGAATGTCGTCGCGAATGACGAGCGAAAGCGGTCGACGCACCACCGGGCTTGAATAGTCGCGCAGGCGCCACCGCGTAGTTGCATCACGTTGTTCAAATCCCGGGAAACACCCCGTCTCTTTGGGCTGCCATCCTGGAGTGGCTGAGCGCATGACGATTTGAGGCCCCTCACATGCCGGCAACCGTGCCAAAACCCCGCCCCCGGTCGGCGTGTTGTCTACGCTGAGAGTGATTCCGTTGACGAGCAACCGGACGCTCCCAACGCAAACGGCGCCACGGTAGCTCACCAAGACTGATCGAAGCGAGTCGCTTGCGAACAACGCCGGCATTGATTCCGAGCAGGTCACAAATCGACTCGAAAGCAAAGAGCGCCTGTTGCTCGGTATCGCCCGACGAATAAAACCAGCTCCGGACCTCGGCGAATCGCGTCCGCTGCTCCTTGCTCCGGCCGTTGATATCGGTCAGATAACAGCGCACCGCGTCCTCCAGCACGGCCAGCAATAGGCGGTATTCGCCCACCAAGAGCTTTGGCCGCTTCATGGACTCGAAATACTGGACGGGCAGAATAGGGCCGTCGAAATCTTCCGGCGGCAATTGATCGTTGAACATTGCTGTCTCTGCCCTTCTCGTTGCCGATCGACTCCGCAAAGGTATCGCTCCCACCCTATGGGGGCGTGAGGCCGGCACGGCTCACCTCACGCCCCCCGGCTGGTTACCGCCGCGTAGTTGCAGCCGCATGACGGCGCCCGTTCGCTTGTCCCATACGCTCGCGGCGCGCTCGGGCATCGCCCGCTGCGAGGCGTGCCGGGTCGGCCGGCCGTCAAATCAGCGCGGCGGAAGCGTCATCTGTGGCGCGCGCAGGAGGCGAAGCCCGCGGCTCATGCGCTCCATCTCGCGCATCGGCCTCCACGGCAGCATCGTTCCAATTGTTGAACTCCTCCGTTGCGCAAAAATTAGGCAGCGACCGAAGACCCGCCCGCGCTTCGCTCATCGCTATGCGGCGGCCCATCGCGGGCGAGCTCCGAGGCGCGCGCACACCTCCATCACGCGGCGCGGTTCTCCGAGGTCGCTCCACTCCACGCCTTGCACCGGAAGCACCGCCAGGTTCACCGGATGACGCGCCAGCACCTCGTCCGGAAAGCTCGCGCTGCGCAGGCCGCGGTACAGCCGCTCGACTGTCTCGGCCTCGAATACGGTCCCGAATATCGGCTGAATTTTCTTGAACGAGACATACAGACTAGGCAATGCGATCATGAAAAGGCCGAGGAGGACCGACAGCTGCCCCACCATCACGAAGCTGTTCCACAGGCAGCCGCGGCCCAGAAGCTCGTTGGCCACCTCAGGCTGCGGCTTCTCCCAAAAACGGCGTACCATAAATGCCGGGGTCTCCCGCACCGCGAGCGCGGGTTCGATCCAGCCGTATCCGGTCTCAGGCCATCCCGGTTGAATGCCCAAAAGCACGGTCAACTCCGGGCGCGACTCAACCGCGGCGAACGCTATATCCACGTGGCGCATAAATGCCCGGTCATCACCGACGAAGTGGTCGGAGGGAAAAATCGCCACCCGGGCCTGCGGCGCCTGCTCGGCGAGCCGCAGCAGGGAGTAAAGGATGGCGGGCGCGGTCCCGCGGTTTTGCGGCTGGGCCACGAGATTGGAGGCCGCAATATCGCGCGTGAGCGAAGCGTAGAAACGCTCGTGGCTGCGCGTAACCACCACCGAGGTCAGAGGCGCCCCGACGCTTAGCGAGACCCGCCGCAAAGTCTGCTCAAGCAGCGTGTCTTTCCCGAGCAGCGGACAGAATTGCTTGGGTACGTCGCAGCCCATGATCCGCCTGGTCAGCGACCGTAATCTCGTTCCTTCGCCGCCCGCCAGAATCACCGCCGCCCGCGCCTGCCGTCCGCAGCTTGAGCTCTGTTCCACGATAGACTCCCTTCTCGCTCCGAAGGTCGAACGTTGGTTGAATTAAAGGTGATGTGGTGCGCCTGTTGGGTTTTCCGACCGGGCAGGCAGCAGACGGTACTCGCCTTCCGTCTCTCTCGCGACCCGCGCAAGGCGCTGCGGAGAGCAACATCGCGCCGTTAATCGGGCTTTCCGGGCAATCATCAGCCGCTTGATCGAGCATCGTGTCTCCCGAACGCGCTAACCGGATGAATGGCCGTGCGATTGCTCTGCGAGCCTTCGCCCGAAGCTGGGGCCGTCCGGCCCGATGGAGTTGCACGGGCCCTTGGACGCCGCTCGAATCTATGTCGCATGGCCCCCTGCCACTCCGGCTCCATCGGTGTCACCGGGACCACGCGGCCGCCGCATCCGTGACGCAGGTCGTCGCGCAACACTGCATCCGCTTCACCGTCCGGCAGAGGAGCTAGCCCGGTGCCGTTGGCGGCAACATGGAGATCGGGGCCCGGGAGCAAGACATTCTCCTCAAGGCAGCGCCAGCGCCACTGAAGAATTACTTCAACCGAAACAATCCATGCAGCGTCCACTGTTCAACCGACGGCAAAGCAAGGCTGCGAGGTCTCCCCGAGCAGCCAGGCACGTCATCAGCAACTCGAGACCGCCAGTTCGATATTAGGCTTGCAAAGGGCGCCTAGAATAGCTCGGAAAATTTCTAGGTTTCGCTTCGAGGCCGCGGTAGAGTTAAGCAGTAGGGTTAGGGCCGGGTTACGCGACGATTCCGCGCCTGAGTGCATAACGCGCCAGTTCGGCGACCGTGCGAATCCCAAGCGTCTCCATAATTCTATACTTGTGGAACTCAACGGTCCTGGGGGACACGCTTAACGCGGCGGCGATCTCCTTCGCCTGGCGTCCCTCGGCGAGCAATTGCAGCACCTCGCGCTGCCGAGACGTCAGCCTGTCGGCGGGGACCCTAGCTTCGGCGGGTCGAGCATTAAGAGCACACTTTACGGGTTCCGCAATGGATTTCGCTACGTAGACGCTCCCGTTGAAAGCCTCGCGGATGGCCGTGACCAGTTCTGCGCCGGCCGAGCTCTTCAACACGTAGCCTGATCCTCCGGCGGTCAACGCTTCCACCGCGTAGGTCGGTTCCGTATGCATGGTCAGAAAGACGATTTTCGACTGCCGGTTCTGCTTGCGAATCCGGCGCGCGGCTTCGATGCCGTTAAGCGAGGGCATGGCGACATCGGTGATAATGACGTCGGGTTGCAGATCGGCGGCGGCTTGCGACAAGGCACGGCCGTCGCTGACAGTGCCGATAATCTCGAACTCCGGGGAATCCAGAATGCGCCGCAACCCTTCGATTACGACCGTGTGATCGTCGGCGAGCAAAATCCGGATAGGTTTCACGTTGCTGCCTTGTCGCGCAGCGGCACAAACACTTCCATCGTCGTGCCGCCCCCGAGTTGCGAACGGACCGTAAATCTACCGTTCACTGACCGCGCCCGTTCCTCCATGCTGATCAAACCTAACCCGCCGCTCTTCCGAGCCTCGTTGATGTCAAAACCGTCGCCGATATCCTCTACCTGCAGGGTAACACCATCCTTTTCTCTCGTGAGCCGGATGCGAACCTCCGTTGCCCCGCTGTGTTTACGGATGTTTCGCAGGCTTTCCTGCGCGATCCGGTAAAGACTCAGAGCGACATCGTGCGGCGAAGAAGACGGCGTGTTCTCTGAAATGAATCGCACCGGGATGCCGGAATGCTGCGCGAAGGTTTCACATTCTTCGCGCAGCGCCGCCGCCAGGCCGAGCTCCGCCAGAATCGCGGGATGAAGCTGGCGGGAGGTGTGATGAATCTCGTCCGCCAGGCGCGAGATCTTCTTTCCGAGGTCGGCGAGGCTCGCACCCAACGGGGCCGGGACTTCCGCGGCTTTCAACAACGTCGAGATCTCCATACCTAAGGCCGCCAACTCCTGGCTGAAAACATCATGCAGCTCGCCGGCCAACTCCCGGTTCTCCGCCTCCTGGGAGGCGATAAGGCTGGCGGTCAGTCTTCGCAGTTGGCCCTGATACTGAAGCAAGGTCTCCTCGTTTTTCTTGCGTTCGGTGATATCTGAAATAAAGCTCACTCCGAGCACCTCGCGGCTTTCGCGCAGATAGCTCAAACTGACCTCGATCGGGAACTCCGTTCCGTCCTTGCGCAAGCCGCGCAGCTCCAGCCCGCTGCCCATGGGACGATTGCGCGGCTGCGCGAACCAGCTCGCGCGATACGTGACGTGTCGTTGGCGTAAACGTTGCGGAACGAGTTTCTCGATAGGTTGACCGAGCAGTTCCTGGCGGCTATGACCGAACATTTGTTCCGTGGTTCGATTTGCCAGCACGATCCGGCCTTCCTGATCGACGGCCACAATTGCTTGCGCCGCCGTCTCCAGCAGTGCTCCGATGGTGGCGTCGCTGTCCCGCGCTCTCTCTTGCGCTGTCACCCGCTCGGTGTGGTCGCAGCCGGTCCCGATTACGTACTCCACAGAGCCGGCGCTGCTCATCGCCGCGTTATTGGACCAGCCGATCAGCAACCGCCGGCCGTCCTTGGTGACCCAGTGATTTTCGGCTTGGTTCGGCTTTCCGCCGAGGACTTCTTTGAACGTTCCCTTCACTGCCGCAATCTCTTCCGGAACCAGTAGGAGGTCCCATACCCGCCGCCCTTTCACTTCCGCCAGGGAATAACCGGTGAGTCGTTGGCACGCGCGGTTGAAGCGAACAATCCTTCCTTCGGGATCGAGCACCACGACCAGCAAGTCCGTCGCCGCGTCGAGGATGGCCGAGATGAGGTTCCGCTCTTTTTGCAGCGATTCCTCTTTCTGCTTCAGCTCGTGGATATCCACGAACGCTATCAGCACGCGCCAGATTTCTTGTTGGCTGGTCCGAAACGAACGTATACGGAGCGAGTACCAACGGCCGTCTTTGGTTTGGATTTCGCGCTGCGCTGCGCTAGCCCTTTTCGTTACGGCCGAGATCAACTGCTTCAGGTCCGAAGGGCCGACACCCACCCGGAGGTCTCCTATCGGCCGACTGATATCGCCCGGGAGCAGACCCAGCAGCTTTTGCGCCGGCAGCGTAAAACGCCGGATTCGATGAGCGCTGTCCAGGATCAAGATAGGAATGCCAACTCCGTCGAGAACGTTGGTCAGATCGTCAGCGAGTTGGCTCAACTCGGCATTGCGGTTTTGTAACTGCTCGTTGAGCGTGACCAGTTCCTCGTTGCGGGACTTGACTTGACCTCCGTCTTTGGTCCGGGGACGACGTGGATTCTCGGTTTGCTTCATCGCGCCGTTAACAGCTTTGCGGCTTCGTCCTCACCCGGTCCGAAAGCGGGCCGGAAAACGTTAGAGGTTGCGGCTTTGCGTCTGGGGCGCCAAGCACCCGCCCGACTGCAACGCGCCTTCGTAAACAACGAGCTAACGCTTTTCCGATCCCCATTGCTCGTCGGCCGGTCTGAAGCACTGGTCGGCCGAACAAGGCAACAAGCGGTGGTTGATTGTATGAGCCGCGAAGAGCGTCTGCGCTTAAACGGTCACTGGGAGCGACTGCTTACACGGTTTAGCACGGATCAGCTCCTTATATCAAACGCGAGCTTAATTCATGGGCGTTTGCGATTGCAAACGCACGGGCTCAACTTTCGTGCTAACTGCGCAGTAGATGCTGGACGAAGAAGCTCTTTTCCGCCGGAGACTGCGCAATTTCGTCGTGGCAAAATACGGGTCTCTGGACAGGTTTCACCTCGAAACCGATTTCTCGAAAGGACACCTGTCGCAAATCCTGCACGGCAAGCGCAGCCCATCGCTCGCCACGATCGTGAAATTGGCAAGAGCCCTTGAAATTACGGTTGCCGATTTTTTCGCAAGGCCGCGATCGAGACCCGGTTCGTAGCTAGCTCTGAAGCGAAAATAAATCTTAGTGGGGCGGGCCGCCGTGCCCGTCCGTGCCCAGCGCGGGCAGGGCCGCCCGCGCCACCGAGACCCGCGGAGCGGGCAACGTCCAACGCACCAAAAACCCGCAAGCCGGTCCGCTACCCTTGGAGTATGCCGCAGGCATAGGGCGCGGACTTCCGAGTCTTCAGCGATAAAGTTATTTTCGCTTCAGGGTTAGCTCTTTAATTCCAGCGGCGCTGGATGCGGCACCGAATTTCGCGGGTATGATCTTGGAGTTCCGACGGTCCTGGGCGCGCGGCGCCGGGGCGGCGCGGCATCTCCCTCGTCGCCCGAGGCCGTATGCTACCAGCGCAACCGTCGCAGCATCGCGGTCTTCTTCACCTGATGCGCCTGCATTCGGCGAAGGATGTCGTCGAGGGCCTTAAGCGCTTCGAGAATATACGGCCCCTTGTTCAGCATCACGCACTCGGCCCGCTCCGCCATGGCGGCATCCGTGATCTCGGCTCGCGAGGGTTGCCCCTTCTTGGCGAGGCTCTCGAGCACCTGGGTCGCCCAAATCACCGGCAGATGAGCGGCTTCGCAGATCCAGAGAATCTCCTCCTGCACCTCCGCTAGCCGTTCCCAGCCGCATTCGACCGCCAGGTCGCCGCGCGCGATCATAACGCCGGCCGCGGGATGTCGCATCGCGGCGAAAACCAGCTCGGGAAGATTCTCGAACGCCCGGCGGGTCTCGATCTTGAGCACGATCCCCAAAGTACGGCCGGCAAATCGGGCGAGCTGTGCTTCAAGCTGTTCGATGTCCCGGGGCTCGCGCACGAAGGACATCTCTATCAAGTCGGCGTGCGCGGCCACGAACGGCAAATCTTCGAGGTCTTTGCGGGTAAAGCATGGTATACGGAGATTGCTGTCCGGCAGATTGATGCCCTTGTTCTCGGCAAGCTTGCTGCCCGCAGGCGCTGCCTGCGTGATCTCTATCCGTGCGCGTCCGGCATCGACCCCCTTGATAACGCCGCCGATCTTTCCGTCGTCGAACCAGACCCGTTCGCCGCTGCGAACGTCGTCGAGAACTTCGGGCATGTTGCAGCTTACCGTGGCCTCTGCGGCCGTCCGGTCACCGTCTTGCCTGGTGCTTCTGCCAAGGCACGGTTCCCGCGACAGGATCAACGTGTCACCCGGCTTAAGCAGGATTGGCATCCGCAACGCCGGCAGAACACCTATCTTAAGAATTTCGGTCGTTCCGGCTTCGTTCTTGCGCCTCAACTCCGTCCCCGAAGTCACGTACGAACTTTGGTCGCACTCGACAACCGCCAACTCGCCGACCACCGATGACACCGTGAGCTTGCGACGGGCGCCGCGCGCGTCGGTAAAGGCGAGAACTTGACTCACCTGCAACGAGCCGACCGCGCCCTTGGTGACCGGCAACACACCGTCAACGTCCGTTGGAGGCTTAAGCCCTTCCTGTCCGGCAGGCACCAGCCATATTCGCGCCGGTCGCGTAACTCGTCCTAAAGCGTCGCGCCCCTGGCGGAACCTGATCACCTCTGGTCCGGGCTCGATAGGTCCCACTCGCAGCTTGGGTCCGGCCAAGTCCATAACCACGCGGCAGTCTCGCCCAAGCTCGACTTTGGCGCGAGTAAGATGTTCGATCATACGCGCCCAGGCGCGCTCGTCGTCGTAGGCGCAGTTGATGCGCATGCAATCCATCCCGCCCGCCACCAACTCCCGGACCAAGCGGTAGTCAGAGGCCGCCTCGGTAGGCATTGTGACCATGATCCGCACCGAACGCCTTTGGGGACGAGGACCGAGAAGAGCGCGCGTATGTTCCTCCAGCAACGCCCGGCCTTCAAGGAAATTCGGCGAGGAAGGCGAAAGCTTCCAGCCGTGGCCGGCCAGACCGTACAATGCTCCGCGCACCGAATCGATCGTAGCCATCACATGGGCTTCGGCGCGCCCAAGGGACGATAGGCCAAGCCTCGCCAGTTCGTCCTGTAGCTCGCGAATGTCTTGCCGACGCAGGGCCAGGTAATGCGCGAGATTACGCGCGCTCGCGCGATAGCTAGGATCGGCCTGCTCGAGCTTGGTCGCCAGCGTCGCTTCCGAGACCGCCAAACTGACCTGAATTTCGTCTAGCCTGGCGATAAGGTGGCTCAGCCTCTTCGACTCGGATGGATGTTCTGCCGGCGGTTTTTCCTCTGTCGGCATCAAACTACCTCTGCGTCCAATTTGGGCACACTTTTTCCGG
Organism: Deltaproteobacteria bacterium; assembly: GCA_021831785.1. Lineage (GTDB taxonomy): Bacteria > Desulfobacterota > Binatia > Binatales > Binataceae > JAJYYI01. The sequence goes on along the minus strand of JAKBMB010000033.1, from coordinate 43,935 downwards.
TTGTTCGATGGTCTACTTCTGGTCCGCCGGGGCCGCTAACTCCTAAGGGAGGCTTGTAACGGAGCTTTTCGCCCAGCACTCAAATTGGGTAAGGCGGGCGGGCGAGAAGTCGCTTACCGCGAATTGTACTCAACCGGGCGCAAATTATCCGGTCCAAAGACAGAGGCCAGGTCAAGTTCACACGCGTTCCGTGGGGCTCACATCCGCGCTTTCTGTCATAGCCCACCGCTGGCGCTGAGCCATAGCCGTTTCAGGTCCGTAGGAAGTTGGCTCAACACGTGCCAAGCTTCGCCTTCTGTCCCCGTCGGACTACCCAAGGCCCCCTGAAGCGCGGCGAAGACCGCGGCCACTGCTTGCTCCGCTTCGCGTTCGTCACGAAGCCCGACCATCCGCGCAACATCGCGGAGAAATTGCCCTTCATGCACGCGCTTTACCTTGCGATCGGGCCTGTCGAATGACATCCACAGCATTTTGAGTGAGGCCGGAAGTTGGGCCGCAACGTCCGCAGCTTCTTTGCTCGTAAGGCGATCGCGAAGCTCTTGGAAGACGGAAAAAATCAGGGCTTCCGCGGGGCGCTCATCACACTCGAGCCGTTCGGCAACCTGTCGCACAAAAGACCGCTCGTTCATAGAATTTTCTCCTTGGAGAGGCAGCGTTCAACCGCCCACTTGTCACAAGCATCAGGCGTGCCAGGGCCGGGCAGCATTGAAAGGTACTGCGAGGGTTTTAGACAAGGTTAGCCGGGCGATTGTACTTGCTGGCCTGGCCAGCCGGCGCTCAGGTAAAGCGAGCACTCGTGGCGGGAACGATGTCACCATCAGCCACATACGTGGTGTCCCCTTCGGGGCCATCACGTCCTATCACTAATCCGGCAAGCGGCCGACTCCCGCGAGTCGCGGACGGCCGGAATAGCAGTTGCCGAGAATACGAGGCGAGCGACGATCGGCGGCGAGGTCAAGCCCCACGAACAAAACGATAGGTCCGATACGGCGCGCAGCGCAGGAAGAGCCGCTGCGCGCCGCCGGGACGAAAAGGGCAAGGCAGCCCGGCGGGGAAAGGAGCCCCGGGGAGCGCAGCAGCCCCAAAGGACTGGCGCGGCGGGGTTAAGCGGAAGCAGCGCAAGGCGGGGGTTTACCGCGCGGCCGCCACTGGTGAGCGAAAAATAGAGATTGCGAATTGAGAAAACGACCTCGCCGTGTTACTATGTCGCACATGAAGAGCGGCACCATAACGGTCCGGCTCGACGATGACCTGACTCCGCTGCTCGACGAAGTATGCCGGCGTTCGGGACGAACCCGCAGCGAGGTGATGCGCGAGGCGCTAAGGCGCCATCTAGCGCAGCTTCGCTTTGAGCAACTGCGCCGTCGGGTGATGCCATTCGCCGAGGCCCGCGGCTATCTGACCGATGAGGATGTCTTCAAGCAGGTGTCGTGAAGGTCTTTCCCGACACCAACGTGCTGGCGAGCGCGTTCGGCACGCGCGGGCTTTGTGCCGACGTGCTGCGGCTCATCCTGGCAGAACACGAACTCGTAACGGCCGAGGTGGTAATCGAGGAACTGCGTGCCGTGTTGAAAAAGAAGTTCGAGGTTTCTGCCGCTACGATCGGGCAGATTGACGGCTTCCTGCGCGGTTATCATGTGGAACCAAAGCCCGGCGAACTACCCGGCCTGAAACTCGCTGACCGTAACGACCTGCTGGTGGTAGGCTCGGCGCTTAAGGCGGGAGCGGATGTCCTGGTTACCGGGGACCAGGAGATACTCGAACTTGAGGAAAAGCCCAAAGCCTTGCGAATAGTAAATCCGCGAGAGTTCTGGAACCTGGCGGCGGTCCAAGGGAAGAAAAAGAAATAAGGGCTCCAAACTCGCCGGGAACTCACAGGGAGCATCACTGACTATTGGCCCTTGCATACATCAAGGCTACCCGCACTCTGCTTAGGGAAATACCGAAGCGAACGAGTTCCGATATCCCGTATGCACAGATCGTTTTCGTGGCCCTGCCGTTAATTCGGAGTAACCTCCGCACGGCCCTGGCTTGCCTGGAACAGATCCTCGACCGAGCGGACCCGCGCTCTGTGGAGAGCATGGTAGCTGAGATAGTAAAGGGAGCAAAGCCTCATGGTTATTATTCGGCGGGGCTGATTTCGAACTACGTGTTGGACCGGGCTATGCAGACTCGCATCCTGAGCGCGGATGAAAAAGCGCTTGTCCTCAAGCTTATTGAGTATGCCAGAAACCTTTCTCCCGAGTCCGTTACCGCTTCGGTCATCGGTGAACTTGAAAAGGGGTTGGACTGTATTGAAACCGCTTGTTCTCGATGTAACCTGGGAGGCTCGACTACGCAGCGGTCCGCCAAGCCCGTCACCTCGAGGCCAGCCCTCGTGACAGCCCAAGTGTTCCCCCCTCCTGACCCTGTTGGCAAAAGACTGGTGCGGCTAAAATTGGAGAACATACTCCGGGGCTCGCTCGAGCGGGAGATCGATGGAACCCTTGGTGCGATCCTCGTCTTCCGCCATCCTTCGAATACCAACCCGGAACGAATAGCTGTAAAGACGGTGCTTCCTGAACGCGTTAATAAGAAGCGCGCGGCTTCGCCACGCGCTGTCGTCCGATTGTCCCACGAGGTCCATCAGTGGATAAAATACCGGCATAGCCCCCTCATTTTGAGTCCCTTTTTTACCGAACTCGTGTGCGGCTGGCCGTACATTGTGATGCCCTACTGTGATTGCACGTTGCGAGACTACATTGACGGGAAGGTGCCGCGGCGAGGTCCAGCCGAGGCGATTGCGCTGATGGTTCAATGTATCGCGGCTTTGGAATTTGCTGGACAACACGGGCTGTCGGCCCACCAAGACCTGAAGCCGGAGAATATCCTCCTCTTAAATCTCCCTCGGAGGTTTGGGCTGCCCGACGACTATCCGTTCTGTTGGCAAGCAAAGTTGGCTGACTTCGGATTGGCGGATGCATACCGAGAACTGAAGATCCGATGGGGGAGCCGTCCGTATATGGCTCCGGAGCAATACGAGCCCGAGGCGGACCTTTCGAAAGTCGACATATTTGCTTGCGGCGTAATCCTTCACGAGCTGTTGACCGGCAGACATCCCGTTGGCAAAGTGACCTCTGAAGTCTGGCCCAAACCCAAAGCGGCGCACAGGAGTAACAAATGGACGCACGAAAAAGTATGGAAGCATTGGGCCCGAAAGGATGAGAAATTCAACGGAGCAGCGGCGGATGAGAGCGGTGGTCTCCGTGATGCAGTCGCAAAGGCGCTTCGGACGGACCCGAAAGCTCGCCCTTCGCTGGCTGAGCTACGGCGTGAACTTCTCGACGAGCTTAAGCAGGTTGACAGCACAGCTTACGCAAACCTGACGGTGCTGCTCGAATACTTCCACTTTATGTCCCTCAATTCTGGCGCGCTCGATGTTGATGCGGAGCGGTATCAGCTGGAGTGGATGGAAAAACTGTGCGCTGCCGCGGATTTGCCGCGAGGCTAAGTTGAGCACACAAAATAATGCGCATGACTGTGCGCTGGGCAATGGAAGCCACGGTTAATTCCCGGTTTCAACTGACCTCAGGTTGCCATCATGGAAAAAGGCCGCTTTCGGAAATTTACCCTTTTGCGCGAATCGTAAACATACCTGTCTGCATCTGATCTATCACGGGATATAGTAGAGGTATGCTAACACTCTGGGTTGAAGGGCGCGAGGGGCTGGGTTAGGGCGCGCGTCAGGGAGATTGGTTCTTCCGGTCCTTCCAGTCTTGAGCGTCAACTACCCCGCCCTCAAAGGGCGTATCCTGACGCTGAGCCCTTTGTGTCAATGAAAGGTAAGGCAGTTGGCGGAGGTGAGATAGAAGAGCAAGGCTTACGGCGGGCTCAGTCGTCCTCTTCGCTTCTGCCGTCCGGTTGTTCGAGTTGGTATTTGTTTATCTTCGCGTACAACTTCTTGCGAGAAATCTTGAGCATCGCGGCGGTGTGCACCTTATTCCACTCGCAGGCTTCGAGCGCGCGCAAGATCAGGTTGCGCTCAACCTCGGCAAACGTGCCGGGGCCATAAGGCGGCGCCGGCTGCGGGGGCCTCGACGATTCGATCCGGCTGATGGACCGCGGGAGGTCCTCCAATCTAATGAGCGGCTCCGTGCCGAAAGTCATCGCGCTCTCGATCGCGTTGGCAAGCTCGCGAACATTGCCCGGCCACCGGTGTTGAGACATCGCGCTGAGCGCTTGCCTGTCAATCCCGGTGGTAACGATGTTTCTTCCCAGGCGGTCGTTGAACAGAGCAATGAAGTACTCGACCAGCAGCGGCACATCCTCGAGTCGGTTGCGCAGCGGCGGCACGTGCAAAACACTAACCTGGAAGCGGTAGTACAGGTCCTCTCTCAGGACATGGGAGCGCACCGCTTCTTCAGGATCGCGGTTGGTCGAGGCGATCAGCCGCACGTCAACCGGGATTTCATGGGTCGAACCGAGCGGACGCACGGCGCGTTCCTGAATCGCGCGTAGAAGCTTGACCTGCGTTTCCGCTCCCATCTCGGTGATTTCGTCGAGAAACAGAGTACCGCTTTCAGCCGCGCGGAAAAGGCCCGGATACTCCGTATTCGCTCCGCTGAAAGCGCCCCGTCTGTAGCCGAAAAGCTCGCTTTCGATTAGGTCTTTCGGAATCGCCGCGCAGTTGAAAGCGATGAAAGACCCGCCATTCTTTGGTCCGGCCTCATGAAGGGCCCGGGCTACGAGCTCCTTTCCGGTTCCACTTTCGCCGACGACCAGGACCGTCCCCCGAGTCTTGCCGGCCGCTTCGATTCTCTTATAGAGCTGACGCATCGGGGGTGAAGCGCCGACGATCCCGTGAAAGCGGCTGCGCTCGTCGTGTGGCAGGCGGGCGGCCTCGCGTTCAAGTTCCTTGATTCTGGTGCCGGTAGCCGCCGTCAAGGCGCGGAAGTAGGCGTCGACCAGCAGGATTATCCGGATGTGGCTGAGCGAATCGAATTTCACGAACATGTCGACGGACAACGACTCGTCGGGGAAGACCCGCTGCGCGGCCTGTTCAAAAAGCTGGAGCGAGGCGATTATCTCCTGCAGCGGCACGCCGCGTTCAGCCAGCAACTCGCCGAGGCTTCTAACGTCCTCAGCGTAGCGGTCCATGTCCTTGGCGAGGAGATCGTTCTTATTGCGCAGCAGCGCCGGTTCGAAGATGCGGGAAAATTCCCCTTCGGACAGGATGCGCGCGTCGCCAAAGTGCAGCGCATAGAGCTGGTACCAATCGGCGACGACTTCCGCACGGCGATCACGAATCGCCTCGAAGATTTCCCTCATTTCGTCGAGATCTTCGTCCCAAAGGAGATGGAAATGGCGCGGCAGGCCGGGGCGTAGGTGTACTGCGTCGCCGGCACTGTTCAAAGGAACTTTTGTAAGCTCGCTACTCGACATCTTGGAACACCGCCAGGCTCTCGATCCGACCCAACGCATCAAAGGCTAGCACGGGTTCGGCGTTGGTGGTAAGGAGAAGAGCGCCGCCAGCAATCTTTAGAGCGTGCCCGGCCGCGTCGCGAGACGCCCGGGTTTAGCTCCGGCGCGGCCGATCAGGCGCGCAAGCCGAGATGCTCGCTGCCGATCGTTCTGCAGCCGGTCCCGGCGCAATTTACGAAAGCAAGGCCGCGCGGGAGGTAGTGACGTGGTTCTCCGCGAGCGCAAAGAACTTGCCGGCAGCGCTGCGGGCGAGGATCCGCCGTTCCATGTGGAGTTCGCTCTGCAGACTCAGCAACATTTCGAGCCTGCCTCGAAGTATGGCCCGATAACATTTGTAAAAAGGGAGCAGCTCCGCAAGTCGGGCGTCGTTGGTTTCCGCCACGTAGGCGCGCACCAGCTCGTCGGCCAAGTCGGGTCTCTCAGCGAACTCCAGGTCAAGCGCTAGCGAAGCCACCTCCGATGCGGTGTCTCCGTAACGCAATTTCTCGCTGTACTCGACGCAGTCAATAATCGCGAGTCCTAGCGGAGAGAAGCAAACTGAATCGCATCGCAGATCGCCGTGCCCGTCGCGCACATGTCCGTCTCTCCCACGGTTGTCCAGCGACTGCCGATGAGAACGGAGATAGCGGCACAGGTATCTCCCGACTGCCGCCAGCCGGCCTCGCGTCACGCTATCGGCGGCGAGTTGCTCGGCCTCGGCCAAGTTGCTCATGACCAGACCCGAGATGGCTTGGGCGGAGCCCCAAACCTTGGACTTCGCAATCGATGCATCCCGGTGAAAAGCGGCAAGCCTCTTCGCGAGCTCCCGCACGGCTTCGAAGCTTACCGTGGCGCTAGCCACCATCTTGTCCAGCATGCGGTCGCGCGGGAGCCGATGCATCACGACGGCGAATTCCCGCGCATCTTGCTGCGCAACCTTGAGTTCCGCAACCGGAGGATGGACTCCGAGCCTTTCGGAGATTCCCCTCACGCCGACATAAACCTGAGGCGCGAGCCGTCCATTTAGGAGTACTTCGGCCTGGCAGAGCTGAAAGCGCTTGGCCGGCGTGCCGGCATCCACAAAACTAAACCGCACCGGCTTCCTGACCTTATAAACGAGGTCGCCGGCGAAGAGCAGCCATGAGGTCATCGTATGGGAGAGCTCGACTTTCCCGCACGGATGCGGGTAAAAATCCTCCCGCATCATGGCCTGAATTAGCCGAGGCTCCTGTGCCGGCTCTGGGACGCTCTTCGCCAACATTCCTCTCCACTCAACTCTGATCCGAGTGGCTCCGAATCATGACATGCGCAATCGGTATGGTAACGTGGTTTTGACGGCTATCCGAGCGATCAAGACCAGCGTATCGGTGGCTAAATCATCGAAGTCAATCGGGTAAAAAGTGCGCCTCATAAGAAAATACCCAACCCACCCTGCGGGCGAGCTTGCTGAAGCTAAGCGATTAGCGTGCCAGGGCCGACTTGCCGCTTAGGGCGGGATTTACAAACCGGAAAGAAGCGTTCTGCGAGATGCTTCTAAGGGGAACAAAACATCCTCGCTTAATTGACCCTAACGGAGTCAGAGACAGTGAAAAAGCCTCAGCAAGTCTCGTCTCGTGGTTCTCGTTCTTGCGGCAAACGAATTGCTGATGTACGGCAAAAGAAAGTCTGGTATGCGAGCCGCGGATGAGGATGAGCCTGGATCACAACTTCGCGCGGTCGGGTGATTTGCTTGCCGCAGCGCGGGTGACAGACCGAGAGGTCCCAGCATTTACCTGTAGTCGAAAGAAAGAGGATACTGGAAAGGTTCGCGGGCCGCGACTCGGGGTGGCACGCCGTGCACCGGGGTAAATCGTGGAGCGTGTGATTAGTGCCGATCCGGCAACGCTCTCGGCCGTACCACGGTTGACGAGGCGGCAAGCCTGGTGCTCCTCGCAACCATTGGCTGCTTCCTTGTGAATGAGGGTGGCGGCCTCGCGGAGGTGATGAATACGACCGGCCTGCCGGTGGACGCTGCCTGACCTCACGCGGCTGCATGCAAAGGAGACCGAAACATGCCCCTACTCGATGCGAAGAAGAGCAGAAAAGCGAAGGCTAGCCGACCCGAATGGTCAGACGAGCAACCCCTGACCTGCGAGCGTTGGATGACACTTGAGGTGTATACAATCAAACCTCTTGACTCCGTTGCCCATGCCCGCGCGCTTCTCGAAGAGCACCGCATCAGTCAGCTACCGGTGGTTAAAGGGGGTGTCCTCGTGGGTATCGTTACCGATCGAGATCTGCGGGATGCGGTTAGCGCCGTCACAACTTCGGCTAGGATAGCCGGCATGGGCAAGACGGCGCCCCAGACGCCTGACGAGATTCGAGTCGAAGCTGTGATGACCAGCAATGTCATTATGCTGAATCGCCATAGCTCGCTGGTCGCCGCTGCCGAGGTGATGCGGCGCGAGAGAATCGGCTCAGTGCCGATTGTCGATGGCCAAACGCTGGTCGGTATAGTCACGCGCAGCGACATCCTCGAGGCCTTCGTGGCGCGCGAAAACGGTCGGAGCGAGCGCGCCGACCGTGCGGCGACGTTGAAGCGCAAGGACCAAAACACGGAGATTTCCCGGTGAGCGCCAAGCGTCAAATCGGATTACAGTCCAAACAATCAAGAGGGCTCATTCGTAGCCTCAACCGCAGTGCCGTACAGGATGACAAGAGTCCGCCGGTCGCGCGCAAAACCCCGCCTCTTCATGAACCCACGGTGTGCGCGCGCTGCGGTGCGGTGTTCCTGCGCAAGACCTGGCGACACAACCACGCCTTGAGCGAGGCCCAAATCGAGGGCGCCGAGTGGGGCTTCTGCCCCGCTTGCCAGCAGGTGTCGCGGCGCGAAGGCCAGGGTCGGCTGCTAATCCGGGGCGCGGCCGCTGGGCGCAACCGGGATGCAATAGAAAAACGAATTCACAACGTCGTCGCGCGAGCAACTAAGACCCAACCCGAACGGCAACTGGTCTCCCTGGACGCGCGCGACAGCGGACTCGAGGTGTTGACTACCTCGCAGAAATTGGCGCATCGGCTCGCCCATGAGCTCAAAAAGGCCTTCGGCGGACGAGTCACGTACACATGGAGCGACGACGGAACTCTGTTCGCGACCTGGGACTATCAAACACCCAAAGGGAGGGCGGCACGTCAAGGCCCTTGAATTGCGACAAGCCTGCTGTGAGGCTACACGGAAGAATTAAGTCTCAATCTTCACGCTCCGTCATCATCGCGGCAAACTGCCGCATACCGCTCGCCCGGTAGAGTGCGTCAGTCGCCGCTAAGGTTCTTTCCCTCGCCCGGCCCCACCCAGGCGGCGGGCTACGCTCAAGTGGCCAGCGGCGTAGGACCCAAGAGAAGCTGTTCCATTCTTCCTACGGCCGCCGGTTCGCTTTTCCAGCCGTTCTCCAACCGCCCAAAGGCCTCATTTGAGGTTTTTGGCCAGTTCGGCGAACCTGTCCCACGCAGTGGCAACCCAGGTTTCGGTCGTAGCATGGCCGAAAGAACGCACCAACAGGGCCACTTTGGTTGCGGCGTCGGTGTCGGGGGCCTCGAAGATGTCTAGATAATCGCAAGGACCCAGCACGGCGTAGTTAGCTATCCACTTGACCGTTGGACATTCCTGGCGGATGCGATCCTCGACGTGCTTGTTGAGTTCTGTAACCGCTGCGGGGCGCTTGAGCGCGTCCGTGGAAAGCTTCGTCAGCATCACGAAAGTAGCCATGCCTATTCCTCCGCACGACCTTGATTTTACAAACCTACGCGCCTGCCGGCCGCGGCCAAAGCCATTGCGCGGTCCGTCCGATCCCCGGCGCGCTGCTCGCCGCTTGTCGGCGAAACTCAGTAATCAAACGCTTTCGCCAAAAGCCTGCCCAAAGCCTAATAGAAGACGTTTACGCGTGAGTCACTCACTCACGCGAGCGCTGCCGGTCCATTAAGCCCGAGTTGTCGAATCCTGCTCGCCGACACAAGACAAGCCTCCGATTTGGCAGCGTCAAGCGCTCAACTCGGCCCCCGAGGACATCGGCTTTCAAGGCACGTATTATAGCCGAGGCCTTGGCTCTCTGCCGTTGCTTGGTCCGTCCCGAAAAGATCAGCCGGTCCGTCGACAGAACTACTCGCGCAGATTTGGCGCAAGAGCCATACCTTATAGGACGACCGGGGGAGATAGGACGGCCGCGCGAGATATGTGGGCGGGTTGGCCGGGAAATCGCTGTATGAGTCGGGAAGGGCACGCGTCCAAACGCTCTAGCCGCAGCCGCGCAAGGAACCCCGGACACGTGTGGGCCGGTCGCCGAAATGTGCGCTGGGACTCGGCTACGCCTCGTCCTTAACGGTCGAGATTTCGCCGGAGGCTGCTGCAAAGCCGTCGACAGACCGCGCGCGGCGGTGCGTCGGACGCCATGCCGGATTCGCGTAGCGGTGCCGGCGCGCTTACCAGCGGATGCTCATGCTCCGCGGGAGTCCTCATCGGCCGCTCTTCCCCGCACCCGTTCTCGCGTTCAAGAAGTCAACCGCGGCTGACGCGCCGCCGACCGGCCGCAGATTGGCGACAAATTCGATGGAGTGCTTGCAGCCAGCTTCTTCAGCGCGAGTTTCAGTTCTTCGCGGCCGATCTTTAGCGTCGTCAAAACGGGCCAGACCACGTGTTCGAGAAAGACGCGCGGCGTCACTCCCGCGCCCGAACTCACGAGCCGCTCCTTATAATTCGGAATCAGCCCGTCGCCGGGCATTTTGAACTTCGAAAAAACGTAAGCCAAGTCAGCAATAGTTCCCTCGCGGTCCTGAGCGAGCTCCAACTGGATCAGCGCTCGATAAAAACCGCCATGCGCCGCCTCGTCGCGGCCTACGTAAAAGAATATCGCCTCCAGCACCTTATCGCCGGCCTCACGGGCCTTTTCCCTTTGCGCCTTATAAGCAGCGTAGGTCGCGCCCTCCTGGAGCGCTCCGTAACACGCCATTTGGCGCGCTGTTGCAAAGGGGAGCGTCCACAGATTCGCGAAAACGCACGACTCTAGGGCCGCGAACTCGGCTTCGGATCGCAGCCCTGAACGGGTCAGGTATTCGCGGAAGACTAAACCGTGCCTGGATTCTTCAAAGGCCCAACGCGTTTGGAACCAGGCCATCCCGAACATCGAACGCACGAGCTGAAGGCCGTTAGAACTGTAATCCGGGACGTACATCTCCTCGGAGCAAAAGAGCTCAAGGGCCTGCCCGGTGGTTTGTGTCGCCCTTGCAGCATCGAGCTCGTTCCACGGAATGTCGTTGAAAATGCTCCAGCCCCGCTTGTTTTCCGCGGTCTCGAGGAAATCGAGGTAGAGTCGATAGACGTTGTCCCGAGTAATTGCAGGCATGCTTCACCAAGCCTTCTCGCTCGAAGCGGCCCGTTGCTCTCGAACGGGCCGGTTTCTCCTTGCGCAAATCGTACGGGCTTTCAGTATCAGCGTCATCCAACACGCCGAGAAGAGCAAGCGGCGGCCCAAATGCCCGCTGCCTCGCCACGCCGAAAGCTACGGGCGTGGGGACTCGCGGGAGGCACGGCCCAATCACGAAGCGGAATCGGGCGCTCTCGCGCGCCGCACGTCACCGGCGAGTCCGATTTTTTCGAGGACGCAGATCGCCGCATAGCCGAGGTCCGGCTGCCGCCAGGTCCGTCCCAACCGCGCCAGGCCCGGGCGCGCGTGATGGTTGCGATGCCAGTTTTCCCCCTGGAAGAGGTGCATCAAAGCAAGCCAGCGCACATTGCGGCTGGAGTCCTCACCCATCGGAACGCCGGCTTCGCTATGACACACGCTGTTGACGAAACACTGGGCGTGGAGCGAGAACACCAGCCGAATTGCGCCCAGCCAGAAGAAGGCGCAAAAGCCGAAGGACAATCCAACAAGGAACGACAGCGCCAGAATCGGCACCTGCAGCGGCCCCCAGACGCGGTACCAAGGCCGGTCAAGCTCGGGACAATACTTCGCTACCGAAGGCGCCTCCGCCTGCCACAACCATCTGAGGTGGGCCCACCAGAACCCGTGCCAGACCGGGCTCGAAACATCCTCGGCGGTATCTGCCAGCGCATGATGCGTGCGATGATTGGCCACCCAGTTGACGGGGACCCCCGAGCCGTTGAATACCGCGAAAAACGTAAGTATCGCGCATACCCAGGGTTGAAGACGCAGCGCCCGGTGAGCGAGCGCGCGGTGATAGCAGACCGTGGTGCCGAGGCCGCCAAGCCAGCTCAGGCCCAAGGCGCCCAAGAAGATAGGCCAACCGGGCAAAGGAAAAAGAACCAACCCCACCACGGCGGTCAAGTGGATGAGAATAAACCACGGGAGCACCATGCGGTCATGCTCGGTCGTGCGCCACCACGGCCATTGCGACCCGGGCATAGTTGGCAACTCCAAGACTCTTACTGCTGTTTGTTTGCCGGCCAAACGATTCACCTTTCGCGCACAGCGATTATTATTTCTGTGAGACGGAAGATTCAGAGGGCGCGCCGTTGTTTGCGAAAGGAGCGGCGCTTGACCGACGGGCGAAAGCGGGCCACCGTCTCGGGCCCGGCGATCTCCGGCGCGTCAACTCCCGCGACCATGCGGCGCTCCAGCTTCCGGCCCAGCGTCCGCTCGATCTCTCCGAGTACAGGGCGCTCCTCCAGGGTCACCAAACTGAGTGCTTCTCCGGGCTTGCCCATCCGGGCCGTTCGACCGACGCGATGGATGTAAGCATCCGATCCATTCGGCAGGTCGAAGTTGATGACATGTGAAACGTCGGGAATATCGAGCCCGCGCGCGGCGATATCCGTGGCGACAAGCACGTGGTAAGCACCCTTGCGGAAGCCCCCGAGCGCAGCAGTGCGCTGGCTCTGAGAGCGATCGCCGTGAATCGCCACTGCCCTGATTCCGTTGCGTACCAGCATTTTGGCCACGCGATCGGCGCGGCTTTTGGTGCGCGTGAATACGATGGCGTTGTCGATCGCGCCGCGATTGAGAAGCTCAAGCAACATTGGGCCCTTGCTCTCCACCGTCACCGGATAGATTGTCTGGTGGATGCTACTGGGCGGAGTAGAGGTCTCCCCGATGCTGACGCGCGCCGGATTGCGGAGGAACTCGCGTGCAATCTGCTCCACGCTCTCGTCCATGGTTGCCGAGAACATCAGGGTCTGGTGCGGTTTCTTGATCGTCCGCAAGATTCGACGCAACTGCGGTAGGAAGCCCATATCCAGCATTCGATCAGCCTCGTCGATGACCAGCAGATCGATTCGGTCGAGCGCGACAGTGTGGCGCTCGAGATGGTCGATGAGGCGGCCGGGGCACGCCACTAATAATTGGGCGCCGGCGCGCAATTCATCCACCTGCCGGCTCATCGACTCGCCGCCTACGATGACCGCCGCACGCAGGCCCGTGTTGCGAGACAGCAGATGAAACTCATTGCCGATCTGGGCCGCTAGCTCGCGGGTCGGCGCGAGGACCAGGGCGCTAACCCCGTTGACCCGGCTGCAGAGTAGACGGTCGAGCAGCGGCAATAGGAACGCCACGGTCTTGCCGCTCCCGGTTTCGGCTGTGGCGACGAGATCGCGTCCGGACACAGCCAGCGGGATCGCGCTCACTTGAATCGGGGTTGGTCGATGATGTCCGCGGTTGCGGACCGAGCGAAGGGCCTCAGTTGATAGAGCAAGTGCAGAAAAAGACAAACGAACTCCATTTTTCAGAGCCAGCGGATTCAGGTTGGGCGGTAAGGCCCGAACGAATGGTTCTGGTTAGGTTAGGTTATGGCGTCGCGGAATCCGACGCGCGCTTAGCCGCCATTGGCTAGCGAGGGAGTGTATGGTTAACGATCGACCTGGTCAAGGGGTTGCATGGCGCCGCTGAGCAATTATCGTTCTCCGGCGGCTGCGCGCCCGCCAACCATTTCGCGGGTGGAGATTATCGATGCAGGCGGTCGCGAGGAGTCGCAGCGCAGCTATTGCGCGGCAGCCTCGCGTAGACACTCGCGGTCCTTGTCATCGCTTGCTTGGTAGAGACGCGGACAGTTTTCCGATAACCAGCGATGGGTCACGGCGTCGTCGAGCGCGCGGGCCTCGCCATCTACGGCCCATGTTCCTTGGGTCGAAACGGTAAAACGGCAGAACCTGCGGCCGCACAGGCGGCATGTATAGGCTAGCCGTGAACCCCGAGCCACGGACCAGTCCAACATCTTGACCTTGAAGTCATGCGTCTCCCAAGGAGACTTTTGTATGCCTCGCATCAAAATTCTCTCCAGCCGAGATGGGTTTGTGCTCCACGCAGGCGCGCGAAGCTGTCGTTCGACGGCCTTCTTCTGCGCTTTGCCATTTTTCGGCGCTGGGCTGGGCGCAACGGTAATTCGCCATCCGTTCAGCTCCGCGTTGCCAGGCAAATCAACATGCATGGCAACTCCACACGACTCCGGCGCTTGCGTAAACTCAAATCCCGGACGTTGCCCTGGAACTCTATCGCTCACTACCAGTACGCCTTGGGCTCTGCCTGCGCGCAGGAAATGCGCCGACGGTTACGGCCGGTAGCCGGGATGGCGAGATTGGCAACGATGCCTTTGCAATCCGCTCGCCTCCCGTCGATTCCCCGCGGCCCGGAGCGTTCCGGCAGCCAACTAGCGGTGTCCTAGCTTGGGCTTCGATCACAAGGCGAGCGCAGTACATTTTACCCTTCGCGAAGACAGAAGTATATCGCCGCGGGGCCACGGTCTGCCTTTGGATGCCGGGTAGGACGGCGCCGCCTATATCATTGCGTGCTCGAAAGGTATAGGATGAATCTAGAAACGTTCGGGTCGTTCCTTTCCTTTAGCCGGGGAATAAGTCTCGGTTCTCTCTGGTAGGAGTTGTCCCGACAGAACTCTGGGAGGGCAATTCATGCCCAGCAAATTGTACGTAGGCAATCTGTCCTACTCGGTATCCAATCGCGATCTGGAAGAGCTGTTTTCACAAGCAGGCCAGGTCGAAAGCGCTAACGTAATCACCGACAAGTTTTCGGGCCAATCCAAGGGCTTCGGCTTTGTCGAGATGGCAACTGCGGAGGACGCCGCTAAGGCGATACAGCAGTTCAACGACACCGAGCTTAAGGGCAGAAACATCAAGGTGAACGAGGCGAAACCGCGCGAATCGAGCTTCGGGGCCGGTAATCGCAGAGGCGGGGCCGGAGGAGGAGGCGGCGGAGGCGGAGGCGCCAACCGCGGCCGCAACCGCTGGTAGAACGCATGGGCGGCCACGCGGCCGCCCTTTGCCTATCTCTCTGAGCAAATGGGAAGGTGCTGCAAGCGCGGATCGCAATCCGGCCGTCGATGGCTCGCCGAAAACCCCATCTACAACGTAGACGGGCGCAAAGGGAAATCCGATGGAAAAACGCCGCAGAGAGCAATTGCGTAGACAGAAGCAACTGGACAAGCAGCAACGCCGCGTTCAGCGCGCCGCTCAGAAGCGCGCGGATCGCGACCTCAACGTCGACAAAGATGCCGACCTCAACGTACCGCTTCCGGAACCGCAGCCCGAGCACACGGTCTGACCTGTCCTGTAGCTTCGTGGGACCCATCCCAGGCGGCCCACATTTAAATCCCGTCCCTTAGCAACATAGCGAACATTGCGCACCAGGCGGCGCCGGCGTGCGGCAGAATTCGAGTTCCGCCGACCGCAGCGTTGCATCCGGCCGCCATTGCTCCGCGTTGAAACTAGTACTTCGACCCATGCGTATGGATGCGGAATCCTGCACCCTCACCCTGACCCTCTCCCGCAAAATAATGCGGGCGAGGGGACACAAATGGCGCCCCTCCTATCACCTCTCCCGCGCGTGCGGCGGAAGGCCGCGCGCGCAAGCCTGGAGAGGCCGGAGCGCGAATCACGAAGTAATTCGCGCTCCGGGTGAGGGGGTGCAGCGCTAAAGGCGTTACGTATGGGTCGAAGCACTAGGACGGGAACCGACGCGCGCCTGACACGCCGCCACGACCGCGGGCAGGCTCTGTACGATGCTGTCGACCATCCGAAGCGCCACGGACTCGCATGCCACCGCGCGTGAGACGGACGCAAGAGTGAAAACGCGGCGGCCCTTGACGGCTGCGCAGCCGCTCTAACGTTCGAAAGCCGCTCGTGCTAGGGTTTTCCGTAAAGTGTGCCGGCGCGCAAATGAGGAGAGACTGTTCCCGGGCGGCGTGCTCTGCGCGCTAATTGACGGTCGATCGCGCGCCGGACACGGCCAGGGAGCGGTTTCGGCCCTGCCGCTCGCCTGCCCGCGCTTGGGCGGGCCGCGGACATCATGAGGTGTGAGGCTAAGGACACAGCGATGGATTCGCTTGCCGCTCTGTTTTCGCTGAAAGGGCGCGTTGCCCTGGTAACCGGCGCGTCCTCGGGTTTGGGCGTTGAATTCGCGCGCGCGCTAGCGCTGGCCGGCGCCGACGTGGCGCTGGTGGCCCGGCGTGGTGAGCGCCTGGAGCAAGTAGCGTCCGAACTGCGCGGGCGCTACGGCGTGAAGACCGCCGCGCTGGCGGCCGATATAACGATTGACACCGAGCTCGACCGAGTGCTGGAGCAAGCTCGCGCAAAGCTCGGAATGATCGATGTGTTGGTGAACAACGCCGGCATCGCTCCGACCGGGCGCGCGGAAAGAATCAAGCGCGAGACCTGGGACAACACTCTCGGCGTGAACACGACGGCGCCGATGATGCTTGCTCAGCGAGTTGCGCGCGTGTTGATCGAAAATAAGAAGCCCGGGCGGATTATCAATATCACTTCAATCTACGCATACGCCGGCAGCGCAATCTACCCGATGGCATGCTATGCGGCCAGCAAGGCCGCCTTGGCCAACTTGACGCGCCAACTTGGGATCGAATGGGGGCGCTATGGAATCACTGTCAATGCGATCGCTCCCGGCTGGTTTCCCACGGAAATGAATGTTGAAGGCTTTGCGAAGTCCGACAATCTGGCGCGGATCGAGGCCTTCACCCCGATGGGCCGTCTGGGGAGGCCCGACGAGCTGCGCGGAGCGCTGATCTTCTTGGCCAGCGACGCCGCGAGCTACGTCAACGGCTCGGTGGTGCACGTCGACGGCGGCTATCTGGCCTGGTAGAGCTGCCTTGGGAGCGCGCGGCTTGGTCGCGCTTTTTTAGGCGCGGCACTTTTCCGGGCACGCCGGCGCGGCGAGTGCGGTCTACTGAGGACCGCAGAATACAGTGACAGGCGGACTCTGAGGTTGGCCGTGGGACAGGCTTTTAGCCTGTCATCTCGGACTAAAAACCCGAGCCACTGTCATCTCAGGCTGGAAGCCTGAGCCACCCCCCATGCTTACCTTGCCCCGCAACGCGGCGAAGGCCCTATCTTCGGTTCCTTCCCCCGCCGCGCGGGAGAAGGTTAGGATGGGGGCGCGGGCCTTGCCCGCGCAGCGAGCACCAAGCCACCCTACGGCTGCGCGCCGTATCAATATTTTGCAACCCTCAATAGTACGGCCCGGTCAGCGTTGAGTTGCGGTCGGCCGGCCCCGTCAATATATATTGCACGACATGCGCACACCTAAGGCGAGGACCGGTCTCGCGGCTCAAATGCTGCGGCGCAAATCGCCCGCGAGGCTCATCGCGGACGCCGGCCAGACCCGCACCGCGCTAAGGCGGGTGTTGGGGCCGCTCGACCTGACCGCTCTAGGCGTGGGCGCGATTATCGGCGCGGGAATCTTCGTGCTGACCGGCGTTGCGGCCTCCGAAATCGCCGGACCGGGCATCGTACTGTCGCTGATAATTGATGGGTTTGCCTGCGCGATGGCGGCGCTGTGTTACGCCGAGTTGGCCACGATGGTGCCGGTCGCGGGCAGCGCTTACACATACTGCTACGCAACCATGGGGGAAATGGTGGCGTGGATCATCGGCTGGGATTTGATGCTCGAGTACGCGGTCGGCGCAGCCACCGTCGCCGTGGGGTGGTCCGGCTATTTCACGCTCATTCTTAAAGGTCTTGGCATTGGACTGCCGGACGCGCTCACGCACGCGCCCTTCACCGTTCCGGGGGCGATCATCAATTTGCCGGCCTTCCTGGTCGTGTTGGCGATGTCGGCGCTCCTGTACGTGGGCATCTCGGGCAGCGCGCGCGTCAATTCGCTAGTGGTGGGGGTTAAGCTGGTCGCGGTCGCGATCGTTATCGCGGCCGGGGCGTTTTTCGTCGAGCGGCATAACTGGGTGCCCTTCGCGCCGTACGGCTGGATCGGCATTACCCGGGGCGCCGGATACATGTTCTTTGCCTTCATCGGTTTCGACGCGCTGTCGACGATGGCTGAGGAGGTGGTCGATCCCAAACGCGACTTGCCGATCGGCATCTTCGGATCGCTTTCGCTTTGCACCGTGCTCTACATCTTGGTCGCTCTGGTCGTGACCGGGATGACGCCCTACCACTCGCTCGACCTCAACGCTCCGCTGGCCTCGGCCTTTTTCAACCACGGCATGAGCTTTCTCTCGAGCGTGATTTCCCTGGGGGCCGTGGCCGGGCTGACTTCCGTGCAGTTGGTGCTGCTTTTGGGGCAAAGTAGAATCTTCTTTGCGATGTCGCGTGACGGCTTGTTGCCCGGCGCGTTTTCCCACGTTCATCCGCGCTTTCGCACCCCCACTTTGCCGACCCTTGTCACCGGCGCGGCGGTGGCGGTGATGGCCGGGATGCTCCCCATCGACCTGGTGGCGGAACTGACCAACATCGGGACGCTATTTGCCTTCGTTTTGGTATGCCTCGGTGTCTGGGCGCTGCGCGTGGCCGCGCCCGACGCCCATCGTCCGTTTGTCACTCCACTGGTGCCGCTGGTGCCGCTCTTAGGCGTAGGTTTTTGCGCCACGCTCATGGTGAGCCTTAAGCCGATCACCTGGCTGCGCTTTGTGATCTGGCTCGCCGTCGGGATGGTGATCTACCTTTCGTACGGACGCAGCCACAGCCGGCTCAGCGCCGAGGATGAACCCTCACCATAAGCGCCTGGCGCGCGCCGCGCATAGGCTTGTACCGGCGTGCCGCGCTCGCGGGTCTCCCATCTTGGTTTGGAAATCTCAATCCAGTGGCCATCGACCAGGGCATACGTGAAGATCAGATGCCGGCTCTGCTCGGAGTTGAAGCTTCGCGCGGCGTTGGCCGATGCCGCCGGGGTGGCTAGAACGGGCCCGCCGACCAGGACGCTGATCGCCACTTTTCGGCCCGGACCGTAGGCTGGCAGATACTCGAAGCGCGAGCCTAAGTTTACGTACGGCTCGCCCCGACGTTTTTTGGCCTCTTCGTCGCGCGCGAACGGCACAAGCTCGTCGGCGACGGCGGCCTTAAGTTGTGCGCTCAGTTCGCCGGCAGGATCCGGCTTCGAATATGCCGGCCTCGGATGGGCGGCGCGTGCCTGATGCCCTGGCCGTAGCAACGCAGTCGCGGTCCGCGCCGTCAGCGCGGCCAGCCCGATAAATAGCAAGCCTCGATGGCGCATCCGGCATCGCTCCTTTGCCGGTCGAATTTCCTTGAGGTCGTGGTTGGAATCATAACCTCCTGCTCCTGCTTTCGGCAACCCGACGGCGGTCCTGCGCCTTAGCTCGGGAGAGAGGACCAGTTGCAACAGCCTTCGGCCGCTGGTAGACGAGTATTGACGATGAGCATCACGGCAGGCGCCCGCTTTTCCACTGACCGCGCATGACGCGCTCAGCGCGACCGGCGACCCGCACAGCCATAACGGCGCATCATTGTCGAGAACGTGACAGACGGGGCGTAGCGCAGCCTGGTAGCGCACCTGCCTTGGGAGCAGGGGGTCGGCGGTTCAAATCCGCTCGCCCCGATTCGCGCCAGTAGCTCAGTCGGACAGAGCAGCGGCCTTCTAAGCCGCGGGTCGTGGGTTCGAGTCCCGCCTGGCGCGCCCCCAAAAACCCTAGCTAATTCAAGGCTTTTTCGGGAATCGCAGAACGCTGTTCGGACATTTCGTCCGGCGACTGTGCCCCAAATTGTGCCCCCTGCCGATCCGCTGAGGCTGTTTTTGTGCCCCTTTCGAGCGCCGCCATGGCCGCCAGCTTGGCATCGGCGCGGATATGCGAGTAGTGCTCGAACATAGCCTGGCTGACATGGCCGGCCAGCGCACGGATGGTCTGCTCCGACACCCCCGGGTTCTCGGCCAGCCGCGTAACGAAGCTATGGCGCAAGTCATGCCAACGATACCTGAGCCCCGCCCGACGACGTGTAAGCTCCCACGCGCGTTTCCAGCGGTTCATTGGCCGGTCGAGGTCAACATTGTAAATGAAGGGCGTGCGCCCGTTGCCGGCGAAGCCGACCGCGTGGCGAGGAAAGATGTAGTGCTCGGGCTGGGCGTTGGGGAAGCGGCTAAGCCAAAGCGAGAGCGCGGCGCACGCGCGCGAGGTCAACGGGATGGTTCGCCCGGTTCCCGCCTCGGTCTTGGACTTGGCGACCGTGAGCACGCCCTGAGCGATAAAGCCGTCTCGCCAAGTGAGCCTAAGGTCTTGGTGGCAAAGGAAACGTAGCTCGGATGCCCGCAAGCCCGCATCGAGCGCGAGCACAAAGAGCGGATAGAGCGCCGGCGCGCGGCATGCCCCGATAGCCCCGATAAGCCGCTGCTCATCCTGGCGGCTTAGCGCCCTGCCGACGTTCCTGTTTTCTTTGAGGGCGCGCACGCGGTCTTGCCGGCGAGCCAGCGCTCGGCGGCGACGGCGAACAGAACCGGTTTCTCGCAGCGCACAATGCCCGCGCGCGATTCTTCGAGGCGGCGCCGGCGCGCCCGCTCGGCCAAGGCCGAAACGGAGATTCTGACCAGCCCCGCGGTGCGCGCCGCGATCGCCCAATCCGGCGTTACGCTTACGAATTTCGCCGAGTTGGCGCGCTCGCGGCCGTCCGTAAATACTGTCCCTTAGCGCCCCGCTCGTATCATGCGGCGACAAGCGCAACGAAGACGGTTTGTCGGCAAGCTCTTGGCTGCGCGCTTGCGGCGGAGCGTTAAGTTCGAAGGGCCTCGAACGCGCCTGCGCGGCACGAGACCATTTCAATGCCCCGCCATCCGGACTCGCCGTTACGAAGTCGCGAACCCTCGATACATTTCGGTCAGAATACGCGGCCTTCCGAGTACGTAGCGCTCCAGCGACGCGATCCGAAGCCCGGACTGGACGATAAGGGAATCAATGGGACGGTTTATGTTGCAGCCGCGAGCAACGCCGCTGTACTTCCACGGCAAGTTCAGCCAGTCTTGGAGCCGGGCTACCCGTGGTTTGGTGCCGCGCCCGTGCTCGAGAAAAAGATACGTTCCCCCAGGCCGAAGAACCCGGCGTATCTCGCGCAGAACGCGGACCGGATCGGCGACCGTGCAAAGCGTTAGCGTGGTCACCACACAGTCAAACCGGTTCGCGGCAAAGGGCAAACGCTCCCCGGTCTGCCGCACGCGCTCAACGGGAAAGCTGACGGCCGAGATGCGCTTTGAAACCTTGGCAGGAAGCATCTGCTCGGGATCGAGCGCAACCAGGCGCGTTACGCCGCGCGGGTAGTGAGGCAGATTGAGGCCGGTGCCGAAGCCCACTTCGAGCACCTCTCCATATGCGGACCGCAGTGCCTTGGCCCGCTCTCGAGCGAAGCGCTCTCCCCCAACGCTGAGCTCCAGCAACCAGGGAAAAATGGTCCTCGCGTAAACACCGCTCATTCCAATTACTCCCGATCTCGCTCACTGCAAGCGCCGATTGCCGATTCTCCGGTAAGTGTCGGCGGTAACGGCCCGAAAGCACGGCCGGCGCGGCGCCTTTCCATCAGATGTTCGAATTCCCGCGATTTCTCCCCCGATGCGTTGCGCGCGGTGGGACGCAGACGAGACAGCGTCCAGCATAACCTAGCGGCGCAAAACGCCGCACGGCTATCCTGCCTGATAGTCGAGATCGATCGTGCGCGTTGCGGGACTGGGCAAAAGTACGAAGAGCGAGTTGTCGAAGACCCGGTTGAAGACGGCTTGCTTGTAGCTGAATTTGACCGCGGAGCCGCTCAACGGGAAGTTGGCCTCGATGCGGTGGGCGAAGTTGACTCCTCCCACGTTCCGGTAGTCGCCGTAGCCGACCTCGTAGCGAAGCGCGCCGTCGGGCTCCCGTTCCCGCGTTACGGCAAGCTCGGAGCCCGCAAAGCCAAGCTCGGTAACGGAGCCGTCGGGCCATCGCCGGCCGGCTATCAGCAGCGTTCCCTCGCGTCTGACGTAACTCAGCGCCGGCGGGGTGGCGCAGTCGCTGTCCGGCGCCAATCCCATCAGCAGGTTAATCGCCTTGCGCGGTCCGAGCGGCACGTGGGCGAAACGATCGAGCGTCGCTGCGCTCGGCCGCCCATAGAACAGAACATTCTTAGACGGCTCGAAAACCTGAATTTGGGCGCCGTCGCTGACCACGACCAGCCCGACGCCGAACGCGTAGTAGGCGTCGATCCGCAGACTTTGCGGGCGGCGAATCGTGAGCTGCTCGCGCGCCTTAAGACGCTTGGCGCCCTGGGTATACTCCATCACGGCGTCGGTCTGAAAGGAGCTCAGAGCTTGCGCTTTTTGCGCGAGCCGGGCCGTGAGCGCCTGCGCCTCGGAGGTCTGCGCGAGCTGCGCTTCGCCGCCGGCGGCTTGGGAGGGCGGCGCCGGCTTTTGCGCCGCACATCCGATAAGCGCCATGGCCAGCAGCAGCGGCGACAAACCCGTCCACCGGCGTAAAGCCGTCATTTCGCTCTATTGGGCCGCGCGGCCGGCGTTGCGAAAGGTGTCGAGCTTTTCCTTTAGCCGGCGTACCTGGTCGCTCTCGGTCGCCTTGCGCAGCGCCTTGCGATACAGCGCCTGGGCCTTGTCGAACTCGCCGACCTTGCGATAAGCGTCGGCCAGATGCTCGGTGATGGTCGGGTCGTCGTCGGTAAGGTCGACCGCCTGCTGAAGCTCTTTGAGGGCCTTCTGATACTGGCCTTTTTGGTAGTACACCCAGCCGAGACTGTCGATATAGAAGCCGTCGTGAGGCTCAATCCTGAGCGCGCGGCGAATGAGGGTTTCCGCTTCGTCAAGATTGGTCCCCATTTCGGCGTAGGTGTAACCCAGGTAGTTCAACGCCTGGGCATTGTTTGGGTTGAGCGCGATCGCGCGGCGCATCTCATCGACGCTTTGCGGCTTTTCCTTGGCCTCGTCATAGATCGCGCCCAGGGTGAAGTGGAACTTGTCGTTGTTGGGCTCGAGCGCGATCATCTCCTTAAGCGTCGAGATCGCCTGCGGATATTCCTTTTTCTCGCGATAAACTCCGGCCAAAAACCCCATTAGTTCCGTGTTCTTGGGTTTTTTACTGAGCGCCTGCTTAAGCACCGTGATCGCCTGGTCGTACTGGTTCTTCTTGTCGTACAGATAGGCGAGCTGCACGCGCGAATCGACGTAGGAATCGGCGCCGGGAGGAATCGCATCGAATTGCTTGATTGCCTTGTCGAACTCGTTGAGCTCGCTATAGGCGGTGCCGAGGTAATAATGGACCCGATAATTGCTCGGCGAGGCGCCGAGCACGAGGTTGAACTCGGTGGCGGCGCGTCCCAGGTCGCCGCGTTCGAAGTAGAGCAGGCCGATCTTGGTTCGCGTATCCTCGGGGTTGGTCTCGAGCTGTTCGGAGCGCTCGAACTCGCGCAACGCCTGGTCGAACTCCTTTTGCCCGGCAAAGAGCTCTCCCAGCCGCTTGTGCACGAAGTCGTTGTTCGGGTTTACGCGAAGAATCTTCTCGTAATGCCGGATCGCCTCCCGCGGCTTGTTCTGCAGCTCTTCGAGAACGGCCAGGTCCAGCAACACCAGTTCGGACTGCGGATTGAGGTCAAGCGCGTGGCGATAGTAGCGTTCGGCAGCCGGGTAATCCTTGGCCGCCGTCATCACGCGCCCGCAATAATAGTAGCCTAAAAACGAATGCGGGTCCGCCTCGATAAGCTGGCGAAAAACCTTGAGCGCTTTGGCGTAGTCGCCTTGCTTGGCGTAGATCGTGCCTAGGTAGAGGTGGGCCTCTTGGTTATCCGGCTCTTGGCGGAGCACCGCGTGGTACTGCTGCTCGGCCTGTTTGTCATCGCCCAGCGCCGAGGAGATGCCGGCCGCTAAAAGCCGCGTCTCGACCTGGTATGGATCGAGCTCCAGCGCCTTGTTGGCCTGCTCCAGAGCGGCCTTGAGCTGGCCGTCGCGCACGTACAGCGTCGCCAGGCGCGACCGCAGCATCGCGTTGTACGGGTCGGCCTTGACCGCCGCCGCGTAGTAGCCCAAGGCGCGCTCGCGATGGCCTTCGTCGGTGGCGACCTGGGCTTGCAAAAACGCGCCTATAGCCGCGGCTCGCTCCGGTATCTTGACCTTCGGCAGACCGCCAAAGGCCGGTTCGGCCTTGGCGTGAGCGCTGGACCCCTGCGCGGGTTGACCCGGTGGCTTGCGCGTCGCAGTGGCGCAAGCGGCTAACAACAGTGACGCGGTCGCCAGCAGCTTGACACCGCGCTGACTCCACACTCTCATTTATGGGCTGACAGGCCTCGACCAGAGGGATTTATCCGATACCATAGCCTTGCCTTTCCTGACCGTCAACGTCGCCGCCCCGGCGCCCGTGGCAAGCGCGCGGCAAACCGCTTGCGACAGAGCCGCAACGGTCAGGGCGGGCGGCGCAGATTTATGTGTTGTTGCCGCGTAAGCTTGCAATGAATTATAAAACCGGACCCGACGCAAAGTATCCGCGGTTGCGTCCGGCGCCCTTCTATTGTCCGGTTCCATCCGCCAAAAAACGCCCGCTTTTAGGCCTGCCCGCAACCGTGGCGGTGATGTACTTAATCGTCAGCGGAGGGCCCTACGGACTTGAAGCCGCGCTCGCCAGCGCCGGTTTACGAATTACCCTTGTGCTATGCCTATTGGCGCCGTTTCTGCTCAGCGCGCCGGTCGCCCTGATGGCGGCTGAGTTGACCGCCTTAATCCCGGTCGAGGGCGGTTTCTACTTTTGGGTCAAAGAGGCCTTTGGTCCCTTCCTCGGTTTTACGGAAGCTTACCTTACAATACTCTATACCGCGGTCGATATGGCGATCTACCCCACCTTGTTCGCGGCGTATCTTTCGTTTCTTATTCCGCTCGGCGCGCCGCTCAAGTTGCTCGTCGAGCTTGGGGTGATTTGGCTCGCCGGGTTACTCAACATCGCGGGAGTTCGGCCGGCCGGGCGCGCCTCGCTCGCGCTCGCGCTCGCGGTTATGGCGCCTTTTCTGGCTCTCGCGGTAGTCGGCCCGTGGCATCCTACCTCGCTGCGCGCGATGCTCTCGCTGTCCGGCTCAACCCCCATCTGGGCACAGGGTGGTCTTGGAGATCATCTGTCCGCGCTGAGCGCCGCCCTCAGCGTCGTGATCTGGAACTTTTGCGGCTGGGAAAACCTTAGCGTGGCGGCTGCGGAGCTTGAACAGCCGCGCCGCAACTATCTGCGCGCCGTGCTGATCGTCATTCCGCTGGTATGGGCCGGCTACCTGATACCGCTGGTGATCACCGCCGCCACGCACAGTGATTACTCGCGATGGGCCACCGGTTCGTTCGCCGAGCTGGGCTATCAGGTCGGCGGCTGGTGGCTGGGCAAGGCGATCGCTGCGGGCGGCGCGGTGAGCTCCTTTGCGGTCTTCGCGGCTTCTTTGCTCTGGGTCTCGCGCCTGCCTTTTGTGCTTGCGTTCGAGGGCTATTTGCCGCGGTCTCTCGCGCGGCTATGGGCGCCGGCGCAAACGCCGAGCAAGGCGATCATCGTGTGCTGCGCGGTCTTTTCGTGTCTGGTGCCGCTCGGCTTTGTGAGCCTGGTGTTGCTCGACGTTCTGTTCTACATGACGGCGCTCGCGCTTGAGATGGGTGCGCTGATCCGGCTGCGCACGCTGCAGCCGGCGCGCGGCGGGCTGTTTCACATCGGTGGAGGCCGGGGCGTGCTTTATTTAACCGCGGCAGCCCCGCTGCTGGTCTGGCTGCTCACCCTCGGCCTTGCCCTGACTGCCGGCGCGAACGGGAGAGAATTCATCCTCGCTCTCGTCCTGGCGGGGGCTGCGGCGCCGATCTATTGGCTTTGTCGGCGCGTCTACGGCGGCCCGCCGCCACCTCGCCCTCAGCCCTGACTTCGCCAAGCCCGCGGCCGTGCATCTTGCCCAGAGAAATTTTGCGCCTATGTCAAGCGCTGGAGCAAGGAAGACAGGTCTTCAGCGTGCTCTTCCTCCATCTTTAGGATGTCCTCGATAAGCCTGCGGGTAGTCGGGTCGTCGCTGCCCAGCCAGCGCACGATCTCGGAGTAAGACTCGATCGCGATTCGCTCGGCAACCAGATCCTCCTTGATCATCGACGCCAGGTCGGAGCCCTCGACGTACTCGGCGTGGCTTCTGCTCGCTAGACCTTCGGGATTGAAGTTGGGCTCGCCGTTGAGTTGAACGATGCGCTGGGCGATCCAATCCGCGTGCTGCTGCTCCTCGTTCGCATGCTGCAGGAATTCGTCCTTTACGCTTTCCGAATTCATTCCGCTGGCCATGAAATAGTGGCGCTTGTAGCGCAGGACGCAAACGATCTCCGTGGCGAGCACTTCGTTGAGAACTTTGACCACTTGTTGGCGATCCGCTTTATAACTCTCGGTCACCGCGCCTTGCTCCATGTGCCGGCGCGCGCGCTCTCTGAGTTTCTTGATGTCCGAAGCGAACTGAGCCATGGTAAACCCTCCTCCGCTCGCTGCTGTCCGCGATTAGCGTATCGAACGTACAACTATGCTGACGATAGCTCCAAGCTGCTGCGTATCGCAACGCAACTTCACGAACCTTGCGTTGGCACATCCGGCGGCGCGCCCGCCGGCGCGCCTCGTCCGTCCGGCGCCGCGCCCAAGCGGTGCTCATGACCCGCCGCTCAAAGGCGACCAAAAGCTGAGTCCTATCTAATGTCATGTCTCGTAAATAAGTGCAGCATTGCGGATGCTGCGTTTGATCTGATGGGCGGGTTTGGTCCAGCGGAAGGGTTGGGTATGGTCGTTCCAGTCGGCCAGGAAACGGGCGATGGCCTGCCCCAGGCGGCGGACGCTGTTGAAGCTGGCGCAGCGGATGGCCTGGCTGGTAATCAGCGCGAACCAGCGCTCAACCAGGTTGAGCCACGAGGCGCTGGTCGGGGTGAAGTGCAGATGGAAGCGCGGATGAGCGGTCAGCCACTGTTTGACCGCGGCGGGATGCTTGTGGTTGCCGTAGTTGTCGCAGATGAAATGCAACTCCAGCTTGGAATAGCGCTTGGCTAAAGACTCCAGAAAGGCGATGAACTCGACGTGGGTGTGATGCTTGAAGCAGCGGCCGTGGACCTTGCCGCTGGCCACCTCCAGCGCGGCGAACAGGCTGGCGGTGCCATGGCGCTTGTAATCATGGGTCATGCGGGCGGGCAGTCCGGGCGACATCGGCCAGCATCGGCTGGGCGCGCACAAGGCCCTGCGTCTGGCTCTTCTCGTCCACGCACAGTACCAGCGCCCGCTCGGGTGGGTCCACACGGAGTCCGACGATATCGGCCAGCTTGGCGTCGAACTCGGTGTCGGTGCTGAACTTAAAGCTCTCGATCCGATGCGGTTGCAGCCCGTACTTGTGCCAGATGCGATGCACGGTCATGGAGCTGACGCCGACTTCCTTGGCTAGCCGCCACATCCGCAACCACGCCGCCAGTTCTGCCCGATCCGCTTCGCCCACTTCAAACCCTGCCGTCTTCATACATACCTTAGACGACAATGCCTTATACTTAACTCAGTTACTGAACACTAGCCCGTGCCACGGAGCCGAGCTAGGTTTGCCAGAGGCGCGAGGAGCGGACGGAGGGTTGTGGTTTTCCTTGTGGGCTATGAAGCGGGGAGAAATCGGTGAGCCGGGGAATATCCGATAAGGAGGTCAAACTGCGCTGCCTTTCCTCGGGCGGTTTGTGCGCTTTTCCGGGTTGTGAGAAGCGACTGATCAGGGACGGCTCGTCGGTCGATGATCCGATTGTCATAGGTGAAATAGCGCATATCATCGCGGAAAGCCGAAGCGGTCCTCGTGGCGACGCGGCGTTCTCGGACGAAGATCGCAGCAAGCACACGAATCTGATCCTGCTCTGCCCGGAGCATCACACCATCATCGACCGCCAACCGAACACCTACAGCATCCCAGTGCTTCGGCAAATGAAGGCGGACCACGAGGGGCGGATAAGCGCGCTGGGTGGCGAGCAGGTGATGGTGCCTGTAAAGGCGAACGTGCGTGAAAACATCTACTGCACGCTCCTGCCACTAACGCATTTGCCCGATGTTGTTTTTGCGGCTCCTAGTTTATTCACGGACGGACAGGACGAAGAGTTGCGCAAGCGGCTACGATGGCCCAGTGACCGAGATGAGATGACACCTTTCCTGCTTCGTGAAGGCAAGCTGTTCGCCTTTCACGATTTGAGATCGACGGCCGGCCCTTTTTCCGAAGTTGTGGATCGAGATCAGGTGGAGACGCTTCGCGCAACGAGATTATGGAGCGAGCCGGAAGGAAGCCGTCGGTATGTGAGTCTGCTGAATGGCGCTCTGCGGCGCTATACGGGCCGACGAGGGGTGCGGTTCGATCCGCTGCACAAACGCTATTATTTCGCACCCACAGATAAGGGCAAGGAAAGGTCTGTCACGTATCGCTCTCTGAGCGGACGACGGGTCTCGCGCAAAGTCGTCTGGCGGCCAATTCGGAGGTCCACGGCAGAACCGCGTAACTTTTGGTGGCATCTTGCAGCCGGGCTGCGCTTTCATCTGATGGGCGAGAAGCAGTGGTGTCTAAGCGTAAGACCGGAACGACATCTGACCGTGGACGGAGAAACGCCGTTGGCGGCGGAGCGGATAGGTCCAAGGGTCACGAGCCTCAAGGCTCACATGTACAACGATCTCTACCTGAGCGAGGTCAATTTTTGGCGGGAGTATCTGTCAGCCGGTAAGCCGCGGGCAGTCTTGAAGCTCGGCAAGCAGTCCGCGGTAATTGACACTCGGCTACTCGGGATCGAGGTGATCTGGCCCGGAATTCCGGGTGATGAGAAGCCTTTCAGGAACGAAGCGCACCCGGAAGACCTCTTTACGTTCGCGGAGTTCAAGGCGGCCATCGGCGGCGACGGCGACATCGGCATGGGTGAGGAACCGGACGATGATGCCGAAGGCTGACAAACGGCTCGCCCCGGTGACTCTAAGGGGGCCGAGTCGAGGCGCGGAGTGGCTCGAAGAGCCTCCGCTGCTGTTCGCGAACGACCGGAAGCACCCAGATCCGAAGGTGGGGATTGCGCTCTATGGCCCGAGATCGCTGGACATCTCTCGGCACAAAGCCGAGGTTCACGTCGGGTTTATCGGGACCGGTGAATCGGTTGAGCACGCAAGGCAGTTTTATGCGGAATGCGCGGAAGGAGTGCCGGGTGACGATCGGCATATCCCGTTTCCCGGCTGCAAAGCGGATCGTGGCTTTAGAACCGAGTTACGTGTCGACTCGGGCCTGGCCGAGCTGATCACGCGCCGCGAGAGCCAGGAGATTCGGGCTATCCGCCGCCAGCGCGAGCGGTTCGAGGCCGCTGCGGAGCTGCTTCGAGCGAAGGTTGAGTTGCTCACGCGGAAAGATCACCCGTTGGATTATGTGGTGGTCGTGTTGCCTGAGGACTTTTATGAAAGATGCCGCGTTGCGGACTACTTCGCCGACAGACAGAGCGTGCATCGCGACTTGCGGCTTGCGTTGAAGGCGCGAGCTATGAAGTACCAGAAGGCCACGCAGATTGTTCTGGAAACGACCACCGGCCTCGTGCCAAGCGCGCGCGAGCTGGACCACAAGTCGAAGATCGCGTGGAATCTATTTACAGGCCTGTATTTCAAGGCCGACGGCCTCCCCTGGGGACCTACGGGGCTCCCGCCGGTCAACTGCTTCGTCGGCGTGAGTTTCTTTCGACCCTTGGGAGAGAACTCGATGTTGAGAACGAGCGTCGTTCAAGCGTTTGATGAGAACGGCGAGGGTTTGGTGTTGAGGGGGCACGACTTCGAATGGGACGAGGAGAATCATGGCAAAACGCCGCACCTATCGGATGAACTGGTGTACAAGCTTATTGACATGGTGCTGAACCGTTATAAAGAGGAGCGGCACCAATTGCCGCAGCGTGTGGTTCTCCACAAAAGCTCGCGCTTCGAGCCTGAGGAGCGTGCCGGTTTCGAGGGGGCGCTTAAGGCCATCGGTTACTACGATCTCGTCACGGTGACACCGACGAGCTCGGTTCGGCTGGTCCGCGCGGGGCGTTATCCTCCGTTACGAGGTACAGCATTCACGGTTGGCGATGCCTCATATCTGTACACGAACGGATACACGCCGGCGCTCGGAGGTTTTCCGCACGGGCACGTACCCTCGCCTCTTGAGATCGTTGACCACGTTGGTGATACGGCGAAATCACAACTGCTCCGGGAGATCATGGTGCTGACAAAGATGGACTGGAACTCGGCTGATTTCTCGAAGCTGCGACCCATCACGCTCGAATTTTCGCGAGCCGTGGGCGCCATCATGCGCGAAATTCCGCCGGGGGAGGAACCGCAACCTAAATACAAGTTCTATATGTGGGCGAACCGGCGAGTTGAGGAAGCGGAGTTATCGCTACGATCGGAGACATGACAGTTGCGACGCGAAGACCTCCATGAGCTTCATTACATCACGCCGATCAGCAACGTTCCGTCGATGCTGTCACGCGGCATCTTGTCGCATCGTCGAGTAACGAAGGTCCAACACGAATCAGTAGCTATGCAAGAGATTCAGGAGAGACGTGCGAAGGTGACTGTGCCCGGCGGCCGGGAACTGCACGACTACGTGAACCTTTATGTTTCCGCCAGAAACCCGATGCTGTATTTGAGGCGCGGTCATCACGAATCGCTGTGCGTTCTGCAAATAGGCACTGAGGTGCTGGACCTCGACGGCGTTGTGATTGCGGACCGCAATGCATCGAGCGACTACTGCCTTTTCGGTCCGGCTCCCTCGGCGCTGGCCAACGTGAACCGCGACTTGGTATTCGCGGAGTACTGGACGCATCCGGGAAATGTTATCGAGGAGTGGGAGCACAAATCGATCAAGTGCGCGGAGGTTCTGGTGCCGGACGGGCTGCCTCCGGAATTCATTCGAGGCGCATATGTCTCCTGCGATGTCGGGAAGGGCCGACTCGCTGCCGTTGCGCCGGACCTCGCAGTTACGATTAACGGGCACTTGTTCTTTCGATGAGGCTAAGACGGTCATGGTAAAGGTGGTTACCGGCGACATCTTCGAGTCGAAGGCTCAGACTTTAGTGAACACGGTGAACTGCGTGGGCGTGATGGGTAAGGGCATCGCCTTGGAGTTCAAACGGCGATTTCCTGACATGTATGAAGACTATGTCGCGCGCTGCCGAAGAGGTCAAGTACGGCTGGGTGAACCTTATTTATTCAGGCGGGCGACGCCGCCGTGGGTGCTCAATTTTCCAACGAAAGATGATTGGCGGTCGCTGGCGAAGCTGTCGGATATCGTACGCGGTCTGGAGTATCTGAACACTCATCACCGAGAGTGGGGTATCACTTCTTTGGCGGTGCCACCGTTAGGATGCGGCCAAGGACAGTTGGAATGGCGCGTGGTCGGACCGACCCTCTTCAGGTACATCAAGAAACTCGATATTGCGGTCGAGCTGTACGCTCCTTACGGTACTCCGGCTCATCAATTGGAGTTCGGTTTTCTGGAGGGGAAGCAGCCGACGGAGGCTGAGATCGATGGAGCCCGTGAAAGTTACCGACTGAACCCCGCTTGGGTAGCGCTGGTGGAGATTCTCGCTCGCATAAATCGTCAGCCGTACCACTGGCCCGTCGGTCGTACGATGTTTCAGAAGATTGCGTATTTCGCCACGGAGCTCGGGTTACCCACGGGGCTGGTTTTTGAGCGCGCGAGCTTCGGCCCGTTCGCAAGCGGCCTGAAGGCGCTGGAGTCGAGACTGCAGAACCACGACCTGATACGGGAGCGCCGGCTCGGGAGAATGTTGATGGTCGAACCGGGATCCACCTACGCGGATGCCGCAAAGAGGTTTGCTGCGGACCTGGCGCAATACGAAGAAGTGATTCATAAGGTAACGGACCTTTTTCTGCGGGCCGACACGCGAAAGGCGGAAATCGCGGCGACTGTGCACTTTTCGTGGAAATCGCTAGGCGCGAGCGGGAGCGGGCGAGCGTCAGAAAAAGACGTATTCGAGGAAGTCAAACGGTGGAAGCAGAACCGTCGACCACCCCTGAGAGATGACGATCTTGCGAAGGCCATTCGGAACCTAAGCGCACTGGGCTGGCTCGACGTTTATCCGAGTGTGGACCTGCCCCTGCCAAAGGATGCTCTGCTCGATGTCTGAGCTGGGACTCTAGGCCATAGTGGTTACACCGGGGAGCAGTTTTCGATGCCGCAAAACGAAAGAGAGGTTGTGCGGAAGATTCACTTTTACAGAATTCGCGTAGAGCCGGACGGTTCCGGTGGTTCTCCTCCCCTCCACTTGACGGGGGTACTGGGCCACATAAATGGGCTCCCGTTCAACGCCGGCGGCAGATACCTTCGTATATCCTGTGCTGACGGGGGCCGAGGGGAGCATTTACGGCACGCTGGCGACCATTTTCGGATCGCTGCTGGGGTTCGTTATTACGTCGGTGTCTATCATCGTAAGTCTCGGTGATTCGCCCCGGCTGGCGGTGATTCGAGAGAGTAGGAGTAACCAGCAGCTTTGGAAGATTTTTACGTCGGCTACGAAGTGGCTGGGTGTGGCAACCGGTATCTCGCTGACCGGTCTCATGCTGAATCGTGATGGTCCGCCGGAGTTTATAATTTTGGTGCTGTGTCTGTGGTCGTCTTTGCTCGCGGTGCTTCGCTTGGTTCGATGCATCTGGGCGCTGGAGAACGTTGTGAAAATCGTGGCTAAGCCACTGGCTGGATGAAAGTGGGGAAGAAGCTGATTGAGGTGGCGTTGCCGCTGGAGGCCATCAACGCGGCGGCAGAGAGGAGCCTTTCCGCCCTGGCGACCTCTGGGACTCTTCATCTGTGGTGGTGGCTGGCGTTTCCCCTGAAAATGCTCGCGAAGAGAGATAGCGTTCATCACCCAAAGGCGACGGATGGATGAAGGGCAGCCGGTTCAGCGAGGAACAGACCGTACGGCTTCTGCGGTAGGCAGAAGCCGGGCTGAAAACCGGAAATGTCTATCGTCGGCACAGCATCCAGCGCACCGAAGCATTCAATCTTCGCCCTTGAGAATGGGTTGCGTCGGCTTAGTAAAGGCCGGGCAGAAGTCGGAACGGGACGCGCTCGCGGTAGCGCTGATAGTGGGGGTCTCTCGACAGGAGTCCTTCCTCCAGGCTAATGCGCCATATCGCAAATGGGACCGCCGCCGCCGCAATGAGCGCATTGCGCGGGTCGTGGTACGACATCGCGTAGCCTGCCATCAGGATTAACCAGCCGGCATACACCGGATGGCGCATCCAACCAAAAGGACCATCGGATACGATGCCGCGGTTGGCCGGTAGAATCCCAAATGCGCGGCCCATCCATATGCGCCCGGCCATCGACAACCCGACGCCGAGCAACTCAAGCGCTGCCGCCAGGGAGTACGCCGCGCCGGCGCGCGGCAGACTAGTGTTCAACAGCGCGGGCATCAACGCCATCCCAAGGAAGGCGCACACGGCGCCCAAGCTGAAGCTGCTCGCCGAGGGCGGCGAGCGCAACAGCGCAAAAATGCTCATCGCGATAGCGCCGCCGGCGAAAATGAAGTCCGCGAACCGGGTTCCATAATGGAGTGCGCTGGGTAAGGCGCCCACTACAAACACTAGGCTCACAGCCAGGTTGGCGGCCGCGTAGCGACAGCCGGACAACGTCGCCGGCAGGCGCCGTCTGCCAAAAGAGCTCTGAGGCGCCGGTTCCATCGACAGCATATCATTATCAAGCAATGCTGATGCCGACGCGCAACCGAACCAGGTAAACGGCCTTGGCCACGGCCTGTTTCATTTTGAGGCACGGTTGGCAACTGATATCGCAACGTGCGCGGTACAGTAAGCTTTAAGCAGCGCGCCGCGGGTCGGCAGCGGGCATTGTGCTAGCCCCTGCTCGAATCGACGGAGCGGGCAAAGGGGATTGACAGTTTCTTCCGAGCGCTGTTGAGTTGCTTACCGAGCGGCGCCGGGGTCGGCCGGGGCGCACTCACCGCCAAGACCCGCTCCGACGACCTACCGCCGTTGCCCGCCGCCTCTGATGTCGCGATTATGCGCCGATCCGGCCATAATGAAAGCTGCCGGCAAGTCTGTTACACCTTACCCTTATGTCTCGCTCAATCTCGTGTACCGGGGTGAGACGGAGCCAAAACTCTACGGGACAGCGCGCGAGCTGTTGAGGGCGGGATTTGCGCGCTTGCCGGGGCCGGGGTCGGGGACCAACACGGGATATAGGGCAAGCACGTTTCTCGAAGGGCGGTAGGTCTCGACAGCCGGCGAGCGCTGCCCGGGATGCAAGCACTCTTTCAGGGCCGGCAGCCCGGCGGGAAGGATTGATAAGCCGGGAGGCTTAGCAGGGTTTCATTTCGGGGTTTCATTTGATGAATCGGCGGGCGGAGAACAACGGCGAGAGCCAAAGCGAACATACGACGACGATCTACCGCGCGCGCTCGGTGATCACCATGACGCAGGAAAGCCCGCAGGCTTTCGTGGTGCTCGGCGGGCGGGTAGTCGCGAGCGGCAAAACGGAGACCCTGCGCGCGCGCTTTGTGGACGCCGATGAAGTCGATTTCGGCGACTGCGTGATCGCCCCCGGGTTCAACGACGCGCACATGCATCTGGGCATGACCGCCGAGGACCTCTTGCATCTCGACTTGGCGCACAAGACTACGCCCTCGTTGAGCGCGGCCAAAGCCAAGCTGCGCGACCAAGCACGGCTCGTCGCCCCCGGCACTTGGATTCGTGCCAGCCGTTATGACGACGCCAAGATGGCCGAAAGGCGCGTGCTTGACCGTTGGGACCTCGACGAGGTTTCCACCGAGCATCCGATTCTGGTAATTCATATCGCGGGCCATTGGGGGGTGGTCAACTCTAAAGCGCTTGAACTGGGCGCGATCGACGAGCGCGCGGAGCCCCCGTTCGGCGGCAAATTCGGACGCGACGCGACCGGGCGGCTCAACGGCATCCTGTACGAGCAGGCGCTGTTCGACTTCGCTTATCCGTCGGCCTCCAAGCAAGGCCGCACGGTGGCGCCCACCAGCTCGTTCGAGGAGCGGTTGGCGGGTCTTTCGCGCGCGGTGCAAATGTTCCATGCGGCGGGGCTTAGCTCGATCGGCGACGCTCTGGTCGGACCTCAGGAACTCGCTTTATTTCAGGAAGCTTTGCGCCGCGGTCTGTTGACCTTGCGCGTCAATATGCTGGTCACGCACGAGCACTACGATCACATACGGCGGCTGGGACTGCGCAGCGGCTTTGGCGGCGAGCGGCTTCGCTTCGGCGGAGTCAAGACCTTTGTCGACGGCGCAATCGGCGGGCGCACCTGCTTGATGGAGCAGCCGTTTGAGGGGACGACCGACGACTACGGTATGCAGACCATGTCGACCGGCGAGCTGCGCGACATCGCGCGCATGGTTCACAGCGACGGCACGCGCCTTTGCGCGCACGCCAACGGCGACCGCGCAATTTCGCTGTTGCTCGACCAGCTCGAAGCAGCCGAGAACGAGCGCCCGCGCGCGAACCTCGCCCATCGCATCGAACACTGCACGATCGTTAACGAGCAAATCCTGGCGCGAATGAAGCGGCTCGGCGCGATCGCGGTGCCGTTCGGCAGCTATGTCCTCTACCACGGCGGCAAGTTGATCGATTGGTACGGGCGCAAGCGGGTGGAACGCATGTTCGCTCATCGGTCGTTTCTCGACGCCGGCGTCGCCGTAGCCGGTTCTTCCGATTACCCGTGCGGCCCGTACGAGCCGCTGCTCGCGCTGCAAAGTTGCGTCACGCGCCAAGGTTGGGACGGCGCGCTCGTCGGCGAGAACCAACGTCTGACGCCGCTTGAGGCGCTGGCCCTGTATACTACCAACGCCGCTTACGCCGCGGGGGAGCAGCATATCAAGGGTTGTCTTGCGCCGGGGTTCCTCGCCGATTTCGTTGTCCTGTCGGACAACCCGCTGCAGGTAAATCCGGCGACGCTAGGCTCGATCGAAGTGCTGCGAACCTATGTCGGCGGCGACTGCGTGTGGACAAGCGCATGACGTGCGCGCCGTACGGCCGAGGCTTAAGCTGTACGGCCCGGTTGAGCGCCGGAGCGGGCGCGGGAGTTTTACGGGCGCCCGGGCAAAAAAAATAATGAGTCGTCGCCCCGAAGAGCACGATTTCCCAGTTGCCAAGACCGCGGCCGCAACCGCTGTCAACCCAAGGAGGATTACGCCCCGTGATCGGAGATGCTTCGCCACCGCTTAGCGCTTATTGGATGCCCTTCACCGCCAACCGCCAGTTCAAGAGCGCGCCGCGTCTTCTGGCTAAGGCCGAGGGCATGTTTTACAAAGACGTCGAGGGCCGCGACATCCTGGACGCCACCTCCGGTTTGTGGTGCGTCAACGCCGGTCATTGCCGCAAGGAAATTGCCGAGGCCATCAGCCGCCAGGCAACAGAACTGGACTACGCGCCGAGCTTCCAGATGTCCCATCCTGGGGCGTTTCGGTTCGCTCAGGAATTGACCCGGTACGCGCCGGAAGGCTTGAACCGCGTCTTTTTCGCCAATTCCGGCTCGGAGGCGGTCGATTCAGCGCTGAAAATCGTCCTGGCCTATCACCGGGCGCGCGGCGAGGGCCAACGCACACGCTTTATCGGCGAGGAGCGAGCGTACCACGGGGTAGGGTTCGGCGGCATTTCCGTCGGCGGTATCGGGGGTAATCGGCGCCAGTTCGGCGCCTGGCTGCCCGCCGACCATCTGCCGACGACGATCAACTACGAACACAACGCTTTCTCGCGCGGCGAGCCCGGATGGGGTGCGCACCTGGCTCAGAATCTCGAAGGCATCCTCGCGCTGCACCATCCGTCGACGATCGCCGCGGTGATCGTCGAGCCGGTAAACGGCTCAGCGGGCGTGATTGTCCATCCCAAAGGCTATTTGAAAAAGCTTAGGGAAATCTGCGATCGCCACGGCATCCTGCTCATCTTCGACGAGGTGATCACCGGCTTCGGCCGTCTGGGAACGCCGTTTGCCGGCCATTTCTTCGGCGTCAAGCCCGACCTGATGACCTGCGCCAAGGCGATTACCAACGCCGCGGTGCCGATGGGCGCCGTGTTCGCCACCGGCGCTGTCTACGAAGCGATTACCCAGGGGCCGGAGCATCTGATCGAATTCTCCCATGGCTATACCTTTTCCGGTCATCCGCTGGCGTGCGCGGCCGGCCGGGCCGCGCTGGAAATCTACGCGCGCGAGAGCCTCTTCTCGCGCGCCGCGGAGATCGGCGTCTACTTTGAGGACGCGGCGCACGGTCTGCGCGACTTGTCGATTGTGCGGGACATCAGAAACCTGGGCTTGATGGCGGGCATCGAGCTCCACTCGGCGCCCGACGGCGCGGGGCGGCACGGTTATGAGGCGCTGGTCGGCGCCTTCGAGCGCGGCGTACTGATTCGCG
Source organism: Deltaproteobacteria bacterium (assembly GCA_021831785.1). Taxonomy (GTDB): domain Bacteria; phylum Desulfobacterota; class Binatia; order Binatales; family Binataceae; genus JAJYYI01. The sequence goes on along the minus strand of JAKBMB010000033.1, from coordinate 6,889 downwards.
TCACGGGTGACACGATCGCGTTGTCACCGCCACTGATCGTCGAGAAAAACCATATCGACCAGATGTTCGACGTCGTAGGGCAAGTGCTGCGCGGCTTGAAATAGGAATCTTCGAACGCAGTTTCCGAACCGCGGCCCGCAGGTGAGCTAGCGTGCGGCTCCGGGCGCCGTTGCAGGAGCGGTTGGCGCTGCAGATACCGTGCGCGGCGTGAAGTATTGCAGACGCCCCAGGCTTCCACCGGTTTACAGGCGGCGCCTCGTTGAGCGCATGTCAACCATGATTTGCAAACTAACGGCGCAGCCAAACGCATTCTCCGGTTAATCGCGCGGCGCCCCGATCATGCTCTATACGATGAGCGAAAACCCGGATCAGGGCTGCTCGCGGGAGGACGCGAACAGCCCGGCGGCGCGCTACGCCTATGCGGCCATTGTGTTGTTCGCGACGGTCGGCGCCCTGCTTGTCGCTCACGTCTTGTATGAGAACCGGCTGCGCTACCAGCAGGTGGGCTTTAATGACTACTTCAAGTGGTGGAGTCAGTTCAACCACGGGCTCAATACCTGGCGACACGGATGCAACTATACGCCGTTTTTTATCGTGGTCTTCGCGCCGCTGGCGCGTCTGGATCAGCAGCTTGCCTATTGGATATGGCAGGGCGCTCAGCTCGCGGCATTGCTGGCGGCCCTCGTTCTCACCTTCGGCCAGTTCCAACGCGGGGCGGCCGCCAAGATCGCCGTCGGGCTGGGGACGCTCGTTCTGCTCTCGCCTTACCTTCTTTTCGGGACCTTGTACGAAAGCGAGCCCACTGCGATGCTCCTCTTGCTACTGGTTGGCGCGTGGGCGCTGGCAAACCATCGACGCCCCGTTCCGGCAGGCTTCATGCTCGCGGTTGCGATCTTGCTGAAAGTCTATCCGGCGGTGGCGGGCGGCTATTTCCTATTCCGACGGCGCTTTGACGTAATTGTATGGAGCGTGGTGTGGTGCGCTGTCGGGATCGTTGCCACCGGGCCGGCGCTCTGGCGCGAATCGCTATTCTCCGGCGCGCTGCCCTATTTCAGCGCGCCCGATTGGGCGCGCGACGAACGGGCGCTGGCGTTGCTGCTTAAGGTGTACTCGGCCGTCGCAGCGCTGGGGTTGACGGCGGCTCAGCAGGCGACTTGGGCGGCAGCGACGTACGTCTTTCTCTCTTTATGTGTAATCGCGCTCGGCGCCTGGGCCACGGCGCGCTCGGCCGAGACGGTCGAGGTCGATGGCATCTGCTTTAGCCTGTGGCTAATCGCCGCGCTGCTCGTCTCGCCCATAGCGTGGAACCACGAGCTCACGCTGACGCTGCCGCTTTACGTCTTTATAGCGGCATACCTCACACAGCACCGAGAAATCGCTCCCAGAACCGCGCTACTGATGTTTCTATGTGCTACGCTGGGTTTTGCTATTCCGTACTATTCTACGCAGGTGCGGCATCTGCATGCTTATTTTATCGCGCTAGTCATTGAGTATCTGGCTGTTCTCATGCTCATCCGCTCTTGGAGCGCTCGAGAGCACGGTTTCGGCGGTGCCACGGACAGCGAAGAGAGTTCCGACTAGAACTCTCACTCATGTACCGGCGCAGACTCAGGCCGGCAAAAGATTCATAAAATACCGTACTAAACCGTATAGTCGTAAGCGGCTGGTACGCGGCTCGGTCAACCCTCGATAGGCTAGCATGGAGGTCCGAGGACACCGATTCGTGCGATCGTCCGTATCGCAGCAAGTCGGGTAGACCTGCTTGGCGCGTTGGGCGCCGGCTTGCGGCGTGTCGAGTGCTCTGCCTGGCTGGCGATTGACGGCGATAGTAGTCGCCAGGGCGCGTACGGCGCAAGGGTATCGCGCGCCGGGGCCGCATCGTCGAAGCTGCCGGCCCTCATGATTTCGCGATCAACGAGGCGGGGATTGAGCATCACGCGCAAATCGATGCGCGCCGCCTTATGCCGATCGACCTTTTGCTGGCGATGCGGCGCGGGCCGGTAATCGCCGTCAACGTCGCGCGCCAGCCCGTGGGTCGCCCCTCTCAGTCGGAAATCTTTGCCCAACTCGAAGGGTCTCAATGCAGCAAAAGCTCCACCAACGCTGGGATTCCTCGCTGCGCTCGGAATGACAGAGGAAGGGGTCGGAGTGACGAGCGAAGGGCTCCGGAAGCAGAATAAAAGGGCCCTGGTTTCGTTGTCATGCCGAGCGTTGGGGAATTTTTGAGTAGTGGGGCGGGCACGGCGGCCCGCCCCGCTAGAGACATATCCGGCGCAGCCTGCGGCGGCATGCGGCAGCTTGCCAAAAATTCACAGGCTCCGAGCGCAGCGAGGAATCTCAGCGGAGCGAAGGAAGCCAACGATGATTTGCGAGCCGCAAGCTGGCGCGACGCACAAGCTTGCGCCGAGGCTCCTCGCCAAGCTCGGGCCGGCCGCTTCGCGGCCGTCTCAGCGATGCTTGTTGGGTGTTATGCAACGGTCTCCGAACGAGAGAGCGCGTTAACTATCTGCTCACCACTGACCGCACTGCCGAACGGGATAATCGGCAGTCTCGCAGCGCGGAGGAAGGCGAGGATCGAGGGGCTCGGGCTTCCCGCCCGAGAGGGCAGGCTAAAAGTCTGCCCCACGGTAGGAGGCCAAGCTGAAAGTCGGCCTGTCACTGTATTCTGCAGTCCTCAGTAGAAAAGGTCGCCGCAAAGGCCGAGCCCTTGCCTCTTGCGCCGGCTTGACCGTCTCGCGCCGGGCAGCGAAGCAAAGATTTGCGCGCGTCTCAGTGGTATGCTTGCTCACCGAGCGTCAGCTAGATGTCGATGCAAGCGTCAGCGAGCAAAGCCGCGCGCAACGAAATTCGGTTCGATTACCGGCCGGACTCGACCTTGATGATCGAGCTCACGGGGTCCTGGCGGCTTGGGAACGAGCTGCCGGCGCCGAGGGAAATCGAACGCCAACTGGAATCAGACGGCCGCCCCCGGTGCGTCGCGTTTGACGCAACCAACCTCCGCACCTGGGACACGAGCCTCGTCGCCTTTGTCGCACGGGTAGTAGCGTCATGTGCCGAGCGCGGAATCGAGATTGACCGCAACGGCCTGCCCGAGGGGCTCAAGCACTTGCTCAAGCTGGCAGAGAATGAACCCGCACATGCGGTCTCCGAAAGCGGTTCAGGCGACCGTAGGGTGGTGTATAGGGTCGGCAAAGCCGCGATAGAATTTGCCCAGAGCAGCCTGGGGCTGTTCAACTTCACCGGCTTAGTGGTAATCGCTTTCGCCAGGCTTCTGAGCGGGCGCGCGCGGATGCGTCTTTCCGACCTGATAGTCCAAGTTCAGGGGTGCAGCGCGCAGGCGCTGGGAATCCTAAGCCTGATCAGTTTCTTAGTGGGCACTATTCTGGCTTTCATGGGCGCAGTGCAGTTGCAACAGTTCGGAGCGGCGATTTACGTCGCTGACCTGGTCGGCATCGGCATTGCGCGCGACATGGGCGCGATGATGACCGCGATTATCATGGCCGGCCGCACCGGGGCGGCCTATGCGGCCGAGCTAGGCTCGATGAAGGTCTCGGACGAGGTCGACGCGCTCGCCACGATGGGCATCTCGCCGGTGGAGTTTCTGGTCTTGCCGCGGGTGCTCGCGCTGGTCATGATGATGCCGCTTTTGTGCTTGTACGCCGACTTTATCGGAATGTTGGGAGGAGCAGCCGTGGCCGCCGGAGTGCTGCACATCTCTTTTGTCAGCTATTTCACGCGCACCGCCGCGGCCGTCACGCTGACTACGCTTGTCGGCGGCTTGTTCAAGGCCACGGTATACGGTGTTCTGGTCGCGATCGCGGGATGCTGGCGCGGTTTCGAGGCGCAAGCGGGTTCCTCCGCCGTGGGAGAAGTGACCACCGCAGCGGTGGTCGACGCCATCATATGGGTCGTGACAGCGTGCGGCCTTTTCGCCGTTGTCTTCAACCTGCTGCATTTATGAGAGGCCGCGCTTTGCCCAGCCGGCGAGCGCCGGGTTTAGGAATCGATGGAACAGACCGCTGATCAGCCGGCCGCGCAGCCATGGCACATCGAGGTGCGCGATCTGGCTATGGCCTACGGCGACCGCGTGGTGCTAAGCGGGATCAATTTCACCGTCAAGCGCGGTGAAATTTTCATCATCATGGGCGGCAGCGGTTCGGGCAAGAGCACGCTGTTGCGTCATATGGTCGGACTTATCGAACCTGCCACGGGGGAGGTCCTCTACAACGGCGTCAGCTTCACCCGCGCCGATCCGGGGGAACGCGAGGCGATGCTGAGGCGCTTTGGCATTCTGTACCAAGGCGGCGCGTTATGGAGCTCGATGACCCTGGCGGAGAACGTCGGCCTGCCGTTGGCACAATTCACCCGCTTGAGACCGGACGAAATCCGGGAGGTTGTTTCGCTTAAGCTTGCGATGGTGGGGCTCAAGGGGTTCGAGGATTTTTATCCGAGTGAACTCAGCGGAGGCATGCGCAAGCGCGGCGGGTTGGCGCGAGCGATCGCGCTCGACCCGGAGGTGCTGTTTTTCGACGAACCGTCTTCTGGGCTTGATCCGCTGAGCGCGCGGCTGCTCGACGACTTGATACTCGAGCTGCGCGCGAGCCTCGGCGCTACGGTGGTGGTCGTGTCGCACGACCTGGCCAGCATTTTCGCTATCGGCGATGGCAGCTTGTTTCTCGACGCCGAGAGCGGGACCGCGATCGCCCAAGGAAATCCTAGAGCGCTGCTCGAACAATGCGAAGACCCCAGGGTGCATCGCTTCCTGACCCGCGGCCAGGAGGCGGCCAGCCAGGCGAGGAACGTATGAGAAAGCGAGTCAGTCCGACCTTGGTCGGAGCGTTTGTTTTAGGCGCGGCAGGCTTGGCCCTGCTGGCAATAGTGCTTTTCAGCTCCGGGCGTTTCTTCTCCCACACGCGACAGTTCGTGTGCTACTTTAGCAGCGACGTAACCGGGCTCGGCGTCGGGGCGCCGGTGCGGTTTCACGGGGTGCATGTGGGGGCGGTGACCCAGATTTTGCTCACGTTAAATCCGCCGGGTTACGCGCCAACCGCGATTTCACAGGGCGAAATCCGCGTGCCGGTCGTGATCGAGATCTACCTGGACCGGATCGTCAGCCTCGGCGGCCCCGTCGACCTGGGCAACGGGGCGATGCTCAAGCAACTGATCGCGGCGGGCATGCGAGCTCAGCTCGCCACCGAGAGCCTGGTTACCGGCACGCGCTACGTCGCGTTGGACTTTTTTCCCGGCAGCCGCATCCGCGTTTTCGCGCGGCGCAACCCGCAGTACCCGGAGATTCCCACCGTGCCGACGGCACTGCAGCAGGCGCAGTCGGCCGCCGAACGGCTTATTAAGCGGCTCGACCAGGTAGACCTGGAGGGCTTGGTCGCCTCGCTGACGGCGACGGTCAGCTCGGTTCATGACCTGATCAAATCGGGCCAGATCGAAGGCGCCCTCGCTGCCTTGCAGCATGCGGCGGCGAGCTTGAGCGAAACCGCGGCCAGCGTGCGCGTAATGACCAGCCGGCTCGACGGCCAGCTTCGGCCGCTGCAAAAAAGCCTGAGCGAAACCTCTAACGCCGCCAATGCGGCGTTCAAAACCGTGCAGACGACGCTGGCCCCGGATTCGCCGCTGATTTACCGCATGAACGAAGCAATGAACCAGCTCGCCGCCGCCGCGCGTTCCACCCAGGAGTTGGCCGACTATCTTCAGCGCAATCCGTCGGCTCTGATTCGCGGACGGGCCGCGGCGCGGGACGAACAATGAGGGGCGCTCACGGCTTCGGCGCGGGGCCCCGGCGAACGGTCCTTTTGCGGGTCGCGGCGGCTGCGGCGCTCTGCGCGCAAACGGTCTGGGCGTGTGGGCTTCTGGCGCCGCAACAGGGGTCCTCGCGCTTTTTTATCCTGACGCCGGTCAAAGCCGGAAGCGCCGGGACAACGGGCGCGGCGCGGCTTGCCGTCGGCCTCGGTCCGATCCGCTTTCCCGATTACTTGAAACGGACCCAGGTTGTAACGCGTACCGGACCCAACAGCGTGCGGGTCTCCGAGAGCGATCGATGGGCGGAGCCACTGGACGCGAGCTTTCGCCAGGTAATGGCCTTGAATCTCGCGCGCCTGCTCGGCACCGACCAGGTGGTGCTCTTTCCCTGGTACAGCTCGACGCACATCGACTACCAAGTCGAAATCGATGTCGGTCGTTTTGACACCGACACCGCCGGCGCCGCCCATCTGGTCACCCGCTGGGTTGTGCGCGACACACGCGGCCGCGCGGTCATCTCGCAGTCCTCGGACTTGACCGCTCAGACACCAACCGCGGGCCCCGCGGCCGGCGCGGGCGCGTTGAGCCAGGTGCTGGGAGAGCTAAGCCGTGAGATAGCGGGGGTGATCGACCAAGCCTACGTCGGCTTGAAGCAGCGCAGGCGCTCCTAGTGCTCCGACTTACGGCCCTGCTGGATATTCAGCGCACGGTCTTATGTCAACCCTCGACGAAGCGCTGCTGCGGCCGACAAACGCGCAGGATTGCGGCGTTGTTGCGGTGACACGATGCCGGGGTTCTCGGCTCCCCATTCATGGGGTGACCTCTAGTATGGTGTCCCGCAAATAGCTTGAACAACTTGCGCACATCCCCACGCCGCATCCGCCGCTGCCATTGCGTGCGCAGCGAAGAATGTACGCCCCCCATTGGTCATCCTGCGCGCCCTCTTTTGTCATCCTGCGCGGGTCTGCCTCGGTCATCCTGTGCCCCCTCGGTCATCCTGAGCACCCCCTTGGCCATTTTGAGCGTCCCCCTTGTCATTCTGAGAGTTTGTGAATTTTTGAGTAGTAGGGCGGGCCGCCGTGCCCGCCCTGTGGCCGCGGTGCCAGCCCGGTCGGTGGGTGGTCATTGGCCGCGC
>JAKBMB010000003.1 GCA_021831785.1 Deltaproteobacteria bacterium | reverse complement strand
GGCCGCCGTGCCCGCCCTGTGGCCGCGGTGCCAGCCCGGTCGGTGGGTGGTCATTGGCCGCGCGGGCGTGGCGCGCGCGCATTATGGCGGGCACGGCGGCCCGCCCTACTAAGATTGATTTTCGTTTCAGGGCTAAAAATTTACAGGCTCTGAGCGCAGCGAAGCATCTGCGCGCAGCGATTCTATGCCCTTGTGCCATCGCCTTTCAGCCAAATCGCTTCGCGTAGATGCTTCACTTCGTTCAGCATGACAGAGAAAGCAAAAGCGTTCATGACGGAGAACCCGAAAGCGTTTATGAGATGGGCTTTAGTGCGCGCCGGGGCCGGTCATGCCCACCGTCCGCTTGAGAATCAGGAAGCCGGGGATGCATACGAGCGTCATCGCGGCAAGCAGCCGGTAGATGTCGGTGTAGGCGAGCAGCGAGGCCTGGGTCTGGACCGTGTTATAGACCAGGCCCAGCGCCTGCTTCTGGCCGGTAGTCAACTGCCGCGTGATGTCGAACAGAGGCGAGCCGGGAGCGTAGAAGCCTTGATGGGTCAACCGCCAGGCGTCGATAGCGCTGACGTGCGCCACTAGGTAGGACTGATGAACCTGCTCGAGACTTTGCAGCAGGTTGCTGACCATGGACACGCCGACCGCGGCGCCGGTGTTGCGCACCATATTGTACAAGCTGGCGGCGTATCCCATGCGTTCGCGCGGCACGCACGAAAGCGAGGTTGCCGAGAGCACCGGGAACAACATCCCGCTGCCGAAGCCGTACAGCAGTATCGCGCCCAGCATCGCCCCCATGCTCAGGTCGAGATTCCACTGGGACATTCTCCAGGTCGCCAACGTTATGCATAAGAAGCCGATCCCGAGGAGCGGGCGCGTGTCGAAGCCGCGGCGCGACAGTTGCGCGGTGATCAGCAGGCCCATCATGGCGGTAATCCCGCGCGGGGCCACCGTCCTGCCCGCCGCCCAGGCGTCATAGCCCATCAGCTCCTGCGTATACAGCGGGTTAAGCAAATTGATGCCGAACAAGGAGATGTACAACGCCACCGCGAGCGCCACCGCCACCGCGAACACCGGGACCGCCATGATGCGCAGGTCCAAGATCGGATTCGGGAAACGCAGCTCCTGAATTATCAACAGCACCATCGCGGCGCCGGAAATAACCGCGAACCAGCACACCCAGGACGCGTCGAACCAATCGGAGCGCTGGCCGCGATCGAGCACGATTTGCAACAGGCCGAGCCATAGGACCAAAAAGATGATGCCGAAGTAATCGGTCTGCAGCCGGCTGGCCTGACGACGCAGGTAGGGCGGATCTTCGACGAACAAATAAGCCATCAACGCCGCCAGCAGCCCAGTCGGCAGATTGACGTAAAAGTTCCAGCGCCACGACCAGTTAACGGTTATCCAGCCGCCCAGCGTGGGCCCCATGATCGGCGCGACCATGAGCCCGACGCCCCACACCGCCATCGCCATGCCGTGCTCGGCGGGCGGAAAGGTTTCCATCAAAATCGCTTGCGACGAAGGGATCATCGCCGCGCCCGCCGCGCCCTGAAGCAAACGAAAGACGACCATTTCCCCCAGTGACTGCGCCGCGCCGCAAAGGCCGGAGGCCAGCACGAACACAGCGACCGAAATAAGAAAGTAGCGCTTGCGCCCGAAGCGGGAGGAAATCCACCCGGTCATCGGAATCATGATGCCGTTGGACACCAGGTAGCTGGTCAACACCCAGGTGATTTCGTCGCGGCTGGCAGCGAAGCTGCCCTGCATGTAGGGCAGCGCCACATTGACGATCGTGGTGTCGAGCACCTCGAGCGTCGCGCCGAGCATCACGGCGAGCGCGACCAGCCATTTGCGCGCCGACGATCTTTCCTGCTGAGAGAGGTTCTGCGAAGCGGTGGCGGACATCTTGAGCGCCGCGCGGCTAAAGTCTCGAACCGAGCGCGCGGCGGCGGGCCTGAAGCGCTTCACGGCGCGCGCCTCAACCGGAGTCGCTTTTTCGTCCGGCGCGCCCGCGGACCCGCGGCGTCGAGTCTTTCCGCGTCCTGCAGCGCCTCATTATACGCGGCCGCAGCGCGCGCCGAAACGGCGAGCGCGCCGTTTGCGGGCCGGTGTGCTGTGCGCCGTGGCGCAGCCGCGCGTTTGAAAAAGCGCCGCTGTCGCTTTAGTTGTAAACTTCCAGATGCTTGCCGCGCGTCTCGGGCAACGGCAGCGCGGCCAGGATCAAAACCGCGTAGGCTCCGATGGCGAAGACGCCGATCGCCTGGCCTAGCGGCATCCACGCGCTCAGATACCCGACCAGCGCCGGAAACAGAGCGCCTACGCCGCGCCCGAAGTTATATGAGAAGCCCTGGCCCGACCCGCGCACGCGGCTGGGAAAAAGCTCGGTGAGAAACGGGCCCATGCCGCTGAAGATGCCCGAGGCGAAAAACCCAAGCGGCAGGCCGAGCACGAGCATCGTTCCATTGCTGACCGGCAGGTAGGTGTAGAGCAGTACGATCAGCGCGGAACTGACGGCGAAGAGGAAAAACGTGCGGCGCCGGCCGATTCCGTCGGTGAGATAGGCGGCGCAAAAGTAGCCGAGCGCCGAGCCGACGATGATCACGGCCAGATAAGCGCCGGTGTTGAAGACCGAGAGGTGCCGCACGGTCTTGAGATAGGTCGGCAGCCAGATGGTGAGCGCGTAGTAGCCGCCCATCGCGCCCGCGACTAGCAGCGCGGCGAGAATCGTTGTCGCCAAAAGTGGCGGGGAGAAAATCTCCAAAAAATTGACTCTCTCGCTGCGTGCCGCCACCTCGCGCCGGGTTGCCTCGAACACCCGCGGCTCGCTCACGTAGCGCTGAATGTAAATCACCAGCGCCGCCGGCGAGATGCCGAGGAAAAACATCACGCGCCAGGCCCATTCGTTGGGCAGCAGACTGAACACCACTATATAGGCGATCGCGCCGGCGCCCCAGCCTATCGCCCACCCGCCTTGTACCACGCCTACCGCCTTGCCGCGATGACGAGCGTCGATCACCTCGCCCATCAGGACCGACCCCGCGGCCCATTCGCCGCCGAAGCCCAAGCCTTGCAGGCCGCGTACGATCAGCAACTGTGAGAACGAGTTGGTCAGACCGCTAAGGAAAGTGAACAGCGCGTACCAGACGATCGCCACCTGCAGCACGCGCACGCGGCCGAAGCGATCGGCCAACATCCCGGCGAACCACCCGCCGAGCGCCGAAAGCAAAAGCGCGGCCGTGCCGAGCATTCCGGCCTGGCTGTTGCTGAGTTTCCACAGCCCGATCAGGGCCGGCATGACGAAGCTGTAAATCTGCACGTCCATGCCGTCGAGCGCCCAGCCGGCGAAGCACGCCCAAAATACCCGGCGCTCCTCGACGGAAAGCCCCCTGAACCATCCAGGCATAAAACCATCCCCCAGGCGGTATGGCAGTCTCGTAGAATGCTGACAGCTTTCCGAGAGGGCGTAAAGCGGACACGCGCTGCCTGATGCGCGCGCTCATCTATCTCGGCCCCGGGCCGCCGTGAGGAGCAGCACGAAGCAAGTCGCGGCGTGCCCGCGGTCTCATGATGCATTACAGCGCGCCGAGACTTGTTCGCCGCGCCTCTGTGGACACGGCTCTAAATCGCCTGAAACAAAACTCGGTCGTCCCGTTCGACCTTGCGCGCCTTGCCCTCGAGAAAAGCCAGCTCCAGATGAGCCAGGGTTTCGCAGGTCGCAGCGATGACATGAAAAACCGGCCGCGGCCGGTCGCCGAAGACCCGCTCGGCGACCTCGAATGCGGTGCGCGGGCTCTTTTGGACAAGGCCAAGCATTCTGTCTTGGCGGCGGCGGTGATGTTCGAGCAACTGGTCGACGCGATGGTGCAGGTCGGCGTACACCTCGCCGTGCGCCGGCAGCACCGCCTGGACCGGCAAATCCTGCACCTTGTGCTGCGAGGCGAGAAAATCACCCAGGGGATTCGCGGCGCCCTCGGGGTATAGCCCCACGTGGGGCGTGATCGTCGGCAGCAAATGATCGCCCGCGATGAGGGCCTGCTCGCGCTCCAGATAGACCACGCAGTGTCCGTCGGAATGCCCGGGCGTCCAGATAATCTTGAGCCGGCGCGAGCCGATCTCGATCACGTCGCCGTCGCTGAGAAACTCATCGGGCTCGAGGACCGGCTTGTAGCCCTCGGTACCCATCCAGCTCGGGCGCATCGTATCCGGCGGATAGCGCTCTAGCGGAAAGCCGTGCATCGCGAAAAAGGCCAGCGACTGAGGTCGATCGGTAATCGGCGTTGCGGCCAACGACGCCATTCGTTGCGCCCGCGCGGCGTCTTCGCGGTGGATGTAAACCCGCGCTCCGCTGCGCTGGCGCAAAGGTGCCGACGCGCCGAAATGGTCCACGTGATAATGGGTCGCGATGATGACGTCGAGGTCTTCGATTCGACGGCCGAGGGTTTCGAGCGCGGCTTTAAGCGTGTCCAGGCTCTGCGGCGTGTTCATTCCCGTATCGATGAGCGCCAACGCTTGCGCGCAATCGATCAGGTAAACATTGACCTGCGAGGGCCGCATCGGCAACGGCAAGACTATCTTGTAGATTCCGCCAAGAACCTCGACGATTTTTGCATGCATCGTTCGACCTTGAATCCTTAGGTTTGAAGCCTCGTTTGCGGGCTGAGACGGCTTGGACAAATGATTTCGCCGCGCCGCGCAGAACTACCCATATTCTCATGTTATCACTGTCGGCGGCTCAACTCGCCTATACGCCACGCGGGCGCCGAAGCCAGCCAGTGCCGGCAGCGCCGGCGCGGTGCAAGGTTGCGCGCATGGGGTTCTTCGCGCACGCGACCCAACACGCGCGCGGCGTGGAACGGGGTTCTTCGGCAACGTCGCGGCTTGCCGACAGGCCAGCTACAGGTCTAATTTTAGCTTTAGGCGCGACGCCGCGCGCTCGCTCCGGGCGCCCAGCACGCTCACGTGTTTGCTGCTCGAGGACGCGCGCGGCGTAATTTGTTGAGGCGCGGCGCTTGGGGAGTTTCGAACGTCGCCGGATAGAATAAAGCGCGCGAGGATGCAGCGCGCGGATTTCGTCAGGGAGGTCTGCCTATGGAAAAGGTGCGAAAAACGGTCGGCATAACGAGCGAGATGGCGCTCAAGATGATCGAACAAGGCGCAGCTAAGGCCAAAGAAATTGGCGTTGCGTTGGCGATCGCCGTGCTCGACGAGGGAGGAAACCTCAAGGCGTTCTGCCGCATGGATGGAGCGCCCGTCCTGTGCTCGGAGATTGCGCAGAACAAGGCGTACACCGCGCTGTTCGGAATTCCAACTCATGACTTCTACAACCTGATCAAGCATGACCCTTCGCTGGTCGCGGGAATTCCGAACATGCCGCGGATCGCGGCTTTCGGCGGCGGATTTCCGCTTCGATTCGAGGGCGCGATTATCGGCGCGATGGGTGCGAGCGGCGGTTCCGTCGAGCAAGACATGGCGGCGGTTCAAGCTGCGCTGGAAGCGCTAAAATAGCCCCTCGCGGCGATAGCGTAGTCTCGGCGCCGGAAGTCAAAACCCGACGAAGGCAAAGTTCCCAAGGAAGCTCCAAAGCGCGGCTCCCAAAAAAACGCCCGCGCCGGCCGGCGGCAAATACGCCCCGGTACCCCTGCTACGCGCCCGCCGAGGGCCCGGAGCCGGTTGACGCGCCGGGGTGGGATAGCGCTCTGCGGCGGCGTTGCGGGCGCGAGGCCGCGGACGCGCGCGTCGCCATACGGCACGCATCCTCGCGCGGTCGGCCAGAGCAAGGGCGGCTTGAGCCTTGCGTGTCCGCTATGCGCATGCGCCGCGCATATGGTTTAATAGGTAAAACTTAACCGGATGAGGCCTTAATCCTGGCAGTCCGGTTGAGGTTCCGGCCGAAGCCTTTGGCGCAAAGCGAAATCGCTCGACCGTCTCGGCATTACGGCCGGCGCCGGTTGCTTTCACCGCGTGGGGAGAGCAGAAAGAGGCAGCCCCGAAGAGGTGGCCAATGAAACTGCTCCTAGTTCATCCGAGTCCTTTGATGTACAGCGAGATCTACCTGCGGCTGGAGCCCATCGGCGTGGAACGAGTGGCGGCGGCGGCGCTCGCTGCGGGCCATGAGGTGCGGTTGCTGGACCTGCAGATATTCAGCCATAGCGACCTCTGGCGCGAGATCGAGGAGTTCAGGCCCCACGCGGTGGGGTTTTCGGTTAACTACCTGGCAAACGTTCCCGAAATCATTGATTTGGCCAAGGCGATCAAAAATGCGCGCGCCGACTGCTTTGTGTTTGTCGGCGGCCACAGCGCTTCGTTTGTCGCCGAGGAGCTTTTGGAGCACGGCACGGGCGCTATCGATTGTGTCCTGCGCGGCGAAGGCGAGCTGGCCACACCGATACTGCTGGAGGCGCTCGGCGATCGCCAGCTTGGCAAAGTGCCCGGCGTGGTGACCGTCGAAGGCAGCGGACCGCCGCCGCCGCTTTTGTTGGACCTCGATCGGTTTCCTCCCGCGCGCCATCTGGCACGCCGGCGGCATAAATACTTTATCGGCGTGCTCGACCCGTGCGCTTCCGCCGAGTTTACCCGGGGCTGTCCGTGGGACTGTTCGTTCTGCAGCGCGTGGACTTTTTACGGCCGCAGCTATAGGCAATCGTCACCCGAGGCGGCGGCCGAGGAGCTGGCCGGAATACAGGAGCCAAACGTCTTTATCGTTGACGATGTCGCCTTTATTCATCCCGAGCACGGCTTTGCAATCGGCCGCGCACTGGAAAAGCGCAAGGTCAAGAAGGCGTACTACCTGGAGACCCGCACCGACGTGCTCTGCCGCAACCGCGAGGTCTTCGCTTACTGGCGCCGGCTTGGCCTGCTTTACATGTTTTTGGGGCTTGAGGCGATCGATGAGGAGGGGCTCAAGGCCCATCGCAAGCGCGCCCACGTTGACACCAATCTAGAGGCGCTTGAAGTGGCGCGGGAGCTCGGTTTCACCGTCGCCATCAATCTCATCGCCGATCCCGACTGGGATACGCGCCGGTTCGAGGTAGTCCGCGAATGGGCGCTGAGCATTCCGGAAATAGTCCATCTGACCGTGGCCACGCCCTATCCGGGCACCGAGCTTTGGCACACCGAGTCGCGCCGACTGACCACGCTTGACTATCGGTTGTTCGACATTCAGCATGCAGTGCTGCCGACCCGTTTGCCGCTCCACAAGTTTTACCAGGAGCTGGTCAAGACCCAGGGCGTGCTCAACCGCAAGCATCTGGGCGTCGCTGCGCTCAGGCAAACAGCGGGAATTGCCGCTCGCTTGCTGGCGCAGGGCCAGACTAATTTCGTGCGCATGCTGTGGAAGTTCAACAAGGTATATAATGCTACACGGCAGTACGAGGAGCACTTCCGGCCGGTGCGATACGCGCTCCGGCCGCCGCGGCGCGCCGGCGTGATGCCCCCGCGCGCCGAACTCTATGTCCATGACCCGCGAGCGGCAAACGCCTAACAGCGCGATCGGTCCCGCCGAACGCAAGGCGTCGGGCTTCAGGCAGGCAAGAAACCAAGGCCGCAAGGAACCAGCGATGGCCAACGAGAAGCGAAAATTCGAGGACGATCTCAAAGAGCTGGAGGCCATCGTGGATCGTCTCGATTCCGGCGAGCTGCCGCTGGAGGAGTCAATCGCAGCTTTCGAGCGCGGCGTGGGGCTGGTAAAGCGGCTCAATCAGCGCCTCGATGAGGTCGAAAAGAAGGTCGAGGTCCTGGTTCGCGATGCGCAGGGCGAGCTGCGCACAACCCCTTTGGTCGCCCCGGCCGAGGCCAAAGAGAGCCCCGCGGACGACGAGGAGCCGGTGTTCTGAGCGCGTGTCTTGCGCTGCCTGGCGGTCGTCCGCTCTTTAGCCCGATGAAGCTCGGCGATATATGCTCAACGCAAGGGCGCGGGGCCAGCGCCTTGTTGAACGTCGCATCGAAAAAGGGAGACCGTCGCTGACGCAGGCAGGCACGCCAGGCGGCTTTGCCCCGCAGGCACACGGCGCGCCCGCAGCTTTGCGGGGTCAGTGTATCTGATGAGACGGCCGCGCCGGCAACCGGCGTCTGGCAGCCAAGCGCCCTTACCATGCGCGCGCGACTTGACGTCGAAATCGTGCGCCGCGGGCTGGCGCACAGTCGGGAGCAGGCGCGCCGCCTGGTTCTTGCGGGCCGCGTGCGCGTGGATTCGCGGCCGGCGGCGAAGCCCGACCTCGCGGTTGACCCGACCAGCCGTATCGAGGTGTTCCAAACCGCGGACGCATACGCCAGCCGGGCGGCCTATAAGCTGCTCGCCGCCCTGGAGCATTTCGCAATTGACCCGACCGGTCGGCTGGCACTCGACATCGGCGCCTCCAGCGGAGGATTCACCGACGTGCTCTTGCGCCGCGGCGCGGCATCGGTGATCGCGCTCGATGTCGGTTACGGACAGCTTGCGATGCACCTGCGGCGCAATCCGCGCGTGGTAGTGCGTGAACGCATCAACATCCGTTACGTTGGGCCCGCGGATCTCCCGTTCGTGCCGGACCTGGTGACGATCGACGTCAGCTTCATCTCTCTGACACTGGTGCTGCCGGCGGTGTTGCGGCTGATGGGACGGCCTGGAGAGATTATCGCCTTAATCAAGCCGCAGTTCGAAGTGGGCAAAGGCAAAGTGGGCAAAGGCGGAGTGGTGCGCGAGCCGGAGCTGCGAATCGAGGCCCGCGACAGTGTGCTCAGTTTCGCTCGGACGGTCGGTCTTCAGGTAGTCGGCGCGATTGACTCGCCGCTTGCCGGGGCCAAGGGAAATCGCGAGTTTTTGACCCTGATGCGCCGTGCGGGCGAGGCAGCAGGCTAAGCGAGGCCGGAATCAAAGACCCTCCATCGCCGCGCGGCATAACAACCGGTGAGCACGCGCGCTCGGATGAGGGGGCGGACGAAAGCGAATCGCTTGCGCGCAAAGTCAGCCAACGACGGATTGACAAGCGCCGGTGCTCGCCGCAAATTGGCGTTGAAACGATGCTGGTTGCAAGGGTTTATGACTTCGGCGATATCCGCGTCGAGACGGTCGAGCGGCCTAAGCCCGGCCCGCGCGATATTTTAGTCCGCACACGTGCCTGCGGTATCTGCTCGAGCGACTTTTTGCCGTGGTATATTCGGCGCAAAGCGCCGCTTGTATTCGGCCACGAGCCGGTCGGAGTCGTCGCAGAGACCGGCGTGCATGCCCGCGGCTTTCGGCCAGGCGAACGCGTGTTCATCCATCACCACGCGCCCTGCTGGAGTTGCGCGCCATGCCGGCGCGCCGAGTATGTTCAGTGCGCGACCTGGCGTGCAAGCAAGCTCGAGCCGGGCGGGATGGCCGAGTATTTCATCGTCGCCCCCGCTAATCAGCGCGACACGCTGCGATTGCCGGACAACCTAAGCGACCTTGACGGCGTGCTGATCGAGCCCGTAGCGTGCGCGGTCAAGGCTCTGCGCCGCGCGGGTCTCAAGCCGGGCGAGACGGTACTGGTGATGGGTCTGGGCGTGATGGGAATGATCAACTGCGCTTTGGCCCGCCATCTTGGCGCCGGCCTAGTGATTGGCGCCGACCTGTTCGCCCAGCGCGCGGCGCGCGCCAGGGAATTCGGCGCCGATGTCGGCCTGGTCGTCGCGGCTGACAACCTGGTCGAACAGGTGAACGAGGCAACCGAAGGGGCGATGGCCGATGTGGTGATTGTCGGACCCGGCACCGTAGCGGCGCTGCGCGCGGGCATCGCAGCCGCGGGAAAGGGCGCGACCGTCGTCCAGTTCACGCCAGGACCGCCGGGTGAAGTGCTGGAGATATCCCCATACGACCTTTACTTCAACGAAACCCGAATCGTGCCAAGCTATTCATGCGGCCCCGACGACACGCGCCAGGCACTGCGGCTTATCGAAGCCGGGGTGGTGCGAGCAACACAGCTCGTTACGCATCAATTTGCGCTCACGCAGGTCGCGCAGGCGTATCTTAGCGCGCAAAAGCCCGAGGCGCTGAAAGTGGTCGTCACCTTCGAAACGGATAAAACTGCTGATGACGCCAAGCGCGCAACCCGAGCGGCGTCAGATGGTAGTTAGGATCGCTCGTCGGGGACTTTCAAAAACTTGCGTAGCTCCAGACCCACAGGCGTCAAGCGGCCGCCAACCGTCAGGCGTTTTCGCGCCGGCTTTAGATGGGGCCGGATTGAGCTCGAGCCGTATAAAGCTACGCCCCACCGTGGCGGGGAGTTTTGCGGCGCTTCACGCCAGGTGCTGGTCGGCAAAATGGGTGAGCAAGTTGCCTTTCACCTGCGTTACTTCGAACTAGAGCCCGGCGGGTTTACAAGCCTTGAACGCCATCATCACGCGCATGTCGTGATTGCGATGACCGGCTGCGCAATCGTGCGTGTCGGCGGGCGTCGCCACAAGATAGTGCCGTTCGATGCGGTCTATATCGGCCCCGACGAACCTCATCAGCTCAGCGCCGACCAGGGCGAAAAATTCGGCTTTCTCTGCATCGTCAACGCGCGCCGCGACAGGCCGCGCGCGCTGCGGTAGCTTCGCGCTCGATCCGCAGCGTCATATCACCGACTGGTCACAGACCATCGGCGAGATCAGCTTGGCGCATGCGCGATAATTTTCCTAGGTAAATTGATGCGAGCACCGAACGTGGGGAAGCGTAATAGGCTGCGCTTCTCTGAATCTAGCACGCACTTATTTCGAAGCGGCCTGTGTTGCGCCTAGATGGGTCTAGGCATTCGAGAGCGCACTTCTTCGTTCAAATTGGCGCCTGCCCGCTACCGAGCGCGCCTTAGCCGGCGGTACTGTCGCGTACCATTGCGACGCGAGGCATCCTGGCTAAACAGACCACCAAAAGCGCCACTCTCCTAGCGCTACGCTGCTCGAAAGCGCAGCCAGCTTGGCCCAGGAATCGTGGAACCTGCCCCGTAAGTCTACTGTCCGCAGTCACTCAGGCAATCACGCCGCGAAGACAAGGCCCTCCATATTAAATCATTCGAAGGAGCCTTGTTTCGCGGCGCGAAACAATAGAACGACTGCACTTACCGGAGGCTCCGGTTCAAGGCAGCAGACCGGACAGCCCAAAGGCCGTATCTGAGTTCGTCTTACGAGCTTGACCCGGACGACTTATGGGCTGAGTGATGGCGGCGGCGCATACGACGCATGCCCTTTCGTGGCGCGGAAGCGGCGGTCTTCTCCGCGATAGCCTCGGCGCGTTCAGCCGCAGCGCGCGCGTCATTTGCAGCCTGCTCAACGCGGCTGGCCGCAGCCTGCGCTTGTGCTGCTGCCTGCTGGGCTTGAGATGCGGCGGCGTCCGCGCGCGAAGCTGCCTGGTCGGCGCGGCTGGCCGCGTTCATCGCCTCTTGCGCCGGATCAGGCTTGTTCGACGCGCATCCGGCCAGCAGCGTTAGCGCCAGCGCCGTTCCAGCCACTCCGACAAATGCTGAGGTCCGTTTGATCAACCCGTTTGTCATTCCCTAACCCCTCCTTGAAGTTTCCGCGGACACCCAAAGGTGCAGAAATTCGTTCGTTGCAATCCTTGCACAAAGACAACGCGCTTGCAAGGGCAAAGACTAGTTAGCACAGGAGAGACCTGACCAGCCTGTCTGTTATGGACCCATACCATCTCAGGCTCTCGCGATAACTCAGAAACCCTCATCGCCGAAGTCGTCGAGCCCTTCGCCGTGCGGACCCATCCCACCATGTCCGTGCGCGTGCGCCGGCGGCGGTGCTTTTTTCTTCGGCCGTTCCGCGATCGACGCCTCGGTGGTAATGAGCAAAGAAGCGACGCTGGCTGCGTTCTGTAGCGCCGTGCGAACAACCTTGGCCGGATCGATTACGCCGGCCGACTCCAGCCGCTCGAAGGTTTCAGTATTGGCGTTGAAGCCGAAATCGCCTTTGCCCTCGGCGACCTTGTGATAAACCACAGCCGGGTCGTGTCCGGCGTTGAAGGCGATTTGCTTTAGCGGTTCGCCGAGGGCGCGCAGCACGATCTGAGCGCCGGACTTTTGATCGCCGCTCAGGTCGAGTTCGTCCACCTGCTTTTGCGCGCGCACCAACGCTACGCCGCCGCCGGGTACAACGCCTGCTTCGACCGCCGCCTTGAGCGCGTTGACGGCGTCATCGACCCGCGCCTTTTTCTCCTTGAGTTCCGGCTCGGTGGCGGCCCCGACCCGGATCACGGCAACTCCGCTGGACAGCTTGGCCAAGCGCTCTTGCAGCTTCTCGCGATCGTAATCGGAGGTGGTCTCCTTGATGCGCGCGCGAATCTGCTCAATGCGCGCCTGAATATCTCGTTTTTTGCCCGCGCCGCCAACGATGGTCGTATTGTCCTTGTCGATGGTTACGCGACGGCATCGGCCCAGACTATCGAGCTTGACCTGCTCAAGTTTAAGGCCCAACTCCTCGGCGATCAATTTGCCCCCGGTGAGGGTAGCGATATCCTCGAGCATCTCTTTGCGCCGGTCGCCGAAACCCGGCGCCTTGACCGCCGCCACTTTAAGCATCCCGCGCAATTTGTTGACCACCAGCGCCGCCAGCGCCTCGCCTTCCACATCCTCGGCGATCACCAGCAGCGCGCGCCCCTCGCGCGCCACGCGTTCGAGCAGGGGCAGCAATTCGCGCAGGTTGGCAATCTTCTTTTCGTGAAGTAAAACCAGCGCGTCCTCCAGTTCGGCCGTCATCTTTTCGGCATCGGTGACGAGGTAGGGCGATAGATAGCCGCGGTCGAAGCGCATTCCCTCGACCAACTCGAGCGTGGTCTCAAGGCCGCGCGCCTCTTCGACGGTGATCACGCCTTCTTTGCCGACTTTTCCCATCGCCTGGGCGACGATCGAACCGATTGACTCATCACCGTTAGCGGCGACGGTCGCGACGTGCTCCATCTGGCGCGGATCATTGACGCTCTTAGCCACGCGCCGCAAATGTTCGCAGACCTTCTTCACCGCGGCATCAATTCCCCGTTTAAGCTCCATTGGCGCCGCCCCGGCGGCCAGCAGGCGTATGCCCTCGCGCAAAATAGCTCGTGTGAGGACCGTGGCGGTGGTCGTGCCGTCCCCGGCCACGTCTTGGGTCTTCTGCGCCGCTTCGCGAATCAGTTGCGCGCCTAAATTCTCGAACTTGTCCTCGAACTCGAGCTCTTTGACCACGGTAACGCCGTCCTTGGTTATCAAGGGCGCACCGAAGCTGCGCTGGATGAGAACGTTGCGTCCCTTGGGGCCCAGCGTTACCCGCGCCGCCTCGGTAACCATCGAAGCGCCGGCGACTATTCCGGCGCGCGCTCGCTCGTGGAGTTCAACCACTTTAGCCGGCATCTGTTCCTACTTTCACCTCCCTGCGGACCGTCTGTTAGACGAGAAATACACGTCCGAATTTATCGTGCGCGCGCAATATCTCGCCGCAAAGTTAATCATCGCTCCCAAGTTTGCAAGCCGGCACCGCTTGGGTAAGCGGCGCTGTACATGCTAAGAATCCGGAAGAGCCGGGGTCTGACAGATGAACACTGTAACCAGCCACCAAAGAACAGGCTGGCGCCGTCTGCTCGTAGCCGGTGCGGCCGGCGCGTGCGCCGCGATGGCCGGGGTCTTTCTCGGTTACCGGGCCTTAGTCGCTCGGCATCAGGCGCAGCCGGCGTCCGGCTTTAGGCGCACGCTTTCGGCCTTAATTGAGGCTGCCCGAGCCGAACCATCGGCCGACATGAAGCAGGTGCCGGCGGCGAAGGTCGAGGTTTATGTTCGCGTTTATGCCGCCATGCAACGCGACCACAGCCTGTCAATCGAGCGCGCGGCTATGCAACAGGGACTCTCCGTCGGCGCGCTCAGAGAAATCGAAGAAAAGATAGAGCGCGACGGAGAGTTGCGCCGACGCGTACGGAAACTGCTGGTCGAGGCCGCCAAGCATCCTGACCGCACCGAAGGGGTCACTCGGCACCCCGCTCTGCCCAGCGCGGGCAACTAAACGCGCGGCAGGCCAAAAGGCGGAAAGAGCATCTCTCCGCCTTTTCCTTATTCCCCTAACCAACCTAATCCGGCCGGAACCGAGGAATCCTTGTGGTTACTTTAGGACCGAGGTTCTGAACGCGGCTTCAAGGCGCGCCACGGCGTCGCGAGCCCTGCGCGCTGCGTCTTCCGCGCTAGCCGCCTGCTGCTCAGCGCGCTGCGCCGCTGCTTGCGCGCTCTGCGCGGCCTGGGCCGCACGGTTGGCGGCTGCCTCCGCGTTGTCCGCTCCTGCCTTAGCTCTCACCGTAGCTTGGTTGATTTCCTGCATGTTTGGCCCGCACGCGGCAAGCAGTGTTGTCACCCCCAAAGCCGCGAGCAGACTGACCGACGAGCTCTTCATCCGAAGCACCTCCTGTTGAGTCATTAACTCGGCCTCATAGCGCTAACGCCGGTTAGCTCCCTCATCCGACCGCGCCAATACTGGCAAATCTAGCGCAACGACGCAAGCTTGCCGGCACTGCGAGTAAGCCGTGCGCCTCGGCAGGCCCAAGTTTGCGGCCCACCCGCATCGCGGCTCCGCGCGCGAATTTTAGTTCGGTGCTTCACGCGGGTGCGGCGAAATCGCTAATATGTCCGGTGGCCAAGCGCGGTTTGGACCCCCCCAAGGCACGGCTAGGCGCTGCGGCCTGCGCTGCAGGGGACTCCTGCGATGGGCGACGCGCTTACAATAGTTCAGATTCGCGACGCCAGGCACGATGATCTCGCAGATATCGTCCGCATCGAGCGCTTGTGTTTCTCCCAACCTTGGAGTCAGGGTTCTTTCGAGCGCGAGTTGACGCTGCCGTTCTCGCGGCTCGCGGTAGCGCGGGTAAACTCCGACACCATCGGCTTCTTGTGCCGCTGGCTCATCGCCCAGGAATGCCATGTTCTCAACATCGCGGTGCATCCGGACCTGCGCCGCAACGGGATTGGCAGCCGCCTTTTGACCTGGGCCCTGACCGAGGCCCGGGTCAAGGGCGCTCGATTCATTACGCTGGAAGTGCGGCGTACGAATCTGGCCGCGCGAAGTCTCTACCGCAAATTCCAATTCGAGGAGCGGCGCTTGCGCAGAAATTATTACGGGCCGGGCGAGGATGCGGTAGTGATGGAACGGCGCCTGACCGCCTAGCCCGACTACCAAGTCCTCCCAAGCATGCCGCCAGCCGGCGAACGGCGCCGGGAGCGTTGAGCCGCCGAGCAGCGGCGCGCTCCTTTTGGCAGGCTTCGGCGGCTAAGCGCGCGTGGGCCCTGCGACGGTCTCTAGCTTAGGCGCGCAAAGCTTGCCCACGACCCGTATCGCCACTTGAAGCGGCGCCAGACCCGCCGCTGGAGTATGACGCAGCCGCTCCAGCAACTCGCGCGTTTGGGCGAAGCCGCGCTCGGACTGGCGCAGGATCACGCGCAGACGCGAGGCCCAATCGCCGTTGGCCGCTTCGGCCAGAACCGCGCGAGCCAACGCGCAGCGCGCGCGCAGCAAATCTTCGCGCAGCTCGCGCGCCGCGCGCCGCTCCCATGGGTCGTCGCTGTCGAGCGCCTCAAGCGCGCCCTCGAGCATGCCGAAATCCACCTCGCCGACCAGGCCGAAATAGGCCGCCGCGGCGTGGCCCGGATCAAGATGGCGCTCCAGAGCCAGCGCGGTTACCATCAACAGATGCTCGACGAAGGCCAACCGCGCAAGGTCAAGCGCTATTTGCTCGCGATGGCCTGCTCGTTTGAGCTCGCGGTAGGCGGCTTCGAAATGCTCGCGCTCCGAGCCGGTTAGATAATTCTCGAAGACGTCGATTAATTGCCCCACCGGTCGAGCAAATCGGCTGACCAAGGACGAAGGCGCGGTTTCGCGCTCGGGGACGAGAAGAATCCAGCGGCAAGCCTTGACGCAAGAAGCTTCCAACGCTAAGAGCGCCTTGAACTCGGCCTCAACCGAAACCTCTCCGGCCCTTGAGCGCAGCTCTGCCGCGCGCGCGCCTAGGCCGACCACCTCGGAAGCGGCCACCCAGGCGCGCACCGCCTGGGCCTGCGCGACACCGTAGCTGCGGCTCAAGTCAAAGGCGAGCAGCGCACCCATGACGCCGACCATCTCGTTGACGGCGCGCGTTGCGGCGAGCTGAAGGCGTAGTTGATGGCCGGGAATCTGCGGGGCAAAACGCGCGCCGATCGAGGGCGGAAAATACGGCGCCAAAAAGCGGCGCACCAGGTACGGGTCGTCCCAATCGAGGAGCCGCGAACCCTCCAGCTCGCGGATCAAATCAAGTTTGGTGTAGGCGACCAGCACCGCCAGTTCCGGCCGGGTCAACCCCACCATCCTGGCGCGGCGCTGTTCGATTTCTTCGCGCGAGGGCAGCGCCTCAACATCGCGGCGCAAAACGCCGCGCTGCTCAAGCTCGGCGATCAAGTCGCCGTAGCGTATCGGATGCACCCGGCTTCGCGCCTCTTCAAGGCCGAGCAGCAAGACCTGCTGGCGGTTGTCCTCCAACACCTGCTCGACGACCTCGGCGGTTGCGTCTCTCAACGCGCGGTTGCGCTGTTCAAGGCCCAGCTCGCCCTTTTTCACCAGCGGCGCGAGCAGAATCTTGAGGTTCACTTCGTGATCGGACATATCGACGCCGGCTGAGTTGTCGATCGCGTCGGTATTGATCTTGCCGTGAGCGAGCGCGTACTCCACCCTGGCCTTATGCGTGAGCCCGAGGTTGCCGCCTTCAACCACCACCCTGGCGCGCAGTTCGCGCGCGCTTATGCGGCAGGCGTCGTTGGCATGGTCGCCGACCTCGGCGTCAGTCTCGTCGCTCGCCCGCACGTAGGTTCCGATGCCGCCGTTGTAAAGCAGGTCGACCGGAGCGCGCAGCACGGCGCGCACCAATGCCTCGCCGTCGAGCGTATCGGCCTCTACCCCTAACGCCGACTTGGCCTCGGCGCTCAGCGCGATCTCCTTGTGCGAGCGCAAGCAGACGCCGCCCCCGCGGCTTAGCAGCCGCACGTCGTAGTCAGCCCATTTGGAGTTTGCCAGTTCGAACAGGCGCCGGCGCTCGCGGTAGCTTTGCGCCGGGTCCGGGTCGGGATCGATAAAAATGTAGCGCGCGTCGAACGCGGCGATCAGCTTTACATTGGCCGACTGCAGAAGCCCGTTGCCGAACACGTCGCCCGACATGTCCCCAATTCCGACTACCGTGATCGGCGCCCCGCGCTGCGGGTCGCGTCCCAGCTCGCGGAAATGGCGCTTGACCGACTCCCAGGCGCCGAGCGCGGTAATGCCGAGTTGCTTGTGGTCGTAGCCATGCTCGCCACCCGAGGCAAACGCGTCGTCGAGCCAAAATCCGCGTTCTCGCGCCAGCCGGTTGGCGAGATCGGAAAATGTCGCGGTGCCTTTGTCCGCGGCCACGACCAGATACGGGCCGTCGTCATCCAGCACCTTGACGCGTTCGGGAGCAACCACGCGGCCGTCGACGACGTTGTTCGTAAGGTCGAGCATCGCGCCGATGAGCGTTTGGTAGGCTTCCGCCGCCTCGCGCTGCGCGGACGCGCGCTGGCTGCGCGGTTTGACAACGAAGCCTCCCTTCGCGCCGATCGGAACGATGATTGCGTTTTTGACCGTCTGGGTCTTCATCAAGCCGAGAATCTCGACCCGGTAGTCGTCGGGGCGCTCGCTGAAACGGATGCCCCCGCGCGCGATCGGTCCCGCCCGCAGATGACATCCGGCCATCGCCGGGCTGATCACGTGGAGTTCGTACATCGGCGCCACGTCGGCTAGGTTGGCGATCCGCCGGCTCTCGAACTTGAGCGAGATGTGCGGCTCCGGCGGCCGGCGGAAATAATTGGTGCGCACCGTGGCCTCGACCAGCGCCAGCAGGTTGCGAGCTATCAGATCGTCGGCGAAGCTGTCGATCAGGTCGCGCGCTTTAAGATAGCTCGAGCGCAGATGGGCGAGTTGCTCGGGTCGCGCATCGGTATCCGGGTCCAAGCGGGCGTTGAATAGGTCGATCAAAAGGCGCACCAACTCGGGATGACCGAGAACCACCCGCCTGAGGCTCTCCGATGTCGGCCCGAGCTTCATCTGCAGCGCCACGGCGAGATAGGCGCGCAGCAGGGCCGTTTCGCGCCAAGAGAGGCCCACCTGCAGCGTCAGCGCGTTGAGCGGATCGTCTTCGGTCAGCCCCTGCTTTAGCGCACCAAGCGCCTCCGATAAGAGCGTTACGCCCGCGGTTGCGCTCAGCGGCCGGCCGTCGGCGGTTTGGACCGCGAACACCTGCACGAAGATCGGGTCGCGGCCCGCCAGGCGCAGTTCATGCGCGTTCTCGTAAAGCACGCGCACGCCGAAGTTCTGCAGCCGCGGCAGCAGGTCGGCCAGGGCCACGGGCTGTCCCACCTCGTACACGCGCAGCTCGCTAAGGTACTCGCGTCCGGCGCAGGTCGGCACGACCTCGACGTCCAGGTCGCGGCGCGCGAGCAGCGCTTCGATTCGCGCGATATCGTCCGCGGCGCGGCCGACCGTAGTGGCGGCGCGGTAGTCGGCGCTGAACGCGCGGTAATAGCGCGCCCCGAGCTCGCGTCCGCGCGCTTGGCCGTGGCGCGCCGCGAGCTCGTCATTAAGCCGTTCCTCCCAGGTGCGAGTGAGGTCCGCCACCTCGGCCCGCAGCGCGGCATAGTCCACCGCCGCCTCTCGAGGCATGGGGAAGCAAAAATGAAGGCGGGCAGTGTAATCCTCGCTCGCTGCGACCAGATGGCCGTAGATCGGCGGCGCCTTGAGTCTGAAGGACAAGGTGTCGCGGATCTTCTCGTAGAGCTCCGCGGAATAGCGCTTGCTCCCCATCACGACGAGCACCACCAGCATCTGCCGCGCCCGGTCCGCGCAAGCTGCCAGCTCGACCGCGTTCTCGTCTGCGAAGTCGGCGACCAAGGTCAATTGGCCGCGCAGCTCTTCCACCGAGGCGCGAAACAACTCTTCTTTCGGGAAGGTGTTGAGCACCGCCAGCAGCGTCTTGAAGTCGTGCGAGCCCGGGATGGCCTTCTCCTCCGCCAGCACTTGGGCCAGTTTCTGTCCGACGATCGGAATCTGCTGCGGCTCCTCGGAATAAGCCTTCGAGGTGAACAAGCCGAGGAAGCGGTCGAAGCCGATTACCGTACCCTGCGCGTTCGCCCGCCTGATCGCGATGTCGTCCATCGCGCGCCGGCGATGCACACTGGATTTCGCGCGGGTCTTGCTGACAAAAGGGACCGGCTCCTCGAACAAAACCTTAAGCGTATCCGGACCCAGCTCGTCGGTCGGCCGCGGCCGCGTAAAGCGCGAGTGCGCCTCGGCGCGTAAAATCCCCAGGCCGGAGCCGGGCTCGAGCGCGGCCATCCGTTGGCCGTCGATACTGCTGACTTGGTAGCGGCGATAGCCCAAAAAAACTAGGCCGCCGTGCGCGAGCCAGCGCATAAAATCGCGCGCTTCGCTGGGCGCGTGTTCCGCGATAATCTCATCGCCGATTTTAAGCGCGCGCTGAGCCATCGCCTCGAAATCGTCGGTCACCCGCACTAAATCTTCGAGCCGCGCCTTGAGCTCGTCGGCCACATCATCGGCCACGTTCGCGTCAAGCTCGCGGTCAAGCTCGGCGCGGACAAAGGATTCCGCCCGCTCGTCGGCGCTTCCCTGCTCCAAGGTTTTCAGGCGGCCCTGCGCGTCGCGCGCGACGCGCACTATGGGATGCAGCAGTGACCGCACCGGAAGCTTGAACTCGCGCAGGCACTCTTGAATCGTGTCGACCACGAACGAGCGGTCGGCGGTCAGCGTCTCCACGACGGCAAAGCCGCGGCCGTCCCATTCCTGCCGGCTGACCCGCAGTTTGACGGCCTCGCTGCGGACGAGAAGAAAGTCGAACGCGTGGCGCGCTATCGCCGCGCATGCGCCCGGCGAAAAGCGCCCCTCGCTGCGCGCCGGAACGCGCGCAAAAAGGCGCCTGGCCAGCGCCCCGGCCAGGCGGGCTTGGTCGGCGGGCAACCCACCGTCAAGTACTCGTTGCAGGTCCTCGTACATGGTCCTTGCCGGCGGGCGATACCGCCTCCCCGCGGGCCGCCCGCCGGGCGTCGAAGAAGCAGCGCGCGCAACCCCCGATGAACCAAGTATATGCACGGGCGAAGACGCCCGCTATCCCAATGGCAGCGGCCGGCGGCCGACGGTAGACTGATGGTGCCGAGGCGTGCGCGATCGAGTGGCGCGCCAGCCCGCGGCTGTTCGCGGGTCGGGCGCGCGGGAGACTGTTAGCGATGCGCCGCCGCGAAGATTGCGAGGAGAAAGATTTTCGTTTCTTAAGTCCGCCAAGCCCGCCTGCCCGCGGTTGTCGCGCTCGGCATGGGGAAGTTGAGCGGCGATCGGGTTTAACGATTTGCGTATATGCGGCAGACGCGCGCGCGATCCGCAGGCGCGGTCATCATTAATTTGCTAAGGCGTCCCACGTAGTCTCTCGTATGCCTCTGGTTGAAATCGCCGCGATGAGCTTCGGCCGATTCGGAATCGGGCGGCTTGACGGCAAGGCGGTGTTGACCCCGGCGACCGCTCCCGGCGACCTGGTCGAGGTTCAGATCGTCGGGCAGCACAAAGATTATCTGGAAGCCTTGCCGATAAGAGTGGTGCGCGGCTCGATACATCGGCGCGCGGCGCCCTGTCCTTATCTCCCGCGCTGCGGCGGCTGCGATTGGCAGCACATCGAGTACGACGCCCAAGTTAGGCTCAAGGCTCGGCTGGTCGCCGACGAGCTTTCGCGCGCCCTGAACATCAGCCTCGACCAAACACCCTTGGTTGAACGAGCCCCGCTTGAATTCGGCTACCGCGCGCGATTGCGGCTTCAGGTCGGTCCCGGCGCTGAAGTCGGCTTTTATCAACCCGGCACGCAAGATGTCGTCGCAGTAGGCTCTTGTCTGGTGGCCGCGCCGCGAATTCAGCTCGAGTTCGCGCGCCTGGCCGCGTCCGACTTCGGCCGGGGCTGCCGCGAAATGGAACTTGCAGCCGACGCCGCGCGCCAAGTGCTGACGTTGTGGCTGCGGCGCGCTCCAGGGCGCCGCGAAGTCCTTATGGCCCACCGCTTGTTGGACCGCTGCGACGGCCTAAGCGGGGTGATTCTTCGCGCAGCCGAGGCGCGCGAGGTTGTCGGCGATCCCACGGTCGCGGTCGAACTTGAGCCCGGGCTCGCCGTCGAAGTAGACGCCGACTGCTTTAGTCAGGTGAACCACGCGCAAAATCGGCGCCTGGTCGCGCTGGTTATGGAACTGGCGCGTGTGGAGCCCAAAACCTCGCTTTTGGATCTGTACTGCGGAGCGGGCAACTTTGCTCTTTGCGCGGCCCGCCGCGGCGCCGAGGTCGTGGGCGTTGACGCGGACCGTTGGGCCGTGGCATGCGCTGAGCGCAACCTCCAGCGCCTGAGTCTTGAAGGCGCGCGATTTCTCGCGATGCAGGCGGATACGGCGATTCAATTCCTGCGTCGAGCCGCCTATCGGCCCTTAGCGGTAATCCTCGATCCGCCGCGCGCCGGCGCGGCCGACGTGATCGACCAGCTCGCCGAGCTGCGCGCCGAGCGCGTGATCTACGTGTCGTGCAGCCTGCCGGCGCTCGCGCGCGACCTTAAGCGCTTGAGCGCGCGGTGCTACCGGGTCGAGCAGGTGCGCGCGCTCGATTTTTTTCCCAACACCCATCACGTGGAAGTGATCGCCCGCGCGGTCTTGACTTGAACGGCGCGCCCTTCCTATGGTACTGAATGTGTATTGTTATCGCTGTCCCGGCAGAGGTCAGCGCTAGAAAATGACCAAGCAGGAAAAATTGTCCCGCCGTCCGAAAGTTACGATAATTCCAGGCCGCGGCGTCGCGCAAACCATCAATTACCTGCTCGAAGACCGCGACAAGCTCGAAGGTCTTATCGCCGTGGGACGCACGAAGGATGGCGAGTTGTTCTTTTACGACGCCGGCGGGGACGTCGTCGAAGACCTCGGCACGCTCGAGTACCTCAAGGCGCGAGTCGTGCTCGCCCACTTCGGCGACGAATGGGAATGAGCGGGACGGGCTTTTCCTTTCCGCAGCCGCAGGCCCGCTTGAGACTCTCAGTTAGTCCGTCTCTTTAATCGTTACGCGAGGCGTGCTCGTTTCGGTTGCCGCGCCTGGTCGCCGACCTGGCCGGACCGCGATCGGCGCGGCGTATCCTCCTGACCGAAGCGAATGATGCGCGCGGGCGCCGCGCTCGGCAGGCCAGCCGGTGGCGCGCCCCACGGGGGGCGCAGAGTTTCGTCGATCAACCCTGGGGAATTTTCGCGGCCTTGATGCGTTGAGGTCCGCTCAAGACGCGGCCTGCGCGACGGTGCAGCGCAGGCATCCGATTTTCTCTATCTCCACTTCGACCACGTCGCCCGGCTTCATCGGCCCCACGCCTGAAGGAGTTCCGGTCGTGATCACGTCGCCGGGCTCGAGCGTCATGATATGGGAGATGTAACTCACCAGCTCCTCGCAGGAAAAGATAAGCTGAGAGGTGCGGCTAAACTGGCGGCGCCCGCCGTTGAGCCGGGTCTCGATTTGGAGGTCGGCGGGATCAACGTCGGTCGCGATCGCCGGTCCCATCGGAGCGAAAGTGTCAAAGCCCTTGGAGCGGGTGAACTGGCCGTCGATGCGCTGCAGATCGCGCGCGGTGACGTCGTTAAGGCAGGTGAACCCGAGCACGTGTTGGCGCGCGTCCTTGGCCGATACGTGGTGGGCGCGTTTACCGATCACGATCGCGAGCTCTCCCTCGTAATCCAGCCGCGCGGTCTGCGGCGGATAAATTATCCGCCCTTCGGGACCGGTCACCGAGCTGGGCGGCTTGAGGAACAGCAGGGGTTCGCGCGGAAGCTCGTGCCCCATCTCCTGCGCGTGGTCGCGATAGTTGATGCCGACGGCGACGATCTTGGTGGGAACAGACGGCGCCAAAAGCTCGACCTCGGAAAGCTTGAGCGCTCGCGCCCCGGCGACGGGCCTGAGTCCGTCAAGCTGGCCGGCGAGCGGGCGTACCACGCGGTCCTCCAAAACGCCATAGAATTCACCATCCTGGTGCCGGTAGCGCACGATTTTCATAGTTCGCCTATCCTCGTCGGTTAAGCACCACGCTCCCCGAGCGCGGGATGCGCTTGTGGCGCGGCGCGCGAGACCTTAAGATTTTTTGTATAGGTAACGGACGCCTTTTTCCACTGCTGACGAAGCGAAGGGTGAAACGACGGTGAACTCAAGCCTACGGCCCAAGCTCAGACCCGTAGAGGCTTTCGCGGTCGAGCATCAGGGCCGCACCTTCCTGTGCCTGCGCGACCCTGTGGGGCTGGCCGAGCAGCCGCTGCTGATCAGCGCGGGCGCGTCTTTTCTCTTGGCGCTTTTTGACGGCGAGCATTCACTCCTCGACATCCAAAGCGAGTACGCGCGGCGCTGGGGAGAAATTTTGCCGAGCGAGAAGCTGCGCGAAATGATCGGCACCCTGGATGGCGCTTGTTTTCTTGAAAGCCCCCGCTTTGCCGCGCGTCTCGAGCAAGTGCGCGAGGAATTTCGCGCGGCTTTGAGTCGGCCCGCGGCGCATGCCGACGTTTGTTACGCCGGCGAGGCGGGAGAGCTAAGGCGGGAGCTCGAGCGGTACTTCGCAGCGCCCGAGGGACCCGGCTATCCGCTTGCCGCCTCGACCGCGGCGCCGGCGGCGGGGCTTATCGTTCCCCATATCGATCCGCGCCGCGGCGGCCCGGCGTACGCACACGGCTATGCGCAGGTCGCTGCCCGCCAGCGCCCCGAGTTGTTCGTTATCCTCGGGACCGCGCACTGCGGCGCGGGTCCGCAGCTCTTCGCCGCCACGGCGAAGGACTACGCCACGCCGCTCGGCACAGTCAAGACCGACCGCGACTTCGTCGCGCGGCTCAACGCCCGCTACCGCGCCGGCGACCTCTTTGCCGACGAGCTGCTGCACCGCAACGAACACTCGATAGAGTTTCAGGCGCTGTTCCTGGCCTGGGCACTCGGCACCGAAGGCTACCGGATCGCCCCGATCCTGGTCGGCTCGTTTCACCCGCTGGTGGAAAGCGGGACGACGCCGGCGCGCGATGAGCGCGTGGGCGCGTTCATCGAGGCTTTGCGCGAAGAGATAGGCGCCGAGACGCGGCAGACTTGCATCATAGCGGGCGTCGATTTCGCGCACGTGGGCAGGAAGTTCGGCGACCGCCACGGAGTCGAGCCGCAGGTGCT
Source organism: Deltaproteobacteria bacterium (assembly GCA_021831785.1). Taxonomy (GTDB): domain Bacteria; phylum Desulfobacterota; class Binatia; order Binatales; family Binataceae; genus JAJYYI01. Next base: position 12,673 of record JAKBMB010000003.1, on the reverse strand, counting down.
CGAATGGGTGAGGCGCGAGGATTTGAAGCTTATCGACGCTATCAAGCAGGGCGACCCGGACGGCTTCTTCGCTCACATCTTAAGCGACCGGGACCGGCGGCGGATTTGCGGGCTGTCACCGATGTACACGCAGCTTGAGCTTTTGCGCGGGCGCACAGGGCGGCTGCTTAAGTACGACATCGCCACCGAGCCCGCGACCGGCTCGGCGGTCTCCTTCGCCAGCCTGGTTATCGATTAACGGCCGGCGCTGGCGCAAGGCCGAAGTCTCGGTGGAAGAAACCCGCGCCTGTTTGCGCTTTGAGCATGCCCGACCGAACAGCGGTCCGCCCAAGCGAATATTCGGTGACAGGACCGGCGAGTCCGCGGCCCGCAGCGCCCGCTCTTGCGGCTTGCGTCTTGGGGCGCGATAATTCCGCCATGCGCCGCACGGGGCGCGCTAGGGTAACAGCGCGGAGTTGCAACTGCGCGGTCTGAATCACGGTGGACGCATAGCTCAGCCCGGTTAGAGCGCTTGCCTCACATGCAAGAGGTCCCTGGTTCGAGTCCAGGTGCGTCCACCAAACACATTCTCCGTCTAATTCAACCTCCTTCCGGCAGGCAGCGAAGTTGGCGCGCCGCGAAGCTGCCCCGCCTTCCGGCCAAGAAGGCGAGGCTTTGGTCAGTGTGATCGCCTACAATCTCGACAACCTTTGGCGGCCGGCGCGGGCGGCTCGCTCGGCGCCAGCCGCCGCGCAAGGGCACACTTAAGCGCAACTTGCCGCCGTTCGCCCGAGTCGTTACCTGCGGGGATGGATGCGTGACTAAATCTTTTCCGGGCACACGTATCGCGAGCGCACGATAGCTAACTCTGAAGCGAAAATAAATCTTAGTGGGGCGGGCCGCGGTGCCCGCCCATGTCCCGCGCGGGCAGGGCCGCCCGCGCCACCGAGGCCCGCGGACCGGGCAACGTCCAACGCACCAAAAACCCGCAAGCCGGTCCGCTGCCCTTGGAGTATGCCGTAGGCATGGGGCGCGGACTTCCGAGTCTTCATCGATGAAGTTACTTTCGCTTCAGGGCTAACTAGCCAGCCCATGCTTTGCGACCGACCGCGGTAACGCTTTGCTGCTCAATATGCGGCGTAGAGCAAATTCGCCATAGCCGTTAATGCCTCTTCGTGGTATAAGCGGCTGAGACGGGCGACAAGGGCTCACAGCATGCTTTGTCCTAAATGCCGGGCCGACAATCAAGAGGACGCGACGCGCTGTAGGCACTGCGGTGCCCAACTGCCTCGATCCTGCCCATCGTGCCACGCTGAGGGTCGGCCGCAGGCAAAGTTCTGCGACGAATGCGGCGCCTCGCTTGCCGCTCGGGCCGATGCGACAAGCGCACTGGACCAGGACGAAGTTCAGCACGAGTCCGGTACTGCCGAGCGCATGACGTCGGAGGCGGAACGGCGCCAGTTAACCGTGATGTTTTGTGATTTGGTCGAGTCCACCGTTCTCTCCGAGCTACTTGACCCGGAAGAGTTGCGCGAGGTGATGCACGCGTATCAGAAGCGCAGCGCCAATGTTATCGCTCGGTTCGGGGGCCATGTTGCGAAGTATTTAGGCGACGGCCTGTTGGCCTACTTTGGCTATCCCCAAGCTCATGGAGACGACGCCCAGCGCGCGGTATGTGCCGGACTGGGGATTGTAGCCGCAATGCCCCAGCTGAACGCCGATCTGCAGCATACGGAAGTCCTCCGCAAACTGCCGTTGCGGGTGCGCATCGGCATACATACCGGTCTTGCGGTGGTGGGTGATATGGGTGTTGGGGGATCCCGTGAATCGATGGCGATCGTGGGAGAAACTCCAAACATCGCAGCGCGAATTGAAGCGCTGGCCCAGCCAGGCACGGTAGTGATCAGCGCGGTCACGAACAAGCTGGTTGAGATGCGCTTTGTTTGCCAGAGTCTCGGTTCTCAGCCGCTCAAGGGAATCTCGGCTCCGGTAGGATTATATCGAGTGCTCGCAGAGAGGAGCGACCAAAGCCGCACAGATGCTAGCAGCGGGACGAGCTTGAGGCCCATGGTGGGCCGGCACAAGGAGCTTGGGCTGCTGCTGGAGCAGTGGGAGTGGGTAAAGCAAGGGCAGAGTCAAGTCGTGCTGCTCAGTGGCGAAGCCGGCATCGGCAAAACACGGCTGATGCGCGAACTAAAAACGCACGTCGCGCATGAGGGACATACCCATATAGAGTTTCGCTGTTTGGCTTATTATCAGAACACCGCGTTACACCCTGTGATCGAACATGTCCGACAGTTGTTGCAGTTTGGTAGCGAAGACTCTCCGCAGCAGAAGCTTGTCAAGCTGGAGCGCAAGCTCAAGTTGTACGGGCTTGCACCGGACCAGGGAGTTCCACTTTTAGCATCGCTGCTCTCCTTGCCTTATCCGGAAGGCTGCCCACTGCTTGAACTGAGCCCCTCCATGCAAAAGCAAAAGACGCTTCAAGTGCTGATAGCGCTCCTCGCCGCGGAAGCAGAGCGCAACCCGGTGTTAGCGGCATGGGAGGACTTGCATTGGGCGGACCCTTCGACGCTGGAGTTGCTCGACTTGTTCGCACAACTGGCACCCGCGGCGCGGATTTTAGCGGTCATGACCTTTCGCCCGCACTTAAAGCTGCCCTGGGAGTCGCGTCCCCATGTGACCGCCGTTGTGCTCAACCGCTTGCCGGGCGCAGAGGTGCGAACCATGGTCGAGGGGCTGGCGTGGGAGAAAACGCTCGCGCCGGAGATAGTTGACCAGATCGTTACCAAGACCGACGGCGTACCGCTTTTCGTGGAAGAGTTGACGAGGATGCTGCTCGAGTCGGGCTGGCTCAGAGAGCAAGGCGACCGCCGCGAACCGGCGAGCATTCCCCAGGGGTTCGAGATTCCTACCACTTTGCAAGACTTGCTGACGGCGCGGCTCGACCAAGTCGCGACGGCGCGGCGCGTGGCGCAGTTAGCGGCGACCCTCGGCGCTAAGTCCTGGGAGTTGCGCGCCGCTATAAGTCTGGCTCGCTTGCGGGTAAAGCAAGGCAAACGCGAACAGGCCCGCGTCACGCTCGCAAACGTCTACGAATGGTTCACCGAGGGTTTTGACACACCGGACCTTCGCGACGCCAAAATTCTGCTCGCTGAATCAGTCTGAAGCACCTCCGAAGCTGGAGCCCCCAATGGGTAAGGACAAATGGACACCCGGGTTTTTCAATGGGATGCGCCAAATGGGAGACAGTCTGGCTGACCACACGATCCAGGTACTGTTCGAGGAGCATGGGGTTGAGGCAGTGAGCCACGTATTGGAAGGCCTGATCACGAACGACCAGCCGTTGCCGGCTAAACCAGCGCGCCTGTCTGCCCGCGCTGACAAAGCCTGGCGCGATTACTTCGCGCGAAGCGCTATTCTGCCTAGATGGGCGCGTCCGGCCCTGATCAAAAAAGGCGAGCAGGTTTACATGGAGCACGGGATGATGGGCTTTTCCATCCTGGGCTGCGCGAGCTTGCCTGAGGCCTACGCCACAGACTATGCCGCAAAAGTCTTGGGCATCACGCAACAACTTGAGCGGCACGTTCGTCGCCGCATCTATGAGACAACTCAATTCGTGATCGACGTGATGTCGGGAGGGGGTCTTCAGCCGCGGGGCAAGGGAATACGCGCAGCGCAGAAGGTCCGTCTGATGCACGCGGCCATCCGCCACCTGATCCGCACCGTCCCACAGGCTTCCGCCATTAATGCCCAACCCCGCACTCTCGCCCAAGCACTATTGAAGTCCCGCTGGCCGAAGAGATATGGCACGCCGATTCATCAGGCCGCGATGAGCATGGCGGTGCTGAGTTTCTCTTACATTGTCCTGCGCAGTCTGCGGAAGTTAGGGGTCAGGTTGCACAGGGCTGAAATTGCCACCAAACATAACCTGGACATCTTGCGAAACTACTGCTGCCTGTTCCTCGGCGTCCTGCAATTTTGGCCCCTTTACAGATGGTATCGGCACTATGTCAAACGGGTCACCGGGGCCGAGCTGGACAACGTGTATGAGCACGTCCGCAAATCTTACCGGGCCCTGAGACTAGGCATGCTTGATTACGGGCTTTTCTGGGCGATTCGCGCATAGGACATTCGGGCCTGGCGGCGTTGGGCAAATGACCGTAGAGCACGGATGTCAGCCTGAGCGCCCCTCTTTGGTTACTCCGCGCGCCCCTCTTTGGTCATTCTGAGCCGCCAGGCGAAGAATCTGCGCGCAGCGATTCTATGCCCTTCTGCCATCGCCTTTCAGCCAATTCGCTTCGCGTAGATACTTCGCGGAGTTTACCCTGAGCCGGCATCCACTGGGATTCCTCGCTGCGCTCGGGGCCTGTGAATTTTTGGCAGGCTGCCGATTCATTGGCCGCGCGGGCGTAGCGCCCGCGCATCATGGCCGGCACGGCGGCCCACACTACTACTCAAAAATTCACAAACTCTCGGCATGACAGGCGAAGGGTTCAGCATGACGGAAAAAGCGAAAGCGTTTATAAGATATGCCGTAGAGTCGATTGCCTTCGGCCGACAAGCAAAGGTGCGCTCGCGCTAAGTCGACAGACACTTCAAGCCGGAAAATAACCAATCAACCTGCCGTGGACAGCTCTTTCATCGTTTCCTCCGCGTGCACCGACCCCGCGAGCTGGAAAGCCTGATGGGAGAAGGTTGCAGGCTCGACTCTCTCGAAGCTGCGCGGAAATGATTTGCCGAGGCCGTTTGATCCGAAGCCGCGGACGCTGGGCTGGCTGTCGGGATGCCTGGAGACCAACCTCATGTCGACGTGGACCACTGCGAAGGGGTTGTGGATCCTCATCCGGCTATAGTCGCTGTTGGTCTCGAACCGCAGCGTGCAAAATCGCGAGAACACCTCAACCAGGGCGTGCCTCTGGAGCACCAAGGGTTGGAGATACACTGCCCCGCCGTCGAGAGTTTCCACGTAGGAGGCGAGGACCGGCGGGCCGAACGGCTCGAACTCGGGATAGATGGTGTTCATGTCCTCGCGGCGGCTTACCGCATAGATGAACAGCGCTCGCGCGCCCTTGAGCCCGGGAATAAGTACACAGCCGGCGCGCGCAGTCACCAGGGCGCGCGCCGAACGCAGTGAGAGCCCGTTTCCCCTAACCACCGACCACAGCTCGCCAATCTCGTAAACGTTCTCGGGCGGCAGATGGGAGAGGTCCGGCCTCATGCAGGTGGGGCCGAACTGGGCCATGTTATGCATCGCAAAGCCCGCAAGCATCTGGTCCGGCTCGGGACCGTTTTCGTCGTAAACTCCGTAAAGCTCGCTAAAGGCGAGATGAACCTGGGCCACACGGGAGGAGTTCTTCTCCCGAAAGCCGCGGCCTTTGAGCGTCCGCGCTTGAGTAAGACCCTCCTCGAACACCTCGCGCTCGCTACGAGCCGTAATAAGGCGCAGTTCCATTTTTCTGTCCTCCGGTTAATACTTTTAAAAATGGCGCCCGGCTTGGTGATGCGATATGCTGGCAATTCAGAGCGGTCGGGCGGCGGGGCGTGGAGAAACGTTCAGGTGAAACGAAACCCCACGCGATGAAGAGGGAGGCCGGATCACGGCGCTCGCGTGCGGGCGGGAGAGCCGCGCCGGCGCTTCGTTGCGCCAGGCGGTCTCGCCATCCCCGGCGGGCGAGGGCGGCCGCACCGGGTTACGTTTGGCCGAGAGCTGGCGAGCAGAAACGCGGCGCGCAAGGCTGGGCGGCTATGCAGCAACCGGCGGGCCTGGCAGGGTGCCCAACTCGGCGCTCTAGCGCGAAGCCAAGTGCAGAGCCAAGATTGTCCTGGCGCCTCAAGCGCCTGTTCAGGCTCCAGCGCTCCCGAACCTTGAGGAAAGCCACTATGCTCGCCGCCACCCTCGCGTCCCAGTGCCGCGTCCTGTCCAACCGCAGAGAAAAACAGACCGGCAAAGGTACAAACGACAGCCGAGAGAGTGCCCAGCATACATACGCGAGGGAAAATTCCGACAAGGTGCAGATAAGCGATGAAAGGAGCATTGGCGACGGAACCCGGGGCCCTGATAGCCGCTCGGTGACGGTTAGCCGTCATCTCTAGAGCAGGCCAACATGAGACCAGACGCAACATCACCCATCCCACGTTTTCGGCTTGTGCCGCATAGCAGGGCAACCGCATGACATGCCCACGCATGCGGCATAAAAGTTGCGGTCGGGTAGGAGTTAGAGTTCTTTAGCTTTTGTCTCCCGATGAGAATCCATTCGTCGGCTTAGACTTGCCGCTATAAGGTCTTTCTGGAAGGTTCTGATGTGTTGTTCGCTCGTACCTCGTTCCAATGATGTTTAGGCGAAGACTCGGCTATTCCCGCCTTGGTGTCCGGCCTTGTCAAGCGACTGCGGAGGCTGGAGATCCTTCATAACGGCTGCTCACGATGATTTCCGAGGACGTTTCTTCGAGCTCTCCGGCCGAAGCCCGTGCAAGCGGCGCTAGTCAACGCCGCAGCGCGTTGGTGTGCCGAATCGCTAAGCTCTGGCACATGCCCGAAACTGAGCCCGACAGCGCCACTTTCGCCGTTCGTTCAGTTCGCATAGCAACGCTTATCCTTTTCCTTTCTCAACCAATACGTCTTATATCGCAAATACAATCAAAACCCCAGCTTCTCTTTGTTCTTGTTAGCTACCATGCGTTCAACATGGCTGTGGCGGCCGTAGTCCTAGCCCTGAGTTGGACGCAATGGTTCAAGCGCTGGTCGCAGGCCGTCTCTTTTGCCCTTTGCCTTCTGATAATTGTCAGCGTGAGCGTGATGACCGTGCTGGACGGGGGCCGCACCGAGCGGCTGTTTGCGTCGCTGATGCTGCTGGTCTTCGGCACGGCATTGCTCATGCCGTGGGCTCCACTATGGCAGGCCGCATTGAATGTCACGGCTATGGTGGCCATGGTGTTCAGCGACAAGCTGATTTCGCCGAACGATCCCGCTACTTCGCTTCACTGGTTCGCTCTGCTGGTCGCGGTCGGCCTGGCCCAGAGCGTCACATGGTTTATGCGGCGCTCGCGCGCGCAGAGCCTTGCCATCAGGCGGCTTACGGAAAGTGGGGAGCGCTTGCAGCGCGAAGTGATCCAGCGCGAGCACGCGCAGGGACAGCTCAACGAAAGCCTCGCCGAGCTCAGACGGATGCAGAGCGACCTCATCGATGCGCGTGAGCAAGCGATGGCGGCGCTGCGGGCTAAGTCCGAGTTTCTCTCGAGCATCTCGCACGAGATCCGCACGCCGATGAACGTCATTCTTGGCATGGCCGATGTGCTGAACGAGACGCCGCTCAGCCGCGAACAACGCCGGAATCTCGAGGTGATGCGCGCCAACGGCACGCTTTTGCTCGAGCTCATCAACAACGTGCTTGACCTCGCGCTCGTCGAGAGCGGCCGGCTTAAGCTCGAGCAGATTGGGTTCGACCTGGCTGAACTGGCCGAGCGCGCGGCTGAGACCCTGGCGATCGCGGCGCATGGCAAAGGTCTTGAGCTAGCCGTCCGGATCACGCCGAGCGTACCGCTTAAACTTATCGGCGACCCGCTGCGCCTGTACCAGATTCTGCTCAACCTGCTCAGCAACGCCATCAAGTTCACGGGCCAGGGCGAAGTGGTGCTCACGGTCAGCAGAGATGCTGCCCCTGACGACGGCAGTTGCGCGCTCCACTTTTCAGTTTCCGACACCGGCATCGGCATACCGCGCGACAAAGCGGAGGTCATTTTTACGCACTTTACGCAGGTGGACTCCTCGACTACCCGCCAGTATGGGGGCAGCGGGCTCGGGCTGGCGATCGTAAAGCGACTGGTCGAACTGATGAACGGGACCGTGTGGGTGGAAAGCGAGCTGAGCAAGGGCAGTATCTTTCACTTCAAGCTTTCGCTCATGGCGCAGCCGCGGTCCGACGGCCAGGCGCAAGGCCCGGACCTTCGCGGCCTGCGAATTTTGGTCGCGGACGGCGCGATGATCAACCGCGTCGTTTTGCGCGAGTTCCTTGCCGAGCGCGGCAGCAAGGTCGATGAAGCCGCCAGCGCTGCGGAAATTACGGAGAAAATCGAAACCGCTGCAAAAAGTGGGCAGCCCTATCAATGCCTGCTGGTCGACCTCCGGATGCCCCAGGCGGCGGCAATCTTGTGCGATCAGGACCGGTCCGTCTTTGACGGCGTTGCCTTGTGGAGCGGCACGGTCCCGGCCATCCCGATGCTCACCACGGACGAGCTGAACGTCAAGCTGGCCCGCTTGCGTGCCGCAGGGCTGAACACATGGCTGATAAAGCCCATCAAGCGGGCCGATCTCCTTAGTCTGGTAGCCGACATGGCGGGCGTCGCCCAGCCGCGTCCGCTGCCCGCCGGACAACCGCCTGCCCCCAGAGAAGTTGCGGCCGAGCGTCCGCTGCGCATCCTGCTGGCCGAGGACTCCGCGGACAATCGGCTCTTGATTCAGGTCTACCTCAGAGGCAGCGGTCATCAGCTTGATTTCGCCGAGAACGGCAAAGTCGCTCTGGACAAGTTCATGACCTCCTACTACGACGTGGTCCTCATGGACCACCAGATGCCGGTGATGGACGGGTACGCGGCCGTTAGGGCCCTCCGCAAATGGGAACATGAACAGGGGCGAGCGCCCACTCCGGTCATCGCACTGACCGCCTCGGCTTTTTCCGACGACGTCCGGGCGGGTCTTGAAGCGGGGTGCGATGCTCACGTGAGCAAGCCGGTGAAAAAGGACGTTCTACTGCGAGCGCTGGGGGAGACCGCGAGCGCCAAGTTCGGGCCTTCGCCGACCCCGGCGCGTCCGGCCGACAGCGCGCCCGTGATCGAGGTCTCGGCCGAGCTTAAGGAGATTGTCCCGGGTTTTCTCGCCAACAAACGCCGGGATCTCCTGCTGCTGCGCGCGGCCCTGGAAGGCGGCGACTACGCGGGCTTGCAGCGTCTGGGCCACGCGCTTAAGGGTGAAGGCGGCAGCTATGGCTTCGACACCATCAGCGAGCTGGGGGCCGGTCTTGAGCAGGCTGCGCGGCAAAACGACGCGCAAGCTCTCGAAAAGCTGATCGCGTCGCTTTCGCGCTATCTGGACGGCGTCTCGGTAGTGTATCGCTGACCGCGGCTTCGTCAGGCCGATGCCGGTCGAGGGTTGGCCCCCGGTCTTGCGCAGGCGTATCTGTCCGATGGGCAGCCGGCATTAACTGCCGGCGGCGAACGCCGCAATGCGCGCCGTGAAAAAGCCCCCCGAGACCCGCCGCGGTTCGGTTTACGCTGCGCGTCGATTTGCGTAGTCGAGGCTTTATCGGAGCGCCTTCGAAGTGGTGTATCATGAGAACAACCGGATGGAACCGCTGCTGCGCGTGTGCGGGCTTCGCACGTCATTTTTCACCGACCAGGGCGAAGTGCGGGCCGTGGACGACGTGAGCTTCGTCGTTCAGCCGGGGAAACTCGTGTGCATCGTGGGCGAGTCGGGTTCGGGCAAAACCGTCACCGCGCTATCAATTATGCGGCTTTTGCCGGAGCGCGGGAAAATCGTCGGAGGCCAAATCTGGTTCGAAGGCATCGATCTATGCCGGTTGAGCGAGCACGAGATGCGCCGGCTGCGCGGGGCGAAAATTGCCATGGTGTTCCAGGAGCCGATGACCTCGCTAAATCCGGTGTTCACCGTTGGCAGCCAAATCGGCGAAGCGATCCGGCTGCATCAGGGCGCCACGCGAAAGCAGGCGCGCGAGCGCTCGATCGAGATGCTTAAGCTGGTCAAAATTGCCGATCCTGAACGGCGCGTTGACGATTATCCCCATCAACTGTCGGGCGGAATGCGCCAGCGCGTGATGATCGCGATGGCGTTGTCGTGCAACCCGCGCCTGCTCATCGCCGACGAGCCGACTACCGCGCTGGACGTAACGATCCAAGCGCAAATCCTCGACTTGATCAGCGAACTCAAGCAGCGCTTAGGCCTCTCGGTGATCCTGGTGACTCACGACCTCGGCTTGGTCGCCGAGTACGCCGACGAGGTAACGATCCTTTACGCTGCGCGCGTGATGGAGCGGGCGGCGGCGCAAGCACTGTTTCGCAACCCGCTAAATCCGTACACGCGCGCGCTGCTCGATTCGATTCCCGCGATGGGCACCGCACCGGGCAGCAGGCTGCGGGCGATCCCGGGCACGGTGCCGAGTCCGCTTAATCCGCCGCCCGGTTGTCGGTTCCATCCGCGCTGTCCGATCGCGATCGACGACTGCGCTCGGGTCGAGCCGCCATTGGAAGCCAAGGCTCCTGAGCATTATGTCGCTTGCATCCGCGTATAGCTCCCCAGTGGAAGACAGCAAAGCCTCAACGCCGGCGCCTCTGGTAAGAACTCGCCGGCTGCGCAAGGAGTTCGCCGCCGGCGCCGTCGGTTTGCTAAAGCGCACCCGGCTCACGGTCAAGGCGGTTGAGGATGTTGACCTCGACATTTATCCGGGCGAAACGCTGGGCCTGGTCGGTGAGTCGGGTTCCGGCAAGTCCACGCTGGGGCGTCTCATACTTGGCCTGATTAGGCCCTCCGCCGGAGAAGTATTCTTCGACGGACAAGAACTGGGGCAGTTGAGCCGGCGCCGGATGCGCCACTTACGCCGCCAGATGCAATTGGTCTTTCAAGACCCCTACTCCTCGCTCAACCCGCGTATGCGCGTCCATTCAATCGTCGGTGAGGGCATTGAAATCCACAAGCTTAAGCGGGGCGCGGAAAAGCGCGCGCGGATCGTTGAATTGCTGCAGATGGTCGGTCTTGACGCGCAGGCGCTCGGGCGCTACCCGCACGAGTTCTCCGGCGGCCAGCGCCAGCGCATCGGCATCGCCCGCGCGCTAGCGGTCGAGCCTAGATTTATCGTGCTCGACGAACCGGTCTCGGCGCTCGACGTTTCAATCCAAGCCCAGATCATAAACCTGCTGCAAGACCTTCAGTTGCGCTTGAATCTGACCTACCTTTTCATCGCCCACGATTTGCGCGTGGTAGAGCATGTCAGCCGTCGCGTGGCCATCATGTACGTGGGCAAAATCGTGGAGATAGCCGACCGCGACGAAATCTATCGCAACCCTCGCCACCCTTACACGCGCGCATTGCTTTCCGCGGTGCCTACGATCAAAGCTGACGAGCGCAGCGAGCGCATTCGCTTGCCCGGCGAGGTGCCGAGTCCACTGAACCCGCCGCCCGGATGCCGGTTCCATCCGCGATGTCCTTATGCGATCGACATTTGCAAGACGGTCGAGCCTCCACTTGAGACTGGAGGTGCAGGCCACGCCGTAGCTTGCCACGTCTTTCCGGCACCTTGAGGCGGGAGCGAGCTTGAAGATGCAGCGCGAATGACGCCTGACACGGAAAATCGCCGACTCGATCCCAGCGCCGCTCGGCAGGGCGAGGTCTCGGATGAGGCGCGGTTTAGCGACGACACGATGCTGATGACAAGCAGCAGAACTCGGCTGGCTGTCGGCCCGGACGTGACCGTGTCGGGCCGCTTGGCCTTTAGTGAACCGGTGCGGATTGAGGGACGCTTTCGCGGCGAGGTCAGTTCGGTACACCTCGTGGTGGTCGACTCGAAGGCAAGTGTCGAAGGCCTTATCACAGCGCCCCGGCTGATCGTGCTCGGGGAGTTGCGCGGCAACGTAAGCGGCGCTCGACAGGTACTGCTCGGGCCGCTGGCGCGCGTGACCGGGCGAATCGCGGCCGCTTCACTACAAGTTTGCGAAGGAGCCCAGGTCAACGGCGACCTCGAGATCATGCCGGAGACTCCCCAGGCCCCTGAGCGGCGCGACTGACAAGGCTTCGGCCTTGGCCTAACCGCCTCAAGCAACGCCGAGCACCAAGCCGCCCGGCCGACGACTCATTGTGTCGTGGTTTGGATGCGCGCGGCCTTACCCGAAAGCTTGCGGATATAATAGAGGCGCGCCCGCCGGACGCGGCCTCGGCTGACGACCTCGATTCGCTCCAGGTGCGGTGAATGCAGCGGGAAAATCCGCTCCACGCCAATGCCGTAGGAAATCTTGCGCACGGTGAAGCGCGTTCGGTTCGCGCCGCGATTGATTCTTATCACCGTTCCAGCGAAGGTCTGAGTACGCTCTCTTTCGCCCTCGACGACCTTGACCTGCACGCGCACCGTGTCGCCCACGCGAAAGGCCGGCAAGCCCTCGCGTAGTTGCTCTTGCTCAAGTTTGTTCACTAGGTTGGACATCGTTCGGACTCCGCGTTGGAGCCATCATTATAGTAGCTTTCAGCTTCGGCTCAAGTCTAAATCGCCCGCGGATTTGATTTGACCGCCTTAACGCGGCCTCGGCAAATTCCGCCGCCGTACATCGAGCGTCGATCGCCGTTCAGCCGCGCCTCGATAGCGCCTGCGCACTCGAGCGACGCGGAACTAAGCAACAGCCGCTTGCTCTGCGCTTGTGCGCATTGCTAAAGGCCGCCTCGCCCGCACACACCAGCAACTCGAGAACGTCGATAACGCCGGAGCCAACAGCGTTCAACTCGGCCCGACGGCCAAAATCGAGCCTTTCGAGTTACATTAGAAGTAGCTTCATAAATGACCGCAGGGCATGGATGTCATGCTGAGAGTTTGTGAATTTTTGAGTAGTAGGGCGGGCCGCCGTGCCCGCCCTGTGGCCGATGATTCATTGGTCGCGCGGGCGTGGCGCCCGCGCATCGTGGCGGGCACGGCGGCCC
>JAKBMB010000019.1 GCA_021831785.1 Deltaproteobacteria bacterium | reverse complement strand
GGGTCAACTGGTTTTATCGCGGGTTCAACCGCGCGTACGCGGCGCTCGAGGGTTATTACGTGGCGCTGGTGGGCCGGATGGTGCGTCGTCCCGGCGCGATGGCCTGCGTGTTCTTCCTCATCGTGGCGGCCGCGGGAGCGTTTTTCGCGGTGTATCCGACCACGCTGATGCCGCTCGAAGACCAGGGGTACTGCGTGATCGTCGGCCGGCTGCCGCCGGGCGCTTCTCAGCCGCGGCTGCGCGAGATGGCTGCTAACATCGACGCCCTACTCAACGACGTGAAGGGGGTCAAGGGCTGGGTGACTATCGGCGGATATTCGGCGCTCGACTCCGCCAAGGTCTCGAACGTGGTGACGATTTTCCTAATCTATGACGATTGGGACAAGCGGCCGAAAGGGTTCTCGCAGCTAATTTTTCTTGCGCAGCTTCAGCGCCGATTCAAATCGATCAGCGACGCGACGTTCAACGTGCTGCCGCCCTCGCCGATCCCCGGTTTGGGAAACGCGTTCGGCTTCCAGATAATGGTCGAAGACCGCGGCGGCGCGGGTCCGCACGAGATGCAAAAGGCCGTCGGATCGATGCTGCAAGCGGCCCACGCAAAGCCCGGGTTCCTACGCAGCGGGTTCACCACTTTCGATGCCAGTAGTCCGCAGCTCTATCTCGATATCAATCGCACGATGGCGCAGTCGTTCGGCGTATCACTCAATGACGTGTTCCAGACCCTCCAGGTTTATCTGGGCTCAAGCTATGTGAACCTGTTCAACAAGTTCAATCAGAGCTTCCAGGTCCGCCTGCAAGCCGGAGCCGATTACCGGCGCCGGATTCGAGATATCGGAGACCTGTATGTCGCAAACCGCGCCGGGCGGATGGTTCCGCTCGGCGCTCTGCTCGACGTACGCCGCGTGCTCGGTCCGGAACTGATCACGCGCTACAACCTTTATCCCGCGGCGACGGTGATGGGCATCCCCATGCCGAAATTCAGTTCGGGCGAGGCACTGAGCGTGATGGGCCGGGTCGCGCGCGAAACTCTCCCGCGCGGTATGGATTACGAGCTGAGCGGGCTGTCCTACCAGGAAAAGCTCGTCGGCAACCAGGCTTATTTCATCTTTGCGCTGTCGATCACGCTGGTCTTCCTGGTGCTCGCGGCGCAGTACGAAAGCTGGACCGATCCGGCAGCGGTGATCCTGACCGTGCCGATGGCGCTGGTCGGAATCGTGGTCGCGTTGTTCATACGCCACTTCCCGATCGATCTCTACACGCAAATAGGGCTGGTGCTGATGGTCGCGCTGGCGGCCAAGAACGCGATCCTGATCGTCGAGTTCGCGCGCGAGCTCAAGGCCGGTGGAATGACGGCGGTTGAGGCGGCGGTCGAGGCGGCGCGCCGGCGTTTTCGGCCGATTCTGATGACCTCGATCGCCTTTATTCTGGGCGTCGTGCCGCTGCTTACCGCGCAGGGCGCGGGCGCGGCAAGCCAGCAATCGTTGGGCACGGTGGTGTTCGGCGGGATGCTCGCGTCCACGTTGCTCGCAATCCCGTTTGTGCCGGTCTTTTTCATCATCGTGCAGCGTGCCGATGACAAATCGGACGCTGCCTGATGGAACCGGGGCGCCGACCCGGCGCGGCGCTACTCGAACGCGGCCAGCCCGGTGATGTCGCGGCCGAGGATGAGCGTGTGGATATCGTAGGTGCCTTCGTAAGTGTTGACGGTTTCCAAGTTGAGCATGTGGCGGATCACCGGGTACTCGTTGACAATCCCGTTGGCGCCCAAGATGTCGCGCGCCGAACGCGCGATCTTGAGCGCTTCGCTCACGTTGTTGCGCTTGGCGAAAGAGACCTGTTCGGCGCGCAGCTTGCCGGCGTTTTTGAGCTGCCCGAGCCGCAGGCATACCAACTGCGCCTTGGTGATCTCGGTCAACATCCCGACCAGCTTGGCCTGCACCAATTGATAGCCGCCGATTGGGCGCGCGAACTGTCGGCGCGATTTGGCGTAGTCGAGGGCGCAGTTGTAGCAGGCGCGCGCCGCTCCCACGGCGCCCCAGGCGATGCCGTAGCGGGCCTCGTTCAGGCAGGCTAGCGGCGCCCTAAGCCCGCGCGCTTGCGGCAAGCGCTCGCCGTCAGTCAGCCGAACATCTTCGAAGATTAGTTCCGAGGTCACCGAGGCGCGCATCGAAAACTTGCCCTTGATGTCGCGAGCGCTGAAGCCGGGCTTGCCCTTCTCTACGAGAAACCCGGCGATGCCCTCGTCCACCCTGGCCCATACGATGGCCACGTCGGCTAGCGTACCGTTGGTGATCCAGCGCTTGGTCCCGTTGAGCACCCATCCGTCGCCGTCGCGGCGCGCCCTGGTCTCCATGCCGGCGGGGTCGGAGCCGTGATCGGGCTCGGTCAGGCCAAAGCAGCCCAGTATTTTTCCCTGAGCCATCTCGGGCAAAAAACGCCGCTTTTGCTCCTCCGCGCCGAAGGCGTAGATCGCGTGCATTGAGAGCGCGCTCTGCACCGAGGCGAACGAGCGCAATCCCGAGTCGCCTGCTTCCAGCTCCTGCATGATCAGCCCGTAGGCGATGCCGTTCATGCCGGCACAGCCGTAGCCCTTGAGGTTGGCGCCAAAGATGCCCAGCTCCGCCATCGCAGGCACCAGCGTGAGCGCAAAGCTCTCCGTCGCGAAGTTGTGCTCGATCCGCGGCATCACGTGCTTCTCGACGAACTGCCTCACCGCATCTCTGCTCATCTTATCTTCGGGTGCGAGAAGCTCATCGAGGCCGAAATAGTCCAAATCGCGCAGCGCCGGCGTCATAATCCACCCCCTTGATTTACTCTACCGCGTTGGCGCCAAATCCGTAAACGGGCATTCGAGTTTCGCAGCGTAAGCCAACCTTATGCGGACAAGCCCTCCGGCAGGGCTCATCGCTGAGACTGCTCGACGCTTGCCGCAATAACTTCGGTCTGCGCAGAGCAGCGCGAACTCGGCGATCCGAATCCTCACCGAGGTGAATTTTCGCGCCGCACAGGCTGTCTCAAAACAACGCGAGCTGTATTTTGGCTTGCCGACATATGTGTTTGCCACCAGACCCGCGCGCGCAAGTTTAGTAGGCGCGCTATCGGAAACGCTGCGGCATTGATCGTCGGCAGTTGCACAAGAGTTGTAGCGAATATACACTAGTTAAGGATAGCTAATGCAAGACCTTCATTGATGGCCTCGCATGCACGTTGAGACGCTAAAAGTCTTTTGCGACATCATCGAGAGCGGCAGCTTTTCTTACGCTGCGTCGCAAAATTTCGTCACTCAGTCGGCGGTGAGCCAGCAGGTGCGCAGCCTCGAGGAGAAGTACGGATGCCGACTGGTCGAGCGCGGGCGCACCGGAGTTAAAGCCACTGCCGCGGGACGCACGCTGTACGACGCCAGCAAAGAGATCGTGCGCCTGTTTATGGAGTTGGACACCACCCTGCGCGAGGCGGGTTCGGTGGTGTCCGGGTCGATCCGTGTCGGCACGGTATACAGCGTTGGCCTGCACGAGATTCCGCCTTACCTCACGGAGTTTCTGCGCCTGTACCCGGCCGTGGCCGTGCATCTGGAGTACCTGCGTTCCAACCGCATCTATGACGATCTCATGAACGGGCGCATCGATCTCGGCGTGCTGGCCTACCCGGTCAAGCGCAGCCAGATTGCAACAATTCCTTTCCGCAGCGATGAGATGGTGTTGATCGCGCCGCCCAGCCATCGCAAGCTCGCCTCGCGCGGCACGGTCAGCTTCGGCGAGCTTGGGAGCGAATCCTTTATCGGCTACGAACGCGATATCCCCACGCGCAAGGCAACCGACAGAGTCTTGCGCGCGCACGATGTCAAGCCGCGCTATGTGATGGAGTTCGACAATATCGAGACCATCAAACGCGCGGTCGAAATCGGGCTGGGAGTCGCGATCGTGCCGCGGCCGTCGGTTGAGCGCGAGGCTGCGCTGGGATGGGTGCGGATACTGGACTTCGAGGGCGAGACGTTTTTGCGTCCGCTGGCGATAATTCACAAGCGCAGCCGCGAGTTGTGGCCGGCCCTGCGCAAGTTCATCGATGTGCTCACGGCGGGAACGCCGCCCGCTGCGGCTGCGAACGCCAACACCGCGGCCGCCGCCAACAGCACGCCGAGCGCCGCGCCTGTGCCGCCGGCGGCGGCGCGCCGGGTCGCGGCCGATCCGCTTGCGCATTAGTCTTCGCGCTCGCTGTGGGATGATGGGCAGGCGGTGTGGCGCTAGTCCTTGGGCGGATGCTCCTGTTGCCAGCGAATAAAAGCGAAGATCTTTTTCTTTTGCTCCTCGCTCAGCGCGTCGCCCCAAGGCGGCATCCCTTGATCCGGCTCGCCGTTGGTCACTACGATGAGAAAAAAGGCCTCCATTTGCGCCGGCGGGATTTTCCGCAGCAGGTCCGGGATGCTGCGTTCGGTGTCGCCGGTGATGGCGTCATCGCCATGACAATGCGCGCAGCGTGAATTGAAGATATCGCGCCCTTCGGCTGCCCGAGGTTCCATCGCCGCCGCTCTCTTACCCGAGCCGTCGCCGGTCGCTTGAGCTGCGAGCCGCGAGTCCGTTGCCTGCCGGACGGCCGTCCTGTCCGGGCCTACGCTCGCATCGCGTAGGAGGCGGGGTTGAGCATGCGCCGGCAGCGCGCTCGCCAAGGGGACATTCTCCGACCGCGCATCCGCCGGCCAGCCGCTCGTTGACGGCGCATCGGTCGCTGACCCCGACGTGTCGGCAGCCGCAAACTTTGGCCCCACGGCCTGATGCCGGGACGCGCCGGAACTCCAGCCGCCGCCGGCGCTTGCCAACCGGACGTCCGCCTTTTCGGTTGCCGTCCTGGCCAAAGACACGGGCGCGGCCATGGGGAAACCGTATGCTTTTTCCAGCCGGCCAATCAAGGAACGCAGTCCGCCGAGCTGGCGGTCGAGCGCGTCGCGCAGTTCCGGCTCGTCCTTGCGCACGCCGATAGCGGCCGCCCAGTCAAGTCCGCGTCCGGAGGTCGGGAGCACCTGGTAAGCGTCGCGTAAAGTATCCTTGTTGTAGTAGCCGGCCGCGGGGCCCCACAAAAAAGCGGCGTCGGTCTCGTGGCGGGCCATCGCCGCCATCGCCTCCGGCACCGTATCGCAGGTGAGCATGTCGACATTGTTCACCGCCAAGAGCATCTGCGGCGGTGTGCCGTACTGCACCGCCACATGCTTGCCCGCCAGGTCGGCGAACGAGCGCACGGCGGCTCCCTTGGGCAGGACCAGCGCGTAGCTTTCACGCGCAAAGGGCCGGGTCAAGCTCAAATACGGAGCGTTGAAGCCGCTGTTTGCCGGCAGTCCGAAGTAAACGTCGCATTGCTGCTGAGTGAAGGCGACCTTTACGCCGCCCATGCCCCAGCCCTCGATCCACACGTAGCTTACCGGCCGGTCGAGCGCTTTGCCGAGCGCGTCGGCGAGTTCCAGATAAAGCCCTTTGCGTGGACCTGCGCGTTGGCTAAAGGGCAGGTTGTCGGGCTCGGCGCATACTCTGAGCGCCTCGACCGCCGGCGCGTGAGCCGGCGCAAGCACAAGGCCCAGAGCCGCCGCAATGAGCCACAAAAGGCGCCGCGTACCGGCGCCCTTCGCGCGGCGAGAGAAGCCGCGCGGGTTCGCTGCGAGCGCCGTGTGAAGAGTCGCCTGATGCATCGCTACGCCTAGCTTCGGGCCGGACCGGGTTTGCCCCTAATCCGGACGAACGCTGCGGGTTGCCCGGCGTCGGATAACCGGTCGAACGGATTCAGCCACGTCTGCGCCAAGCCCGGCGATCGGCGCCTGGCGCAGACGTTCGCGAGTTTGGCCGGCCTACTCGAGCGCGAACACGAAAAGCGTGCCGCCCTCCGGGGTGCCGGCGGCGATCATTCGCTTGCCGAGCTCGCCGAAATAGCCCGGTATCGCGGAGAGCTTGCCGGCGACCACGGCGACGTACTGTTTGCCGTCAACCTGGTAGGCGATCGGTCCCGCCGCGATCCCGCTGCCGGTATTGAACTTCCACAGAAGCTGGCCCGTAGCAGCGTCGCGCGCGTTGAAGTAGCCTTCCCAGTCGCCGGCGAAAACCAGCCCGCCGGCGGTCGACAGCACTCCGCCGTTGACCGGCCAGGGCTCGCTCGCGCCCCACACTTCCTTCTGTGTGGCCGGGTCGATCGCCCTTAGCTTGCCCAGGTAGCCGCCCGGCCCGGGCAGCGTAGAGTTGTCGGTGCCGAGATAGAAGGTGCCGCGATGGTAATCGATTTTCTGCTCCTTGACGTCCTGGCACATGTTGGTGCTGGGGATGTAAAGCAGTCCGGTCTTAGGATCGTAGGAGCTCGGCTCCCAGCTCTTGCCGCCGTAAATGTGGGGGCAGACGTTCTTGGCCTCATGGTTGAACGTGGGCCGCTTGTCGGCAACCTCCACCGGACGTCCGGTCTCGAGGTTGAAGCGCTTGGCCCAGTTGACGTAGACGTACGGCTTGACCGAGAGCAGCCTGCCGTTGCGCCGGTCGGCTACGAACAGGAAGCCGTTCTTGCCGGCGTCGATCAGCGCGGGAACCGTCTTGCCGTGGATCTTCAGGTCGGCCAGCACGGGCTCGGTGGCGTCATAGTCCCAGGCGTCGGCCGGCGTTTCCTGAAAGTGCCAGGCCATCTTGCCGGTGTCGGGGTTAACCGCGATCACACTGGCGGCGTGAAGATTGGTGAATTTGCCGTAGTTCGGGCTGTCGGGCGCGCGCGGTGCAACCGCCCACGGCGCGGCGTTGCCGGTGCCCCAGTAGGTCAGATTGAGCTGCGGGTCGTAAGCGCCGACGTTCCAAATCACGCCGCCACCGTGCTTCCAGCTATCGCCCTTCCAGGTGTCGTTGCCGGGCTCGCCGGGGCCGGGGATGGTGTAGGTCTTCCAGATGAGCCTGCCGGTCGCCTGGTCGTACGCTTGCAGCGCCCCGCGCACACCGAACTCGGCGCCGTTGTAGCCGGTGAGCACCTTGTCGTGGACCGGCAGCGGCGGCGAGGTAATCACCGCGCCGGCCTTGTAGTCCACGACCTGGGTCTTCCACAGTTCCTTGCCGGTGTTGGCGTCCACGGCAGCCAGGTAGCCGTCCAGCCGGCCGACGAAGACGCGGCCGTTGGCATAAGCCGCGCCGCGATTGTTCGCGCCGCAGCAATTGTAGGCCACCACGTCCTTGGGTATGTCGGGGCTGTACGTCCATTTTAGTTTGCCGGTCTTGGCGTCAACGGCGTAGACATACTTGGGGCCGAACGACGTTGTTACGTAAAGCGTGTCGCCGACTACTAGCGGCGTGGTCTGGTAGTCCTTGAGCACACCCAGCGACAAAGCCCAGGCCGCGTGCAGGCGGCTTACGTTGTTGGGGGTAATCTGGTCGAGCGGGCTGTAGCGGTCGTTCGCATAGTCGCCGCCGTACATCGGCCAGTCCACGTTTTCTGCGGCCGCCGGGCTCGCCGGCGCCATCGCCAAGCACAAGGCGAACGCCAGCGCAGCGCCCGCCAATCTGCGCAAAATCCCTTCTCCCACGGTTGATTGCCCTCCCTTAGTTGTTCGTGTTCCCCAAAAGCTCGAAGACCAGGCCTCCTTGGGTCATCTTCAAGCCAACCCTTTCTTTAGCTCTTATCACCCCGAGAAGACAAGCGTCGGCTCGATCTTTGCGCGCGCCAAAACCGGCGCAACCGGCGTCGCCCCGATCTAACTATTGGGCGGCACGGCGGCCAGGTAAATGGCGGGCACGGCGGCCCGCCCTACTACAATAGGCGGTCATTTTTTCCGTAGTAGGGCGGGCCGCCGTGCCCGCCCAATTCGCCGGGTCCGTTGCCGGTGGCTTTAGTCAAAAGTTAGGCCTTCCCCGGCGACGCGGCGGATCGGGACTCCTTCCCCCGCCGCGCGGGGGAAGGAGGGGATGGGGGCACGCCTGCTTCGCTTCGCCCGGCTTTGCGCTCCGCCCAACTCTTTGCCTCCGCTGCGAGGATAAGGAGTTGGCAGGCGTTTCTCCCCTGGCCGCTCAAGGCCCGTCAGAGCCGTGTTCCGTTGACTTTCTTCCGCGTCCTGACGGCGCCACGCTTTCGCTCGTGCGGCGGGTAATCCAGGCGTCGATCTCGGAGCGCGCAAAACGCCAGTCGCCGCCCACTTTGAAGCCCGGGATCTCTTGGCGCTTAAGCATCCGATAGATCGTTGATCGATTGCAGCGTAGGAGCTCCGCGACCTCCCGCAGGCTCATTATTTCTCTCGCGCTGTCCACTTAAGGCGCCATCAACTACCCGCACAACCCGGTTAGCGCCGGGCAACCCGGCAAAAGACGGTCCGCATCGCCGGCGGTCTCGTAAACAGCACCCGCATCCTAGCCCTCTCCCGCAAGCGGGCGAGGGGCGCAAGCGCCACGCCGACGCCGCCGGCTGCAAATCCGCTGGAGCGCGCCGCTTAACTCGTGCCCCCGCCGCGCCGGGAAGGTTGCGAAGGCGGTGCCGGCGCGCTCAGCGCCCTCACCCCAACCCTCTCCCAGAGGGCGAGGGGGCAGAAACGGTCGCGGCCCTCTGACTCCTGCTCTCGCCGCGCCGGGGCAGGTGGCGAAGGGAGCACAGCCGCGCCCGCCGCCTTGCTCGCCCGCTCGAACGCAGCCCGCGCGATAGACCGGGCGCGCTCAGCATCGCAGCGAGAATTCGCATCACCGCCGCCATTTGAGCGGACCCAAGCGCGGCTGGGCGGGCGCCGCGGCGGTTTGCCTCAGCTTTGCTTCGGCGCCGCGTTGCCCATAGCCCGCGTCTCCCCAGCCGTCGCCGCGCGCGCTTTCACCGCTTGGCGACGCCTCCCGCTCCGCGCTTTCGCCTTCGAGCTTCGCCCGCCGTTCGGCCTCGGTGCCGTCCTCGCGAACCACGCCTAGGCGCTGCATCATGCGATGCAGTGTCACCCAGTGCACGCACAGAAGCCTGGCCGCATGGGTCTTATTCCATCCGCAGTGTTCAAGCGCCTGCAAAAGCTGTTCCTTATCGATCCCGCCGCTTCGCCGATTAGCCGGCGCCCGCTCTTTGGTGCCGCTCAAGTCGGCCTCGATCATCAAGTCGCGCGCCGTGATCAGGCGGCCCGAGCAGCTCGCGGCGGCCCGCAGAACGACATTCCTCAGCTCGCGCACGTTGCCGGGCCACGGATGCCGGTTCAAGGCGGCCAGCGCGTCGGCCGAAAAGGCCGCTTCAACGAAGCCTTCGCGGTCCAGCAGATGGCGCGCCAAAAGGGCGATATCCTCAAGCCTCTCGCGCAGCGGCGGCACGGCTATTTTGAACACGCTCAGCCGGTAATACAGGTCGAACCTGAGCTTGCCTTGGGCGATCGCGCGGGCGGGATCGGTGTTGATCGCCGCGATCACGCGCACGTCAACCGTCTTGACGCGCCGTCCCCCCAGCGGGATGACCTTGCGATCCTCCAAAAAGCGCAAAAGACCGGCTTGAACGTTAAGCGGCAGGTCGGCCAACTCGTCCAGGAACAGCGTGCCGCCGTCGGCCAGCTCAAGCTTGCCCGGCTTGCCGCCGCGTTGACCGCCGGTGAAAGTCCCCTCTTCGTAGCCGAATAGCTCGGAGGCCACCAGGTCGTGCGGCATGGTGCTGCAGTCAAGCGCCACGAACGGCCCCGACGCGCGCGGGCCTAAGCCGTGAATCGCGCTTGCCAGAAGCTCCTTGCCGGTGCCCGATTCGCCCACCATAAACACCGGCCAGTCATAGCCTGCCGCCTTGCCGGTCAGCTCCAGCACCTGCTTGGCGGCCTGGGACTCACCAACAAAATCGGCCGGGCCATAGTTCGCCTGCCACGACGAGCGCGCGCCGTGCGGCCGGCCCGCGGCCGCGCTCGACCCGGAACCCACCAGCAAAAAGCCCGCGCGCAAGCCTTCGCCGGCCTCGCTGACCAGCGGGAAAATCATGCTCGCCACGGCGCGCTCCGCGCCGCTCTTATACCTTAGTTGGAGCGCAGCTTCGTAGGGTTTGACGTCGCCGATGAGAGCAAGCTCGCCTGCGACCTTTACTCCACTGAGTTCGCTTATCCGCTGACCGAGCGCGCGCGGCGCGAGGCCCTCTCCAAGAAGCTTGCCCATCGCGGGCGAAAAACCCAGGATGCGGCCGTCGGCGCTCAAGGCGAGAATCGCGCGCTCGGGAAACTTACTCTGCTGGCGGGTGAACTCTTCGAGCACTTGCAGCCGCGCCGTCAGCGCGGCCTCCCTAAGCCTGCTCGCTACCGCTTGCGCCGCGCTGCGCGCCAACTCCGGCGCCTCGCGCGCGGGCGCGCCGCCCCAGCCGATAATCGCTATCACCCCGGCCGGCGGCCCGGCCCCGGGGCCGCCAATCGGCGCCGCGCAACCCGCCCAGCGATGCGCCCAGGCGGCGTAGTTCTCATGCCACACCACCTCGGCCGGCTGCCCCAGATGCAACGCCAGGCCGACGCAGTTGGTGCCGGCCTCGCGCTCGGTAAGCCTCAAGCCGGCCAGCGCCTTGAGCTCGCGCGCCGCAAGCTCCGACGCCGCCCTCCGCAGCGCGGGGGAAGCACCCTCACTCCGGCCCTCTCCCAGAGGGCGAGGGGGCAGAAAAGGGCCGCGGGACTTGGACTCCTTCCCCCGCAGCGCGGGGGAAGGCGGGGAAGTGTGGCACAGGCTTTCAGCCTGTGATTTGCCCGCTACCTCCAGCGCGAGCACCTGCGCCTCGGCGTTGGCTAGCACGGCCAGCACCTGCTGACCGGCAAGCGCGCGCGCCACCCGCGCCAGCTCGGGTTTGCCGGCAGCCAAGAGCCACGCGTCGGCGTGGCACAGGCTTCCAGCCTGTGCTTTGCCCGCCGGGGCTTGGCTTTGTAGCATCGGCTTCCGGGCTGTGATTTGCGGTGTGGCACAGGCTTCGAGCGTGTGATTTGCCCGCGGGTCCACGCCGGCAGCTTTGGACCTTAGCCAAGAGTCCCTGATCTCGGGCCGCAGCGCCTGCGGGTCTGTCGCCAGACCTGCCACGAAGCGCCGCCAGCTTTTGGCGGTCTCGACCGCCGTGCGCAGCCTCAACATTTCCTCGCCCGGCCTCCGCTGAGAGTTGGTGAATTTTTGCGTAGTGGGGCGGGCCGGAGCCTGTTCTGAGCGAAGCCGGAGAATGCCCGCCATGATGCGCGGGCGCCACGCCCGCGCGGCCAATGAATCACCGGCGACCGGGCGGGCCGCCGTGCCCGCCCCACTAGAGACATATCGGGCGCAGCCTGCGGCGGCATGCGGCAGCTTGCGAAAAATTTACAGGCTCTGAGTCGGTGGCACAGGCTTCCAGCCTGTGATGCCTGCCCCGCACGAATCGCTGCCGAAAGCTAACCGTGGCGCAATTGAGTAACGTTTTCGACATCGCGGCGAAGGCTAACAGATATTGCGCGCTATTGCAACGCAATAGCGCTCTCGAACAGCTTGTCCTATACCGAGCAAAATAAGCGTAATTCTAAACGCTTTTCAGCGGGGTCGGTTTGGTCTAATCTTTGCTTTGTTTACCTGCGACTCGCGGGGTCCGCCAGCGCCCGGCTAGGCTTGCTTAGGCCGGGCGGTGGCGAATTGTACGCTCGGTCAGGAAAGTTTGAAGGTTAGGAAAAGCCAGCACCCCAGGACTTAAGGAGGAGGGAAAGGCATGAGTAGTCAGAAAAGAAAAGTAACCAGGATTGTCTTGCGCGCCGTAGTCACGGCGGGCGGGGCGGCCCTGCTTGCCGGATGCACCAGCGGCGGCGGGGTCGGAGTCAGCCAGGGCGGGATACACACCCATGGAAGCAGTTCGGTAGCAATTTCAGCCGGCAACATCCTGTCAGGCAACACCGTTACGCTTGACAACTCGGCGATCAGCATGCCGGGCGGTGGCGCGGCGCTGGCGGCGGGCAACGACTTGAGCGTGGGTAACCTCGTGAGCAATAGCGGGACCGTGACCGCTTCGTCCACCCAACCCGGCATCGTTATCAACGGCGGCCATGCGATCACCGGCGTGGGCGGCAGCGTGGCCCAGGCCGCGGCAGGCGGCATCGCCCAGGCCAGCACGGCTGGTTATAACAGTGCGGCGAGCGACGGTGGCATCGCCGGCGTGGGCGGCAACGTGGCCCGCTCCAGCGGGGATAGCGCGGCCAATGCCGGTGCGGGCAGCGCCTCTAGCGTCGTTGCCGAGAAAGGCGGGATCATCGCCGGCGGCAACGTGGCTCAGGATGGCGGCATCGTCGCCACCGGAGGCAGCACTGTTGCTACGGCTAAGGACGGCGGTTTCAACAACATCGGCACCGGCTCGGTGGCCAGCGTCGAGAGCGTGGGCGGCGCGTCCCCCGGTTTGTTAGACCCTCCGGGCGGCGGTGGCGGTAACGCTATCGTGGCCGGTGGCAGCGTGGCCTTGAACGGCAGCCAAGCTGGTTTCACCAGCGGCGCCGGTAACGTGAATCTCGCAAACGCCGAAGGCAAGGGCGCAGCCAATGCCGGCGCGGGCTTCGCCGAGTCGGCTAACAACAACTCGGGCAACGCGCTCTCCAGCGGCTCGAACTACGTCGCTGGCGAGGGCGCGATCACCAGCGGCGCGGGCAACGCCAACTTCGCTGAGAACGGCGGTATCGCCGGGAACAGCGGTAACATCGCCAAGGGCAGCGGCACCAACAACGCCGGGGCCGGCAGCGCGAACTACGCCTCTGACGGCGCGATCAACATCGGCAGCGGCATCGCCAGCGGCGACAACACCGACTCTCCGATCCAGACCGGCGCCGGCGTCCAGGTTAGTGACAGCGTTAACACCGGGGTCAATACCGCCGCCGGCGGCATCGCGACCGGCAAAGTCGTCGCCACGAGGGGCGGCTCGAGCAACATCGGCGCGGGCTTCGCCGAGTCGGCTAACGGCAACTCGGGTGCGGCGCTCTCCAGTAACTCGAACTTCACCATCGCGAAAGGTGACTCTTCGGTTAACAACGCGAACACAGCGAGCGGCGGTGCCAGCAGCTTCTCCGAGACGGCCAACGGCAACTCGGGCAACGCGCTCTCGAGCATTAGCGGCTCCAACGACAACGTGGCGGCCGGCGCCGGTGTAGCCACCAGCGGTCAGACGGGCGGCTACAACGGCCTGCTCGCCGGCTCGGCGATCGCGGTAGATCCAGGAGGACCAGGTGGCGGAGGCGGCGCCAACGCAGCTAACAACGGCGCGGTGGCCGGCAACGGCAGCGCCAACTCGGCAAGCCACGGCGGAGTCGCCGGCAACGTCGGCGGCAGCGTAGGCACCAACGGCGGCATCGGCCACGCGGGCGACAGCGCAGCCACCACGGGCGGCGCGGCCAGCGACAGCGGCAACGCGGCGACCAGCGGCGGCATCGCCGGCAACCACAATGAGAACCTAGCCACTAACGGCGGCGCGTCCAGCGACGGCGGCAACGTGGCTAACAACGGCAGCGTCGCCCAAGGTAACCATAGCGCGGTTGCCACCGGTCACGGCATCGCTACCGGCAACCACAGCCCGGTAGCCACTGGCGGTAGCATCATCGCCGGCAATGCTAGCCCGGTTAACAGCGGCTCCGGCAACCAGGGCATCGTCGCTGCTGCCGGTATCGGCGGTGACGGTGGCACGGGCGGTGCGACCTCGAGTAGCTCGCCGGCGGGTGCCGGCGGCAACGGCGGCGGCGGTAACCAGCACATCACCCAGACCGTGGGTAACAACAACGCCTCCGGTATCGGAGCAACCGGCGGCGGGAACAGCGGTAGTAGCACCAACGGCCTGCTGGCTGGCGGACAAGTCGCGCTGGCTACTGGTGGCTCGGCGGCCGCAACCGGCGGCAGCAACGCCGCGTCGCACGGCGGCGTCGCGGGCAGCAGCGGGACCATCGCCACCAACGGCGGTGATGCCAACTCCGGCAACATTGCTGGCCACGGCGGCATCGCCGGCAGTTCCGGTACCATGGCCACCAACGGCGGCTCGGCCAACAGGGGCAACGGTACCGCCAACAGCGGCCTGATGCTCGCCAAAGACGGCGGTTCGCTGAGCAACGGGTCCGGCTTCGCCGAGTCGGCTAACGGCAACTCGGGCGCCGCGCTCTCCAGCGGCAACACGGGTGCCATCAGTTACGCCACGCACGGCGGCATCGCGGGTAACAGCGGGAACGGCGTAGCCACCAACGGCGGCGTCTCTGCTGGGACTAACCTCGCGCAGGGTGACGGCAGCGCTGGCCAGACCGGCGGCAACAACGGCCTCCTCGCCGGCGGGAAGGTGAACGTCGGCTTGGCGCTGGGCAACGGTAGCTCGGCCAATGCTGGTAGCGGCACATCCACCACCGCTGATCACAACTCGGGCGCGGCGCTCTCCAGCGGGAGCAACAGCGCGAGCGGCGAGGGCAGCAGCGCAGGCCAGACTGGCGGCAACAACGCCAACGACGGTGGCAACTCCGGGTCCGGCACTTCTAACCACGGCCTCCTCGCCGGCTCGTCGGGCAGCAACGGCGCAACTGGTGAGGGTAGTACCGCGGGCCAGGGTGGCGGTAATAACGCCAACGACGGAGGCAACAGCGGTCTCCTCGCCGGGGCTAGCGGCACCGGCAACGGCAGCACCAACAGCGGCGCGGGCGCCGGCGCCAACGGTAACAAGAACGGCCTGCTGTCGGGAAACAGCGGTAACAAGTACAACAAGCAAGGCGGCAACAGCCAAACGACCGGCAGCAACACGAACACTCAATAGTAGCCGGCCACCTGGGCTGCCTCTGGTGTAACTGGGATAACGGCGCCGCCCCTAAGCGGGGCGGCGCCGTCCGTTTTTCCCGTCCCCTCCCGATAGGGCTCGGTTGGTGCGGCGGTCCTGACCTGGCAGGCGCAAGGGCCTAGCGTGCGCGACCGCCCAGGAAGACGCGGGCACGGCGGCCCGCGCCACTACGGAACATGGCCGCCGCCTCTGTAGTAGGGCTGGCGGCCCTGCCCGCCCTAATGTCGTTGGCGAGGGGTGTGCCGGCGCAACCAATGATTGATTCGGCGGCATTCTATCGACGGCGTCTTCCGCATTGGCGCCAGGACGAGGCGACTTACTTCGTAACCTGGCGACTCGCCGGCGGCCAAAAGGAGCTGTCGGCGCCAGAGCGGGCGCTGGTTGCGGCTGAACTCTGCCATCAGCAAGGGCAGTGCTACGAGATTTACGCTTACGTGATCATGAACGACCATGTGCATGTCCTGGTTAGGCCTCTCGGTGAGCAGCGGCTAGAAAAGATCGTCCACGGGTGGAAGTCGTTTACGGCTAATCGCTTGCAACGCCAAGAGGGCCGGCGAGGCCAAATTTGGCAGCCCGAATATTTCGACCGTATTGTGCGCGGCGAAGAGGAGTTCACCGAAAAGCTTGAGTATATCGTGAGCAACCCGTGGAAACGCTGGCCGGAGCTGGTGGAGTATAGCTGGGTCTGGCCGCGTGGCGATCAATAAGCCGTATCTGCAACGCCGCGTCGCGGGCACGGCGGCCCGCGCCACTGGAAGAAAGAGCGTCGCGGGCACGGCGGCCCGCGCTACTACGGAACATGGCCGCCGCCTCTGTAGTGGGGCGGGTGGCCCTGCCCGCCATTTATCGCAACGGCGGGACGCGGGCACGGCGGCCCGCGCTACTACGGAACATGGCCGCCGCCTCTGTAGTGGGGCGGGCGGCCCTGCCCGCCATTTACTCGGCCCGCGCGTCCGAACTTACTTCTAGCGGGGAGCGACAACTGCTAGAGTATGGGGCACTTTAACCATGTCTACGAAGCTAGGCACGCTCTTGCTTAGCTTGTCTAAAGCGACTTTAGCCTGCACAGCATGAGGCTCCGAGAAAGATCAGTGGGAACTTGGGAAGTTCTGCGCCGGCTGAGCTTGCCTTATATCGCGCGCCATCGGCTGCGCACCGCGGTGACGATTTTCGGCGTGGCTTTAGGCGTGGCGGCGATGACGGCGCTTAAGCTCGCGTACGAGCCAATCACACATTCTTATAGGCTCGCGGTCAAGCGGCTGGCGGGGCGTTCATCGATTGCGATTTCCAACGGCGAAGTGGGCATCCCGGAAGACCTCCTGGAAATGGCGCGGGGAGTGCCCGGGGTGGAGGTCGCGTCGGCTTCGGTGCGCGGCTTTGTGCGCGTGGCCGGGCGCAAGGGCGAGCGGCTGTATGTTCTGGGCGTGGATATGCTGGACGACCAGCGCGTGCGCGACTATGGCGAGGCCGAGTCCGCGGCGTCCGCGCCGAGCGCGGGGGGCGCCGCTGCGGGGTCCGTGGGCGGCGGCCCGGGCGCGGCTGCGCCTAGGCGTAAGCCGCTGGAGATCGAAGACCCGCTGGTTTTTCTGGCCAAGGCCGACTCGGTTGCGCTGGCGCCCGAATTTTTGCGCGATAAGGGGCTTAAGGTGGGCAACACCGTGGAGGTGCAAGCTACCGGCGGCCGGTCGACCCTGCGCGTGCGCGGCACGCTCGATTCGACGCGCGGTCCGGGCAGCCTTTACGGCGGGCGGCTGGCTCTGATGGATATTTTCGCCGCCGAAAAACTGTTTCGTCTCGACCATCGGTTCACCCAGGTCGACATCGTGGTCAAGCCCGGGGCGAAGATCGCGCAAGTTAGCGAGGCGCTCAAGCAGATGGCGCAAGGGCGCGGCGTGGTCGAGGCGCAGGAAGCGAGCTTCGAGGCGGTAAAGTCGCTGCTTGAAATCGAACAATCGAACACCACGTTCGAGGCGCTGGGCGCGGTGACGGTCGGGCTTTATCTCATTTTCAATACGATGCTGATTGCGGTCGGGCAGCGCCGGCGCGAGATCGGCGTTTTGCGGGCGCTGGGGATGCGCCGGGTGGACGTGGTGCGGCTGGTGCTCGCGGAGTCGGCGGCGTTGGGCGCGGTGGGCTGCGCGTTGGGCGTGCCGCTCGGGGTGGGGCTTGCGCGCGTGCTTTCGCTGCCGTTTGTGTTCCGCATGGCGGAGACGCGGATTCCGGCCGGCGCGGCGCCGCTTGCGCTGCACCTCGGCACGGTGCTGGGGGCGATGGCGGTGGGGATGGCCGGGGCGGTGATTGCCGCGCTTATTCCGGCCTACGAGGCGGTGAAGATTCATCCGTTGGAAGCGCTGTGCCCGTTTGCGCAGAGCTACGCGCCCGGGGCGGCGACGGACCGGCCGGCTCGCTATTGGTGGGCGGCGGCGGCCGGCGTGCTCATTGCCGCGGCGACGTTCGTCTTATGGCTTGACGCGCGGGCGGTAATCGGGGACTATCGTGCGGCGCTGACGGCGATGGCCGGATTTCTGTTCGGCGTTTCGCTGATGATTCCGCTTTTGGCGCGAGAGATGGCGCGGGTGGCGGAGCCGATCATCACGCGCGCTGGCAGCGTGCTGGCAGCGATGGCCAACCGTGGGCTTATAAGCCACATGGGCAGAATGGCGATTACGACCACGGTCTTCGTGATGTGTTTCTCGTTCGTGACCGAAGTTGGAGCGGCCTACTCGACGCTGCAGCGGACCTTCGACCGCTGGTTCGATTCGCTGTTCGCCGACGCCGATCTAGTGATCTCGGCGGGAGTGGAGGCGTTGCGTCCGAACCTGGCCTCCTTGCCGGGCGGCTTGGCGGCCGAGATCGCCAAGCTCAAGGGTGTCCAGCAGGTCAGCGCGGTGCGGCTTTCCAAGGTGAATTACGGGGGTCATTTGGCGGACCTGATGGCACTTGATATAAGGCCGCAGGGGCTCGATTTAGTGAGTGGTAACCCGGCGAGGATCGCCGCGGCGCTGAGCGCCGCGAAAGGAGTGGCGATTGACGAGCGCCTGGCCTACAATTTCGGCCTGCGCGTAGGCGACGCGCTGGAGTTGGCGAGTCCGCGCGGCGCAGCGAGGCTGCCGATCATCGCGATCGTCCATCACTCGGAGAACTTCCGCGATATCGGCGCGATAATCATCGACCGGCGCGTTTATCGCGCGATCTGGGGCGACGACACGGTGGATTTGATCGAGCCCAAGCTTGAGCCCGCGGCCGACGCCAAGGCGGTGATGGCGGCGATTCGCTCGCGCTGGGGCGATGAGTACGGACTTTTTATCGCCACCGTTGGCCGGTTCAAGGCGCAGACGCGAAAAGAGGTGGAGCGCGACCTGGCGGAAGTCCCGCCGATCCTGGCGATCGCGTTGGCGATCGCGGTGATGGCGGTGGTCGGCTCACTTTTGGCGGCGGTGCTAGACCGGATCAGGGAGCTCGGCATTTTGCGCGCGGTCGGGGCCACGCGCCGCCAGCTAACGGCGCTGATCGTGCTTGAAGCGGCGATCGTCGGGCTCATTGGGGGGGTGCTGGCCTGCGCGGTGGGCGCGGCGTTTGCGTACTATCAGTTCGCGATTCTGAGTAGGTCGCTCAACGGAGTGACGCTGGCGTACCATCAGCCGCTGCGCGTGATCGTGATCGCGAGCCTCGGCGCGCTGCTGCTGCCGGCGCTGGCGGCCTATTTGCCGGCGCGCCAGGCAGCGCGGCTTAAGGTCGGCGCGGCGCTGGCCGGCGAGTAAGGCGGGCGCGCGGAGGTGCGATGGTAAGGCTCGAGAAAGTGAGCAAGACTTACGGGCGCGGAAGCGCGATGGTGCGCGCGCTCAACGAAGTTTCGCTCGAGGTCGCCAAGGGCGAGTCTCTGGCCGTAATGGGTCCGAGCGGCTCGGGCAAGTCCACGCTGCTGCATCTTTTGGCCGGGCTGGACGCGCCGTCGAGCGGCGAGATATATCTGGACGGCGCGCCGATTTCCAGG
Source organism: Deltaproteobacteria bacterium (assembly GCA_021831785.1). Lineage (GTDB taxonomy): Bacteria > Desulfobacterota > Binatia > Binatales > Binataceae > JAJYYI01. The sequence goes on along the minus strand of JAKBMB010000019.1, from coordinate 21,047 downwards.
ATGAGTGACGACGAGATTACCGTCTTCAGGCGGCGCAACATCGGCTTTGTCTTCCAGTTTTTCAACCTGCTGCCGACGCTCAGCGCGGAGGAAAATGTCGCGCTGCCGCTGTTGCTCGACGGTCAGGGGATGAAGTCGGCGCGGCCCAAGGCGGCGCGGATGCTCGAGTTGGTCGGCCTTGGCCACCGCCGGCTGCATCGGCCCGACGAATTGTCCGGCGGCGAGGCGCAGCGCGTCGCGATCGCGCGGGCGCTCGCGTTCGAGCCCGCGCTGTTAATTGCGGACGAACCCACCGGCAACCTTGACTCAAGGAGCGGGGAGGAAGTACTGAGTCTTATCCGCGATCTCGCGCAGCGCTATCGGCTGACGGTGGTGATGGTGACTCACGACCGGCGCGCCGCCGCGTACAGCGGCCGGATCGTGATGCTTAAGGACGGAGAGCTTGCGCCGCAAGGCGCATCGGCTTTGAAGGCGGCACGATGAGCATCAGGCGTTCTTTGGCTTTGGCTATCCTGCTGTGCGTGGCGATGGTCCCGCTGCGGGTCCTTGGCGCGGAGACGGCCCAGGACATCCTGGACAAGCTCAAGGCCGCGGCCGACGCGCGCGCGCCCAAAGACATCTTTCAAAGGGGCACGATGACGATCTATAGCCCCAGCGGCTACAAGCGCGAGCGCGAGCTCATAACTTACGCCAAAGGCTACCCCAGCGGCTCAAAGGACATCACGTTTTTTTTGGCGCCGGCGGACCTGCGGGGTGTGGCGGTTTTGAACTGGACTTACCCCGACCGCGACGACGACCAGTGGACCTATTTTCCCGAGACCGAGCGCGTGCGCCGGGTTAACGCTAACGTGCAAAAGCAGGACGTCGGCGACTCCGACTTCAGCTACGAAGACACCAAGTTGTTCAACGACGTGGTGAGCCATTCGCACAAGCTGGGCGTGGGCAAGATCCTCAAGCGCCACGACCTGGTGAACGGCGTGCCGTGCACGGTCATCGAATTCACGCCGCGGGCGAAGGATGTCACCCAGTACGGCCGCCTGATTCTGTGGGTTGATCGGCAGGACTGGACGGTTCGCAAGATAGAGTTTTACGACCGCGGAACCGGCCGCCTGCACAAGACGCTGACCGTCTCGGACTTCATCACCATCAACAAAGACCCCACGCCGCAGAAGCTCGAGATGGTGAACGCGAAGGCGGGAACGCGAACGGTGCTGAGGTTCGTCGAGACCCGGTACAATCAGGGCCTAAGCGACGAGCTGTTCACGCAGCGCTCGATGCGGCGGGGGGCGCCGGTGATGAGGGGCGGCTTCTAGCGGCGCAATCGCGGCAAGGAAGCGGCGGTCGAGGATAGCGGCTTGGAGCAGGGCGTGAACGCTGGCGAAGACCACCCACCCGCGGGCGGCTGGGGGTTATTTTCCGGCGGCAGGCGCGGGTACGCGTGCGTGTGGACCCCGGCCGCTGCGGCGCCGGCCATACGGCCATCGCGCCGCCGCCGCCGCGGCTGGCGGTTCGTAGCGAGCGCCCTGTGGCTCTTGGTTCTGATGCTGGGGCTGGCGCGGGCGCCGGCCCATGCGCTGTGGTCTTACGACGGCTGGTCGGTCAACGGCAGCTACGACCAACTGATTGTGGCGCCGGGGAATTTCTACCTCGACCAGTTCATCGCGCCGACAACCGCCAACGAAAAGGGGCGCGAGTACCCCTCGGGCTTTTTTAACCTCGAGACCAAGGGCGATCCCACTCCGTGGCTGCATCTGTACGCGTACACCATCTTTGGCGAGGACGGCACCGCTTTCGCGACTCGATGCCAGGTGTACGGCTACACCGAGACCTTCCAGCACACGATGTGTGGGCTTAAGTTCGAGGAGAGTTACGCCGAGACCACGTGGGGTGGGTTGGACATCAAGGTGGGCCTGCAAAAGTTCGCCTGGGGCGTCTTAGACGCCTTTGCCCCGAACGATATCGTCGATCCCCAGGAGCTGTACGATCCGTTCGTCGCCGGACTATCGGGCATCAGATACAGCGAGTTCGGCATTCCGGCGATTCAGTTCGGCTATCAACTGCTCAACGCGACCCACGAGTTGTTGCCCGCCGAGACGACGCTCCAGGCGGCGTACATTCCGATTTACGTACCGCTGCGTTTTCCGACGGTCGGCGAGCGCTGGTACCCGACGACCGCGCAGGCCGTGACCACGACCAGCGGAGCGGCCACTCTGCCGGCAGGCACCGCGATCACCTTCAACGGACAGACCTTCAGCGCGGTCAGCGGAACTCTGACCACGACCACGCTGACGCGTAATGCGTCGCCGCCGGGCCTGGATCGGCCGAGCTTCGCGGCCCATGCGTCCTCCAACTATTCGACGGTTGATCTCGAGGCCTACTACTATTACGGCTTTCAGACCGGCCTTGACGCTCTCAACCGGCTGGGTACTTACACGCTTTCGCCGATCAACGGTGTGCTCAACGCCGTGGCCAACAGCGACCTGGCCGTGTTTCCGTTCTTTCAGCGCTTTCAGTCGATCGGCGGAGCAGCCTCCGCGCCGCTCGGCCCGATCGGGGTGCGCGGCGAGTTCGCCTTTCAGCAGGATGCGCTGTTCAGCAAGGACCTCACCAGCCTGGTTCAGGAAACGTCGAACGCCGAGGTCCTCAATTTGGTCGAGCAGGCGCTGCACATCGCCGGTCCGCTTCGCATCCCCTTGATGGTGCCCGCGAACGCGGTTCAGTCGGGGGTCAGCGCCGATTACGCTTATGAGAGCTGGTATTTTGAGTTCCAGATCAATCAGTCCAATATCATGACGAATCAGACCGGACTTATCGAGCCCAAGTTTGAAACGCGCCTCATCCCGACTATCTCAAAGTCTTTCTTCCGCAACACGGTTCATTTCACGGTCAACGGCCTTTACAGCCTCCAGGCGCGCTATTGGTTCTTCGAGCCACTTTTGGCTTACAACTACAGCGACAACACGACGATCACCCTCGGTGGCCTGATGCTTGGCGGTCCCTTGGACACCGTGTTGGGGCAGTTTCCCGGCAACGACGAAGCCTTCGTCCGCATCGTCTACGCTTTCTAGAGACGCGCCGAGCGGCCACGCGCGCGAGGTCCCGGAGAGCCGCGTGCACCGGCGGTTGTTGCGTCGCACGGCTCCATCCAGGTCAGCGTCGCGAGACTGTGGGCAGTGGGGCGCGCGTCACCTCGCTCGCGTCCAGGTAATCTTCGGCGCCGACGGCGCTCATGTGCAGCACGCTCGTCACGACCGTTCGCTTGACGATGAGCCGCGCGCGCAACTCGTAGCGCCGTGCCGGCGGCGGCGCGGTGAAGCTGCCGGCCAGCGCCTCGTGCATCACGCGGCCGTGCTCGCCGCGGGCGTCTTGCGCCGCCGGAAACTCAAGACCGAGAATCGCCGCGATGGTGGGGGCGACGTCGGCGTTGCCGGTCGGGCTTTGATCGACGAAGCGGCGCCGAAAATCGGGCCCCGAGGCGGCCGCAAAGTTGTGCAGTTCTCTTAGGCCCGCCGCGCCGTGCATCCCCAGTCCGGTGCCGAACGGATAGGCGCCGAAGTCGTTGTATACTACGCCTTTGACCGGCTGCACCAGTTCGGCGGACGTGTTGCGGGCTGGATGCCGGCCACGAGCGTCGAGCAGGTAGCCGGGATTTTCCGGTCCGGTCAACGAAGAATTGTCGAGCTCGGGAAATTCAATGAAGGAGATGACCAGATCCGGCGAACGGCCGCGGTCGTAAAGGCTGACCTGCGCTAGGCTGAACGTACCCTCCAGCGGGGCGTCGTCCGGCGTCTGCGAGGCGGATGACCCCGCGCGGCTGAAGATCGGGCCGCACCAGTCATGCGCGGCGGCGAAGTCGACGATCTGCCGCAGCACTTCGCGCCGCCTGGTTTCGCCGGGAAATTTCGCGCGCGAAAGAATTACCTCGTCGCTGCCGCCGTTAGGGGCCACGACTACGTCATCGCTGTCGTCCGACTGCTTAAGACCGATTTCGACTAGCGAGCGGGCGAGGTTGACGTTGGCCGCTATCGTTGCGAACCCGTGATCGGAGGCCACCATGAGATCGGTCATCGGCTCAATCCCGAGCTTTGCAATCGCCCGCCTGAGCGTTTCCAGGTTGATGTCGTCGGCTGCCAGCGACCTGATTGATTCGGCGGTGCCAAGGCCGTAGCGATGCTGGCTCGCGTCGGGATTGCGTTGCCATAGCACCAGTAGAGCGGGGCGGCCGGCCTCGGCTGCGGCCTTGGCGCGCGGCAGCGCGTAGTCGACGGCAGCGCGGGTCATAAACGCGTCGAGCGCGACGCCGTCGCCGTCGGCACCCGGCATCTGGGGAGCCAAGACGCGCGCCATCGAACCCGGTTCGATCAGGTCGGAGCTTACGAAAAGGTAATCGCGATGCGGAAGTCCGAGGCCGTCCCGGCCGTTGGTCACCGTGCTTACGCGATCGTCGAACAAAAAGGTCGGCCCCTTCTTGCCGATCACGGCGAGATAACCGCCTTCGCGCTCGATCTCCTGGCCCACCGACTCGGCGGTCAACAGCCGCCCGTCGAATCCGGCCGTACCGTTAAGCCGCATCAGCAGCTTTGAGTCCTCGATAAAAAGCGGCTGCGCCACGGCGGCGCGCACGTCGGCGGGTGGCCCTGCGATGCGGGCGGCGGGAAAAAATGGCGCGAAGTAAACCACGTTGCCCATCAGTCCGTTGACACCGGGCGGCGCACCGGTGGCCAGGACCGCCGCGTTCACCATGGTGACCGTGGGGAAGCTCGAATGATGGCGCGCAAAGCGCGCCCCTTCGCGGCTCAGCGCGAAAAGGTTAGGGGTGTTGTGCGCCGTCACCAAGTCGGGCCGCAGTCCGTCCCAAATCATGAGTACGAACACGCGGCCTTTGCGCCCCGCCGGGCGTTGGGTTGCTTGCGCGCGCCAACAAAGCGGCGCGGTTGCGCCGATCAGCGCGAGAACAGTCAGCCCAAGGAAAGCTGAGCGAAAACAGCACGCGTAGCGCCTTGATAACAAATGCAAAGCACCTCCTTTCAAGAATACGCTCTCGATTCGAACGTTTGCTCGACCGCAGCACCCGCTTCTCTTCCGGCGCGCATCACGACGTGGCACGCCGACTCCGACACCGTCGACGGTGGTGACGGCGGTATCGGTTTGTTAGGCTACAAGATGACGGTTGCGCTTGGGAGGTAAGGCGTTGCGGATCGCGCTCATAGGACAAGCCGCGTTCGGCGAGAAAGTGCTAACCGAGCTTCACGCGCGCGGCGAAGAGATCGTTCATGTCTTCACTCCACCCGACAAGCCCGGCGGCAGAACCGATCCGCTGAAGGCAAAAGCGCTCGAGCTAAAGGTGCCGGCAAGCCAGCCGGCCTCGTTCAAGACCGAACAGGCTTTTGCGCATTTCAAGTCGCTTAATGCCGACCTGGGGATTCTGGCTTTTGTCACATTAATTGTTCCCGAGCGCGTTCTTTACCTTCCCAAGCATAAGTCTATCTGCTTTCATCCTTCGCTGCTGCCGCGCCATCGCGGGGCGAGCGCTATTAACTGGGCGTTAATCCACGGTGACAGCGAGACCGGGGTCACCGTCTTCTGGCCCGACAAAGGAATCGACACCGGTCCCATTCTGGTGCAAAAGCGCGCTTCCATCCAAGAGAGCGACACCGTCGGCTCGCTTTATTTCGAGCGGCTGTTTGCGTTGGGAGTCGAAGCGATAATCGAGTCGGTAGAGCTGATTCGAGCAGGGCGCGCCCCGGCAATCCCGCAAGACGAGTCGCTAGCCACTTACGAACCCATATGCCGCGACGAGCACGCACGCGTAAACTTTAACCGCCCGGCGCGCGAGGTCTACAATTTGGTGCGAGGCTGCGATCCCCAGCCGGGCGCATGGTGCCAGCTCGCCGGCAAGCGCGTCAGGCTCTACGGTCCGGCGCTGGAGTCTACCAGTCATTTGGCGGCGCCGGGGACGATCGTTGGCGTGGACGCAAGCGGGATGCGTGTGGCGTTGAGCCAGGGCACGCTGCGGATCGCCAGAGTGCGAGTCGAGCCCAGGGGCGAGCGGGTGGCTCCCGAGGAAATGCTGGCCTCGGGCGAGCTTTCGCTGGGAGCCCAGATGACGTAAGCCGGCAATTCTCGCGTTTGTCGGTGAACCCGCCGCAGCGCGCGCGTTCCGACGGCCATCGCATTAATTCTTCGCGGCTGAGCACCGGAGCGAGCGCAGAACCGGCGTGCGCCGCGATCATTCGCCACGCGCGATTAGGTTCGCGCGCCGGCCGGCAAAAAGTGCCTATGGACAGGGGAAAACTGCAAAATCACGCTCCGGCTTCGATGATATGCTGCTTGGCGCTCGTTTTGACCGCGTTTTGCGTACAAGGATGCTTTCTGGCGGCGGTCCCGCTTGCGACGGAGGCCGAAGGCGCAACCACGGATGTCGCGCCCTCGGGCGCATGGGATCTTTTTAAGGTGATGGCCGGCGGGCCGAGCGCGATGCAGATGGAGGCGACCCATTTGGAGATCAGCTCGCACCAGCAGCAACTCAAAGCGAACGCGGCGGAAAAACAACGCAGCGAATCAGCGCGCGCGGCTACCATCGGCGTTTTGCAGGACCTCTGGAATTGGCAGCATGACCCGGCGATCGGCGATCTGTTGATTTACGTGAAGGCCGGCGGCGATCCGAGCGTCGCGATGCAGGCCGCGATGCAGCGCACGCGCTGGGAGGCACGGTCGGCCGCCTTGTGCCGAGCCGAGTCGGAACCAAAGCCGGTGGCCCAATCCTCTGTCGCGCCCAAGCAACACGGCACCGACTAGCGCTGTCTCAACTTGCCGTTCTTGGCGTCGCGCGTCCTCGGGCGAAGTTGACCAAGCGCCGAGGTGCGAGTGATACTGAAGAAGCAAGCTGGAGCAGGAGCATCATAGCGTTGCCGCGCACGGTTGCGGCGCTCCGGAAGCGCTGTATTCCGGCGCGCTTGGTACGAGAGGCGGCGTCCGGGTACGTTTGGCTAAACAGCTTGGGGGATGCGGCGATGGAAACGAAGTGGCGAATCACGTTGCTGCTCGCCTTGCTGGTCTTCATCTTCGGCGCCGCCACGGCGTCGGCCCAAATGCCAAGTCTGTCAATGCCGAGCCTATCCACCGTCGGTGCGGAGCTTTTTGGCGACAGCGAGTACTTGGTCGACAACGTGCAGTTGGACTTCGAGGATATCTTGACTTCGCCGCTCCATCTGACCGATTCGGACGGCCCGCTTTTCTCGCCCAAGTTTTATTTGGCGGTTGCTGGCGCAGGCGCCCTGTTCGGCGTTTCGTTTGCGCTCGACAAGTCGATGCAGAGCGGGCTCGGCCACATGTCGCACGGTGCGCACGACATAATCGAAAACTTTAGCTATACGACCCTGATCTCGGCCGTCGGGCTGCTGTACATCTACGGCCTCTACGACGAGAACGACACGTTGCGCCGTTACCTGCTCACCGGAGCCGAGGCCGCCGGCATCGGCGTGCTCTTCAACCTCGGCATCAAGTCGATCTTCGGCCGGCTGCGTCCGGCTCAAACCCACAGCCATACCGCGTTTTTTTATGGCAGCGGCGGCTTCAACACCCGGTCCTTCACCTCCAACGACATGGTGATCACGACCGCGATGGCGACCGGCGTGAGCGAGTATTTCGACAACGAATGGTACGTCGCGATTCCGGTATATACGCTGCCGCTGCTCGAGGGTTTCACCCGCATGGGGAGTCAGCAGCAATGGTTCTCGGACGTGGTGATGGGCGGCCTTCTAGGATGGGGCACGGCCGAGCTTTTGCTCTATCTGCATAAAGAGCACGCCGCCGAGCCGAACCGCTGGCGCATCTTGCCCATCTCGGCGCCGTCCACGCCGACGCGCAGCAGCGTTGACAGTCTCTCGTCCTTCGGGCTCGCCGCAGCCTATTCGTGGTGAGGCGCCAGATGCCGGATTCCTGCTCGCGGCAGGGATGCGGCACGACCGCGGCGTTGCGCGAACCATCGATTGCGCGCCGCCGATGACGCCGCATGTCTCGGCTCACTCCCGCGCGTGACCGAGTTCACTGCCCGCGACACGGAAGACGCCGGCGTCAAGTCGAACGGGTGTCGGCGCTCAGCCCCGCTAAACTAAGGCGCACGGCGGTAAGCTGCTCGTGGCGGTCTCCTAGTCCCAGACCGGCGGCCTGCGGCCGCTCCAGGGTTGGGCGCGTTCGAGCTCTGCGGCAAGCGCGAGCAAAGTGCCTTCGTCGCCGAATCGCCCGCCGAACGTTACGCCGATCGGCAAACCCTCGCCGTTCCAATAAAGCGGCAGCGAGATCGCCGGCTGGCCGGTAACGTTGTAGGCCGGCGTAACGTGAACGAACCTGGTGATCGCGTCATCGCTTAGGTTTGCCCCGGGAGCCATGGTGTCAATCGCGCCGATCTTAAGCGGCGGACTCCCGAGCGTCGGCATAAGTAAAAGGTCGTAATTGTCGAAGAAGCGCGCGAAGGTCCGCGAAGCGCGCTGCAAAGCTGCGACCGCCATGAGATACTGCGCGGCAGAGATCTGCTTGCCGAGCTCATAAAGATTCCAGGTTAAGCTCTCAAGCATCTCGCGGCCCGGTTCGTAGCCTGTCAGTTGCTTTACGCTTTCGATGGTAAACGCGCATCCGGCGGCGAAGATCATGATGAAGCCGAGTGCCACCTCGGCGAATTCTACCGCCGGCGCGGTCTGTTCGACGCGATGGCCCAAAGCGGCGCAAAGCTTGGCCGCGCTCTCGGTGGCCGCCACGCAGTCCGGGTGCGCGGGTTCGCCGCTAAGCCCGCGCTCGAAGAAAGCGATTCGCAGGCGCGGCGCCGGCGAATCGATGACCTCCAGATATGGCTGCGGCTTGGGCGGCGCGACGTACGGATCGCCGGCAACCGCGCCCTCGGTCGCGTCCAACGCGGCGGCGCAATCGCGCACCGTGCGCGTGAGCAGATGCTCGGCGACCAGGCCGCCCAAGGCATCGCCCAACATCGGCGCGAGCGAGTTTCGGCCGCGCGTCGGCTTAAGCCCCACCAGACCGCAGCAGGACGCCGGAATGCGAATCGACCCGCCGCCGTCGTTACCGTGCGCCATAGGAACGAGTCCGGCGGCCACCGCCGCGGCCGACCCGCCGCTCGAGCCGCCGGGCGTGCGGCTTGTGTCCCACGGATTGCGCGCTGGGCCGTAAAGCTGAGATTCGGTAAACGGCGTCAGACCGGCCTCGGGCACGTTGGTCTTGCCGAAGGGAATAAGTCCGGCCCGCTTATAGCGCGCCACCAATTCGCAGTCGGCGGGTGCCGGAATTGGGGGGATATAGCGCGAGCCGAAGCGCGTCGGCATACCCGCGCAATCGCCAAGAATGTCCTTGAGCAGCAAAGGAACCCCCGCGAAGGGTTTGCCCGCAGGCTCGAGGCGCTCGGCTGCAACGCGCGCTTGGTCATAAAATTTGAACACCACCGCGTTGAGCGTGGGGTTGTGTCGCTCGACCCGCGCGATCGCTTCGTCGAGCAGCTCAACCGCGCTGACCTCGCCTTTGCGAACCAGCTCGCCTAAACCGAGACCGTCGAATGACGCGTATTCTTTGAATCCCATCGTGTGCTCCCTGGATTTTGCACCGTCAGCTGGCATACCAGATTGTCGCTCAAGGCAAGGCCCAAGGCAAAGCGCGGCTCGAAGCTGTTTTCGAGCCGCAATCTGTCCGTGCTAACGGGGTTGACACTAAGGAAGGGCCGCTGGTCGAAAACCTCCGCGCATTGCTGAAGGTCGGCTTCAGATTCAGCCACCCGGCGGCGAGCGGTCGCGCGTCGCTTTGCGCTATTGATGTCAACTACAATGGGTCCGAAGCCACAGGCAAGCCACCTTAGTTGGCTTGAGCGTCGCCGTCCAGGATGAACCGACTCGAGGACTGGGGAGCGCGTTTTTACTTGGACCTGCTTGACGGACAGGGCGTTAAGGCGATGGCTTAGCACAACCGACAAAGCGCGTTGAGTTCAGCGATGGAAATAGCGCCGCCCGCCGCGGCGCGTGTGAAAGCTGCGGATGCCGCGCCAGTACGCGTCGGCGTGTCGGCGTGCCTGATGGGCGAGGCGGTGCGCTTCGACGGCGGCCACAAGCGCAACGATTTTTTGGCCGACGCCCTGGGAAATTTCGTCGAATTCGTTCCCGTCTGTCCCGAGGTCGAAAGCGGCCTTGGTGTGCCGCGGGCGACGCTGCGTCTGGCCAGAGAAAAGAGCGAGACGCGGCTGCTCGCCAACGATACCGGCGCCGATCACACGCAGGCGATGCTTCGCTTTGCCGAGCGGCGCGCGGTGGCGCTGGCGCGGGAGGACCTGAGTGGTTACGTGCTCAAGAAGGATTCGCCGAGCTGCGGCATGCAGCGAGTGCGGGTCTACGGCGCTGACGGGATTTTCTGGCGCGACGGCCACGGCCTCTTCGCTCGCGTGCTGCTTGCGCGCTTCCCGAATCTGCCGGTCGAGGAGGAGGGCCGGCTCAAGGATCCGCAGTTGCGCGAGAACTTCATCGAACGGGTTTTTGCCTACCGGCGCCTCACCTTGTTCTTTCGCTCACGATGGACGCGCGGCAGGCTGGCCGCGTTCCATGCGGCCCACAAGCTTCAGTTAATGGCCCATGCGCCCTCCGTATGTTCGGAGCTCGGCAGAACGGTCGCCGGCTCGCCCGAGCTTGCGCGGCGCGAGATGCGCGAGCGCTACGAGAGCGCCTTCATGCGGGCGCTGAAGATACCTGCGACGCGGGCGCGTCACGCCAACGTCTTGCAGCATACGGTCGGCTACCTCCGCGACCGAATGGATGACGCCTCGCGTGGCGAGCTGCTTGGGCTGATCGAGGATTACCGGCGCGGACTGGTCCCGCTCGTTGTGCCGATCACTCTGGTGCGGCATTACGCGCGTTTCTTCGACATCAGCTATCTCAATGGCCAACACTACCTGGAGCCTCATCCGAAGGAGTTGATGCTGCGCAATCACGTCTGATTCTTCGTCGCCGTCGGGCTGCAAGTATAGGTCGGAGGCCGTGAGGCTCCGTCCTTTAGCCGGCGCGGGTTGCGCGGAGCAGGTCGGCATTGTGGGAGACGGAGGCATTGCATTGGGGGAGGCGAAGAAAGAGGAGATGGTCTGCGCCGGCTAATGGAAGTCGTGAGATGGAGGGAGCGGCGAGCCGATTTTGAGCTCGGCGAAGCGGACAGCGCGAATCGCCACGCTGCCGTTCTGTTTTTGCAGCACGCCTTCCACGAGCAGGAGCGGCGCGCTTACCAGCAGCGCGCGATGTTCCTGAAACAGCCGGGGCGCGACAATTGCGTTGGAGATGCCGGTTTCGTCCTCAAGCGTAATGAAAAAGAACCCCTTGGCGGTGCCGGGTCGCTGGCGGACAATCACGACGCCGGCGGTTTTCACGATCGCGCCGCGCCGGCCTTCGCGCAGCGACGCCGCGCTGAGCACACCGCGCGCGTCGAGCCGCGCCCTTAGGTGGGCCATCAGATGAGGGCCGGTGGTAAGCCCCGTGGCGATGTAGTCGGTGAGCGTTTCCCCAAGCGGGGTCATCCTGGGGAGATTCGCCGCGGACGGCAAAGGTTCGACGCCCGCGAACAGGCTTTCGCGGTCAAGCTCGACCGCCGCCGCCTGCCATTGCGCTTCTCGCCGCTCAAACTCGCGGTCTAACGCGCCGAGCGCGCCGGCGTAGGCGAGCGCGTCGAGTTCGCGCCGGTTAGGTGCTGCGCGCGCGGCGAAGTCGGCCACCGAGCTGAAGGGGCGCGCCGCCCGCTCGCGCTCGATCCTGAGCCCCACTTCCTGACGCAGGCCGGCTACGTACTTAAGCCCCAGGCGCAAGGCGCCGCGCGGCTCAAGGCTAGCCGGCTGGTCCGCTCTTTCGCGCGCCGGGGCCGCGCCCCGCGGCGCGCGCGGTTCGATGATACAGACCCAGTTCGAGCGGGTCACGTCGATCGGCCGCACCAAAACGCCGTGGCGCTGGGCGTCTTTGACCAAGGTCGCGGGAAGGTAAAAGCCGAGCGGATAACAGTTGAGCATCGCGGCGAAAAACTCGACCGGATAGCGGCATTTTAGGTAAGCCGAGGCGTAGGCGATGAGCGCAAAGCTGGCCGCGTGCGACTCGGGGAAGCCGTAGAGCGCGAACGAGGTAATCGAGCGCACGATTTCCTCCGCCGCGGGCCCGCCGATCCCGTTGCGCGCCATCCCGGCGCGAAGCCGCCGTTCGATTTCCTTCATCCTTTGCGGCGAGCGTCTGAAGCCGAGCGCGCGCCGCAGCTCTTCGGCCTCGCCGCCGCTGAAATCCGCCACCGCCATCGCGATGCGCAGCAACTGTTCCTGGAACAGCGGCACGCCGAGCGTGCGGCGCAGGATCGGCTCGAGCGCTGGATGGGGATATGAGATCGGCGCGCGGCCGGCCTGGCGCTCGAGGTAGGGGTGAACCATATCACCGACGATCGGCCCGGGCCGAATGATCGCCACTTCGACTACCAGATCGTAAAAGGTGCGCGGCTTCATTCGCACCAGCGTGGCCATCTGAGCGCGGCTTTCGACCTGGAAGACGCCGATCGTGTCCGCCCTTTGCAGCATCGCATAAACCTCCGGATCGTCGGGTGGAAGATGGGCCAGGTCGAGCGCGACGTTTTCATGCTCGCGCACGAGCGGGATCGCTTCTTCCAACACCGCGAGCATCCCCAAGCCGAGAAGGTCGATCTTGATTATCCCTAGGTCGGCGCAGTCCTCTTTGTCCCATTGGATTACCACCCGGCCCGCCATCGCGGCCGGCTCCAGCGGCACGATCTCGTCCAGCGGCCCCGCCGCGATGACCATCCCGCCGCTATGCTGCCCCAGATGGCGCGGGAGGTTCTGAATGCGGCGCACCAAGTCAAGCAGCAGGCCGTTGCGCGGAATTTCGGGATCGACGCCGCCGCGCTTGAGCAGCGGCGCGAGATCGTCGTAATGGTCGCGAAACGCGTAGGTCCGGCTTAGCTTCGCCAGCCGCTCGATCTGCTCGGGCGCAAGGCCGAGCACCTTGGCGACCTCGCGCAGGGCGCTGCGCGCGCGATAGGTGATCACGTTGGCGGTCATCGCCGCGCCGCGCTCGCCATAGCGCTGGTAGACGTAGCGGATGACCTTCTCGCGCTGCGCGCCGCTGGGCAGGTCGAGATCGATATCGGGCCACTCGCCGCGCTCCTCGGAGAGAAAGCGCTCGAAGAGCAGGTCCATCCTTACCGCGTCCACCGCGGTGATCCCGAGCGCGTAGCACACGGCGCTATTGGCGGCCGAGCCGCGCCCTTGCGCGAGGATTCGATTCTCGCGGCAGAAGCGAACGATGTCCCATACGATAAGGAAGTAGCCGGCCAGGCCGAGCCGGGCGATCAGCGAAAGCTCGTGCTCGAGCCGGGCGCGGGTCCGCCGGTCGAGCCTCGCTCCCCATCGTTCGCGCGCGCCGGCATAGGTCAGGGCGCTGAGATAGCCGTCGGCGGTTTCCCCAATGGGAAGTGGGTAGGCGGGAAAGCGGTAGCCCAGATCACGCAGCGTAAATTCGCAGCGCTCGGCGATCTCTCTGGTCATTGCGGCCGCCTTGGGCAGATCGCGAAACAGCGCGGCCATCGCCTCAGGCGGCTTCAAGCAGCGCTCGTTATTGACCCACAGCGCGCGGCCCGCCTCCTCCAGCGTGCGCTTAAGCCTGATACAGCTAAGGACGTCGAGCAGAGCGCGCTCGTCCTCTTTTCCGTACCATACGTCGTTGGTCGCGAGCAGCGGAATTTTAGCGCTCTCGGCCAACGCCGTTAGCTTGCGATTAAGCCGTTCCTGATCCGGGTCGAGATGGCGCTGGAGATCGATAAAGAGATTGCCGCGGCCGAAAATCGCCTTGAGCCGGCCGCATAGCGCGCGCGGGTCTTCGCCGCGCACCAGCATCCGGGAGAGCGGGCTCAACGCGCCTCCGGCAAGGCATATCAGCCCGCCGCCGATGCGCTCGAGATCATCGAGCGTGACGCGGCCTTCGCCCTTGGGCGCGCGAAGCTTCGCGCCGGTAAGCATCCGGCAGAGGTTTTGGTAGGCTTTGCGTTCCGGTACCAGCACGTAGAGCCGCGCCGGCGGTGGTGCGGCCGGTCCGCGCGAACGCTTGGATGGCGCGGGTTCGCCGCCCGCCGACACGCGTTCGGCGCCGTCAAGCATGCTCTCGCCGCTATCAAGCGTAAGTTCGGCGCCGACGATCGCCTTGATGCCGGCTTTGCTCGCTGCTTGGTAAAAGCGCGGAGCGCCGTAGAGACCGTCGCGGTCGCCCAATCCCAGGGCCGGATAGCCGAGCTCGGCCGCGCGCGCGGCGAGGTCCTCGGGCAGCGTGGCGCCCTCGAGAAAGCTGAACGCGCTGCGCGCGCGCAGCTCGATATAGTCCGTGCCGGGGTTCATCGCGTGCGCCCGCCTGAGCGCGACGGAGTCGGCGCGCTAGTCATAGATGCCGTCGAGAAACCATCGCGCGCGGCACAAATCGTAAAACACCCGGTAGACCGCGCCGTCGTCCAGAGCGAGCTCGTAGTAGTCGCGCGCGAGCGGGCTTGAGGCGGCGGGCGGCGAGTCCGAGTCGATTTGCGGCGGGCCCGAAGCAAGGCGACGCTTTTCTGTCGGCGCGGCCGGCGCGGGCGCGAAAGAGGTTGAAGGCTGCCGCCACCATTCTCCCTGCCGGCGCCACGGTCCGGCCGCCGAGAGCACGCGCGCGCATACGGTGCGCCCGCGCACGAACTCGGGGAGGTCGCGCGCGCACATCACCTCGATCTCCTCGGCCGGCCGTATAGCGCGCAGCGCCAGTTGCGCTACACCTTTCACCACCGGCTTTTCGGCCGGCAGCCGAGGCGGAGCGGGCGTAAACGGGCCGTATGCCGCAGCCTCGGGGCGGTAGGAATCGCGCGGTTCAAGCGTCCCTACGCCGTCGGGGCCGCACAGCGTTGCGAGCAGCGCGATCGTCGTCTGCAATCGCGCCGGAGCGGGCCGCGCGGGCGCGAACATGTCGCCCTGAAGCGGGCGCGGCGCGCGCGGCTCGACCACGATGCGCACCGCTTCCACGGCGGCGGGCGGCGCCGCTTGCTCAAGGCTGAGCTTGAGCAGCTCAAGCAGCGGGCGGGCGTCATCGGCCGCGGCCGCGACCACGACGCGCCGGCTGTCCCGGCGCCGGCCGAGAAGCTTAAGCTCGAGCGTCATATCGCCGGCAAGCAAGCCGCAAAGTTGAAGCCGCTCCACCAGCCGCTTGAGCATCGTATGCATCAGAAAGCCGAGCGGCTCGAGGCTTTCCGCCGCGTACTCCAGCTCGACCCTTTCCTCGAACACGCGCTCGGGCGGCTGGGGCGCAAGTGGCGGGCGGGCGCTTTCGCCCCGCGCAAGCCTGATCAGCTCGGCGCCCCGCGCGCCGAGTCGGCTGCCGGCCGCGTGCGCGTCAAGCCGGGCAAGCTCGCCCAGGCGGCGCAATCCCCAGCGCGACAGGGTCAGCTTAAGCTCGTCCCCCGGATCGAGCAGGTCGAGCGGAAGCCGCTCCAGGAACTCGCGCTCCGCCTGCGGCGCGATAACGCGCGTTTTGCCGCGGCGGGCCGCCAGATAGGCGATTTCCTTGCCGGAAGCGATCCCCACCGAGGCTTCCAGCCCGACGCGCGCGGCCCGGCGCAAAAGCGCGCGCGCGATTTCTTCCTCCGCGCCGTACAGGCGCTCAAGCCCTTCCACGTCGAGCCAGACGCATCCGGGCGTCCCGGCTTCGACCGCGGGCGAGAGCGAATGCGCGACTTCGAGCAGCGCGTCGGCGGCCGAGCGTTCGGCGGCTGCGCAACGCCGCATAACGATCAGCCCGGGCGCGAGCGACTGGGCCTGCGCAACGGTCATCCCCACGCGCACGCGCGCGGCCCGAGCGCGCTCCGACACGGCGCACAGCTCGGCGGTAAGCGGCGCGTGCTCGCGGGTCAGAGCGAGGAGGGGCATGTCGCGCAGGTCAGGATTTGCGCGCACGAGCGCGGCGAGCGGAAAAGCGGCAACCAGAAGACAGGCGACGCGCGCCATCGTGCGTTCCCCCGCATCCCGAACGCTATCCCGAAACCGCTCGGACGAGCGCGACCGGCCGCGAAAGAAGAACCGATAGCGCCGAGCGCGCCGGTGGCGGGGCGGTCAGCGCGCTCCAGGCCGCTGCGCGTCCCGGAGCGCCGAGTTTATTGCGCGCAAGGCGGGCTTCGATCTTAAGCCCGTCGAACAAGACCGGGGCGCCGGCGTCAAGCCGGCTAAAGCGCGGCGCGCTTTTAAGCGCCAGGGTCAGGGCGGCGAAAGAGCCGCACATCCGCTGCCGGGTCAGGATTAGGACTGCGGTGGCGCTTTGCTCCGCCGCCCGGGCGAGCCTCAGCGCTGCAATCCGCGAAACTACGCCCTGATAGCTGCCTAGATCGAGCACCAACAGGCCGAAGCCGCCCGCCTTGAGCGCCAGCTCAGCCGCGCGCCATTGCTGACCGGCAAGGGCCGATCGGCGCGCGCCATCCCCGGGCCGCTCTGCGCACGAGCGGACGAAATGGCCGGCGAGCGGCGCCGCCTCATCGCCACACCACTGCCTCGCCGGGCCGAGGCGGCGGCCAAGCGCAAAGCCGGTGCCGCTGGGGTTGACCCACAACACCCGTGAAAGGATCACGTCTGCTTGTTGGAGGCTTGCAGGATCGAAGGCGCCGGATGAATCGATCCAAGCCGCGGTTTCTCCGCGTTGAGTTGCAGCCGCCGTAAAGCGCGCCGCCAAGGAGGTCTTACCCGCGCCGTGCCGGCCGATAATCTCGCTTATTCTGCCGCGCGCAAGGCCGCCCTCCAGGAGCATATCCACCGCGAGTAAATCCGAAGGCAGACGGTCTTTTCTCAGCGTTCGCGCAAACTCATGCGCCGGCTTAACCCATCCGGCCGCGCGCGCCGCCGCTGCGAGTGTATCGATACCCTCTCGTTCCGACCGGCTTGGCGGATCTAAAGAGCTATCCGTATCAGTGCCGGTTCTTGAGTCCGCAGCGGTGCCGTTTATCCAAGGTGAAATCGAGGTCGCCATGCGGCTATTTTCGCTTTTTATTCGCTTACATGTCAATACGTGGAGCACGGCCGTAGTGCCGTCGCGTGATGCCGGACGCAGGAGGCAGGTCGAGGGCGGCGCAGGCTCGCCCACAATGATTTGTGCGCTCTTTGCTAACGCAGGAGGGCGTTAGCGATTCTCTCGGCCAGTGTTTCCTTGACCGCCGATATATTCTCGTCGGGCGGCACGATCGCCAAAAGCGTCATTTTGCCGCCCTGGTCAAGTTCGGCGATAACCACCAATGCGGTGTCGTAGATCGGGCTTTCTCCGCTGTGTTGGCCCAGCAGACTCCCCAGCCCGCTGGCCATGGATCCGCCTCCCGTGGAGGTCCCCATCCCGGGCATGCCCATGCTCGGCATCCCGAAACCGCCCAGCATCGGCGCGAAGGACTGCTGGTAGCGCGCCGCCTGTTGCTGCTGCGGGTCGAGCGCCACCGTGGGCGGCGCAGCGGCCGGGTTCGAGTTCGCCGGTTCACTCTCGCCGACGCCGAGCGCGGGCGCCTCGACTCCGGCTTCGGCGAGAAGCCTTCCTACCTCGGGGTCGCCGGGAGCGAGCTGTTGCACCGCGAGCCCGGGCGTGAGCGCTCGTTGCGTGGAGGTGACGGTGAGCGTTGCCGCCCGCTTGGCCAAGGTGATCGTAGTTCGCCCGGCCGCAGAAATGTCCTCGGAGAGAACGCGTTGAATTACCGGGTCGGTCGAGACGACCAAGAGCGGTACGTCCTTGGCAGGCGCGACGAGCGTGCCGCTGGTCTTAATCGTTACTCCAGCGCTAAACGCGGTAGAGCTGAAGGCAAATACCGCTAAAAGCGCCCAAATTCGCCCGTGCATGGTGAGAATTGCGGCCCTTTCTCTGTTTACCACTTCGCGCCACCCTTGGCTACTTCCCATTCGAGCGGGCGTCGCAGAAGTCGCCAACGGCCGCGCCGAGAGCGGAAATGCCGTAAGTGCTTCATTTGGAAAGCGTGCGGCGTGCCGAGCGGTTGAAGGCACCGGTCTTGAAATCTTGCCCGAAGGGTTTTGCGAGATTACCTCACGTCATATTATGGCGGAAATATAAGGGTTTTCTGTCGGTCGCGATCGTCTCAGATCCTGTGGATAAATCCGGAAGTGGGCACTGATTCCCTCCGGCCATTCGCTTGACATCTACGGCATTGCCGTATAGAGTCGAGAATGCACACCGTCGTCGAGACACCGTCCTATCTCGCTGACGCCAAGGCCGCCGGCCTAACGGAAGGCGACAGGGATTCAGTGATTGAGACGATCGCCAACCACCCGGAAGTTGGTGATGAAATCAACGGCACTGGCGGCGCCCGCAAGGTCCGTGTTGCGGGTCGCGGTAAAGGAAAGAGCGGTGGGTATCGCGTGATCACATTTTATTCCGGCAAAGACGTGCCGGTGTTTTTGTTGGCTGTCTATTCCAAGGGAGATAAAGCGAACCTGAGCAAAGCGGAAAGGAACGAGTTGAAGGGCATTTTGGGGGATATCGTTCGAGAGTACAGGAAGGGAGTGAAGCATCGTGTCTAAGATTGGAATGAGGCTCATCAAGGCGGCCAAGGAAGCTCGCGCGTTCGCGCGGGGTGAGGTCACCGATGGCTTCGTTGTGCATGTGCCGGATGAAGTCGATGTCAAGGCGCTGAGGAAAAAGCTGAAGTGCTCCCAATCGGAATTTTCCCGGCGATTCGGGTTCGCCATCGACGCCGTGCAGGATTGGGAACAACATCGCAGGACGCCAGACCGAACGGCGCGCATTTTTCTGACCGTGATTGCGCGCGAGCCAGAGGCCGTTACCCGCGCGCTAGCGCCACGATAAAAGCGACGCCTCGGTTGTGAAGGAACCCAACGCGATGATGGACGGGCCGTTCAACGGCGGGTGCCTGTGCGCGCGGTCGGATACAAGATGGATCGCGCGTCTGACGTGATTTATTGCCACTGCAATCAGTATCGGCGTATCAGCGGTGCCCCGTGCTGCTCATGCATCCGATGAGATCAGCGACAATTCTCAAACTAAAATGAAGACGCCTGGTTTCAATTTCCGGCCTGTGGATCAAGCCATTGCCGAGCGTGTAATCGTCGACAGTGTTCCAGAACGGGCAGCCGAACTCCGGGAGATCTGGGCGAAATACGATCTACAGTTCGCTGTCGTTTCCGATTCGCTGAAGATTGGCTTCAGATCGCGTGGCAAGGTAATCGAGTTCGATAACAAGACGATGCGCATTCTTTGGGTCCTTGCTCATTCGGCCTGGCGGATGTTCGTCTGCTACAGCCCACATGTATTGCTTGCCCTCGCTACTGGATGTTCCATCGACTTGGAGATGATGCAGAGGGATCAAGGCTTGGAGAAAGCTCGGGCGTCATTCGAAGGACTCCTCTACGTTGTGCGTAATGCCGTAGCCGCGCAGTCCGCAGACGATGTCGCGTGGCCCCTTGACCTCCCGGATCCCATGGCCGATCGCTCCTCCTTGAGCGCTGAGCAAAAGGCCGTCTTCGATCTGGCGATTATGGCGACTGCGTACGGTTTTTTGCATGAAGTTCAGCACGTGATGTTCGCGAAAGACAAGAACGCGCCGCCGCGCCGTCCCGATGAGGAGATTGCCTGCGATGTGTTCGCGCGAGACTTCCTGCTCGCGAAGATCGACTCGTACGCGAAGACGACATCCTGGTCGGCCGACCTGATTCTGATGAAACGAGCAATGGCGATAGCGCTCGGAGCCTTCTTTGTTTAGGAGGCAACTTTGACCGAAGCACGCGCGGAAACCGAAGACTATCCGCCGTTCGCCGATCGATTTGAAGCGCTTATCGGCCAGATCGAGGCGCCAAGACACAACCACTTCTGGGTATTCGCCGCTAGCTTACTGCTTGCTACGTTGCGTCGACTCGATCCAAGGACTCCCGTAAGGGCCGACACTCCTGACAAACTCTGCAGCGTGCTCATCCAAGCTGTCCGCACAGCTACGCCGGACGTTCTGATTCGCGAACGCTAGGCTGCGGCTCTGGAGAGGCGAGGCAATTCCTCTTCGCCACAAGTCCAGCTTGATCGCGAGTCCCAGTAAGCGTGGCACTCCGGTTGACAGGATGGCTCGGTATCGAGCGACCCAGCGGGCACTATGACGCTCCGTCCGCTGCGCGTTAGATGCGGCAGCGGTGAGCCGCAGCGCGAGCAGAAAGTAGTCGCGAAGCTCTGCGCCTCGGGCAGATCAAACCGGACCGTCAGTTCCTGCCCCGAAGTCCACGAAAATTGATCGGGCGTAACGCGCAGGTTCGAAGCGTGCGCACTGCCTGTCACCTTGCGACAGCGCGAGCAGTGACAGTGCACAAAGCTCAGAAGGGGTCCGACACCCGGTACGTGGCCGCTCCGCAGAGACAGCTTCCGCGTAAGACTGATTCCATCCAGAGAGCTTACCGGCCGGCGCCACGAATCGCCAATGTCGTTCGAGGCGATCTGACGCTTTGGAAGATCGTGACCGGCGTACCGAAACGACCCATCGTCGTCATCTTAGATCACATCAAGTCCGATGACGCCGGACGCCGCCGAATCCTAGGGTGCCCATCTGCAGTATCGTTCCCCGCCTCTCTGGCAAGCGTTTTGCTCACCTCGTGAATCCTGCGAGCACGAATTTCACAATGCGTGCTCGAAGTTCGGTAACGAGGCACCGGTATGGAAGGCACGGTCTATCTTAAAGCGCGGCAGGAATGGGACGAGCGTTACGCTGATCCGGTTCTCGGCAAGCGCAACTGGCAGATAGCGGTCGGCGGCCGGCTGAAGCAGATCATCCTGGATAAAATGGGCACTGCGGCGGAAACCGGGGAAAAGTGGGCAATAAGTGGGCACTCGAATCGTCGCGTAGAAGCCAGTGATACTGTAAGTGTTTGACTGATGAGGCGTGGAGGGGTGGCCGAGCGGTTGAAGGCACCGGTCTTGAAAACCGGCAAGGGCGATGAGTCCTTCGTGGGTTCGAATCCCACCCCCTCCGCCATTTGACAG